>JBAQKN010000050.1:0-60924 GCA_049301055.1 Pseudobdellovibrio sp. | reverse complement strand
ATAATTTGGTAATCCGATGATAGATTCGTGACCTGATGGGGGCATTTGGGGGTCCTTTTGTTAAAACGTTTCGTAGTAAAAACATTCTAACAGATTCCCTGACTGCCCCTGTCATTGATGGAGAACCACTATTTCACTTTTGGAATTGCCTGATGGCGATTGTACATTCTTGTTAAAATTAATTTCATTAAGGTTTACTTAAAATCGTAGACTGCTTTTACCCGTAATTTTCATCTAAATATCTTGTTAAATTGCTGCGTGATTTTTCTTTCATTTTTGTCTACTCGTGCATGCGTATTAAGTACATTAATCCGCGTTTTTCTTTCCGACTTTATCAAGCTGTGACCAGGTTTTTAAGAAGTGATGATTCGTAAGCCGCACAACGTGAAATCGATCAGTTACAATAATCGCTTTTGAAATTAATCACGCGCAATTTTTCGGTATGTTTAACTTAAATTCATCACGATAACTTTGCAGTTGCTTCGATCAGGCATCCGTCTCAAATACTTTCCTAGATTGGATTCCGTACGGCCTAAGGCATTATCAAACACTGTGTGTTTTTGTAAATTTACAAGTGTTGTTTGATAACCTAATTTTTTATTAAATTTTTCTCATCAATCCCTAAAACTTTAGGACAACTTGCATTTTTGCGTTCATTAAATTCACGCTGAATATATTTTCAGTAATACCTGTCGACTGTAGATTCGCCTAAACCCAACCTTTGGCTGACTTTTAAAACTGAAGTTCCATCATGATGCTTTAACGAAACTTCGTCTTTGAATGGCTATGTTGATCTTTGATAGGGTGAAATTCCAGGCATTCTTTGATTATCTGAACTGTTTCAATAAAGATATTTAACATATTATACCTTCTTGTGAATTCTAAAGGTTAACGCTAATTATTTCCTATAATAATAATACATAGTCAGTGTTCCCAGTTATGACTCAGAGAGCTTAGTCTGATTTTATCACTTACTGCAGAATAAAGACCATATAGTTAAACTGTATTTCCTAATACATTTAGTAAATCCCAACCAAATTTGACTAGTTTTGCTTCGCCGATTCCATAAATATTTTTAAGTTCATTAATATCTTTTGGGTTTCGTTTAGCTAATTCTTTTAAAGTTTGATCTCCAAATATTACAAATGCAGGAATATCTAACTCTGTAGATTTTGCTTTTCTCCATCGTCTTAAATCTTGAAATCTAAACTCTTCGATCTCGTTTAAGATTCCTGAGTCATTACTCTGGCTTGTTTGTTTTCGTTTTTTTAACATAGTTTTTTGTATTATTTTTACTTGTGGGATTGCAATTTTTCTTATTGATTTAGGATCGCAGACATCACAATGTCCGCATTTTTTTATCCTTTGAGAATCTTTATAGTAAGTTAATATTTCGGAATGTCTGCATTCTCCTGCTTCAGAATAACTAACTAGTGCCTCAAGATTTCTCCATTTTGAATCTTTGATAGCTTTTTCTGCAGTAGAATTTTGAATAAAGTAAGATTGAAGCCCTTTGTCTTTTTTAGAATAAAGCATAAGGCATGTTGATTTGTTACCATCTCTTCCGGCTCTTCCCATTTCTTGGTATAAGGAATCAATATTTGCTGGCATCTGGTAGTGAACAACTAAGCGTACATCAGGTTGGTCTATACCCATTCCAAAAGCATTTGTAGCTACGAGAACTCTTAGTTTTCCCTGAGTGTATTCATCTTGAGTATTTGATCTTTCTTTTGTGCTTAGGCCTGCATGGTAAAATCCTGCATTTAAACCATTTTTTTCTAATATATTTGAAAGTTCCTGAGTTGTTTTGCGTGTTCCACAATAAATTAAAATACGTCCTGTTGGGTTCTGATTTAAGCTTTGAAGCAGCCAAGCTATTTTACTTTCATCATCTATGCAAGATTCTACCTGATAAAATAGATTAGGGCGGTAAAATCCATGTACCATGCGTTCTGGCTTTATAAGTTGTAGGTTTTTAGATATGTCATTTAGTACAGTGGGTGTAGCTGAGGCTGTTAATGCTAAAATTGGAATGTCAGGGCGTAGTTTTTTTAATATATGCAAATTTGTGTACTCTTCTCGGAAATCATGTCCCCATTGGGAAACACAATGAGCTTCGTCTATTGCGAAAAGTGCAATTTGACGATTCATTATCCATTTTTGAAACCCTTCTTTTTGAACTCTTTCTGGGGATAAATATAAAATAAATGAGCCACCCTTATTTATATTACTAAAGACAATTCGCTTTTCATCTTCAGTTTGGCCCGAGTGAAGGCAGCCAGCATTTATTCCTTGTCGATGGAGTGAGTTTACTTGATCTTTCATTAATGCAATTAAAGGAGATACTACTATTACCAATTGTTGGTTAAACAATGCCGGAAATTGGTAACATAAAGATTTTCCACCTCCGGTTGGAAGAACTGCTAGCGTATCTTTTTTTGCTAAAATGGCGGTAATAATTTCTTTTTGACCAATCCGAAATTCGGATAAGTTGAATGATTTTTTTAATAGATCTTCTAACAATATCATATATACCACTTTCTCAGATAAACGACTGATAATGCAATACTCATTCCTAGTTTTACCATAAGTAATCTTAATATGATGAGATGGAGTGTTTAGGAGATATTTTATTTGAATTGTGACCCAATAGAGTTGGATTCATAATCCTTGTAGTGAGGTCTTCTGAGTTAAGAGAATGTACTCTTTAGAAGAGAATTGTTAAATATGATTTCGAGCATTTAATGAAATCAGCATTACATTTTAATGTTTAAATGCAAAGTTTAAGTAATTTGTAATAAATAAATTAGCCGGTTGTTCAAAAATTATTTTTCATATACGATTTTGTTGATGAATCTAAGTCAATTTATTTCAAAAATTCCTAAGCCAATCCTAGTTCTAGGAGTTTTGTTTTTAGCCCTTCTGGCAATTGTACTTCTTAATCCAATGAGGGACGAGTGTGAGATTAAAACAAATTTGTTTTTAAAACAAATGGCCGGGGTTATTAATTCTGTTCGTGTAAAATCAAAGCAAGGGGCTCAAGAGCAAACTAAAGGAATAATTCAGTTTGCTCAAATTTCATATTGGAAAGATCGTTGTCAGCAGGGAAATAGTATTGGAGCATGTGAAGATTATTTTAACGGATTAAAAAAGATTGTTACGGCCTTAATTGTTTTGCCCGAACAGTGTCAAATAAAGTTAATTGAGAAAAATGAACTTTTCTTGAAATACCTGTCAGATGGAATTCAAATTATGTCGTTGGTTGCTTGGGGCGAGAAACCTCCTGCTGGTGCAGCAGAAAGAGCAGGTTGGTTAACAGAAGTAGACTTAAGAACATTCTGTGGTTTACAGAAAGAATTTTTAATGTTGGCTGGGGACGACGAATTACAAGCTTTAAAAGATCGTGTATATCATCAGTATCCAGAGGCTAGATCTGATAAGCTTATGCAAGAAATCGAAAAGAAATCGGACGAGAAAATGGATGAAAGCTTAAGGGATCCTGTAAATAGGCCCTTAGCTTTAAAGACTGTACAAAATCCAGCAGGAACATTAGAGAAAAAGCAGATTTTTGAACGCAGTCTTTTTTCTATTCGATGCGATTTATATTAATGAATTTAGAGATTTGCTAATTGAATATTTTTCCAATAACTTTTACCTTTTTGATTTTCAATGCTTCCAAAAAAATAGAAAGAAGCCTCTTGTTTGTTTTTTATTTTAATTTTTTTATCGCTTTCTAATGTTAGCGTCCAATCCTCTGGCTGTAGGCCGAAATCAGAAAGTTGAGTATTAAGATCGTCTAGCGCTGGTTTTGATAAAGTTTGGAATAAGTACATTTTGCCCCCTGGTTACTTTGAGTTAATGCAAAGAGAGCTCCGCGAAATATGTTTCTTAAATCTATTTAATTGATTTTAGGGGAATAAAATCTAAACTTTAAGAAAAAATCTTCCGCGTAAGAAATAGGGTGGGTATAAAATGAAAAAATTAGTCTATAGAACAGAGTTAGCTTTTGTGATGATTTGGATTCCAATTGTAATACTTATTTTTCAGTTGATTCCCGAGAAAAGAATAGCATCAGTTTTTGCAGGAATAGGCTTTATTTTTCTGCCACTTGCATTTATTGCATTTGAATTTAGTAAAATAAAGACAGGGCGAACTTCTCTTGTTCACTTGGGTATTAGCATTGAATTTTTGTTTTTATCTTCTTTGCCAATATTTTTGTTGCGAGTAATGAATTGGAATTCAGAGTTTAATAATTTGGAGTTATTTGGCGTAAGCGCAAATTCATTCCATCGATTCTCGAACTTAAACTATATGATACTTATTGTTTCGACGTCCTACATGGCATTTAAAGAATTAAGAAACGAAAAAAGCCAGCCCTTGGGCTAGCTTTTTTTCATCAGTTTTAAGAATAAATTCTTAAGCTTCGAAAGGAACTGGACTAATAAGTTCAGCGCGATGAAATACGTCATAAGCATCAGTACCAGAAGGTAATAAAGCAAGATTGCGAGCTTTTTTAACAGCTGCAGCAACTTGTTTCTGCTGGTTAAGGCTTAATTTTGAAATACGCGCTGGAGTTATTTTTCCGCCATCGCTGATGAAGCGATGTAAAGATGCTGGATCTTTGTAATCAAAATTATGATCACCAGCATACTCTGTTCGGTATTTGCTACGGACGTTTTTACGATTGCCTGAATCTTTGTTTTCTTTTTCCATGTAAACCTCTTGCCTATTAAAGAATATTTGAATATACCAGAAAGCTCGGTTTTGGAAGTCTTTTGTTTTAATACTTAGACTTCTTATTAAAATTGATTTTAAAGATTCTTAAGGAGTAGTCATGAGTCGTTGCGAATTAACAGGTAAATGTGTTGTTGTTAAGAACTTGGTGAGCCATTCTAACATTAAAACAAAAAGTACTGCACAACCAAATGTTCAAAGAAAACGTATATTTAGCCGTGTATTAAATGAAATGGTGCGACTTTATGTAGCAACAAGTGCTATCCGTGATATGGAACACACTGGTGGTTTTGATAATTTTATTATGAATGCTGAAGAAAAAAACTTATCTAAACGCGCTATGGTTGTTAAAACGAAGATTCGTCGCAAGATGAACACTAAAAAGAAAAGCACTTAAGAGGATTTTATGAAATTGAAAATAAAAAAAGGCGACACAGTTCAAGTTATCTCTGGCGCTGACAAAGGTAAAAAAGGTTCGGTTTTAGAAGTTAAGCCAACTGCAATGAAAATTAAAATTCAAGGTGTTAAGATTCAAACACACTTTGATAAAAAAGAAGGCTTACTTAAAAAAGAAGGCTTCATCGATTATTCAAATGTAAAGTTAGTTGAAGCGGCTGCTAAAGAAAAAAAAGCAGTTAAGAAGACAACAAAGACATCTGCAAAAGCAAAGTAAGTTTTCAATTGGATTATTTGGAGGCTGAACTGAAGTTCAGTCCAGGTAAAGTCCAGAGACTAGCTTAGTTTCAAAATTAAAATAGCCTTAAAAACAAAGTGGGTTGAAAATATGAACATGTTTTCAACCCACTTTTTTATTTTATTGGCAACCTTAGTATCACTTCAGATCTCTAATGCTGAGATCAATGAAAAATCAGATATATTTTTAAAATGTAAAAGAGATAAAAATATTAGATGGCTTCGTGCCTTTCGACTTGAGAATGGTAAGTGTAAAACCTACTATTCTAAAGAAGGCTATTTACAAGTGGTAAGTTCTGCAACTTTTTTTGCTTCGTGCGAAGGTGTTTTGCAGAGTGTACGTAAAAATATCGAAGAGGGTGGCTTTAAATGCCAAGAGATGTCATCTGTACAGGTTGTTGAAATTGAATAACAGAGGATTGTATTAATTGTGTTAAAAGTTGCATTAGCTCAATTAAATTCAAATGATGACATTCAAAGTAATTTAAATTCTATAATTAAGCTAATTGATGAGGCTGTAGCGTCACCGAATAAGCCGAAGTTAATATTATTTCCAGAAAACAGTTTGTATTTTAGAATTTCGGCAGAAGATCAAGTTAAGGCTATTAAAAAGAATTCTACCATTTGGTCAGAGTTGCAAAGCAAGGCAAATTTGGCGGGAATTAGTTTGCATCTGACAACCGCTATTATGGATCAGGACAATAAAATTTATAATGCGAGCATTCTTATTCAGCCAGCTATTCCACTTAAAATTACCTATCGGAAAATTCATCTTTTTGATATCGAACTAGTGGGTCAAAAGCCAATTAGAGAATCTGATGTATTTAGTAACGGAGATCTTCCAAGTGTATTTGAGTTTCAAGGAATTAAGTTTGGAAGTTCTATTTGTTATGATTTGCGCTTTTCTGAGCTGTACTTAGCTTATGCTAAACAAGAGGTGGATGTAATTTTAGTTCCTTCAGCATTCTTAGTAACTACAGGGTTGGCCCACTGGGAGTCCTTGCTAAGAGCTAGAGCAATTGAGTCCCAGTGTTATGTCTTAGCTGCTGCTCAATCTGGGGAGCACTTAAGCCACCAGGGAGGCTATGCAGGGCAAAGTCGGAAAACCTATGGGCACACCTTAGCAATTGGGCCATGGGGACAAATTGTGCAGGAGAAAGCCGAGGGCGTTGGTCTTGTATATCTTGAGCTTGATAAGTCTGAAATTGCTTTGGTCCGGGCTCAGATTCCAATGAAGTCACATCGAAGACTGTAGCCTTTTTAAACCTTTATTTTATACTAAATTCGGATTAAAACTAGGCTATGAATAAATCTAATTTTTTGAATATTTCTATGAAAATTTTTGTTGGAAACATCGTATTACTAGCATCGATCTTTACTATATCTGTAACTTTGAAAGCTGAAGAAAATTCTGACTATGTAGAGAAGGCTCGTGAACGACGATACGTTGGCGGAGTCGATGAGTCAGATTTAAAAGTTCAGAAAGCCGTTACAGCGACAAAAACAAAAGTTAAAACTGAAGACAATCAAGAAAGTAATGAAGGGTTTTAAATATGAATTACGAGACTTTGCCTGAAGGCGTTACCAGAGAGGTAATGGACGTTGATGTATTGATAGTGGGTGGTGGATCAGCAGGATTATCGTGTGCCTATAAGCTTGCTGTTGAGATTGAAAAGCATAATCAAGCAATTGATAGCGGAAGCCTTCAAGCCGAGAAAATTCCTGAACAAGTTATTGTGGTTCTTGAGAAAGGTTCCGAAATTGGCGCTCACAGCTTTTCTGGAGCTGTTTTGAATCCCGTAGCTTTAAAAGAATTAATTCCCAACTTTGTAGAGTTAGGTTGTCCATTAGATAGCGAAGTAAAGAC
This sequence comes from Pseudobdellovibrio sp., assembly GCA_049301055.1. Lineage (GTDB taxonomy): Bacteria > Bdellovibrionota > Bdellovibrionia > Bdellovibrionales > Bdellovibrionaceae > Pseudobdellovibrio. Next base: position 53,630 of record JBAQKN010000050.1, on the reverse strand, counting down.
AGATGCTGTTTACTATCTTGGGGAAAAATCTTCTTTTAAGTTGCCGATAACTCCACCCCCTTTTCATAATGTTGGAAATTATATTATATCTATTTCGAAATTTAATCGTTGGCTTGGAGTTCAATGTGAATCAAAGGGAATCAATATTTTTCCTGGATTTGCTGCTGTTGAGGCTTTGTATGAAGACAATAAAATTGTTGGCGTGCGAACGGGTGATAAGGGACGAGATAAGAACGGCGTGCCTAAGGCAAACTTCGAACCTGGCTTGATTTTAAAGGCAAAGACTACTGTTTTTGCAGAAGGCACGCGCGGCAGCTTGTTTAAGCAAGTCAGTAAGAAATTAAATTTACGTGCTGGAAAAAATGAAGAAGTTTTTGAAGAGGGTGTTAAAGAAATTATTCAAATGCCTGTGGGAACAGTGCAAGCGGGTAAAGTGATACATACTATGGGTTTTCCACTGAATAAAAGTATTGGTGGCACCTTTATTTATACCATTCCAGGCGATAAAATTGTTTTAGGATTGGTTGCTTATTTGGATTCCAAAGATCCTCTGCTAGACCCACACCGTGAACTTCAAAAATTAAAAACTCATCCATTCATCGAGGCGATGGTTAAGGGTGGAAAAGTAATAGCGTACGGCGGTAAAACATTACCTGCTGGTGGTTGGTATTCAATGCCAAAACTATATGGAAATGGCTTTATGGTCTGTGGTGATTCAGCTAGTATGGTTGATGTGCAGAAGCTAAAGGGAATTCATCTTTCAATGAAGTCTGGAATGTTGGCCGCCGAAGTTGCATTTAGTGCAATTAAAAAACAAGACTCATCTGAAGCTGTTTTGAATGCCTTTGAAGTGGCAGTGAAAGATAGTTTTATTAAAAAAGAGCTTTATCGAGTTAGAAACTTCCATCAAACTTTGAGCAAAGGCGTTTTTGCCTCTTTACCATTGATTGCCTTGCAAGAGCTAACTGGCGGGCGCGGATTGACTGATGGGATGAAGGCTCATAATGATGCCAAAAGCACTTTGAAAGTTAAAGATGTTTGGGGTACTGATTCTGCTATTATTGCAGAAGAGATGAAGCTGCCTATAACTGATGGACAGTTAATGTTTGATAAATTGGGAAGTGTTTACTTAACGGGAACTAGCCATGACGAGGATTCTCCAAACCACTTAAAGCTTCAGAACGGTGATATTTGCCGAACTGTGTGTAAACCTGAATATGAGTCGCCATGTACTTTGTTCTGTCCGGCTAAGGTGTATGAGATGCTGCCGTCCGTTCAACACACAGGGCAGTATGATTTACAAATTAATTATACAAACTGTATTCATTGCCAAACGTGTGATATAAAATGCCCTTTCGAAAATATTGATTGGACGGTTCCTGAAGGTGGGGGCGGTCCGAAGTATAGCGAAACGTAGGCCTTGTTTTAGCGGGGCTTATTTAAGAGTTCTTTTTTATTCGAAGAGTATTTCGGGAATGGTGTTTATATGGCAATGTTTTTTGCGTCTTGTCCTACAGGTATGGCGGAGCTAGTTGAAAAAGAGTTACAAAGCTTTGGATTGAAGACTTTGGAAAAAACAAATGGCGGAGTAGTTTTTGAGTCGAATTGGGCCGGATGTTATAAGGCCAATTTAAATTCTAGGTATGCGAGCCGAATTTTAAAACCAATTTTGGATTTTCCAGCTTATCAGAATGAAGATGTTTATAATAACATTTTAAAACATGATTTTACTAAATACATAAAACCAAATCAAACGCTGGCCGTTGATGCTGCCGTTAAAGAATGTAAAATATTAGATCAAAGATTTTTAGCAATGAAAGTGAAAGACGCTGTTGTGGATCAGTTTCGTGAAAAGTTTGGTTCGCGTCCAGATGTTGAAAATAATAATCCTGACTTACGTATTCATATTCGTGGCTATAAAAATCAGTATCACGTTTCGATTGATACCTCTGGCGATTCGCTATTTATGCGCGGCTATAGAACAGTAACCGGAGAAGCTCCATTAAAAGAGAATTTAGCAGCCGGACTTATTGGTTTAGCTGAATGGGATATGAAAACACCTATCGTAGATTTATTTTGCGGGTCTGGAACGATCTTGATTGAAGCTGCGATGATGGCTTTAAATGTTGCTCCGGGTTTAGAAAGAAAACGATTTGGCTTTATGAATTATTCAGACTTTGATGTTGCTGTTTGGGATAAAGTTGTTGATGAGGCAATTGCTGCCGAGAAAGAAACTTTAGACTTCAAACTATATGGCTACGATTTAGATAAAAAAGTTTTGCAAAGTGCAAAGCAGAATGCCAAGAATGCTGGTGTTTTAGATTTTATAGAATTTCAAAACTTACCAATTGCGATTGCATGTCCACCTGAGGGTGTGACCTCTGGTTTAATTATTGCTAATCCTCCATATGGAGTTCGTATTGGTGATGAGGACAACTTGAAAGATGTTTACCGTGATTTAGGTTATTCATTGAAGCATCGTTTTATGGGGTGGAGTGCTTGGATTTTGTCTGGAAATAAAGAGTTGTTACAAGAGATGAAATTAAAAGCGGCTCGGAAATTTTTTGTTTATAATGGAAATATTGAGTGTCGGTTTTTAAAATATGAAATGTTTGAAGGTTCTAGAAGAAAAAAAGAAGAATCAGTTTGATTCTTCTTTTTTTTGAAGTTTGCATTTTAGAATCTAATTTTCAGTTACCAAAAATAAGATAAAAAAAATAAAATTTGAAGACTTTATGTTCCACATCGGTCGAAAGCTAATGTTGAAGTGGTTGTGCCTTCGGTGTAGCTTCCGGCTCCACATCCAGTGATTGTTACAGTCGATGTTGTTCCAACTCCTGAGGTGACGCAAGAGCCGTTCCAGGTGCCGCTTGTTGGGCAGTTGCAGCTGGCGGTCCATGTAACATTACTAGGAATGTAGTCGCAAGTTTGACCTGTTAAATTATTAGTAACTCGTAAAGTTCCAGCGGTTATTGTTCGACCTGTTCTTAAATTACCAGAAATTATTAAATCCGTTGAAGTTGTTGTTGTTTGGTCAAATAAAACTGTTGCAGCGGTAGATGTGAATTTTCTATTAATGCCATCGTTTCTTAACGCAAAAATTTTGTTTGAGCCCGAGCCTGATGACCAAGTTAATTTTTGACCGAAAGTTCCTGTTTTAGTTACGGCTAAGGTTGCTCCACGTCGACCGGTTACAGTAAAATTTGGGATTCTTGTGATAGTGTCCGATGCATTCGCTAGATTGCAGATAGAGCTTGATGTTCCAGTCCATGCTAAATTAACAGTTCCAGAGAATGTAGCAGAACCAACTGTGCAACCTGAAAAAGTGCGTGTTTTTGCGCTTGATGAGCATAATCCAAAATCGACTGTGGAGCATGCGACAGCTGTAGCTTGGGCGTCGGGTTGAAAAAATTTAAATAAGTTAGATTTGTTTGTTTCGTGGTTTGATTCTGGTGCCAGTCGGGCAAATGTTTTTTCAAATGTATTTTCGTTGTACGCAATACTTCCGGTTGTTCCGCCGATTTCATCAATCGATGCCATAACATCACCAATTTGTTGGGCAGTTTCGCCAAGATCTGTTGTTGTTGTGTCATCAGCTGATTTTCCGCCGCAACCTGCAAAAATAAAACTAATAAGTGCTAGTAATAAATATTTCATAAAACTACCTTTGCTTTTTTAGTAAGAGTTGGACTGCATTTTCAAAAAATAATTGATCATCTTTAGTAAAACGACTCTTTGTTGCAGAGTCAATATCACGAACCCCAATGACTTTTTGATCCTTAATAATTGGAATTACGACTTCCGAACGAGATCTAGAGTCGCATTTTACTTGAAGAATTTGAGATGAGCATAAATTAAAATGGTTTTAGAATTGCAAGATAAGCAGCAACAGTGAAAATTGCGATCAGGCAAATAAATATGGGCCATCCCAAATGACCTTTTCTTTTTACTAAAGCCACAGAGCCTGCAAGAACAAGCCAGATTGCTAATTTTCCATATACCCAACCCGGCAAACCTTGGGTTAAACCTAAACGTGCCAGTAATCCAAAGCCGCTAATTAAAAGAAATAAAACTCCGACTCCATGAGAAATAAAAACCATGCGTTTTACATTTGGAGCTAATTCGATTTTTGACATTTTAACAGTCAGTAAACCCATAAGTCCTGAAAATAAAAGAACAATAGAAACAACGTGGATTATTTTATAAAATTCGTATGGCATAATTAAGTTTCCTTTATATTTAAATGAATTAGTATTTTATTAACTTGTTTTCTTAATTTACTCACGTGTGGTAGCGACATTATTGTTTTAAGGCTGTCGCGATGACTTTCTAAAGGAAACCCTCCGTAAATTCCGGGTTGATCAATAGAGCTAGTGACTCCAGTTCTTCCAAATAAAATAACGTTATTACAGATATGAATATGACCATTTACATCCACATTGCCGCCAGTCATAAAATTGCTGCCAATTTTAGTAGACCCAGCAACTTTAAGTGCTGCTGCTGTTAAGCCATTTTCGCCGAGTTCAACATTGTGAGCAATATGACAAAAGTTATCTAATTTGGACCCTTTTTTAATTCGAGTTTCTTCTAAGGCCGCGCGGTCGATGGCGCAGTGAGAACCTAATTCACAGTCATCTTCGATTACGACGATCCCAATTTGTGGAATCTTATGATGCTTGCCTTGCTTGTCAGTAAAAAAACCAAAACCATCTGAGCCAATAGTAACGTGTGGGGCTATTAAACAATTACTGCCAATCTGGCAGTAAAAACCAATAACAACATGAGGGCTTAAGGTAGTATTTGATCCAATTTTCGCATGAGCTTGAACAACACAATGGGCTCCAATAATAGAATTTGGGGAAATTTTTGCAAATTGTTCGATGACGGAATAAGCTCCGATATGGACTGATTTATCAACTTGAGCTTCAGGATGAATTATTGCAGTTGGATGAATGCCAGAAGGTTGAAACTTTTTTTTTGTATCAAATAAACTCAAAATTCGAGACATTGCGAATTGAATGTGTGGTGTAGTCCAAACTGTTTTTGATTCTGGAATAAGTGGCTTGAGTTCAGAAAATTTCTTTTCAAGAATTATGAGTCCTTTGACTTCATTTTTTAAAGCGTGTTCAAGCATGTCTAAGGTAGAAATAAAAGCAAGGCTGGATGCTGTCGCTTTTTCTGGAGAATGGACTGAGTCGTAAGAATAAGATTTTCCAGTTATTAATTTTAAAAGGTCTAAACCTGCTTGATTGATTTGCTCTTCGGTTATTAAATTCATAGGATGATTCTAATGCTTCGCGAAAGAAAAGACACCATTTTACTTGTGCTGTCGTACCACGCGATATAATAAAAAGTATCAAGGAGTTGAAACATGGCTAAAAAAACATCTTCTTCATCAAAAAAAATGGTAAAAAAAACGGTGGTTACTAAAAGTAAAACTCCTGCGAAACCATTAGCCAAAGCTGTGGTCAAGGCAGTTGCTAAGTCTGCTGCAAAATCTAATGCTAAGTTAGCAAAGGTCGAAGCAGTTAAAGGATCAAAAAAAGTAGCTTCTTTAGTAAAATCTAAGGACGCTGCGCAAAAAAAGCCTGTGGAAAAAGCGAAGCCAGCACTGCTTAATAAAAAAACTATTGTTCCTGAAATCGAAGAAACTTCTGCGGCGGAGGAGCTGACTGCTGTTGAAGAGGTTGTTTCTCAGAAAGCTGAAAAAGCTGGCAAAGTTAAGCCCATCCGTATTGAAAAGGGTAATGCTGCTGATGAAAAGGCTAAATGGATAGAGCTATCAAAAAAACAAAGCAAAGAAAAAGCTGTTCCATATAAAATGTCGGATAAATTTACTGCACTAAGTCCAATCCAGCATAAGGTGCTTGGATGGGGTTTTATTTTATCTAACGACAATGATCGCCTGGAAGTTTTGTTTGAAACGGGCATTCGCATGCTGATCAGCAATTATAAAACCTAGTTTATTAATAAAATATCGTATTGTAATTTTTTTTAGATTGATTCGTTATTATTTAGAACCTAATATTGTCCGGCATGGCAAAAGATGATTTAGCACAATTTGAAGGTAAAGTAGTCGACGCGTTAGCTGGCGGCATTTACAAAGTTGAACTTGAAACTAACAAAGTTGTTATTGGCGCAAAGCTTTGTGGTAAAATGCGCCGATTCAATATTCGTATTGTTGTAGGTGATCGGGTGACCGTTGGAGTCTCTCCATATGACCCAACTCATGGATTAGTCATGTATCGCCACAAATAAATTTCTTTTATGTCTGTATTATTCAACTTAAAATAAAAATAAAAAGAGGTTATTAGCATGGAACTAGCTTTACAAAGTTATCTAGCTCGTCATGTTCAAGGGGTTTTGCCAAAATCTGCAGCGTCTGTTTTAGAACTTACCGCAGAGGGTGCAACTGTTCCATTTATCGCACGCTATCGTAAAGAAAAAACAGGAAATTTGGATGAAGTTCAAATTCGTGCTGTAATTGAAGCAAACGAAACTTACCAAGAAATTACTAAACGAAAAGCATTTTTAATAAAAGAAATTGGTGAACAAAATAATTTAACTCCAGAAATTCAAAAGCGTATTGATATATCTTGGAACTTAAATGAACTTGAAGAAATTTATAAGCCATTCAAGAAAAAGAAAAAAACAAAAGCTACATTAGCGCGTGAAGCGGGATTAGAGCCGTTGGCAAACTGGATTTGGGATAAGGGCCATGGCGTTGCTCAAGATTCTGACACAATGGAAATTAAGGCAAAAGCATTTATAAATCCTGCAAAAAAAATTATTACTTACGATGAGGCTATTAAAGCTTCACAGGATATTATTGTTGAGAAGATTGCAAATGATGCAGGCCTTCGTGAGATAGTAGTTAAAAATTATTTTGAACAGGGGAAAGCTACGGCTAAGGCTGCTAAAGGGTATAAGCCAAATTCGAAATTTGAAATGTACGCTAAAGATTATTCTGAGCCTGTTAAAAGTTTATTAGAAGAACGAGCGTCTCATCGTTACATGGCTATGAAGCGTGGTTGGGAAGAGGAAGAATTAACAGTTGATATTGCTGGTGATGATGAAATGTTATTGAAAACTTATGAAAAGTTTGCGACGTCGATTCCAGATAATGCAATTGGAACTTTTCTGAAAGAATCAGCTCGGTTGGCTTTAAACGTTTACGTTGTGCCTTCGGTAAAAAACGAAGTACATGCTAAATTAAAAGAGAAATCAGATGAGCATGCGATTAAAGTTTTTTCTGAAAATGTAAAGCGCGTTTTATTAGGCTCTCCATACGGTCCAAAGTGTATACTTGGAATTGATCCGGGTTTGCGTACGGGTTGTAAAGTAGCCTTAGTAGATAAGGGTGGAAATTACGTTTCTTATACTGTGATGCAAATATTGGGCGATGATGCAGAAAGAAAAGCTACAACATTAATTAGTGAAATAACTAAGCAAATTAAAATTGAAGCAATTGCAGTTGGTAATGGAACTGCGGGGCGCGAAACAGAAACTTTTGTAAAAAAGATTTTAAAAACTTTAGGTAAAGATAAAGAAATTCCTGTCATTATGGTGAATGAATCTGGAGCATCTGTTTATTCAGCAAGCGAAGTGGCTCGTGCGGAATTTCCAGATTTGGATGTTACGGTTAAAGGTGCTATTTCAATAGCTCGTCGTTTGCAAGATCCATTGGCAGAGCTAGTAAAAATTGATCCAAAATCAATAGGCGTTGGCCAATATCAGCATGATGTGAATCAATCATCATTAAAAAAAGGATTAGAAGCAGTCGTTGAAAGTTGTGTAAATAATGTGGGTGTGGATGTGAATACAGCTTCAACATCTTTATTGTCTTTTGTTTCCGGAATTGGACCCGGCTTAGCTGGTGCTATTGTTGAACATCGCAAGAAAAATGGCCTATTTCAAGATCGGTCAGAATTATCAAAGATTCCTCGCTTTTCAGCTAAGATTTTCGAACAGTCCGCAGGTTTCTTACGAGTTCTAAGCGGTAAGGTGTTTCTTGATTCCACAGGCATTCATCCAGAAAGATACAGCGCTGTTCGTGATATGGCCGCTGACTTAAGTATTAGTATAAATGAACTTGTTGGTGATGGAGCCAAAAAATTACTTGCTGCTAGAACAAAGTGGGCGGGTATTGTTGGTGAGTATACATTTGATGACATTATGAAAGAGCTGGAAAAGCCAGGACGTGATCCACGCGATCCATTTAAAGTATTTAATTTTAAAGACGACATCTTTGAAGTGAAAGATTTAAAAGAAGGTATGATTTGTCCAGGGATAGTGACAAATGTTACTAATTTTGGAGCTTTTGTTGATATTGGCGTTCATCAGGATGGATTAGTTCATATATCTGAAATAGCGCATAAGTTTGTTGATGATCCAAGAAAAGTTGTAAATCCAGGAGATCAAGTTACTGTAAAAGTTTTAAAAATTGATCATGCAAAAAATCAAATTGCATTATCAATGAAGCTAGATGCGGCTCCTGAATATAAAGCGGTTCGCGATTTTAAAGAGAATCAGCCGAAAATGTCTCGCCAAGAGGGTGGAACTAGACCTCAACCTCAACCTCAAGGTTCTTCTGATCAAAAGAATGCACGATCAGATTTTAAACCAAGAACAGATCAGCGTAGCCAAGGGGGCGGTCAGCAGTCACGTTCACAAGGGCTTTCGCAGAGACCAGCAGCTTCTCCGTTTAATAATCCGTTTGCAGCTTTAGTTAATAACAGCAATAATAAGAAGTAATTAAAAAGTATTACTAGAAGTAATAAATCACAAGGAGATCAGAATGGCTTTAAAAGTCGGTGGAAAAAGTAAGACGCAAAAAAACAAAAGTGCTCGTCATAAAGCAAAACGTATTACTAAGAAAAAAAGAATGATCAAAGCGAACAAAAGAAAATAATAGTTATCATTTGAAAACTAAAAATATATACGTCATTCGGCATGGAGAGACTGATTGGAATAAAAGCCATCGCTTTCAAGGTCAGACTGACGTTCCTTTAAATGAAAATGGACAAGAGCAGGCAAAGGCTCTTGTTCCTATTTTAAGCCACTTGCAAATCGAAGCTATTTATTCGAGTTCTCTAAGTAGGGCCTTTAAAACAGCTGAAATCGCAGCTCAAGATTTAAAATTAACTATTCTAAAAGACGATCGACTAAAAGAAACTAATATCGGAGTTGCTGAGGGTTTAACCTTTGACGAAATTACGACTAATTACGGAGAAGAAAGTTTATTAAAATGGCGTTCTTACGAAGAGCGGTTACTTGATTTTCGTTTTGAAAAAGGCGAATCAAAAAGGCAATTAATGCACCGTGGTCGTACGGCATTACTGGATATTGCACAAAATTCGAATCGAAAAAATATTGCAGTCTTTTCGCATGGAATGTTTATGCGAGCTTTAACTTTTGTTTTTGGTTCCGGTGTTGCTTGGGATCAACATGCATTTTCAAATGGGTCTGTTCATCATTTTTTATGGAGCGATGATCAACCTGAATATTTAATTTATAAAGGTAAAATAAATTAAAATTATAAAGGAATTTCAAGAGCTATTTTAACTGAATCCATTAATTCTTTTTGATTAAATGGCTTTGGAAAAACATGAAGAGCTCCTCTTTTTAGGCAATTCTCGACAGAAATATCTGTAAAGCCAGTAACAAAAATAACAATTGGAACTTTAGAATTATGGATTCGAATCTGATCTAATAGTGTTAGTCCGTCTCCATCAGGCATGCGGATGTCAGAAACTACTAAGTCTAATGAATTTGCTTGAAATATTTCATATGCCATTTTTCCATTGTCTGCCAGTAAAACAGTAAAGCCTTCTTCTTCAAAAATTGAAAATATAATCTCACGAAGATCAGGGTCATCATCAACAACGAGTATTGTGAATTTTTTTAAATCGATCATTAGCTGAATCCCCTGACTGCTTACAATAACGTTATCTGAAATTAGAAGCAAAGGAATGGATTCAGCGAATCTAAACTACGGACTTAAAGCCAGAAACTTGTCAAAGTTTAGCTAAAAATTACTTATTATTTAAGAATCACTTTTTATCAATTAATAAATTATAAGTCGTTAGATCAATTTCGTAACTGTCGCTTGCTAAAACAACTTGATCTTTTTCATTCACAATTGCAGTTAAGTAAAAAAGATAAACCGGTATTGTTTTGGCCAATTTTACGCGCGTTGAAGACGTGGCTTCAGGATTTAAGTTTTCGCTGGAGTCACGAAGACGATCAATTGTCCACTCTGTTGAGCTTAATACTTTTTCTGCGAACTCAAATGGCTTTTCAAGTCGAACGCAACCAGAACTTAGTAATCTGTTTGAATTTGTAAATAAATTTCTAGAATCTGTATCATGTAAATAAATGGAATACGGATTCGTCATTGGAAACTTGATAAAACCTAGCGCGTTATGCTTTCCTGGCTGCTGAACCAAAGTGTATGGAATATTGTCTTCAGTTACTTTTGTCCAATCAATAGTAAAAGGATCTAGTTCTTTATCCGTTAAATCGTCGATTACTTTCATGCGCAGATCGATAACTTTCTGAGGGTTTTTAATAAACATTGGAACTTTATCTGCTAATAAAATATTTTCGGGAACCGTCCATGTTGGGTTAAGTAAAAGGTAATTTATTTTATCAAAAAGAATGGGAGTTTGTCTGTCTAATCTGCCATTAATAGTTTTGAATTCTAAACTTAGTGCCGAGTTTAAGTAAAGTTTAAGTTTCTGTTGCGCTAGATTTACAAATACATGATCTTTTCCTAAATCATCTGGTAACCATCTAGTGCGATCGATACTAATTTTTAATTGAGTCATTTGTCCTGATAAATCTTGATTTAATATTTTCCAAGTATTTGAACCCATTGATCCATCTGCAGATAGATTTTGATTTTCTTGAAAAGCTTTAATAGCATTTGTTAGATCATCACTGAGATTTGGATTTGTGACATCATTTGCATAGCCTAATAAATTTAATCTGAATCGAGCGTAAAGTACGGAGCCTTTATCAGTAACACCGGCCTTAATTGTTGATAAAGTCGCTGGTGCGTTTACTGCTTGGCCTAAACGTGAGATTTCTTGATATTTTTGCAACACAGAGACAAGTTTTTTGTAGTAAGGATTTGTTGGCTTAATTTGGTTTACTAGTTCATCAGCTGTAATAGCCCCATTAATATATTTTTGAATGTTATCAAGTTGTGATTTCTGAAGTTTTTTTGGCGTTACAATGGAACGATTATTTAAATCATCTGCTTTAATTTGGCCAGTAACAAGATCCGAAGAGATCTGAGTTATTAATGCTGCAGCTAGTTTTTTTGCAACGTCGGTTTGACCAGATGAATTAAGCGCAGCAATATTTTTTTCAGCGGCGGAGTACTTGTTTTTTACTAATCCTTGACGACTAGTTTCTATAAGCAAATTGTTAACTTGGATTGTTGAAATGTTAGCTTCTGTCGACTGAGCCCACGCAGGAAAATGTGCGAATAAAGCAATAACACTAAAGGCAATAAGATTTGTGGATTTCATTTTATTGTCCCAACTGTTTAATTGTTAAATTTTTTGAAAAATCTTTTTTAATTAATAGCGGAATATTTAATTTTTGCGAATCCATAACTATTTTTGCATTTTCTTGAAAGTCTTGCTGTGTATTTTTTAAATAAAGTGTTTTAATTTCAGTTGTGTCTTGAGGATTTTCTTTAGTCGAAAAAACAATTTTTATTCCATGATCATCTTCAATAAGTCGTTGAACATATCCAGTATGTTCCTGAGCATTGCCTGCAAGTGAAAGCAAAATAAATAAGACGGGCAAAATCAATTTCATAAAAGCTCCTTTAAAATCATAGCTGTCAAACATGTCGACAATGTGCCACAAAAAGACCAAATCAATGCCGAAACTAATGGCTTAAAGCAGCTATTGGTTCATTGATGACATATGTTTTTTTGATTGCAAAAAAGACGCTAAGTTTTAGGTGCCACTTAAAGTAGATTTGATTGAAAAAAGTACGAAACGGTACAAGCTTTGCAAAAAAGCGATTAATAGAGGTTCTTATGAAATATATTCGATTTAGTTTTATGGTTGTCTTTTATTTGTCAAATACGGTTTCTGCAATGAGCTTGCAAGAAGCAATTCGCTTTTCTTTAGAAAACAATCCAAAAACTGTGGCCAATCAACTTCGTGTTGATGCTATGAAAGAGCGAGCAAGTGCGCAGCGAATGGATTTATTGCCATCCTTACACTTAGGCGCAAACGTGCAATATTCGATTGATAACTCTTTGGCAAGTTCCAGCAATGGTATTGGTTTGAGTACATCTGTTAATATCTACAATGGTGGAGCCGATAGCTACGCACAGAAATCTTTACAGGCCTCTTTAAAAGCGACTGATGCTAGATACACATCAAGCAATGCCTATATTCCAAATACGAAGGGAAGTATTGCAAAGCATGTTAAAGATGCTTACGTCAGTTTGATTGAAGTCCTAGAACAAAAAAAATATTTAGACTCGTTGGGGGCGACATTGCAGCTTTTTATAAATGCTAATCCGACTGAGGATGAAAAAATATTAATTCAGCAAAGAATAAATAACTTAAGCACTTCATTAATAAGAACGGAATCTAATTTGGCCTCTGCGCTAAAGGATTTTAAATACTTTGCAACAGTTCCAGCTCCTGAGTTTGATCAGTTGGATTCATTTGAGAAGGTAACTCAATCATTAAGTATACCAACTACAGTCGAAGAAGCTTTTCAGATGGCATTGATAAAAAGTCCTGATTTAAAGGTTGCCGCTTTTGAGCTGGAAGCTGCTCAGTATGATTATAAATCCGAGAAAGCTAGATTATATTCTGCAAAGGTAAACGTAAATGCTTCGATACAGCGAAGTAACAGCGCGATGGATGGCTCAAATAGTCAGTTGAATTCAAGATCTATTGGCTTATCTGTTGGATACATACTGAGTCCATCAAGTTCATTGCGAGATAGCGCGGCCGCTAAAAGTGTTCAAGCATCTATGCGTGATCGTGATGGAGCTGTTGATGAGCTTAAGTATGATATTGAATCCATATATCCAGCATTAGAAACTCAAGAAAAATTATATGAGTCGCAATTAGCAAATTTGAAAAGTGCTGATGATTCATTGAAAGTAATAATTCAAAAAATAAAACAAGGCCAAAAAGTGGATTTAAAGACTGCGTTAAGCGTTCTTGATAGTCAGGGGCAATATTGGTCTAACTGTTTAATGCAGCAGCATTCTATTTTAGATACTCATTTTAATATTCAAAGATCAGTTGGAATTTTGTTTGAGGGCTTGAGGATTTCTGAAAAAAGTTTATCGATGATTAGATAGACTTTAATATTTGCTCGGCAATTTCTGTGAAACCATCGCCGCCTTTTTGATTTGCGACATATTTTGGTAAGTGCTTAAGTGATGACTTAAAGTCTAGGATATTAGCAACGCCAAAACTGTAGGTGAACTTTTTAAACATGGGTTCGTCATTTGGTGAATCACCAATAAATACACATTTATTTAATATATCAGCATCTGATAAATTGAATTCATTTTTAAGAAAATGAATTGTTGTGGTTAGTTTGTCGTAATTACCGAACCACCCATTGACATGAATTGAGCTAACTTTTGCCTGTGCATTGGCGTCTTTGAAAAGTTGAACTATTTTTTGAACTTCGCTTTCGGGTAGGCGCGGTACATCTTCGCAAAAATCGACTGCTAGATCCATCAGTCGACAAAATTGATCAGAAGCTATGCCGCAGCCAGGAACATGCTTTAATACTTTTGTCTGGATTTGATTAAGTTTTTTTCTATTTTCTGAAATTGTATTTTCATCTGTATAAAACCAGCGATTCATTTTTTTGTTAAAATACCTAAAATAAAAGCCACCATTTTCGCCAACTATTCCTGCAACGGGCCAGAAGCGCGCAATCATTTCGCACCATCCAGCAGGACGTCCTGTAATTGGTATTATTTTAAGTCCTGCGTCGGATAATTTCCAAAGTGCCGAGTAAGCATTAGCATGAAGCTGGCCTTCGGTCGTGATCGTATCATCAATATCTGTTAGGACGAACTCGATCTTAGAATTAAACTCTTTTAAATTTTTCATTGTGCTTTCTTTAAATACAGTGTTTTTTAATAGTCTAGAGGAATACGAATGGCGAAGAAAGCTGCAAATAGTGAAAAAGCAAATTCTGGATCAGGTTTATCAACGGGCGTAAAATTGGTGATTGTGGAATCACCGACGAAAGCCAAGACGATCCGTAAATTCTTAGGTAGTAACTACATTGTTGAATCATGTATGGGGCACGTTCGTGACTTGCCTCAATCCGCGAAGGATATACCTGAAAAAGTTAAAAAAGAAAAATGGGCGCAATTAGGGGTAAATGTTGATAAACATTTTGAGCCTTTATATTGCATTCCAAAAGATAAATTAAAAGTTATTAAAAATTTAAAAGATAAATTAGAAGAAGCAGATGAATTGTTTCTAGCAACCGATGAAGACCGTGAAGGTGAAAGTATTAGTTGGCATTTATTAGAAGTATTAAAACCTAAGGTTCCAACGAAACGCATGGTGTTCCATGAGATCACGAAAGAAGCGATTCAGAAATCTTTATTAGATACTCGTGAAATTGATTATAATTTGGTTCGTGCTCAAGAGGCGCGTCGTGTTTTAGACCGATTAGTTGGATACACAATTTCTCCATTGTTATGGAAAAAAGTTGCCTATGGTTTGTCTGCGGGACGGGTGCAGTCGGTTGCTGTTCGCATCATAGTCGAGCGTGAAAAAGAACGTATACGCTTCAAAAAATCATTTTATTTTGGAGTTTTTGCGGAGTTAGAAAAAAGCGGTCATGCATTTGAATCAAAAATTTTAAGTTATAAAAATCAGCGTGTCGCTACGGGAAAAGATTTTGACGGGTTAACAGGGCAGCTACTTGCAGGAAAAGATATGATCGTGCTGGACCAGAAAGCAGCAGATCAAATTTTAACTCAATTAGATTCTGCTTCATGGGTTGTAACTGAAGTTGAAGAAAGACCAGTAACGCGAAAACCATCGGCTCCATTTATAACATCGACATTGCAGCAAGAATCAAATCGTAAACTTGGTCTAAGTTCGCGAGAGACTATGCAAGTTGCTCAGAAATTATATGAGCAGGGTTTTATTACCTATATGCGTACGGATTCAACGTACTTATCTGAAGAGGCCTTAAAAGCTGCTCGCGAATCTATTGAGGAAAAATATGGAAAAGATTATTTGCCAGATGCAGCTCGTAAATATGATACAAAAAAAGTAAAAGGGGCTCAAGAGGCGCATGAATCCATTCGTCCTGCGGGCACACGATTTCAAGATCCTGATGAGACCGGTTTAACAGGCCCTCAATTTAAATTATATGATTTAATTTGGAAGCGCACGATGGCTTCGCAAATGGTAGATGCTAGGCAAAAACAAGTAAGCACTCGAATCAAAGCCGGAGATGCGATGTTTTCAGCAAGTGGAACCACAATTGAGTTTCCTGGTTTTCTGCGGGCTTATGTTGAAGGAAGTGATGATCCTGATGCTGATTTAGAATCGCGTGAAGTTAAATTGCCTAAATTAGTTGTGAACGATGTTTTGAAATTACAAAAAATAGAACCAACGTCTCATGAAACAAAACCGCCTGCGCGATTTACAGAGGCCTCGTTAGTTCAAATTATGGAAAAAGAAGGAATTGGTCGTCCTTCAACTTATGCCAGCGTTATTGGAACAATTATTGACCGTGGCTATATTCGAAAAAATGCCAGCGCTTTAGTTCCGACATTTACAGCGATGGTTGTTTCTAAATTATTGTCGCAACATTTAACTCAGTACGTGGATTTGGGTTTTACATCTCAGATGGAAAGATCGCTCGATAACATTGCAGAAGGTGATTTAAACTGGGAGCAATATTTGACATCCGTATATCATGGTGCAAGTGGTTTACGTGCTGTTGTCGAAACACAAGGTGAAAAAATTATTCCTGAAGAAGCGCGCACTGTTAAGTTAGAAGGTCTTGAACAGTACGAATTTCATGTGGGTCGTTATGGTGCTTATGTGAAATCAAAACGCGGAGAAGATAGTTTCAGCGCATCTATTCCTGATTCAGAAGCTCCTGCAGATATGACCAGTGATCATGTTGAAAAACTAATTGATCAAAAACTAAAAGGGGCTGATTCGTTAGGAATCGATCCTGAAACTGAAAAGAAAATTTATGTTTTAAATGGTCGCTATGGGCCCTATGTTCAGTTGGGTGAAAGTGATGACGAAAAAATCAAACGTGGTTCTTTGCCACCAGGGGTTTTGCCTGCGGATGTAACTTTGCCAATGGCTTTAGAAATTTTATCTATGCCGAAAACATTAGGCGTTCATCCAGACACTAAAAAAGATATTAAAGCTGGTATTGGCCGATTTGGCCCGTTCATTGTTCATGATGGTGATTATCGATCTATTCCAAAAACAGAAACTGTTTTTACTATGGATTTAGCAAAAGCGATTGAATTACTTTCTCAGCCCAAAAAAGGACGCGGCAAATCTTCTGCGATTAAAGAATTTGGCAATCATCCGATACATCAAATGCCGGTTAGTCTTTTTAATGGACCATACGGGCCCTATATTAAGGCTGGAAAAACAAATTCAAGTCTTCCGGAAGGCATTACTGCAGATACGATCACTGCGGAGAAAGCTTTCGAACTAATTAACGATAAATTAGGAACAGTTCCGGTTGTTGAAAAAGCATCTAGTAAAAAGAAAGCTTCCGGAAAAAAAGCAGCTAAAAAAACCGTCAAAAAAGAAGTTGCAGAACCAGTTGTTGCTGCAAAAAAAGTTGTTATCAAGAAAGCTGCTGCTAAAAAATAATGAGCCATTCTGATAATAAATCCACTTCCAAAAAAATCGGTCAGCTTGAATTAGGTGAGACTCGCCAAAAAGAGCCTGATCGAAATTTTAACAGAGGTGGAAGAAGTTTTTATTTTTTTGATTTCGACGATAATATTGCATTCTTAACAACGCCATTAGTTCTTTTTCATAAAGAAACTGGTGAAGAGTTTAATTTAACAAGTGGCGATTGGGCGATTCATCATAGCACGATTGGAAAAAGTGGTCCTTATTCAGAATATGAAGTTCGCTTTGACGACACGACAGGAACTTTTCGTTACTTCAGAGATTTAGATCTTTCGGAAGTTGAAAAAGTTGCTAACAAAAAGCAAACTTTTGTTCAAGATGTTTTGGCGGCTTTAAATCTTCCAGATCTTCAATGGAAGGGGCCATCTTGGGATTGCTTTTACCATGCTACTTTTAATCAGCGACCTATTTCAGTAATTACCGCACGCGGGCATTCTGAAGATGTTTTAAAGTTGGGAATTCATGAATTTGTAAAAGCGGGATATTTGCCATCGATTCCCAATTATTTAAGTTTATTTGCTGTTAGTAATAAAGATGTTCGCAAAAATTTAAATGACCATGATTTTAAATTATCAACGGCAGAGTTGAAGCAGCATGCCATTCGTGCCTCTGTGGAAAAAGCCATCGAAGTCTATGGTTATAGCCCGCATCATCGATTCGGAATGAGTGATGATGATCCCAAAAACATTCAGTTAATCGTCGAAGAGATGTCTAGGCTAAAGTCCAGCTATCCGGAGATGTCATTTTTTATGATCGAAACGCATAACGGCGATTTTACGAAACACGAGATTACTCAACGCGGTATTGTTTCTAATGCGATAAAAGATGCCGAAGCTCAGTTAGATCTTTTCAATGCAACACGACGTAAGCCTTAACTGAATAGACGTTAAAAACTACCACTTACCATTAGCCATAACCAAGCATATACTGGTTCAATAAATTAAATGAATATAAGGATAATCATGACACTTCAAAAGTTTTTATTTGGTTTTGTTATTATAATTTCAACCTTGGCTTCAGCTCAGGCGTCTTTGGATTGTGTGTGGGTGGATCCGATTCAAACTGGATTTTTGCAAAACCATCTGGTTTTTAAAAAGAAAGATGCAGCTTTGCAAAATCGAGTCATTGATCAATATATTAAGCGTCAAGACGGAGCTAAAATTTATCTATTAGAATCCGATATCGCTGAAATCAAAGTGATCATGAAAGATGTCTTTGAAAAACTAGCAAAGAAAGAATGTAACTTTGTAAATGAAATTCAGGCAATCGTTGTAAAACGAAGTGAAGAGCGGGCCGAATTTGTTAAAAAATTATTAGGAAAAGATTTTAAATTCAATAAAGATGTAGAGTTTGTTTACGATCCAGATCATAAGGCGCAGCCAAAAACAAAAGAAGAAGCTGAAGAATTTTTAAAAAAATTCGTTCAATTTCAAATTGCGAACTATTTAGCAACAGATATTAAATTAGAAGAAGCTAAAACAAGAGTAGTAAAAAACTATGTTCGAAATTTAAAAAGAATGAAAGAAACAAAGTTTGAAGAGCTTGTTGCAAATTATTTAAATTCTTTTGCAATGTCATTAGACCCGCATTCAAATTTCTTTTCTAAAGACTACTATGATGATTTTACAATCGACATGAGCTTGTCATTAGAGGGTATTGGCGCGACATTATCGCAACAAGATGGTTTTACTACGATTGAGGCATTAGTTCCTGGTGGAGCCGCTGCAAAATCTAAAAATTTAGAACCCCAAGATAAAATTGTTGCCGTCAGTATTAAGGGCGGAAAAATGGAAAACGTAATCGACATGGACTTAAAAGATGTTGTTAAGTTAATCCGTGGTCCTAAGGGAACAAAAGTAAAGCTATCCATCCTTCGTAAAGAAGCTGATGGAAATAAAAAAATGGATGTTGAATTAACACGCGAAAAAATTTCATTAGAAGACAATGCCGTATCTATTTATTATCAAGAAAAAGAAGTGAACGGGCAGAAGAAAAAAATTGGAGTAATTAATTTTCCATCTTTCTACGCGGATAATAAACGTGGTGGTAGATCTTCCGCTGCTGATTTGAAAAAGATAATTGCTGAAGCTCAAGCGAATAAAGCAACAGGGTTGGTATTGGATTTGTCGAATAATGGCGGCGGATCATTAGATGATGCTGTTAAAATTGGTGGATTGTTTTTTAAAACTGGAAATGTGGTAAAGCAATCTTCAAGTCGTGAAAATGGTGATGGATCAGAAATTCCATTAGCAGATGTAGATGAAAAAGTAGATTGGGCTGGTCCGTTAGTTGTTTTAACTTCAAGAATAAGTGCATCAGCTTCTGAAATTGTTTCGGGTGCTTTAAAAGATTATAGTCGAGCGGTTGTTGTTGGCGCAGATCACACTTATGGAAAAGGAACAGTTCAAACTGTATTGCCAGTTCCAGAAGGACGTGGCGCCTTGAAAGTAACGATTGGAATGTTTTTTACACCAGGAGGTTATTCAACTCAACATCGTGGTGTTGAATCCGATGTGATTATCCCTAGTCCATATAGTGTTGATGATATTGGTGAAAAAAGTATGGATTATTCTTTACCACCTAAAAAAATTGACAGTTTTCTTTCAAAAACTGCCTATGTTGAAAAAAGTGAAGGCGCTTGGGCGACAATTAAGCCAGAGTGGATCAAGACTTTAAAAGTGCGATCAAGTGAACGTGTTGCTAAGAATGATGATTTTAAAAAAATTACGGATGAGCTTGAGAAAACTAAAAAACTAGGTAAGACCATTAAGATTGCTGAAGTCTTAAAAGATAAAGGTGAAAAAGAAAAGAAAGTTAAAAAAAGTCGTTATACATCTGACAAAGCAGAAAAAGAAAAAGAATATTTGAAGCGTGCTGATATTCAAGAAGCTGCAGATGTTCTGACAGATTTGATGCAATTAGAAGAGGGCAAAGAATTGGGTAAAATAGCTAAAGCTCAGATGAAATAATTAGAATTTAATTTGAATTTAAAAAGACCACGAGAGTGGTCTTTTTTTTTGTTCAAACAATAATAAATAATTGATTGAAAGGTTTCATTGGCCAATCTGTTATCTGAAAATTTTAAATTCTTAAAAGATGAATTTAGTCAGCATGATCTAAGCTTGCAGCAATTATTAGATAGAATGGGTGAAAAAGCACATGCAATAATTATTGTGACTTTATCACTGCCGTTTTGTACGCCGATTCCAGTACCTGGTTTATCAACGTTATTGGGTCTAATGATTTCGATTGTTATCGTTTCTTGGTATTTGCGAAAAAGTATTTGGCTTCCCTTAAAGATGAAAGAATATCATTTATCGGGTCCTTTATTCTCAAAAGTTTTTGGTTATGGTGAAAGATATGCAATAAAAATAGAGCATTTGCTTAAAGCACGTGGGCACATTTTTTTTAATACTTTCTTTGCGCGAACTCTATTGTTTCTATTGATCTTAGCAAGTGCTATTTTTTTGGCTCTGCCGTTACCTCCTGGAACCAATTTTCCTCCCGCCTTGGCCTTAATAGCTCTGTCGCTGTCGATTTTGTATGAAGATGTTTATCTGCTGCTATTTGGTATTTTGATTTTTTTGGTTCAAGCCTATATTCTTACATACGTGGTCTTTTTTTTAATCAATCAAGCTTTGCCTTATATCAAGTCGTTTGTGTTTTAATGCTTGTAAAAAACAAGCATTTTCAGTACTTATGCGGGTTTTATTAGTTTTATGCGCCCCATTAATTAGACCAATTTAAGGCTATTTTAGTTAAGATAGTAAGTTCAAAGGTGACTATGGCAAAAGCAAAAAAAGTGGCTAGTAAAAGTGCTGGTAAAGCGGCGGGTAAAGTCGTGAAAAAAGCTCAAATTAAAAAAGATAATTTTGGCGGATTAGATTCTAAATTAATTCTACAAATTTATGATTTGATGGTTAAGTCGCGAGTTCTTGAAGAACGACTTATTAAAATTTATCGAGCAGGAGAATCTTTTTTTTGGATTGGCGGTCCGGGAGAAGAGGCTTGGGGAGTTCCACTTGGCTTGCTAACTAAAGTTGGACAAGGGTTAGCTTATGATTATGTTCATTTACATTATCGCTGTACTCCGACTGTTCTAGCCATGGGTGTGCAGATGATCGATTCCATTCGTTTAATGATGAATCGTTCTACGGATCCATCAACAGG
This sequence comes from Pseudobdellovibrio sp., assembly GCA_049301055.1. Classification (GTDB taxonomy): domain Bacteria; phylum Bdellovibrionota; class Bdellovibrionia; order Bdellovibrionales; family Bdellovibrionaceae; genus Pseudobdellovibrio. Next base: position 32,528 of record JBAQKN010000050.1, on the reverse strand, counting down.
TGGGCGAAACTTTTCTAATCACTATGCATTTTCAAAATTAAATATTGCTCCTGTTACTTCTCCGCTTGAGGTTCAATATCCTATTGCATGCGGAACGGCTCATGCACAAAAAAGATTTGGTAAAAAATCGATCTCTATCGTAACCGGCGGAGATGCTGGCACTGCAGAATCTGATTTCGCGTCCGCATTAATTTTAGCTTCTAGAAAAGGGCAAGAATTACCCGTTTTATTAACTGTGCAAAATAACAAGTGGGGTATTTCTACTAGTTATGAAGGTCAGCATGGCGAAACTGAAATTGCAGATCGTGCACGTGGTTTTAATATTAAAGCGCGAGTAATAAATGGAACAGATCCAATTGAAACATACTTAGCTGTTGCCGAAGATATGGCTTACATTCGTAAAACAGGTAAGCCTGCATTTATAGAGGCTCATGTTTCAAGATTGTATGGTCATTCTTCAGCAAGTGGAGCAAATCCCATACAAAATGAAATTGATCCAGTAAAAGTATTTGAAAATCGTCTTTTAAAAGCAGGATTAATTAATGCAACAGATGTTAAAGCTGTTTGGGGAAAGTACGAAGAGGAAGCGTTGAAAGCTTTAGAACAAGTTCGTACAGAGCCGGTACCAACTGCGGACAGTATTTGGGATCATACGTTTGTTAATAATGAAAATGCAGACTGGAGAAAATTTTAATGTCTAACATGGCTCAAGCTATTCGTATGGCGCTTCATTATGCTGAGACGAACTATGAATTAAAAGATGTTTTTGGCCAAGATGTTGGTGCTCCGTTAGGTGGAGTTTTTACAGCGACTCAGGGTTTAAAAACGACTTGGAATTCAACATTAGATGAACGTGGTATTATTGGAATGGCAATGGGAATTGCTATGACTGGTGATCGCTGTGTTGCTGAAATTCAATTTGTTGATTATATTTTTAATACGATTGATCTATTGAAAATTGCTGGGAATACACTTTGGTGTTCGAACGGACAATTTAATTTACCAATGACAGTGATGACTCCTGTTGGTGCTGGTATTCGTGGAAGTGTTTACCATTCCCATTCTTTTGATGCATGGGCTTCGCGTTTGGCTGGATGGAAAGTTGTAATGCCGTCAAATCCATTAGATGCCTATGGAATGTTGCTTTCGTGTATCATAGATCCGAATCCCTGTTTATTTTTGAAACCAAAGGCTTTAATGCGTGTTCGCGGTGATGAATTAATTCCTGGTGAACCCGAGGATGAAAAAGATTTAAAAGCTATGATTGATGCTCCGATTGGTGATCGCACAAATTGGAAAGCAAAGTGGCCTAAACTAGAAGAATATTTGGTTCCATTTGGAAAAGGTAAAATCACAAGGTCTGGAAATCAAATAACAGTTGTTAGTTATGGACGACATTTGCTTGTATGCAATGAGGTTGCAGATCTTTTAGCGACGGAAGGTTTTTCTGTTGAGGTTATTGATTTGCGATCGATATATCCCTACGACTGGCAGATGATCAAAACATCGATTAAAAAAACAGGACGTGTTTTATTTGTAAATGAAGATACAGAGGTTACAAATTTTGGTGAACATCTTGCGTATAGAGCCACTACGGAATTGTTCTATGAATTAATGGCGGCGCCTAAAGTCCTTGCGGGCAAAGCGGTTCCGGGTATTGGTTTGCATCCGAATCTTGAAGATGCAAGTGTTCCACAAAAGCATGAAATTGAAACTTTAATTCGAACTATTTGCAATGAGGTTCCGTAATGGCAAAAAAGAATGCATCGAAAATGAAAGAATTGCCATTTGATAAGTACAAACTTTATCACGAAGCTGTTCAGTCACCAGATGCTGACGTCGAATTTTATGAAAAAGCATTTCATGAAATTCATAAAGGAAAAAAACTAACCACATTGCGCGAAGATTTTTGCGCAGCTGGTGCGATTTCTGTCGAGTGGGTGAAATTAAATAAAAGATATAAATCATGTGGTTTGGATTTAGATCCAGAGCCGATGGACTATGGGCGCAAACATTATATTCCAGAATTAACGGCGGAACAACGTGGTCGAGTTATATTGATTCAGAAAAATGTACTAGAGAAAAACTTGCCCGTTTCAGATATGGTTGCAGCAGTTAATTTTTCATATTGTTTATTCAAAAAAAGAGAACAACTAAAAAGCTATTTTCAGAATGTTTATAATTCATTAAATGCTCCTGGATTATTTATTGTAGATATTTTTGGTGGTTCGCAGTGTGGCGATGCGATTGAGGATCGGCACAAATTTAAAAACATGACTTATTACTGGGACCAGCGAGGATTTGATCCAGTTTCTGGTGAAGGTCTGTTTCAAATTCATTTCCGTTACAAAGGTACTAAATATGAAAATGTTTTTACCTATGACTGGAGATTGTGGACAATACCAGAGCTTAAAGAGTTAATGCTTGAAGTTGGATTTGATGACATCAAAGTTTATTGGGAAGGTACCAATCGCAAGGGTGGCGGCAGCGGAATTTTCAAGCAAGTTGAAAAAGGCGAAGCATGTTTAAGTTGGATTGCCTATGTTGTTGGAGTTAAGAAATAATGAAGCAAACTTTAAAAATTAATAATTTTGAAGTTTGGGTTCATTTGGGGTGTTCCATTGAAGAACAAAAATATTCCCAACCTGTTGAGCTTACTTTGAAGATTGAATTTTTAAAAAACTTAAATGGATGTCTTACAGATAGTTTGCACGATGCGATTGATTATGTACGGTTAGCTGAAATTATGAAAAAAGTAGCATTAGCAAAAAACTATAAATTAATAGAGCATCTTAACTACGAAATTTTTAAGTCTTTGATTATTGATATTAAAAATAAAGACGTTAGTGGCGAAATTGAATTAACAATTAAAAAAATACGGGTACCAGTCGAAAACTTAAGAAGCGGCGTTGAGTTCACATGTCAGCAGATTTTGTAATTCTTGGGTTAGGTTCAAATTTAAATTGCCCGTTAAATAATCTACGATTGGCTTTATCTGAATTAAAAAAAATTAAGAATATCGAAATTAAAAAAGTTTCATCAATCTACGAATCTGAGGCGCAGGTCCCTGAGTTGGCTCCACTTGATTGGAATAAAGAATTTCTAAATGCCGCAGTCTTAATTCATGTGTTAGATAAACCCCCGGGTGAATTGTTAATTGAATTAAAAAAAATCGAACAACTCTTGGGACGAAAAAGTTCAGAAATTTGGGCTCCTAGATGCATTGATATCGATATTCTATATTGGCATCAGCGACGCATTGATGAGCTAGGATTAATAATTCCTCATCCGCGGTTATTAGAGCGTCCATTTGCTTTGTTGCCATTACTGCAAGTCTTTCCAGAGGCTGATTTGACTAAACCAATTTGGGCAAATGACTGGGTGGCAAAGAAACCATTTCATACAATTAAATCAAAAAAACATTTTTGGCCAGAATTGGTCGGAATCATAAATTTAACAACGGATTCATTTTCGGATGCTGGAAAGTGGTCTGATGAACAGAAAATTAATGAACAGCTTGAACTTTTAATAAACAGCGGAGCTTCTGTTTTAGATTTAGGAGCCGAATCGACACGGCCAGGAGCCATTGCTGTTAACGAGACTGTTGAATTCGAAAAGCTAAAAATAGCTTTGGATATAATAAAATCCAAGAAACTGAACTCTATAAAAATCAGCATTGATTCTTACAAAGCAAATGTAATTGAAAAATGTTTAGAAAATTTTGAAATTGATTTTGTAAATGATGTGACAGGTTTAAGAGATGAAAAAATAATTTCATTGGTCAAACAGTCTGGGAAAAAAGTATTTGTAATGCATTCGCTTTCTGTACCTGCCGTTGCTAATGAAATTATTTCTGAGCCATTAGGCCCAATCATTTTTTTAAAGGAATGGTGGAGCCTGAAAAGAAATGAACTTTTGCTTAAAGGTCTTTCTGATCAACAGTTAGTATTTGATCCAGGCATTGGATTTGGCAAGTCCGCAGAACAAAATTTGTATATTTTAAGAAATCTAGAACAGTTTGATTCAATAAAAAATAGTATTTTAATAGGACATTCAAGAAAGTCTTACCAAACTATTTTTTCTGATCGCAAGTCAAACGAACGTGATTTAGAAACTGCATTAATAACACTGAATTTAAATTTAGCTTACACACAGTATTTACGGATTCATGATGTTAAATCCCAGGTCATCGCCTTAAGAGCTCAATTATGAATACTTTTGTAGGTGTCGTAAAATATTTAGAAGCTCTTTCGATTATGCCAAAAGAAATGCCTGGCATAGAAAAATTAAAAAAAGCACTTTCTGAGACTACTTGGTTTGATAAAATTGATTCAAAAAAAGTAATTGTTGTTGCGGGCACAAATGGTAAGGGCAGTACATGTGCCATTTTAGAAAGCCTATTGTGCGCGGCAAAAAAAAATGTTGGTTTTTATAGTTCTCCGCACTTAATTGATACGACAGAACGAATTCGCGTCAATCAGAAACAAATAGAAAAATCTGAATTTATAAAACTTTTTGCTACAAATAAACTTCTGATAGATAAGTATCAACTAACACATTTTGAAGCATTAACACTAATGGCCGGGGATTATTTTTTTTCAGAAAAAAACCTAGATTATGTCTTATTTGAAGTTGGTTTGGGTGGAACTTTTGATGCTACCAATTCAATGCCACATGGTATTTCAGTGATTACAGCTTTATCTTTAGATCATACGAATATTCTTGGTCATACATTAAGTGAAGTGGCTTCAAATAAGTTTGGAATCATTCAAAATGATAATTTAGTAATTCATCATCAACTGCCAGATGAACTAAGTTTCGAAAAAAATGCTGTACAAAGAAAAACAAATTCAACATGGTTCGAAGCAAAGCCCATTCATTTGCGTGTTGAAGAAAAATTTGAAGCTCCAAGTTATATAATTGAAACCGAATGGGGGATCGCTGCGATTAATTTAATCGGAGCTCGCGCTGCTGAAAATGCAGCAACAGCATTAACTGTTTTTGAAAAACTTGGTTTTAATCCTTCAAGTTTTTTACAGGCATTGAATCAAGTTTGTTGGAACGGGCGTATGCAAAAGACAAAATGGCCGAGTCTTTTAGCGCCACTGTATTTGTCGGGTGATCATAATGTTCAAGGAGTTGAAAGTTTAATTAAAATTTTAGCAGATTTTAAATATAAAAATCTTCATCTTATAGTTGGCATCGGTAAAGATAAAGAATCAGAACCCATGCTAAATCTGTTGGCTAAGTTAAATGGTGTAAAATTATATTTAACAGAAACTCCATTTAAAGGACTAGAAATTAAAGAGTACCCTCAAAAATATTTAAACTTGGCTGCGTATAAAAATAAAAATGTAAATGAAGTTTTAAATTTTGTTTCTGGAATAGCATTAAATGAGGATCTTGTCGTGGTTACCGGATCGTTGTATTTGGTCGGCTTAGTCATGAGCCAACCAAATATAATTATTTAAATTTACTTTACAAAACTAGCGCTGATATAATTAGTTGTGCAAATAATTGAACCTGATTTGTCTATAAACTGTAATGCGCGAGTATAGTCCCCAGCGTATCTTTCATCATCAAATGCATAGGCCGCTCCTTCCCAATTGGAAACATCTTCGCTAATTAATGTAACAACATAATTATTTAACATATTTTTATTTGTTCCAATCCATTTAACCTTCAGGCCTTCGCGGCTTCCAGAATAATTCAATGATCCTGCTAAAAGAATAGATTTATTTAAAGAAATTCGTGATTCTCCAGCTATTGCTACTGAGCAAGTTGCTGCGACTGGCTTTTGATCACATTTTTTAACCAAAATATTAGTATTTGCACCTCGGTTTGATTCTTTATTATCAACAGATAAACCATAAACAATATCAATTGGTTCATTGATTGGAGGGGATTCGTACGTATAATACGATGAATTAACTTTTTTCCAGCCGGCAGCGACTAGTTCATTTTTCGCCAGCAATACGGGTGGATCGTCTTGAACGTAGTGGTCCACATTCTGCGGTTTTATTCCCACAAGAGTCCCAAACAAGTTGTTTCCGATTGCATAACATGAAAAAGTTTCGCCGCATTGAATAGTTGATTTATTACATTTGATTTCTGGCCAAACAGAATTGTCACCAATAGCGTCAGTAATTACTATAACATTGGATGTTGCGTTTGAATCGACGCGACCACCTTCAATGTATATTCGAAATCCTCCAGATTCGCCATTTTTAACTAAAAAATCTGTTCCTTTCGCGGTGTATGTTTTTATGGCTCCACTTTGCGAAATTAAATTAGCTGCAATACCATGTAAACTAGGTTTGGCAGTTAAGTCATAAGTTTGTAAAACCATCTGAGTCGAAAAAGTTGTTACCATTAAATAATCAAAATCTAAAACATCTTGAGCCGTAATCTTGAATATTTTTGTAATTTTATCATATTCTACAGATATAAGTTTGGGTGCTAAAGCACGGTTGCACCCGACACATACCGTTGGAGGAGAATCAGGTGGTGGAGGTTGTATAACAACACCAGGAGTCTTTACCTTGGGTGTTTCCGGAGAAGCTGGTAAATTGGCTAGTGCTGCCGGAGAAATACTTGCAGGCATTGATGTGGGGCTTTGAGTAGGGCGCACAACACGCTTAACACCAAAAAAGGATGCAGGAGCATCTGCTGTTAAAGTTGAGTTTGATGATGTGAGTGATGAGCTAAGAGCTGATCCATTTAAATTCATTTTTGCTGGAGAGCAATTTTGAAATGAAATAGTAACAAATCCTGCGGCAATGCCAACAGCCAATACTAATTTAAATGATTTTCCCATAAGTTCCCCCAATTTTCTTATCGGACTAAGATCCAGGGTTCTTAACAACTATTTAAAATATTCTAATATTGGGACACTTTTAATAGGTTTTGCAGGATGCCGTATAAGGTTCTAGTCCCCAGCGCTGCTCTAGAGGAGCATTTGGATCTGAAATTAAAGTTCCAGCTTTGATCGCAAGCCAAATGTTTTTTAAGGTAAAGTTTTTTAAGTAAATATAAGGGGGGTGCGTACTGCACCAACTTAGTAGGTCATTGTTTCCCAATTCGGGTTGACCATCAAAAATATATTCAAGCCCTGCTTTATACATAGCAACGGACTGTTTAAATTCGGGATCTTTTGTTAATTGTTCTGCATATTCATACATTAATTTTAATTTACGATCTCGGCTTGGCGTTGATTCCGAATCGTATTCGGCTGCGGTAAAACAACGGTTATTATTATTAGTTCGGCGATTTAAGGTCCAGCCAACGGTAACTCCGCGATCTGTCGAAAAGTAGCACATGTTTGTTGCGGCACGATTAATTTTTTCGGCCAATGTTTCTGGTACAACAGAAATAATCGATGCGACTTCGTCTCCGAAGCTTAAAATATTTTCGTCATGTTTTTTTGAAATTACAAATTGAAATTGGCTGTAGCCAGGTAAATCAATTTCATTCATCAGATAGTGTTGAGGTTGCTTAAAAGCGCGAAACCCATCTTTGAACGTTACAAAATCTTTTGGCATATAGAATGGGAATGAATTTAAGATTGCTAAATAGCGCGCTTCTTTAGGTACCGTTGACGAATACATAACAGGAACGCCAGAAGCATTAACAGTTTTTACCTGATATGAATGATCGTTCGGAGTCACATACACCGCACCTGCGCGAAGATAGCGGCGATCAAGGCCGATCGGATAAGTATCGTTAGCAAGCGATGCAGATCCCGCATTACCAATTATATTTTTAAGAAAAGCTCGAAATCTTTCATTGCCAGCAGGGTAGTGATTAAAATTATTAATTTCATTGGTTAAATACTTACCTTTGATATCATTAGAAGGGTTCAGTATTTGAAATGGTAATTCATTTAAATAAGAATATAAGGCGCGCATTGTATAACTAGCATCTGCGCAATCTGTGGCGATTTGATAAACAACTGATTCTGGTCGCATAAAAATTTCGTCATCCCAAGATTTTTCAACCCAGTCTGAATATTTATCTTCCCAAGATTGATCCCATTGGTTTTTTGTAGCCCAAACCTGAGCCTGGGCTTTGTTTGTAAAAAATAAACCAGATATCAAGAGTAGTAAGATAAATATGTTTTTCAAATTAGCCTCTTGGGTAAAAAATGGTTGCCAGAAGTTAACTAGCAAATAAGAGACCTTCTTAGATACGTTATATTCGATTTTGCTGTTTAAAATTCAAACAGTAAGCATAAAATGGCAGTAGAATGGAACTTTTTGAGTGCGCGGGATCTAAAAGTAAAATTTAGCTACATTGAGTTTTGAATTGCAATTTTTAATTCGCCACGAGTTTTAATTTCACCCGATTCCATTTTTCGGGTTCCAGCGATTCATTTCTTCCCACGATGGTCTATGGCCAAACAGCCCTGAATATGTTTGTCGAAGGAATGCTTCGTTCGAAGCTCTAAATGAATCGGCTATTTGTGCCTCGGTCATAAGTTTAAACGATAGTTTTTTTTAGCCAATATCGAACACCTTCAGTGTCTAGGGAAATTTCTTCTGGGCGTCTGTCTAAAATACTTTGGTATAAATTCCAAATAACTTGAACTTCAGGAATTAAATTTTTCTATAAAAATAAATCTTATTGCGCGCTTTGATTTTCAGTTAACGTAACAGCCCCACCTGGCATTGGTGGAACTATTGAAGGAATAATTGGAGGGTATAGTCGAGGGTTGCGTTTGCGTCGATTTTGCCAGAGCAGCTGATTGATAGACAGTTGTTTTTAAAGCGGTTGGTGAACAAAACTTTTCAATAAATTTTCGCAATTTGTCCAGCAGTTATTGGAACGTTCCCCAAGTTTCCGTGTATGAGCTTGGAAATGTTGTACCTAAAGCTCCGGGACTCCAGATGTCCGAACGAGCTCCCGTATCTAAATTGGTTCCTGATTTATATCCGATATTTGAAAATGCTGCGGACGTTAGTGGAAAGCTTGGAAGCGTAGTTGCTCCGCCAACATTTGTACAAGTTAAGCCTGCAACACTGTGGGTACTGTCTGCGACTGCAGAAAAATTTGGATGTACTGTGCACTGATTTAACCAAGTGCCTAAAGCATCTGTTTTGGCATCAGCCTGCGATACAGGTCTAAGAGTAATTATCATTGAAGTCGCCGTATAAGTAATTTTGGTTGCTGTCGACGGAGATGTTGCAATTCCTCCAACAGCAAAAGTTCCAGATTGCGTGTAAGTTGCGATGTTCAGTCCACCCGAGACTGCGGGGGTCGTACATCCGACGTGATTAGAAAAATAAATGGAATAAGTGTAAGTGCCATCAGCAGTCAAACTTAAATATCTTGTTGCACCTGTTCCATCTAAGTTCGTACCAGTGCCAGTTAAAACCATGCAGTATGTGCCTGATCCAGCTAAGCCCGCTGCTGTTTGACTTCCGTCGCTTGCCGCTGGAGTTGCCGCTGCCAAAGCGGCATCAACAGCTTTCTTAGAGCAAGATGTAGTTAGTAGTAGAGCCATGAATAAGGTGTAAGTAAGATTTTTTGTTCTCATCATCGTAGTAGTGTGCACTAACCATTTTTTTTAGCAATTACGCGTTGTTAGAATCTGGACGTTCGATAGAATCATCGAACGTGACACATTAATATGAGCGAGAGCTTATTTTAACAATTGATCCTGGACCTTTCACTTCACAAATGTTTACTACAGCCCTTTTGTTACGAGGTCTTTCATTAGAATCTGCTGCTAAGTTAAAAGCTAAAATTACAATTGATAAAGAAAAAAATGATTTATCAAGGCAAAAAATGGGAAACTATCTAACTAAACATGGGGCAAAAGCAACTCGTGTTCAAATTGGCTATCTGCTTTAACTTCAGTAATAGTTGTTTTTTTAATTGCTGATGTTGGAATATAATCTAAAAGTTGTTCGATAAACTTACTGCAAAACGCAGGAATATCCTCTGGGCGTCGACTAGTTATAATTCCTAGATCAACAATAACTTCCTGATCTAGCCAAGTAGCTCCTGCATTGACTAGGTCTGTTTTTAAAGATGGCCAAGATGTCACAGTACAGTCGTCTAATAATCCCGTTTCGATCAGTACCCATGGGCCATGGCAAATTGCGGCAACTGGTTTGCCTGCTAAAATAAAATCTTTTGCAAATTGTATCACATGCTTATTCGTTCTTAATTGATCGGGATTCATGACTCCGCCAGGAATTAGTAAGCCATCGAAATCGTCTGCTTTAACTTCAGAAACTATTTGATCTACGTCAATATATGTTCCCCAGTTTTTTTCTGTCCAAGATTTAATAGGATTTTTATTAATAGAAATAATCTTGGTTACAGCACCAGCCTCTTCTAAAGTTTGTTTGGGCTTTAATAATTCGGCTTCTTCAAAACCGTCGGCTGCTAAGATTGCGATTGTTTTTCCACTTAATTTTTTATGAAACATAAATCCCCCTTAATTTTAATGGGTGCAATTTTTGAACCATAAAGCTGTCTAGGGTTAATTGCCCCATTTTTTCTGAATATTTGCAGAGGCTCCGCCTTTAACAGTACAGACGCGCTAGCTGAAATTTATATTATTTCCCAAAATCTGTTCGAGTAAATAAACTTCCTAAACTTAAGTTCGCGTTTTTTAATTTTGCTTCAGCCTCTGGGCCACCGCGATTTATGACACAAATAACATTGCGAACATCAGCTTCTAAAGAACGCAAATCAGCGGCACTTAGTAACACTTGACCACCTGAAGTGATAACGTCTTCAATGATGCAAAGTTTTTTTCCTTTCACATCGATCCCTTCAGCAAATTGACATGTTCCGTACTCTTTTGCAGATTTGCGGATAAATGCGCAGGGCAGGCCTGTTGCTAAGGACAAGGCAGTTCCGATTGGAATACCACCCATTTCAAGTGCTGCTAAAATTTCGGTATCCTTTGGTATTAATTTTTTCATGTGTTCAGCAATTTCTTTTAGTAATATTGGCTGAGATTCAAATCGGTATTTATCGAAATATTCATGCGACCGAGATCCGCTGCGGAGTAAAAAATCACCTTTTAAGTGGCAAATTTGATCAATACTTATGGCTAGCTCAGCATGGGTCATATGGGTTCCTTTAGGCTCTAAATATGTTGGCTTAGTTTATGCTTTTTACAATCGTGTTGAAAGCTGTAACGCGTGGAAAAAAAATATGATCCTAGAAAAAAAACCTAAAGAATATCAAACCGTGCGTCTTTTCATGACTTTAGCAGTTTTGACGTTAATTGCAGTTTTACTTTTACGGGTGGTGCTGTTTAGTCCAACGGGTTCGGATAAGAGTAGGCAACCTGCTGAAATCAATAGCCAAACTGAAGAAAACAAATAAACTATCGTCTGACGTTATTTTTTCGTTGCTGCCATTGTTCCATGGCATATTTTCGCATATCTTCGATGGTGTCGAATTCATCTACAATTTCGACTCCAAGTAGTGTTTCGACAGTATCTTCTAACGTAACTAGACCAGTAACTACGCCGTAATCATCGACAACCAAAGACATGTGATCTTTCTCTTTAATAAAAAAATCTAAAGCCTGAGAAACAGTCATACGTTCATTAACGGAATTAATTGGCAAAATTAAATCGCGAACTAAGCGTGTGTGTTGATCTTGAGATAAAGCCTCAAGAATTTTATAGCGATGAGTCATGCCGATTATATTATCCAAAGAAACGTCATAAACAGGAATTCTAGAAAAACGAATTGGACGATATTTTTTGGCAACTTCATCAACAGTTAATGAGCCTTCGATAGCTGTAAAGACCGAACGAGGGGTCATAATGTCTGAAACGAAAATCTTATCTAATTTTAAAAGATTGCGAATGATAGTTGATTCTTTTGCCTTAATTGTACCTTCTTCAACGCCAATTTCTGCATTTTTAATCATTTCGTCACGAGTCACATCGGGCTCATCCGAAGGGCTTGAGAGGGCTTTTGAAATCATTTCAGAAAGTTTTACGATCGGGTATTGAGCAACAATCATGAACTGAATCCCAAAGGCTGCGACTGGTGCCAATGATTTAGAATGATTTTTACCAATTGTTTTTGGAATAATTTCTGAAAAAATTAAGATCATAAATGTTAGAAAAACAGAAAATAATGTAACCCACCCTTCTCCGAATTCATGGTGAACTTGATATGCAATCCAAGCGGATCCTAAGGTATGAGAAATTGTATTTAATGTTAAAATTGCAGATATCGAACGATCAGGGTTGTCTAGGTGATGTTTGATCAGTTGACCAGCTCGAGACTTTCCATCGGCCTCAACAGCTACAAATGCTGGGGATAATGAAAGCAATACCGCTTCGCATAGCGAGCAGAAAAAAGAGACTACGATGACCATTAAAAAAGAAATTAAAATCAATAACATGAGTGATGATTATAATATCATTATTTTTTGTCCGATGGCAAAGGCGACTTCTATATTATCGATGCGCGCTAGACAGACTTTGGTGTGGTATTGCACAGAATTTTATTTGCGAGTTGTAATTTTAAAGCGACCTAGATCAGACCAGTCCGAAAACTGAGATTCATTTTCAGAACGAACACGCCAGTAGTATTCACCACCAGCAAGTTTGTTTTTTATTAAAAACTTCGTATCGCGTGTATTAAATGCAGAGTCAACTTGACTAAAAGAATTACTTTTAGAAATCTCTAGCCGAAAGGATTTACGATCATCAGCAGCTGTTGAGTTCCATTTAAGCCAAATGAATTGAGCAAAATCTTTTTGAAAATAATAGGACATATTTTTAACAGTGTTTTCTAATAATGGCTGAGCCATGTTAAATATTTTTTTATAATCAATTTCTCCAGGCAAACCTGATGAGCTTATTTTTCGTCCTGACTTATCAAATGCTGAAACACGATAATGAAAGTTTCCGGTCTGAGGAACAGGAATGGCACTACTAGGACGTCTAGAGATAAAACGGGTTGGTTTTGAAAAACTAGGATCATTGTCGACTTCGACAAGATATTTTTCTGCGGTATCGATAGTGCTCCAGCTAACATCGAATTTAGCTTTCTGTCCAAGATCTTTTGAATTCTTTGCCTTGTAGACAGCTTTAATAAACTTATTATTTAATTCAATTGAAGGAAAGCCAAACGACAAAGAAACGGGTTGGCTGGGGAAACTTGCTACTCCTTTATTTGTCATAGCTTTAACCTTAAAATAAAAGCTGCCCCCTTTTGTGGGGGTAAAGTCATAGTGAGTTGCAACAACTTTGTTTGAAGAAGAGGGCGCAAATAAACTATTTTCTGCAATATCAAGCATGTAAAAATCAGCATTAGGTACATTTTGCCAATCCAAGCTATAAGTAGTGCCTTTTTTGAAAAACATTTTTTTACTTTTAGTAATAAAAAATGGGTCAACTAATACAACCTTTTCTTCAACCACCACAGGCTTAATTTCAACTGGTGGAGGTAAGACGAAAGATATTTTTTTTTCGGCATGTGATTCTGCTAAGATATTTTTTGTGATTATTCGTTTTGAAGCTGCTTTGACGGTTTGCTTTTTATCAACAAAAACAGTTCCTTTGGAAACCTTTAAATCAAAGTTTCCACATTCTTTATTTTTAATTAATTCAAAAGAAGCTTGCTTTGCATCAACAGTATATAACTGACCACAATCACTAATTGTAAATGTTTTATTTACTCCAGTAGCTGCAACTTTACCAAAAGCTAAATCGATAGATAAAGTCTTATCAACTGTGGTAAAGCGAACTAAGGAGTTTTCTGAAATTTTTAAAATTTTTCCATCATTAAGTAAAACTTCGGTAGATGATTTACTGCCAGTATAAATACTATCACCCTTTGAAACATAACTATGTGAATATGCTTTTTTCCAGAAGTAATCTTGTTTGGATTTGTACCTGATGTCAGCGTTAACTTGAGTGACATGTCCAATACTATCTTTTTCTGAATTGCCATTCTGATTAAAAAGCTCTGGGTGCGATAGTAAATACAATACAGCGACTATGCAGATACAGCATATGATGATGGCGCGCTTGTCGAATTTACTTAAAGAGTTAAACATACCTAAGTAGTATCGGATCAAATTAAGAAAAGATAAATAGAGCCAAGAAAAGCTAGACAAGACGACGGGACAATCGTCTGCCTTACACAGACCTTCTAACAGGCAAACTCAAAGCCATTGACTAAGGTAAGAACTCAAATGAAATTATATAGATGAAGCTGTTTTTTAGTTTGCGTCGAAAAATACTACTTATGCTTTTTGCAGTTAGTCTAGCTTCAGGATTAGTGTTTTTGTATACATCAATAAGTACTTTTAAAAAAGACAAATTAGCATATATTTTTGAAACCAATAATTCAATAATAACTAGTATATCCGACCAATTTAAGAAAGAACTTAAGCTTGCAACTTTCGCTGTAAAAAATCTTGTTTTAAAATTAAAGTCAGATGGAACTTTTGGAATACCTGCAGAGACTTCAATTAGCTCGGACAGTCCCGTAGATAAAATAGAAATATATAAGGTAAGCATAGCTCAGGAACTAACATTATTTGCATCCCTATCAAAAGCTGAAATTGATCAAAATGAATATAGCATAGCGAAGATCAAAAATAAAATTATAAGCCAAATGGCTTTAAAGGATAAAAATCTATACATCAATGAAAATGTCATATTAATTTCAGAGCTGTCAAGAATCGAAAATGAAAATTTTGTTTTAATTTATTATTTTAAATCAGATGCTTTAAAGTCTTTTTTTAGTGATGAAAAATCATTTGATAGCCTTATTGTAAGTTCGACAGGTGATATTATTCGAATAGACAAAAATCTTAAAAATGAATATGTAGCAGCAAACTTTGGATCATTTTTCAAAGAATCAAAGATGCTAAACTCTGCAACGTCTAAAATTCAATCTAAAGACAAGAAGGATTGGTTATTAACTTCGGTTTCTCTTGGTTTTGAAAATTATTATTTTGTTTCATTAGTTGATGAAGCAAAAGCAATGAGTGCTTTAAACAGTTTAGTTACAAATTCAATTTTAATATTTATTCTGATGCTATTTATCATAATAATAATTGGTATATTTGTTTCTACATATTTAACTTCGCGACTATCATTGTTAGCAATAGCTACAAAAAAAGTTATTGCCGGGGATTTAAAAACCGTCGTTGAACCCCAAGGTAATGATGAGATTACTGATCTTACAGTAAGTTTTAATCATATGACGGCAGAGATAGTTCGTCTTATGAGCGAAACTGCGCATAAGGCACGAATGGAATCTGAACTGAAAACAGCACAAGCGGTGCAGGAAACTTTATTTCCAAAGCCTGAAACAAAATTTGAAAATTTTCATATAAAAGGACATTACATTTCAGCTAGCGAATGTGGCGGTGATTGGTGGCATTATAGTGAAGACCAAGAGAAAATTTATTTATGGATTGCAGATGCAACAGGGCATGGCGCTTCTGCAGCCTTATTAACCAGCGCTGCAAAATCTGCAGTTTCTTTGATTGAAAACATGAATTTGTCTCCGTCGCAATCAATTACTCTTTTAAATAAAGCGATTTGCAGCGTTTCTAAAGAAAATATGATGATGACTTGCTTGCATGCCGTATTTTACAAAGCAACAAAGAAAATAATTTATGTAAATGCATCGCATGAAGCGCCAATCTTGCTAAAGCGTAAAGATGACTTAAAAAAGAAAGATCTAATACATTTAAATGAAAATTCATGTCCTCGTCTTGGTCAGGCAGTTGATTCCATTTATGAAGAATCAGAAATTCAATTAACTGCTGGCGACCGATTGTTATTTTACACGGACGGAATTCCAGATATACAGAATTTAGAAGGCGAATCGCTGCAAGAGCGTGGATTTATACGACAGTTGTTAGCATCGGTAAATTCAAATTTAGATTTTCCTGATTTCGTTGATCATTTTACAAACTCTTTAGTTAATTATCGACAAAAAACAGAATTGGTTGATGATGTTACCTATTGCTTTACGGAGGTCAGTTAATTGTGAATTATAATTTGGACCAAGCTGGACGTCAAAGCTTGCTTGAAAAAATAAAAATTGATGACAAGAAATTAAATATTTCTTTATCGCATAAAGATTTTATTAAAAATGTTAATAAAGTGAATTTACTTTTTGAAGATCAGTTGACAGAAAGTCAATTAATTCAACTAGTCATGTATCGAGATGTACGACATATTGTTCAAAACTCATTGCAAAAAGCTGACGAGAAAATTCAATTTCTAAATCAACTTGTAACAAAAAGCAGTGAATATTTTGGCCTAGATTTTAATATGCTTGAAGAGGGCTCTGCATCTGAAATTTTTGAATTTACAGCACTAACAGATCGTCAAGAACTGATAGATAAAGTGTGCGCATTTTGCTTAATGGATCCTTCAAGTGGTCGTTCAGCGCGTCCAATTCAGGTGATGGAAGAAATGGTAATGAATGCTCAAATTAATGCCCCCCAATTAAGGCAAGGTCCAATATCTGCACGATCATTTATTAAAGTCGAATATTCAGATAAGTTAATGGCCATTTCTGTTTTTGATTATTATGGGTCTTTAGATTGGAAAAAGTTTTTTAAAAAAATTGAAAATGGGTTGGCATTAGGTTTGGATAAGGCACTAAACTTTGGTCGAGGTGGCGCAGGTATTGGGTCTACAATAATATTTAAAAATTGCGATTCTTTGTTTTTGGGTGTTATCCCTTTTAAAAAAACAAGAATTTCTGTTATCATGCCATATAAGGCTGCAGATAAAAAATACGAAAATATACAAAAATCAATTCATATCATTGAAAGTCAGGAGTAAATAATGTCACGTTGTGAAATAAAAAAAGTAAATGGCGAATATTTTTTTGAAGGAACTATTGATGAGTCTTTCGCATCTAGTATTGCAGAGATTCCAGTCGATCCGATATTAAAATTTAATTTTAAAAATTTGAAATCGATCAACTCAACTGGAATACGTGAGTGGATCAAACTAATGCAAAAGTTAAATAAATCAGCAATCGAACTTTATGAGTGTCCCAAGCCATTTATCGATCAAGCGAACATGGTTCAAGGATTTGTTCCTTCAAATGCGCGTGTAATGTCTTTTTATGTTCCTTATTATAATGAAGATAATGAAACTGAGAAAAAGGTTTTGTTAATTTATCAGCAGCATTATGCAGATGGTAAATTAAACCCGCTTCCTAAAGTTCTTGATGATTCAGGAGCTGAAATGGAAATGGATGTTATAGAATCAAAATATTTCAAATTTATAAAAGGATAATTAATTGACCGATCAAGCACAAGAATCTGCAGAAAAATATTTGACGCCTCGTAAAGATTTGTACGAAATCTTTAGCCAAGAGTCTTTGTCTGTAAAGAAAAAAACAAAAATTATTGAAGCGCTTGATGAAATCGACGGGTATGATCTTGTATTCATTATTGGTCTTGTTTTAGAAACTAGGCTGACTGGTTGTTTAAATATCATTAGCGAAGAAAATGAAATCAGTGGAATAAACTTTTTTGAAGGGACTATTACGCATATTGATTTACCAGATAAAGAAACTTATTTTGGGAATTTGTTGATGCAAGAAGGATTAGTAAAGAAAGTTGATTTGGATAGAGCCATTAAGCAAAAAGATATGCAGATGGGTCAGTTTTTAATTTCGCAAAAGATATTAACAGTACAACAAATATCTTCAGTGATACTTTTGCAGATGCGATTACGGCTAAGTAAATTAATTAGCAATAAAAAATTTCAATTAAATTTTGTTGAAGCCGCAAGTGTAAGTTCAGGAATAAAAATTACTCAGACTGAGTATTTTGACTTGTGCCATGACTGGATTTCTGGGCGTTTTGAACAAGACTGGCTTAATTATCACTTTATTCCTTGGGAAAAGAAAATAATTAAGTTTAATGAAAATAAAGACTATCAAAGTAAGATTTTTGCTAAGCCTCTATTTACAAACCTAGTTGGGTTGGCTGATAACTTAAAAGGTGTCACCAGTATTTATGAATTAAAAAAGAAATATGGCGATAATAAGCTCATGCTTCTTAAGGCGATACATTTTTTATCCATTTCAGCACTATTAAGTTTTAGTGAAGAGCAAATGGTAAATACAAACGAATCAAATAAGCTTGAATTGCTATATATAAATTTAAAATCAAAAACGGATGAAGATCTAGCAAAAGCTTTGTCATTAATTACTAAAATTAAAGAAGGTAATACCGAATCAATTTACATAGAATTTTTAAGAATTTTAGAGATTGATTTAAATGAAAAAGAACTTGTATATAAAAATGAGTTAACTAAAATTGCTTTACAATTTTTAGCTAAATCTGGAATGTTAAAGAAGAAAGATAGTACAAAAGCGCTTAAGAAAAATGATGCCGAAATTCAAAACATAATTAAGACAGTTCAAATTGATTTGTTTAACAATAATTACTATGAAGCCTTTATTGTATTAAAGAAATTATATGAAGGTAATGAATTCGGGCAAAAGGTTAAGCTTTTTTTATTGTGGGCTAAAATTGGCCAAGCATTAAAGTCAAAAGTAAAAGCCAATTTAAAGTCTTTAGAAGACGAATTAGTGTCTGTTTTACCTGAAGATAAGGAAACTGCCGAATATTTTTATGTTTGTGCTTTATTTGGAAAATTAAAAAATGATAAAAAAATTCTTCAGCATAATTATGAAAAAGCAGTGAAAAAAAATAAGATGTATCAAGTTTATCCAGTGGAAGATGAATCAATAATGACTAAAATATTAGGATTCTTAGGCGTTGGATAAAATAATAAAGAATATTATTTATTTAATTATTCCGATTTTCTTTGTGGCAGCACAAGTGTCTGGACAAGTTATTGAAAAACGAGTTCCATTTGTTTTTCTAAATCAATACTTTTCATATGATTTAATCGACAATGACCAAATTCTAGTTTCCAATAAAGTTATAAATTTTAATAGTATTCAAATAGATTTAGATAAAAGTACTATTTCAATTGATTTAAATAGTTTGGTAAAATTAAAATTTTCGAATTATGCACTTGTTCTTAAAGATCAAAATAATGCGATTCTTGCAAAAAAAAGCATAGATGTATTTAAATTGGTCGCTGCGGGTAGTACTTCGAAAAAGTATTTATACCCTAAAGGTACTGAATCTGTATGTGTTGCTTCGGATAGTTTTTTTACTAAGCTTGAATTTTGTAAATTATTATCAACAAATCCCGAAGCTGTTGATAATAACGTAGTTAAAATAGACGATCAGATAGTAGAAAACAAAAGTATTATCGTATTAAAAGACAATGATAAACCGCTCATTTTTGAAGCGTATATGTCTAGCATGAACTATTTAAAATTAGTAACGAAGAAAAGAACATTTTTTCCTAAATCGATTCAAAAAGAAGCTTTTGCAAATAAATTAGAAGTCATTTTTTCAGATAACAACTTGCCAAAAAATAGAGACTGGATTGATAGCATTGATATTAACCAGTCTTCGGTATCTGTGCCGAAGGACAGTATTATAGATTTAAAACAAGATTTGTTTTTTACAAGTAATCTTCAGGGAACTGTTATCAGCTATTCTGCTCCCGCTTCGTATTCAAAACCCGAAGTGGCAACATCTAAAGCACAGGTGGCAAAGCAGGAAATTTTTATTAAACCGAATCGTCAATATGTCCTAGAACCATTTACAATTTATTCAGGTTTTAAGGCTGAAAATTCTAGGTTGCAAGCAAGTTTAGCTTCCGATTTAGGGAAAGGTTTGAAATTTTCATATCGAAAGCGAATGAGTGATCTTAGCGAATTAGATCTGGTCTTTCAGGGCTATCAAATTGGAATTTCATCAGATGTAAACAATGCTGTTATAAATAATTCGAATCAACTTGTGCTAGGAATAAATGCCGGCTGGAAGTATATGTACACAGATACCTTGGGAATTACTCCGCAAGTTAATTTGCAGCAAAGTTTATTTTTTACAAATGTTGCTGGTTCAACTCAGATTGATATTGTAAACGGACTGAATAAAGAGATTTCAGTAAATCCATTTTGGATTTTTTATGCAACAAAGCGTTCTCAAGCATCTTTAGATTTAGGAATTTCCTATTTATTGCCAACCACTGCAAGTGGATTAAGTATTAAATCTGGTTATCAGTATAAGTATGGCGGTACCTATCAGTACCGCTTTCCCGAGGGAGCTTTAATTTTAAGTTCTTATCTTGGAAATCGAAATCAAGGTTTTGATGATTTTACTTTCTCTGAAGATTTTTTAACTATGAGCGCTGGCTATAGTTTTTATTTTCAGTAGTTTTGCGGGTTCGTGACCCAATTCGAGAAATTAAAGTATTCCGTAGATATTCCGATACATAAGCATATGAAAAAGATTTGTTTATTACTTTTAGTGGCTACTTTAAGTTCGTGTTCAAACCCGTTTGGTAAGAATTCCCTTATTAAAGGTATCTCGGATAGTATTGGATCATTGTTTGGCAAAACCAGCACCGAGCTCTTGTCGGGTGGAGCGCAGCAGTTTCAAACTGCGGCTAATTATAATGTCTCTGTTTCAGTTGGGAATTATATTAATCAATCGCAAGTCACAACAGATAAGGGATATAAAGTCGTTACGACGATTAAAAATGAAAATTAATTAAAATGAATACCTAAATATAAAAAAACCCAAGGTTTTAAGCCTTGGGTTTTTTAATTTAAACTTCGAATGTGTCAAAGCATTCAACAAGCGTTGCTTGCAATTACTTTTGTTCAGCTAAACGTTTAGCTGCATACTTCTTAGCTAATTCATCTTGAATAACGCGTGGAGCTTGAGAGTACTTTAAGAATTCCATAGAGAATTCGCCTTTACCCTTAGTTGCAGAACGTAAGTCCGTAGAATAGCCAAACATCTCTGTTAATGGAACTTCAGCTTCGATCGTGGCATTGCCTTCGATTGAAGTTGTGCCCGTGATAACGCCACGACGTTGACTGATCTGACCAGAAGCTGAACCTTGATATTCTTCGGGAACAGTTGTTTCAAGCTTCATAATCGGCTCTAGAACTGTTGGTTTAGCTTTTTGGTAGACTTCACGCATTGCTGCCATGGCTGCAATTTTAAATGCAATGTATGAAGAATCCACGTCATGGTAAGAACCGTCTGTTAACGCTACTTCAACGCCAACAATTGGGAAACCAATCAATGGTCCCTTAACACATTGTTCAGCGAAACCTTCTTCAACAGCTGGGATGAATTCCTTAGGAATACGACCACCAACAACTTTATTGCTGAATAGAAAAGTTTTGCCATCTTCTTGAGGCTCTAGCGGTTTGATATTTCCAGATATTTTTGCAAATTGTCCAGAACCACCCGTTTGTTTTTTATGAGTGTAGTCATAATCTGCAGCAGCCATGATTGTTTCACGATAAGCAACTTGAGGTTGTCCCACAGTTACTTCACAAGCAAATTCACGTTTCATACGTTCAACATAAATTTCTAAATGCAATTCGCCCATTCCAGAAATAATAGTTTCATTTGATTCTTCATCGCGGTGAACACGGAATGTGGGATCTTCTTTTCTAAATTTTTGTAAAGCTTTAGTAAAGTTGTTTGACCCCTCTTTGTTTTTTGGAGCAATAGCTAAGCTGATAACAGAATCCGCAATATGCATTGATTGCATAGAAGCATTGATTTTATCATCACAGAAAGTATCACCCGAAGCGCAATCCACTCCGAAGACAGCAACGATATCGCCCGCATAAGAAACTTCAATATCTTCCATTTTTGCAGAGTGCATACGTACTAGACGAGGCACTTTTAAAGATTTCTTAGTTGTTTGGTTGGTAATGAAATCACCTTTTTTAACAGTTCCTTGGTAAACACGCATATACGTTAATTGACCGAACTGAGTCTCTTGCAATTTAAAAGCAAGCATAACTAACGGAAGATCATTGTCTGTTTTTAAGGGAAACTTTTCTTCATTTTTATTTAAATCAAGAGCATGTTCAATTTTCTCATTTGGATTTGGTAAATAATAAGTAACAGCATCTAGTAAATGCTGAACATTTTTATTTTTAAATGCTGAACCACAAAATACAGGTACTAGCTTAAGTGCAATAACACCCTTACGCATAGCTGCCCGCATTTCTTCTAAAGTTGGCTCTTCTTCCATTAAGAATTTTTCTGCAATTGCATCATCAACATCGGCTAATTTGCCAATTAGTATTTGACGATATTCTTTTGCTTGTTCAACTAATTCAGGTGGCATTGGGATTTCAACAATATTTTCGCCATCTTCGCCTTGATTTTGGAACGCTTTCATTGAAATTAAATCAACGATACCAACATGTTTGTCTTCAAGGCCAATTGGAATATTTGCCATAAACGCGTTTAAACGCAATTTTTCAACTAAGGCATCTTTTACGCGGAAAGGATTTGCACCCTGGCGATCTAATTTATTAATAAAGGCTAAGCGAGGAACGCTATATCGCTTCATTTGACGATCAACAGTGATTGATTGAGATTGAACTCCTGATACTCCGCAAAGAACTAGAATTGCTCCATCTAAAACACGAAGTGAACGTTCAACTTCAACAGTGAAGTCAACGTGCCCCGGTGTATCGATTAGATTAATTGTATAATCTTTCCACTGAACTTGAGTCGCAGCAGATTGGATTGTGATCCCTTTTTCTCTTTCAAGATCCATAGAATCCATTGTTGCGCCTACGCCATCTTTACCTTTTACTTCATGAATTTCATGAATACGGCCACCATAGAATAAAATACGCTCTGATAATGTTGTCTTACCCGAGTCGATGTGAGCCGAGATACCGATGTTTCGGACTTTCGAGATTTCCCAATTTTTAGCCATAACTAATCCTTTTTTTGTTACTTTTTTTAAACTGCTTTATAAAGATCATTTTAAATATTTTTAAACCAAGACGTTTAGGTAACATTATTTTTATTTCAGAGCAAAGAATGATTCAAAAGACTCGTAATATTTAGAAAGATTGGTTGTGTGCGATGGCACTTTTTTGGGCAAAACTGCTGGAATTACTGGTCTAATGGCTGATTATTTAAACGCCCCTTTGATTTGCTCTGATTCCGAGATGGGTTTACTCTAGTACTATGAATTTAGAACAGCAGCTTCAGCAGACATTTGGTTTTGAACAGTTTCGATTTCCGCAAAAAGAAATTATCGAAAAAGTGCTGGCGGGAGGGTCGCTTTTGGCCCTAATGCCGACCGGAGCAGGCAAGTCATTAACGTACCAAATGCTGTCTTTGTATTGCGAAAAAGTAAGCGAACAGGTTTTTAAAGAAATTATTCTAGTCATTTCTCCGTTAATTGCATTGATGCAAGATCAGACGCAAAAAGCACAGGAGCTTGGAATTAGGGCGACATTTATTAACTCCTCGATAGGCCCTCAGGAAAAAAATGCGCGCATGAAAAAAATTTCTGAAGGTCAGTTTCAATTGCTATTTGTTACCCCGGAACGATTTCGTAAGGAAGAGTTTCTAGATTGCATCAATAGTATTAAAGTTAAGGTCTTCGTTGTTGATGAGGCCCATTGTGCATCGTTATGGGGGCATGATTTTAGGCCGGATTATTCTAAGCTACAGACTTTTCGCAAGCGCTTAGGAAATCCTCCCGTCTTGGCGTTGACTGCAACAGCTACAGAAGATGTACAAAGTGATATTACTAAACAATTTAATTTGCATAACGAAAAAGAAATTATCTTTGGTGGCTTAGCTCGCCCAGAGCTTGCACTAAATGTAATTGAAACTTACACGGATGTTGAAAAAAACGAAAATTTGTTAAAATATATTTCTGAAAATACGGATACCAGCGGAATTGTTTATTTTACTTTGGTGCAAACTTTAGAAAAAGCGGCTCAGTTTTTGACGTCAAAAAAAATAAATTTTCTAAAGTACTTTGGTGATTTACCAGGGGATGTGAAAAAAAGGAATCAAAATTTATTTCTAAAAGGTGAAGTAAAATGGATTTTGGCTACACCTGCCTTTGGTTTAGGGATTGATAAAGCAGATGTTCGGACTGTGATTCACTATGAAATCCCATCTTCGATTGAAGCTTACTTCCAAGAGGTCGGACGAGCTGGGCGAGATCGGCAAAAGGCAACGGGCTATTTTTTATATTCCGAAGATGACTTAATGATTCAAATGGATTTTTTAAATTGGGCTTACCCAGATCAAGAATTTATTGAAAAAGTATATGACCTAATTCTGACTAAGCCCGCAATTGTTGCTCTTGAGGGATTCGAATACTTACGCGAACAGATGGTATTTAAAAATAGAAAAGATTTCAGAGTCAATGCCGCCGTTTCTATTTTACAGCGCTGGGGGTGTTTAGAAGAAAATGAAACTCCATTTGGATTTGTTGCAGTGACCCCGCCAACGCAAGAACACTTTAAATTAGAAGACCAAGCGGTACTTAAAAAAGAACATCAAAAAAAACTATTAGCTTTACTGCGATATATTCAAAACACAGACGAATGCCGGTTGGTGCAAATTTACAATTACTTCGGTCATAAAAATCAAGCGGAATGTGGGCATTGTGATGTCTGTAGCTAAATTTCCAAATCCAAGAAGTGATACCGTTGAAGGTGTGATTGCTGTTGGGGAAAAGCTAATTCCTGAAAATTTAATCGAAGCTTATAGTAATGGAATATTTCCTTGGCCCCATAAAGGTTATCCGATGCTGTGGTTCTGTCCTGATGAACGTGGAATAATAGATTTTTGCGAAGTGGCTCCGCCGAAAAGTTTTAAAAAGTGGTACCGCAAGAATCGAAATTCTTTTACAATTACGATAAATAAAAATTTTATAGAAGTGATCAGTCATTGCAAAAAACAAAAAAGGCCAGGGCAGGATGGCACTTGGATTACCAATCAGATTGAAAAAGCATATTGCCAATTACACGAACAAGGATACGCTTTGTCGCTTGAAGTGTGGTTGGGCGAAGAACTTGTTGGCGGAATTTATGGAGTTAAATCTAAAACATACTTTAGCTGCGAAAGTATGTTTTTTAAAGTTTCGAATGCATCTAAAATGGCTTTATATGAATTGATTTTATACCTAAAATCGCAAGGGCAGTCCTGGATGGATATTCAAATGGTCACAGAAGTTAGTGGAAGCTTTGGTGGAAAACTTATTTTGAAAGAATTATTTTTAGATCGAATTGGGAAATAATTAAAATTTTGCAAAAACTATTTCATGCTATTTTCAAACTCAAGCCAGATCAAAGTTTTAACAATCCACTCTTTATAAAGAGTTAAATTTAAATAGACTCCATGACTGGCGCAAGCTGAATAAAGATCGTTTGGATCTAATTTGTGTTCTTTTGTGTTGTTCATCTCATACACGTTAATAGCCATGGCAACTAGTTTCAGTTGGCCAAACTGGTTCTTCGCAAGCATTGGTCCACCTGAATCTCCTGCGCATATTCCAGGTTGATCCCACTGGGGTAAAGAGAAGCCTTTTTTTTCAAATGAATTTGTTGCTACCATTACGGGTGCGAACTTTAAAATACCATTTAATTCATCATAGCGAATTCGACTGGTATCTTTTAAGGAAGAGGTTCTGCCGTAGCCAGCTATTAGCATTGAGATGGCTTTTGCTTTAGTGCTTTTAATTGTTTCATCAGGCAGGAATATTTCTTGGCGATGATTTTTAGTAATTTTGCGATCTAAATAAATTAAAGCTAAATCTGGATTGTTCCTGAGCTCAGCAAGTTTCTCTGAGCGAGTAATAAGTTGAGCCATTTTTTTTTCTAGAATTGCTTTGCTAACATATCTAGAATGAACTCGAACTGCAATGGCTGAATAAATATCAGCATTTGTTAGAACTTGTTTTCGCGGATTGGTACTGGAAATTATTTTCATTTTACTAATGTCGCCGTCCAGGCAGTGGGCTGCAGTTAAAACAGTTCTAGCATTTATCACGATGCCAGTGCAGACGCCAAATAAATTTGGCTTACCATCATGAAGTTCAAGTGATTTTGAAATCAAAACAATTTGCTCGGTGATAGGACTATCCAAAGCTGTAGCAGTGCCTTCTAGAATACCACCCGCTAGCTGTGTTTGATTCGAAAAATTTCGATCAGCACATCCAAAAAATAAAGCCACATTAAGAATAATCGCCAAGACGAAAACAATTTTCATAGAGATAGCTTATTCCTTGCAAAAAGCTGTACCAAATTAAGACGGGTTTTATTCCAGCTCAGTGGGTTTAGCTGTCTAACTTTAAGACAGGTGACAAAAAGGAAATCTGACCTTAGGCAAGGGGGCTTATGTCTTAGTTTGTAACGATGGCTAGACTTACTTTAGGAAATTAAAGAATAGTGAGTTAGACTTATACATGCGCAGACTTAGGGATGGGTTGCGGTGGATTCGGGGGAAGCCATGCGTTTATTTTTTTTGCGAATAGTAAAACAGAAAAAATATTTAGCAATTCTATTTGCTTTGTGTGCCACAATATTTGGGCAGCAATGTGCGAAAGTTCAATTAAATAAATTAGAACAAATTGATTTATTTTCATCAGCTGAAAATCCGTATCGGTTAGCTCCACCGAATGAAATTGATATTATTCGACGATATGTTTTTATGGTGGATATGTCTAACTCAATGGTCGCTGGGCCTTGCCCACAAGATGTTAATGAGTTTGGAGTATGGGGTGCATCTGGATATGGATACGACCCTAATAAAGGTTATCCCAAGCAACCGCAAATGGATGGTTTTGATTGTATTGTTGATACGAATATGGCGATTGATCGCAATTTAGTTTTAGCTCAGGTCACTAGTAATACCCCAGCTTATAATCCGTATTCATCACCTTATAGAACTTTTAAGGGAAATGATTTTGAAGGTAATCGGATTGAAACTATTCAGAAATGGACTGACTTGCTGTTTCAAGATTCAAGCGATGCTGTTTTAAAAAACACCAAAATAATGTTAGTGCCAGTTAGTGGTGGTGATTCGCAAACAGCGTTGAATAAAGATTTTATGACGAAGTTTAAATTAGGTTTAGAGGCTACTTTTGTTTCTTTGATGGATGCAAATGAAACTAAGGCGAATGCACAAACGCGTATTAACTTAATGATTGATTGGTTTCGCCAAGTTCATGAGTCGGATAAATTATTAGTCTCAAGTAACAACATTTTTAGATCTATGGAATTAAAGATGGGTAGCACAAATCCTGGATTAATTATTCCTGTTGTTTATAATGCGATTTCTTCAGATATGCGTTCATTGGGTTCTAGGCTAACATATGCAGACTATCAGGTGATTCATTTAACAGATGGTTTGTTAACTCCGAATCCATACAAATCATTGCAACAACTTTTGCAAGGGTATGCACCGTGTGCCTCAAAGTGCATATTTCAAGCGAATCCAAGTAATGATCCAAAAATTTTTGCAGAAGATTCTAAAAAATGTCATGAAGAGGCAAGGGCGTCTGCTGCGGCAGCTAAAGCAAGTAATACAGAGCCAGAGGTTTGTTCCGCCCTAATAAATAAAATTATAGATACATGGGGAAGCCCAGATGACAACACATTAGAAAAGTATGATTTTTACTTAGGACTAATTCAAAATTTGCCAAATTATTTTGGAGCCGGAACATTGCGTTTAGATTTTGTTCAAGTAAATAAAGAGCGTGCTAAAAAGGGCTATTCTGCAAGTTCGTTTATGTTTGATCGTTTGAAAGCATTATTTGGTCAGAGAAGTTCAGAATTTGGCGATTACGAAATATTAAATGATAAGGTAAATTTGAATTTAGTCTTGGCAAAAACTAGAAATGTTTCCTTTAAATTAACGAATTTATTTATTTATAATTTAAATGTTCGTTTAAATAATATGAATCAGCTGCAGGTTGATTCAGATGGTGATGGTTTATTTGATGATGTTGATTCTAATCCAACAGTAGCCAGAAGCAATGGATATTGTTTAGATAGCATTTTGGTTTCGGCGGCGTACGGCGATCGCTGCAGAGATATGGCGACAACTCATAGTTGCGATCCCAATTTAGATTCGGATGGTGATGGTCTTAATGAATGCGAAGAAATTTTACTTGGCATAAATCCATATGACTTTGATACGGATGGTGATGGTATTCCGGATTCATTAGAATACATTTATGGATTTAATCCTTTAGTAAATGATTCATTGCTAGATTCTAATTCAGATGGCTTTATTAATTTAATTCATTTTGCCAGCGGCGTTGGTCCCAATACGGATCTTAGAACATTAAGTCAAGATAAGCGCGTGCGCTATTCGATGAATTACATGGGTCGAGAATCGTCAACAGACCGAGTGTGGGGAACAGTTTGGCTAGATTTGTATGAGCTAATTATAAAAGGCCTACCTGTTTTAAAAACGCTTTCTGTCGATAGCCAAACATCAGTACCGATATATACAATGAGGCAATTGAATAGCTCATCTCGAGACGATTCAAGAATTGCGCTTCAAAACCAAATATGGTCATCAAATGCAAACGCGACGACTAACACTGTTGTGGCGCTTGCTCGCTTAGTGGATAAAGATCGGGCTGATCGAGCTTTCTGGAGAATTCACCGTGCGCTGGTTCCTGTAACAAATACCATCGGAAATGGATTGTTAGATCTATCTCAGTTTAGGCAAATTCAAGTGCTGGATAGGAATAAGTAATGATGAAAATTATCAAAGTAAAATTAAATAAAAAAAATATTTTAGCATTATTTATTATTTGCCTTAGTGGGCTAGCATTACTTTTTGGTTTCCAAAATTGTTCTAAGGCTAGTTTGCAAAAAATACTGCCTTCCGAAAAAGCGTATGAAGCACCGTTATTAAATTTGAAATCTGAAATGTGTGGATATGCTCAACAAATTGGATCCGCAAGTTCTAAAATTGTTTTCGTTATTGATATGTCTAGATCCAATTTTGGCTCTTTCGAACAAGATAGTACTGGCTGGCATTTTTTTGAAAAATTTGGATCTGATACTGACCCTGCCTTTGGCATAACCACTTTGGATTCTAAATCAATGGCGAATCGTTTTACTGCAGCATTAGATTTTTTAGATACATGCGGTTCAGCAGCAGGTAATAATTTTAAGGTCATTGGATTTTCAAAATCATCTGGTGTGGTTGTTTCGGAAACTGTAGGTGGTATTACAAAAACGTCACTTAAGTGCGATTTTCCGACATATAGACAATTTGAAAGTGCTGCAAGTACGAAGGTCGCGCTACAAGCATTATTTGCAAGACAGCAATTCGAAAGAAGTTTGTATGATATTTATAAACCAGGTGGTAGAACTTGGGACGGCATTTTAAAAACAGATGACATGCTTATGTCAGATACAAGTTACCCTAGTGCGATGAAATGTTTGCAAGATACTATTCTAGATGATTTAGATTCTGTGACTTCATTTTCCAATAACTATCATGTTTTTTTTATTACAGATGGTAAACCACTTGAGGATTTGAAAAATAAAGATGGAGTTTGTTATTCAAATGATTCAGCAATTCCTGAAAGTTGTTATTTAAGCAAATCATTAGAATCTCTAACATTGGTAAAGACTGCAGCTTTAATGAAAGGGCGTACATTAACTTTGCATGGAGTTTATTATAATGCACTAGAGCCGATTATTCCAAATGTGCTAACTCAAATTTCTCAAGAGGGTGGGGCGCCTAGCGTGTTGCAATTTAATGGATTTAAAGATCCAAACTCTGGTCTATGTAAATTAACTCAATCGAAATCAAGTTTAGAATTAAAACCAGATAACTTTGGTGTGGTTGCGCTAACGTTATTTAGAAAAAATGGAAAAATAAAAGTAGATAGCGATATGGATGGGCTGCCAGATGATGAAGATTCAAATTCAACAAATCCAAGAAGCATGGGCGTTCCAATTTTAGATGGAATTTGTCTAAGCCTTGGCGGTGCTGCTGAGTGCAAAAATCGTTATGATAAAATTTCATTAACTTGCGATTCCAATAAATATTATGGCGGATATCCTTTGAATGACTGCGAGCTTAAAATACTTGGACTAGATCTACTTGCGATTAAAAATGGAGTTGATCAAGGTTTAGATTCCGATTTGGATGGCATTCCTGATTTTGTAGAAATTATTAAAGGCCTTAATCCCGCGATGGCAGATTCGAAGTTAGACCCAGACGGAGATGGTATTTCTAATAGTGACGAGATTATGGCTGGACGCGATCCGTTTGTTGCAGATAACGATATTCCAGAGTATTTATTAAATAATGCGTCTGTTAAATTTAATTCACAGCCCTCTGCAGCCTGCCCAAATGGTGCATGGGAACTGTCATTATCAAGAACTCAAGTAGGTAAAACTTTTGCGTACGAAGGTAATGGTACTATGGATGCCAAATTTCAGCATGCTGCAAATGAAAATGTTTTTTTAGTGTACTTCCGTCAGGTCCCACAAAATTCATTAAAAGCTGCAATGGAATATAGAGCAAAAATAGTAAAAGTTAATTATTCCGTTTCCAAAAAAATAGAATCCGTATTGGCTGATAAAAGCTTCATTAGCAGTGATGATTTTGATTTAATGGGAAAGGCTGGAAAATGAAAAAAACTGGAAAAATTGCAGTTTTTATTATGACAGCAGGTATTGTTAGTCTGTGTTATCAAAACTGTTCAAAGGTTCCTTTAACAATGTTAGGCTCGCAAGCCGTAATTTTAGAGGCTAAGGGTACTGGTGATCTTTGCTTTCAAAATGATATCCAGAATTATACGATGACTTCATTTTATGTAACCAATGTAAATTCAGTTAACCGCCTTGGTGGACTTGAACCCGACACGGATGCTGATGGCATTTCAGATAGCGAAGAATTAAAATATGATTTTAACCCAGCAAACAGACGCAGTCGTTCGAATTTATTAGATTCTATTTGTTTGCAAGCTGCGGGTTCAAATCAATGTCAAAATTTAATACCCTCATGCAATTCTAGTGAATATAAAATGGGTCTTTCCGATTGTGATTTGAAAGTTCTTGGTCTTAATTCAGTAGTAGCCTCTTCAGATCCTGGGATAGATACCGATGGTGATAATATACCTGATTTCATTGAAGTTTTAAGGGGAACAAATCCAAAAATTGCAGATTCCCTATCTGATCCTGATAATGATGGCATTCTAAATACTGAAGAAATTTCTATGGGGTCAGATCCTGTTCATTATGAAAGCGAAGTTCCTGCAGATATTCGTATTTATGCGAATATGAATCGGAATAATAAAGTGGATCCACTGAAGCCATGCTCCGGAGAACGTTGGTCACTTAAAGTGGATAGAATTCCTTTTATGAAGGTACCAGCTTTTACGGACTCAGCGATCAAGATTTCTCCGGATGCTATTAATTTTTCACATAAAATAAATGAAAATGTAGTTATTGTATGGATTAAATTAGTTCCAAAAGCGGGTTTTTCAGGTTTACCAAAAATGTATTTTAAAACATTAAAAATTAATGCTATCGAAAATATATTTAGCCTAACCATGGATGATTTTAAGTTAATGGGAGAAGTCGCTCAATGAAGTTAATATTTCAAATCGTTTTTATAGTACACACTTGCATTGCATTGGCTCAAACAGCGTCAACGGCTGCGGCAGTAACTCCGGTAAGTATGGATCAAATGCAGTTGGATAGTTATTGTCCACGCATCGAGGGAAAGACATTGAAACAATGTTGTCCTGCAAAATTTATTAAAAAGTTAAAGTGTACTTATCAAATTGTAACCCAAGACCAAAGAACAAAGAACGATAGTGCAGTTACAGTGGGTTGTGAAGATAAAGATGGTCAACCAGGAGAAGAATCTCCGATTAAAGTTGCTTGCTGCGGAGAAGGATCTAAAATTCAATGTGGAGATCCAGGACAAACAATAAAGTTAGATTATTACACGCGATTAATTTATAGAAACAACAGTTGCACAGAATCAAAATGTCCTGAAGGGGCACCTTATTGGCAAAATCCACCGGCATTGGATCCTGCTGTAAAAGCAAATGCTAGTCGATTTACAAAGTTGCATAAGTTGTCTGATATTTCCGAGTGTACAGCCGACCCTATTGATCAATGTACTGCGGGTTTGCCGGCTTGTGAAACCCTGCATGCTGTATCATGTAGAAATAAGACATGCCAAGAGTTGGGAAATTGTCCGAAGACATGTCAAGAGTTAGGAAATTGTCCGAAGACATGCCAAGAGTTAGGAAACTGTCCGCCGACATGCCAAGAGTTAGGAAACTGTCCACCAAGCCCACCAAGCCCTCCGAATCCTCCTAGTCCACCGAGTCCGCCAAACCCACCTCCTCCATTGCCACCTGCGGGAGGCTAAATGAAGATTTTAAATAATGAAACTCCTCTACAGAAATGCACTTGTAGTAGTTTTGAGCTGGTAAAATTAGTCTAAATTTAAATAATCACTATTTTTGATAAGCCAAGAATAGTTCATAATATTTAAATTAGACCACTAAATTTACGCTGAAAAGTCATTCTATTATTTTTAAATTCCAACAACACGCTCATTATTATAAACTTGGTATAAATATAAATGCTTTTTTAAGTTTTCTATT
>JBAQKN010000049.1:0-7122 GCA_049301055.1 Pseudobdellovibrio sp. | reverse complement strand
GGCTCTTCACTTACCGGGCTAGATAGGCTGCAAGCAGATAGTTATTTGCAAGATCTAGATGCGCATATTAAACAATATTGGGCTTTGCCTCAATGGCTTATTAACAAACCCTATAAGGCCCAGGTGTTAGTTAAGTTTGATATGACTGGAAAACTAATTTCAAAACAAATTTATAAAAGCAGTGGCGTTCAAGTTTATGATGATTATTGCCTTCAGGCGATCACAAATGCAGAACCTTTTCCATATTTTTCAGAAAAGTTTTCTGAAAAATATAAATCCGATGGCGTAGTCATCGGGTTTCCAGAGTAAATTTTTAAAGGAGATCGAATGATCAAACTAATATTTTCAATCTGTTTATTCTTGTCTGGCTTTGCACAGGCCGAACAGTCTTACATTAAGATTGGCGATGCTAAATCCAAAAAAAGTAATTTAGGCTTTCCCTATTTTAATAATTTAGGCTCAATAAAAACTGGCGCTGCAACTGCTTCAGCTGCCGACATTTATACAATTGTAAAAAAAGATCTGGAGTTGTCGACTTACTTTCAAATTATGTCAAATCCTGCTTTTTTAGAAGATCCATCAAAAACAAGCATCAAACCCTTACCCAAAGATCCTGATGGCTTTAAATTTGAACCGTTAAAAAAAGCGGATATGGATTTTGTTATCCGTACTGGCTATTCAATTATCAATTCAGAACTTATTGTAGAAATGTTTTTATATAATGTTTCCAAAGCTGATTTAATTGTTGGTAAAAGATATAAATCTCCGGTGGGTATTGCAAAACAAATTGGTCACACGATGGCTAATGATATTTTGGAAGCATTAACAGGCGTTCGCGGCGCATTTATGTCAAAACTTGTAACAACTAGTGATCGTGGAGGCGGACAATCCAAAGAAGTTTACATTATGACTTGGGATGGCTATGATATCGAAAAAATAAGTAACCATCGATCAAGCGCACTATCCCCAAATTGGTCGCCAGATGGAAAAAAAGTTGTGTACTCAGTCTTCACAACATTTATTCGCAGAGGCGCTAGCCCAACAACTAACGTAAGTCTTTACACTTATGATATCGCTAGTGAAAAAAGAACTTTAACAGCCTACCGTCCCGGAGTAAATTCTGGTGCCACTTTTTCAAATGATGGAAAATCAATTTTCTTAGGAATGTCGATGGGCTCTGGAGCCGCAGATATTTATCATATCAATTTAAACGGAGACATTATTAAGCGATTAACAACAGGACCTGCTGGCGCAATTAATGTTGAACCTTCATTAAACCCCGAGGGAACGCGCATTGCTTTTTCATCTGAACGCGGTGGAAGGCCAATGATTTATGCTATGGATACAGATGGCGGAAATGTGAAGCGACTTACTTTTGATGGAGTTTACAATTCATCACCAAGTTGGTCACCCGACGGGAAAAAGATAGCCTTCGCAGGACAATCAGAAAATCACTTTGATATTTTTGTCATGAACGCGGATGGATCCAATATTGTTCGCATCACCTCAGCCAAAAAAGCCAATGGAAAATTTGCTCATAATGAAGATCCTAGTTTTTCACCAGACAGTCGCTATGTGGTTTACTCAAGTAATCGCACAGGAAAGAACCAGATTTATATATCAACAATTGACGGTTCTGAAGAACGCCGTGTCACTAATGATTCTCATAACTATTATAAGCCCAAATGGTCACGTAATATCGAGTAGTCACTGTAATTGGGTCATCAAATCTTGACCCAATCTTAAAGAATGATTTATTTATAGAGTATGAAAACAAATACTTATAAGCCAAATCGTTTGCTAGTTTTTTGGATCTATTTAGTCGCGTTTGCTTTAATGACCTTCAGCTTTCACAGCCGAGCTGCTGGAAAAGTTGACACTAAAAAAGCAGCTAAAGAAACTGTAGTTGTCATCGATACATCGATGGGAAAAATCACCGTCAAATTGAATGCCGAAAAGGCTCCAATCACGGTTGAAAATTTTTTGAAATATATTGAAAAGAAACATTACGACAATACTATCTTTCATCGCGTGATGAAAGATTTTATGATTCAAGGTGGTGGTCATACTGCAGATATGACCGAGAAACCTACTGAATTCCCACCCATAAAAAATGAAGCGGACAATGGTTTGTTTAACAAGCGTGGTACTATTTCTATGGCCCGTATGAATGAAACAAATTCCGCAACAGCGCAATTTTTTATCAATGTCGTGGATAATGCAATGTTGGATTATCAATCGCCAGCTCGTTTTGGCTACGCCGTTTTTGGAGAAGTCACTGCGGGTATGGATATTGTAGATAAAATTAGAAATGTGGCCGTGACTACCAAGGGTCCGCACGAAAATGTTCCTGTTCAACCAATTACAATTAAAACAATCACCAAAAAATAAATTCAAGAAGGTAATCTCTATGCACGCAATATTTGAAACATCTGTCGGCAACTTTAAAATCAAATTATTTTCAGACTTAACACCAAAGACTGTTGAAAACTTTGTTGGACTTGCTGAAGGAACAAAAGAATTCACAGACGCAAAAACAGGCGAAAAAACAAAGCGTCCATTTTATGATGGTTTAAATTTTCACCGCGTAATTAAAGATTTTATGATTCAAGGTGGATGCCCACGCGGAACAGGAACTGGCGATCCAGGATATCGCTTCGCTGACGAATTCGTTCCCACTTTAAAGCATAACAAACCAGGTATTTTATCAATGGCTAATTCAGGCCCAGGAACAAATGGAAGTCAGTTTTTTATTACTGTGATTCCAACTCCTTGGTTAGACGGAAAGCACACAGTATTTGGCGAAGTTGTTGAGGGTTACGATATCGTTGATGCCATTTCAAAAGTACGTACTTTACCTGGCGACAAACCAGTTGAACCCATCATTGTAAAGCACGTTAAAATCATCAAAGATTAATATCTAAATTATATTTTCATTCAAATGAACAGCTTCTGACAGCTGTTCATTTTTTTTATGCGGCCTTGAATTAATCTAGAATAGGCAACAATTCCGCCAATTATTTTAAACCCATCTTCTGAAAACTCTGCATTATTAGATATTTTTTCTGAAAATTCAGGATGAAACTGAACAGACAAACTTAATCTGTTTTTACTTTGCAAGGCCTCTGCAACCAACCCATCACGTGCAACAGGAAATGATTCAGCATTTAAATTTGTTCTCACAGCTTGATGATGAATACTATTAACAACAAGGCTATTTTTACCCAAAAACCGCTTTAGTAAGGAATCTTCAATTTGTATATGATGCCAAGTTTGCATTTCAGTAGAATTTTTCCCATCTAAATTAATGTGATCGCTGGTATTTGCTAAACCATCCTGACTAAGATCTTGATATAGCGAATGTCCATCAGCAATAGCACCCAATTGATGTCCACGACAAATTCCAAAAAATACACCTTTACCTGCAGCTTTAAATTTTTTTACTCGGTTTAGCTCTAATGAATCGCGCAAACTATTTGTAGAATGTGACCATGTTTTTGATTCCTTGTACAATTCAGGCGAAACATCATCACCACCCAATGAAACCATAAGGTTAAAACTGTCCACCAGTAAATGTTCAAATTCAACTAATTCAGTTTGATTCAAGGTAACCTCTGCAGCAAGTGCAATGACATACGCGTTTGTTCCAGCTCTAGAAAACATATCTATATTTCTTAATATTCTGGGCCCTTCCGCAGTCATATCTTGGAACCAATTTGCATTTATCGCAGTAAGTGGTTTTGTAGATTTATCAAATTGATTAAGTAAGCTAATTTCACCCATTTGAAATTGATCATACTTTTCAGGAATAATATTTTTCAATCTTGGTTCTTTTAACAAAGCTGATAAATAGTTTTGCACGGCCTGAGTTAGTGATTCGTTATCACGCTTAGGTAAAATAATTTTCGGCGAAGCTGGAGAAGCTTGCCAAACAACGAGTTCGACCTTTGCAAATACAAATTGGCCAGCACCAAACACCGAAAAAAATAATAGATAAAGGAAAACAAATTTTAACATCAATACTTAGAATGCAATTATCGTGTCAGAATCGCACGCGCCAGGACCGTATCTGGCTGACAAAATATTTACTACCTAATCACAATTTTTGGCAATTCTTAAAATGAGACACTTTAGATCCAACCAATTACTTTAAAACGGTTACAGTATTGCAATTAAACCTATTAATAGGAGCATCCAAAATGAAACAGTTTATAATCCTAATATTATCATCCTTTTATACTGTGCATACTTTTGCTCAAACACCGCTTAAAACGGTTCAAGCAATAAATTGGAAACAAACATCGGCCTCTATTGCTGATAAAAATTTGGTCGAATTATTTAGTCGACTAAAATCTACACCTAGTAAATTTGAACCAAATTATTTTCAAAAAATTAGATTAGAATTAAATAGATTAGCCGCAGAAGAACAGCAATTAGCAAAAACCCAAGGAATCATTAAACATTCATTAATTAAATTACCTGTTGATACAGCTGGTTTCTTTATCGCCACCGGAGCTGTTAATTTTATGACTATGTGGACTGCCGCAGGAACAAATCCATTGCTATTTCAAGAACAAGTTGAAAACTTAAAAGATCCTTTGGCTACTTTATCTTTTTATTCCTTCATGGTCGCAAATGGAATCTTCATTGATTTCAAAACCAAAAATTTAAGTCCTGAAACGAAAGCATTAGCCATGCGTCGGCTTTCTTATATGGGAATGGCCGCTGGTTCATTAGCTTCATCTATTGTTTCCGATGTTGGCACAAGCATTAAAGCATGTGCCAATTCTTGGTTAATAACAAATCCAAAAAACAACAGCGTGACGACACAGTCAATTAAAGACGACTCTGATCACGCTTGCGATCAAGCAAACGAAATCTGGTCTGCACGCAACTTAACTGAAAAGTACACACCGCAAATATTTTCTTTATTAGTTGTACAAGGCGCGACTGAATTAGTTCAATCGGGAGTTCAGAAAGGTATCGCTGTAAGTGCAAAAGCACTTTATAGCACGCTTTTAGCTGCTGGAAAAAAAGCTGGCTTTGAAATGCTTTTTGTAAATGTCTTACTTTCAGCAAATCCAGCAAGAGCCTCTGTTCAAGCTATTTCTATAATTGGTAAAATCACTCAATTTACATTTTTTGTGGGTGTTGATCATGTCTTAAATAACACTTTAACACGTGGTTTTAATAATTTATTTAAACCATTAATTTTTAAAGCATTAGATCAGCATGCTCTTGATTCATATTTTGAAATTGGCGGAAAGTACCAATGGGATATTACTAAAATTTCAACGTTAAAGGCTAAATTTGACCCTAGTTCTCGTGATGATAAAAATTCTGCGGAAGGATTATATTCATTCGAAAACTTTAAAACTGAATTTCCAAAAAATATTGAGAACTTTACGACACAATTGCAAGTCTGGAGAAATCATTTAAATTCTGATGTCGAACAGGATCTGAATTCTTGGTTAAACCTAACGAATCGCATGATAAGTCAATTGCAAGTTAGCCAAGTCTTTTATGACACCTATTTAAAAAGTCTTTTCGATTTGTCGAATGTAAATTATAGAATTACTTTACCTGAAGATAACAAGAATAAATTAACTACAAAAGCGTATAACAATATATCAACGTTTCCTAATCGACCATTGCCTTTGTATGGTGTTCGCTTCCAACCCTGGAAAGATTCAAATTTAGAAGAAAAGAATGCTTATTTGGCAGAACCAGCACTTACGGAAAAAATGCAATCGCAATTTTTAGTTACAGTGGCCTCAGTAATCTTAAAAGAAAATAAAGTTAAGTCTTTTCATATGCGAAAATCTTCCGAAGTCATAGCTAATCAAACTTTAGAAGCCATGTTAACAGGAGTTCCAATGGAACAAGGGCGGGGTTTAAAAAAATTCATGACCGCTGCTGCTGAATCAGTGATAAGTAACGATGTCGAATTAAGAGCCTTTAGCAAATACTTAAAAGAATTAATCGGCAATCCGTCTCCACGATTAGAAATTGGTGAAGGTTATCCTGCCGCATTTGAAATTGAAAAAAAAGAGCAATACGATATTGCAAATTTTGATACAACCGATTCAACTTTAAAAGTAAATTTTAATGATCCAGGAACCTATTTACTTCACGCCATGGTTTGTGGCTCTAGCGAAGGTTATATCAAAGAACGTGGAACCGATTTTTCATTATTTAATATAAGCACTTTTATAACTGCTTCTGAACCCGACTTCTTGGCACCGACAATTGTTAATCAACCGCCTAAAGAAATCTGCGCAAAAACAAGTACTGGTGTTAATTCAATTAATTTTTATTCAAAAGAACTAACAAATTCAGAAAATAATATTAAATATAAAAACATCACCGAATATATTTCGCAAAATATTAAAATGTCTGTTCTAGGAGACTATCGAGACAAAACAAAAAATGCAGATTTTTCGAAATGGTGGAGCCAGCATGTAATGAAAAATATTCCTGCCACATTAGAAAAATGGGATAAAGGTTATTCTGAAATTGTTCAAAAATCGATGGATAATATTTTTGATACTAAAACTATTGGTAAATCAACTTTAGATAATCTTACTCAATTTAATTGGATGAATGATAACTTACTAGGAAGTAGTTTAGTCGATTCCTATCGCTTCGAAAAAGAATTTTATCTACAAACAATTCATCTAGTAAAATCTAAGTCTAAATTCAATTTACCTTTTAAGGGTGATGTAAGTATCTTAAATGAGGCTAAATATGTTTCATTAGGCCAAAAAAGTGCTTTCTTAAAACCCTTAACAGATGCTGCCAGCATCAACGTAACTAATTCTTTAAATGCACTAATAGCCGAACTATCAAAACCTGTGACTAAACTAAGATATAAAGATCAAATTAAACCTGATGAGGAAATTGATTCCATTAAAAATGGAACAGAACTTAATTATAAACGCTATTTAACACTTAAAGATAACTTTGAAAATGCGGTTGTATCTTTAGAGGAAAATTCTGGTTGCTCGAATAAATTAAAAAATTTATTTAGCGACCCTTTTTCTGCATCTACTACATTAGAAAAAACCAACTCATCTATGCCAATGGTAGATATTTCAGATAAATCCAAACACAACCTAGAAC
>JBAQKN010000048.1:0-19642 GCA_049301055.1 Pseudobdellovibrio sp. | reverse complement strand
AAGGCTCGGTTATAACATTTGCTCCGTAAGTGGCTCCCGATTATGAAACTAGGTGGCTCCCGTTCATGCAACTCACTGGATCCCACTTATGCAACTGGGTGGATCCCGTTTGGTGAAATTCTGCAACGATGGCTCCATCGAAGGCTACGGTCACCTCAAGATTTTTGAAAAGGATGGGTTGAAGCGCGGCCACATTTTCGGTCTATATTTGACTCCCAACGTAGTCGGTAAATCCTTTGGTAAAGCGATTGTTGATTTGATGATGGAAGAAATTAGGTCTGCAAAAGTAAAACAAGTGTCACTCGAAGCCACGATCACCGCGCAGAACTTTTACCGCAAAGCTGGCTTTGTCGATGCTGGTCCTGAAACAACTGTTGAGATTAACGGAACGCCAATAAGATGTTATCCGATGAAGATGGAGTTGCCGTGATGGCTTCCGTTACAGAGAATTTGGCAAAGTCCAAATCATATCTTTCATCTGCGGCAGCTCTGCAAAGCATTGAGCGAGATCCTTATTGGCCGAAATGGGATTCGCCCTGGTGGCACATGAGCCTTTTGAATGAAATGGGACTCAGTAAAGAAATTCCTGAGCCAGCTATCTCAAAGATGGTAAGTGTTTTGAAGAATCATTACCTTCCAGTATTCCCAATCAAAGAAGAGGAAGTTCCGCAAGGTACGGATCCTTATCGAAGGATTGCTTGCCTATGTGCAGTCGGCAATATGTATCAGGTCTTGTTCAATGCTGGAGTTGATGTTGATCGGGAACTACCATGGATGCGTGAGTGGTTCATGCGTTATCAACTGCCAGATGGCGGCTTAAATTGCGATGAGAAAGTCTATACAAAGCCAGTTCCAAAAAGTTCGATTGTCACAACTCTGTCATGCTTAGAAGCTATTCTGTTTTGCAGTAAGACTGATCTTAATCAGGACGACATTACATTTCTAAATAAAGGTGCAAGTTATCTTTTAAAGCAAAGACTTTTCCGTAAGGCTTCTACTGGCGAGATCATTGATAAAGACTGGCTTGAAATAAGATTCCCTCGTTTTTACGAATATGACTTTCTCAGAGGATTTTATTTTTTGGAAAAATGGCGGCAGCAATCAGGATTTTCAATTCCAGATGATCTTGTGGATGAAGTCGAAGAACTTGTCTCGCACCAAATGACCGATCAAGGGATCAAGCTGAAGAGAT
Source organism: Pseudobdellovibrio sp. (assembly GCA_049301055.1). GTDB lineage: Bacteria > Bdellovibrionota > Bdellovibrionia > Bdellovibrionales > Bdellovibrionaceae > Pseudobdellovibrio. The sequence goes on along the minus strand of JBAQKN010000048.1, from coordinate 18,450 downwards.
ACAATCTATTTGATAAACGAAGCTATAACCCAGCAGAAGATGGAACATGGGTATGGGGAGACGCATCTGAAATTGATTTGATGAAGATGGTTAGTTTTGAGGGAAGCATTTGTCAGCCGCTCACAAAAAAATGGAATGAAGTAAAACCAAAGACGGCTATCGTTGTCGAGTCTTACGAAACTGTATATAAGAATCCCATAAAACTCAAAACTGGTGAATCGGTGAAAATCGAAAAGCGAGAAACCAATCCTGATTGGATCGGGTGGGTTTATTGCATTGATAGTCGTGGAATTGCGGGATGGGTATCTGAAAAATATCTGAACGAGTCGGGACAAACAGCGATTGCCATCAAAGACTACGACGCAACGGAATTAACAGCGTCTACTGGCGAGCAACTTAAAATTTACCATGAGGAGTTTGGTTGGTGTTGGTCTCGTAGTAAAGACGGCGTGAAGGGTTGGATTCCAGCAAAGAATTTGAAGGTTATGTAATGAAAGCTAAGCGAGCCTCAGAAGCTGCCACACTAGAGCAGATTCCCAACGTCGGTAAGGCAGTCGCTCAGGATTTGCGGAACATTGGAATCACAAGACCAGAACAACTCAAAGGTAAAGATGGTCTGAAACTTTATCACAAGCTCAACAAGACCACAGGTGCTCGACACGATCCGTGTATGGCCGACACCTTGATGGCTGCGGTGGATTTTATAAATGGCGGTAAGGCAAAGCCGTGGTGGAAATTCACGGCGAAACGCAAAATGCTGTTGAAGGACTAAGATTGGGACTGTATCTCCGAATTCTCGGCATTTTTTATTTTATTGGCTTTGCTCTCCACTTCGCAGACCTATTTGATTGGCGACTCAAGTTTTAAGAGATGGATCTTGTGTGGCAGTCATGGATCATCTATCTCACCATTGCAGATTTTGCCGCTGCATTTTTTCTTTGGCGGCTGACGCCGATTGGAGTTTGGCTCCTTCTATTGGTAGCTGGATCCCAACTTGTGGCCTACACTGTTTTTCAGAATGTATTTGGCCCACAATGGTTTCTTGTAGCATTTCACGCGGTATCGGTATTTATCCTGTTCCTAATTCCCTATTTGCGAACCCAGGTTGATCTTGCCAAAGCCGAAAAACAGACTGGCCAACATCGAGCGGTCGGAACCTTTTTCAAGATGATGTCTGCCTACCTCTTCCGAGGAATTTCTTTTTCAGAGGCGTCGTGGACAATATGGTCAACCGTTGCCTATGTAAACGAGGATACTCGAAAAGACTACGGTGAGCGTCGGTTCAATTTAGTGGCCTTGAGTAAAAAGGGCCGTGCCCTTCATATAACTTTCTCGAAACGAGCAAATGCAGAGATCACAAGAATCATCTCAGTCCGCCGAGCTAATAAGAAAGAACGAAAGACTCTTCAAGAAAAGTTCCCAGAAGCGACCGTAAAATAGGTTCAGTTCGGTCCACCCTCGTGCCAACCACCACTCCTCCATTGAATATACGGATAACCGCATAAGTTCGGTTTACCGAATTTATTTTTGCACGGTTCTTTTTGAGCCGACAAAATTGGTGGAGGAGTTCGTAATTGGCAAAAAAGAAACCTGCAAGAAAAAAAGTAGTCAGTCCTTTTTCTAAAAACTTACAAAGAGTTCTTAGTGAACGCGGCATTTCACAACGAGCCGCCTCTGAACTTGCACAAGTTCAACCAAGTGTTTTGGCTGGGTGGCTTTAGTTCCGGTGATGGTTGTTTTGGCTACAACAGCATACCAACCAGAACACGGCCCAAAGGTGGAATCGAAATTCCTTCGCACTATAAGTTGGAAGTGAATTTAGAGGAGGCTGCAGTCGTTAGACTGATTTTTGAATTGCGGCTGATCCAGTCCTAAAGGAACATCTAAATTTGAGGCCCTTAAAAGGGTTAAAACTATACCGTGAAGCATTGTGGAACTCAATTTTATCGAGACACACAAGGCAACGGTATAAATTGGTGGTTAAGAGTGAACATAAGGTAGATATTGTAGATACTGATGCCGGAGGGGTGACACCATGAGTTCGTTCATCTCACTTCGGAGTCCACCATTTCCCCCGTACCAGTTATCAAGGACTTAACGGGGTTTCCTTTTGTTTCACACCATTTCATTTATTAGCACTCTATTCAAAAAGTTAACTTAGTTTTGGCGGGCTTTTGCTTCCCTAGATATCCCTACTTATCATCGTTCTACTTGGACACTTAGGTTGGACTCCGGCTTGGACTAACTACACGCTTACTAAATATGTAGGAAGCTGGTTCAAAACCTGTCTACAGCAAAAAAAACTACACTCACACCAACGGCTGTGCCTCTTCCTGAATTTTTATACGAGTGTGGTTTATCACCAGGAAACGCTAAAACATCTCCTTTTTCAAGATGGTGAACTTCACCTAAAACTCCAATCGATACCTGGCCGCTGATACAAGTGAAGTATTCTCTGGTGCCTTCAACATGCGGCGAGCCTGTCATGGTTGCGCCTGGCTCAAGATGAAGTTCATCCATTTCTGTTGAGGGTATTTTATCGGGAAGTAGTTTTCTTAAGGTCACGCCGTTTTTAGATCGCCTATCGATAGGCACATCTGATGCTTTAATATGTTTACACTCGGCTCTTGGAGAAGAAATCAGTTCATCAATTGAAATCTTCAAGCCTTGAGAAATTTTAAGAAGAATCTCTAAAGTCGGATTTCCGCTGCCAGACTCTAGCAAAGCAATCGAAGCGCGTGTCGTTCCAGATATTTTTGCCAGCGAAGCTTGTGATAGACCCTTTCGCTCACGAAGAGCGGCTAGATTTTTTGCGATGTTTTGACCTGCTTTGTCTCTTAGAATAGCCATGTGTCAGTATAATAACACTTTTGTTACTTAAATGTCTACAAGGTGTTTTATTAAAGCTCAGGAGGTCAATATGACAATTAAGCTAGATCACATCAATTTAACTGTAGCGGATTTGAAAAATAGTATCGAATGGTATGGAAAGGTTTTCGGTTTTGAACTTGTTGAATCAGGTACGACGCCTCAAGGAATAAAATGGGGAATCGTGGCTTTTAATGATTCGATGATTTGTATGACGGAATATACCGGAAGATTTGCCGCCGACAAAGTTGAAGACAAATCAACCCACCAAATTTATCACTTCGGGATTCGCGTTTCAGACTTAGAGCAATGGCAGCAAACTGTTAAAGATCATCAACTCAAGCTTTACTACGGTGGCGAAATCAAATATCCGACTTCAAAATCATGGTACGTACATGATCCATCAGGACATGAAATCGAAGTTTCTTATGCAGTACAAGGGCGCATGCAGTTTCCAAGCGGAGGTACTTATTGATGGCCAAGTCTTTTAAGCTCTTGATGTCCGTGAGATCTTCGGGGAAGAGTCCCCAACTTTGAGAAAAACTTTTGTAGCCCCATTTTGAGGGCTTAAACTAAGAGAAAAGCAACAAAAGCTGCCTGAAGATCATTAGTTTGTTGATTGAAATTTTGTGGTATCATTGAAGTGTCTACAAAGGCATGATCGGAGTGGTGAGCCCCGGTCGGCGTTTTAAAAAAAATGCTAACTTTCCAGCTAATAGGCCGCGGACCAAGACATATGGCGGAGCTTTATCTGCCTCATGTTGGAGGTCATCTTGAGCGGTTATTCTACTCAAATCTATTTTAGACTTCGTCCTCCGACATTCAAAATGTCAAAAATGGGCGTTTATGCCCCTAACGAGGAGAAGTAGTATATGAATCACATTAACGTCGGCATGTTAGCAGCGATATCTTGTTTCGGCTGGATCGGAATGTTCGTCGCAAAAAAGAAAATCAACTTATTCACAGGAAATTGCTTGGGTCTGGTTTACCACTTAGCACTACTACCTGTTGTCGCATCCTTGCCAGCTCCTGACTGGATAAAAGCAGCTGGATTCTTCTGGGTTTTATGTGATGCTCTTATTGATGTAGCTTCGATCAATAAAATGAGCGAGGAGAATGTTTGGGCTCTACGCATGGGAGTTCATATTCCTGCTTCCATCTGGATTTTCGGAACGGCGTCCTCGATGAGTTTTCCCGGTTTGGCGATTGGGTATGCATTAAGTTTGCTTCTTGCCACTCACGCAATAATTGGTCCTTACATTCCAAAATCTAAGATGGTACTTTTTGTTTTTGTTCTTCCTCTCATGTCAGCGTGGCTTTTAATTATTTCTCTAAAGCATTTTTAGGAAGGCAAAGATCTTTTAATGACGAATATCGAAATGAAATCAAGTAGATTGTTGCAAGTATAAGTGGTGCGCCTGTTGTTGCAAGTGGCCCACCTTTTTCAGAGTTTGGGAACCCGGGCCGTCCCCGTGAGTTCTCGGGAACCTGGAATTGAAAATTTGATACGGATTTTAAATAGTCAATCTTGGCCACCTCTCTAGCGCGGCAAATCCAGAAATGATAAATGGGGATGATGCCCGCTTCAAGGCGGCAATTCATGTTGCCAGAAAATTGATTCGGTTAGATAATTACTTGGTGAACAAATTGATTTTAATGTTTTTTGCAATGATACATATTCTTGCCTTTACTGGCCGAGCGTCTGCTTTTTCTACGGAGTTTATTGCAAAATTTGAAATTACTCACAATCATCACCATGAGCACAGTGATGACCATCAGCATGAACATGATGAAATAGAGCTAGATGCAAAAAATGTTTATCCGAACTTGCCCGCAGAAGAGCATACTCATCGACATGAGATCGTTGTTAGTAGTCAGATTCCATATATACAAAGTGATACCTATGTCTATTTTTTTAACGTTGGAGCACTAGTTCTATATCCAAAATTCGATCAGGTGCAACCTCAAGCGCCGTTCCTTAATGGAATCTTTAGGCCCCCAATCCAAGTTTAGATTTTCTCAGAATAAATAGTTCTATTTAAATTAAAAATCTAAGGAGCAAAAATGAAATTTTTGGCTTTTGCCTTTTCATTGCTATTGAGTCCGAATTTGTGGGCTCATGGCATTTCAGCAGCCGATAAAGAGGCGATGCTGAACGGAGGATATCTCAAGTATATATGGCTTGGCGCAACCCATATGCTGACGGGTTACGATCATTTACTATTTATATTCGGGGTCATTTTCTTTTTAACGAATTTCAAAGACATCGTTAAATTCATTAGTGTCTTTACTTTCGGTCATTGTATTACGCTAATTTTTGCAACGTTTTTCAAGATTACGGCGAACTATTATCTGATAGATGCCGTCATCGCGATCAGCGTAATGTACAAAGGTTTCGAAAATATCAATGGCTTCAAGAAGTACTTTGATTGGAAGCCTCCCACTTTGCTTAGAATGGTCTTCATATTTGGACTCATTCACGGCTTTGGACTTTCGACGAGACTTCAACAGCTGCCATTGGGCGATGACAGCACGGCAATGCTTTTTAGGATCCTGTCGTTCAATGTAGGTGTTGAGGTAGGACAAATCGTTGCCCTTTCAGTCATGCTCATCTTTCTGAGCGGATGGAGGAAGGCAGTTTCCTTTGCGAAGTTTGCTTATGCGGCCAACGTAGCTTTAATTGCTGGAGGAATTTTTCTTTTCTTCATGCAATTTCATGGTTACTGGCACACATCAGATTCAGATTCATTCCCACTTAATAAAGACGATCACTCCCATGTTCATCAGGACATGGAACAAGAACAATCAAACAGTCACTAACAAGGAGTTTAAAATGAACAAAATTATTTTCATAACAGCACTGATTCTTTCTCCCTCCCTTAGCTTCGCTCATGGCGACCATCCGCCCAAAGTTGTTTCTTGCGCCTCAATAGACTGCACAAAGGAACAAATTGAACCTGCTGTTCCGATGGCCGTTGAGATGCTTGTAAAAGCAGGAAAAATTGATCCTAGCTGGACTACGGCTAAAATAGAAAAAGTTGAAAAGAAAGTTTTTAAGAAAGGGCCTGAATGGGTTGCGACGTTGCTTGACGAAAAACAGCCAGAGGGTAAGAAAAGACGTTATATTTTTATCACGCTTAAAGGTTACTTGAATGGCTCAAACTTAACGGGAGAGTAGACATGGCAAGTTTAATTGCGGAACTCATTGTTTTTGCAGTTCTGGTTATCGGCGGCGTAAACTTTCACTTTGTATCGAAGAAGAAATGATGAAGTCAGGTTATTTATTTACCTTAAAGAATTACAGGGCGGCCTTAGTGGCTGCTCTGTTCTTTGGATGTATCGCTCCAGGCTCTAAGCTATTATCCAAAAGTCTGCCGCCACAAAGTATGGCTGGGCTTATGTATTTTTTTGCTGGACTTGGATTGTTCGCAATTTTGCTGATGAGAAGGAATATAAGGATCAGTTTTTCTCGTATTCAAAAGCAAGACTACAAATGGTTTATCCTAGCGACTGCGTTTGGCGGAATCTCAGGCCCCGCATTTCTCACATACGGCATTAGTCATATCAGCGGATCGTCAGCATCTTTACTTTTAAATCTGGAAGCTGTTTTAACATCCTTGATCGCCTGGTTTATCTTTAAAGAACATTTTGAAAAAAAGATCGTATATGGAATGGTATTAATTATCCTAGGGTGTTTAACGCTGACCCTAAATTCGGCCGCGAGATCTGGTGTTGATACTTTGTTAGGTTTTGGATTGATCAGCTTAGCCTGTCTGTCCTGGGGTATTGATAACAATGTAACTAGAAATATCTCTCATCTGGATCCTGTGCTAATAGCTTGTTTTAAGGGACTTATTGCTGGAGGTTCTAATTTATTTTTAGGCTATCTTGTCGGTGAGCGGCTTTCTATAGGTGTTGAAATTTTGCAAGTAGGCGTTCTTGGCTTCTTGGGAATTGGCATTAGCTTGGTCGCTTTTATTGTCTCTCTGGGATCGATTGGAACTGCTAGAACCGGAGCTATATTTTCTACGGCTCCATTTATTGGATCATTGCTATCGATTCTATTTTTAAACGAATCTTTAAATTTACCTTTTACGATTGCGCTGCTGTTGATGGTAGGAGGTCTCTGGTTTCATCTCAGTGAAGATCATGGACACGAGCATACTCACATAGAGCTGATACACGCCCATGAACATGTTCATGACGATCATCATCAGCATGAACATTCGGTAACCGATCCCAAGAGTGAACCACACGTTCACCGCCATACACATACAGTAGTGACTCATTCCCACGCTCATTTTCCCGATATTCACCATCAGCACGATCATGCTTAGTGCTGATGGTGAATATCAGTTCCTGTCTTTCATCTCAACATTACGAATCAAGTAAACGAACGGATGAATTGATTAGAAAATTAAAATTACTAAGGCCCAACCATTTTTTATTTTTCTTCGTCCCTTAACGTCAGAATCTCGAAACCATCTTTTGTCACAGCGATGGTATGTTCCCACTGAGCAGAAAGTTTTCCGTCTTTAGTAACTACTGTCCAGTCATCGGAAAGATAAGAAATCGCATCTAAGCCTTGATTAACCATGGGTTCAATTGTGAAGACCATTCCTTCTTGCAATTCAATTCCTTTGCCCTTTTTTCCGTAGTGGGTAATCTGCGGATCCTCGTGCATCGTTTTACCGATTCCATGTCCGCAATATTCTTTAACAATTGAATATCCATTTCTTACAGCATGTCTATTTATAGAAAAACCAATATCACCGATCGTGTTGCCGGGCTTCACTTGCTGGATTCCTTTAAATAAACACTCTTGTGTGATTTTACAAAGCTCGGCGGCTTGTTCGCTACTTTCACCAATAAGATACATTCTAGATGTATCCGCGATGAAGCCGTGCTTTTTCACGGTGATATCTAAATTAATGATATCGCCATTTTTTAATATTTCTTTTTCAGAAGGCACGCCATGGCAAACAACGTTATTTACCGAAGAACAAAGTGCAAACTGAAAATCGTACTGACCGATTGAAGAGGGGATGGCATCGTAATCTTCGATAATCCACTTTTCAGCTAGCTTCGCTAAATGGTAAGTGCTGACACCCTGTTTTACCTCAGGAATAAGTCGAGTAAGAATTTCTCCTGCAATTTGGCCAGTCTTTCTATAGACTGTAAGATCTTGCTGGGATTTTAAGGTAATCATTTTATCCGAACTTTTTTTATAATTTTGTCGATAGAAAGATCACTATAGGTAAATAGCAAATTTCTAATTTCTTCGTAATCTATGGATGGATGAAGTTCGCAAAGCATTCCAATTTTTATCCAATGCTCTGCTTGAGAATTTAATGATCTATTAAAAACTTCAGAGGCCTTTCGTAGTTCGTCATGTATTTCGTCGCTAATTTTAACTATACCCATATATGAAATGTAGCATATCGTATATTGTCTGGCAATAGCTTCTCGACGGGACGGCAAAAACGAAAAATGCCCGGAGCGACCGAGCATTTTTTATTATTCCGAAGTTATAAAACAATATTAATGTTGTGGCGGTGCTGTACCTGGAAGATTTATTAATTCCAATTTAACATAGTGTCTTCGGATCATTTTAACCACACGTCCTCCTGTTAATTATACCTGCAGGAGTTTCGAACTTCCTTGCACCAACCCTTGTTTCACCAAGATAGCGGCGGCAGATATAAACGTTTCGGAAGAAATATTGAAGACTTAATTAGCTAAATTGAGACTTGGATGTATTCTCATTACAGGATCTGTTAACCCATTGAAAAGCATGTCATTTTAGTAATAAAATATAAATAATATTTTCTGTCTTGATTTTTATTCTTGTTTATATTTTTATGCAAGGTGAATAGATAGAATCAACTTGGCATTCCCAGCCCGGAGACTTTAATGAAATGGCAACACGCTGATATAGATAATTGGAATAAACAGCAAAAAATAAAACGCTCATATCAAGATGAAGTTGTCTGTAAAATTCAAAAATTAAAACCTAATTTTGAAATAGAACACTATGGCGCGCTTTCTGAAAATCCAGATCGCTATCCACTTTTTATACTTCGGTCTAAAAAATTCGATACTTTAAAAAAAACAATTTTAATTACCGGCGGCGTCCATGGCTATGAAACCAGTGGCGTCCATGGCGCTTTGGATTTTTTTCAGAAAACGGCAGATGACTACGAAAATATTTTTAATTTTGTCTGTGCTCCGTGTATTAGCCCCTGGTCTTATGAAACTATTAATCGCTGGAATTCAAAAGCCATCGATCCCAATCGTTCGTTTTATAAAGACAGTCCGGCTGAAGAATGTAGGCTTTTTCTTAGTGCCACATTCAACATAAAACCATTTGCCCACTTTGATCTGCATGAAACCACGGATACCGATAACACACTATTTCGACCAGCTTTGGAACAAAGGGATGGTATCATTCAAAAGTTTTCACCTATTCCTGATGGATTTTACCTGGTTGGGGATACGGAAAATCCGCAAAAAGATTTTCAAAAAGCAATTATCGATGCTGTCAAAAAAATAACTCATATTGCTTTGGCAGATGAAAACGGTAAGCTTATCGGTGAAATAATCGAACAGGCTGGCGTGATTAATTATCCACTTAAAAAATTATTTTTATGCGCAGGTGCCTTTAATGTGGAATATTGCACGACAACGGAAGTCTACCCAGATAGTCCAAAAGCAAACGCTCAGATATGCATTGATGCCCAGATCGCCGCAATTGTGGGTGGGTTAGATTATTTACGGCGCTGAAAATATAAATTAAATTTTTTATATAGCTTTAGCACCTGCAGCTTTATTATAATTCTCACTACAAAGAGAATTATATTGAAAAAGTCCTAAAATGCGCAATAATTCTCATTAGAGAGAGAACTATTGCGGGGTGAAAATGAAGCAAATTGCGATTACCAACGAAAAAGACCTGGCAAAGGCATTAAAAGAGCGCCGTAAAGAGCTTGAGATAACCCAAAAGTCTTTAGCTGATTTTTGCAACCTGTCCCACAACGGAATCAGTCGCATAGAAATGGCCGATTCGGATATTAAGCTTTCTTCCTTAATTAAGATGTCAAAAATTCTTGGATTTAAAATCACCCTTGAAATGGAAGACTAATGCAGCTTTTTGTATACTTTGAAAATCAAAAAGTGGGGACTCTGACTAGGAATGAAGATCTTGTGTATTCATTTTCTTATGAAGACAGCTGGAGATCTTCAAAAAATAGTTTTCCGTTAAGCTTGGCGATGCCACTTGAACAAAATGAATTTAAAAACAAAGTGACGCTTTCATTTTTTGAAAACTTATTGCCCGAAGGAGATCTTAGAAAGACGTTAGAAAATGATCACCAAATAAAAGGAACATTTGAATTTTTAGAACATTTTGGACAAGACTGCGCCGGCGCTTTTGTAATAACGAAGAACGATAAAATTACGGCTATTGCTACTGATTCTTTTAAGCTTATTGAGGTTCCGCTTGAAACCATATACGCAGCGATTACAAATAAACAGTCTGTTGCCGATGTTTTAGCTTCTAAGAATCCTGGATATCTTTCACTAGCTGGTGCCCAAGATAAATTTCCAGCCATTTATAAAAACGGTAAATTTTATTTAGCAACTGACTTGGCACCGACAACTCATATTATTAAAACTCCGATATTGCATGAAGGTATTAAAGAGTCTGTTTATAACGAATACTACTGCATGCAACTGGCTCAATCGATTGGTTTCAATGTACCCAAATGTGAAATTCTACTGGGGCCGCATCCATTATTTATTATAGAACGCTACGATCGGGTAAAAAATAAAAATAAAGTCAGCCGTATTCATCAGCAAGATTTTTGTCAAGCTCAGGGTATTACCAGTGACTTTAAATACGAAGCAAAAGGTGGACCTAGTATCCAGCATAATTATGAGTTTATCTTAAAAAGCGTTGCTGCCAAACAACGCCTTCCTAACGTAGAAAGTTTTCTGAATTGGATTTGTTTTAACTTACTAATTGGTAATAACGATAGTCATTCAAAAAACATTTCGCTGTTGTATCAAGACGGAAAGAACGAACTAGCTCCGTTTTATGATCTTGTTTGTACGGCCATTTATCCGACATTAAAAAAAGATTTCACATTTTTAATCGGGGATCGGACAGATTTTTCGCAAATAGGAATCAATCAATTTAATTTGTTAGAGAAGCAATTGCAAATAAAGCCTGGCACTTTTCATGCGCGAATGAATTCTTTGATAGTGAAGTTAGAGACTCAGAAAAATAACGTGACCAAAATTGTTGTGGATAAATTTCCAGAAGCTAAAATTGTTGGGCGCATTTCTGAATTAATTGAAAAGCGTATTAAGGGACTTCGTCAGCAGGGGGTTGGTTGTGAAGAAATATAATCAAATCGCAATTAGAGCTGTTCTAAAGCGCCGCGATGTGAAAAAAATGCGTTCAACATTTTCCAATCCAAATGCATTTTTTAGTTCTATGATACTTAACACGAACGTTTTCATCTGACCCCAGGGGGTTCCAATGGCTAAATATACTTTTAAAAAATTCCAGCCGCTTAGTCTTCGCCTTTGGCATTGGTTAAATGTCGCCGTCATATTAAGTTTATTAGGAACAGTTTTGATTAGAAAAACTTTTCTTAGCTGGCGGGCTAATTCAGTATTGATTCAAGAAAAATTGAATGAAGCCGGTACGACGATTACTGCAGATCTTGCAAAAGAAATCGCAGTGGCCATTCGTAACCCACTTTGGGATTGGCATATCTATTTAGGCTTTGCTTTAGCGGCATTATTTCTTGGTCGGCTATTAATTGTTTTAATTATTGAAAAAAAATGTATCGGACTTCAAGCCCTAAAAGATGCCTTTGAAATTAAGAATCTTCCTGTTGAGGAAAAAAGCGAAGCGATTCATTACACATTTGTTAAAATCGGATACGCAGTATTTTATTTAGCAACTGCAATCATGGTGGTGACGGGGCTTATGCTAAACTTCAAAAATGAACTTGGTATTTCGAAAACTAATATTGGTGCGGTAAAAGAAGTTCATGAACTTTTGATGTGGTTCTTTATTGTATTTATTGTGGGACATCTTTTCGGAATTATTTTTGCAGAAAATAAAAATGATCAGGGACTTGTTTCCGATATGATCAACGGCGGAGACCCTAAAAAAAAATAATACCTGAAATTTCCGGGTTCAGTGCTGCCAAAACTAAGTTCGCAATAGCTCGAAGTATTTCATCTTTGGATTCAACCCAAAAATGCAATAGCGGAAAAGAAGGATCGCTTGTTTATGATCTTTCAAAAAATTCTTTTTTTACATGTATTAATGAAAACTGGATCGCCATTAATCTTCAGGGTGTGAATGGTGGCGCTGTTCGCGGTATCTTAATTCAATATGCGCAAGATGGGGGGGATCAATTAGCTTTGATCAGCCTTCCAAATAAAGATCTTATTTATGTGAATGTGAATTCAGGAAAATATTCAGGACGACCATGGCAAGTTTTTTACACCAGTGCCGCCTGTACAGGAACCGCCTATGCAGGCCGAGCCGATTCTTTAGGTCCGCACGTCATAGGCCGAATTTATGTTGGGGTAAACAATCAGTTTAATCCAATTTCTTACTTCCGCGCCGAAGCCTGGTACGCTCAGAATATTGCATACACAAGCTATCGTGAATTTAATACCTATGGGCAAATGGGTTCGTGCCATGACACCGCAGGTTCATTTACACCACTTGTTCGAGTGGTAGAAATTGCTGCTCCAGATTCGCTTGTTGACCTTGCGCCGATTCAATTTTCAAATTAATTCGGTTTTTTATATCGCAGACCATCCACCATCAGAGGCAATCACGGCGCCGTTGATGTTGGGTGAATCATCGCTGCATAGCCATGTAATACAAGCCGCCAAATGTTCAGATTCAGCAGAGGATTTGATAAGGGCTTGAAAAATAGGTCCTAGTTTTTCTTCAGCAAATTTAGATTTGAATGGAGCTTCAATCGAAGTATTTACAGCGCCGGGTGTAACTGCGTTAGTGCGAATTCCTTTTGCCGCATACATAAACGCAGTGTTTTTTGTGAAACCAATAACAGCATGCTTGGATGAGGTGTAAGCAACTCCGGCACAAGCGCCACGCAAACCCGCTTCCGACGAGATATTTACAATAGAACCTTTTTGCGCTTGAAGCATTAATGGCAAAACGGCTCTGGTTAGTCGCATCACGGAAGTTACGTTAACAGCAAAAACCTTTTCCCACGTGGCATCATCGACTTCGGCTGCAGGTAAGAACCCATCCATAATGCCTGCGTTATTTACCAAAGCGTCAACCTTACCATGAGTCTGAGTCATTATGGCTTGAGTCGTTTCTTCTAAAGAAATATCCCCAACAACAGTCACCACATCAAAACTTGAAAGTTGTTTTTTTAAATCTTCAAGTCGTGGCGCTGAAATATCAGTAGCAATGACGCGCGCCCCTTCATTCGCTAAGCGCTGAACGCAAGCGCGACCAATTCCGGCTCCGGCACCAGTAACAATAACTGTTTTTTTTAAAAAACGATCTTTTGTAAATTGAAGAGTCATAAAATCCTTCCAAAGTTTTTGGTTTATTTAATAAGACTAAACTATATTGCAAGATGCGTACTAGAGAATAGATTTATATAAAAAAGTGTAAGCTTGCCACCGTTTCAAAAATTTGCTGAAATTAAATAAACCAACAAAGGACTTCTTATGAAAAAATACATTCCCCTAATTGCTCGAATTCTTCTTGGTTTCGTTTTTTTTGCTGCAGGAATTACTGGGCTGCTTAACTTGGTCCCAGTTCCAGAAAATTTACCAGCTGATCTTGTTACATTTAATCAAGGTATCATGGCCGCACATTATTTTATGCCCTTATTAAAAATAACAGAAGTCTTTTGCGGACTTCTTCTGCTGAGTGGATTCTTCGTACCACTGGCGCTTGTTATTCTTGCACCAATTGTATTGAATATATTTTTTGTGCATGCCTTTTTAGAGCCAAGTGGTTTGCCTTTGGCAATTATTCTTGGTTTGCTGACCAGTTATCTTTCGTTTTTTTCAGCACCGTATTCGCCCAAAATTCGTGCCTTATTCAAGGCGCGCTAAAATAAAGTATTTACAAATGCAGCTTACGCAAAATGACGAAGTTCAATTTAGAAAACTAAATCTTCGACGCGCGTGTTAAAAGATAGTGTTGGTATAAAACATTATCTTTTGTATAATGCGAAATTAATTTTTCTAGTTCTGATCTAAATATTGAAAGTTTTTCTGGGTCGGTTTTTAAGTCACTAACCAGTTTAATTAAAGGTGCTGCCGTTTTTTCGAAAAGATCACGATTGTGTTGCGGACTAAGGGAAGGAACCAAAAGAGAACTGCGATCAAAATTTAAATCTTTAGTTGCTCCAGTTAAAAAGTTGCAAACATATGTCCAAATTGACTAACAACAATGTCAAAACTGGCATCTTTGTAAGGTAGCGCTTGGACGTCTCCCTCAGTAAATTCGATTTCAACCTGAGCCAGTGCCGCATGCGCAATCTAAGACAATGTGATTGGAATTAATTTCTGCAAATTCAACTAATGTTGCAGCGGCAGACTACACCAAAACAAATTAACCAACTTGAAAATTTGGCGTTTATTTTGCAAATCTACCAAAGCATGAAACAAAATATTTTTACTTTAAAATCAAAAGCATTTGCAAATCAGCATGAAATTCCAAAACAGTATACTTGTGAAGGAAGGGATATTTCTCCTCAGCTTGAATGGTCAGGAGTGCCTGAAGGCACAAAAAGTTTAGTTTTAATTGTTGAAGACCCGGATGCGCCAGATCCTAAAGCACCAAAAATGATATTTACTCATTGGATAGTTTATAATATTCCATTGTCGCAAAATTATTTAGCTGATGGTGCAGAAAATTTATCTAGCGAAGTGCGTTTTGGGTTAAATGATTGGAAGCGGTCGACTTGGGGTGGTCCATGTCCACCCATTGGAAAACACCGCTATTTTTACAAACTATATGCAGTAGATACAATTTTGAATTTCTTTACAGTGCCAACTAAAAAGCAAATTGAGGAAGCTATGAATAACCATATTCTTGGAAAATCTGAACTTGTTGGATTGTATGAAAAATCAAAATTAAATTAATCCAAGAATCACTTTGATATACTTGCATCATATAACGTGTTCATCCATGATGATTAACTTGTGACAACACTTTCAAGTGAATTCATTTCAAAACTATGGGAAGTCTTTCTACTTTTTTCGATTCCGATCGGTGGAGGAATTCCTGCAGGCGTCCTTTTGGCAAAAAGTTATGGTATTGATTGGTTAACGATGACCGGACTATATTTTGTTTCAGATATTTTGCTGGCGATTTTATTTGAGCCTATCATGGTGCTTTTTGTCTGGGGCTGCCAGCATTTTGAATTCCTAGCTCGACTGCGTGACGCACTAAAAAAATCAACAAGTCGAACTATTGCAGGATTTGGAGCGAAGCCAGGACCATTTTTATTAGTGACCATTCTGTGTCTGGAGCAGATGCTTTGAAGCAATTATCCGATGGAAAGGGTGACGCTGCGATCATGCCTAAACTTATTGGAGAAATTACTTTAAATAATTTAGGTATAACAGAAATTGAAACATCGCCTCAGCTTGCTTTGAAGTCCGCTTTAAAAAAACGACAATTGTCGGCACTTTGACAAATTTATCGACACTGAATTGATCTCAGTTCAAACGGGTCCTCATTTAATTATGGCTCATGTTTCGCTTATCCAAGATAAATAGAAGTAAAATTCTAATTAAAATGTAGAAAATGAATCTAATAGTGTCAGAGCATTTTTCTGCAACTTTCCTAAAAAGGAGAATGTTCATGGGTAATATTTCAACTAAAATTGTCTCTTATGCATCGCTAACTATGGGGCTTTTTATGGCTATAAATTCTGAAGCCTTGCCGTTAAAATGCACTGAAATGTTTGGTAATAGCCAACAGATTTCGTATCAAAAAGTTTCGACTGAAAAATTACTAACTTACAATCAATCTATTCGTGACTCCGTGCTAACAAGCCCTAACGTTGGCATTTGGGATCAGTATTGGGTTCGTCCACAAACAAAATTTAATAGTTCTAGGAATCCTATATGGAGAATCTACGAAACTGAAGGAACAAACTTGCCAAAGGATATCAATGGGATATTCTTTTTTCCATTCGGAAAAGATATTAGTATGAGCGATTCTAAACAGCAGTCAGCACAGTTTAGACAAGAATTTCTTGATGAAATGAAATCTGGATTTAAATCCGGCACTTATGGAGCACAGCGATTTCTAGCGTTGTCTGGAAGAATTTATCATGAATTTTATGGTAAAAGTCTTTATGGTTCAAATTTCTTTTCAGACTCTGGCGGTAAGCCGGGTTTATTAACAATGGATAAGCTTAAAATGGATTACTACTATGAACTTCATCAGGCCATTGCTGCAGCAGCACTAGATGGTGTGAATTCATTTAACCCAAATTCATTTGATTTTAGAACAATCCAAAATGAAGGTCTTAAGGTTCTTAGAATGTCTGTTGAAGACGGTCTAACGATTTATCAGGCGCCATCTTGGACTAAGCCTGATCAATCACAACAGTATGTAACACGCATTGGATTACGTTATTTAGAAATAAGTTTGCAACGCCTTAAAGTGCAGCTGGCAAATAACGAACTTCAGGCAAATGAAATTGAAGCAATTAAAAAATATTCAGCAAATAATAATGGTGCATATGGTTTTGGTAAGCATCTAAGAACAGAGCTTGCTAACTATTTTTTAGATGTTGAAGCTCTTTTAACAAATTTAAAGAATTAATTAAGACTTGGGGAAGGATGCGTTAGAGTTATTCTAAAAAAATAACCAAGCATCCTTCATTATTTTTTCCACTCGAAAGCTTTTCATAAGCCCAGTGGTAGCCGGCTAATTTTAAATATTTAATCGTCAGGCTTTGAACAGTGCCCGTACCTTTGCCAGTCATAATACGGGCTTTCTTAAATTTTGAGTTTGAAACTTGCATCAGAAAACGATCAATAGCGTCTTCTACTTGGTCGGACTTAAACCCATGAAGATCTAATAAATCTTTTGCCATTTTCAAACCCCATTTCTAATAATGTATTATTTAACAGCGACTAGTAGTTTGAATCCGCCAAAGATCGCATTATCATTATCCATCCAAGAGGGTTCAATATTTAATTTAGCCATTTTTGGATCTTTCATCATTAAATTAAAAACTGATTTTCTATGCGAAGCAGATTTAAATTCGGCCATCGCAATAATTAAAACCTCGCTAGGCTTTACTTTAATTTTTTTAGGAAATGATAGTGAAGTCGCATTTTTATCATCAGCAATATAGTCGCTACTTGAAATGGCTCCATGCTTAACTAGTAATTGGCCAACAATCTTAGTTGTTTTGCGATAAGCAGTTACATTTTTTTTTGGTACAGGTTGGATGCAGATATCCATATATTTTCCCACGAAAATTCCTTTGGTTAATAGTTATTTAGATGCGCCGGCTGAATATAAAACTCATTGGCGAAGGATACAATAAAAACTATTTAGAATAGTACATATATTATATAAAATAAATTACGACTATTTCGGAGTAATATCGTTAAGAGTAATTTGCGCTAATGAATTAAGAAAAGCTTCAAGAGCATTATTAAGTCCGTTTTTTAGCAGGCAGCCGCGTAAAAAAGTACAGTGACTTTTTTTATTTGAAAAACATTCGGAAATACTAAGGCTTTCTTCTGTTTGTTGAACGATTGTTCTTAAGTTGATAGCGCCAGTTTCTTTGCTAAGCCAAATCCCACCAGATCTTCCGCGCGTTGATTCAATATATTTAAGTTTAGCTAACTGTTTTGAAACTTTAATTAAATTATTTTTTGAAATTCCAAGTTTATCAGCAAGCTCATTTAATGTAACAAGTTTTTTGTTTTGATTTAGATACATAAGTACTCTTAAGGAATAATCCGTATGATCTGTTAAACGCATAGTAGGTATCCTTTAGCACGAAGGCTTTTCTTGCTGTCCAGTTTTAATGATTCGAATGAAAAAGGAATAACACCAAGCTGCAATAGCAAAAAACCAAAATGTGGCTGCTAAGTGTAGAAAACTTTTTTTCCATAGGCCATCTGTAAAGCTATATAGAATTCTTGAGACTAAACATAAAACTAAAAAAAAGATGAATAATGAAAGTGCGGGTGATTTCATTTCAAGATCAACAGGGTATGAGCCGTGAGCTAAGGTAACACGTGTTGCTACGGAATATGTTAAAAGTGAAAAGCAACCAATAAAAAGAAGGTGAAACCATGTTACGTACATTTCAGGCCATATCCAGCACAATAAAAAACTTAATGGAATCATTGTCGCAACAATTCGGACTCCATATTTAAGTGCTGAAGGGCGATTAGAAGGGCGTTGAATTCTCCAAATAAAAAACAAATAAACTAATGTCAGCATCGAAAGACCTAGATACGCAATTGAATATCCAAGGCCACTAAGAAAAAGAAGTAGCCCCGTCATTACTCCCATAG
>JBAQKN010000047.1:0-54601 GCA_049301055.1 Pseudobdellovibrio sp. | reverse complement strand
TGCACCATCCCCGAGATCTTGACGAGGGATGAAGTTATTCTGATGCTAGAACGGTCGGAACACAAAGAGCACCCTTGGCACACTATCTGGAAGGTTGGTCTTTATACTGGAATGCGCGCAGGAGAACTGCGAGGCCTTCGGTTAGAAGACATCGACCTTGTTTCTAGGGAAATAGCCTTGGCTCTCGATAAGTCTGATGATTCGAAAAAGAGTTACGGACTTATTAGAGTTCACCGTGCATGGAGCCAGAGCACAAAGAAGTTTGGGGAAACGAAGGCCGGTTACTGGCGCACGGTTCCTGTTTCTAGTGAACTTTACTGGTTCCTACAAAGTTATTTGCCGTCAATGAGTTGGGGCAAGGACGAGCAAGGGACTCTTGTGTTTCAGGACTTCCATGAGTTGAGACGAGGCATGCAAGCGAAGGTTCTTCGAGCCTTCTGTGTGAACGAGGGACTTAAATCTATTAAGTTCCACACGCTCAGAGCTTGTTTTGCGACGCACTTAATTCAAGCCGGGGTTCCTGCGACAACGGTCATGAAGATCGGTGGCTGGCAGGATCTTGAGACGATGCAGATTTACATCCGCATGGCTGGTATTGAGGAAGCGGGAGCGACAGAAAAGCTCAGCTTTAAATCTAAGGCGATTGAACGCCCGATGGAACTCCCTGCGAATGTGGTCAGTATGTTCGGCTCACGCTAGAAGTGATGAAGAAAGAAGTTTGTGCTATAATAGCATGGCGGATTCGTTAAGTAGTTGAAACAAGTCATTTTGCGACGAATCCGCCATTTCGGTGAATGGTCCGCAAATCACCGAGTTTTTTTCTTTTAATTACCAATTTTAATTTAGTCTCTTAGATTACTTTGCTGGAGCGCAAGTTAACGAAGCCTCTTTTGCTGGAGTCGTATACGTAGCAATGGCTCGCATCTCATCTTGAGACAGCGCTCGTTTAGCAAAGAAAGTTCCTTTTAGCATTCCGTCCATTGTGTTGGTGTTTGAGCCACCTATACGTAACGCTGTTTTTGTTGAAGCGACAATGGGAACATTATCCTGGCTAATTGATGTTTCATAATTTTCAAAAAATTCAACATTATTTCCTGGTAGTTCATCAGCGAATTTTCGCAACATCATAACTGAATATTTATGCTCAGCCGGGTTAACGCTGATGGCAACAAAATGCCAACACTCGCGAGAAATATTGTTTTCATAACAAGAACCAAAACGGTCAGCCCACCAGGGCAGTTGACGATTTAAATTATTTTGAAATTGTCCGTTGCGGTTAATATTCAAATACGCGACTTCGCTAGTAAGCTTAAATTCCCATTCTGTTTGCCCAGCTTGGGTTTTTGTATTCAATGCAGTCTTTGAAAAAATTGGGAAATAACCATCTGCAGTTTTGGCATGGTAATCAGTCTTGATTTTAACCCATGTGCCGATGGTAAAAGCTTCGTTTGATTTAAGATTTGTTACCGTGGAGTCATTTTCCTGTACAAGAAGATAGCCACCCATAGAGTCGTTTTCAGAAAAACGATCAAAGCGAGCAAATGATTCTGATTGTGTTCCATCCTTTATAAGACAGCTCTGTGCTGAAAAATTTTCTGTTTGGCTTTCGGCAACGGCGTTGTGCATAAAGTCTTTAATAAAATATTTTTTTTGCCCAGAAGGTCTCGTTAAATCAGCGTTATTAAAGTTAAATAGATACTCAACGCCCATAGTTTTTAATTGTGACCGTGCTTGATCATCAGATTTTCCAGTTAATTCTGTAACGGGTACAGCGATAGGATCTTTCTTCCCACAGGTCATTTCATTCAATCGAATTGCCCCCGTTTTGCCGAAGGCGCCTTGTTTCAAATTAGCACAAATGCGGTCCTCCAGTGAGTCCATAGCATGAACTAATGAAAACGAGCTAATTACTAAAAGGAAACTAATTTTGGGTAAGATATTTATTTTCATACTAGGATACTTAAGCAAATGATGTGCCCAGTGTTAAAAAACAGTTAAACAAAGACCAAGTCGAAATAATAACAGTACTGAGCAGGCTTTCTAAAAAGTGGTCTCGAAAAAACACAAAAAATCAATAAGGGAGGCTCAGGTTGGCTGTCGAACTTTTTATCAGATAGGCCAAAGAATTGTTCGTTTTAAAAAATTATATCATAGCAATGAAGCTTAGATTTCGGCCAGCAAGTGCTTTATCGCGCCGAAAAGAATGAAACTTAAGATTTGTTTTTGTATCAAGTAATAATGAATTTATTTTTTTTAGATCAGGCATTAAGCTATGAATTTGCGATTCAAGAATACTTTTTAAATCTACATAAATGCCATGTTCTGAATTAGAAAAGTGAACTGACTTATCCGCAGAATAAGACGAATTTAAAAGTGCGGTTAAGACATCCGCATGCACTTCAAAGCTTGCTTTCAATATATGTGGGCCCATCCAAATTTCAAAATCATTAGCGCTTGATTCAGTGGTCGATAAAAGCTTAAGTGTTTTTAAGCATATTTGATTTTCTACACCGCGCCAGCCAGCATGAATGGCCGCAATTTTTTTTCCGATGCTGTCGTAAATCATTATTGGCGTGCAATCTGCGGTGCTGATTAACAAGCCAATATTTTTTTCAGCGCCCCAGTGGGCATCAGCTTCTTTTAGTTGGTCGCTAGCTTTAATAATAAGATCAGAATGAGTTTGTTTAATTTTTAAAAAATTTAAAGCGGGAAATTTTTTTTCAATCTCTACTTGTGTTGCTTTGGCATTGCCAAAAAAAACTAGAAGATCCTCACTTTTAAAAGTAAACCCTAATTCACATTCCTGGAAGTGTGTTTGCAAAACCAAACTCCTGCATTTTTAAAATATCATTTTTTGGCCAAGGGGCTTTAAAAAGTAAAGTTTCATTTGTTTTGGGATGAGTAAAGCCAAGTTCGGCCGCATGCAGAAAGAATCGATTTAAATTTAACTTAAGATATGTTTGCTTTGGGTAGCCGTACGCCAAATCACCAACAAGCGGATGACCAAGTTCGCTTAAGTGAACTCGAATCTGATGAGTGCGCCCAGTTTCTAGTTGTAGTCGCACATAACTAAAAGAGTTGTTTTTATTTACTCGAACAGAATCTATTTTTTCATAATGAGTGATAGACCACTTTCCATCGATTATTTTTTCGCTGTAAGTAGTAATTATTTTATTATTTATTCGAATTGATGCGTTTCTTTTGCGATCAACAGGGTGTCTTGCAATATAGGACTGAATTTTTCCAGTTCGGTTTTTTAAGTCACGATCAACAACGGCAAAATAAACGCGATGACTTGTTTTGTTCTTAAACTGTTCAGCTAAGTTTTCATGACTAGCATCGTTTTTGGCGATAACCAAAAGCCCACTGGTTTCTTTATCAATACGATGAACGATGCCTGGGCGTAGTTCATTTTTCATCGATAAATCTTTGGTATAATGAATAAGTGCGTTCACTAGGGTGTCTTGCTGATGTCCTGCAGCGGGGTGTACTACCAGGCCGCAGGGTTTGTTGATGACGATCACATCGCTATCTTCATAAAAAATATCTAAGGGGTAATCGTAAGGAATAAGTTCTGTTGTTTGAACTTCAGGAAAGTGAACAGTAATCGAATCATTCAGCTTCAGCGATAAAGACGGTTTTTCTACTTTATCGTTTACGAGCACATGGTTTTTTACAATTAAGTCTTGAGCATAGCTGCGGGAACTAATTTCGACTAATTCAGTCAGCCATTTATCTAAGCGCTGACCGACATCTTTATTTTCAACCAGGTAGGTTTTAGTTTTCAATCGCTTTTTTATAAAGCTTCATATAAGAATCAGCAACAAATTTGTCATCAAGATTTAAGCATCTTGCAACTTGTATGATGTATCCACGAACAAAAACAGGCGCAGGTAAATTATTTAAATCCATGGTTTCTAAAGACTTAAGGTACCAAGTATTAATTTTTGTTTTTTCATTTAGCAATTCAATGGAAACTTTTTTGTACTCGCGAACTTCTTTTAAGAAGGCGCCAGTCCAAACTTTTTGATTTTTGATTTGATCTTCCATGATTTGATCAACCGTGTAAGTCGACTTATTTTTTTCTTCAATTTCGGTTAAATCTTTTTTTAGTTTTGATTCATTATAAAGCTCAATGCTGGCGGCTTTAATTGAATCAACAGATAATTGCTCTTCAGAAAAGGTATTTGCCTGGCGACGCTTTTCATAAATTGTTCTATAGGTATTATTTGCTAAAACGGCAAAGGCTTCGTCGATCATATTTAAAAGCTGTTGCGCTTCGCTTTTATCAAAGATTGCATAAAGAGCAGGGTTTTGAACAGAATATGTTCGTTTAGCCTTCTCGTATGCTAAAGCAATTTCTTGCTGAGTAGCTGTTTGAGGTATCTCTAAGATTTCATAATAATTGTGTTTTATTTCTGTATTCATCTTAAATTATGATACGGCTCGTTGATTAAAATGGGCAATAAAATAGTTATATTTAGTAAATAGGTTATAAAATTCGCTAAAAATGCCTATTTTGCTTACTCTAGTGGCTGAAATTTGATGCCATTTAAGTTTTCTTCTGCCTCAGATGCGCGCAAATAGAGTGGCAAAAGGAGGGACCAATGAAATGATTTTAAGTTTTTGTGGTTTACAAAGTAGGCTGCCGCAGAGGCTTTTGGATCATCTTCTGGAAAACTGGGCCTAGTTATCAGACCATTTAAGGTTGAATTAAAATATTTTGAATACGTTGTATAGCCATCACCAACACAAATCGCAGCTTCAGTAATGTATTGATCTAAATTTTGGACACGAACAACTTCGGGTTCTTTTAGCGTAACCAACTGAGAGTTTTCTTTTTTATAAGTCGCAATATAAACCATATTTTTATAAGCATTGATCATACTTATGATTGGTTTTTTTTCATCATCGCACTGAAGGCAATATTGCCAAGCTAAATTTTCTAATGAATTTATTCCTAAAACGGGCTTATCAAAGCAGTAGGCGAATGTTTTAATGGTAGTTATACTTATACGTATACCCGTAAAACTACCCGGCCCTATTCCAGAAATGAAAAGATCAATATCGGATATCTTTAAATTTGTGGTGGCTAAAACCTGCTCTACAAATAAATTTAGAACGTCCGAATGGGAACCTTGTCGTAGAGATTCTTTGTAGGCAATTAGTTTTGAATTTTCAAAAACAGCGACGCTTCCAAGAAGCGTGCTGGATTCACAGGCTAGTATAATCATGCTTTAAAGAAAAACTTTGTAAAATCATTGAACAAAGCTAATACCATTAATCCCATCAATAATACAAAGCCAACTTGTTGGGCGAGTTCCATTTTTTTAAGACTAAGAGGGCTGCCCTTGATCGCCTCGATTGCGTAAAATACCAGGTGACCACCATCTAATACCGGAATTGGTAAAAGATTAAGAATGAATAAACTGACGGATAAAATCCCCATGGTCATTAAGAAAGATTGCAGTCCATTCTCATAAGAATCTTTGGCGGCTTTTCCAATAGAAATCATACCCCCGATATTTTTATGAGAAACTTCTCCTTGAAACAAACGCACAAAAGAAATAACTGTCATCGAAGAGATTTCCCAAGTTCTTGAAAAACCTTTTTCAAAAGCATAGTACAAATTATCCGCTTTAACCTTTACCATTTCAGGTTGCGAATAATTAATAAAAGGTAAAATACCAATTGTAAAACGACGATCTTCTTTTCCTTGCGAAGTCATTTGGCTGGTTACCAGGGGGGTGATTTTTTTCATAACTTCGGTGCCATCACGAATAACTTGAATAGTTAAAGCCTCTTTGCCATCAAAGGATTTAATTTTATTTAGGACCTGATCCCATTTTGTAATTGGCTCAGAGTTAATTGCTATAATTTTATCGAAGCGTTGTAAACCAGCCTGTTCGGCCGGAGAGTCTTTCACAACTTGATCTAAAAATAAATCAGGTTGTTCGAAGCCTAAAGTGGTCATGGTGGCTTGTTTATCCGCATTTGGAATAGTTAGTGTTACTTTTGATTTAACTCGATCTGCTTCGCCAGCAACGCTAATTTCGCGGTCTACAACAAAGCTTAAAGTTTCTGCTTTAGAAATTAGATTTTCAAGCTCTGTCCATTTTGAAATTTTTTGGGTATTGATTTCAACGATTTCATCACCGGGTTTAAAACCGGCCTTCTCGGCAATAGAGACAGCTTTAACACCAACAACGGAACCTCTTGCTAGGGGTTGAATTCCAGCAATTTCACCAAGCGTTTTTTCAGTTGAAAAAATATTTGTATTTGTGGCAGATCCAACAGTTAAGGAAAGAGTTTTCGTTTGTCCTGTTGCTGAAACGACGGTAGCAAGAATCGTTGAGTTCTGATTTTTATTTAGGGTCTTTTGAAAATCTTCATAACTGCGAATTAGCGTTGTGCCTATTTGGGTAACGCGGTCGCCAGATTGTAAACCCAACTTTGCTGCCGCTGAATTTTCTTCGATTTCAGCTAGAACTGGAGCTCGAGTTTCTTCTCCGATAGCCGAAATAAAACCAAAAATTAATATTGCAAAGAAAAAATTCATTAAAGGGCCAGCTAAAACAATTGCGATCCGTTGCCATACATTTTTATGTGTGAATGAAACAGGGCGATCGGCCTCAGCAACCACGTCACCATTTTGTTCACCAAACATTTTAACGTAACCGCCAAGTGGAATTAGCGAAAGGCAATAAGTTGTATCACCTTTTTTATAACTTAATATTTTTTTCCCAAATCCAAGCGAAAAAACTTCTACGCGAACTCCACACCAGCGAGCCACTGCAAAGTGACCAAGTTCGTGAACAAAAATTAAGATGCCCAGTAGAAGTACAAATGGAATAACGGTAGAATAAATTTGGCCAAGTAGTGTTGCTATATACATGTTTATTATTTTAAACGATTAATCGAAAACGTCTATATGAGTTGTTTGTTTTTTTGCAACGCGCGACCTATAGCTAGTTGTCTAATTACAATGAAAAGTATGTCGCAGCTAAATAAAACAAAGGCGACGCTAAAAGAACACCATCTAGACGATCTAGTACGCCGCCATGTCCGGGCATAATTGTTCCAGAGTCTTTAAATCCAGACACGCGTTTTATAAGTGATTCGAAAAAATCGCCAATTTGCCCCAAAAGGCCGCCAACGAATCCACAGAAGATCAAAACATATAAAGGTGTATTTGGTAAAAAATATTGAAATGCTATAGCCATAAGTGTTGAAAAAAGTAGACCACCCAAAGAGCCTTGAATGCTTTTGTTGGGCGACAAAAGTGGAGCCACTTTTGTTTTTCCAAATTTAACGCCAAAAAGAAATGCTCCAATGTCGCCGGCAAAGACCACAGCAAGTAGGCAGAAAAACCATTCCATGCCGTTATTTGTTTGAACTGTCCAAACAATGCAAGCAGGTAAAAAGCATGTATACACAAGGCCAACGCAGGATTTGGCAACAAAACTTAAAACTTGATCTAGGTTTTTAAAACTTTTGTGAAACAAAACCCCAAGACTTGCGATCAAAATAAAACTTAAAATTAAGGCGACGCCAGAAATAAATCGCAAATCTTCTTGGGTAACAATTAGAAAAATAACTGTAGATAGAGTTAAAAAAAGTTTTTTAGTAAAAACAGGGTAATCTGAATTAAAAAACATGCGAGCTATTTCAAATGAAGCACGCATTACAGTTAATAAAGAAATTAAGTAAATGCCTTTTTCTCTTCCGAAATAAACCGCAAGAGATAAGATTAATATGGCGACGATGGCTGAGGCTATTCTAGACGAAAGATTCTTCATTTTTATTTTTTGTACCGCCGAAGCGTCGCTCTCTTTGAAAGTAATTTTGACAGCAATGATCAAAATTTTTGGTTGTAAAATCAGGCCACAAGGTTGCAGAAAAATAAAGTTCACTATAAGAGGCCTGCCACATCATAAAATTAGATAAGCGACTTTCGCCACTCGTTCTAATGATTAAGTCAGGATCTGGGGTTCCGGCAGTCATTAACTGAGAGTTAAAAAAACTTTCAGTAATTTGATTTAAATCAATTTCATTGTTTTTATATTTTTCAGCAATTTTTTTAACAGCAATTAACGTTTCTTGTCTAGAGCCGTAGCTCATTGCAAAAGTTAAATGAAGACCTGTGTTTTTGCGAGTTAAAAACTTTGTATTTTGTACAGCAATTTGAATATCTGCGGGAAGCTTTTCAATTTCACCAATAACCGAAAAACGAATATTTTCTTTAACCAAAGTCGCTGTTTCTTTCTGTAGATATCTTTTTAATAAGCGCATTAAAAAAGAAACTTCAACCTGGGGGCGTAACCAGTTTTCTGTACTGAAAGCGTATAAGGTTAAATTTTTTAAACCCGAATTGGCAGCATGAGTAATAATTTTTTTTGCTACACGCGCACCTTTGATGTGGCCAAAGGTTCTGGGCTTATTTCTTTGCTGAGCCCAGCGTCCATTTCCATCCATAATAATTGCAACATGTTCTAGTCGGGTAGCCATATAATTCTTTTTGATCGTCTAGATTGTTAAAATTGATTTTTCTTTTTCATCAGTTGATACATCAATTTTTTTAATCATATCATCTGTGACTTTTTGAATATCAGTTTCAGCTTTTTTAGCTTCATCTTCGCTAACTAGTTTATCTTTTAGGGCTTTTTTTACCTCTTCATTAGAATCGCGTCGCACTAAGCGAACTGCAACTCGTGCGTCTTCCGCAGCTTTTTTAACTTGTTTAGCTAAATCTTTACGACGGTCTTCAGTTAAATCAGGTACTTTTAGACGAATAACTTTACCATCATTAATGGGTGCCATACCAATATCAGATTTTACTAAACCCTGTTCGATATCTTTTAAAATTGCAGATTCCCATGGAGCAATTAGAAAAGTTTTTGCGTCAGGAGTAGAAACAGAAGCAACCTGATTAAGGGGCGCCATCTGACCATAATAGTTAATGCGAACATTATCTAACATAGATACTTGTGCTTTACCTGTGCGGATTTTTTTAAAATCTTCAGATAAAGAAACAAGAACTTTGTCCATTCTTGATTGTGCTGTTTTTTTTGTTTGATCTAACATAAGGGTCTTTCTCCTTCTTGCCAGTTGATAGAGTTAATTAATTAAATTTAGTAAACTAATGTGCCAATTTTTTCGCCAAGAATAGCTTTAAGTATATTGCCAGGCTTTGCAAGATCAAAAGTCATGATCGGAAGCTTATTGTCCATACAAAGACTGATGGCTGTTGAATCCATAACCTCTAATCCCTGCCTTAAAACATCAATATAATTAATTTTATCATACTTAATTGCATCACTATGTTTGGTTGGATCTTTATCATAAATACCATCTACTTTTGTAGCCTTCATTAACACTTCAGCATTAATTTCCATTGCTCGTAATGCGGCAGCAGTATCTGTTGTGAAGTATGGATTTCCGGTACCGGCGCCAAAAATAACTAAGCGCCCTTTTTCTAGATGACGAACTGCTTTTCTGCGAATGTAGGGTTCTGCAATTTCAGCCATTTCAATAGCGGATTGAACACGCGTCGGAACATTTTCTTTTTCTAAAGCATCCTGCAGTGCAAGTGCATTGATACAAGTTGCTAGCATACCCATATAGTCAGAGCTGGCGCGATCCATGCCCTGCGCAGAAGCTGCGACACCGCGAAAGATGTTTCCTCCGCCAATAACAAGTCCGATTTCGACACCTGTTTCGTGAGCCAGTTTTACATCTTGTGCGATTTGCTTTAGGGTTGTTGTGCAAATTCCAGTACCCTGAGTTCCGGCAAGGGCTTCGCCGCTTAACTTAAGAAGGATTCTCTTGTAAACTGGCTTGCTCATTTATGGACCCCTTTGGTAACTAAGATTTTAGACAAAAAAAAGGTGTCACAAAGTGACACCTAACTTAACACGGAACTAGTGGCCAGCTGATTGAGCTGCTGCAACTTCTGCAGCAAAATCATTAACTTTCTTTTCGATTCCAGCGCCTAATTCAAAACGAGTAAAGCGTTTGATTGTTAAATCTCCGCCAGCTTTTTTTGAACTTTCTTTCATATAGTCAGAGATTTTCAAATCTGGATTTTTTACAAAGGATTGATCTAGCAAACAATTTTCAGCCAAAAATTTACGAATTTGACCTTCAACTATTTTTTCAATCATCTCTGGTTTTTTACCAGCTTCTAAATTCTTTTGTTTTAAAATATCTTTTTCTTTTGCAACAACTTCTGCAGGAACTTGATCAGATGATAAAGCCATTGGATTCATTGCAGCGATATGTAAACAAACATCAGATGCAAAAGTTCTAGCTTCTGCAGAGTTTGCCGCAGCTGCGGTACTAGCAGCAACTTCAATTAAAACACCAATTTTACCTTCACCGTGAATATACGAGTGAACCAAACCAGTTTCGTTTGTTGTGTACTTTTCATAACGACGAATAACAATATTTTCTCCAATTTTGGCGATCGCTTCTTTTAAAACATCGCCAACTTTTTTTCCTGGAGATTTTGCAAAGGGATGATCTAAAAGTTCATCAATAGAAGTTGATGTTAAGATGTGGCCACCGATATCATTTACAAAAGAAATAAAGTTTTCATTACGAGCCACGAAATCTGTTTCTGAATTTACTTCAACAACAGCGGCTGATTTGTCAGCCGTGATTGCGAAAACCATTCCTTCAGCAGCAATGCGATCTGATTTCTTTGCAGCCGCAGAAAGACCCTTAACTCGTAACCACTCAACCGCGGCTTCGAAGTCTCCATTAGCTTCTTGCAAAGCTTTTTTGCAATCCATCATTCCAGCGCTTGTTTTTTCGCGAAGTTCTTTAACCATTGACGCAGATATAGACATGAAAAGTCTCCTTAACGTTTAAATAAAATTAAATAAGATTAACTAAGAAAAAAGCTGCGGCAGAGATTACTCTGCAGCGTCTTCTTTAGTTTCTGGTGTGTTTAATTCAGCTTCGATTTCAACTAAGTCGGCAGTTCCAGCAGCAACAAGTTTTCGTGTTTTGTTGGCTTTAACAACCGCAGGACCAGCAGATTTTTTCTCTTCTACTTTAGCTGCAGGTTTAGCTGGGCCACGAGCAGCAGGTCTTTTCGCCGCGTCGTCAATCATGTCACCTTTTTCTTTTGCTAAGTCAGAACCCTTGTCTGTTTGAGAACGCATTTTTTGTTCCCAAATTTTAGAGCCTTCAATAAATGAATCAGCAATTAGGTTGGTAAATAATTTAATTGAACGGATAGCGTCGTCATTTCCAGGAATTGGAAAATCAACTGCTTCTGGATCAGAGTTTGTATCAGCAATAGCTACGATTTTGATACCTAATTTGCGAGCTTCAGCAACTGCAATATGTTCTTTTGGTAGATCAACTACGAACATAACTTTAGGAATCGATTTCATGTCTTTGATACCTTCTAGGTAATCAGTTAAACGAATCGCTTCTTTATCAAGACCAGCACGCTCTTTTTTAGTTAAAAGATTGTATTCGCCTTTTTCTTTCATTGCGTCGATTTTACGAAGACGATCAATTGAAGCTTTGATTGTTTGGAAATTTGTTAACATTCCGCCCAACCATCTTTTTGTAACAAAAAACTGACCACTTCTACGAGCTGCTTCTTGAACAGGTTCGATAGCTTGTTTTTTTGTTCCAACTAGAATCATTGAACCGCCCTCAGCAGCAATTTCTTTTACGAAATCTGCAGCTTGATTTGCGCGAACAACAGTCTTTTGAAGGTCAATAATGTGAATGCCTCCGCGAGCTGTGTAAACGTACGGTTTCATTTTTGGGTTCCAGCGAGCTGTTTGGTGTCCGAAGTGAACTCCAGCGTCTAACATTTCTTTCATGGTAACTTGTGCCATGGTACTTCCTTTTCTGGTTATGCCTCCGACGTGCAGAGCTTGGTTATCCAAGAGTACTCGACTATTTTTTCAGTGTTTTTCAACTTTAGAATTAATGCCGAGACCAGTGTTATACTCGTCGTGTGTTATAGTGGAGATCAGAGTTATCATAGGGTTTGGTTAAGGGCAACAAGAGCTTTAAAAAGTACCAGTTGGCCTTTTTGAAAGGGCCTGATAATTAGGAAATAACCAATATTTCTGTATAATTTAAAAAATATCAGTTATTTCGAATACTTAAATTTGATTTTCGATTTCTGTTTTTTCAGTACTGAAAGATGTTTCCGGCCCAAAACCTAGAGCAGCTAAAATCATTTGAGCAGTTTGCAGCGATCCTAAAAGGTTGGGGCCACTATTTGCTGTTGTTGAGGCAATCCATAAATTATCAATAGATGGGTAGCTTAAGTTTGCATTGAGCTTAATTTCGGCTCCAGAAATGGATGAGGATACAAAAATGCGTTCTTTCTGAATTTTTTCGGATATTTCAGGAAATGCGCGTTTAATTTGGCGTTTAATTTTCTTTAAAATCAAACCAATATTTTCAGTTTCTTCTGCAGACTCGTGGTCCGCAAAACTTAACCACTGAGAAATATCTTTTGAAATAAACTTTCCAACACAGGGACCCAAATCATCATCTGTTGTTCCATTTAGAACAAATAAATTCGATTTTAATTCAGTTTCATTGGGATGAAAAAAATCAACGCAGATTGCTTGCCAGCCAGTGGATTTAGTAATTTTACTTTTTGTGCGCGCATTCATTATTTCGTCGGGTAAAATATAAGTTAACTCTTTAATTGGAGCCGCGAAAATAAAATTGTGCGCATGGTAGGTTTTGTTTCCGTTGACAATTAAATGAGTCAATTTTGGATGTTTAGTATCTAAGTTTTCAAAGCCCAGTTTAGTTACAAAGGAGTTGGTAAGCAGTGTTCCCGTAAATTTATCCTTTAAAAGTTGTACCCACTGCCAAGGCTGTAAATGTAGATCAACATATTTAGAGCTTAAGAAATAAGAAAACTGTTGATAAAATTCAGGAGGTTTTTCCCCAAATCCAACGAATGATTTAAAGCCGCTAGCTTCGTAGGTTTCCGGATTGTTTTCGCAGACAGCTTTAATTAATTTTATAGCTAGTTGGTTTTCTAAATTATCTAAAGCTTTCAGACCAGATTCTGAGGCTGGGAAAAAGCGAAATCCATTATTAATAGTATTGTTTGCCAAAGTAGCTGGTCTGTTTGAGCCGCCAAAAACATCAAGGGATTCAAGGACTAAAATATTTTTAGTTTCGAGTGATAACCTTTGAGCAATAGTTAAACCCGTTAAACCGCTTCCAATGATGATATAATCGTAGATGTGCATTCGTTAACGATCAACAATACCTATTGATGTTGCAAGAAAATCCTGACTAAAAACGACTAACGCAATAAATCACAAGTCTTAAAATGGCTCTGATCGTAGGTTTTAACCAGCTTTGCTTATCAAGAAAGCAAGCAAGGCTTGGAGAAATTTTGTAATACAAATAAACGAATGATCTACCGGTAGGGTTGGTTTTTAATTTTGTGTCTCGAAATTGGCGTAAAAAAATAATTTCATCAGCCATCGGAGTTTCAAAAGCAGAGGTTGCCACAAAACAACGATTTCGTTTTGCGTTAGCCGCGACTAAAAAACTTTTAATTACTTCTGGGTGTCTGGATTGTTTCATAAACGAAGTCGCATTGCGAATAAGTGTAAGAAAGATTGGAGTAAAACTTGCAAACTTTGCTAATTGTTTGGCCGCATTTTTTTGTCTTGGCGTGTATTTATCGCTTGAATCATAAATTCGAACTAAATCCCAATAAACTCCCGTGATAACTGTTAGCTCGGCTGTTTTAGAAGCATCTTTTAACATTTCTGGAGTTAGGCTGCCTGGTGCACATTCAAATACGACTTCGATAAGTCGCATGTATTTTTCATAGGAAACAGCAGCTTCGGTAAATTTTTTCTTTTTCATCATTTTGTGACCGTGTCGAACAAGTGCCACACGATTTTGCCACAGCCGTTTTTTTCGAACTTCTTTTGCGCGCTCTTGTGCAACTAGTGCGCCGGTAGCGCTGGTTGCTTGCCTCATTAATGAATTTTGGCATGGCTTACAAACCATTTCTTCCAATGGGTAGTGGGGATCAACTTTCATAATTTTTTCACGCAGCGCAGAGGCAACATGAATTAGCTCTGGGACTTGTAAATGGCAATTCGGACAAGTAACCATACACTAATTATTTTACAATAAGTTCATGGGGTCAATGTCGACCACGACCTTCACTTGCGTCGGCACCCAGGCTTCGTCTGCCAAAACTAAAGAAATAAACTGATTTAATAAATGAGCCTGAGCATGCTTTAAGATCAGATGATAGCGGAATTGATTCCGAAGTTTTGCCATCGGTGCCTGGGCTGGACCAAGCACTTCAACATCTTTATAGGTCGGATATTTTTCTTTTAAAGCATATGAGCGCTGGGCTAATATTGAACACGTTGCTTTTACTTTTTCTAAAGATAAAGACTGTATACGAATGGCTAACATTTTGTGGTACGGAGGGTAGTTTAATTGTAGACGGTGGTTGAGTTCACTTTTTGCAAAACCTTCGTAGTCGTGATTTTTTGCATACTCTAAAGAATCGTGGCTAGTATTGTAAGTTTGAATAAATACTTGTCCTGGGTTTTCACCGACTTTAGTATGGCGTCCGGAACGACCGCTCATTTGGGTGATTAATTGGAAGCTGCGTTCAGAAGATCTGAAATCGGGTAAATTAAAGCCAACATCTGCCAGAAGTAATCCGACTAATTTTAGATTTGGAAAGTCCAAGCCTTTGGCGATCATTTGTGTTCCTATTAAAATATCAATTTCGGATGTTTCCATTTTTTCGATAAGTTCTTCTAACTCTAAACGCGAATTAATTTCATCACGATCGGCTCGAGCTATATTTGCATCAGGAAAAAGTTTTTTTAAATCATCTTCTACTTTTTCAGTTCCCAAGCCCATGGGAATAAGTTCACCCTCTTTACAGTCGGAACAATTTAGTTTGAAATTTTCATGATAATCGCAGTAATGACAAACCAGGTGAGACTGCGCATGCAGTGTTAAGCTGATGTCACAATTAGGACACTCTGCCGTATAGCCGCAGCTAGGGCAGAAAACTAAATTAGCCATACCACGCCGATTTAGTAACAAAGCTGTTTGCTGTTTATTGGCCAGGGTTAGTTTCATTTCGTTATAAAGCTGTTGAGACAGCCAAAACGGTTTTTCAGCAGATTTTTTTTCTAAATCTTTTTCAAGGCGCATATCAACGACTTGAATGTCCGGAAGGGGTCTGTTTTCTACACGTGATTTTAATTGATGTAGGTGGAATTTGTTATCGAGTGCATTTTTCCAAGACTCTAAGCTTGGAGTTGCAGATCCAAGTATAATGGGACAATTTAAAAACTTAGCTAGCATAATTGCAGAATCACGACCGTTGTATTTTAATTTTTCATCTTGCTTGTAGCTAGCTTCATGCTCTTCATCAATGACGATAAGACCGACATTGTCTACAGGGCAGAATAGGGCAGAACGGGCTCCAACTAATATTTTTTTATCTCCGGTGATCATATCCCACCACTGATTTGTGCGTTCACGATCTGTTAATTGAGAATGAAGAACGGCAATTTGATCGCCAAAACGTTCTGCAAAACGATGTACTAGTTGAGGGGTTAAAGAAATTTCTGGAACTAAGAAAAGTCCTTTTTTGCCTTCCAGTAAATTTTTTTCGAAAAGATTTAAATAGATTTCTGTTTTACCAGAGCCAGTAACTCCATGAACAAGATGCACAGAAAAAGCGGTTTGCTTTTTTATGGCTTCAAGACAGGTTTTTTGTTCGTCGGTTAAATTATGTTCAGATCGTTTTACAACTGTTGGAATAACGGCTGGGCGTTTTGATGCACGTGCATGTGTCGTTTTTCTTAATGGAGGAAAACACAGTTGCACCACTTGCCCTAGCGGGTATGCGTAATAACTGGAAACCCATTCGATCCATTTTAAAAATGGATCTTTCAGTTGCGGTAATTCATTATCAAGACTTAATATTTTTTTTAGTTTATATTTTTTTGCATCTGGTTTTTGATCTGCAGTTACATCTGAAATTAATTGAATAACGGCAGCCTTTACGGTTCTTTTTCCCAAAGAAACATTAACGATTTGTCCACGCTGAACATCGAAGTCATCGTTTTGCAGATAGGTTAGTTTATCTTTTATCGGAGCATCAACAGCAACTTGCACACCAGGAATGGGTGCAGAGCTCCCCAAATCTTGGGGTAAAGTGTCCGTACTCATTTATCGAAACCTTGTGTAGAACTCTTGAATGGTAAGGCCAAGTTGACCTTTGCTTGATAAATTAATTTCAGAAGGTTGATCTAATTTTTGAGGATAAAAATTTGCTAAGTTGGCTTTTACTTTAGTTGTAACTTGTCGCACTTTGATCAATGCCGTTTGATGACCCCAAGTAATTGTCTTTGTTTTGGGGTACGTGATTTTATCGTACGCTGCATAGTCATCAAAACTGACTTCGGTTTCAGATGGAAAACGAATTTTACGAATTTGAAATGTTTCTTGATCTAACCAAATTTGAGGTTTTAAAGAATTCGTTGAAGGCTCTCCGATTGCCAGCCCTGGTGAACCGGCTACGCGCGATAAGCGAATTGTCTTTGCGATAGTTAAATCTGATAAATAATTTTTAAATGATGTTAATGATCGAATGGATAAAAAGCGTTCGAAGAAGTCAGTTGTTACATTGCTAGTTAATTTGTTTTTACCCTGCATGATAGTTTTATTTTTTGAGTTATAAAAAATTACAACATGAAATAGGTCCTTTAAAGCGCCCTGTCCTGTAGCCGTTAGAATTAAATTTTTATCACCTTCAATAAGCCAATTTTCTTTTATAAGGTAATCTTCAGAATCACCCTTAAAAATGACATCTTGATCGACAGAAAAAATTTGATTTCCGGATAAAGCAACCGCTTTGGTAAGGGCCGTGTCTAAAGGAAGCACGAACCCATAAGAGTTTATTGAGAAAGAAAGAATGCAAAAGCACTGGACCGTAGTCAAGATCGTCAATATCAACGCTGTTTTCATAAAAAAAATGTATCATAATGAAATTAGAATTTCAGCTTGAAGGCGAAAGCTAACGGAACGTGTTACTATGTATATTGTGAAAACAATCGTTGCGATATTTTTTATCTCGGGACTTTTAGTCTTTTTTCAGAATTGTAGCGTTCAGCAGGGGTCGGGCCTTTTGGGGTCAAAAGAAAGTATGGCTACCGTTGCTGATAAAATTGCTGTTAATGCCCCATTTGCTTATGATTTAGCCGTTGACACCATTTCTTATAATTCATGTGTTGGTGAAAGCTTAAATGATGCTGGTTTGCCAGGCTTAAAAGTTGGCGTGAACGAAGGTTTTTCAGACAGTCTTGGCAAAGGTTCTGTTTCAGCAGGTTTAAAATTAAGAACTGAATTTTTACAATATATTGGTACCAATATTAAACCAAGTTATCCATCTACGGTAATTACTCCGGCGCAAATTCAATCTGTTTTGTCTCAGTCGACAGCGAACAAGAATGTGTTTGTACAGTTTGCCATTCGCAAAAAAGGAGACTTAAGTCTTGTGTTGGATTTAATTAATCCTACAGCTTCCTCTGCCGCGGCAATGCCCCGTGATGGTCTAGTAATTAACGCATCGTTAAGTCAGGACCCTGTTTTAACAAACTTAACTAAAAACATTCAATTTAATGAAAAAGGATTAGTGCTGTCAGAAGGTCCCCGCATTTATAATTTGCAAAGTAGCTCTAGCCCAGCAGCGATAGAGGCTAATTTTGGATTTTCAAATATTGTCGATGAAACGTATGCGAAACAAGGCTTAGCGGGCGATAATGAAAACTTTGGAATAGGTGAGCGATATTCTGAAGTTGTGCGCAACCGATTTAGTACAGGGGCTCCATCGTTAAATGATCAATATATTTTAACTCAAACATTTGGAGTAGCGACGGGTAATGACTATGGCTTAAGTGCGCCCAAACGAAGTGATGAAACAGTTAAGGGTCAAGCCTATGGTCGAGCTTTTGCTTTGAAGTTTGGGATTCCTTATCCAGCTGTAGCAAATGGTTGGAAAAATACAGCGCTTAAAGCAGTAACCGAAACAGATTTAGCAACAGGTGCCTCGGCTACCAGTAATTGGAATTGTCAAAGTTATGTGATTATGAAAATGAATGAATGGAATAATACAAAGTACAACAAACCATCGTGTGCTCCGTTAATAGCTTCAGATTTGGCGAATGCAACAGTGGCAACAACTGTAAAAAACTTACGCCGTCATTACCTAGAGTCGGAATGGAATATTGGTTTGTTTTACGGCCCAAGCGTTGCCTACAATCCTGCAACACGCTTAACAGCTCCTGTGTTTTGTTTGGTGCCACAAAAGGTTGATTGTTACTTAGAAACAAATAACACCGTAGTCTTGGGAACTGATGTGGGTGTGAATTACAATCAACTATCTGAGTGCTATTTGTATAATCGCTATGGAGTAACTTATAGCGGAACCTTGGATTCGGTGAAGGCAGCTGGACGCTGTGCCCAATTTGCAAGTATTTGCGAACGATCTAATAGTTTTTAGTCGCTACCTGAGCTAGCCTTTTTAAATGATACAAAAAACAGTCGTGAATAATTTTTTAATTTTATCCGTTTTGTTAATTTCAAATTTATCAGTAGCCGTGCCACTTGGTGGTTCCGTTTCGATGGCAACGGGCGGAGCCGGGCGTGGAACCGTTGAAACTTCTGATGGTGTTATACTGAACCCTGCAATTGTGGCTCAGTTGCCAACAAAATATATTTCATTCAATTATTCGCAAGAGCAAACAGAGTTATCGATTTCTGATAATGGTCGCGAAGCTTTGTTTCCAGCTGCATTGGCATTTATTCGTAAAGAAAAAGATAATTTACAGACTCAAGATATGGCCTTGGCCGTAGCCTATTCTCCATCCAAAAAATTATCATTTGGTTTGTCAGCAGCGATGGTTGAGTACAATTTAGAAACAGCCGGTGCGGAAGTAAAGTATCGCCAAACTGTTGCTGATTTGGGAATGACATATTCTTTTGCAAAGAACTTTGCCTTTGGAATCGTTTCATACAAATTGGCCTCATCTAAAACAGATTTGAGTACAGTGTTGCAAAAGCAAAAAACTGTCGGTTTCGGAATGAATTATACGTACCAAAATTTTGTACGCTTTAGATTTGATACGGAATCAGCTCCGGATAATAGAACAGAACGTCTGGTTTATATGGGTGGAATTGAAACATTTATGAACGACTGGGTTGTTATCCGTTTTGGTTACCAGAACAACAATGTGCTTTCAAAAAATTTTACAACGGCTGGTCTAGGCTTTTCGGGTCCGCAATTCGGCATTCATTACGCCTACTTAAGCAATCCAGCAGATCATGATGACGACAGACATTCGGTTGACTTGGGTATTCCTTTTTGATAAGTCCTTATGTCTCTATATTTAATAATTATTTTAAGAGGTAATATATGGCTTCAAAAACGAAAAAAGTAAAAAGCATCAGAAAGCATAAAAAAGCGTGTTCTGGAACTAAACGAAAAGCTGCTTTAAGAACTAAAGGTTCTACGAAATCTAAAAAAGTATTGTTCGGAGACTAGTCTTTTTAGGCAGAAATGCATTGAATTTGATAAGTTAACTACGGATTAAAGAAAACCTGCATCATGAGCAGGTTTTCTTATTTCTGAAAGCAAAGATTTTTGCAAATTTTGATTAATTAATTCGAACCATATCTAGACCGACGTAGCAATGTTGGAATTTCTTGAACTCCACCTTTAATATCCCATTTAAATGGAATTTCAACCCAGCCCTCTTGGCCTGGATAAAACTTCCATTTTTTTAATGCCATCAAAGTTTTACCATCTAAATTTCTAAATCCCGTTGATTGCATAATACGAAATTTTGAAGGCTGTCCACCCTTGGTAATATAAGCGTAAAAGGCAACCATTCCTTGTTCGCGGCGTAAGCGTTCATCGACTGAATATTGAGGTTTTGGATTACCCGGAACTTGACGAAGTTGATCCAGCGAGCGAACTCCATTTGGCTCTCCGCCAGCAGCAGCAGTGCCAGCACCAACTTGATCAGCACCTGTTGATTCTGAACCTTGGCCATGACCATTTTTTAAAGCTTGTTCGCGCCCTACGGCAGCCGCGTGAGCCACAGCTGCAGCAACTTTAGCATCACGATCATGAGCTGCTTTTTCAGCGGCAGCTAGTTCAGACGCTTTTAGTTGTGCAATGATCGCCGCATTTTTTGTGCGCGTGGCTTTTAATGAGTTTTCCATAGCTTTAGCTTGTTGTTGATTATCATTTTCTAAGGCCTGCAAGGCCTCATCTTTTTCGTCAGAAACTTGTTTCATGTCGTTATCAAGTTCAGCTTTTTGCGCTTGCACTGCGGCCGCATTTGATTTGTCTACTTTTTTAAAAGCATCTTCAAATTCATCATCACCTAGTTTTCCGGATTGGGCCGCAACAACACCATCAAAATTTAAATCAGGAGCCGCGATATCTTCGATTGTGTTTGGAACTCCGGCTCTGGATGGGGCCGTGTGCGCAATGCGAACGGGTTTAATGCCAGATCCAGTATGAGTTTTAATTTTAGCTGCATGACTTACTGACTTTGTGGACTTGGCAGTAGGACCTTTAATTTTATCGGAAAGTTCCGCATGGATAGGTGCTGAGGGCATCGGAGAAATTAATTTTTCTGCGGCTTTGGCTCCGCCTGAGGATTTATTAATAGCTTGAACGGTTTCGGCTTTTGGAGCCTCTAGTGTTCGAACTACAGGCGTGATTGGTTTTACGGGTTCAATGATTTCAATGGTTACAGCTTCTTTTTTTAAGTTTTCAACAGCTGGAACAGTTACAAAAATAGCTGCGGCCGCAAGGCTGACATGAACAAACATCGATAAGCCAAAATACTTTGATGTTTCTTCTGGTGCTGCCTGAGTGTGAAGAGCCATTAAATCGTATGTTCTAGACATATAAACCCCTTAGAAAATTGAATAACTAACAATACATATTCAATTCCGAGGCCGGGTTAGCGGCCGTTGGGTTTTAATACAAAGAAAAGTCAGTGAAAAAAATACCTATTCGTTCAGTAAACCGTCAGGCACAACACCTTTACGAATAGCATCTGCAAGTTGTAAATGTTCAGCGCAACCAATTACCATCATCGACTCATCAATCGGGCGTGGGTCCGGAGTTAGTAATTTAATTTTTTTTACTTCAAGAATGCGTTTGTGAGTCAGGGCAAGATCGGATTCCTTTAGTTTGCCCTGTGCTACGGCGGAAATTAAAGATTCAATCGCAACAGGAGGAGATTCAGGTTCATTGCAATATAAAAGCAAGTCGGCTCCGGCTTGCATTGCTAGGACTGGAATCGAATCCTTATCATAGTGCTTGGCCATAGCTTTCATATCTAAATCATCGGTAATAATTAATCCGTGATATTTCATTTCATCGCGAAGTAATTTTTTTAAGAAAAATTCAGAAAGTGTAACGGGCCATTTTGGATCTACATTTTTAAATAAAATATGGGCTGTCATCATCATATCAACACGACTGCGTGCTGCTTTTCTAAATGGAACAAGTTCGACTTCATTTAATCGTTTCATGTCCGCTTCTTCAACAGGAAGTTCTTCGTGGGAATCGATAATTGTGTGACCGTGGCCTGGAAAGTGTTTTCCGCACGATAGTATTCCTGATTTAATATAACCGCGAATTAAGGCGGAACACATTTTTTCAACTTGATAGGGGTCAGAACTGATCGCACGATCGCCGATAACAGTATTTTTGGGATTCGTAAAAATATCAATGCAAGGAGCGAAGTCTAAATTAATTCCAACACTCATTAGCTCGGTACCCATGCGCTGAGCAAAATGAAAAGCAACTGTTGGAGCATCTAGATCACCAATTAATTTTAAGGGTGGCCATTGTGTAAATGGGGGCTTTAAGCGATGAACGCGGCCGCCCTCCATATCGATTCCGATAAACAAAGGTGCGCGATCTTTCATTTGATGGCGAAGTAATTGGATTTCTGCACACAAGTCGCGAATCTGAGTTGGGTTAATACAGTTTCTGGCAAAAAGAACCACGCCCGAAATATTATTTTCGACAATGAATTTTTTTTCTGAAGTTGTTAAAGCAGGTCCTGAAACACCAATCAACATGTGTTGGCCAAGTAATTCGCGTAGACTCATATTATTTTCCTTTAGCGTGATAGATATTAATTTTACCAGTTGGGATGTCGCCGAATAGTTTTTCAAAAACAGAAGCGTTCGTTTTTATACCCTCGGTCGCTTCTTCGCTGGATTTAACAAGTTCGGTTTCAATGCCCGTTGCGGGTGTATTTGCAGTAATAGCTTCGCCGTGATCAGTAATTAAGTTATCATATTCAGAGCCAGCAAATTTATTTTTTACACTTAGTAATTGCAAAGATCCTTGTGTAACTAATTTCTTATCAATTCTAGCGCTTCCGGGTTTTACGTCTGCAAGTTCTTCGGCAATAGCTTCGAAATCATAATTTGAATCTGTTTTTAGACCATCTTTACTATTTAGCATTAAGTAATAAAGAATCGAAGATAAGAAGGTTCCTTTTTTTAATTTCTTAGTTACTTTAAAAGATTTTCCATTTTCATTTACGCTTGCAAACATTTGATCTTTTTTAAAGGTGGCTTCAATAGTTTTTGTTTTTTTGCCTTCAGCACCTAAATAACTGTAGCTGATGGGAATAAGACCCGCATCAGAAACTGTGTGCAGACTTTCGGTCATATCAAAACCATTTTTTCCAAGACGAGTATATGATGTTGTCTTAAACTGTTTTGTTTTTGGATCAACTTCATTACGCAAAACAAAAAACCCAATATGTTTTTTAAATTGAGTGACCTTGTAATAGCCTTCAAAAATAATTTCAGCTTTCGTAACAACAGAGAATGGCAGAATAAGTAATACAAATAAAAGTTTTAAAATAGTCAAATTCATGGTTTTCATTGGCGTCCTTTATGTTCTGGTTATTCTAGAAAATAATTGAACAAAAGGCATTGACGACGTTTATAAACCTGGGCGAAGGGCTTGTTGCTAAACTTAAGTCGAGACATATGAAAATTTACTTAATACTTCGAACGAACTGTTGTTCCTAAAAAGTTTACGTTTACAATAAACTTTAAGAATGAAAATACCACGATTTAAATTATCTAGAAAAAAGCAAAAAGGTCAGGTTGCAATATTTGTAGCTTTGATATTTCAAGTGTTGTTTGTTTTTTTTGCTTTATTAATTAACGTGGGTCTTTTGGTTCATCATAAAATTAATTTGCAACAATCCGTCGACCTTGCCGCTTATTATGGAGCAATGAAACAGGCTGAATCGCTAAATGCGATGGCCCACATTAATTATCAAATCCGTCAGTCGTGGAAGTTGTTAACTTGGCGGTATCGCGTGTTGGGTACGTTTGGATTTCAGAAAGATGGTTCCTCAAGTTTAAAATTTCCGGTGACGTTGCAGACAAATATAGACTCTGCAATTACATCAGCACCTGGCAATAATCCGGTAGATAAATGCCAGATAGGTGCAGATCTTGTAAATACGGCAGATATTCCATTTTTTTGTATTGGGCATGTTGGTATGAAGGGGTGGCCTGGCCTGAATGAAAGTAATTGTCGATTAAATTGCCAACAATTAAATAATCAGGCCGCACAAATAAATAGAATCCCTGGAATATCTACGATTAGTGGGGCTGCCGTAAGTTATCAAATCCAAGCACTAGTCAATATGGCAAACGATAATGTTAAGGCTCAGTGTGAAGCCTTGGGACCAAAAAATATGGATCTTTTGGGTGGTTTTATTGCGGGTTACTATTTTGAACAAGAGGCCAGATCAAAAACATTGTTAATGCTAGCAGCAAATATAAGCAAAGAAGTTCCGGAAGAGATTTTAGATTTAGATGGAAATTTAGTTTTTGATGGTGTGAAAAATACGTTAAAGAATAATTTAACAGAAGCCAATTCATCATCTATTTCAAATTCTAAAATTAAGATTATCAATGGATTATCTATTGATGGGTGCCGAATGGCTCCAGATTTAACAAATGCGGGATTGAAAAAAACAAGCAATCAGTTTTTAAAGCGTATCGAATTTCAATTTGTGCAACTATTTGCTCACGCTTGCAGTTGGACTGGTTTGAGCGCAAATTATTTACCAAAATCAATTTTTGATTCCTCGAATAGTTCAGGTATGACTCAAGATTTTAAAGTTAGCCCCGATGTTTCAAATTTAATTATGACTTTGGAATCAAAAGACAATCAAAAATTTACAGTTGGATATGAAAAGAATCCGTGGTGCCAATCCTATTATGGAGTACGTGCTGAAACAGAACCAAAGATTCCATTTTTACCATTATCAAAAATAAAACTATCTGCAGTTGCTGTGGCGAAACCTTTTGGTGGATCTATTGGCCCATGGTTTGGAAAAGAATGGAAATCAAACAGCCCTAATTCGCAAAATGATGTCGGCGTAGATAGTTTAAAACAAACAGATATGAATTTGCCGCTTATTGAAATCAATAGCGCAGCAACATCAATGAAAGATAGCATTAAGACAACGTTAAATTTTTCAAAATACGTGGGCGATC
This sequence comes from Pseudobdellovibrio sp., assembly GCA_049301055.1. GTDB lineage: Bacteria > Bdellovibrionota > Bdellovibrionia > Bdellovibrionales > Bdellovibrionaceae > Pseudobdellovibrio. The sequence goes on along the minus strand of JBAQKN010000047.1, from coordinate 29,971 downwards.
AAGAGGGTTTGGCGAGTTGGGATTATTTGGGCGAATACCATGCGGCATTAATAAACAGAAAGCCAACAGAGCTGGGCATTACTGGGATGGGCAGTGTAAACAAAAATCCTGATCCATATCCTGGAAACCAAAAATTGTCTAAACCAGGACAGTGGCCTGCATTAGATTCGTGGAAAGATACTTATGATATGACATCTACAAATTATGATCCACTAACTAAAGATGGAAACAACGACACGAACCTGCGCGATTTGGAAATTTCTGCAATTGCCCCGAACCAATTTGATCTAACGTATTATTCGATCGACCCTGATTTTTATAATAATTATTACACGCGACTTTCTAACCCTGCGATTTTTAATAAATTAAAAAGTTCCGCTGGCTATGGGCCGGACAATGTGAATCAAGTAAGACCTGATTTCGGAAATAATGAACGAGTTTATGCTCAGAAGAAATCTTTTTCTGTGCGCAATCAAATTGAAATTGTTAAAAAAATATTTAAAGGAAAATCAACAGGTCTTAGTAATTCAAATTTTGATTTTTTGGCGGTGTATCCTGAACTTGCGACAAAACAATCATCGCTACTAACAGGTTGGACATTTTTAAATTTTACAGATTTTAATACGTTTCCAGGTGTTGATAAAGTTCCACCAGAAAGCACGATGAGCTTTGGTCGCTGCAATGGCGAAGATGATAAAAAGTGGCAAGGTACAGATGCAAACCCAGAATATGGAACTCCTTCTGAAGTTTCTGCAGATCTACCGCCAACGCCTGGAAATTGTGTGACGGGTGGGCGAGTCGGTTATTCCGTAAAATTAGTTTCTCCATCGATGTTACGTGCAACGGCGGCGCCTCAACCATTGGGCGGAGTGGGCACAAGTGGAAAAATTATTAATCCAATTCCAGATTCATTTTTAAATTTTTGATAAGCTAGTTATTCTTTATCAATATGCATTTTTCGGTAATAGCCTTTTATTGCGCCAATTTGATTTTCTGACAGACCTTTTACATAAGTTTTTAGAACAAAAAATCGATAAAGTATTTCAGCAGAAATTTGTCTTGCGCGTGGACTGTTTATATAAAGTAATAATAACGCTAGACCAAATTCAGTAATTTCAACCTTTCGTTCTTTTCTTGTTTTCCCCTTTGGCCCAACAAGATGTTTGTCTTCAATTAAATTATTTTCTAAGTCAAACTTGGATTCGCTTGCAAGTTCGACTCGGCACTTTGTAATTGCTCTTAAAATTTTACTATGTTCAAGATCAAATTTTTTAGCCAAAATAATAGAGTTAGTAACAGGTCCAAATGGTGTATCACGCAGCCAGACATCCCCCATAACATGCTGGTTTATTAAGTCCTTTAGTCGTGGCGGTTTTGTTTCGAATGGCTCAATAGATTTTGTTTTGTTACTCATGGAAGCACTCCTGTTCGTTGAATTTTGATGATACACATAAAAAATTGTTTTTAATAGAGATATTTTTCATAAGTACCTAATACTACTAAGTTTTTTGCTCAAGCCAAATTTGGCCTGAGCAAAAAATAGGCTAACTTGAGTATTTTAAAATGTAAAAAATAGGTGTGTTTGAAAAATACATAACTATTTGAAAACACTATTTATTTTGCTCAAGCCAAATTTGGCCTGAGCAAAATATCACTCTAAAAACAGATAGCGCTAATATTTTGATAAACGTCTTAAAATAAGACACTTCGTAAATAATTTCAGCTTTCTAGACCTTCGGCCGATAAGTAACTATCTGGGGGATCTGTGAGCCATTATTTATATATAGCAATTATATTAGTATCATCATTTTCATTCGCTCAGGATGCTCCGAAAACATCTAATGGTGGGTTCACCGCTAATGATACGGCACAAGTTGCAGGTCTGCTTGGTGGACTTGTCGGTGGAAAAGGCGGAGCGCAAGCGGGTAATGCCATTGCGTTGATATCTGGTATCAGCCAGATGAATACAGATTTAAAAAATGCAACGAATGTTGTTACGGATATTACAGGCAGTGCTGAAAAAGCTGATGCAGAGCTTGCAATTGTTCCAAAAAGTTTAGTGGCTTTGATATCAGCAATGACGACGGCTCATTTAATAACTGTAGAAGATGCGATAAGTTTAAAAACTGAATTTTTAGCATTTGAAGCTACCAAAAAAACCTGTGTATCAACTGCTGAAACATCAAGTTTGATGTGCGCTGAAGGCACAAGTCCCGGAGCGATTAAAGTAAGAGCGTTAATGGAGTTGGCAACACCAGCACTGGGATTAATTTCATCAGCTCAAAAAGCTTGTAGTTCTACAGCGAAAATTACAGACTTCGCAAATAAGGGATTAGTTTTAGCAAAAGGTATGTGCGTTGGAGCGAAAGCACTTTGTGATAGTGCCTGTGGAAGTGCAGCATCACAATTGGCTGCATTGAAAGTTAAAGTTCTACCTACAGCAGCACATATTGCTGCAGAAATTGCAATGCAAATGGCGGATTGTGGTGCGAGCAGTGCTGGGGCCGCAGTTTGTATGCCACCACTAACCGCTGCAAAAGCTGCCTTAATGGAATTCAAAGCAACCGTTCCTCCGCCTTTAATGGCTGAACAAGTTCCAGCATCATTAGGAACTACAGCCTCTTTAGTCGCGCGATGCCAATCAAACATGAAAGACATAGTTATGTTTGGATTAAATGTGGCATCACTTGTGGCGGCAAAAAGTAGCGCGGATGAGTGCGCTAATAAATTGGCTGGTGGGGATCAACCTAAAATTACAACTTTAGAATATTGTGAAATGCCGGCAAACATAAGTGCGCAATTTTGTGTTTGTAAACGAAATGATAAATTAGAAGGGTGTGCTGGATTTGTTGCTTTGAAGACAGATGATCCAACTAAAAAAGCAGATGATATGGGCAATGATGTTAAGACAACAGGAAAAGGAAACCAGTTTGCTAGTGGAAATTTAAATGGAAAGCCTAGTAATGCATTAGATAATTTAACAGGAAGTTCTAATTCGGATTCTTCAGGAAAGACAACAGCTGCGGACAAAGCAAAAGGATTGGCTGGTGGAATTGGTGGATACAATGCTGCGGGTGCTAGCGATGGCATTGGTTCTGTTCCGGGTTCTGCAGATTCAATGGGTGCCGATGGAAAAGGTTCTGATAAAAAGAAATGGAGCTTCGGTTCGTTCATGAATAGTTTTGGTGGTGGGTCAGATAGTGGTACTTCGACTGCTTCTAAAAAAGGTGCTTTAGGACAAAAAGATATGGATGCAATTAAAAGACAAATCGCATCGGAACAAATTAGATCTGAAGTATCGGCTCCGTCAGGAAAATCAAATTGGGAAAAAGTTAGCGAACGGTATTTAAGTAATTCGCAAACGTTATTAAGTGGAAAATAATTTTTAGTAAGTGATTAAGTATAATTGGGGGCTAAGATGAATAAAAATAAGTTGTTAATAGCATCAGTCGCAGCGTTGTTTTCAATGCAAGCGGTGGCTCAACAGACGACTCCCGTTTTTCCAGGCTACGGAAATTGCCCAATTGTTACTAAAGATTCGCAAAAAGTAATTGATCCAAACTGCGTGGCAGATGTAGATCGGCACTATCAAGAAATTATGAACAGTTATAATTTATCAACACATATAACAACGAATACATACACTGGAACGGTTGCCCCAATTCAACCAACGTATTCGTGTAAGTCGGGCGCAGATGGTGTTGATTATGCGTGTGAAAATAAATTTGCTGTCGATAAAAGTGATTATGATAAAAACTATGTTGCGTATCAAACAGTTCAACAGCAGAACGCAAATTTAAAACAACAACAAGATGCTGCTTTGAATGTAAGGCTGAATCCTACACAAAGTGTGACCTCTACTTTAGCTGAAGCAAATGCGGGTAATGCAAAAGCATCATCAACAAATAAAACGATGCAGTATATTTCGATGGCAGGATCCGCATTTATGTTTTACAAAGCTGCGACGTGCATGGGCACATGCTCAGCGCCATTTATTGTTGCGGGTGTTGCATTGGCAGTAATCGGCATGAAGCAAGGTCAGCAAGCAGCAAATCATGATGCGTCTGCCTACGGCGGTTGTACGTCATTAAATCAATTATCAACGGCTCAAACAAATTGTGGAGCGGCACCTATTCCGTATTCGCCAGAGACTTTTGCGACAACAGGTTTTCCTGGGGCGCAGCTAGATCCAGTTACGGGTGATTGTAAACCGTCGGCTCCGGCTTCGTGTATTACAGAGCGCCAAAAAGTTATTGACTCAGGTGTTGATATTAAAAATTTGGCAAAAGCACCAAGTCAGTTTGCGGGTCCAAACGCATTATTTAAAGTAAATAAAGATGGATCTATTACAACAAAAGATGGAAAAACGTATACAGCTGCGGACTTTGCGGATGAAAAATCTATGATGGCGGCGGGACTTTCTGCTGCAGATGCGCATAACTTGGCAAATAGTTTGTATGGCAAAGACGGAGTTTATGCTAAAGCGGGATTAGATCCAAAAGGTGATTTGGCAGCAGCGAATAAATTTGATTTTGGAAAATTTGGATTAGGTGATGGCGGTTCGATGACAATAAAAACAGGTGCTGACGGTGTCGACAAGGGTGCGGTTGGGTCAAAAGATTTAGATGGCTTTGGAAGTGGCAGAAAACCTTCGTCTAGTAATGCGGGATTAATTAAAAATTTTAATGGAGAAAATATTGGTATTGCAAACGATGATATATTTAAAATGATGAACAAGCGCTATAACCTAAAAACAGCGCAAGATTCGTTTATTAGTAAATAGTTTGTGGAAAGAAATAAGTCTGTAATTAGTTCTTAAAAATTGTCTTATTTGTAATTTAAAGCCATAATTAATTATGGCTTTTTTATTTAATAAGTTTGAATCAGTTAAAAAAAATAATTTAAAAGTTGTCGGCATTATGAATGGCACAAGCCTTGACGGTGCTGATTTTGTTTTAGTCGATATAAACACTGAAAATTTAAATTGTCAGTATAAGAAAATGAAATCATTTTCATTTTCAAAAGCTTTGCGCAATAAACTATTTTTAGCAGCAACCCATCAGCTAAAGGTAGATCAGTTGGCATTAGTGCATCATGAGTTGGGCCGTTACTATGCGAACTGTTATAAAAAATTAAATTTTGGAAAAATAGATTTGATTGGATTGCATGGGCAAACCGTTTTTCATAAGGGTGCCGTCGCTAGTCTGCAAATTGGCGAACCTAGCTATTTGGCAGAGGTTGCAAAATGTCCAGTAGTTTCAGATTTTCGAGTTGCTGATATTGCAGTGGGCGGACAAGGGGCACCACTGGCACCTTTTTTTCATCAAATTGTTTTTGGAGCGCTTCAAAATAAAATTAGCATTCATAACTTGGGTGGAATTAGCAATTTAACTTTAATTAAAAATAAAAAAGTTATTCAAGGGTTTGATACAGGGCCTGCGAATATGCTGATTGATTTAGAAATTCAACGATCGACCCAAGGAAAAAAGAAGTTTGATCAGGCTGGAAAGTTGGCTCGCGCAGGTTCAGTAGATTTAAATTTGGTTAAGAAAATGATGAATAACCCGTTTTTGAAGAAGAAGGCGCCTAAAAGTTGCGGCCGCGAAGAATTTGGTATTCAGTTTTTAGAAAGTATAAATTTTGGAAAAATGAATTTAAATGATCGCTTAGCAACATTAACTGAATTTGTGGCATTATCAATTTCATACACCTACCGAAAGCATGCTAAATTTATTCCAGATAAAATTATTTTTTGTGGTGGTGGGGTTAACAATATTTTTTTATTAGAAAGAATTCAAAAACTAATACCAGAAACTAGTGTTACAACAGCAGAAGCGTATAAGTGGCCAAGCCAAAGTATAGAGGCTGCAGCATTTGCAGTCTTAGCTGTAGCAAAGGCACTGAATAAAAAATCTAACGTAACGCAATCAACAGGTGCAAAGCGCAGTATTAGCTTAGGAAAAATAACAGTAATTTAACTAATAGTTTGAAATTAAAGTTTCATCAAAAAAAAGAACTGAATTTCTAATTGGTTTTTTAGTTAATGTCGTAGCGCTTTCAGAAATTACATTAAAACCATATAGATCAAGTTTTGATAAATCATGTTTTTTTGAAATCAACGATAAGGTGCTATTCATTTTAATAAGTTCACTGGGGTCGGTTTGTTCAATAAAGTTAAGAATATTTTTGTATTCATCTTTAACTTCAAGTTGAGCTAATTCCTGAAGCACTGTTTCAGTAGCTTTAAGAAAATCGATTTGATTGCCAGTTTCAAACCAATCAGCAACAATTGGAAAAATTTCGATTTTATCTAAGTGGTTAATTAAAATATCATAGAAAATATTTTGCTCTTTATCTGCTTCAATAAAATTTAGCACATTCCACGACAAAATAATTATTCCAACGTAATGCCAAGGAACTAAATCTGGATTGATATCAAGCTTTCCAATATGTTTTACAGAAGTGTCCTTGCACCAAATACCACCGAATTTTTTGCCAGCCTCTGGGTGCTTCATGACAACTAAAGTAGCTAAAGAATTATTGTTTTTATGCTGGGTTAGAGCGGCACTTAAAAAATCTTCATTCTTTGTAAAAAGAATTTCATCCGCATTCATCATTATAATGGGCTCATTCGGAATAAATAATGGCTGAGCTTTCTTTAAGCCACCCGCAGTTCCAAGAATAGAATCTAATTCATTAGAAAAAATAGGCGGTTGGTCTAAAAACTTTTGTTTTGAATATAAATTTTCAATTTGTTTAGGTAGATAATGAGTATTGATTACGAAAGAATGAATTTTTTTGTTTAAACCACTTAAGAACCTAAAATTATAATACCCTAAAGGAACATTTAAAAATGGGATGGCCGGTTTTGGCATTTTAAGAGTTAAAGGCTGAAAGCGTGTTCCAAGCCCTGCCGCAAGAAAAAATAAATTCATCTAAAGGCCTTCATAGTTTTTATTTAGCGCATCCGAATCAATTAAAATATCTAACAATAGATTGTATTCTGGAAAGTGAGACAGCGCGCGGGCAACTTTTTTTAATGTTAAGGGAAGATACTTTAAATAGCGTTTATCTTGTCGTGTATTCATAAAACTTGCAAAACTGCCGCAAGCCTTTAGACAGCGCTGTGCAGACTGAAGTTCAAAAATAATATTAAATTGTTCATGGCTAAAATTTTTAGTTTTAGTCAGTTTTGAATTTTCAAAGTAGTAATTTAATAGCGATGCGGCATAACTTTCGCTTAGATCAACATAGGAATCTTTCAATAAGCTAACCAAATCGTATTGAACTGGGCCAAGCCGCGCATCTTGAAAATCAATAATATAAACTTGATCAAGTCGAATCATGATATTTCTTGAATGATAATCGCGATGGCAAATCACTTTAGGCTCTTGATGAAGGCGTTCGCACATTGCTGTAAAAACTTGATTTAATTGGGCTGATTTTTTTTCATCTAATTCGTATTTTAGTAGACCTTGGATTAAGTGCTCTTTAGCATAATTCATTTCCCAAAGAAACTTGGCTGTATCAAATTGAATTTCGGTAGCACATGTTTTGTTGTTTAGGACAGTCGCTTGATCATGAATTTTGATAATTTCATCCAGCGATTTCAAATAGAATATTTTAGAAAACTCTTCATTCGTGTTTTCGTTATATTTTCGTTCCAAAGTTAAATCGCCTAAATCATCCAATAGCAAAACGCCAAGATCTGCGCCAACGGCTACAATTGTTGGAACATGGACGCCAGCAAGTTTAAAATGTTTTTGAACGCTTAAAAATGGATAAGTAGATTCTGTGAAGGGTTCCCAAAACATTAGGATCCAGGTTTTTTCACCTTGAATGATACGATAATATTTTCTGGCTGAGGCATCGCCTGCTAGTTGGTATATCGAAAAATCATCATTTAAAGGAAGATGTTTTTGAACCCATTCTTGAATAGGTTCTGAGATCGGATTTATTAATTCTGCCACCATTTTCATACAATAATGGTGGCACTGGTTCCGACAGAAGGCAAGACTAGGACTACTACGACATTGATCCTTCAAACTGAAAAAATAGCAGTTCTAAGATTTCTTTACTAGTTTGTTGAGCTATTGGAACGCGGTCGATATCAAAATAAAAGCCCATTAAGTCGTCTTTAAGATCTTTGTGCCATGGTTTTTCTTCTAATGCTTCCAAAGTTAAATTTGATCCAACTAGAAGTAAAGGTCCAGAATCTTGATCGGTATCTGATGACTTAGAAAGAAATGATTCTAATATTTGCATCATAGAAGAAGAAATTGTTTCAATATCTTCAATCAAAATAGTTGTGTCGCTTAAGGAAAGTAAATCATCAACACATGTCATCGTTGAAATCACATCGCTTAAACGTACAAAAAGATTACGACCACTAAGTTCATGAATTTTTAATGCTACTTTTGTGCGTGTTTGTTCATTTTGTGCTTTTAAATGAATAACTTTTGATAAAGTTTTTTTGCTATCTGTAAATTCAGGAAACAAATTAACAACTTTACTTTTCTCAAATGCAGCTGCATTTTTTTGATTTAAAATATTTTGTTCTGAAGTTTTAAGATGATGATTGTAAATCTGAGGTTCTACTAAAAATTTAATTAAATCGACCACTTCCGTTTTTTGTTGCTCGTCTAAAAAAGAGCCTCTTGAAACTACGATATCGCCTAAATCGAAATTTTTTAAGGACATAGGAATAATATAATCATCACCATGTTGATAAGCTGATTTGCTTTGATTGTTCATTAATTTCAAAGATCTAAACTGCAATGTCTTGCCGTATTTTTCTTCGATTAATTGAAATGTCTTCTTCCAAGCGGCATCATTAAAAATGTCTTTCATACTAACCCCACATAGCGACTTTAAGTTCTGTTTCTTGATGTTTTCACATCCCCACTTTGGGATAACTTCAAAGGTTGTGCCGAAAATCGTCGCTTAGAATCAGGCGCCTAGCGGGTAGGCGGGGGTAGGTATTCCGGTAGGTTAAGTACTTGAAATAAATAATGAATATAATTTGAAAAAAATAGCTGTTAATGAAGTGAACAAAAAAAAAGCCCTAAAAAATTAATTTTAGGGCTTTGATCTATTAGACATTCTTGTAAAAACTATCGAGCCAGTTTGCGTTTATCAAGTCCGTATTTATCGACTTTCATAATTAAGCCAGCGCGACTAATGCCAAGCTCTTTAGCTAATTTTGATTTGTTCCAGCCTGTTCGACGTAAACCCTCTTTGATCATTTCGCGTTCTAAATCTTCTAAAGCATCTTTTAGTTTGCCGTGAAGTCTTGAACCTTGAACTTTATTTTTTTCTCCTAATTCTAAAATTTTAGGAGATAAAATTTCATGCCCAATTTTTTGATCATCGCCAGATAAAACACAAAGGCGTTCAATTTCATTTTGTAATTCACGCACATTTCCTGGCCATGGATAATCATATAACTTTTCAACTGCGCGACCCATAAGTTGTTTTTTAGGCTTATTATTTGATTCTGCAGACTTATTTAAAAAAGCATCTACCAAAAGAGGAATATCTTCTTTACGTTCACGCAATGGGGGAACGCGAATATTAATAACATTCAGGCGATAATACAAATCTTCTCGGAATGTTCCTTGTTCAACCATTTCACGCAAATTTCTATTTGTTGCAGCTACAATCCGTACATCTACTTTGCGCATTTCAGTTGATCCTACCGGGGTAAAGGTTCCCTCTTGGATAACGCGAAGTAGTTTTACTTGCATCTGCGGTGAAGTATCACCGATCTCATCCAGGAAGAAAGTTCCTTTATCGGCCATTTCGAAAAGACCTTTTTTGTCTTTTAAGGCGCCAGTAAATGACCCCTTCATATGCCCGAATAATTCAGATTCTAAAAGGTTATCATTAAAAGCAGAACAGTTCTGAATAACAAAAGCCTTGTCTTTGCGTACTGAGTTGTAATGAATTGATTTTGCAATCAACTCTTTACCAGTACCGTTTTCCCCTTGAATCATAACTGTTGAATCTGCAAATTTAATTTTATCCAACAAAGCGTACAACGATTGCATCGGCTTAGATTTACCCATCATATTGTCATACTTAAACCGGTTTCCTAGCTCTTTATTTAATTCAGTAATTTTATTTTCACGACTAGAAATTTCTACGTGTAAGGTAACTATTTCTTGCGCAACTAATTCTACTAATTCGCAAAAGTGTTGTCTGTTGGCGTCGTCAACGTATTGAAATTTGCTGACTGATTTTTCAATCAGATCGTTTGAACAACCAAAAGTTGCTAAACGTTCGCGAACTTCATTTACGCGTTGAGAAATTTGTGGATCTTTAAAAAATCCCATCGCAACGACTGTTCCAACAAAATCATTTTCAATAATGATTGGAAACACGCAAACATCAAAACCGGCAGCATCCCACTTTTGGATGATGTAACGATTTTGAGATTGGCGCAAATCTGCAATTGATCCAGAAACTAGTTCTGCCAAACTATTTTGAGTTACTTCTTTATTAACTAAATAGTTAACCGCAGCGTTCGAATATGAAATTTTATCACCTTCAAAGCCTTTTAGGTGTCCGCGTTCATCTGTAAATATAATGTCGATGCTCCACCAAGCGTGTAGAATGTGTTTTAATTTTTTAATGACATGTATATGTTCGAAATCATCCCAATTAATCATAAGAAACTCCTTTGAATAAATATTCTAAGTTTGTGTCGAAGTATTAATCGTCAAAAATCTTGACAGACTTGAGGGGTGTTTTAAAAAAACTGAGAATATGTTAGTCAGTCTGGTCCAACGTATTGATAATATTATTGATTACTTGATCAAAGTTTAGTGACTTAAAGTGATACTAATATTTAAATTAAATCTAGCGCATCTGAGCTTGAAACAGCTGTCTATATTCCCCATTGCCATTTAATAATTGATCATGAGTTCCAGACTCAACGACAGTTCCTTTATTTAGAACTAATATTAAATCTGCATTTTGAATTGTCGAAAGGCGATGCGCAATTACAAAAGTAGTTCGACCAGCCATTAAGCGTTCCAAACCTTTTTGCACCTGAATTTCGCTAACAGAGTCTAGCGCGCTGGTTGCTTCGTCTAAAATCAATATGGGTGCATCTTTATAAAGTGCACGAGCAATTCCAACGCGTTGTTTTTCTCCGCCAGATAGTAAGTTTCCGCGTTCTCCGACGTGTGTGTTGTATTGATCAGGTTGTTTTTCAATGAATTCATGTGCGAAAGCAGCTTGGGCAGAATCGATAACAGATAGGTCGGATTCGATTCCAGCCTTAATGTTATTTTCAATAGAATCTGAAAACAGAAAAACATCTTGCGAAACATAACCGATATTTTTACGAAGTTCAGCTAGACCAATGTCTTTAATGTTTTGCGAGCCAATAAAAATGTCGCCTATATTAGGATCGTAAAACCGTGCCAATAAATTTGCTAATGTCGATTTGCCGCTACCGCTTTCACCAACAAAGGCAATCATTTGGCCTTTTTGTATCTTTAAATTAAAATTCTTTATTAAATTCGTATCACCATAGCCAAAGCTTACATTTTTATATTCTATATTTGTCCACGCCTGTGGAAAAGCCTGTGGATTTTTACTTTCAACGATTTCGCTATCTTCGTTTAGAATTGTAAAAACACGATTAGCAGCAACACGTGTTTCTTGAATACGTACGTAAGCTTCTTGAAATTTCTTAATTGGTTCATTTATTTGCAGCAAAGCTGTAATAAAACCAATGAGCGCTCCGGCCGTGGCGGCACCCTTTGAAATTTGCTGAGAAAAATAATAAATAACCGCAAGAACTAAAAAAGTAGCAATTAATTCAGTAATAGGTCCCATCAGTTCAACTCGTGAATGAATCCCTTTGCGCATAGTAACAAAATCATCACCAAGAATTTCTAAACGCGTCTGCATCTTTTTTTCTAGATTAAAAGATTGAATTGTTCGAACCCCATCTAGGGACTCTTTAATGACAGAAGTTATTTTTTCCAGCTGTTCAATTCCAGATAAAGAATATTTGCGAATACCAACGGAAATTCGTTTTAAAAATAAAATAAGTAAGGGTGTTATTAAGAATATATAAACAGTTAGCTTTGCATCAAGAAAAAATAAATTTCCAATTAAGAAAATAAATATTAATGGGGCACTAAAAAGATCCGCAAATAGTCTTAATCCATCTTGAATAATTCGCAAGTCATTTAAAGTGCGGCTAATTAATCCACCTGATCCAGAAGCATAGTTATTATGAAATTTTAAATTTAGACGTAAAAACTTTTTTTGTAACTGTTGGCGTAGTGATTGGGTTACTTTTTCAGAAATAATATTCATTAAGTAAATATGAAAATAGCGGCTAACAGCAATACCAAAAGATAAAGCAATGCCGATCCAAGCCATAGATTTTAATTTTTCAGGCGAAGATGATGCATCAATCATTTTTTGAATAAACAATGCAATTTGCCCTTTGCAGGCAGCGCCCGTGATCCCTGTGATGGCAACGATGATTAATTGTTTTTTTTGTAAAAGGAGTTCTTTAAATGTTAATTTTAATTCTTTTGGAATCATCTATAAACCCACATATTTCTTTAAGTACTGGCCAGTTAAACTTTTTTTAGCTGCAACAATTTGTTCCGGGGTTCCAGAGGCTACAATTTCTCCGCCATTTTTTCCTGCTTCTGGGCCCATATCAATAACATAATCTGCGTTTTTTATAACATCTAAATTATGTTCAACAACAATAACTGAACCACCAGCTTCAATTAACTTATGCAGGACTTTCATTAACAAATCAACTTCTCGAAAATGTAAGCCTGTCGTGGGCTCATCTAAAATATATAATGTTGCTTTTTGGGTAACATGCGACAGCTCTTTGGCAATTTTTAAGCGCTGTGATTCGCCACCACTTAAAGAATTTGCAGGCTGTCCTAAGGTTAAATAATCTAAGCCAACTTCTTTTAGAACAGATAAGGGTTTTCTAATATTTGGGTGAGCCACAAAAAAGTTCATTGCTTCGGCAACAGTCATAGATAAGATTTGATGAACATTTTTATTATGCAAAGTAACTTCAAGAATTTCAGCACGGTACTTTTTTCCATCACAGACATCACATGGAATAATAACATTATCCATAAACTGCATATCAATTTCTTCAAATCCAGTACCTTTGCATGAAGGGCAGCGTCCGCCGTCTACGTTTAAGCTAAATGTACCCGGAGTATATCCACGGTGTTTTGATTCTTCGGTGTTAGACAATAAAGTACGAATAGCATCAAAAGCTTTTAAATATGTAATCGGAGAGCTGCGTGCAGATTTGCCAATAGGCGATTGATCTATTAACAAAACATTTTTTATATTTTCAGAGCCAAGTAGCTTGCCAAATTTTTGCGAGGGTTCGAATTCTAACTCTAACTGTCGGGCTAATGCAGGATACAATGTTTTTGAAACCAATGTAGATTTGCCAGAGCCACTAACGCCACTGACAACAACAAGCCGGTTTAAAGGAAAATCAACCGAAACATTTTTTAAGTTATGCCCCGTGCAATTAAGCAATTCTAATTTGTAACGATAGTTTTCTAAATCAACAGGTCGCGTAGTTCTAAACGCACTTGCTTTTTGTGGTTTTAAAAATGGCACAGTGATGGATTCTTTTGAATCATAAAAATCTTTTGTGGCACCAGAAAAGATTACATTTCCGCCCAGAAATCCTGACCCAGGACCCATTTCAATAATGTTTTCAGAATTTTTTATAACATCATGATCGTGTTCAACAATAACTAGGGTATTTCCTAAGTCCTTTAAATTTTTTAATATTGATATCAATCGATCATTGTCGCGTGGATGCAATCCAACAGTGGGTTCATCCAACACATAGAGTGTTTGTGAAAGGCCCATGCCCAGCTGATTTGCTAATACTAAGCGTTGGTATTCCCCGCCAGATAATGTTCTTGTTTCACGATCAAGGGTTAAGTAATTAACGCCTACCCGAACTAAAAAATTTAATCTAGAGCGTAGTTGCTTTAAAACTTCTCCGGCAACTTCGATTTGATAATCGGACAACTGAATTTTTTCAAAAAACAAATTTAAATCTTCAATAGTTAAACTAGTTAATTCTGTAACTGTTTTTTTATTAATAAAAATGGTTTGAACTTCTTTGCGAAGACGAGACCCATTACAATCCGTACATTTTGTTCCGGTACGGTATCTTGAAATAAACACGCGCACATGCATTTTGTATTTAATTTGTTCTAAGTAAGCAAACAGACCTTTGACTCCAAAAAAATCATCGTTTCCATTCCACAAAGTGTCGCGGGTAGTTTTAGGTAAATCTTTCCAAGGGGTTTGAATATCAAATTTATTTTTTTTACAGTAAGCATAAAGAGCTTTTTTATCTTGTTCGGCGCTAGGCATTGTGAACGGATGCAATGCGCCTTCAGATAAAGATAAGTTCGGGTTTGGTACGACTTTGGCTTCGTCTAGCTCGAGTATATTTCCAAAACCCTTACAAGTTGGACAGGCTCCAATCGGAGAATTAAAAGAAAATAATTTTGAACTAATTTGTGGTGGCGCCCAGCCACAAATAGAACAGGCAGGTTCTTCACTTAGTTTTATGGCATCACCATCAGTAGTTACAATTAAGGCACGCCGCGAAAGTTGCCCAACTAAATACTTTTGGCTGGCTTCATATGCTTGCGAAATAGAATCTGTTAAGCGACCTTTTTCGTCGGCATTAAAGGACATGCGATCAATAACAATATAAAAGGTATCCGTTGGTAACCCTTTTTTAATTTGAGCAGCCTCGGCGTAATCGGTTAAAGCAGCAATTTCGTAGGTTATATCATCAGACTTTAATTTCTTCTTTTTTTCTTTTAAAGTTGTAATACGCAAGAAGCCATCTTGTAAAAGAATGGAAAGTAATTTTTTACCTTCAACAATCCGATTACCCTTGGTGATTTCAACCAAAATATAACCGCGCTGTTTGGAAAACTTATTTAAAACTAAATCAGTAGCTTCTGTTGTTGACATTTTTGTTGCTGGAATATGATGAGTTGGGCAATAAGGAACACCAATTTTTTCATAAAGTAAACGCAAGTAATCAATTATTTCAGTTGTGGTACCAACGGTTGAACGACTTGATTTAACAGAATTTTTTTGTTCGATCGCAATTGCCGGGGGAATATTATCAATGCCTTCAATATCTGGCTTAGGGGCTTTGTTCAAAAATTGCCGAGCGTAATTAGACATGCTTTCGATAAACCGGCGTTGGCCTTCAGCAAATAAAGTTTCAAAAGCTAATGAACTTTTTCCAGATCCAGAGGGGCCACAAATAACAGTTAATTTTCCAAGTGGAATTTTAACTTCAATATTTTTTAAATTATTTTGTTTGATGCCCCAAATGTGTATGTCTTTACTCATCAATATCCTGCTTCAAGTGATCTGTTGTTTCTTCAGATCGGCTTTCTGCAGCAGTTGGTTCAGAACCTTCAATGTAGGCCTGATTAATAACTCGCTTAGTTGCCGACGTTGCTAACTTACCACTGTCGGCATCGATTTTCACCATATTGACTCCAGCGGGCATAGGAAATGTGAGTATTGGCAAGTTTGTATGAGCTTCCTTCATGTAATCTAACCAAATGGGTAGAGCCGCCTTACCGCCAACTTCAGATTTGCCTAAAGTTCTTTCTTTATCAAACCCAACCCAAACACCAGTTGCAATGTTAGGCGTATAACCTAAAAACCATGCATCCACATAACCGTTGGTTGTTCCAGTTTTTGCAGCAAGTTCTCGGCCTAAAGAGGCAGCGGCCCCGCCAGTTCCATGTGGGTCTTCAACCACGCCCTTAAGCAGATTTGTAATAATAAAAGCAGTTTGTGGACGAATCAATTGTTCTGGATTATCAAAATAAAATGAATTTTGTAAAGATTTAGAGGCTTCTTTTTCTGCTTCAGAACGATCCATAAAAGATTTTCTTTTTTCTTCAAACTGATCATCAAGTTTTTTTGTCTCTTCTAAAAATCTAGAGTCTAAAGAAACATTTTCGATTAGTACTTTGCCTTGGCGATCCAAAACTTTTTTAATCATTTTTGGCCGAGTTCGTAAACCCATTCGACCAAACTGAGAGAACACTTTAGTCATTTCAAATAAAGTTAATGAACTTGAGCCAAGTACTAAAGTGAAATCTGGATTTAATTTTGAAAACACACCTAAGCGCTGAGCAAAATCAATGGCATAAGGAACACCAATATCTTCCATAATTTTTACGGAAGGAATATTGAGCGATCTAACTAATGCATTTCGCATTGTAATTTCACCATTGTATTCGTGCCCATGATTAGAGGGCTTCCAGATTTTATCATCCCCTTGACCTTCTTCATCAGCGCCAGCTTGTTTGTAAATAATCGGGGCATCAATAATCTGGGTCGAAGGTGTGTAGCCTTTATCTATTGCCGCAGCATAAACAATTGCTTTAAATGAAGAACCTGTTTGACGTGCTGCTTGAAGAGCGCGATTAAACTCATTTCTAGCAAAACTATAGCCGCCAACCATCGCTAATACATCTTCAGTTTGTTGATCGATAGATAATAATGAACCTTCAACAATTGGTTCTTGATCAAGCTCTAAAGATAAAAAGGAGCTGGTCTCAGGAATTTCCATACCTTTTTTAAATTTATTAGCTGGCCACGAAAAATGTTCGCCACTAATTTTTACTAAAATCACATCACCTTTTTTTAAGGCCTGTGATGGCTTTCGAATTAAATCTTGTTCAGATCTTTTTTCAAAGTTTGGTTTTCTAGCCCAAGTCATTGTTTCAAAATTAATAAGCCCCTTGGTCTCTGGCAATTGGACCTCAACGGTACCTAAGGCATCATTAACATTAGTTACTATACCATCATAAGTTGTTCCAATTTTAATAAACGATGGTAATTTGTCTTGGCGGACAGCTTTGTTTTCTGATTTAGATTTTTTTGTTGGGTGCCATTCGATTTCAGCAAAATTTCCATCAGGTAAAATAGTTCTTTCTGGATTTGATTCTGTAATAAGTTTTCGTTTTTGTTTTTCTAAATATTCAGTTATTTTAGTGTCATCATCAATTGTGCTTAAGGGGCCGCGAAAACCTTGGCGACGATCTAATTCTTTTAAACCCTTAATAACAGCAAGATTTGCAGCTTTTTGATCTTCAAGATCTAAAGAAGTATAAACCTTTACGCCCTGATCTAGAATAACATCTTCGCCCAGCTGCTGAATTAAAAGTTGTCGAACTGTTTCTAAATAAAAAGGAGCCATTTGTTCATAATCTTCTCGTAGGTTCACAACAATTGGCTGCTGAATTGCTGCTTCGGCGTCTTCTTTTTTTATAAAATTCACATCGGCCATTCGGCGTAAAACATAAATTTGACGTTCTTTGGCGCGTGAAGGGTTTTTTACCGGAGAATAATCAGATGGGGCCTTTGGCAATCCCGCAAGCATCGCCGCTTCAGGCAGTGTTAATTGTTTGGCTGATTTTTTAAAATAAGTTTGCGCAGCCATTTCAATGCCGTAAGCACCTTGGCCAAAATAAATTTGATTTAAGTAAAGATATAAAATTTCATCTTTACTTAAATTTTTCTCCATTTGCAGCGCTAATAAAATATCGCGTAATTTTCGTGACAAGGTTTTTTCATTTGATAGCAATAGGGTTTTAGCTACTTGTTGTGTGATTGTAGAACCGCCCTGAACGTTTCGACCGGCTTTCATATTCGCCAAGGCAGCGCGAAGCAAGGCTTGCGGATTGATACCACTGTGTTGAAAAAATTGATCATCTTCTGAAGCTAAAAAGGCATTTACCACATTTTTCGGAATATCTTTGTATGGAATTAATACGCGACGTTCACGAAAAAATTCTCCAAATTTTTTATTATTTCGATCATACACCTGAGAAACTAATAATGGCTTATAGTCTTCCACTTTTATGATTTCAGGTAAGGATTTTAAAACAGATAAGTACATAAGATATAAACCACTGCAGCCAATTAAAATTACAGCAAATATACCTAGTAAAACTTTTTTCAACATGGGTAACTCCAGAAGACAAAAGTAGCATTTTTTTATATTGTGGTCAGGTGCCTTGCGACCGAAGCTAGACTAGCCTAGTCTTAGCGCCTGAATTGTTTATATTGAAATAAAAGCTGGAAGATTTTTTTCGCTAATTAAAGCAAGGGAGTAATGGGGTGGTAAAAACCATGCCAAAGCTTCTAAAACACCATCATGTTCTTCAACTTTAGGATTTCCTAAGGATTCCAAAGAAAAGCATAAGTCATAATTTATTTGATCTGTTGAAATCATTAATACTTTAGGGTCAAAAACGGATTGGTCACGAAAAAAATCTTTTAAAACTTTGCGGACATAGTTTGGCAAAAATTCTTGAGTTGGTTCGCCAGAAACTAGTTTAGAGTTTTCATCAATTTGTAGTTTTTTACTTTGATTAATTTCATTCTGAAACTTCATAAAAAAGCCAGTTTCTCGGAAAGACCAGATCATTCCATACGATAAAACAAAGTCAGGGTAAGGTAGACGGTTTGGGTTCACAACCATACCAATTCCACGATTTGCTAACCAATAAAAAATTTTCTGAGCAGTATCGATAGATTCTTCATCAGATTCTAAATTAACTTCAGCTGGGGCTAAGGTCTGGGTCATAATATAAGGCCAGCCGTCTGGACCTTGTTGCGGATCTTGTGATAAAATTTTTAAAGACGTTTCGCTTAGTAATTTAAAAAATCTTTCGTCCCATACCTGGTTACGATTTTCGTCTTTAATACTTAAATGAGAAACTAAATTATCTTTCGATTCGGCCAAATTAACATCCACAGCGTTACGGTTTCACAACATTTTGAACAATGTATAAAGTTTTATAGCTAATTTTTCGAATAACATCACCTGATTTAGTTTTGCTAATTGATCCGTCACGATTAAAAGAAGGAACTAAGCCTTGTCCTGCTGATTGTACGGCTTTAAAAACGATAGGCGCTTTGTCAGGATGCATGCGAACGCAACCACCAGAGGCACGTTCACCAAGTCTGTTTTCAGTTCCTGCGGGTGCTTGATGTGTCGCAATTCCAGATTCAAAAAAGACAGCCCATGGCATCCAGGTTTGCCACAGATTAGAAAAATATTTTTCATTAAGGCTATCTGTATCAAAATAACCAACAGGTGTTGTTGACCAGTAAGGATGAGCCGAGCAGTGATCTTTTTTTGGTTCTTGTCCAGGTTTGCAGCCTGCTTCGAATTTTTCACGACCAGAAGAGATTTTAGTTAAAAGAGTTAATTGACCATTAACATAAAGTCGCAAAGTTTGTTTATCAGAACCTTCATTCGCTATATTTATAACAACGACATTTGTGTACTCATGTAACCATACGGAAGTGGGTAGCGTTTGAAAGTCGCTTTCAGAAAACGTTTTAATATTGGGTTCACTTAGGTTGGGGTTGGTATTTGCCGTGTTTTCCCAAACTTGAGCAAAGGCATTTTGAATGCAAAGTCCTAGTAAAATAAAAAGGACAATAAATAATCGTTGATTCATTTTTCCCCCGAAAAACCCTTAAGCAGCTTGGTGAAGTAGCATAGTTCAAAGGGGTTGAGAAGATGATTTTTGATCCATAGATTTAGCCTGATAAAAAAGTCAAAAGCATAAGCCAAAATCGTCAAATATGCTCTATTGGGTTTCAATTTGAGGCATAACTTGGAACCTAGGTTTGGTTATGTAAAAAAGTGAGACAGTTTTCGACAATTTGTCAAAATTCACTAAAGCAAATTAGTTTCCTAGCCGAAAAGATAGTATCCGGGGGGATGAAGTGATGATCCATTCAAAAAGCAAAATAAATTACAGCCTATTGGCAATTATTTTTTGTTCGTTCGTTGTTACATTGCTTTATCAAAACTGTGCAAAATTAAATATCAAAGATCTAGAAGCTGCGTCAAAAGCACAAGAGGCTGAAAGGCTTGCTATTGGTAAAGACGATGAAACTGTCGTTGTTGGCGTTAATCAGGTGCCTGATCTAAAGATGTTTTTCGTAGTCGACAACTCTGGTACCATGAAAGAAAATCAGTTTAACTTATCTGAATCATTCGGATCGATGTTTGATGCGAATTCTACAGATTCGTTATCAAAATTTGATACAACAGCTGTTTTGATAAGTACGGCTCAAAAATCTCCTTCATTTTTAAGCGAAAAATCAACTTTAGACAAAATCGCAGATCAACAAAAATTTTACAATTTAGGTTTGATTTCGCCGCAAGTTTTTTTTGTAGCTAGTATTCGAAGTGCATTACAAAACTTTGGCTATTTGCCAGGCGATAACATTGGATATCAAATTTCATTGTCCAGCAATCCATTAAAATATTCTTTTATGCCCGCAGCCGTATTAGGTACGACAACAAAATCAGGACAAATTTCATATAGTTCATCAATTCGTAAATTAGCTTCTGAAAATTCATCTGTCCTGGAGTCTGAATTTAAAAACAGATTGGCAATATTAAATTCGGACCGCATTCCACTGGTGTTGACGGGTAATCAATACAAACCAGAACATGCAAATGTAGTAGATTCTGAAAGTGGATTATGTGCGATAGCTCGTATTTTAAGAAATCCAGATCAAAATATTAAAAGTGGAGATCTATTATCATTTACGGTTGTTAGTGATGAAAATGATAATGACCCCAAAGGGCTTAATTGTATTCAAAGTATTACTGAGTTTACAGGAAATGAAGATTTAGTAGACGGTGAATGTAAGCAGCGCGAAACAAGTGTTTCATACAAAGTATCCTCATCAACAAAAAGTGCAGACTCGTGTAAAATAAATGGTTCGAATGGGTACAACTACAAGATATCTTATCCAAATACACGCATTTCAACTCAGATTTCTTTCAAAAATATATCTAAAGCCGCAGTTTATAAAGCGGCATATTCAAGTTTAACGTATAAAGCTCAGACGAAAACATACCAGTATCTAAATACAGATATTAGCTACTACTATGAAACGTGTATTGATATTATTTCAGATGGCTTAGTTACCGGTAAAAAATGTTCCATAAATGCAACTCCAATCAAAGATTCAAAAGCAGGAGATTTTACAGCAGATTGTTATGCATTGGCTAAGTCATTAAAATCAACGGCAGTAAACTCTATGGGAAACACACCAGTTTGTACAGCCGTATATAAATCAAGTGGGTCATGCATTGAGTCTGATCCAAATTGCAAAATAAATTTTAATGTTGCTAATAAGACAGTGTCTGGGATTTTAGGATCTTTTGATACGAATGCATGTTTAGCTAAAGCTCAGGGTTATGCAGATTATGCAACAGGTTATACACCTGTTTGTGTGGATGCATCCAAAATGGTTTCTTCATGTTCAGTGGCAGAACAATCTGCGGGTTGTGGATTAGTATCAGCAGTTGAGTACGGATCAAAAACTGTTTCTGTTTCAGGTGATTACACAAAAAATACTTTGGACTGTTTTAATTATGCAAAAGTCCAAGCCGGAAATGCAGTAAGTCTTGCAACTGATGTTACCCAGTGTTTAAAAATAGAAACTCCTGAAGTGTTAGTATATAATTCTACACTGGCATTTTCGGAAACAGCAAGCTTAGATGGGAATATATCTTTAGCCTTAAATACGGACTGCGGAGTTCTACTAAGTCTTGCGACAGCTAAAGCAAAAGCAGCAAACTCAGGAATTCAGACAGTAAATTCATGTATAATAACGGGTTATACAAAGGCAACTGAAACGAACGAAGCTATTGTTTCAAATTGTAATACTCAAGCCGATAATCGTTGTGCGGCGCAAGCGTTAAGAAATTGTAGCGGAATTTTTGTGGCTGGAAACACATCAACTTCAACAGGCAGTTTAGTTTTATTTAATAAAGTTTCAGAAGATATTAAATGTGCAAATTTATGTAGTGAATCGAAGTTGGGTGTTTGCGATGGAGATAAAAGTTCAAACGTAACAATAGAACAATTTTTAAAAAACAAATATGGAGATACTGCTGTTTGTGCAGCTGTAACAACTGAAATCGCAGCAAGTAAAGAAATTAAATTGGCCGTTTTAACGGCAAATCAAGGAACTGTCTGCAAAGATTCAATGGTTGGAGTTCCAAGTTATTTCACAGTAACAAAACCGCTGTATCATACTAAAAGTTTAGAATTAGATTATGTTGCAGGAACAAAGAAAAATGCACTGGGTGAAAGTGTTCCGGCTTTAGAGCTAACTGATTATATTCAAGCTAGGTCGCAAGCAATTTCAAATAGCAACGCAATATTTTCAGCATTGGTTCGCAAAGGAACGGATACTTTGGGATTAGGTGGATCATATGGTGTTGATTATGAAAATTTAATTAAACGGACGAATGGGCAAATTGGAAGTGTTTTATCAAATGATTATTCAATAGTTTTAAAAGATTTAGGTCATGTGATTAAAAGCAATTTGGAAAGAACGTTTGTTTTAAAGAAAATGAAATCAATTCAAGTTATTAAAAAGGTGTATCGTTTAGTTAAGGCGACTAATCAACAAGAAGTTGTAGACCAAACATTATGGAAGCAAAATGGAGCAACAATTGTTTTTCAAAATGGTTTAGATTTAAATGATGGAGATCAATTTAAAGTCGAGTTTCAAAATTATTAAAAAACATGTGGGACTTAAGTCCATAAAGGAACTGGTTTTATTGTTATAATATTGTCAAAAAAAGTTTCTAGAATAGATACTTAAGACAAAGTTATGAAATATAAAATCAGTTCAATTATAATTTGTTGTTTTGCTTTAAATGCATTTGCTCAGCAAGATTCTACTTCTGCTGAAGACAAAGATATTAATATTGTTGAAGGTCTTCTAGAAAGAGACATTAAATACGATTTCAAATACAAACCAATTAAAAAGTCGACTTTAAAAACACCGCAAAAAGCTGATTATGTGGGTGTTCAAACTGAAGCATCTTATGCAGATTTTGCGGTTATTCAAAAAAATTATATGCCTAAATCAGAACGATTCCAAATTTCGCTTGGTGGAATGGTTTTACCAACAGATGTTTACTATAGAAGTTTTGGATTAAATTTAAAGTTAGGTTATCACTTAAGTGAAACTTGGGGCGTCGAGGTTTTCGACTACTATATTACATCAAGCGCACGTAGTGAAGTGAATGATTTAGAAGCTAAACAGGCAACTTCGGTTCAAAGTTTAGTATCTTTAAAGGGATATTATGGTGCGAACTTATACTACAGTTCAATCTACGGTAAAACATCGGTATTTAATTCAAAGATAATTCCATTTGAAATATATCAATCTGTTGGAGTTGGAAAAGTAGTAAATCAAAAGAACGAAGAATCAACTGCATTTCAATTCGGGCTTGGCGAAATATTTTCACTTACAAGATCAACCGCTTTACGAACAGATTTAACGTGGGCATTTTATAGCACAACGAATATATTAGGATCTACTCAGGCATCGAATTCATTATTTTTAACGGTATCTTATAGTATCTTTTTTCCGGAGCCAATTTACCGATGAAACACTTAACATTAATTATATTATTGCTTGCGATGGGTCAGTTTGGATTTTCGGCCTCTTTGGTTGATGAGGGTTTAAAAGCTTATAAGGTAAAAAATTATAAGCAGGCAGCGCTATTATTTTACAAGGCAAGTTATGGGTCAAATAATGCAGATAAATTAAAAATTCCAGCCAAATATTACTTAGGATTAACATTAAATAAATTAAAGTTATATCAGGTGGCACTTTTCCCATTAGTTGCAGCATCGCAAAGTGATAATCTTATCGTTTCAAAAAAAGCATTCGAACAAATTGTTAAAGCCTCCGATGCGTTAGATGATAAATCACTCCTTTATTACAGTCTTAAAAAGACGCATGTTGAAGATCTAACAGAAATTGGAAAAGAATTATTTTATAATAGATTCGCAGATATGTTTCTTGAAGAAGGTAAGCTGGATGAAGCTTCAGCAATCTTAGAAAAATCATTAGCGATTAATCCAGACAATGAAGAAACGCTTTATTTAGCAGGATTAATAAATGTAAAAAAAAATAAGCCTGAAAATGCCATTGTTTACTATGAAAAATTGTATAAAAAGTATGTTGATAAGCCAACAACACTTAGAAAAAAAGCTGAAGCTGTGATGGCGCTAGCTAGAACAAATTATGCGGCAAAAAAATATATTGAAGCAATAGCGCTGTATCGTGAAATTCCAAAAGATAATGATTTATATAGACAGGCTCAAGCAGAGTTAACCTGGTCATTGTTTCGTGTCGCACAATTTAGAAGTGCGCTAAGTGTTGTGCAAAGTTTAAACACTCCATACTATGAAAATTTTTACAATCCAGAGTCATTGCTTTTAAGAAGTTTGATTTTATTATTTGT
Organism: Pseudobdellovibrio sp.; assembly: GCA_049301055.1. Classification (GTDB taxonomy): domain Bacteria; phylum Bdellovibrionota; class Bdellovibrionia; order Bdellovibrionales; family Bdellovibrionaceae; genus Pseudobdellovibrio. The sequence goes on along the minus strand of JBAQKN010000047.1, from coordinate 5,571 downwards.
CTGTCAGACCGAAGATCTTGAAAAATCAATTCAGTTGTTCAAGAAAAATTACTTATCAACCTTGAATGTAATTAATATTTGGAATGCATCAAACTATTCAGCGGTAGAGCATTTTGTTGAAGTTGAGCAAACATTAAATCAATTAAAAAAAATAAAGAATGGAAATTTACCAAATTTTAAAGGGCGATTACCATTTTTCTTAGTACGTTCCATATTGGAAGAGCCCGATGTAAAAGGAAAAATTTCATATTTAAATAAACTTAAGTTAGAAAGAAAAACTTTAAATGCAATGTTCTTGGCAAAAGATACAGTAGGGTTTCTGAAGTTTGGCCAAAAAGTAATTGATGGTCGCGTGAAAAGCGTTTCCAATGAAATCGGTCAATTGATAAAATTTCAATTGCATCAAACAGAAGAAGAGCTTTCTGAGTTTGCGTCGCAGTATGAGTTTATCAACTATGAAATGCTAAACCTGAAGAAAGAAGATGCAAAAAAGAAGGCTAATTCCGTATCCAGTTTGGACTTAGCTGATCAAGTAAATAAAAATGATAAACGAGATTTTTATATTCAAAATGGATATCAATATTATCCCTTCCAGGGCGAATTTTGGCGTGATGAAATCGGCAATTATCAATATATTGGAGTAAATCGTTGTGAATAAAAAATACTTAGCGGTTGCCTTAATTGTATTTAGTTGCGGAGTTCATGCTCAGGAAGATCCACCACCTGATGTGCCAATAGCAAAACCAGATTTAGCCTATCCAGATAAAAATAAAAAAATCCAACTAAATTTTTCGGATGAATTAGTTCATGGAAATAATGAAAACACAGACGTCATGTTGATGAACACTAAAAAAAGCGCATCTATGAAAAAATTAATTAGATTGCGCGACAATTTTAATTCAAATATGGAAAAGAGTAAAAATGAATTTAAAAATCGCTAATCTATTAGTGGTAGTGATTCTTACAGGTTGCTCATTTGTTCAGGCTGAAGAAATTACTTTTAATGAGGACGTACTTCCTACAGAGTCAGTGATGCCAAAGTTGGACAGTAATGATGCTGTTCGAAAACGTTTGTTGAACCATAAAAGCCGCTTTGAAGTTGGTGTGGATTATTTGTGGGCTATCGATGAATTGTTTTTCAACACTTCATTATTCGGATTTCAAGCATATTATCATGCGAACAATGACATTGGTTATGGATTTAAATATTATCAATATTCTGCGGGCACAAATGACTATGGAAAGCAGTTTGACCAAGCTGCACAGCTTAAGTTTGAACGTGCTCCTGCTCCAAAGTCTATTATAGCACTTAGTATGTTAAATCGAATTATGTACGGCAAAATTAGTATGAGCAAAGACAAGGTGCTGCCATTTATGGTTAATCTAGAGTACGACCTTGGTGTTAATAAGTATGGCAGTAAAAGTTTATTTTACTCATCGATAGGAATTGAACATAAGGTTTATTTTAAAGATAACATTGGCGTTGGATTGATGTATCAAGTTCACATTCACCAAGTACCAAACGCCGTTTCGGTAAATATTAAAGAATCATCACCCGTGCCTAGTGAATCTGATTTTACAACAAAAACACAAATTAGTCAGTGTATTGCCTTAGGCGTTTCATACTTATTTTAAATCTATTATGCGCGATGATAAAGGCCGTTGGTAATTTTAACTAAGCGTAGTTCAAGCAGTTCGTTTTTTATAGGTTCATAAGCAGCAAATATTTTTTTTAAAAAATCATTAAACTCTTGTTCGGTGTGCATTCGCTCTGGGGTTAGTCGTTGCGAAATTATCTGCAACACTAGATTTCGCTTTCTTTTTTGATCAGGAAGACTTAGCAGTAAGCCGTCTTTAAAAAAGTTTTTAATTACTTGTTTTCTATAATCAATTTCCGAGTTATCTGAAATTATTTTTTCTGGAATAGTGTTTAAATTTAGGATTTGAAATAGTGATAAATTTAATGTTTCTAAGTTGGATAAATAAGTACCACTTTTTTCTTTAGAAGCTTGAATAAGTCCGGCCTCTAAAAGTTTTCCAATATGAAATGAGACCGTTGTTGGAATCATTTTAAGCTGCTCTGATAAAGTTAATGGTGAACAAGATTGTGATGATAAAGCGGTTAAAATTTTTATTCTTGAATCATCTGCAAGTGCTTTAAATATAAGTAATGATTCCATAGAACATTCCCTGGTAAAAAGTTTTTCTTAATTGCTATTAATTATCAGCTTAGCATAACCTAATACGTATATGATAAATAATAAAACAATACCGGATCTAGGCGACATCGTGGACAGGTAAGTTTTCAAATCTGACTTTAAGCTAGGATCTTTTTCGATCCATTTCTTTACGAGAGCTTTTGCTAGAAAGATGCGATTTTTCCCCATATACGTTTCGATAGTGTGTGACTGCTAACTTTAGATTCATTGCCTGCAAGGCGTGGTAGCGTAACAAGTTTTTTGCCATTGATCATCGTCTTTCATACAATCTTTGATTATCTTTTCTTTGTTCTTAACAAGGTCATTTATCGCTGGCTGTAATAAGGCGAAACTTTACAGTCAAATAAGCGAAAAGGTTTATTAATCGAAGTGTTAATGGCAAAAGCGCTTATCGCAAAAGAAATTGCGGCAATGAAAATTAGTAATTTCAAGAGGCCTTCCTAAGTAAGAAATAGAATGCTAACAAATATCAAAACAGAATGAACTTGGTATCAAGAATAGTAATCGTTATAAAACTTTGGCTGCGCGCCCAACGCGATCCCTTTTTGTTAGCAGATCAAAAGACTCTGAATAGGTAATTAGAATAACGTCAAAACTATTTCTTTCTTGATCAATCTATCCCGGCTTAACTAGAATTCTTCTATGATACATTGGATAGTCCTTTTCTTATTAGCATTTACCAATGCATCCTTTGCAAAATATCCGCAAACTTGGGCTAAAGATGAGTACTTCAAACTTCGGATGCTAAATATCTAGAATGTCTTGGATTTTGGATACACTTCCACCATCGAGTGAGTAGAACCGTAGAACCATAATTTTTGATTTTAAGAGGAGAATCTACCATTTAGAAAAAATGGTAGGGGCCAGTCTAAGTTAGTCGAACAAGCCGAGTTAACCGTAAAACGAGAATACTTGGTTCTGTGGAAAAAGCAAACTGTAGACCCAAATAAGCTGGCAAAACTTTATTGGGATCAGGGTTTAACGCAAACTGAGATCGCTCGTCGGTGCAAAATTCGGCGGGCTACGGTTTCAGATGCGGTCAAGCGGTTTAAACCGACTTTATTGGATTAGGAGGCCTATCGTGGGTGCTATAAAATTTGTTTCGTTCGTGGTTCGCTTTGGATTTGCGTTGGCGCTGATTGGCCAACTTAAATTCTGTACTTTAGTTATGATGGGAAAGGCTGCTGAAAAATCGCAAAAAAGAATTATGTCTTATTCGAAATATACGCGCATGTTGACTTCGAATTATCACAAAAAATAAAGGCTCAGTTTTTTAGGCTGAACCTTGTTGATTGGTCTGGTGAATTTTAAGAAGTGTTATTGAATCAAGAAAGTCGATAATGCTTCTACGTCGAGTGAGCAATGCTTTCCACCGGATACTGGTTTCCAGATTGTATTAAAGCCTTTTTCTGTCGCCAGCTTTACGAAATCGGCAGAACTTTTGAAGAAACCATATTGGTCTTGATCACCACAGGAAATAAATATCTTTGGATAGCTTTTTTTTGAAGGAATATTTTTGATGAGAGTCAAAGGTGATTGAGCATAAGCCGATTCCCATGATGGAAAATACTCGTCTCTTATTTTGATAAGATTTTTTGCGTACTTGGGATCTGCGCCAGTTTCTTTGATGTACCCATCGACATCATGAGACAAATCTTTATTATTTGATCCAAGACTAGGGCAAATGAGCGCCAGTTTCGAAAATAGATCCAAGTTCCGTAAAGCGAAGGTACCTGCATTGAATCCGCCCATGGACTCGCCCAATAGGATACGTTCTTGAACTGGAAACTTTAGAATATTCTTTTCTACAAATGGGATAATCTCATTCTTAACGACGTCGTAAAGTCCACTTTTCGTAGCTGAAGAGCGATCTGCAAGTAGCCACATTTTTCCAAACGAAATCGAAACCACGCTAGGAATCTCGGGTTTTGTTTTTTTCCAACTTTGACGAAGTCCTTCGCTATAATTATTTGGATCAACCCAATCAGTTTCACTGCCATCACCGCCGTGAAAATAGTAAATCAATTTGCCAGCCTTTGGCACTGATCCCGGAGAAAAACAATACTTCCACTCAACGGATGTTTTGACCGTTTCACATACTGAATTTGTTTTTGTGATATTTTCAGCCAACTTATTCTTGGTGCATGAACTACAAAATAGGCCTAATGATAAGAGGTAGCCCATAACTAAAAGATGCTTTAAGCACATATGAATCATTCCGCGATAGATACCATTCATTTTGAAACGCTGTCCAGAATGGAATGAATCTGTGGTCCCGATCGGTCTGACACTCAAGTACCTTTTGAAGCTTCAATAGATTTGATCTGACGGCGTATATACTTAACCCTGTTAAGAAATACTAAAAGGTACAGCCTTGCTGACTGTGGCCGTAGTTTCGCGCAAAAGGTTGGGCTCTAATCGAATATTAGGCGTCGCATAGGATTGGGTTTTTGGTAATGAAGATTGTGACTTCAGGATGATCCCCCGTTTTAAGAAAGCTTTAAATTAAATTTTGTCCGAGGAAGTATCTAGCAAATTCTAAGTGGAGTTTTCGAATTTCTAGAAATGTTTATGCGCAATGTAAACACAATAAAAAAACGATTTTGCTAAATTTAGCAAAATCGTTTTTAATTCTGATCTATAGAAGCAACGGAATTAATTTACTGCGCAACAGTTACGTCACCAGTTGCAACGCCATCTACAAGTTTAAAGATAAGAATTTTTGTTATTGTTTTTTGAGGACCGCCATCGGGAACACTAATTTTCAAATTACCAATTAGAATGCACGATTCAACGCTAGCTTGTACAGGTGAGCATACAACTCGAACTCCATCTGCTTCAGAAAGTATTAAATTAACATGTCGATCTGCTTTCCCATACATTTCTTGATGGCCCGCAGTCACCACACCCATGTTCTTAGCATTAGCTAAAAGCTTTTCACTAATTTCTTGTTCAGTGCGCGGATTTGCCATTACTGTTAAGCAAGTAGACATAGCGACCAAAAATGTAAGTAATGTTTTCATATAAAATCTCCTATTGGTTTTAAGTTTAAAAAGTTGAACTCAAAGTTAATATTGCAAAAAATCATCCGCGTTTTATCCGGCAAGAGTTTGAATATCAATTCTTGTCCGTTGTCTCAGAATGAGATGATAGTTTTAACTTAGAGCGATTTAATTGAATCAAATTGAATGCATCAATTTGCTGCGACGTCTCGGTTGATGATTTTAATTTGTTTAAGCAGACGATAAAGTACGTGGAGAATTTCACTGATCGGAGCCACCCAGTTTCACGTTTGGGAGCCACTTCGGATATAGAAAAAGTTTTAGTGATTTAAATCCTTACTGTCAAGTTT
>JBAQKN010000046.1:0-44148 GCA_049301055.1 Pseudobdellovibrio sp. | reverse complement strand
ATCTAGCCCGGTAAGTGAAGAGCCTGCTGAAATGATTCGCCCTTTGATGGGGGCCGAGACAGCGGGTTTTTTTTCAGAGTCATTAAGCATTTCTTGTTTTATTTTTTCTATTGCTGATTGAGCTTTTAGTTTTTCTACAGCAGATTTTTGAGTTGCTTTAACTTTTTTTAAATTTATCGTTTCTGTGTCTTGTTTAATTTCTTTTTTTGGTAAAACAACTTTTTCTTTTTTTGCGGGTTCGACAGGCTTTTCTTTTGCCTCTTCAGGTTTGGGCTCTTCTTTTGCAGGTTCTTTTTCTTTTAAAATATTTTCAATTTTAGCGGGAAGTTGATTGGGTTTTGCTTTATCTGGAAGGCCCACCATATCAACGCGAATAGCTTGAGATAAATCGATTGGCGGTGATTCAAAAAAAGTCGTCTTAATTAAAAAAGAAGAGACTAAAATAACATGAGCCACAATAGAAACAAGAATTCCTTGATTGAATTTTTTGTTTTTTGCCAAGTCATTGTAATTTTGAAGTTCTAACTTTTCTGCAGCCAAATATTAATCCTTAGGTAGCGTAATTAAATTAATATTAAATATTCCAGCAGCACGAGCTTCAGCCATGGCTTCAGCAACAAGGCCATAATCTACTTTCCTATCTGCTTGAATATAAATTTGCTTATTTTTTTTAACTTCAAATATAGCTTTTAATTTTTCTTTCATTTGATTCATCGCAATGGGTATGTCGCTAATTTTCATTTGTCCGTTGGCATCGATTACTAAAATGAAGGGATCTTCTTTTAAATCAATACCCGAAGCAGCTGTTTTCGGTAAATTAACTTCAAGACCTTGCTGCATCATTGGGGCTGTGACCATAAAAATAACTAACAACACAAGCATCACATCGATGAAGGGTGTCACGTTGATTTCGCTCATGACCATTCTAGACTTATTTCCGGAAGACGAAGAGTTCATTCCCATTATATTAACCTTTAAAAAAGTTACGTTTTACAACATTTAGAAAATCGGCTGTAAAATTATTTAGATCTATTTCTTCTTTGCGTATAACGGCTATACATTGATTGTAAATAATAACGGCTGGTATAGCTGCAAACAAGCCAATAGCAGTTGCAATAAGTGCTTCGGAAATCCCAGGAGCAACAACGGCAAGGCTTGCAGAACCTGTTTGGCCAATTTTATGAAATGAACCCATAATTCCCCAGACAGTTCCGAATAATCCGATGAATGGGCCAGTTGATCCTGTGGAAGCCAGCACTGTTAGGCGTGATTCCATATCTGCCATTTCATTTTCAATTGTTTTACGCATAACACGTTCAAGATTATCTATACCAGATAATTGCGGATTTTCAGTTTCGGCTGAACTGTTTTTACGAAGCAGCGGAGATTCTGCAATTTTTTTCATTTCGACATATGCCGCTTTAAATACGCGCGCATGAGAACTTTGATTATGAGTATTAACTTTTTCAAACATATCATCTAGTGATGTCATTTTCCAAAAAAGTTGATCAAAAGATTCATTTGCAACTTTTAAAGATTTAAATTGTTTGAATTTACCCCAGCCTATAGCCCAGCAAAGAACAGATAAGCTCATTAAGATTAGTAAAACAATTTGAACTACAAAACTTGCCTGCAATAAAGATTCAATTGCGCCTGTTTGGACCGGGACGTTGGCCGAGGTCGAGAGTGGGGCTGCAAGGCAAAGTTGTGGTACACTAATTGTTAAAAGTAAAAGCGCGGATAAATTGATTTTTAAAAGGATATTATTTTTGTTTTGCATAGATAAAAGCGTAAATCGAAACAGCACGTGCGGCAAGATGAAATCCATTTACGCCATACTGTCATTTGTCTTATTTTTTTCGATCCAATGTAGTTACGTGGAAGTAAAAGAAACTCCTAAGGAATCTCCCAGAGAGCCTGCTGCAACTCAGGAAGCATTTCATTTGCGGTTCGAACAATGCACAGTAAATAGTCGTCTCTATCTGGAAGATCAAATCAAAACGATGCCTGAAGAATATTATAGATCTCATGAGGCTGAATGGGTACAGAAAATTCCAATGAGTTGTATTCAGATAGCACAAAGAAATTTTGCTGGGAATTTTGCCTCGTGCTTAGATTCTAATGCGCGGCCAACAACATCGGCGATGAAACCCTGCATGACTGAGAATTATACGACACTTACTTATAATGCCTACCACGATGTAATGGATTGTTTTAATTTAGATCCGAAAGAATTCTTCCTACAAATAATGATTGAAAGTGGATTTCATGTTAACGCTATAAATAAAACTGGATTTGATTCTGGAATGGCGCAGTTTACTAAAAGTGGAATAAAAAGAGTTACTGCAAATAATTTAGTTAGTCGAACTCAAAGATTATTGCTAGAAAGTTCAAGATCATCTTGTCAGCGTGTTTCTAGTATTGTTGGAAGTTTTGATATCAGTGCTTTTGCGGTAAAAAACAGATGTTCAATGATTTCATTGCCAGAAAATCCATACCGCGCAATGGTGTTTAATTATTTACATACTATGCTTGATCGAATTTCTTTAGAAGAAGTTATAGAAAATATTCCCGATTTAAGGCTGATTATTACTACAAAAATAAAAAGGCATTTAATTTATTTGGCCTATAATCGCGGCGTTACTGGCACCAGAAATTTAATCGAAGGGTATATTCAATCTAGAAAAAACGTGAATCATGCTTTGGTGGCAGAAGATTTTGAGTTAGATCGAAACTTATCCAACGTAAAAACAATTTTAAGAAAAAGTCCTGAAAAAAAAGAAATCCTAAAATCTGCAAAAAAAATTAGAAATTTGTCTTTCGCAGAATATGCTGTAATTCATGGAGCTACTTATATTTCAGATATGGCTCAGGCTAGCGAATACTCTAAGCGTTACTTGGGTGATGACTGCGGCGGATTGTAGCTATTTTTTGTTAGAATTAAACTCGCAAAATACCGGAATCTAATCTTTGCAAATTGATCAAAGACCAAGTAAGTGTAACTTATTCAGCAAATGATAAGTTGCACGAGGCTTCATGAGAATTATTTTAATCACTATTGGTAGTTTGTTAATAAGCTTTATTATTTTTTGGACAATTAAATTCTGGGGACGTGGGCACTCCTATGTGGATTATCAACATCCTTTTTACTCGACATCAGTCATGTTAGATCAACCAGTTATTTTTATTAAGCCATCGGTGCTTAATATTGAAAATGCGCTAATGACAGAGTCAAATTTGTATCTAGATGTATCTTCAACAGAAGATGGTCGTTTGGTGCTGAAAAAAAAAGAATGGTCATCAAAAGAAAAGCCAGTTCGGTATGCAAAATATGATGAAATTAAAAATGATGTTATTTTGATTTCTGATTTAAAAGAAAAGTTGGCGAACAAAAAAATTATTTTTAATTTAGTAGAAAATGCACAAGCCGGACATATTATTTTCTATGAAGAAATTAAAAAAGCGGGTTTAGAAAAAGGTGATAACTTCGTTGTAACTAGTCCCTATGAAGCTATGGGAAGGTCCTTAAAAGATATTGCTCCGCGATTTTTATTTGGCTCGACCCAGCCTGAAATTTTAAAACTTGTGGCAATGAAATCGATGGGTTTGATCGAGGCGGTAAATTTGCGTGCGGATGTTATTATTTTTCCATTAATGATCAGAAATCAAAAGTTCTATGACGATGAGCTAATCCAAGAAATGAACCGTCGCCACAAACGAATTCTAATCGGTCCCATCAACGAAAAAGACATGAAAGAGGCTAAATCCCTGAAACCATTCGGGATAATCATAAACAAATAAAAAAGGTACCAGGTACCTTTTTTATTTTCATTTGCTTTTCAAGTAGCTTTCAGATAATTTTCAGTCCTAATACGAATAAAAATAACGTATATAACTTGATATTTTCCATACAAGTTATAACTAACTGTAATTGTTGAGATAACTATGATCAAAATGAATAAAAAAATGGAATACGCCCTTATGGCCTTGAAGCATATTAGTCTGAAAGTTCAAGCTGAGCTTGCCTCGGCTAAAGAAATTTCTGACCAAATGCATATTCCATTTGAAGTAACAGCAAAAGTTCTGCAGGCATTAGCGTCGCGCGGATTGTTAAAAGTTGAATATGGCGCAAGCGGTGGTTATTTGCTGGCTCGCCCATTAAGTGAAATTTCAGTACATAACTTATCTGAAATGCTTGAAGGTCATGTTGCATTAACAAAATGTTTGGGTAATGAAGAGCCCTGTGAACTTTCAAGAACTTGTAATATCACAAGCCCAATATCGAATCTAAATAGAAAAGTTCAAGACTTTTATAAATCCGTGTCATTGAGCGAGGTTCTTCATGTCTGAGAATTACGAATACAAATATGGATTTACTACAGATATTGAATCAGAAACAGTTGGTAAGGGTTTAAATGAAGATATTATTCGTAAAATATCGGCAAAGAAAAATGAACCCGATTGGATGTTACAGTATCGATTAAAAGCTTACAAACATTGGACGACATTAACTGAACCTACGTGGGCCAATGTTCATTATCCAAAAATTGATTTTCAAGATTTAACATATTATTCGGCTCCAAAAGCAAAAAAAGATAAGCCAACTTCGATGGATGAAATAGATCCTGAGTTAATTAAAACATTTGAAAGATTAGGGATACCACTTCAAGAACAAAAAAGAATCTCAGGAGTAGCCATTGACGTTGTTTTTGACTCTGTCAGTATTGCGACGTCTCATCATGCGGAATTGGACAAAGTGGGTGTCATTTTTTGTTCTATTTCCGAAGCGATGCAAAAGTATCCAGAAATCGTGAAAAAATATTTAGGTACAGTTATACCAATTACAGATAATTACTATTCGGCATTGAATGCTGCTGTTTTTTCGGACGGATCGTTTGTATATATTCCGGCAGGTGTTCGATGCCCAATGGATTTATCAACGTACTTTCGTATTAATGCGAAAGAGACCGGCCAGTTTGAGCGAACATTAATTATTGCAGAAGAAAACAGTTACGTAAATTATCTTGAGGGTTGTACGGCTCCACAGCGTGATGAAAATCAACTTCATGCGGCAGTTGTTGAGTTAATTGCAATGGACAATGCAGAAATAAAATATTCGACGGTTCAGAATTGGTATGCCGGAGACAAAAACGGTAACGGGGGAATTTATAATTTTGTTACGAAGCGTGGCATATGCAAGGGCATAAATTCTAAAATTTCATGGACTCAGGTTGAATCAGGATCTGCAATTACTTGGAAATATCCGTCTGTTATTTTGCATGGAGATAATTCAGAAGGTGCGTTCTATTCAGTCGCCTTGACGCATGATTTTATGCAAGCGGATACCGGAACAAAAATGATTCATATTGGTAAGAATACAAAAAGTACTATTATTTCAAAAGGCATTTCAACGGGGCATTCATCGAATGCTTACCGTGGACAGGTTAAAATAATGGCTTCAGCTGAAAACGCGCGAAACTATTCTCAGTGTGATTCCATGTTGGTTGGAGATAAAAGCAGTGCACATACATTTCCATATATTGAGGTTAAGAATAAATCAGCAACGTTAGAGCATGAAGCGACAACATCTAGGCTTTCTGAAGATCAAATATTTTACTTGCAATCGCGTGGTTTAAATTCTGAAAAAGCAATTTCAATGCTAGTTAATGGTTTTTGTAAAGATGTGTTTAAACAGCTTCCACTAGAATTTTCTGTTGAGGCTGTTAAATTAATCGAAATGAAATTAGAAAATTCTGTTGGATAATAAAATTTAAAGGAAAAAGTATGCTACAAATTAATAACTTACATGCAAAAATAAATGATAAAGAAATACTTAAAGGCTTATCGCTAAAGGTAAATGCAGGCGAAGTTCATGCTATTATGGGTCCAAACGGTTCAGGAAAAAGTACGCTTTCAAAAATTTTAGCAGGACACCCTTCCTATGAAGTAACTTCGGGTGAAATTAAGTATGAAGTTAATTTTCAAATGCAAAACTTGTTAGAACTTTCGCCTGATGTGCGTGCTAAAGAAGGAATTTTTTTAGCATTTCAATATCCAATTGAAATTCCGGGTGTAACTAATTTTAATTTTTTGCACACTTCGTTTAATGCCATTTTGCAACATCAAGGTTCAGAGCCAATGAGTGAAGGTGATTTTCGCGAATTTCTTTACCAGAAAATGAAATTAGTTGAAATGCGACAAGAGTATTTAGATCGTGGTGTAAACGTAGGATTTTCTGGTGGCGAAAAAAAACGAAATGAAATACTGCAAATGGCAGTGTTGTCGCCACGACTTGCATTATTGGATGAGACGGATTCAGGGCTTGATATAGACGCCTTAAAAATAGTTGCAGAGGGTGTTAACAAGTTACGATCAAAACAAAATGCAATTATTTTAGTAACTCATTATCAGCGATTGTTAAATTATATCAAACCTGACTTTGTGCATGTCTTGGCTGGTGGAAAAATTATTCAAACAGGCGACGCCAGTTTAGCTCTTGAGTTAGAAGAAAAAGGTTACGACTGGTTAATGTAGTTATTTAACTGGGCTCAGTAAAGGATGTTTATGAATTTAGGTTCAAATGGTTTAGAAAATTTAAAAAAATCAATGCCAACTCGAAGCGAAGAGGCATGGAAGTACACATCGCTAACTGATTTTAAAAAAGTTTCTTGGAACTTTAAATCAGATATGCAGACGCACCTATCCCACGATCAGCTTTTGCAATTGTCAAAACATTTGCCATCTGATTTTTATAATATTGTTTTTGTAAATGGTGATTTAAACCAAACCCTGTCCGATAATTTGGGAGCTGATGTTGAAATAAATAATATTTTAGATACGGATCTTGTTGTTTCTGAAAAGCATGTTGAAAAAAACGTATTAAAATTTGCGAATGTCTGCTTAAAAAATAAAATCACTGTGACTATTCAAGAAGGTAGAGTTTTTGAAAAACCATTGCATTTACTTTTTGTTTCTTCTGAAAAAGTTCCCTATTTTTTAAGCCAGAAAGTAGATATTCAAGTCGGGAAAAAATCTGAATTAAGTATTTTGACTCAATCTATTAATTTGGATGAAACAACTCAAAATGGTTTTGATTTAAACTTGAACTTAAATATTCAAGAAAATTCAAATGTAAAATTAATACAAATTCAAAATGAAAACAGCTTATCGTATCATTTTGCTCAAACAGAAATTAAATTATTATCAAATTCATTTTTAACTGCATTTACCATGAGCCTAGGTGGACTGCTTTCGCGTCATTACATGCACCTTGAATTTGTAGGTCAAAATGCAGATGCCGGTGTTTTTGGTTTAACTGCTTTAAATACAAATCAGCATTCAGATCATTACACATTTATTCAACATAGTGTTGGTGGGAATAATTCAAAACAACTGTATAAATCGATATTGTCGGACGCATCTCATAGCGTTTTTCGCGGTCGTGTGCGTATAGAGCAAGATGCACAGAAAGCAAATTCAGAGCAGTTAAATAACAATTTATTATTAACTCGCGAAGCACAGGCAGATTCAATCCCACAGTTGGAAATTTATGCAGACGATGTAAAGGCGGGACATGGATCTACAGTTGGTCAGTTGGATAAGGAAGAAATTTTTTACTTTTTAAGCCGAGGGATTAACCAATTTGAAGCAGTTAAAATACTGTCTTTTGGTTATGCCCAAGAGTTAATTTATAAGTTTGAAAACAAAGCTATTCAAGAATGGCTTTTAAAAATCATTCATCAAAAATTAGATCGGATGATTAGTCATGTTTAATAAATCACTAGCAGATGGTTCTGAAGTACGAAGTCATTTTCCAGCGTTATCGCAAAAGGTAAATGGACAAGAGTTGGTTTATTTAGATAGTGCAGCGACAACCTTAAAACCTAATGTCGTTATCGATCGAATAGCGAATTTTTATAAATTTGAAACAGCGAATGTTCATCGTGGAGCTCACTATTTAAGTGATAAAGCGACGACAGAGTTTGAAAATGCGCGTGATACAATTCGTCAGTTTATCAATGCAAGTTCTATGGAAGAAATCATTTTTACCAAGGGTACCACCGAAGGTATCAATTTAATTGCTTCTAGTTACGGGGAAACATTTTTAACTGAAGGTGATGAAATCGTTTTAACGGAACTAGAGCACCACGCTAATATTATTCCTTGGCAGGTTCTTGCACAGAAGAAAAAATGCGTATTAAAATATATTTCTGTAAATGACATGGGCGACTTAGATGCTGAATCAATTAAGCAGATAATTACTAATAAAACAAAAATTGTTAGTTTTTCTGGGTGCTCAAATATTTTGGGAACATTCACAGATATAGAAAGTATTTTAGCCAAAGCAAAATCTGTTGGTGCTATCACTGTCTTAGATGCCGCGCAGTTAATTTCACAAAAAAATATCGATGTTCAAAAGTTGGATGTCGATTTTTTGGTTTTTTCGGCGCACAAACTGTTTGGCCCATTTGGTTTTGGTGTCTTGTTTGGAAAGAAAGAATTGCTATTCAAAATGCCGCCGTATCAAACGGGTGGCAGTATGATTTCAACTGTCGATTTTGATAAGACATCCTACAATGATCTACCTTTTAAATTTGAAGCAGGAACGCCTCATGTCGCCGGAGCGGTTGGCACAGGTGCCGGCATAGATTATTTTAAATCATTAAGTATAAACGATGTGTTTTTGCACGAGCAAAAACTAATGACGATGTTAAATTCTGAATTAGTCCAAATTCCTGGTTTAAAATTATTTGGTACTTCGAAAAGCAAGGCAGCAATAGTTAGTTTTACCATGCTAGGCGTACATCATTCGGATATTGGCCAAATTTTAGATCAGCAAGGCATTGCTGTTCGCGTAGGTCATCATTGTACCCAGCCGTTGCTTAAAAAATTTGGGCTTACGGGGACAGTTCGTGTTTCTATTTCAATTTACAATAATGAAACGGATATATTAAAAACCGTTGAAGCAATAAAAAAAGCAAGAAGGATGTTGTTATGAATTCCAATGAAATTTTAATTCGCGTGCAAGCTACGCCAAATCCAAATGCATGGAAATTTATTTTAGATCGCCCAGTTTTAAATGATGGAAAAGCAACATACTCTTCAATACAAGAGGCAGAACATAATATTTTATCCAGATCATTGTTTCAAATTGATGGCGTTCGACAGGTTCATTTTTTTCAAAATGTAATTACAGTAACGCATCAGTTTGATTCCGACAGTGATGTTTTACAGCAAGAAGTTTGCTCTGTCATTCAAACACGATTACCAATGCATAATCCAAATCAGACCATTTTAGACGAGAAAAAAATGGCGCGTATGAATTTATCTGAAGATCTTCAGAAAATTGAAGAAATATTGGATCGCACTATCCGCCCAGGGCTTCAAGGTGATGGTGGTGATATTGAAGTTATTAAATTGGAAGAAATGAAGGTTTATGTATCCTATCAAGGCGCTTGTGGTACATGCCCAAGTTCAACAACGGGCACCTTGATGGCTATCGAAGGGATTCTTAAAGATGAATTTAATCCCGCTATTGAAGTTATTCCGCTTTAAATTTAATGAACAACTTTTTTAATGTCGATTGGACTTTTATATTCATTTTTTCCTAGTTTGCTGTTCGCTTTTAATTCGTTGGATTTATTACGTTCGTAGTCTTGAACCACGTATTCAAAAGAATCTTCTGGGCGCGAGGATAATAAAACTTCGCGCTTAAAAGCCGAGTTTTCAATTTCGCCACTTACGGAAAAGCTAAGATAACTTTTTTTAGCTTTGCTGTAACCCTTGATTTTTAATGTTAATTCTTGGATTTGATTCGCAGAAAATTCTGTCAGGATGCCATTTGCAAGTCCATCTACAATTTGAATATTTTTTGGTAAAATCCAAGAATAATTTAATCCTGCAGGAAGCGGCTTAAAGGCTTCAAGACTTACTTTCACTGTGGAAACATCATTTTCAAGTTGCGCGATATCAATATTTTTAATTCGAACATCGATTAGTGTTTTAGAATATTGATCAGAAGCAATTTTTGACATCGTAATGGATGCTAAATAACGATGCGATGAATTTTTAGTTTTAAAATACTGAACAGTATTGTAACCGCAAAAAGCACCAATAGAAATTGTAAGAATTGATTTTAATAAGATGCTGCGGGACATAAGTATCCTCCTGTTTGATCTTTTAATGTGTATGTATATTCTGTTGCTGTTGATATTGAAGTCGTGCCAGCGATATAAGCGCGAACGTTTAGTAAATAACTATTTGCTGCGCTTAGGGCAGTTAAAGTTAATATTTTTTTAGTTCCATTTCCGGCACTTCTGTCATAGCGAAGCATATCAGCGGAAATAGATTTTTGTGGTGAAGTACAAATTCCTGCACCTGAAAAAACAGCGCAGTCTTGATCGTAAGTATAACCTTCTTTATATAAAATGGGATCAACATCAATTCCAGTAGTTCCGGCAACATAGGCCGACGTAAGCCAAATTTCTGTAACACCCGGTAGGCTAGCTAAATCAATAGTATAAAAATGATTTGAAAAGCGTTGATCAGATAAATAATTTGCATCTAGTCCACTGTTTGATCGTGGCTGTATTTTTAAATTACATGAAACGCCTGAGGGCACTAATTTTATTCCATAGGGAACATCGATTCGATACCCACCAACAGTGTAGGCCGCATTTGTTTCGCGTTGTTGGGCTTCATCAGAATTAAGAATTGCATCAATTGCTGCAGGAGTTGCTCCTGCAAACGCTTGATTCAAACGACTGTAAAAACGTGCGGCACTTCGAAATGGATAAATACTTTGCCCCATGCCAACGCCACTATTTTCAAAGGCTTTCCAGATATAAGAAAAATTATCGACTCCTGTGCAAGTGGAGCATACATTTGTAGATTTAAATAAACTGCGTGAAATAGAAACTTCACGAAACAAACCTTCACCAGGGTTTGTTGCAGCATCGACTTTGTCATAATAGCGTGTTCCGCCTGACGCAGTTTCTGGGTTATTACCAGCCTTAGAAAAATTAAGACGAATATATTCTCCACCCGTTGTAACAGAACCTTCTGTGTAACCTTTTGTATCTAAATAATGAAGCCATCCGCTTGCGGGTAATTGGCCAGCTAAATCAGGATTTATACTGCTAAGACTATTTCTAACTTGATGGGCTCCAAAAAAATTTCCCCATCCTTCTGACCATGCTAAGCGGGGGTCAATGCGATAAAGTCCATAGTGTGTTCCGCCCGGAGAATCCATTTTTCCACAGACGTCTTCGACATGATGTCCAAGTTCGTGAATGATAACAGTATCATCAAAATGATCTGTATCTGATGAAGTTATATTTCCAAGTTGTCCGCCATTAATATAAAGTTGATTATCGCCACGGACATAAAAAGATAATGTGCCTAATGAGGACGGATCTTCATTGGGGTAAACATATTGCGCGGGATTAAAGCCAACTTTCCAAAAAACATCTAGCTTTGGATTTAAACATGTTAGATTAGAAGCGATTGCTGTACTTTGTGCTAAGTATTCATAGGATATTAAAATATCATTATAAATATTAAATGCGCCGCCATTTACTTCTGTTGATTCAGACTCTCGTGCATAGGCAATTAAATTTGCGGTGACAGTGCCGCTGCCGGCAGAAGCCACGGTCTTAGCAAGAGTATAAACGCTATTCGAGTAAATATCTGCTTTGACTGATGTGTAAAATTTAAAAGCCGTTTTTCCATTAGGTACAGAAAGTGTATGATTTGATCGTGACAAAACATTGACTGTATAATTACCTGCCGTATTAGGTATATTCAAATTAGAAGTTCCATCAACAGCTTTTAGATTTCCTGAAGAATCAGTGATACCGCATTGAATAATACTTCCAGCCGAATTAAGTACGGAAATTTCAGCAAATTTAATTGGTAGTGCTGTTGAAATTGCGGCCCCTAATGTTAAACCACTTACAGTTGTGCCACCACCACTAGTGCTAACATTAAGCCCACGTTTATAAAAAGTTGCAGTTCCACTTATAATAACCGGAGAACTGTAAGCAGTAGTTGTTGTGCACTCTGCAATTTCACTGGAGACAGTTGGCGAGGATGTGGCCGAGCCAGCTCCCGAAGATAGTTTAGAGCAACTTGAAACTAATATTAAAATAGGCATTAGGATTAATTTTTTCATGTATTTAATTTTCCTCTGCCTTAATTTTTTCAACTTTTTGAACAATATTTTCGAAAGTATTTTCTTTTTTTGAAGCAATGATTCCATCCGCATAAATACGTCGGCCATTTTTACTTCCAGATATTCTAAAAATAATTTGTCTGTTTTCAATTTTGCTAAAACCAGCTACTGAAATTTCAACTGTCTGTGGTACGTTAGCCTTTAAATTATTGACTACGCCGGAAAGTGAGCCCTTTTTTAGCTGAATATTTTCAGTTAAAATCCATTGGTATTCTAAATTTTCGCTGTAATCAAAAGGCATTGAAATTTGCGTTTTAATTTTTACAGTTTGCTGATTGTTATCTGCAACATCATCATCTTTAATCTTTATTTTAATTATGCGATCAACAGGGCCTTCTCCGCTAAATTCAGAAGTATGAACTTGTGCAAGTGGTCGGCTAGGCTGTGATTTATAAAAGGAAAAAAATGACAAACCAACAATTGCAAATAAGGATAGTAAAAGTATTTTTTTATTTAAAGACATACATTATTTCCTGACTGATCTTTAATGACATAGGTATAACTTGTGGCACTACTGATTGTTTTGGCTGGTGTGTAGGCGCGAATATTTAGTAAGTAGCGTTTGCTGTGACTTAGGCTTTGTAGATCGGTTATTCGCTTTGTTGTAACAAGTGTTCCTACGCGACGATCGCTACGAACAACATCACTTGTGGTAGTTCGACTAGGCTGCCATGAAGACAAACAATTTCCATTGGAATCTGAAGATGAGCATGAATAATCAATATTAAAAGTATAATTTTCATTAAATAATAAAACATCAAATTCTGTTGTGGTTCCTGCAGCGAAAGTAAATGTAATGCTAAGTTCGGTGACATTTGGTAAAGCGTTAAGATCGATAGTATAATAATGGTTAGAATAGCGTTGATCTGAATTCGTACCAGCTAATACGGGGTCATCAGAGCGTGGTTCAATTGAAGTTGTACCAACAGAGCAAGCAGAAGCTGTGACTGTTGTTAAATATGATCCGTAAGGAATCCACTTATTATTTCCAGATGATGAAAATGCGCTATCTGAAAACAAGTGTAAAGTTTCGCCCTGCGATTTTGCTAAATCATCACCAGACCAAGAACCACCAACTAATATTTTAACATTTTCTAAAACATCATGAGAGCTTTTAAAAGGATAAGTGCTTTGGCCTGCTCCTGTTATTTTATCAAATGATTTCCATATATTTTCAAATGCAATGGGCGCCGTTGCGCACGTTGTGCCACAAGCGTTTGTCAGTTTAAAAAAACCACGAGAAATTGCACCTTCGCGAAAATGGCCTTCTCCGGGGTAGCGGGCTGCATCGATGCGATCAAATGCGCTGCCAACGTAAGATCCAGTCTGCCAAACGTCTGGATTATTTCCTGATTTCTTTAAATCAAACATAAAACCAGAGCCATTACTAATATTTAATTGCGAATCTGAAAAACCAATTGTGCTAGAGAAATAGGTCCATGTAGTAGGTAAACCAGCGGCTGTCATTTTGGTAGCAAATTCAGGATTAATTTCAGTAATTGAATTGTACATTACATGGCCGGCAAGATAATTTGACCAACCTTCGGACCAAGCTAGCCGTGGATCGATTCGTGAAACAAGTCCATGAGAGCCACCGGGACTTGTCAGTTTCCCACAATTATCTTCGATGAAATGACCAAGCTCATGAATAATAACAAAATCATCAAAGTGATCTGTATTTTCAACGCTAGAATTTCCAAGACGTCCACCGGAAATATTTAATGTTTTATCGCCATCGCCATTATAATATGAATTATTTGGAAGGTAGCTAGGGTCATCCGTAGGACGAATGTATTGATAAGGATTAAATCCAATTTTCCAATAAGTTTCTATTCTTGCGTTTAAGCAAGTTGTATCAACTATTCCAGTATTTGCAGCAATATATTCGTAAGTTGTGTAAATGCTATTTAAGATATTAAAAGCTCCGCCTTCAACTTCAATCGAATCTGTTTGTCGTGCATAGGCTATTAAATCAAAACTGATTCCATCGATACCATTTGAAAAAACTGAGCTTTGTATTTTATGAATTTTATTTGTGTATTTATCTTTTTTTACAGAAACGTGTAAATTAAAATCCGGTTTGGAAGCATGACTTAAAGTTATATTAGTTCTTGAAAGAACTTGGACACTGTAGGTATCAGGTGTTGAGGGTATGACTAAAGTAGATATGCCATCTAGGGCTTTAATTAAACCACTGACATCCGTGATGCCACACTGAACTATTTTATCTTTTGAATTGCGAACAATAACTTCTGCGAACTTGATAGGCAAGCCTGACGCCAGTGGTTCGCCTAAAGTTAAATTTTTAAGTTCTGGCAATCCCGTTGAGATATTATTTTGTGTAACAACATTTACTCCGCGTTTAAAAAACTTAGCAGTTCCTGAGACTTGTGTGGTTGTGGCATAGGAATAATTATTAATACATTCTGGTTCTTCAATGGAAGTAGATAAATATTCATAATATTGTGAATTTTTAATACCGGTGCAGCCGGCAGTTAAAAAAATAAACCCTAATAATAAAGTAATATGAATGAATAAATTCACACTAACTTATCGGAATTATTTGGGATGTTCTAGAGTATCAAAATGAGAAATTAAGAGCGAAAAAGTCTAGTTAAAACCTAAACAATTATCAGGTTTAGAAAAAAATAAAAAGGCTCGTAGACCACTCTGAAAGATAAACCTCTTTTTTGCAAGGTGGGTGACCATGATAACAACTTTAGGCTTCTTGCTACGAGGCAAGCTTGCACACCATTGTCAGGGACAGTCCCCAAATATATGCTTGTAAGGTTTATTTTCGATGAGTTTTACGCCTATCGAACCCCCATTTAAAGAATACATAATTTCTGCAAAAAAGTCCATGAAACAGGACTTCAGAAATAAATAAATATTCCGAATAAGTGGCATGCTAACTAAATTAGATTTTTATTTTCCTTTTTTAGTATTTTTTTACGGTCTAGTGGTGATTTTTATTCTTGAAATACCTGCGTTAGTTGCCATAGCGCGAAAAGAAATGCCGTCTCAGTACGCGACGCTAATTTCTCATCAAAAAATTGCCTGGATTTCCTTTTATTTAGGTGGTATTTGGTCGCTCCAAAATCTATGGTTTTCTTGATTGACTTAACTTCTAGGGCTGTTAAGGTCCTTTCATGTCGCAAGACACATCAACTACAAATCCACTTGAAAATTCCGCATTAAATCCGATAAATAATCGGGAAAATTCTGTTCTATCTGTTGAGCAGTTGAATGTATTTATTCGCCAAACTCTTGAAGGTCATATCGGTGTCGTTTGGGTGCAAGCAGAAATCTCTAACTTTAAACCACACTCATCGGGACATTTTTATTTTTCATTAAAAGATTCTAAAGCTCAAGTATCTGCCATTATGTTTCGTGGATTTAATTCCAAATTAAAATTTAAGCCTCATGATGGACTAGAAGTTATAATTCGTGGACGTATTACGGTTTATGAGCCTAGGGGCACGTATCAAATAATATGTGAAACGATGGAGCCTGTTGGCGCAGGAGCTTTGCAAAAACAATTTGAACAATTAAAAGAAAAATTGAAGCTAGAGGGCTTATTTGATTTAAAAAGAAAAAAACCATTACCCGCTTTTCCAAGAAAAATTGCTGTCGTTACTTCTCCAACTGGTGCTGCTATTCAAGATATTTTAAATATTATGAAGCGTCGTGCGCCGCACATTTCAATCACAGTTGTTCCTGCGGTAGTACAAGGTGCTGCGGCTGCGCCTAGTTTGTGGGATGCATTTACAAAAGCGCAGTTGATTAATCCAGATGTTATTATTATTGGCCGCGGCGGTGGATCAATAGAAGATATGTGGTGTTTTAATGATGAAAAGCTAGCGCGTTTAATTTCAACGTGCGCAATTCCAGTTATATCTGCCGTTGGTCATGAAATTGATTTTACTATTTGTGATTTTGTTGCAGATTTGCGCGCACCGACTCCATCAGCTGCAGCAGAGCTTGTGGCGAAAAATTCAGTTGAAGTTATTCAGAAAGTAAATCAGTTAGAGCGCTTATTAAAAAATTCATTCGAGAAAATTTTTAAATTAAAAATGCATTCCGTTTATACGGCAGCAAAGCGCCTAGTAGACCCTAAAAGAAAATTAATTGATTATAATTTAAGAAATGATGATTTGTTAAATCGGCTAGAGCTTTCAGCAAAAGTGTATTTCATGCATCACCGAAAAGATGTTATGCTTTTGCAACAGAAAATGGTGTCTCCATTGCATTTAATTAAAAATTTAAAAGCCAATGTAGAACACCATAAAGTTAAATTAATATCTCAAACAAAAAACAATCTGACCGAGACTCAATTCAATTTGAAAAATTTAATGAGTTTGTTAGATTCTTTTAGTCCACTTAAAGTTGTTGATCGCGGATTTTCGATCACAACAGTTAAACATAAAGTTTTAAAATCAATTAAAGATGTATCCATTGCTGATCAGATCGAGATTCAAGTCAGTGACGGTTTTCTGCAAGCGACCGTAACAAAAACAATATCTCAAAATAAAAAAACAAAGTAAGGAGATCGTATGGATTTTGAAAAAAAACTTTCTCGATTAGAAGAAATTGTGCAAAAAATGGAAAAAGGGGACTTAACGCTAGAAGACTCTTTAAAGTTATTTGAAGAGGGTGTGAAATTATCTAGAGACTGTCAAACACAACTAACTAAGGCAGAAGCTCAAGTTAAAAAATTAATAAGCGTGGATGAGTCTGGTAAAGTTACTACCGAGCCATTTCATACTGACGAAAGCGAATCATGACCGAGCTATTAAAAAATGAACGAACTCATTTTTTAAATAACTTTGAAAAAAGTTTGGATCTTTATTTGGCGGATCAATTTTCAGCGCCGCAAAAAAAGAACAAACTTATTTTAGAAAGTATTCAGTACTCATTAAAATCAAATGGAAAAAGATTCCGTCCATTGTTGGCGTATTTAGTTTTTTCATTGTGGTCTAAAGATTTTCAAAAAATTAGTTCGTGGTGCTTAGCTTTAGAATTTATTCATACTTATTCGTTAATTCATGACGATTTACCAAGCATGGATAACGATGACTATCGTCGCGGCCTTTTAACAAATCATAAGGTTTACGGTGATGCGGTTGCTCTTTTGGCTGGAGATTCGTTAATCAGTGAGGCCTTCAAAATAATTACGGATGACTTGCAGTTAACTTCGGATATTAAAGTTAAGCTGATTCAATTGTTGGCATCTAAAATTGGTCCTGACGGAATGGTTACGGGGCAAGTTCTAGATATGAAAGTTACATCGAAAATAACTGCGGATGAATTAAAATATATTCACCTTCTTAAAACGGGTTATCTTATTCAAACAGCGGCAATTGGCGCAGGGCAAATATTAAATTTGAATAAAAAAGAACTGGATATCGTTTCCGAATTTGCAATAAACCTAGGGCTATCTTTTCAAATAAAAGATGATCTATTAGATTTTAATTCTGCGGACCAAGATTATAAAAGCTATGTTTATATTTTAGGATTAGAAAATACTGAAAAAGAATTAAGAAAACATTCCGAATTAGCGCTATCTTTGATTAGCCAATTTGATACATCAAATACTCAAGCTTTAATTGACCTTGTTCAATATAACTTAATAAGGGGTTCTTAATTGCGAATTGATCTATTGTTAGTTGAAAAAAAATTAGTTGCTTCAAGAACGCAAGCCCAAGATTTAATTTTGGCGGGGTTTGTATTTATAAAGAAAAATAATATTAATGTACAAGTTTTAAAATCGAATTTGCAAGTCAGTGATCTTGAAAAAGATACCGTTTATATTCAAAAAAACGATATTCAAAAATATGTTTCACGTGGCGGACTAAAGCTAGAGCATGCACTTTTAAAAGTTAAATTAAGTGTAGATGGAATGATCGTTTTGGATATTGGTCAATCAACGGGTGGCTTTACTGACTGTCTGTTGCAGCATCAAATCAAAAGTGTGGTTGGGATCGATGTTGGACATGGACAAATTCATGAAAGTTTAAAGCTAAATAATAAAGTCACCGTTCTTGAGGGGCTGCATGTTAAAGATTTATCATCTAACGAAGAATTTAAGAAATTAGTCCCAAAGTTGGGGTTTGATTTATTGGTTATAGACGTTTCATTTGTTTCACTGACCAAAGTGATACCCTTTGTGAAAGAATACTTGAAGTTAAACGGCTACTATTTATTTTTAGTAAAGCCCCAGTTCGAACTTAGTGCGAAAGATCTTGATCATAATGGAATCGTTAAAAAAATTAAAAGTCACAGTCTAGTTCAAAAACGTATTCAAGAAGAAGCTCGCCTACAATTGGGTGATATTATAGACTATTTTCAAGCAGAAATTACTGGTAAAGATGGGAATCAGGAGCATTTTATTTATGGTCGCAAAACAATTTAAGTTAATAGTTAGCATGAGTGCGTTTGTTTTTTTAAATGGTTGCGCAATAAAAAGTGCAAAACATCAAAATGGTACTGCTGCGCAGGCGACTCCTAAAACGATGATTATTACTCAGCCGCTAATTATTCAAGATTCGAAGCCTTCAGTTACGGAGCCAAGCGTTGCTGTTGAACCCAGTGGGCAGAGCGAAGTAAGTCTTGAACAAGAGAAAAATCAAAGTCCAGATGTAACTTCAAATAGCCAAGCGAAGGTGTTACCTAAATTTGGAATTATATTTTCTGGTGGGGGCGCCAAAGCATGGGCACACATCGGAGTACTTAAAGAAATGCAAAAATTAAAATGGCCAATAAGTTCAGTAGCTGGTTTTGAATGGGGTTCTGCAGTAGCTGCCTTATACGCAATGAATCTTTCTGTAAATGAAGTAGAATGGGAAATGTCAAAACTGAAGGAGTTTGATAAATGGGACTTATTTATCAAGGCTGCCTTTAATAAAAAAATGACATCTGATTTGAAAATTCCATTTGTGTGTCCATCGCTAAATGTTGCCAAGCAAACAATTTACTTATTGAATCGTGGGCAATTGGGTCAGTTAATTCCATTTTGTTTAGGTTCAACAACGTTAACGAAGCCAATTAGCCAATCTATTGGATTATTGAATGATGTGCCAAGCCTAGCCCAACATTTACGGGCAACGGGCTCGAACCGAATTATCTTAATAAATGTTTTAGCGCAATATTCAAAACGTTCATTTACTAAAGATTATGAATCTAGCGATAATATTCAATGGGTAGAATCCGCTGCATTAATGGCAAAAAAACCTGCTGGTGTAGATGATGTTATAGATATTAATTTAGACGATTACGGGCTAAAAGATTTAGATAAGCGACGTGATATATCAAATAAAGGTGCTGATCTTAGTAGTGGGCAGTTAAAAAAATTAGCCGATAAGTATGGTCTTTAAAAAAATAAACGAAACTGAAAGAGATTTAAACATATGAGAAAATCGACAGAAAACCCAGAAATTTTTAAAAAAAGAAGACAGAAAGTTATTGCTGGATTAAATGGAGCCGCCCTAATTGTTGCGGCGCACCCCGAGCAAATTAGAAATGATGATGTTCAGCACTCGTACCGTCAAGATTCAAACCTGTATTATTTAACCGGTTTTGAAGAGCCAGAAAGTTTTTTAGTATTAAGACCTGGTAAAACTCCTGAAGCGATTCTGTTTGTTAGAAAAAAAGATATTGAACGTGAAACCTGGGATGGATTTCGTTTCGGTCCAGAAGGTGCAAAAAAAGAATTTTTAATTGATGCTGTTTATCCAATAGAAGAATTTCAAACGCAATGTTTAGAATTATTAAAAGGATTCGAAGAAATATATTATCGACTTTATAAAAACAATGAAGCTGATGTGAAAGTTCAAAAATTATTATTAAGTATGAAGGCCGCATATGGTCGATCTGGTTATGGCTTGATGACGGTGAAGGATGCGGATACTTTCTTGGGCGAATTTCGACTAAAGAAAGACGAAAATGATTTACTAAATTTAACCAAAGCCTGTCAAATTTCAGCAGAGGCACATGTTGCTGCAATGAAATTTACAAAACCAGGTGTTAATGAAAGACACATACAGGCTGTAATGTCTCAGCATTTTTATATGAGTGGATCTGCACGAGTTGGTTATCCATATATTATTGCCTCTGGTAATAATGCGACAACCCTGCATTATAACTTTAATGATCAAGTTTGTAATAAAGGTGATCTATTATTGATTGATGCGGGTGCTGAATATAATTATTTTTCAGGAGATATCACAAGAACTTTTCCTATAAGCGGTCAGTTTACTACAGCACAAAGAAAAGTTTATGAAGGTGTTTTGACAATTCAAAAAGAATTAATTGCTTATGCTAAGCCTGGCGTCTTTTTTAAAGATCTTCATGAAATGGGAGCAAGCCGGCTAACAGATTTAATGCTTGAATTAGGTTTAGTAACTGGTCGTAAGGATGATGTGATTAAGTCTAATCAGCATCGAAAATATTATCCGCATGGAATTGGCCATTGGTTGGGGATGGATGTTCACGATGCAGGTCTTTACTTTGTTAAAGGCGAACCACGCCCTATCGAGGCTGGCATGTGTTTTACAATTGAACCGGGTTTATATATTCCAGGAAGTGATATGACTGCGCCGCAAGAATTTCGTGGAATTGGTATTCGCATCGAAGACAATTTAGTGATTACAAATAAAGGTAATGAAGTTTTAACTTCAGCGGTACCAAAAGAAATTAACGAAATAGAAAATATAGTTGGCAAGGGTTTATAGTATAATTAAGAAAGCATCATTCAAGATTGATGCTTTCTTCTTTTTTTAGGTTTCCAGTTTTTAGATCTACAAAACGAATTTGTGCTATAAGCGGAGCAGCTTTATCTTCTTCATCGCTAAAAAGTTGGATCGTAATATAGAAGTCTGAATTTAAATCTTGAGATACTTTTAACTTTTTAATATCACTAATATCTTTTGAAAATCGATCTGATAAACCAACAATTTCAATTCGTTGTGGCTTTTCATGATTTAGTAAATATTTTTTTAGTGCCAATGTTTTGGATGGAATTTTTTCTTCAGTTTGAACAGTCAGAGAATATTTATTTTTTACTAATAAGCCTAAACCTAATATAACCAATACAATAATAATCGCATTTATAATATTTTGAATTAAACTGTTCATATGAAACGATGTCTCAGCCAATTATTTTTTTCAGCAAAATTCATTAACTCTGTTTCTGCTTTAAATAATTTATCATCTCGCGAGGCGGCGCTGACAGCCAAGCGCAAATGTGAAGCAGATTGAAGTAATTCAATGTCCCCGCTAGTATTTCCGCTAGCAAAGAAGGGTTTAACATTATTTGTTTTTTTCAAAAAAGCTTCCGTTTTTCCGGCACGGTAAGTAATTGGAAAAACAGCTTCATTTGTAATAATGCCATCTGCAACTAGTGTTTCGACTCCAATAACATTTTCATTTGATAATCCTAGTGCGCGGGCACCAGGTTCGACAGCCCATTTAATAGATGCTGTAACGATATAAATTTGAACATTGCTTTCTAATAAAATATCGATAATCCTTTTTTGTTCAGTAAAAATAGGAAGTGGCTTAATTTGATCAAAAGCCAACTGGCTCCATTGTCGTACTTGTTCTAATGTTTGCCCTTTGTTGATCTGAGCTAGCCAAGCATAAGCGGCTCTGGGGTCATTATTTTGTTGTTTCATTTCCAAATAAAAATCCCAAGGATTTGGTGGCAATGAAATATGCTTTTGATCTATTTGATATTGAAAGAAGTTTTCACCAAGATCGGTATCCCATAAAGTTCCATCGGCATCAAAGGCTGCATAAATTGGCGCATTTTTTTGCTTTAACTCTTGCAGGGTTTGTTTAATTTGATTCAAATAGTCTTCGGGGAATGGCTTGTAGTTCATAAGTTGATTTTAAACGAGACCGTAGAACTTGTCACTATCCGGAAGTAAAAAGACAGTAAAAAGTTGGTGCGATCCAGCTTGTTATCGCACTAAGATTGAGTTGATATAAAGATATGAATAGTAAGGATTTAAATATTAATTATCGGATCGCCCAGTTAGAAGACGTTGACGCTATCTATGAGTTTGAAGTGAAGCTAAAATTTAGTGACCAAGACGAAGAATTTGAAAAAATGATAGCTGTTTGGAGCTCGGCATATCGTAAAGAATCGCTAGAGCACTATTTTAAATTGGGTTGGAGTTTTATAGCTACAAATTCGGACAATAAAATTGTTGGGTTTTTTCTTGGACAGCCCCTATTGTTTTTTGATCAGCAGACTCAGACCCTTTGGATAGAACATATTAGCAGCGTAAATTCTAACATTACTACAGAGCTTATTGAAATAGCTTACAAGCTATCTCGTGAAAAACATTTTCAACGCGTTTTATTATCAGAAAACTTGCAAAATATAAAATTAGAAAAATCTTTTCCTTTTCAGAAGTGGGACCGTTCAACAAGTTTATTAAAAACTACAAAATAGCAGGATGTATTAGTGAAAGATTTTTCATTTCAAACAAGAGCTGAAAATTTAAAAAAATTAAAAACAGAAAAGTTTGATTTAGTTATAATCGGCGGAGGAATTACTGGAGCTGGTGTTGCTCGCGATGCAGCTAGCCGGGGATTAAAGGTAGCGTTAGTAGAAGCGCATGATTATGCATTTGGAACATCATCACGTTCCAGTAAACTAATTCATGGAGGCATTCGCTATTTAGAAAATTTTGAATTTCAATTAGTATTTGAAGCTTTAACAGAAAGAACTAAATTATTTCAAATAGCTCCACACTTAGTGCATCCTTTGCGGTTTATGATTCCATTATTTAAAGATAGCCGAGTCAGCATGTTTAAAATGGGTTTAGGCATGTTATTATACGATGCACTTGCATTATTTCGATCGCCAGAATTACATGAAAGATTATCTGCCCAAAAAACTTCAGAACGATTGCCGATCATAAAAGATTCAAATCTTGTCGGTTCTTATATTTATTCGGATGCCTATATGGATGATGATAGGTTGGTACATGAAACCCTTCGTTCAGCCAACGAAGAAAATGCAATTTGCGCAAATTATGTTAAAGTAATTAAATCAAAAATCGAAAATAACCATGTATCTGGTTTGCAAGTTGAAGATCAAATTACCAAGGAAAACTTTATAATTCAAACAGAGCAAGTGGTGTGTACAGTGGGTCCCTGGACTGACCTAGTAGGAGAAAAGTTAGTATCTGACTGGAAAAAAATTCTTCGTCCAACAAAAGGAATTCATTTAACATTTCATAAAAATAGATTGCCACTGACTAGTGCTGTTGTCATGGGTGCACAAGAAAGCTCGCGAATTGTTTTTGCAATTCCAAGGCACGAGATGATAATTGTTGGAACAACGGATACCGATTTCGAAGGGAATCCAGAATTAGCAATTGTTACTGCGAATGATGTTAAGTATTTACTTAAAATTACGAACGAAT
The DNA here is from genome assembly GCA_049301055.1 of Pseudobdellovibrio sp. Classification (GTDB taxonomy): domain Bacteria; phylum Bdellovibrionota; class Bdellovibrionia; order Bdellovibrionales; family Bdellovibrionaceae; genus Pseudobdellovibrio. Next base: position 20,481 of record JBAQKN010000046.1, on the reverse strand, counting down.
ATTTTCCGGGAGCGAAACTTACGCCTAAGGATATCATTTCAAGCTATGTTGGTGTCCGTCCTTTAGTTAAAGATGATTCTGGAAACGAATCAAAAACAAGTCGCGAACATACAATTTTATCAGACGCACAAGGATTTGTTTTTGTCGCAGGTGGAAAATATACAACCTACAGATTAATGTCGGAACAAATTGTTGATCTAATAATTAAAAAATTTCCGGTCGAAAAAAAGCTAAGTTTAAACAAATGCCAGACGGCAAAATCCTTAAATTCTTATACAACTTCAGAGGCTTATGAACAAGCACTTGAAGAATCCGCTGATGCAAGCGCTGATGTGAAGTGGCTTGTGGATCGCTACGGGCAAGAGGCTTATATTATTATTAATAAATATGGTCCTGAGCTATCAATTTGGCAACTTGAAGCTTTACAAGCTATCCATCAAACAATGTGCATGAGTCTAATTGATTTTTATGCTCGTCGAGTACCATTGGTATTGGCTTATGAAGATCATGGTTTAAATTTGCTAGATCAAATTGCTGAAATATTTAAGAAAGAGCTTAGCTGGTCGAATGAAGAATTTGAAAATCAAAAAATGACTTTAATAAATTATATCGATGGCGAACTGAGCTGGCGCAAACAGATTTAGTAATAATTATTTTGCTGCTTTAGCGAAGAAAGTTTAAATTGCATATCATTATTTAACCATTTCAAAACGTGATATGGGTTTTGAATAAGTCGCAATTTATCAGCAATTAAACAATGACTAACTGAATGGCCAAGCAATAACTGTAAGGAACTGTACCTATACATTTCAACTTTTTCACATAAACCTGCCTGCACTGGATTATTATAAATATACTTATATGCATTCAGATATTGCGCCAAATTTTTTATGGGTTCGCAGTGAGAATCAAGAATTTTCAATCCATTTAATTTTTTTTGAATTTCGAAGCAAAAAAAGTTCTCTTTTTTATTAAAACTTTCTATTAAAATATGAAAATGCGTATCCATCATAACTAAGACTTGAATTTCAACTTGGTAAGCTTCGGCTTCAGATTGAACAATTTTTTGAAGACGTATCCAGTCTAAATCTTTGAAATAACTAAAGGTTTCGAAATGCATATTTAAATGAAAAAAATCAGAATCTTTTTTGAAGTTATTAGTTCTCATGCCAAATGAGTTAAGCAATAAGCTAGGCATGTTCTAATTGAGTTTAAAATCAACTCAAGGTAACGGATAGCCGAAGTCCGGCGGTAAAATTTTTAGGAACTTTATTTTATAAAAATAAAGTTCCTAAATAAAAAACTAAACCATTGAATTAGTTAGTGCACATACTTTTTTAGATGCAAAAGTTTCTGAAACAAAAGTCCAATTTATTTGAGACCAAAAAGTTTCTAAATATTTTTGACGCAAATTACGGTAATCAACGTAATAAGCATGTTCCCAAACATCGGCCACTAAAACTGGAAAAATGCCAGTTGTTGTAAATGGAACAGCAGCATTTGACGTGGATACTAATGATAATTTTCCTGCAGCATCTGTGCATAACCAGATCCAACCCGATCCAAAAGTTTTCATTCCGCCATCAACAAACTTAGCTTTTAATTCATCAAGGCTACCGAAGTCGCGCTTAATAGAATCCATTAAAGTCGCGGAAGGTTGTCCGCCGGCACCAACGGGAGCAATATTAAACCAGTAAAATGTGTGATTCCAGATCTGAGCCGCATTATTAAAAATGCCGCCTGTTGAAGATAAAATAATTTCCTCTAAAGACTTACCCTTTAAAGTAACATCTGTTTCGATGAATTTATTTAAATTGTCGATATAGGCTTTGTGATGTTTTTCGTAATGAAAAGTCATTTGCTCTTCATTTAGAAACGGGGCTAATGCTGTTTTGGCATAAGGTAATTGTGGTAATTTAAACATATGGTCTCCTTTGATTAATTTAGTATTTTATCAATGGAGACCAGGATGCCTTAGTATTTTATAAGGGTCACTTATTTAGCATTTTCTGAACAAAAGTAGGTAGAGTAAACGCTGCACTATGAAGTTCTTCATTATAATAACGTAAATCTTTAGCATTTACGAAATCACGAGCCATATCCTTTTTAAAGTCTTTCACCGGGTGATATTGACCTTTAACAGCAAATTGAAGACTCCACATGCCAGATGGATAAGTCGGTGCATGAAAAAGCAACGTATGCACCTGAGTTGAAGAGAAAACGTTTTTTAGGCAATGGTTAAGCTCGACAAAAGTTTCTGAATGAAACATAGGCGATTCGCCCTGAGTCACCAAAACACCATTTGTTTTCAAAGCTTTTTTGCAATTCGTGTAAAAAGCATTTGTAAACAAACCTTCAGCTGGACCAGCCGGATCTGAACCATCAATGATAATTACATCATAAGTTTCAGGTTTTGCTTCTGCGATAAACTTAATACCATCGCCGATAATTAAGTCTACTTTTGGGTTTGAAAATTCACGAGCAATTGTAGGCAAATGCATTTTACATGCACGCACAACAGCTTCGTCAATTTCAACCATAGTCACTTTTTCTAAACCAGGATATTTACAAACTTCGCGAATAGTTCCGCCGTCTCCGCCACCGATAACTAAAACATTTTTAGCTGGACCAGAAACAGATTCAAAAGCCAACATCGCAGGGTGAGTAATCATTTCGTGATAATGATATTCATCACGTTCTGTACACATAACCATGTCATCAATAGCTAACATTTTTCCGTAAGATGTTGAATCTAAGATTCGAACTCTTTGGAATTCATTGCGTTCGTCAAAAAGAACTTCGCCTGTGTAGCGAAGTGATAGTGCTTGGTTTTCATCTTTATCCGTGAACCAAACGTTACGATTAATTTTGTAACCATTTTTGTAATCAATTTCTTCGGCATTATTGGGTTTTACTTTTAAAGCATCACCTTTTTTAATAACATGAGTTGAACCTCGGTTCATTTCTAATGCTGAATAAGAAGCATCGAATACTTTTTTTAAAAATTCGAAAGAAACCCAAGGATCAACAGAATCACCACACGTAAATAAATCTACGGCTGCGTATCTGTATTCGGGCCACGTATGAATTGCTAAGTGGCTTTCTTGAATAACAACCACTCCTGAAACTCCATACGGCGAAAAGTGGTGAAATGTTGAATTGATTACTGTTGCTCCAGCGATTTGCGCGGCCTGAACCATCGCATTTTCAATCGCAGTCACGTCGTTTAGGACGTCAGCTTTACAATTCATGAACTCTACTAATATGTGTCTTCCAAGGGCTTTCATAGGGGGTCAAAATAGGGCCAATGAGCCTAGGGGGCAAGATTTTTTTATGAATTGTGTAAAATAGTTTAAGCGCTTACTTCGCGTGTTAATTAAACAACTTTATTTCAAAGCAATGATGAATCTTTTGATCGTGAAAATCAATAGGGATGGTTTTAGAGGTAATATTATTGATTTTGAATTTTGACTCTAGTTCTTTAGAAATTTTAAAATCGCGTTTATTGTTCGAAAAGTACAAAATACCGTTGGGTTTTAGCAAAGGCATCAAATTTTCGACTAAAAGCTCTTGATCCCTTTCGACTTCAAAATTGCCTTCCATTTTTTTGGAGTTTGAAAATGTCGGTGGATCCAGAAAAATTGTGTCAAAACTACCAATAAATTCAGGCCAATTTTTGCAATTTTTAATGAATTCTAAGACATCTTCTTCAAAAAAGAAGTGTTTGCTAGGGTCAATTTGGTTTTGTTTAAAATTTTCTTTTGCCCAATCCAGGTAGGTTCCCGACATATCAACACTAAATGTAGTGGCTCCAGCTAAGGCAGCCATGACGGAAATGCTTCCTGTGTAGCAAAACAAATTAAGAAAGCGCTTTGTTTTGGTGTTTTTCAAAAATTGATAGCGCATAGGACGATGATCTAAAAAAAGACCTGTATCTAGATAATCCCATAAGTTAACCAAAAAGCTGACGCCATTTTCCAAGACAACAATTTTCTTATTTTCACTTCCTAATTTTTGATATTGTTCTAAACCTTTTTGCTGTCGTCTTTGTTTGAATAGAATCTGACTATGATCAGTAATTATAGGAAAGATATTGTTTAAAGCTGTAATTAATAAAGGTAAGTGATTTTTCTCGGCATCTATTTGCTGAGATTTATCATGAATAACAAAATAATTTTTATAGCGATCCACGATAAACGGGAATTCAGGAATGTCCCGATCATACAGTCGATAGGCTTCGATTTTGTATTTTTCCGACCAAGATTTTAATTTTGCGAAATTTTTTTGAATTCTATTTTCAATCATTTGCGTAAGAGTATCGTATATTTCGCTGTTTTTGTCACTTTAAGTAATTATTACCTGTTCGAAAAATGACAGCTTCTAAGCAGTTGGTCTTATGCTAAATCAGTGGGTGTTCATGGAATTGGGGAAAATTATTAAGTTCACGGGGGAAAAATGAATCAACAGTACAAGCAACCGTTACTAACAATAGTTATCATATTTGCTACGGCTTACATTTTAACCTTAATTGGTTGTGCACCAAAGGGGGGCTCAGATGCGGCGGCTCCGGTTCCTAATATTGAAGCAGCAGCGCCAGATCTTCAACCGCAAAATCCAACTTTAACTGATGAAGATTTACAAGAAATTGACCCTAAAGATATGCGTGAATGCACAACGGATGAATTTAAGACTTTGATTGATTGGAGTAACTCACTTGCGGCGTCAAATAAAGTTATTCAATCAATGGGAGCTAGTTCGGCTAGTTGGAAACAAAAAGCAGATTTTGTTCAGATAGCAACCTTAGCAATGAATAAATGTGACGATGTTCAATTTTATCATTCTAAAAAGCCGTGTAAAAAAACCGAAGTTACAATCATCAATCCAACGAAACCTATTTTAAAATATGCATATGATGCGGCACGAATTCATAAAAGATGTGCTTTAACGGAACAGTATTTAAATAAATTTGGATTGCGCCCTGATAATGCAGGGGCTGCCCCAGCAAATTCGGAACAAAACCCATATTCACCCGGCGATTCTTCAAATTCAGGAACAGTCGAAGACGTCAATAGCTTGCGCGAGTGTTCCATCGATGAATTTTCAAAATTAAAACTATTTCGTTCAGCTTTAGATCAAGCTAATAAAAATATAGATAAATTAGGAACTTCTGCAAATTGGAAATATGATGCAAATTCAATTGAAGCTGCACAAGTAGCAACCTCAACATGCGAAGTTGAAATTAAATATCACCAAGCTCAGCCTTGTAAGCGTGCTATAAAAAATGAAACAACAAATCAAATAGAAGTTAAAGTTTATGCGGGCGATACTTTGCGCCAACAATGTCAGAAGGCGCGTTCTTATAATTATGAATTTGCTCAACGATCTGAAAGTTTAATTACATCGAATGCAAAATTAATTCTAGATACATCACTTATTGCGAATAAGACGATTACTTCGGGTGAATCCAATATAACTGTTGGGCAATGTGTCGTTAGTAATGTTTCAGCAGCAACAGTTACCTACCAAGGACAAAAAACTTTAGTCACCGAAGCTCGGGTTTACCCTAATCAAGAAGATCCTGGGTATCAAATGTTTGTTATGCTAACTGCTGAGGGTGTAAAATTTGAATGTTACGGCCTGGATTATACATCTTTAAAAACTAGTAAAAATGAGGTGGTTCGTTTGTTAAAGCAAAAAAATACGAATATTAATTTAAGCTACGAGCTGAATTAACTTAAAGCCTTCACAATTGCGCGAAAATATTCGGGCATTTCGTGTCTTGGGTACCAAGCCAACGCAATTTTAAAATCAAAAAAATAGTCGTCTGCCAGCTGAATAAGCTGGTTTTTTTTTACTAATGGGGCGGCGAATTCTTCAGATAAAACTGAGTATCCAACTCCAGCGCTAACCATATAAGTTAAGGCGTCGGTATTATTGGCAAAGTGGCGTTCTGTGTTGGCTTTTGTTTTCAGTTTATATTTATCTAAAAGATGAAATGTCATTTGATCGTTGGGATCGAAATCGATGATGGCTTCATTTTCCAAGATATCGGAAAATAAACGCCTCTTCCATGAGGCAGGACCAAAAAGACGATATCTTTCGGCCCTTAAAATTTTGGAATCCATTTCGCGAGTCACCTGGTGGTGTTCAAGCAAAGCAAAGTGGTAATCACCACTCTTGAGTTTGTCAGCATTGCTATCAACATCAGATAAGTCAAATCGAAATCGCATTTTTGGATAATTGGATAATAAAGAAGTTAAATTGGGAATGACCCGAGATCGCAAAATACTTGATGGTCCACAAATGCTAATCTCGATGATGCTATCTTTTGCTGCCCTTTGAATCTTTGATAGGGCCATTCCCTCAATATCTAAAGAACTTTTTACGTAACGAAGTAAGGCTTCGCCTTCTGCTGTTAATTTCATACCTTTTCGAGATCTTGTAAAAAGAGTTGTTTGCAACTGCTTTTCTAAAGACCGAATTCGCTGAGTGACCCCGGTCTGGGTCAAACCCAAAATTTTCGAAGCATCTTGAACTGTGCCCTTGCGAACAACAGCCCAAAATGCTTCTAGGGGGGGACTGAGTAAACTCATTTGTATTCATATATAAATGAATATTATGAATTATACAAACTCTATCTTTTTATCTAACTTGCACAGCACCAGAGTTATCAACACGTGTTGTGTGGAAAACTTATGAAAAATATTTTGTGCATTAAAATGTACTAGGAGAAAAAAATGAAAAAGAAAATAATAAACATGTTTGTCGTCATGATGGTGCTAGTAGGTGCGCGTGCGTATTCACAAGAGAAGATTGTGGATAATCCTGTTCCAAATGTGGAAAACAATAATTCTGCGGCATCTAAGGAATTCAGTTTTGTTTGCAAAAGTAATGAATTCAAAACATTTTCTGATGCAGAAGTTGCAATTAGCTCATTAAAATTTTATTCAAGTTATAGCTACCAAATATTCAATGAACAGCAGCAGATTGGTGAATTTAAAATTACAACTCTGATGCCAGCTGTAAAATTCTGCGGACGAGAAATGTGCCAACCTGAAATTCCAATTTGTGGAAGAGGCGGTTGTGATTCGAAGCCAAAAGAAATTAAAAAATATGAAGCCGTATTGAAGATGAATGACAATGAAATCTATTTTACTTGTCAGTAAAATCATAATTATATCTGTATTAGCTAGTGCGGTTCTAATCCGCCTAGCTTATAAAATTAGTTTTGAATCAATACTAATTCAATCATTAGAATCCAAAACAAAAGAAGGAAAAACCGTAATTAATAAAATTTCTTGGTTTTCATTGCCTGATAAAGATGTGTGGATGATGAACCAAAGCCATCATGGAATGAACACTACGGGTAGTGATTTGGGTCGATTGGCAATAATTGTAGATAAAACAATGACACCAAATAATACGATGTTCTTACAAATTAAGCCAGGCCCGCGAGTATGGTCAGAAGACTTGATTACGCAGCATGTACCTTTTAAAGTTTCGTGTTTTATGTGTCATTCCAATGGTCCGCGAGCTATACGCGCGGACTTTAAGGGGATGGTTCAAAATAGTTTTATAGATCAAATAAAAATAACTATTCTAAATTTAAAAATAAAATTCCAAGGAGTTATTGTTGAAAACAAACTGCATGCCTTAGAAGATAAGGCGTTGGATGTTCCATTTAGGTATCGAACTATAAATGAAAATGATTCGCTTTTAGTTAAAAGTTGCACGCGTTGCCATAATGATAGTAGTTATTTTGCTCGTGGGTATTTAAAACGACAAAATTTTTTAGCCATTCAGTTTATGGTGGATAATGGATTTATGCCTCCTGCAAAAAATTTATTAACAGCAAAAGAAAAACAAAAAGTTCAAAAATTTACAATGGGACTGGATTGAAAATATTTCTTGTCTCATATTGAAACGCAGACAATTCGCGCCTTAGTAATTAAAAGCATAGTCAAATTTCTAGTCTGAATGCCGCTAAAATGCTTTAAAAATGGTTTGGTTTTCGCAATGCATTTGGTAATAAGCAATTATTAGCAAAAAGGCATAATATCCATTAGGAGAGCACATGTTTTCAATTTCTTCAAAAGGACTAGTTATTTTGGCAAGTTCATTACTAAGTCTGTTGGCATTTTCTGAAGAAATGCACATTGTGTATCGCAGTTTTTCAGGTAAAGATTATTTATTTTCGACCAGTGCTATAGAGGGCCCTAAGGCGGGATACTTTCCAGAAGAAGCACGATTTAGTTTAAGTGCAACAAGTCTTCCAAACACGCGACCCTTATTTCGCTGCCGAATTAAAACAAATGGTTCAAGTCATTTTCTGAGTCCAGATGCCTCGTGTGAAGGTCAAGTTGTTGAAGGTTTGTTGGGTTATATGTCTTCCATTCCGCAACCAAATTTGAAATCTTTGAATCGATATGTTTTAGTAGCTACGAATAGCCATATTGATATTGTACAGGGCGACGAAGTTAATTTTGCAGGATGGAAATTTGAAGGTACGCACGGTTATGTAGAAGCAATAGAGTTGCCAGCCGTAATTCAAACGCCAGATGATGGTAAAAAATATTTTGGATTTTATGCGGGTGCTATGGATAGTGTTGCCAAGCAAAACTATATTCCTGAACTTGCAAAATATAGTAATTTAATTTTTATTAAATCTGAAAATATTGAAGATAGATTAATTGAATGTGAAAAATATGGATTAAAAGCAATTATTACTTTTGACTGGTTATTTTTTGATGATAATTTTAGATTAAAAGCAGATTATGCTGAAAAATTTAAATCAATCGAGCCTATTTTACATAAGCACGCCTCAACAATTGCTGCTTTTTATGGTCAGGATGAGCCCTATACCAATGGTTTAAATAGAAAAATAAGTGTTGCAGAAATATACAATGGCCAAGAAACCATGGGTCGTTTTTTAAAGTCCAAATTTCCTAATATTCCAATTGGTGTTATTTTAACAACGGATGAGTTGCGTGCTAGCCTTCCATTGTTTCCTAGTTATGATTGGTTTGGCTTTGATTGTTATTCATCGTCGTTGAAGTGTGGCGGCAAGACAGTTGATTGGTATTACGATCATTTAAATACAATGCTAAATGTAATGATAGAAAAAGATCATAAGCAGCGCTTTTTAATCTCTGTTCCTCAGGCGGGTCATGCCGTTAAAGATGGGGCAGTTCGTGGAGAAAAAGATATTATGCTGCAAGTTCCAGAGTATCGTAACCTAGTTAAAAAATATTCAAACGTTAAAGTAGTTATGCCATTTATTTGGCAATCATTTAATGACGGAAATTCTAATTGGATTGGCGCACGAGAAATGCCAGCTGTAAAATCAGTATTTGAAACTTTTTATATTGATTTTATTGCGGGTCATCTTTAAAAAAATTTTACAGCAGGAAGCCTATGAAATTAAATAATTTAAAAACACTTATGGTTTTAGCGACAATAACTTTAAGTTTCGTAGCATTTGCAGATAATTCACGAACTATATTTCGCAGTGTTTCCGGTGCAGATTATATTTTCTCAACAAGCTCAAGCGAAGGTCCAATTGCGGGATACTTTCCAGAAGAAGCTCGGTTTAATTTAAACACGACTTTTAAACCAGGAACGATAGCTTTATATCAATGCCATTTAAAAGCAAATATTAAAAGTCACTTCTTAAGCCGAATTGCTAACTGCGAAAACGAAGTTGTAGAAAAGCTGCTTGGATATATGTCTTTACTTGCTAGTCCAAAGCTTAAGCCATTAAATCGATACATAAACATAAAAACACACAATCGTGTGGATATTATTCAAGGCGAAGAAATAAATCTTAATGAGTGGAAACTAGAAGGTCTTCATGGGTATGTGGAACCAATAAGTTTACCGGTGGTTACCTTAACTCCGGATGATGGTAAAAAATATTTTGGATACTTTGCTGGCGCTATGGATAGCGTTGCAAAGCAAAATTATATCCCTGAATTGTCTAAAGTTAGTAATTTAATTTTTATAAGATCGGAAAATTTTTTAGAACAAAGATTAATTGAATGCGAAAAATATGGAATGAAGGCTACAATAACATTTGATTGGTTATTTATTGATGATAAATTTCATTTAAAAGAAAATTATATTGAAGAATTTAATAAAATCGAACCAATTTTAAAAAAACATATATCCACGATAGCAGCGTTTTATGGGCAAGATGAGCCCTATTATAATGCAGGAGCGTACATCGGCGGTGCTAATAAAGTAAGTGCAGCTGAAGTGTATAATACTCAAGAAACAATGGGTCGATTTTTAAAATCTAGATTTCCAAATATTCCAATTGCAATTATATTTACGACGATGGAAATAAAACAAAAATTACCCTTATTTCCAAGTTATGATTGGTTTGGTTTTGATTGTTATGCAGCTAATTTGACCTGTGGCGGTCAGACTGTAGATGAATTATATTCTAACTTAAATTCCATGATAAATACTATGGAGTCTAAAGATCATAAAAAAAGATTTATGATTGAAGTTCCTCAGGCGGGTCATCCTGTGAAAATTTCTTGGGGCGAGGCAGATGCAAAGAAAATTGTGGAGCAAATTACTGAGCACAAAAAATTTCTATTAAAATATCCAAATATCAAGCTTGTCATGCCATTTATTTGGCAAAGTTTTAATGATGGGCGTTCGAACTGGTTAGGTGCTGCAGATATTCCAGAGGTCAGATCGGCATATGAATTATTTTATTTAGATTTTATGGCAGGTAAGTAAGCCTAGGTTTGTGTTGCAGTATTAAAAAAGCACTATGAAAAATGTAAATAACTTCTTCAGAGTGCTCTGTTTGGTGATTATTAAATATACTTAATAATATCTTTAGCATCAAAGCGAACTTTTTTTGCCAATTGGTATTTGTCATTTTCAGCGCGGTATCCACAAGCAATGGCGGCAACAGTTTTATATCCAGACCCTTCAAGGCCTAATACTTTATCATACCCGGCTGGATCCAAGCCTTCCATCGGCAATGTGTCGATAGCCATTAAAGCAGCTGTTGTTAAGAATGAACCCATTGCAATATATGTTTGGCGTTGTGCCCACCAGTTGATTATTTCACTGCGCGGTCCAGTAACTAGATCGCCAATCATCATATTTTTATAGCCTTCTAAAGAAGCCACATCAGCTCCTCGAGTTTTCGCAACATTTTCAATAAATTTAGTTATATATTCTGGTGTCATTTTTTCTAAATAAGTTAAAACAACAAAATGCGAAGCATCTGTAACGGGAGTTTGTCCCCAAGAAAGTGGTAATAATTGCTTTCTGATTTCTGGATTTTGTACAACGATAAATTTCCAAGGTTGTAGTCCGTATGATGAGGCAGATAAACGTAATGATTCGGCCAAAACATTCCAATCGGATTCACGAATTTTTTTTGTAGGATCAAATTTTTTGCAAGCGTAGCGCCAGTTTAATTGATTATGAATAGTTTGGTTGTCGATTTGACTCATTGGTGGCCCCTGGGTTTAGGTTTTGATATTTAATTTGCATTAAAATTAAAATAAAAAAAAAGAAGATGAATGTCATCCTCTTTTTGTAACAATCATTGTAGCAATATAAATTTTCTATTATTTCGTATCAAAGGCTGAGCTTACAAATAGTGATTTCGTAGACATAGATTCATTTTCGCTTTTAACTGAAGCAACTCTCCAGAAATAGCGCTTACCTACTTCAAGATTTACAGCATCATAAGTCGTACCTTTTACGGAATAGTCATTTACGACTAACCATTTAAAATTAGGGTCCGTAGCAACTTGAACATGATAAGAAGTTGCATTAACGCCTTCATTCCACTGTAATTTTACAGTGCCACTTGGTACTTGCGCTAAAAATTTTGGCGCCATAAGTTTTGTGATTGCTGGACGAATCGAATGAGACGTGTCTTTATGCTTTTCAGGAAAAAGTGAATTCATCTTCGTAGATAATTCATTGTGTTCGCCACCATGAGGTGCTGCTGCATGAGCAGTGGCATGGCTAGCTCCAGATTTTTCTTCGTTAGTTTGGTGCGAGCAATTTTCAGTTTTCTCTGCAGTACAAACTTCAGTTTCATTAGCGACAGTCGTGTAAGATAATCCAAGCGCTAAAATAAATACAAAAAATGCGATCAATGGCTTCATAAAAGCTCCTTTATTCAGTAAGTTAACAAACTAAATCTAGTACAATAAATTATCAAGAACTGATCGCGAACAAGTCTTGTGAATTTAAAAATTCTTTGCTACATGTTTTGGCAGGGTTTTACGGGTAATCGCCGCCACCAAAAGGTACCTGGTACCTTTCTTCGGAAAAAGTACCAGGTACCTTTTGGTGGGGGAGGAAAGTCCGAGCTTCAAAGAGCAGCACATGGGGTAACTCCCCTCGGCCGTAAGGTTAGGAACAGTGAAACAGAAAGAATGTCCGCGGCATTGAGCTTGATTTCGGGAACGGGAGATTTCAGGGGAGCCGGCGGAGTGAAAACAGTCAAACTCTGTGCGAAGCAAGATCAAATAGGGAAGCGCATTCTGTAAAAGTCGCAAGATTTTTATAGATTTAACAGCGGCTCGCTGAAGACTTCCGGGTCAGATCGCTTGAGCCCATAAGTAATTATGGGCCTAGAGGAATGCTTACCAACTTATCAAGGGACTTTGGGAACCAAGATATGTAACAGAACTCGGCTTACAGTAAAACCCTTCCCTTTTTTTTAAGACTAAAACGCGCGTGTCGAAAGACGGGCGCGTTTTTTTTATGAAAAGGTAAGAGTAACTTTATTAGAATTAGGATTAGAAATTAAATTCCTCTTTTTAAGAAATTTCTAAATATTTTATGCTTATCTTAAATATAAAGGTTTTGGAGGTGGCGCGACCGTTGCTTAAGTGACTTGTAAAGCAATTAAGCTCTTACAAAGGAAATCATATGAACGCCAAAGCCACAATTATCGCACTTGCCCTAATAGCTAGCCTACACGGTCAAGCAGCTGAAGGAATAAATGTCATTATTTCTCAAGCTCGATTACAAAATTTAAATGCAGAGCACATTAATTTTTTAGCGCAAAATAAAATAATCAAATTTGAAAACAATCAAGCTGTTCTTAATATGAACAAGCTGGATGTTTTATTAAAATCATATGAAAAAACTGGCGACCTTAAGGAATCTGATATGATTCGCGCGCGTGTAGTTCCTTACGGATGCACATAATGATTGCTAGCAGTGAATACTTAAAGCTGCAGTTTTGGCTGGATTTTATATCCAGTCAAAACAATATCTTATATCCAGCTGGCTCTGCAATTTGGCATGAAGGGATTGAGCTTTTAAATTCTTTAAAAGTAGAAACTTTTTTAAAGCCAATTCATTTGCGCACAAAAGAAGAAATTTTAGGTTTTAATTTAATTGAAGTGATGATGAAGTCGAATTCAATTTTTCAAAGAGATAATTTTATCGCCACAGGCGATCTACAACTGAAACAAGTATCAAAATTATATAAAAGCATCCAACAAAAAGCCGAAGCTAGTGAAATAAAATATAACTTTTCAAGTGATGTAGATGGAGACTTTACTCCTTGGGATAACGAAATCATTCTTGGAACAAAATTTTATACGTGCTATAAAGGGCACACAAGAATTCCATTTTACTCTTTCAATCATGACAACGCCCATTTAACGCTATTTAAAGAATATTACTCAAACATAAATATTTCCAATGAACAGCTTAACGAACTATTTATTCTAATTGAATGGTTTTGCATTTCTTTAGATTTAATACTTGCTTATGATCTTTTGAAAAGTGGTTCCTATTCTTGTCTAACAGAATTAAATACCATCGCGAACATTAATTCAGATAGTCGTAATTCAGTTTTTTTTCAAAAATGTGGCAACATTTCACAAATTAATATTTTTGCTAACGAATTTAGAGCGGCCTTTTTAGCAAATCAAAAAAATGATTTGGTAGAAAATTTGATTTCGTATGAAGTGCTTCTAAAGCATACCTCTTATTCACAAGAGACTTTAGTTTATCGTTGCCGAGAAATAACTACGTCGGTATCATCAAAAAAAGCAAAAGATCTAATAGAATTTATGAAAAAAGAACCGTTCACTGAAATCATAAAAAACTTAACAGGAATAAATTATGATAACTAACTTAAATATTAAATATTTTTCAGAACCGATTTTATTTCCACTTTCTATTGGTCAAACAGCGTTGATGAATGAGCAAATAGTTTTTATAAAAGGCCCAAACCATTTGTCAGAATCTAAGAAGCAAATTTGTAACGAGATCATGACTCTTAAAGATCTTCCAAAAAATAAAAATATTTTGTATCCGATTGACTGTTTAGATGAGTTAAATCTAGTTTTTCCATTTATTAAAGAATCTTTATTTGATCATTATGGGAAATTGTCAGAACAACAAATAATTGAAAACATTCTGAAGCCACTGTTGGTTACTGTTGATAGTCTTCATCAAAATGGTATTATTCATTGTGATATAAAGTTGGAAAATATACGCATTAATGAAGAGTTGAAAATATTTCTAACAGATTTTGGTAGTGCGAAAAAAAATAATGAGTTTAATCCAAACATAGTAGGTGCCTTGTCTCAGCATAAGCCTGCGGACATTACTTTTGGCCCAGGTTATGATTTATTTTCAGTAGGTGTTTTGATTTATCAACTTTTTTTTGGCCTTAATTTTATGCGCGACTTTCAACTGAAGGGGCGTAGTTTTAAAAATATTCCTGAAAGTGCAAATGTATCTGAAAAAATTAAGCAATTTATTTTTGCAGCAACGGAATACAACGTTGCGAACCGGTTTAAATCAGCTAAGCAGGCATATAGCTTTATTTTTTCCTGTGAATGCAATATTGCAGAACAAGTGGTTATTGAACCCTATTCATTAGATAATTATTTCGAGACCTATCTGGAATTCATGAAGCAAACATTTCAAGCTAGCGATCATTCTCTAAGTCGATTTAACGATTTTATTGGAGAAAATGGTGAATCTTATTATCAACGTTTGTTGCGTTGGTCGAGATCTTCACAAGCGGTGGTTCTTCATATAAAAAAAGGTGAAGATATCTTGGGTATTTTAGAGGCAAGCATAGGAAAAGATGGCTCTGGCTTGATTAGTACAATCTTTATTCGGCCAGAGTTCAGGTCGAAGGGATATGCAGAACAGTTAGGAAAATCTGCTATTGAATTTTTCAAACTTAACAAATGCGCCGAAATTTACTTAAATGTTGATGAAAATAATTTGCGTGCGATTGCCTTTTATAAAAAATCGGGTTGGGTTGAAACAGAGGGTTCGATTTATCCAAATTCTAAAAAATTTCAATTTAAGATTTAGATCATCTTCTAAGGAAGCTCCGCAAAGACTCTTGCCGCACTAGCCACTACTTTATCTTTATCGACTCTCCAAACATCAGGTTTAAAAACGATTTGCACGAATGGGCAATTCAAAAACGAAATAAATTTGTCGACGGATTTATGATCTATGGTCGTGTCAGTCAATTTGCATTCTAAGGCTAACCGGGGCTTTCTATTTCTGTCCAATCGTAAAGATAAATTTTTCCTTTTTTTTTATTGAGCGCGGAATTGATTTATTCCATGGTTTCAATTCAAAAAAATAAAAAAGTTCATTCAGATAACAAAGCCACCGAGTCACTGTATCGTGGGCCACTTCTAGGTCTTCACGAAGGCTTTGTACGCTAAGTGGACTACCTATTTTAGTAGGAAGCAAGCTGGTTAACATTTCAACTTGGCTTAATTCAGGTAAGCGACTGAGGTCTCTTAAATCTTCGCGAACAATTTTTTCATTGCGACCTTGGCGCCAAATTCTTAGTACTTTTTCTGAGTTCGCAAAATAGGGTTCAGGAAATCCACTCATTTCATTTAATTGCTGTAATGGACCTTGGGGAAAATCCTTGTTACTTTTTTTAAAAAGATTTGATTTCCATATCTCTGGGACAACGGCTTTTTCATGAACTAATTCCCCATATGATAAAGGGTGAAGGCGAAAATTAAGGTAGCGTCCCATTAAAGAGTCGCCACCTTTTTTAAAAACATTCAATCGAGCACTTCCAGTAACTATCATGCATAGTTCCGAATTCAATTCGTCGTAAAGACCTTTAAGTTTTTACTTCCAGCCCTTTGATTTATGAATTTCATCCAAAATAAGCAATCTAGTTTCTTTAACATTTTCTAAATGAAATTCATTTTTCAAATCGTTAGGGGATTTGGTCCAAAGCTTTCGAAAGAGACTTTCATCCCAATTTTTGTAAAGCGCTTGGTCAAAATCTTTTATATAAAATTTGGAAAGAGTTGTTTTTCCAACCTGCCTGGGCCCAGAAATAAAGGCCATTTTATTTCTGTCTAAAGCTAGGGTTTGAATATCACTGTAAAGATAGCGCTTCATGTAAAAAGTCTCCTTCGACTATTTTCGAGTATGTCGCGAATTTGGTCGGAATCGTAGGAATTGCTTTAGGAGCAAAATAATTGAATTATAAGTCCTATGAAACTTAAAGAATGTCGATTGTATATACAGGATTGAGCTAAGTTTACAAAAAATGAAAAGCATATTTGTGTTTCTGTCAGGTTAAGTTAACTTTTCTTTTTTGCTAAAACAAAAAGTTCGCGGCCTTGGCGGCTTGGCACCGATTGTCTCCAGCGACTCCAGAATAAAAAGTGAAAGTATTTTTCTAAATGTTTGCGGGTTTCCCATTCGGTTATTCCATAAGGAGGACCTGATCGTTTCTCCATAACGTAAAAAATGGCTAACAACTGGCCTTGTTCGTGAAGCATGCGTCTCCACAGGCGAACCATTTCATTGCGCTGGTCTGGTCGAATTGCGCAAAAGCAGGTGTGCTCAACAACTAAATCAAAACTGTGGTTCCAATCGGTTGGGATATCGAAAATATTTAATTCATGGAAAAATAAGTTTGAAATATGGCCGTATTTTTCTTTACCGCGCTTGATTCCTTCTTTTGAAAAATCAACGGCTGTAACTAGATGTCCAGCTTCGGCAAAAATGGCAGCATCATGGCCTTCTCCACAACCTAAGACTAATATTCTAGATTTTGGTAATTTTAAGCGTGGCAACATGTCGACAATAACAGGCGATGGAGCTGCTAAATCCCACTTGGGCTGGTCCTCTGTTTCGTAGACCTTGGCCCAGTACTCTGAAGTTTCAATTTTTGGGGTATCAATGTAATATGGCGGAGTCGCGACATAATTATCTTGAGCAACAAACCCTTCGTCATCAAATGAATCGCATAAATCAAATAGTTGTTCTTGAGCTTTATCAGTCAAAACAAAGGGAGCTCGAGAAGTAGTTAGACCATTAAAGCGATCCCAGGCATCAACCGACCATTTGGTTTGATCAGCGACAAATAAATTATTACCTGTGGACTGTAGATAAACTTTATTTTCTTTTAATTCGACAGCAATAATTTGCAAGGGGTGGTCAAAAGTTTCCACGATATAAGCTTCATCTTGAAACTCAGTCATTAAAACAAATTTTTCCGTCAGATGCAGGTTTTGTTGAATTTCATGAATATGTGCGGGATTGCGAATTGGATTCCCGTCGGGATCAAAAAAAATTTCACCAGCTTCATTAATACTTAAAAACTTTTCAGACATTAGTGTGATTGTTTCTTGTCTGGTGTTTCGACTTCAGTCGCGGGTTGCGGCTCGGTCTCGACAATTGATTTACCATCTGAGGTAATAACTAAGCCTTCTTTAAAATTTAAGTTACTTACATCTGTTTTAACAGATTGGATAACCCATTTTTGTACTTTTGAATCCTCTGAAAGTCCGCGATTTAAAATGGCTTCGCCGGAAATAATTTGTTGTACTTGTTCATCTTCTTCTAATGAATCTGAAAATTTATAAGAAAAATAGGCTTTGATTTTATTGTCATCGATTTTTTCAGTGTAGATTCTATTTAATTCAAAATTAGACGAATTTGGCCTTTTAGTTTTTATTGAATTTTGAATAAGAATTGCCAACTTGCTTTGAATTCCAGCATGAACATCAATGCCAATTGTGTTTTTAGTTGTTAGTAAGCTCCACGTCCAAACAAAAGCTGTAACAAATATAAATAAACTAACTATCTTAATCATAAAGCCTCCAAAAAACTACGTGACTAACCACGTTGACAATCCTTCTGCTGTCGCAGATGTGACAAGATAAGTTCAGCATGCTAGCGTGTAATTAACAACAAGATTTGAAATGAAATGGATGGGGATCAGTACTATGATTAATCTAAAAAATATGAATTTAGCTGCTAGATTAAAAGAAAACTTTAAGAATACTCCGTCTTATAAACAAAAACTTAAAGCACTTAAAACATGGGCTCAGATGAAAAGTCCGAAGGTCCTGCAGCCAGCACTTAGCTATACGTTAGGCTGGTTGTCTCCAGAATTATTAGGGACTGGTTTCCGCATGGTTGAAATTTCTGATTTTGAAATCAAGGCTTTAGTCCCATCGCAAACTTCAAATTTAGATCAGTTTAATGAAATAAATCAGGGGTTGGTTTTGAATGGTTCATTAGAATTAGCGCGTAATTTTATTCAACGCTATTTGCCCGAAAGTTATTTTAAAATCGATTCAAGTGAAATTAAAATATCCAAAAAGCACAAGTGGGATTCGGACATAGCGATGATTTTAAAATCTGAAGAAAGTGTTTTAGATCAATTTTTTTCTGAAATTCAAGAA
Organism: Pseudobdellovibrio sp.; assembly: GCA_049301055.1. GTDB lineage: Bacteria > Bdellovibrionota > Bdellovibrionia > Bdellovibrionales > Bdellovibrionaceae > Pseudobdellovibrio. Next base: position 1,774 of record JBAQKN010000046.1, on the reverse strand, counting down.
AATAAAAAAGCAGTTATGCAAATGCAAATTAAAATTGAAATTGATGGGGCGAAAAAAGCAGATTCGATTGAATTAAAATTAATTTGTGAAGCAACAAATTTATTAGCGTAAGGATTGTTATGATATTGGAAACTCAAATTGATTCAAGTTCGACTGAATTTAAAAAAAATAAATCAGCTTTGCTTGAACATGTTAACGAATGGCTTCGTAAGGTAGAAATCGCAAAATTGGGTGGTGGTCCTGATGCGCTTAAAAAGCATAAGGCGCGTGGTAAATTAACAGCCAGAGAGCGTATCGAAGGGTTATTAGACCCAGGAACTGCTTTTTTAGAATTTTCGACATTAGCGGCCAATGAAATGTATGAAGGCCAAGCTCCGGGTGCTGGAATTATTACGGGCATTGGCATGATTGAAGGAACGGAATGCGTTGTTGTCGCAAATGATGCCACAGTAAAGGGTGGAACATATTTTCCAATGACAGTGAAAAAACATTTACGAGCGCAAGAAATTGCTATGGAAAATGGATTGCCATGCATTTATTTAGTCGACAGTGGTGGTGCTTATTTACCATTGCAGTCAGATGTGTTTCCTGATCGTGATCATTTTGGACGAATTTTTTATAACCAAGCGCGCATGAGCGCAATGAGCATATCTCAGATTTCAGTTGTGATGGGTTCTTGCACGGCCGGTGGGGCGTATGTTCCATCGATGAGTGATGAAAATGTAATAGTAAAAGACAATGGAACAATATTTTTAGGTGGCCCGCCATTGGTTCGAGCTGCTACGGGTGAAATAGTTGATGCGCAAGAATTGGGTGGAGCAACAGTACACTGTGAAATATCGGGCGTGGCGGATCACTTAGCTGAAGATGATTTGCATGCATTAGAAATTACTAGATCTATTGTTAAACATTTAAATAAACGTAAAGCGATAACATTAAAAACACGACCTATCGAAGAACCGCTTCACGCAGCCGAAGATATTTATGGAGTACTTCCTGCGGATGCGCGAATTCCATTTGATATTCGCGAAATGATTGCGCGAATTGTGGATGGTTCGAAATTTCATGAATTTAAGCCATTGTATGGAAAAACATTAGTTACTGGATTTGCTCATATTTGGGGAATGCCTGTTGGAATTATTGCAAATAATGGAGTGCTTTTTAGTGAAAGTGCGCAAAAGGCGGCGCATTTTATAGAACTTTGTGAGCAGCGCGAAGTGCCGCTTATATTTTTACAAAACATCACTGGTTTTATGGTTGGAAAGCAATATGAACGTGAAGGAATTGCCAAGCACGGCGCAAAGATGGTTATGGCTGTTTCGAACGCGCGTGTTCCAAAGTTTACAGTAGTTGTGGGTGGTTCTTATGGTGCGGGTAATTACGGAATGTGCGGTCGGGCTTATCAGCCTAGACAAATGTGGATGTGGCCGAATGCAAGAATTAGCGTAATGGGCGGCGAACAAGCTGCTAATGTATTATTAACTGTTAAATTAGATCAGTTAGCAGCAAAGGGTCAGACGATGACGGCTGCAGAGCAGGCGGAGTTTAAGCGTCCGACATTAGAAAAGTTTGAAAGCGAAAGTTCAGCTTATTTTTCAACAGCTCGAATTTGGGACGATGGAATTATTGATCCAAAAGATACTCGCCGAGTGCTAGCTCTAGGGATATCCGCCAGCCTTAATAAAGACTGGGGACCAAAATTACAGGGCGTTTTTAGAATGTAAAAAAGGTTCCAGCTCACTTTTGGGGATGCGGTGCATCCCCAAAAGTGAGC
>JBAQKN010000045.1:0-261218 GCA_049301055.1 Pseudobdellovibrio sp. | reverse complement strand
GCTCCCGTTCATGCAACTCACTGGATCCCACTTATGCAACTGGGTGGATCCCGTTTGGTGAAATTCTGCACTTACCGAAAGATTCAAGCTTGAGCGTTTTTGATTTGAGCTCTCCGGCCCGTTCGATTCTTGAAACGCTTGCTGCCCGTCGTGATGTTCTGATCGTCATCGCTCCGATGACCGACAACACGGGTGTGGTACTATCCGATAACACCGAACCCGAGATGTTCGCCAGCTTCAGAAAACAATTTGCTTCCCTACCGCAGATCGCGGACGTAAAGATTCTTTATGTCCTAGGTGATAAGGCCACACCCCTGACAGCGATCCACGAAAATCGGCATGTTCGCGATTTGACGGAAGGCCGTTTGCCGCTGCCTAAAATGCGCTTGGAAGCATTGATCGTGGATCTGGACCAACTGATCAAAACATCCAACGATCCCGTCACTGACGAAGATATGACTCTGATTAGAGACTGGATTGAAGGGGTTACGCGCAGTTCTCCCGAGATCGCAGCCCTTCAAACTGAATTTCAATATCTTAGAAAGACCAACTCGTATTCTAAGTCATTTTTAGAATACCTGAAGGCCTCACCACACGATTTTATCGGAAAAAAGAATGGTATTTTTTGGATCAATCAGAATCTCAAAACCTCAGCTGCAAAAAAATCATTTTTTAAAACGGTCGCGCCTCGAGTCTGTGTTTTTATCCGTGAAACATTTAAGGACTTGCTCCTTCAGGATGTTTACCCGCAGGTTTACACCAGTTGTTTAAAATTGGCAGCGGTACCTTTTGCGCGCAACGAAAAAAAGAAAATCCACCAATGAAACGAATTCAACTTATTAATTAACCTTGTTGGCATGGATGAGACACAAAACAGAGCTTACGAAATGCATAATTTTAATAATTATCGTCTAAGAGTAAAAGCCTATTGCAGCTAACAGAAACTCCAGGTGCCCCTATCTGTGGAGGAGAACCAAATATTGAAATTGTTAGCGTTTTAGCTATGGTGATCCAGAATAATTTATAAGTAAAAACTATTTTTCCCGAACGGAAAAAACCAGCACGGCTGTGGCTGATTTTTTGGTTTCACGAGCCAAAATAAATTTACAGTTTTTGTTACCACCGTAGTCACAAGTTTGGTAACTGTGTGGATCGTTCAATATTTAAATCTTTTCTAAAATTCCCTATTGCTGTTAAAAGTTTAAACACTAAGGTATAATTTATAATCTGTTATCAAAATCTACTTTAAAATATGTCGCAGCTTTTGATTATTTTATATCTATGATAGTTTGATAAAAAAATTAACTCGTGGAGTTTCAAATGAAAAAATCAATACTTTTTACTTTTATCGTAGCCTCTTCTTGCGTGTATGCGGCCGGAAATAATGAAGGCCTTAGCTGTCGGGAACGTGTAGCGAAAGCATTAGAACTTAGTATGGACATGGGTGGTCTTTCCCAAAAGCTGTATTCACTGTCTTATGAAGATAGTCTTACAAAAAAACACACCGCATTGATCGAGGAATGGTCAAACGTTGTAAATGTTCGAAAAACTCTTAAAATCGAAGAGTGTATTAAAGACTAATCCGCTGAACTAAGCTAACGAAGATGACTTTGGAATCTCGCAATTGACCTTACCAGTTTCCACCAAATTCGATGTAGCCATTCGAATCTTGTGTTTTGCGAAAAAGCCAATTCCAAAGCCGGTATCTTTGGCAAACTGAGTAACAGTAAACTCTTTGTTTGTTTTAGTATCCATGACATCTCTTTAGTAAAATTAATCAATTTTGAGAATAGGTAAAACATCCACAGCATAGTTATGAAGAAGCCGTATTAAAACCAAAGCAATCCACGGCCGTGGATCAGTTTCTAATTATTAGTCTCAGATTTTTCAATTGTTATTTCAAATCCTTCAGGAACTAAGAGTTCGGCAAATCCTTTACCGGCTTCGAGCTCAAAGCTTCGTGATTTTGTTTTAACTATGCATTCTCTTCCATAAGAATCAGAAAATACAAAATTTTTAATCAAATAAACGTCATTAGGACCGGAAACCATTTTTACTTTTGTAATTGTTGGATTAAAGGCTTCACATGTTTTTGTTGTTACCGTCACTTTAAATGGAAGACTTTTTCCCGTTTCTCCTGAATATACTTCAGCAAGATGTGTCTCATATCTTTCTGTTTGCTTTGTTAACTCGTATTCTGCAGCAAAGCTTGCTGTTGAAACTGTTAGTAAAGAAAATAGGACAAGTTTAATTGTTAGCTTCATTTGAGTAGCTCCTTTTTATTAGTGTTGTTATTAATTTAGTTCTAGTAAGTTAAATGCGTCACTCACAATATATCCAGGGACCGTGTCATTATTTTTATAAAATTTTAAAAGTTGTCGCACATAATTTCTAATAAACTGGGTTCCATGATCTTTTACGTGTTTTGGATTAAGTAAAAGAACAGCATGGAGAACGGATTCATGGAGAAAAAGCGCCTCTTTACTTTCATCATCAAGTCGCATGAATTCTTTTTTATTTATTAAAACAAAATTATCTTTTTGAATTGCCAGCTGTTTTTTGCTTTCAGGATTTTGAATTTTTATTACTCCTTCGTCATTTATTTCTTCTAATGTTTCATCGGTAAATGCCCAGCGAAGTGTTGTTACTGGTTTTATTTCCAAGCTAGAAAAAACACTTGCAAGGATTCGGTCGTAATCTGTTTTTAAGCACCAATTATCATGGTCTATAGAGTCATTTAAAATGCTCCAATCATATGATAATGAAAGAGTAACTAAAAATTTTGGTGAGCCATACGTACTCATTTTTGTTTGATCAATTGTCGGATTTTTTGAGCAACCTTGATATTTTATTCCTGAGCTTGCGCGGCCAAGTCGAAATAAAAGCTCGTAAATTTTAGATGCATCGTAACTGCTACTCACTTTTTTTAAAACTATTTCGGGAAAAAAGTACTCCAAATCATCGCGCTCAATCAAATCCAAGAGTTTTCTTGTCCCATCGTTCTTATCAAATGCTGAATCACCGCCACCACCGCTATTTGTTCCAACGGAAGAGCTTATTTCATTTTCGTTAGCTTTTTTTTCTACTTTTATTTCAAGGGGCTTTTTGTCTTTCGATTCTAAAATATTTTTAAATAGCCCATCTTTAAGTGGCGTTTTTTTTAGTGAAAGTGAAGAAATGCTTGGAATGGCTGGCCGCTGTTGAGCCTGTGTAGTTACTGCGGCTCCAACAATGATTAACGAGCTCATCAAGAAATAAAAACAATTTATTAATGGTGGTATATCTAATTTAGATTTCATAAGTTCTCCCTTAAATGGTCGCTCTGATATTTCTATTACCAATGCGAAACGGATTTAATTTAGATTTTTTTTGCTTGAATAAAAAGTAATGGATCTTTGCCAGATGCGATATATTGCACCCTAGGTATTTGAGGCCGGAATTCATCCGCCGTCGTCAAAGATAGCGGCTTTTGAACAAAAGGCTCTATTTCATGAACTGGTTGCCGTTTTCCATTTTTTCTCGGAAGGCGGCTTCAAATTCTGTGGCTTGATCCATATCGCCAAAGCCGACTTCGATTCCAAGACTTTTTTCAAGGGCGATAAGGCCAAGTAGTTGTTCAGATTTTGAAACCACAATTTTTGCCGGAATAGTTTTTTGTTCTGAAATACTTTTCAAAACTAAATCACGCAAAGCTAGGCCAGCGATTTTTTCAGGTGAAATTAAATCCATCCCGAGGCAAAGATCATTTGTATTATCCAACACAGAACAAATTCTTGGATAGAAAGGTCGATCTTTTTCTAAAACAGGTTCGCGACTGTGAAAATCATGAACCAGCCATGTTTGATTTTTATCAATTTTTAAATTCTTTAACCGGCGTAAAGAAAGCTCGTCCGAATTAGGTAAAAAGTATTCTTCAAGATTGCTTGATTTGTCATTTAAGCGAATTTTTTTGTCAGTCCAAAACTCAAGCTGCCACGATGAAGATTTGTTTTTCCAAATAAGCATCGGCGTGCGTTTTTCAGTATCATGAAGCAAACAGTTTGGGTCTTTATCAACCATTTCAATTAAAGCTGTGATGGCAGACATAATTCGATTTAAGGCAAGAATATCTTTTTCTAAGATGAACCAAGGCACATACCCCGGCGACAGATCTCTTGTAAAAACCCATGCCTTTGACGATGCGGGTTTAAAATTTGATTGCTGAGCCAATGATAAATCAAATTCATCCAAATATTTTTTCTGCGTGAATTCAAGTAATAGGCCGTCTTGCTTAAGGCGTGCCTCGAATGGATCGTCTTCCGCGAAGCCGTCCAAAAGATCACGAATAAATAATAAGCCTTTAAATCCTCGGTTCGTTGCAAAACCAAAGCATTGGCCAGCGCCACCCATGATAGAAGAAAAATGAAGCTCTTTGGTTTCAGGAATTAAAACGCCAATAACTTCTGAATCGTGGAAAGATTCCCACGGTGAGAGTTTATAAAATTCAGCCGCAGTTTTTAAAAATGTGGCTGCAAGTTCCGGCTGTATCGTTGGCGGAGTTGGCATTTGTTTTTTCATTCCGATTTTATACCAGTCACTTTTTTTCGATGTCTATAGCTTACAGGCTGCGGCCATGCTTGGGTTCGCCCAGGAATAGTCCGACAACGGCTTTATCTATATAGATGAGCCTTTTGGTCAAAAGCCGCTATCTTTGACGACGGCAGGCGAAATTGGCCTCAAATACCTAGGGTGCAATATATCGCATCTGGCAAAGATCCATTTGGTTTATTTACAAATGAAGTCTGCTGGGTGTCCCAAATTTTCAAAATATGGTATGTTAGCCTTTTACGTGAGGAAGCCATGAACCAATTCATTTTGTTAGTATTTCTTTGTCCGATGGTGCTCATTACATCTGGATGCGATTGTAAATCAGGAAAAGTGTGCGGCTACTCTTCCGAAGATCCCCAACCCATTGTACAGACTGAATTTTCGATGGCCGCGACGGGCGATTTAAACGGAATTAAAAACTATATTCAAAATGGTGGCGATCCTAATAAAGCGGACGCGACTGGGTTCAATCTTTTACAATGGGCCGCCATGTATAATCAGGAGGATATTCTTCAGTACTTATTATCTGTCGGATCAAATCCAACCAAGCCAGAAATTGCGCCCTATATTAGTGCTGACCGAATTGTTGGTAAATACACTCGTATGCTGTTGATGTTAGAAAATGCCGGGGCGTCTCTCACCGCCACTAATGGGCTAGGGCATCAGCTCTTTACTTCGAGTCAATGTGCCTCAAGCGATTTTGGGCAAAAGCCTAATCAAGATGAATGCCTTCAAGTTATGGAACTTTTGCATGGCCGCAATATTCAAATTGATTACCAAAACGAAAAGGGCGAGACATCTTTAATGTCGGCCGGAAATTTTGGAATGGCGAAATTGATTGCTTGGAAAGCTAATCTAAATCTTCAAGATATTGAAGGCGAATCGGCACTACAAAAATTTGCACGGGATTTAAAATCAGACCGAGTTAGCCTGCTTACGCAAAATGGCGCAAATCCGAATCTTCTAGATAAGTCTGGTTGCTCGCCTCTGTATGACACAGTTACGCGGTTCGTTTATCCGTTTCAAGTTGAAGTTCAGTTTTTAACGGCACAGCTGCTTATTAATGCGGGCGCAGATCCTCTGGTAAAACCGTGCTCAGTTCGAAAAATGTTAGAAACTGCAAAAATTAATCAAAACTCCAAGCTTGTCGATTTGTTAATTCAGCACGGTGTTACGGAATAGTTATTACCGTAAAATTTATTATGCTGGATTGAAACCCCTTCTCTTTGAAGCTCAAAATACAAAAGCGGCTCTACCTTCCTTGGCAGAACCGCTTTTTTTATTCATATTAAAATTTTGACCCTTAAAAGGCTATCTTTCTGACAAATCTAAGTTAGTCGTAGGTTTCGTAATATTGACCTTGGATTTCGGCGACCTTATTTTTTGCGGCAGTTTCTAAAATCTTGTTCGACTTAAGCAGATCGTTTGCGGGTCAGCAAGTTGGAATAAAAGAAATGGAAGATGGCATCTGGGTCGTAAGTTTTATGGATTATGATCTTGGATATTTTGATGAAAAAGGAACTAGAGTTGAACCAGTAGAAGATCCCTTTGGTTTTGAAAAAGTGTAAAGGATGTCTCCGGTACAAAGTGTAAACTATCTATCCGGTACGGACCTCAGTCGCATTAAAATTTGGAAACAGCTATCAGAAGCCGAAAACAGGGTTTAAAACCTGTCATCAAGGTGTCATCATTCTGTCATCATTTTTTGAAATCTGTCGAAATTTCATGAAATATCGATGCTTACGCTCGTTCTTCATTTGTGTGTTTTCAACTATTTAGAACCATTTGGTATTTTGATTTTTTGACTACGAACCAGAAAAAATTGGGGTGACCTCCTAAATGAAAGTCATTTCAACCCCTTAGGCTGCTATCGCAGCCACGTTAGACTAAAAACAGTAAATACTTAAATGAAATTGTTCTTACTTTGGCTCTCATAATCTTCTATTTCCTTCATAACTCCAAAAACCATACTTCTGCAAAACTAACTAAATTTTGAAAACCTAACATTTCGAAGGTTCACTAAATTCTGACTTGCTTCGTTATGTTTGATCGAAAAACCTAGATTCTGAGTAGCACCAGCCACATCGATACCAGCTAAGCGGATATATCTTGTCATGACCTTCTCTTCAGTCCAACCACAGATCTTCTTTACAATCGGCGACGGCACACCTGCGTTTAGTAAGTGCGTCGCAAAGCATGCACGTAGCGCATGAAAATTGACCGATGTAATTCCGATTTGTTCACAGAACTCACGTAGAAACTTTGCAGCTTCGCCATTAGCCCATCGACTTAACCTAGGAAGGACATGTTTTGCATCTTCGCCCTGATTTAAAGAATTAGCTTTTAACTCTAAAAAAAGTTTTTCTAAATCTTCATTGATCGGAACTTTTCGCCAGTAACCAGCTTTTGTCGATTTAACGATATCCAATCTGTTATTGTAAGATTTGGAAACAGTAATCAGTCGATTCTCGAAATCAACATCAGTCCATTCCAACGCGTACAGTTCACCGGACCTCATACCTGTGTTTAAAGCCGTAAACCAAACCGGATACCACTTATGATCACATTGCTTCGCCATTTCAATCAGTCGATGAATTTCAACAAGTGATAAAACTTGCGGAGGCTTTTCATCTTTAGCTTTATTAAGCTGAACCATCTGGGCCGGAGAATTAACAATTCCGATAATTTCATTATTTTCAATTCCCCAACGATAGATCGAGTTGATTCCAGATTTAACCGCACGCAATCTACTTCTTGAATAGTCTTGTGCTTCCATTTCTTGAAATACTCTTCGTACGTCGCCAGCATTAACTTCCTGACAATTTCTTTTTAGCCAACTTGCCGTGAACTTTCGTAAAGTTGATAACGTTTCGTAAAGATAATCCAATTGGATCGGCTTTAATGTCGCATTCCCTTTTCGATGAGCCATTTCAAATCGACTTAAAAGTTCGTCCCATGTAATACCAGCACCTTCAAGATGAGCTAGTTCTGCCGAACATTCTCTGATCATTACCTTTTCAACTTGCTGAGCTTCGCGCAAAGTTTTAATTCCGCGACGAAGTTTTTGAACTCTTATCTGAGGTCTGATTTTACTTCTCAAGCCAAGTGATACTTCGAATTCTTTAACTCCGTTAATTAATTTTTCTCTTATAGACATTTTAACTCCTTGTTTCGTAAAAATTTATTTTTTTCTACGAGAACCAGAATTTTCAATGAGGCGATCAAGTTCCTCTCGATTGAAGTAAAGTCTTCCACAAAATTTTGTGGGAGCTAACTTGCCACGAAGAACCATATGCTTTACCGCCATTTTACTTGCGCCAAGGTAGAGGGCAACTTCATCTGTTCTTAACCATCTTTTTATTGTCAAAGAACGAATCTTAAGTTCTGTTTCTTCTTTTTTTATTTCTAAAGGCCAAACAAAACTCGCACTTAATGTTGTCATAATAATATCCTTTTTCGGGTTCAATCAAGCTTTTGAACCCCGTGATTAAATAATGTTAATTTTTTGAGGTAACTTCGCCTTTTAATAGCTTACCGATGAACTGGTCGAGACTAATCTTGCCATTTTGTTTTTGAAATTCTTCGTGAGCCATGCTCAGGCGATCTTTTTCAGAATACGTCTGTTGCTGAAGATCTTTCAGCTGATCAGGGCCTAGAAGCTTAATGCCGGCGGCTATGATTTCGCTGTCTTTAACTTTTCGACCAAAAGCCTTTTTATTGACCTTATCTTTAAAAAGCTGAAGTAGCTTTACTGTATCGGGATCAAGTTTTTTTAAAACGTTGATCTTTTTTGCTGAGATGACTTTTTTTACTAGCTGTTGATTCTTTGATGTGGAGTCATTTGTCTGTTCTATTTCCATATGGACCTCCTTGTTATTGAATTAGAGCTGGTTGCTCTAAAATTAAAATTTGTATTTCGATTGGCCCTTCAAGTATTGAATACTCTGGGGCCTGCTTTAGCTTTTCTGAAAATCGATCCGCCGTCTTTGAAAGCGCAGCGGTCAACGCTTTTTTGGTAAAACTATCTTCCGACTGATTTTCAACTGTATTTCCAAAACTATTTTGAGATCGTGAAATGGTGCTGTCGGCATATCCAGCAGCACCTGCCGAAATTACTTCGGCAGAAAAATATTTTGCTTCGTTAGAAATTAGCTCTCCTTCAAGCCCTAAAATTCCCTTTTGATCCATAGCTGAGGCTTGAATTTGAAAAATATCTTTTGCTTGGGGATCTCTAAATCTTTTAAATTCAATTTGAATACGCTTTGAATTTCGTTCTAAACTTGCTTCACCTATAAGAATTGAGCCTTTTAAAATACCAGAAGTAATTAAAGCTCTAACTGGAGATTTGGATTCTTGGAATGCAAATACTGATTCCTGAATTCGCGCGGTGATTAAATCACCAGTTTTTAAATCTCTAAATTTTATTCCTGCTTTATTACTTGGAATTACAATTGGGGACTCTTCTATTGAAATAGCTTTATGGTTAAACAAATATTCTGAAGGTAGGTTACCATTTTCAGAAACAACAGGTATCTTCTTCTTTGAAGGTAATATCTTGCTATTGATGACTTCATTTTTATTTTCAGATTGAACAGCAACTTCTTTTTTAAAAAGATTTGTACGATTCTGTGCTAAAGCCACATTTGAAATGAAAAAAACAAAAATAACTAACTTCATAAAGAAACTCTCTCAATAAGTTTTGGTAGCTTATTATTTTGTGAGGGAAAGGCTTTTTTCGGAGTAATCGCACTGGATTCAAGCACATGAAAAGCACTGGAGCGGTTTACAATGCCATAACCACCGCTGACCTTAATATAGTCTTGATGTTTGCTATTCGATGGAATGATATCGAAGACAAAAACCTTTCGCTCAGATCGAATAATCAAATTTGTCGCAGATACATTTGAATTTTTAAAATAAAGAGTGATTTCCTTTGGCGATACTTGCGAAATTACGGCCTTCAAATCATTCGGATTTCCAATTCGAACTTCAATTATATTTTGTGGCAATTCTAGAACACTAATAAGGCCTGGTTTGATAAAAATTTTAGAACTTTCTGAAATATTTAAATATTTTGATTCAATTCGTGGAATTTGAGCAAACGCTGAAACAAGCAATAGTTTAAATAACAACATCTGACAGCTCTGTAATTTGAAAGTTCCAAGGATTTGACTCAGATCGTTCTTGTTTTTTAAAGTTAAGAATAACTTTCAGTCTTATATTCTGATCGTTCAGTCTAGATTTTATTTTAATTTTCAAAGTCGCTTCGACTTTGTTTTGGTCAACCAAATCAATATTTTCAAGCTCGGAAAATTGACTTAAAGGAATTTTATCAAGTTTCGCTTTTAGATCTAAAAGTTTAGACTTTTCTCTGTCCCATAATTCAGGACTCATTAGCTCAGTTGCTAAACCTAAACGTTCGTTAAAGGTTTCTTGGTTGTAAGTGTAATACTGATCTAAAAAGTATTTAAAAAACTGCTTAAGTTCTACTTGAATAAGCCTATCTTTTGAATCTGAAATAATACGACTGCCAGCCTCGTCAATTCCGATAACCAATGTTTTTTGTGTATTTCTAAACGCAAAAAATGAAGCCACGAATGCCCAAGAAAAAATACTAAAAATTAACAACCAATGCTTAATTTCTTCGCGATATAATTTTGATTTAAGTAGAATCATAGTTTTGCTCCAAGTCCGATTACCTTCGTAACGGCGCCCGAAGGCGATAAAGATTTAAGTAAAAAAATACAAAATAGCGGCGAAAGAAATTGTAAAAGATGAATAATGGCCCAATAGACAACAACTGCTAATGTTGAATTATCAAAAGAATTAAAAAGCTCTTTTCCTAAAAGGCCAATTAAATTCCAAACGACAGGCCAAAGACTTATTGAAATGATCGAACTAAAGTAAGCACCAAGCCCTTTTTCAAAACCAAGAATGGTGGACATAAATATAAAAATAGGCGCAATACTTAACAAAAGGGCTGTGAAAATAGAGTACATACCTTGAGCTAAATTAATTACTAAAAAATCCCCAATCTTGGCCGCAATTTTCATAAATTGATATTGATAAAATAATGCACTTAAAAATTCGTCAATCTTACCTTGCACCGCTGTCTCTGGTATAAAAGAAATTTTTTGTGCTAGTGAACCGCTAATGCCGTAAATTAATTTTATTAAATACGGAAATAATGATAATAGTGCAAAATACAAAGCCGTATCTTTAACTAAAGAACCGTATTCGTAAACACTAGCAAGTCTTGCTTGCAGGCTAACAATTCTAATCATAAAAATAACGCCAACAAATCCCAGCATTAGTGCTGACACTTTTGTAAAAAGAGAAAATCCCGAAGAAAGAATGACATCAGAAACTGGAATAAATGCATTCATTAGTTCGATCTCCGTGATTGATTTTTACTAGTTTCTTCAGAAATAATTCGATTGAGATAAATATCTTGATTAGCTGTTCGGCCCTTATCTTCTAGATAGCCTAAAAGTTGAATTTTTCTCATCGACTGCAATTCATCAAGCATCATCGAATTAATCTTTACTTGTTGGAGTGTAGCTACCTTGTCCGCTCCTTTAGTTTTTAGACCAAATGCGCCGGCCAATTTTTTTGAAATAGATATAAGTTTTCTCATTTGACGAATTTTTTGAGATAAAGATTTCGTACTGTTGATATCTGAGTCTAACGTGTACTTAAGATCTTCGCTGTTCCATTTGATATCTCGCAATTTAGAGTTAAGAGCCTCAAGGTTCTGAACCTTTTGGTCTAAATCGCTGGCATCACTTTCGTAACCTAAGTCATTTGCAAGCCCATTTGATTCATCCATAGTTTCTGAAGCAAGCCCTAAGAAATCAGAAAACTGCGATAAATCTCCAACTGTATCTGAAATTCCCTTGGCAGAATTTAAAAATCCTGCAGCTGAATTTGCCATTGTCATTGCTGTAAAAGGGTCAAAAGCAAATACCCGAAAAGGATGAATGCTAAAAATAATAATTAAAGGCATTACGCAATACTTAGGCATTTTAAAACCTCGTCTAAACTTAACTCAGGAACTGCTGTTCTTAGTTTTTGAATTTTAATTTGATCAGGCTGTGACGTGGTTAAAGTCCAATACTCTTCAGCAGTGATTTTAATAATTAGTTTTTTTCCTTTGTTCCCAGTCTGAAGAAATACTTCAGAAAATTCTTTAGGAATTGCTCGTAGGCCTTGAATTGTATTTAGATGTTCGTCGGTTAAGTTAAATCGTTCTTTGTATTCACTTGGTTTCCCATCAATGCCAAACAAAAATCGTTGTGGCGAGTTTTCAATAATTCCGAAATCACCATTAACGACGAAATCTGTCGATAGCTGACTGATAAGAACAACAGCATGGCCATACTTTCTTACATTAGCCGTCGAAAATTTAAAAAATTCAAAACAGGTTTTTATGAAAAATGGAGTTTCATCGCAAACTAAAACCAATCGTTTTCCATTGGCTTGAATACTGTCGATATTAAATTGAGCAAGGACAGCAGCAATACCAGCTTGTGCGAATTCAGGGTCGGATGCCTGAAAAACTTGAGAAAAATTATAATAACGAAGTCTAGAACTCATAGTCTTATGTAAGTGACTAGTCTTAAAGGCCGTTTCATAAATTCCGCCAGTAACCCATCTTTTTAGAAGGCTACGTCTCGGGAAACTATGTGCAAAATTAAAGAAGTCATTTAGATCTGGGTTTTCTGGATTATGGAAAATGTAAGCTTGAATAGAGTCCTCTACTTGAGATCGCAAATCTTTACTGAACTGAGCTTCGCCATTTTCTAAAATCAATACTGATAAAAACTTTGATAAGATGCCGATTTTTTCAGAATCAGACGCCTTTGTTTTTAAAACTACAAAAGGATTGATACCAGAAGGCTCATCAAGCTTCATTTTAAATTCGGTGCCACCTAAAAGTTCACATTCTTTAGAATGTGAACCGCCAACATCAACTTTTATCACATTTACATTTTGGTCGGACAAAAGAGAGCGTGTTAAAAGGCCAGTAAAGACACTTTTACCTTTCCCACTTGTACCGATTATTAAAGAGTTAAAACAATTGTAGTCAGAGCTAAATAGGTCGAAATGACTAAGTGATCCGTCCTTTCGGATAAGAGTTAAAGAACGATCTGTTATATTAACTTTATTGTCAGTATTTAAAAATAGAGGCATAAATGCTGGCATTGACTCATCACTTTCAAGAAGCGTCACATGCTGATTACTGGCAGGATGAATAGATATATAACTTTCGGGCAAGCCGTAGCTTTCAATTTTAAAATCCGAAAATTTACTTAGCTCAGTTAAAGCCTGCGACATATCCCGTACAAGGGACTCTTGAGAACTTCGTTTAATAATGACAAAAAACTCAAACTCCACAAGTTGAGTTCCTCGACTAAATTGATTTTTAATAGAATCTTCTGTTTCTTTTGACTGAATTTTTGAAGATATATCACTTTGACTTGAAAGCTGTTTCAACTTTTTTTCTAATATAATTTTTGTATGAGCTTCAGCTAATTTCTTAAACGAAACTGAAATTTCAAAATTATTAAGCTTAGACATGACGTCAGTTAACGAGCTTGTCGACAAATCAGATGCAGATTGTTTAGTAAGTCGAATTAGTCCAATAGATTCAGAATTTGATTCTAAGCTTTTAGTTGTCTTAATTAATTCATAGTTCATATCAAAAAGCTGATGAATTGATTCTTTTTCTAAAGGTGTGATTTTGAATCCTGAGTTTACAATAATCTGCTTTAACTCAATTAGCGCTACCATTTCCTGCGAAAAATCAGTTTGACTGCTAAAAATATTTTTTATATTTCGAATATTAAACGTAGTACCTAGATGATTAATATAAAAAAATATTCTATTTTTTCTATATCCTATTTTGGAAATGGCGCTAGATCTGGAAATACTTTCATCAAATGAGTTTGAATTGAAGCACTTAAAATGCACTCGAGCTAGAATATGTGGTTGAATATTTTTGATCAGTGCTGTTAATTTTTTAGAAAACTCCAATGAATTATCAGATTCAAGATCACAGTGTTCAATCTCAAATCCAGTACCAATTTTATTATCATTGGTCTGCCAAAATGTAAGGCCTTCGATTTCATGAATTGTCTTTAGTTTAGGTAGCATATTAGATCCTTTAATTTATTTTCTTCGGGAATACGTAATATTTAAAAAAATCGCGAATTATCTTAGGTCGTTGAGTTAGTCGAACTTGAATTAACAAAACGCTCAGTATTCCGGTTAACAGGAATGCAACTAGTTCAAGATTTATTAAACTTAATAAAGAATGAACCGATATTAGAAAATAGCCAACTACACCTAAATCAACGACCGTAAGTCCTAGAAAACCTGTTTTTTCGTTTAAGATTCGAAGCGTTTTCATACGGATGCCCCGAAAACTTTTCCAAGCAGATTTATAATTGATGGAGCGCCAAGAACTGCTACTGCACCGATAGCGCCACTTATTAAAAGCATACGACCAATCTGTGCGGCACCTAATGCGAATAGGATTCCACCTAATGTAATTCCAATGCTAATTGCTGCAACACCAATTCTATTAAAAATAGTCTGCGCGCTTTGAGCTGCATCTACTAAATCACGAGCTTCGGCATAATTTTGAGAAATCATCAGAAAAACAGCAAATACTGACATGATCAATAGAAGCTGTTTAAAATTAATTTCGAATGATTTGTTTTTCCCCAAATATATTATTTCTTTCATTTGTTATTTCCTTTCAGTGGTCGTTGGTAGCGACATTGGTTTTAAGCTTGGTGGAATAAGTTCCATCATTTTATCTTGGTGGATAAGTCGATTTTCATTGTCTTCAGTCCATTGATCTAAGCTGTAGACTTTCCACTCGCCGGGATTAATCATTGATTTATATTTTTCCGGAATTTTTGAATTCATTAGGCCAGAAGAAGACGACTCTAATTTTGGCTTCAATGCAGCATCAAAATCAGATTGCATTTTTGCCATTTCATTACGAAGCCGTACGTTTTCTCGATCGGGATCACTAATATAAGTTGTCGCAATCGCAGCTATGCCTGAGGCAATCCCTGCGTACATAATGGAGTATTCTTTTTTATGTTCTTTTTCGCTCTGACCAATCACATATCCGGCAGCAGAAGCTACGAGCGTATTTGTTAGTATTTTTTCTTTAAAGGAAAGTGACGAACAACCAGTTAGAACAATTAGAATTAAAATTTTTAATAATGCTTTATTCTTTACACGCATAGCTGGCTCCAATTCCAAATTTTGTACAAATTGATCCACCATTCGCGTCTGTGCCAACTCTTGGAACAACTTTACAGTTAGGTAGGCTGTCTATATTTGATGGATGCTGTATGCACACTCCATTCAAATCACCAGAATATTTTTGGCCAACAATTCCGCCCTTAGGTCTCAAAATTTCAGACTCCAAATAAAACACGGATGCATCTTCCAATTCGATTACAAGTGCTCCAAGTTTTCCGGAGTCGCCACCAGAGCCTCCTTCGCAGACATCTCTGATCCATCCGCCGAAACAACTAATGCCTCCAGTTGCACCATTGCCTCCTTCCTCGCTATTTAAAGTTACTTTAAGTTTTCCTTTGGCAACCTTGCCGCTGAATTTTATGTGTCCCGATGATCTACCAGATGTTTGCTCTGCTGCTTTTAGCCCAGTTGGGAATGCTGCTATTTTTGAATTATTACCTAAATATAATTTCGAAAAATTTAGGGTCATATCAAAGTTCATCGAATATATAGTGGTGTTATCTAAAATGAAGACTCGATCTGCGGCACTTATAAAGTTTTCTTGTAAATAAACTTCCCCTGAAAATACTAAATCACGCGGCGGCTTAATAGAAAGTTGCCAATCTTTTTTAAGACCACGCTCTTTACTGTATGTTTCAATTGAGTAGTCTTTTTGTGTGCCACCTTCAAAATTTTCAAAAGTAAACGAATCCTCGTTAGAGGTATCTTCGTTTAAAATTTGTTTTTCATTATCAATTATTCGGACATAGCCATCAAACGACGGCCACGTCACGGTGACGTTGTATTTGTTGGGACTATCTAACGGAACGTAATCAATCTTAATCTGATCTTCTGTTAGTGAGTTTACTTTTTCTATCGTTGCTGTTGAAACAGGATCGCTCTGTTTTTTATCGTCATACAGTTTATCGGCGCAGCTAGAAAGTGCCCCTAAACTTAAAAAAGACAAAAGAATACCCTTAAAAAGCCGTCGTGCTTTTTTCATAAAAACCTCGCATTTTAGTTTCTTAGACCTGGTTAAAGACCTATATTGTTATGTCCGAAATTCGGATTCACTCCGGATCACCAACGATTTTTAAAACGTTGATCCTCAGATTGAATAAATTCGTTTACACACTTGTGAAATTTATTAGTTCATCAAGTTGTGTGAAGTAGGAATACTCAGCGTTATTTTATTTGTAAATAAAAATAATTAAATAATATCAATAGTTTACGCGTTAAGTATTTGACGTATATGACAAGAAATTGATGAATACGTTAATTTATTGTTGATACAGACAATAAATTAACCTACTTAAGTTTCATATCTTGAGGGGAAATTTTGACGATTAAAAAATCACTTGGTGAAAAATTGGCTATGCTTGCGAAGTCGCAAGAAAAAAGTCAGACCGACATAGCTGAGGCAATCGGTATGGCGGCGTCACAGCTTAATCGTTTCTTCAAAGGGCATTCCGAATTAAGTTCACATAATCTAATGTCTGTTCTGTCTGAGCTTGGAATAGATCTTGATGATATTATTTCTAAAAAGACCCGCAAGTACGCTGATATTGACGAAGCAAAGGTCGAAGATAAATACGACTGTTTAACCTATATGTTCCGAAATATTGATGAACTAGGACAACAAACTTATTTGAAGCAATTAGCATGGGCTACTAAGACTATAACAAAAAAACCGCTTCCGCTAAAAGTTCAAGAAATTATTAAAAAAGAAACGCATTTGATTTAAGGGGGTTTGAGTGGAAGTTGAAGCTCAAAACGTAACAACAAAAAGTAAGCCGAGTGAGTCTAGTCACGAAATCACTCAGTGGTTAGGAAATTGGATCTGGCGATCAGTTCAATGTTTAATTGAATCACCAGAATTTAATCCTTCGCCTAAATGGGCTGCGCAAAAACTTAATGTTAGCGTTGATAAAATCGTTGAAGCATTTGAAGGTCTAACAACCTTAGGCATGATTAAACGTGAAGATAACACATACAAAGTTAATTCTAATTGGTATCAAGTGACACCAATTGAAACTACACGTGAAAATCTTTTAGAATCGCACACAAGATTAGCACCACAAATTCTATCGCAATTAACACCTGCAGATAAGTTTACGGTTCAATTTTTTAGAGGCAACCAAGAATTATTAAACAAATACGCTCCTAAGTTTATGCAATTGTTCAATGAAATGAACAAAGAAGCAGAAGCAAACGGATTAACAGATGTTATAGCAAGTGAAATATCTTTCGCTATACTTACCAACAAGATTTCACAAAATGGCGGTGTACAATGAAAATGATTTTCACAACATTAATTATTTTAATCTCTTCAATTTCTTTTGCAGGTAATGGCTCTGGCACTATGATGCAAATAAATCCTTCTACGACAGAAGGTTCAGGTCTATTTAACAAGTTAACAGTTATTAAAGGTCAACATGCACTTGAGGATTTAGTTAAAAACAATATTCATCAAGTTGTCTATGATCTAGGGTCGGTGGATAACAACTTAAGATTTGCACATGGTAAATTTGATGGTCAAAATTGGATTGTTAATAAAATTGAAATATCTGATAATAACAGCACTGCAACTAATGCTTTAAAAGAATCGTTAATTCAATCGAAGGCGATTAATTCATGGGTAACGGTTCATTAGATGCCTAAAGTAATCTCAGCAGTTGACTTAATAAGTAGAAAAAAAGACATGCTGTTCAAGCAGGAGAGATGTTTATTTCAATACAAAAATTAATCAAAAATTAGACACTATGAAGAAAAAAAAAGATTCGATTATAATACTAAGCACTATACTAAATACTTTTCTAAACGAAAATAATTTCCCTAATGAAAAAGTCTTTAGGGTAAATTATAAAGAAAAGAGACAATTAATTGATAGTTTAGTTAATGAAGACTATTTAAGATTGTACAACAATACCATTAGACTAACTACTAAAGGTTTAATTGAAATAAATTCCAATGAATCAAATCGTATTATTCTGCTTGCCGATAGAATACTTAAAGTATTAGCCAAAATTTATCTTGAAAATCCGAATTCAAATTTTGTTGAATTGGAAACGCTCACCGAAGTTATGCAAATTAGTTTTTGGGATATCCAAGTAGGAGTATTTTTTCTTACTCATATTAATTTCTACTCTTCATTAAGATCAGATGAGCATAATTTTCCTATGGCTATTCAGCTGAGCGAAAGTATACTGGATATAACAAATTTGAAAACTTCTCAGGAAATTATCAATATACGTTGTAAGAAAAAAATTACACCTAGGTCGAGAGAGCCTTGGCAACGGAGTCATACTTTTCAAGCGCTAGGCGCACTTCTTACTATTTTTGGAATTTTGTCAGGAATTTATTTTAAATTTTATTTTAAAGAACAATAGAGATATAATTTTTTACAAGCCTGCCAAACTTTAAAAAACAAATCAAAAGTCAGACGCGTTTGAATCATAGCTTTTCAACGTTTTTTGAAAACTGCCATCTGGTACTAGCTTATTTTTACGCATCCAATTTAATGCATTCTGAAGTCGATTAGTATTGTCTATAAATTTGTTCTTTGCCGGATGCCAGTTAACTAAAAAATCATTTATAATTGCTTCATCCGACACTACCTTATTATCGCAAATTAAATCGTTCCAACAGGCATAAAGTGTCGAAACTATTTCTGCTTGCGTAGAGTTAAGTGGCAACAAAAGATCTATTAACCAGTTTAAATTCACCAATTTAGAAGAAAATATTTTTTCGGCCTTTTTTACTGCAAATTCAATATTCTTCCCTTTAATATACTTTCCTAATTTGTCGTTTTTTACAAATTTGAAAATTGCATTTTTTTCTCCAAGCGAATTTATACCAACATTTTTACCATAAATCATTTTATGATCTAGAGGGCCGTAAGGCCTTCTTTCATAAACCCCATTCAATCCGAGATTTAAATGACTATCTGCCAAATATAGAATTTTAGCCATTTTAACTTGCCCCAAAGTCGAATCATTCTTATTTTTATGTACGGCTAATGTAGAAACCAGCAACCTTCGCTGATTGATATCAACAATATTGTCCTGAACAATAATATTTGCTTGGGAATCCTTTGCTTCTGTTAACTGCGTCAAAAAATCCTCTGAACTTTGCGAATCTTTTTCTAACGTTAATTTTATAATTGTATTAATATTAACAGCTGCAAACCGAATCTTTAGTCCTTGATTTGAATCCTGCTTCGAAGTATTTTGCGACAAACTTTTAGATAATTGATCAATTTCAAGTTTTGTTGAATCAAAGAGTAAACTTGAAAACTTAAATTTCTCAATTGTAATGCATGGAAATAGTATAGAAAATACAGGTTTTTTAGTTCTTAGTTCAAAAGATGGCTTAACACTTAGAATAAAAGATAGAATTTGATTTCTATCGTCTCTACAAAACCTAGTTAATTCATTTATTGAATCATCGTCATTAATAAACGGTATCTGCAAAGGTTTATATTTACAGTCAATAACTGCAATATAGTCTTTATTTTTAACAACTATGTCAGGTATAGTGGCTTGGGTTGCTTTTAACCTGTCTTTTTGAAGGTTCAGGTCTAAGTTACTAGATATCCAATTTGCTCCGCCGAGTAAGTCTTCTCTTTTTTGCTCGGATATTTCAACTCTGCTTAAAGAAATAAATTTGGCCATCAAGTCTTCAAAAAAGCTGTCCATTTCGATTGTAAATGAAAAACCAACGTTGTTCTTTATAGCAATGCTAGAAAAACACAATGATTCGGCAAATGAGATAAGTTCAGAAAGATTTTCTGAAGTATTTTGTTTAAAATCTAATTTCGCTAAAGTCTCAGTTGCAAGTTTTTTAGAAAACATTACGGTGTCAACACCACTTAGCAATTTTTCTATTCTTTTTAATGTAGAGTAATTTGTTTTAGATTTGGTTATTCCTAAAAAGAACAAACAAAATGATTTTATAAAAATAAGTTCTGGCGAGCTTTTGTCCACCGAATTGTATTTACAAAAAAAATTAGTGGGCCTCTTTCCATTTTTTAGATTTTTTTCAACCAACCATCGACCTTTTATTACGTTTGTTTCATCTTCGATATTAACTTGAACGCTTTTTTCCAAAAGAGTATTGGCAACCACCTCTAGTTTTATAAGATAGCTATAAATAATTAAATCTTTTGCATCTATATTGTGCTCAATATTTGAAAGACTTTGGCTTTGTTTTCTAAGGCGAATTATTTTATTAATGACGTCTACGAAATGGTAAGTCTTCTTCGAGTTAAGGTTAACGGTGTTAATATTTTTTAGAAACCAAGGTAAAATTAAAATAGGTGGGCCGCTAGGAAGTTGAAATAAGCCGGTGCAATAAAATTGAGTAAATTCTTTATTAAAGTTTCCAACTTTAGGAAATTCTTGCATAAATATAATTTTATCTTCATTGCTGCCAATGTCTTCGTTTATCTTATCTCTTTCATATGCAATTATTAACTTGCTTTTTTCCATGGAAAATTTTCTTTTGCAGGTTGATTGTTATCAATATAGTTAAAAAAACCAACTTCGCTTTCGAAATCGAATGCTATATACGAATTGTCTTTCAGTAGTGTTTTCGAATTGCTCTCAAATGCTTCAACAAATTCAGCCAACCTGTATTCACCAACTATGTCTCTTATAAGACTATGAAGTTCTAATTCCCACGATTCTGATAGTTTTTCCTTTACAATTTCTTCGATCGAAATACTAATATTATTAACTGAATTCTTTTTAAAAGCCCCAAAAGAGTCTCTCAGAATATTTAGTGCATATGAGTGACCAATCATCGATTCATTTGAAATTTTACAATCCTTTAGACTTTTGTTTATTACTAGAAAGTGGTTAATAATTGATTTTAAACAGGTTTCAGAAAAAATATTTTCAGTTTGTAATTTGAATTCATTTGTTAAAATAAATTCAAAATCGGGAGATAGCGTAATCGTTTTAAATCTTCTTCGGAATGCATTGTCAATTGAACTTAAACTTTTATCAGCAGTATTCATTGCGCATACTAAACTTATATTTGATGGAACACCAAATGACTCATGTGAATATGGAAGTGTTATTTCTGAGCTCTCGGTTCTGCCAAGTCTTTTACGATCTTCAATTAAACTCAGTGCCTCGCCAAAAACTTTAGCAGGATTTCCTCTGTTAAGTTCGTCAATGAATATCACGAAGATCTCACCTTCGAGCGATCCTACGGGAGTCCATTCAATTTCATAAAGACCTGTTTTTTTTGGATTTTTTTCAGTATTTATTTCCGAAAAATTCTCTTTCCCAGTGCGCTGAACGGGGTATCCGTTATATTTTATTAGTCCTTTTCTTAAATTCAATCTATAATGTGAAAGATGGCTTGTTTCATTCACTATCCAAAATCCTTCTCCATTTTCTGATTTTATAAATTGTGAAACTAATTTCAAAGAATAATTTTTTTCTGAGTAGCATCTCGCTATTTGACAAGCAGACTTGAAGAGCCCGGATACTACGACATACTGTATATCAATTGTATTCTCATAATATACTTTAATGGGTCTTAATCCTTCAAAAAAATCTTCGTAGGTGTATGATGGATGAAACTGCGTCGAATATATATTTTTGTTACTTTTAAATTTAGTATCTCTATTTAGTAGTAATTGTTTTTGGATCTCTTTGCTTGAATAGGACATATCTTCTTCATGGAGAATTTTATTAACGAATAATTGAGAAGCCTTTGTCTTTCCTGTACCTGGTGGCCCAATTAACAATATATTCCTTGGAAAAAATTTATCACTATTGGTCTGGCTTGAATTGCCTCCAGCGACTTCGTTACTCTGAAATATTTTTTCATCAAAGTTATACACAAAAAAATCTTCAAATTTAGCAATTATATTTTCAGATTTCCTTGTTATGTCAATTTTTTCATCTGTCTTAGAAGCTGCATTCAGCGAACCTGCGATTAAGGTTACTATTTGGCTTCTGCCACTTTTAATTATTTCCGCAAGGTCGTAAGGCTCGATCTTTAATATATTTTTTACGTAGCTGTATGTCTTCCTGGATATTTGGTGTTCCATATCTATTGGACTTACGGGCAAAGAATCACCTAAATATAAGGGGCTTTTTTCATTTAAATAAAGATTGGAAACAATGCTACAAAGACGTTGACCACGTTCATTTTGAGCTCTTGTTGGTTGAGCAACCTCTCCACTTGCAAGTAGTCGTGTATAAAAATACATTTCATCTCGCAATGTTGTAAACATTGAGTTTCCGTTAACTAGAATTATGTATTGTCTCTTTGATGGCAAAATTAGCTCGGCAATTCTTTTAAAATCTTCAAAAGTTTCTGGAAATATTTTTCCACCATTTTTACCTTTATCGGGATAACTGTAAGGATAGGAAGTATTCCCAGAAAACAATTCGGCAAAATCTGATTCCAAAGTTGTTAATAGTTTTTCTAATTCCATTTATCCTCTTTGGTGAACGCACATATTTTTTAAGATTTGAAGCCTACTGTTTTTCAAATTAATTCTCACCATATACTCTGTCGGATTAAACATCCCCTTACTTAAGACCTGACTAAAGTACTTTAGTTTTACAGAAGACTAAAGGCTAGGCTTTAGTAAATGCTCTCAAGATAAATTTATGAATCGATTAGGACAAAGGGACTAATTGCATCGAGTTTGTTCTTAAAAAACTTACTCAAATTCTTTCTAACTGAGATAATAAAGCAATATTGAGGAGAGTGAATGCGAAAGAAATTAACGACTCAGTCGTTCGGTAGTAATCTTGTTTTGCAAGGCGACAACTTATTACATATGAACTCGCTGGCCAGTGAGACTGTTGACTTGTGCTATATTGATCCACCATTTTTTACAGAAAAAAATTATAAAAATATTCTAGATGGAGCTTTAAGCACTCTAAATTGGAATGAGAATAAACGAAATGGTTTTTTTGATTCGGCTGCTTTTTTCGAAAAACATATTCAAACTAAAGAAAAGGGACTTGATGCCTATCTTGTTTGGATGAAAATTCGATTGCAAGAAATTTATAGATTACTAAAACCGACTGGTTCGATCTATGTTCATTTAGATTATCATGCTAGTCATTACGTTAAAATAATATTAGACGAAATATTCGGAATAGAAAACTTCCAAAACGAAATTGTCTGGAAACGAAAACAAGGAAGTAATTCGACTAGTACGCCACGCTCTCTATCTAACAATTCAGACACTATTCTATTTTACACAAAATCAAAAAAGTACACATTTAACCCGATTTACCAAAATTACTCTACAGAATATATAAATAAAAATTATAATTTAATTGATGAAAATGGTGACCGATATACTTCTGAAAATATGCGCGCACCTAGTTTTTCTCCAACCCTTGTTTATAACTACAAAGGTTACAAACCTCATCCAAATGGTTGGTGTGTAAACTTAGCAAAAATGAAAGAACTTGATTCTCTTGGATTTTTAATTTTTCCCAAAAGCAAAGATGGGCGAATTCGTAGGAAAAATTATTTAAAAGATCGAAAAGGGGTCCCACTAACCAATATTTGGGATGACATTGGCTGCTTGCAGGGAAAATCGGTCGAAAAAACTATTTGGCCTACGCAAAAGCCGATGGAACTGCTAGAAAGAATTATTAATTTGTCTTCAAATAAAAACGACTTAGTTCTTGATTGTTTTGCCGGAAGTGGAACAACTCTTCATGCAGCCCATAAACTAGAAAGAAAATTTGTTGGAATTGAGATATCTTCTTTGGCAATTCAGGAAATCAAAAAGCGATTTCTAAAAGAGGATATCAACCTCGAAATAAAAACCGAAGCTGATATAAAAAAATTCGAGTACATTTTAAGCGCAGTTTGAAATATATTCGGACTCGGAATTTAATCATGCTCAAAGTGTCCAGTTGGTTAATGCAATAAATTAAATTCTGTTTTTCAATTCATCCGGCAAAACACAAACCTTTTGGCTCATGTTCAAACGTTTCATCGTCAATGCAATATCTATGTCGCTCGAAGCAATGGCTTCAAATTTAGAAGATAAAAACATATTAATAATCATAGCATCCGAACTGGATAATCCATGCTTTGACATTAGTTCAGTAACGCCTTCCCATTCAGGCTTGTAATTAAGATGTAAATCTTGATCTTCTTTTCTTAGACTTAAGAAGTTTAAACCAAGTGCTGATTCTGTTTCAGCCCACGTATCAACTAATTTTGAACCGATTCGATCTTCGCAAAGTTCTGACCAAAGATCTTTTTCAACACCATGAACGGCCACCATTTTAAGCTTAAAGTCTTTAATATCAGATTCACTTAACTTAAATGGCGTTTCTAGTGGTTTTTCTTTTAATAGACGTTCATATTTATTGCGAAATGACGTCAGTGCGTTCGCTAAAGCAAGCGGCAATAAAGATTTTGTACACTGACGTTCAAAATCTAATAGAGATTCTGAAAACAAGATTCTGCGATGAATTTCTAGAAATTCAGAACGGATATTTACGTTACAATAAAGTGGAATTTCTTTTTCAACTAAGCTTTCAATAAATGCAGATGAGTCGTCATAATATTTATCTGAATCATAGGTCGCAGAAACTAAAATATTTGTATCTATTAAAAAACCTTTTTGTACTGACGGAACTTGCTTTAACAAAGAGTCTAGCTCTTTGTACCCCCAAATAATCATCCTAGGCCTCTACGTCGCCAGTAGGCTTAGCTACTTTTTTATTAGTTTGATTTCGTTCGTAATTCTCTTGAACGATTTCAAATACTTTTTTAGATAGAGGCTTTTTACGAAGTTCAGTTAGTTTTTTAACAACTTCTTTTAATGCGCCCTTTTTGCCGATCTTAGGTTTTTGTTCAGTCATATAAGACTCCTATTTAAATTAATATAACATAGGTTTTTGATTTGCAACATATTGAAATTGTTAGCGTTTTAGCTATGGTGATCCGGAATAATTTGTAAGTAAAAACTATTTTTTCCCGAACGGAAAAAACCAGCACGGCTGTGGCTGATTTTTTGGTTTCATAAACTTCCTATATCTTCTAGGATTTTTAAGTTTATATCCGAAACATTCATGACTATCGAAATACTTACAATCTATAATTTCAACAGACCCAACTATCATCCCAGCCGGAAGTTCTCCCGGCTTAAAGCCAAGTTTTTTCCAACGGGCCTTTTCCCCAGGTCTAAGCGAAGCATATAAATACACACGTCCTCTAATATGAGTTGCACGACTCCTATATTCATACTTTTTTACACCTCTCAAAATTTCCTCAACAAATGGCTGCTGAATACTGATTGCTCGGCCCGAGATTACATCTTTCATTTATCCCCACGATTCTTTACTGCGACATTTAGAAATTTAAATTCTCATTTTGCTTATTCACCCTTCAATTAGCTACTTCGCAGCGGTTTCCGCTTGAAAAGAAAAAAAAGAATATATCCAAAAGTGCTGTTTTCAGAGTACTTTCCAATCGAATCATTTTCTTGCGAACGTGAACCAAAAATTTGCTCACCCCATGTTACTGGCTTGTTACCAAAATGATTCATTAGATCTGCATGCAAAGTGCCTTCCTTGGCATGAATTTCCCCAACCCAATAGTCTTTATATTTTTCACATTTTTCTTTATTGTCATCGCAAAGCATCGCAAGAACTAATCCATATGCGTCTACATTTTTATAAGCTGGGTTTAGGTTTTCTGGCGTAGCTTTTTCAATCCGAAATTCTTCAATTTTCTTTATGTCTTTTATTATCTCCAGATATTGCTGCGTTCTGTTTAGTCGCTTTGCCTCAGTCAAGACCATAAATCCACCATTTGAGTTCAATGGGCTTAAGGCTATTAAATCCATTCTTTTATTGTTTGTTCCTACCTCGCCATAAATATGAAAATTATTTTCCTTATCTGAGAACGAGCTTGCTAAATGAAGTACAATATTTCTTTCTGTCGGAAAATTAGAGTTTCCACCTTCATATCCACACCAATATTCGTCCATATCTTTGTTAAATTTTTCAACTGCAAACTTACATATTTTTTTAATCGTTTCGATATTTTCATCTATAGACATTAATTTCTCCAGTCGATTCTCTTAAAAATGCGAATATGACTTAGTCGATGTAACTAACACTCACGCCTTTAATCAAGAAGTAAGTTTTTCTTTATTTTTTAAATAATAATTCAGATTAAAAGTTAAATACGATTCGACTTTAAAAGTTTCATAGAAAATGTGTTGTATAGTTATATTACCCAAGCGTGTTTTATAATCTACAATGTCGTATTTATACACAAATTCTTCCGTAATCACATGCTCCTCACGTCTCAATAGATTACCAAGAGATTTGTTGAACAAATCAATCAAACTGAAATCCAAACTATTTAAATTATCAAAATTTAGGTAATTGTGTCTTACATTGTGTAGTTCTAAATCTATCGAAATTTCATATCTCTTGTAAAAAATTGCAGCAACCAAATGATCAAAAAATAAATTAAATTTATCAATATTTACTTCGTAGGCTCGCGCACCATTTTCCATATCGAATGAATTTCCAGATATTAACTTTGCAAATTTATCTTTTTCTTTAATCTGAGGAAGAACTGATTCCTTAAACCTCTTAGAAGCAAGATTATTTCCTTTTGCAGTATTTAGGGATATATGTGCAAGCACGTATTGATCATCGCTAGATTTCCCTGAATTGTGTAATTCACAAGAAGGTACGGTCTTCAATTGCAGGCCTGCTCCTCCATTTGGATAAAATGATCTTGGCGGGTAATGTTCTGTGCTTGTTTTAGGACTATTGCAGAAATAGCATTTTGAATGAAAGCCTTTTTTTGTCATAGTTAAATGCTATAACTGCAATTTAACGGTATCAACCTAAATAATTTAATGCAGTTCATAGCTCCTGATTTACCTTAACTAAATAGGCCCTTGCTTTTGGATACTTCTTCACACAAACACATTTTCCAACCCCTAATGACTTAATTAAGTTAGGATGAATATTAAATTCTTCAACTTCTCGAAGTGATTTGTCACCAGTTGGCATATCAAAAAATAGTAACTTTTCGGATCGCAAAGTTTCTTTCCAAACTTTTTTTGTACCCGCTATCGAGGAAATCATTTCAGCACTTTCCGGTCGTTTCTGTAAGAAAGCGTAAAGCGTTGATGTGTTTCCCATAAGCCTACCTGCAAACTCCGGACTTATTCGAAGTAAATCACAAATCTCTTGATGAGCTACAACAATTGAAATCCGACTACTTCTTGCTCGATCTAAAAAACCAATAAAATCTTCCTGAGCTAAATCCGCGAATTCATCAATTATAACTGAAAACGATTTTCTTTCGAACTTTTGAACTTCAGCATCTATACGTGCTGAAACCATTTTTAAATCTTGTAAAATAAATTTACCAACTGCTTTTGCAGTTTCTCCGTACCTTCTAGAATCTAAAAAGATAAAGATTAATTTATTGTTCTTAATCGCATCAAATAAATTAATACCATTTATAGGACTTGATATTAAATTTCCAAAATCAGAAAGAACTAATGATTCAATTTGAGTTCTTAACCCTTGAAGTGACTTATAGTTTTCGTTTGAATTTAGAAAGTTATAACAATTTTCCAAAGCTTGTTTTTCTTTTGCGCTTTCCTCAGGTATTCTTAGCGCTAAAGCTTCTAGAAATTCTAAGCTTTCAGTTACTTTCAGTATAGTCGATAAAGTAAACACAAAGTTTGTATTGTCACGTAGCCAACATAGTCCAATAAGTAGTTTCAATAGAAAACTAGCGGACTGATTTTTATAAAACTCTTCAGACCAATTAAGCGACAACATAATCTTATCTCTAAGTTGTGTAGCCGTACCTTCTTGCACTAAATTGTAGGGAACTGATATTTTCTCGTCTGTCAGGCTAAATACCATTAAATCATCTACGCGGTTAACGTCTTCGGCATATTTTGAAAACTTTTGAATTGTTTCAATGTCGCCTTTTAAATCAATAAAAAGTAATCCTTTGTTTTTGACTATGCGATCTTTGATGATGTGACTTAATAGCACGGTCTTGCCAAAGCCACTGGCTCCAACAATATGAACGTGATGATTCAATTGGCCTTCTGTCAATTCTTCATTCTTAAAGAACGAACCAGACACATTACCAAGAACAATTCTATCTTCAGATGAAGTTAAACCTAATGCAGAAATTTGATTTGCTATATTCATTTTCAATCCCTATCTCTGTTTCATAAATTCGTTGATTGTCTCAATTTTAAAAAATGATCCGTATATTTTTGTTTCTTTAATTAAATACTCTTTTAGGGTTTCTTTTTCACAGACGTAGTGTACTTTATTAAAAAGTTTATCTTCATCTTTTTCGAATCGCATGATGGTTAAATATTTTTTTATTTTATCTTTATATCTAGATTTACTTTTGATTGCGATTTCAAGTTCAAACGCAACTTTATTGCCGCTGATATCTAAATAAAGTCCATCCGGAATATAGACCGATGTTAAACCCCTCATAATCAGCGCATTTGACTTAAGCTTTCGTTCCGATTGCCAATCTGAACCAGTTTTTGTTTCCTCAAGACGTAATCGTGAATTTAAAACTTTACGATCATGACTAAAGGTTCTTTGATCAAAACCTAGATTAGGTTTAATTAAAAATTCGGACGATTTAATTTGCGAAAGCGCGTAGTAACCTTTGAATGTTCCGACATAGAACCTAGTCGACTCCGAAAAGCTATAAATAGATTTTATAAAACGGCCTTTTTCTAATTGAAAAAGGCGCTTCTTAGCCCACGCTGATGACTTGGCGGTCTCGGAATTAAGTTTAGTTTTAAAAAATTTCTTAAATATATCGTCAATAGATGCAAATTTCATTTCGATGATAAATTGGATAATTTCAAAATCACGCTCAGTTAATTCAACGCTTATATTTTTCTTCGTTTCGAATAAAGAAATCTGCTTTTCTATAATTTGTTCTGGTTTGCTTTGTATAAATTCAAAATTTTCATTCGTTTCTATTTTTACGTTCATCTGATCTCCTTCTTGTTTACTTTCTTTCTCTTCTTAGTTCTTCTTCTCTTTCCCAATACTTACATTTTGGTTCTAAAGCCCGCCCTTATTGTTCTTCCAATCCTATCCGTCCGAGTGCTGCTACTGACCACCTGCCATCTTTTGTGGAGGGCGGGTGGTCAGTAGCAAAAAAGCACGAGGCGGATCTGCTTTGCTAAGTCATTTTGATTCTTTAGCCTTCGGGCTTTAGAACCAAAATGTCTTCGTTCTGAGATGGTTAAGGAGATGAGTTGGCTAATCCTCTGAGTCTAAAATTGATAGACTAGTGATAGACTAAGATAGACTACTGGGCGACCTTGGCGGACCTTATGCGACCAAGTCGCTAAAAAGCCTTGGGCTAAGCCATTGAAAACACTTGTAAGACATTTCAGGTATTTAAGTTTTAGAAGACGTAGGGTGCAACTTTCGGGGTACGAAAATTGGGGTGACCAACGGGGCTTGAACCCGCGACCCTGGGAATCACAATCCCATGCTCTACCAACTGAGCTATGGCCACCACATAAAATAAAACGTACTATTTTATAATCATATTAAAGTCTAAAATCAAGAAGACTTCTTACTGTTTCCTACTGAAAGTACTGACGTTTATTCGTTTTCTGCATTTTTTGATCGCATTGTCATGTTAATGCAAAGGATTCGGGCTGTTTAAACTTACTAGTTTTAGACTAACCCAAGGTTTGCATCAGCTTCAAAGCTAAATCCTTTGAACCTAAAATGCGTCGGTGACCTAACTTTTCAGTCTTTATTAAAGTAATCTCCGGATTGATTTGCTTTAATTCCTCAGCCTCAGCAATCGGAATTTCTTTATCGTCATGATCATGTATCAACACAATGTTTTGTGATAATTTAGAGATAAAATGAACTAAACTTATTTCATCCACAGTAATATTTGCATCACGTTCGACCTGTTTGATAAATTCTTTTTTTGCTTTATCGCCCAATTGAATGGTTTGCCAAAATCGTTCGAAAACATTTCGAACCGAACTGGGTGCAGAAATTAAAACTAGGTTCTTAACTCGAAACCCATGTAGGCAGGCATAGGCACAGGCACCAGCTCCAAACGAATGCCCCACTAATGTGTGAATAGGTAAATCACTGAATGCCAAAGCATCTTGACATAAAAAATTTGCAAATTCTAAAATATTTGTCCGCTTACCACCGCTATCGCCATGAGCTGGCCCATCCCAAGCAATCACTTGATACCCTGCCGTGATACTAGCTTCGATAAAAACTTCAAATCTTGAACTACGACTTTCCCAACCATGCACAAACCAAATTATTTTGTCATCACTGGACTGACTATCTCCGAACACCCGACCCTTGCAACCACTTGCGAAGGTAATTGGTCGGCCTGAGCTCCAAAAAAATTGCTCAGCCGGCAAACGCTCGTAGCGTTTCGGAGTCAAAAAAAGATTTACTGCAACACGAGCTGCAAGAGTCGAAGAAACTTGGCTTAAATATTTAATAAAAATAGGAATATATTTTTTAAAATTCATCAAATGATCTTTCAATTAAATCTATGCCACTTTATGGCTTAGTTGGTAATTTACTTAATACTTACACTCAAATACAGCGATGTCGATGTCTCAGCCAATACTTTTACTTATTCCTAATTAAAATTCGTATTCCATGGGGTAAATTTCCTGAAAATTTACCCCCTCAAATCGACTATCTGTAAGGTATAGCAATCCAACAACTTTTCTTATAGGACCCAACTTTGCTAATTAGTTAAAATGAACTTACAACTAACACAAAGAAAACAGGGGATTCCAATGAGACAAAAAAATATTTTAACTTTAATTCAAATAATTGCATTTGCTTTAATCGTTCAAGGATGTGGCACTAGTAGCGCTGAACGCATTGTAGATCAGAAAATAACAACAGCGCCACCCGTAACCACACGAACAGACTTAGTACAGATAGAGACGGATACAATTGCTAATGCGGAAGGGTTATCTGATTTACAAAAATTGCAATTAAATAACTTACGTACGTCTGCAAGAACAGAAGCCGTTAACCTTGAAAAACAATCTTTTCAATTGCGAAGCCTATTAGTTAAAGATTTAGTTTCGACAAATTATGATTCTAAAAAAGCAACCGAAGTCAGTATAATTAAATCAAAAATGCTAAAAATTGAAAAGTCTAGAATCGATCTAACTATGCGCACTTTAGAAAAAGCTCAAAGAATATTAGGCCATCAGTCAAAAAACCAAGAGCCCTTAATGAATACTTTCTTAGAACGAGATTTTGAAGGCCGCAGAGCTTTCTAAAAAATAGCTTTAAAATAACAACCGCAAATTGCATAACTTATAATTTTAGATTAGGTTAAAATCAATAATGACTGATTTCAACCTAATTAATTTTTCTAAACTAAAAAAAATAAACATTGTGGGCACCACAGGTACTGGTAAATCAACATTGTCAAAGCGCTTAGCTATTCTTTTAAAATCAAAACATATCGAAATTGATCAAATTTTTTGGGGCCCAAATTGGAAAAAACCAACTAACCGCGATTTTTATGATAATTTGAAGCTATCTCTTGAAGCCACGCATGCTTGGGTTTTAGATGGCAACTACACAAAAACCACAGCCTTAAAGTGGGCTCATGCGGAAACAGTTGTTTGGATTAATTTAACATTTCAACAAACTCTTTGGCAATTGTGTTTAAGAACCCTTGGTCGACTTATTTCGCAAAAAGAACTTTGGCCCAACACTGGCAACAAAGAATCAATCTATGGCCATTTATTTACTAAAGATTCTATTTTTTATTGGTTTATTAAAACTTTTAAAGGCAATCAGCTTAAATTTAAATTTGAAATGGATTCCAGCAAATGGAGCCATATTCAATTTATAGAACTAACTTCAAATAAAGAAATCAATTTATTTGTAAAGGCTATTCAGGTTCACTTAAATGAAAAATAAGTTTAACTTTTTTTTTAAAAACTAATTTCCCGCGAATCCGCAATCTTACTTGTATTTAATGCTGGAACATTGGCAATTAAACCCACTGGCAAAATTTTTCCAGGCTTTAATAAGCTATTTTTTATGTGTGGATTAAATATTTTAAGCTTAACCCGGTCTTGATCAAAAGCTGCAAGTAATTTTTCATAGGGAATTTTTTTGGTTAATTTTAAATATTTTACTTGTTGTTCAGGAAATTTAAACACAGGCTCTGGAAAGTATAAATTCGCATTTGTTTCTACCTTCAAAGCTGCTAAATAGGTTGCATAAAAACTTCGCGAAGCAAAACCAAAACTTTTTTTAGAACTTACATTTTCAATTAAAAAACCAATGTCATTTGATTTATACTTTCGCACTAGTTTTCCTAAACTGCCCACCCCATGATTGTAAGCGGTAACGGCTAAGGGCCAGGATTTTAAGATTTGATAATTTTGCTTTAAAATAACGGCCGCTAATTTAGTCGCATACATCGGATGATTTCTTAAATCTTGATACTCTGAGATATACTTAAACTTTTTTGATACCCGTGGCATAATTTGCCACAAGCCACTAGCGCCCACTTTTGATTGTGCTAAAATATTAAATGAACTTTCAACAAAAACAACCCGTGTTAATTCTAATGGAAGTTTTTGTTCTTTAAATATTTTCTCGATCATCGGAAAATACATTCCAGATATTTTAATTGCTTCAGCCATTCGATCTTTTAAACCCATCTGCAGTCGAATTTTTTTAATATCTGAAATTTTAAATTTTTGCGCAATCAATTTTTTTTGGCGACGAATAATCAGTTCAGCTTCTTTTTCTTTTCGAATAGCAGACCAACCCGCATGCACATAAACTTGTGATAAATCAATTTCCCCCAAAACTCGTAATGCGTCTCCAGCGTAGTGAAACACACCCTGCTGAGTCGTATATTTTGTATAGATCTTAATCCAAAAATCGACATCCTCTTTTAATGATTCCGGTACATCGAACGTTTGTTCGTTATAGCCTAACGCTTTCACCTGATAAAAATCCGGGGAAGCCCATGTTTCCGTGGTCAGGATCTCTGGAAAAACCTCGTCTTGAGTAAACCCTGAACTACTAAACAAACACGACATAAGTACTAAAAGTTGAATCCGCATAACTAACAAATCGGTTGATTTAGTCTAGGTAGTTAGGCTTAATTTCAATTTAAATAGAAAAATACAGGCCATGGTCTAGAGTGATGTAAGATTTCAATACATTAACGCAAGTTATTACGTAGTAAAATGAACTATGGAGGTTCGATGTCTTCTTTTAAAACACTTTTTATTTCTTTAGTTGCAACTACTAGCCTTTTAACAATTTCTACAACAGCACATGCTGATCTAATGATGGGCTCTACTTTTTTCGAACCTTCCATCGGATACAAAACAGAAAGTCTAAAACTAACAGACAAGTTAGCTAATGAAACTTCAATTCAAATGAACACTCCCGTTTATGGGCTTAAAATTGGCTACCGAAGCATGCTTGGGATCGATGTTAACTTAGCTGGCGATTATGCATCTGGAAAAGCTTCTTATAGTCCTCTGCAAGAAAAAAATAGCTTCAGCCATACTAGCGTAGCCTTACAGTTAGGAGTTAGCGCTTTAGATCTTATGAAAATTTATTTAGGCTATGCTTTCTTAAATGATCTAAAAATTGAAACTGGCTTATTAAATTCGGATATCACCTTAAAAGGCCCCGCTTACCAAGCTGGTGTGCAATTTAAACTTTTTTCGGGCGTTTTTGTGGCTGCGCAATACAATCTAAATCAATTTAAAACAATCTCAGGTAAATCTTATACAATTGGTGACTCAATCGAACAGTATTATAGCAAATTAGATTCCCAAGATTATTCTTTTAATATATCAACATCCTTTTAAACAGTTTAACAGGATGGTTTTTAATGGAATACGCTGGATTTTTTAGACGCTTTGCCGCTGCTTTTATTGATGGCATTATTCTAATGCTTCCGAGTTTACTTTTTGGTCAATTTTCATTAGGTATACCCGTTACCTATGGAGCCGGAATTATTATCGGTTTTTTATATAAACCATTTTTTGAAAGCTCAGTTCTAAGTGCAACACCTGGTAAAGCTTTATTAGGAATCGTTGTAGTTAGCGAAAAAGATGGCGAACGAATTACCTTTAAAGCCGCAGCAATCCGCTTTTTCTGCCAGTATATTTCGATGCTAATTTTTATGATCGGTTATTTAATGCAGCCGTTCACAAAACGTCGTCAAGCTCTTCATGATATGCTTAGCGAGACTGTTGTAATTCGCAAAGAATCTGCAGATTTAAATTATTTCTTAGTCTGGAAAGATCAATTCAAAGATGTCGTAAGTAAAATTTAATTTTAAAAAACAAAAAAAAAGGGGGAGATCAAATTGATCTCCCCCTTTTTTTTTTGTTTTTTTATAAAATAATTAAGGCTGAGCTAAAGCTGCTTTAACAGCCTGATCTGCTTGTACTACACCTTTTCCGTATTCGTTGGCTTTGTTTGAGCCAAGTTGTAAAGAGGTTGTTGCAAGTATCAAACGAACCTGCGCAGGAGTTAATTTTTTATTTGCAGATTTTATTAACGCCACAACGCCTGCCACATGTGGTGTCGCCATTGAAGTTCCATCAAACATTGCATAGTCCGAAGCTACTGTAGAAACTTGAGCTGTTGCTGTTGTTCCATTGCTTAACGCTGTTACAATTGCTTGGCCTTCAACTTGTTCGATCATAACAACCGGAGCATTAATTTCAGTCCCATCTTCAGTCGCCACACCTTGCATAATACCCGCCGTATTATTGAAAAGAATAACACCCACTGCTTTTGCCGCTAATGCATTTTTAACTTTATCAGAAAATTTAATTTCGCCACGACTGATTAAAGCAAATTTTCCAGCAACATTAATATTCGTAAAATCTTCTGGTTTACCTAATCCCGCATAAACTAATGAGTTTCCAACAGCTATCGGTATCAAGTGAGTTCCAGAAAATGCAGCACTATTTACAGTTTTAGTTACACCGTTAATATTTAAAGTCACATTACTTTCACGACCAGTTCCACGAGGCACTGTTGAAATAACTGCAACTCCAGGCCCCATCACATCAAGTTCTGGTCCCCATTGTGAAAAATTTGCTTTAGTTAATGATGAGTCTAATGCTCCCACAGCAACAACAGTCGGATAAGCTCCTGGAAAACTAACCTTAGCTGTTCCATCATTTCCAGAGGCAGCTACAATCATAACACCCGCTTTTTCAGCTAAAGCAATTGCATTACGTTCTCCGGGCGTTCCAACAGGTCCACCTAAAGACATACTGATAACATCAACTTTTTCAGACACGCCCCAGTTGATGCCTTCAGCAACTGCAATGTTACTACAGCCTTCTGCGCTACATACACGACCCATTAAAAGTTTAGCCTTCGGAGCAACACCCGTGAAGCCAGTTGCAGCGTTATAACTTGCTGCAATTGTTCCAGAACAGTGTGAACCGTGTCCTTCAACGTCGTTAAAATCAGCAGGGTTAACATTACCATTTTCATCTTCAGAAAAATTCATACCTTTTTCAAAGTTCGCTTGTAAATCTTGATGTCCCGCATCGATACCCGTATCAAGTACAAGGACACGAGCATTTGCTCCCGCCTGAGAGTCAGCCCACGCTTCGCCCGCTTTAACAGCGGTAATACCCCATGGTGTTTTTTCGCCAACTACTAAATTAGGAGTCACATTTTCTTGACCAGTTACTTCTGTTAATTGTCTGAACTTTAAATTTGAACTTTCTGTGTGAATCACACGTGCTGGTTTAAAACCATATACCGGTGCTGGACGAGGACTAAAAGCTTCTGCCTCAACAACCGAAACTTCCGGATGATTTGCTAAAGAAGCCATTGCCGTTTTTGAATTTGATTTCAAAATAATTGAATTTAAATTTACCAAAGATTTTTGTAATTTAACTTCAGAGCCAGACTCTTGGTTAAAATAATTCTGCATCGCTGCAAAACCCTGTTGGCTTTTAAATGTTACTAAAAATCTATTGCCAGAATTTTTAGCGCTCGCGAATCCTGCGATTAACATTACGGATGTAATTAGCAAAAATGTTTTCATAATCCCTCTTTCCATAGGTTTATTTTTCAATACCAAAGTCGGTGTGAAGAAATTGAAACCCAAAATGGCACTTAATACAAAATTATTTTTCAAAGTTTTTTCAACTAGTTACGCGAATAACAAAAAGTGAAATTGTCTGTCATGGCGAAAAGGTGCCATTTTGGAACCCTATTCAAAACTAAGGGAATCTAGAGTTAAGAAATTAACAAGACTTTTTGTTGTCATAAAATATTCTTATGGAAGAAGTTCTTTTTTAAGCACTTTTTATTATTCAATGCGTTGTGAAATTCAACATAAAATTCGAGTATTTAGAATCAATAAACACATTATTTAAAATCTCGAGCCATCACGGTCTTACGGCCGTCCGCACGTGCACGCTCAATTGCCTTTTCACATTCTCGCCGAACAATGTCCGATAAAATCTGATTCACATCTTCGGACGTATTCATGTCACTTAAATCTCGTATATGCTGCTTCATCTTTGAAACAACAACTAACACTTCATTCGCCATTGATGACCGCGAAACATTTGAAACCGCAGAGCCCACATTATTTCCACCTAAAGCTTGCGACGAAACAATTATTCGCCGTGGAGCTTCCGTCGGTTGTGTTTTGTTTTGCAAAGCTGTTACTGAACTAGATGATTCTGCAGCTAATGAGGTTTGGTACTGCTGAAGCGTCGGAGATCTTTTTTCAATAGCTCCTGCATTTCGATGTTTGGCTCCGGGTAAATGCACTTCCCAACAGGATAACGTACAAAAAACGTAACCGGTTCGAATCCCTGTGCAGGTTGAAACACTACATTCGTAATAAGCGTTATTAAATGCTATTGGCTTTTTGCATGAGCTGCATTTGCGCCACTCTGTTGTATTTATTTCCATAATTAATTCTGAGCCAATTACGGCACTTAATCAAACGATCCTGTTACTTTTTCACTAAGATAATTATTAAGCTGGATTTTTAGCAAGATTCGGTTATGACTATTTTACGTTAATAACCCCAACTAAAGGACCGTTATGAAACACTTTTTCTTGGCTCTAACATTTACACTTATCACATCTGCATTAAATACGAATTTAGCTTTTGCATGCGACCAACATGAATTGCAATTTACTGGCAAAGCCATTCGCATCAACCACCACAGCTTTAATTACAATTCAAAACAGATTTGTTCTTACGAAATCTTACCCATGAATACGACAACATCACAAACTTGCCCATTAAGCGAAAATGAAATCGCCGGAATTCGGTTTATTGATGCCAACTGTTCCTTAACCGAAAACACTGAGATCAGCGGCATCATCGTTCACCGAGGCAGCACATTCTGGGTAGAATAGTCTTGCGAACCGTACGACATATTATTATTTTTATTTTCGCCTTAAGCGCTTTTGAATCCAACTTATTTGCCAAAAGTGCTGCTGCTCCAACTGCTAAAAATACTATTAATTTTTTTTACAAGTCTTACCTTAGTTTCTCTTCGAAAAATAAATCTGCCAAACCTAAATTACTGTTTTCGAAATCTTTCAAAAAAATGATTCAAGAAAATTTAGCTACTTGCAAAGAAAAAGCAGGTACAGATGTTTGCGGGTGGGGCGCTGACGGTGATATTTACTTAGATGCGCAAGAAATAGATCCCCAATTAACTTTTAAAAATTCGCAATTTGTAATAACCGCAGTTGATCCAGAAACTGTAAAAGTTTCGTTTAATGTATACCCTAGCTTAAAAGAATCAAAAGACTTTTATAATCGTACAATCGTTTATCATATGCTTTTAGAAAAAGGAAAATGGGTTGTTAATGATTTAATTTCGAATGATTCTTCCGCTAGAAAAATTATCCAGGAAGAAATCAATTCCTTTAAAAGTAAATAACTAATTAATCACGTAGAAATGTCGCAAATTCATGTCTTCAGGTATATCTAAACCATGATCGCCAAGCCCGGTTTTAATATCCACATGCGCTCCATGATCCGGAGCAAACACCACTAAGTAGTCTTGCTTCCATACTAGCTTTGCCCGTTGAACTAAAAGCTGATACGTCTGTACGTGTCGGCCAAGTGCCCAACTGGCTATTTCAGAAAAAGGACCCGTATCATGAAGTAGGTCGTCGTACTCTTGGTGATAGACTACAATCACATCGTGTTGGTTCGCTTCTAGTAACTGCAGGGCCTTAACAGTTACAAGTGGATCATAATCCATAGAAAAATAATCAAGTTTACGATCACGAAAAATCATATCCACACTAGAATTTTTAACAGCAACAATAGCAACTTTTTTTTCAGCCCTCAATAAAGCATCAAATAAAGTATCGCATTTTAAAATTGGTTTTTTATAAGTTTCTATTCCATGCTGCGCTGGCGTAGCACCTGTGAATAATGAGGCAAAACAAACCGGTGTTACCGATGGGAAAACTGCATTTAATTCTACTTCATTTGTACTGATTTCCTGTAATTGACTATGAAATGTTGGATAATACTTTAAAGCATGTAACCCAAAAGCATCTGGGCAATAAATCAAAGCTTTTTTGATTTTTGTTTTTGAAGCTTGAATAAGTTCTTCAAAAACTTCATTCGTTGCAAGTTCGGGTTTTTTAATATTCAACAGCTGACAAAGTGTCGAAGCAAATGATCTCAAATCTTTCATTTGCGCATTATGCAGTAAAGATTTGTTTATTTCAATAGGTCTTAAATTGAACGGGGTGACTAATTTTGGTAACAAAAATGGTTTTGATCATCTGTTAATAATTTATACACCTTAAACGGCTATTGCATCGATCCTGCTTTCGTTTTGTTGGCATATTTTGTGGATTCAATATTTGTATGAAAAGCATCATAATATTTATTATACCTACTAGCGTTTTTTTAATGTCTCATTCTGCTACAGCTCTACAGACACGTGAAAAAGGAGCTGTAATCACTTTTGAAAATTACGCGAATGAATCAGAAATTACTAATCTATGTACAATCATTCAGGAATCAATTTCTGAATGGAGCCTTTCGACACAACAAAAAGCAAAGTGTGTTCGCATACAAAAAAGCGCCACCTCTGATTTTGCGCAACAAATTAAATCGCACAGGCTCGGCAACTGGACAAGAAATCAAGGCTAGCGATATTTTAAAATATGGACGCTTAATTTATACTTACTAAGTATTAAAATCTTATTTTCTAAAAAAGGAATTTAATTATGACAAATGTGCGCCAACTAAAATACCTAGACATCTTTTTAATATTAAAAAGAACCTACTGATTTTAACACGGCACAATTTTCGCATTTAACTAATTTGATATTTTAGTTTTTAAAAAACACTTAATTAACGGAGAATTTATGAAAAAAATTGGCTTCTTACTTGCGCTTGTTATTTCGAAAATGGTTGTAGCTCAAACAATGGATATTAGTTTAAATGTGGAAGGTGTTTATAAAAAAACAAGCCCTCTTGTTATTCAGCATACGACAAGAAAAGATTGCCAAGCTGCCAAAGGAGTTTGGAGTAACAAACGCAAAGCCTGTCGAATTAATGAAGATGTTGCGCGGGTAAAAATTGAAAAAGCGGATGATAATACCTATAAACTTGAAATTGATTCGTTATCTGGAAATCACACTTGTAACTTCCTTGGCGTGGCCCAAAAAATTAATAAAATTCAATTGCAAGCTCAAGACGAAAACTGTCAAATCACTGTTGGTTTTACTAACCCAGATAC
The DNA here is from genome assembly GCA_049301055.1 of Pseudobdellovibrio sp. Classification (GTDB taxonomy): domain Bacteria; phylum Bdellovibrionota; class Bdellovibrionia; order Bdellovibrionales; family Bdellovibrionaceae; genus Pseudobdellovibrio. Next base: position 221,548 of record JBAQKN010000045.1, on the reverse strand, counting down.
TTTGTCTGTTTGGACCGCTGGTAGCTGTGATTGCGGTGACAAAGCATCAATAACAATGGATGGCGTGATGCGGTCTAAAAATTCTAATTAATTTTCTGTGTCCAACCCAAAGTGTCTGACTTATCACCATATTGAATTCCAGTGATATCGTCATATAATCGCGTAGCAATTGGACCACGAAGGCCTGAGTTAATATTCATTTTGAATTTATCTGAGGCCAATTCTCCAACTGGTGAAATAACGGCAGCTGTTCCCGTTCCAAAAACTTCCTTTAAAGCTCCTTTAGCATATGACTCTTTAACTTCAGACATTGATAATTCGCGCTCAACAATATTTAATCCATAGTGCTTTAGCAATGTAATAGCACAATCACGAACTCCTCCAGGCAAAATGGATCCGTTTAATGCTGGTGTTACGATTTCATTTTCAAATACAAAAAAGACATTCATAGTACCAACTTCTTCAATTAACTGATGAGTCACGTCCTGCCATAATACCTGAGCATAGCCCTTCTGCTTGGCCCCCAAGGCAGCTTTTAAGCTTGAAGCATAATTTGCGCCGGCTTTTGTTGCTCCCAAGCCTCCGGGGGCTGCGCGAATATAAGTATCTTCGACCCAAATCTTAATTGGATCAGCACCTTCAGCATAATAAGAAGCTACTGGCGAACAGATTGCAAAAAATAAATATTCATTCGAAGGACGAACCCCTAAAAATGATTCTGTTCCGATTAGTGTTGGACGAATATATAACGAGGCCCCTTTGCTAGTTGGAATCCAATCTTGATCGATCCTAACCAAATCGCGAATTCCATTAAGCATAAGTTCTGTCGGAGGCGCCTGCATACAAAGTCTATCCGCGCCGTCTTGAATGCGTTTGGCATTAAATTCAGGTCGAAACAAAATAAAATCGCCATTGGTTTGTTTAAAACTTTTCATTCCCTCAAACAATGCTTGTCCATAATGAAGTACCGACGCGCCTGGTTCGATCAGCAAAGGTTCATACGGCGTAATACGTGGAGTATGCCACCCTTTACCTTCTGTGTAATTGACCTGAAACATATGGTCGGTAAAATATTTACCAAAACCAAGATCTGCAACTGCAGGTTTATTTTTTAAAACTTTAGCTCTTGAAATAGATAATGATGTCATCTGCTGGGTCTAACATAAAAAAAATAAGGACTCTATGGATAAATAGAGTCCTTACTTTTTTTACATAATTTACTACTTATTTTAAGAACTTTTGCTTATTTTTTATTTACTTTGTTCGATTTAAGTCTATTCAGCGACAGAATCGGGGGCAACTATTTTTTCGAGCTCTTCATTACCCGGTAATCCTGACAAATCTGGCACGATTACGATTGCAATACGACGATTCAATTTCTTACCCTCTGCCGTTGCATTGACAGCGACAGGCTGCGTATCCGCATAACTAGCCCCGCTGATTTGGCCGGCAGATAAACCGGCATCAATCATTGTTTTAACAACGGTCATTGCACGAGCCGAAGCTAGCTCCCAATTTGAAGGATAAATTTCACTTTTCATTGGCACATTATCCGTATGGCCTTCAATTTGATATTTTCGACCTTCCAGAGATTTTAATAACTGTGTCACTTCTTTAATTGCAGATACTCCGTCTGCTGATAATTTTGCAGACCCTGAAGAGAATAATATATCCGTCGACAACGCGACAGTCATTCTACCTTGAACCATCTTAACACTTAGTTTTCCGGCATTGACTAACTGACTAAATTTTGAAGTTAATTCTTTAAATTCAGCCAATCTTTTTTCTGTTTCTTGACGACGTTTTTTAAGTTGTTCTAAAGCTGTCTTCATTTCATTAACAGAACCTTGTAATTGAGTTTTTTCTGTATTTGCAATACCCAACCGCCCACTTAACTCGCCAACTTTTGATTGTGCAGTTGCTAATTGAACCTTGTTCGCCTCATTTTCGGCAGCAATTTTTGATTGTTCCTCTTCTAAAGATTTATATTTTCCTGATGTCACACAGCCACTAACTAACAGAACTGCAAGAACTGAAATAGCTAAACGTGTATTTACTTGTGCCCATGAATTTGACACTGATCCAAAATTTGTTGCTAACCGTTTCATCCGTACCTCTTTGTTTGGTTTTTATAATTTATTTGACCTCTGTTGAACACTGTACGCAAAAACTTGGCCGAAAAAATGTGCTTAAAGTTCGTTAGGATAAAATGGGTAAAGATTATGGGCGAGTCCTTTTAACATCAATATCTAAAGCTTGCTTTTGCTGAAACATGCTTTCACATTTTAAACCAACAGCCTGCGCATTTAATTACGACATCGCTATTAAATATAACAGCGTAAAAAAAGTAGCCGCATCGACATTTGTCGACGTCATCTTTTTTACCCTAGTCGTCAGAATAGCTTTAAAGTTCGTATTAATTTGGTATTGCAACTTTTGATCTTACTCTACGCGCGAACGAATTATTTAGATGACCTTTCAAATAATCATGGATTAGCCTAATTCCATGAAACAACTACTTAATTACTTCGTGTTAACTTCTTTGATTTCTATATTTTCACTGCCCGCGTTTAGCAACGAATTGCGCATGACTAAAGCGCAAGCTTTGGCTTTGGGCTTTACTGAAAATTTGAAGTCTTGGCACAGTCTTTCTGTGACAAAGCTAGCTTCTCATGAATTGCCTTGGCCCATTCAATTTGTTGATGCGAATCATACTATTGGCAATAGCATGTCTGAATATCAAAATTATGGAACAGAAGCTTATTATCATGAAGGTGCCGACTTAAGAATTTCTAAAGCTGGCGAAGTTAAAGCTCCTGCAACTGGTTTTTTGCAGGGTGATTATTATACCTATGTTACAGATCAAAATACCGGACAAGATGTTAAATACACTAAACCGATTAGTGCCGGAGGTGATGATCTTTATTTTGAATTAACGATTAAAACCAGTTCGGGCCTTACTCTAGAGCTTCATCATGTTAATGCGAAAACACTTCCAAAAAATATTTATGCTTTGGTTAGCTCTGGTGGCGGCCCTATCGAAAAAGGGGATACGATTGGATTTGGATCTTTATGGCCAGTTTCTAGGTTAGGTGCACGTTATGATCATATACATTATAATATAATTTCGGCGGATGGAGTTTACCTGAATCCTGAATCCTGAATATTATTCGGCTTCGCTTGATGATACTACAAGCCCAATTATAAAAAATATATTTGCAATTTACAAAGATAAAAAAATTGAAGTTCTAAATCAAAAAATAATAGGCGTTCCTATGGAGTTAATTGTTTCAACTTATGATGCAAAGGGTGTAAGTATTTACCCCCTACCACCTACGTTTGTAGAGGCTTCTTGGAATTCATCAGGAATCGATGCTGGAAAAACTATTTGGGATTTTACAAAAAGCTTAATTAGTAATTTAGGAAACTATCCTGATTTACGCGAAGTCTATGTTCGAACTTTAAAATTATCGGATGGCCGAACTTTTACTACTGACGGCGACTACGACACGACTAACTTTTTATTTCGATTGAAACTACCTAAAACTGTAACCAGCCCTATAACTATCACTATTAAAGATGTTTCAGAAAATGAAACAAAACTTATGCTAAATATTTTATAAATTATTTACTGCTTAATGGCGTTCTAAAACAGATGTTGCGCCATTTACACCATTTACCGCCCACAATTCTTCGTGGCCACCAAGGCCAACCCAAGTGTCGATATTAAAACGAGCCGACTGATTTTGCGCTGAAATAACATAGGATTTAATTGCAAGACCCTGCCCAAACCAATCTAGCGAACTATTCTTTTTAATTCGTTCAATCGGTCGATTACCTTTTAAAAAAAACACATTACCTACTCCAAAAACTTTTCCATAACCTGAACTATTATAACAAAATGCAGTATCTTCATCGGAAGCAATGGCTTTGATTGTTTTAAAATTAATATTATCATAATTATTATAAACGGCTCTAGCCATAAAACCTACTAAACGTCCTTCACGTGATCGCTGAGAAAAATGTGTGTCTGTAATCACTTGCCCCAGGTAGGGAGCCGTAAATACAGTGCGATCTAAATCAACAAAAAAACCCGTTGGATTATTTAGAACATCCGCAGACGAAACATTAGATTCATTATCTGTTGGCGAAGCGTAGCGAGCCGAGTAGTCAATACCAGCTAACAATGCCATCCCAGCGCTTGTTCCACCTACTGGAATTTTTTTAACATGCATCATATAGTTCATGACTTGAAACATTTTTGTATCTCGAAACCAATTGATATAAAGAGATTGATCTCCACCCGCAAAAAAAATTAACTCAGCATTTAATATTGCTCGAACAACTGCGTCTTGATTGCCATCTTTTGAACTTTCAAATGACAATGTCGTTACCGAATTTACTTTTGGGAAATTATGATTTTCTTCATCATTATAAATCCAAGATTCGTAACCCCCGCGCTGACCATCAGCGCGGATGATTACGACATCACCACCACCACTTTGCTCTAGCAAATACTTCCAACCATCTGCCCATGTGTCATCACTACCGCCCCCGGCAAGACAAATGGCTTGTTTCGTATTTGTTATTTTATCTATCGAGCTTCCAGTTTTAAAAATTTGAAGGGACCATGCAGCACTAGAAATAAATAAGATGAACATTACTATCAGGTGCTGAAAATATTTATGCATGAACAACTTGTATCATAACTTAAAAAAAGCTTCTGATATATTTTAGTACGATGAAGCAAGTATAAAGGTGTCTATATTTTTGACGCTGGAAAAGAAAACCCTGAAATACATTTTAGTTTAGTATATTATCCAGCTGGTCACTAAATTATTCAGTTTTTTTGCTAGTGCGATGCCCTGGTTTTACTAGCACTTCGATATAAAAAGTTTCTTTTTTATCCAAGATAACCGCATCAATTTTTTTACTTATTTCAGAAATATGTATGACTGTTGCTGTTTCCGCATCTTGACCTAATTTGCAATCAAAATCCCAAAAATCAACACCTGCTGGAATCGTTTTTCTACGTTCTCTGGCGATATATTTATTTATTTCGTGTTTTACAGAATCTGCTTGTCGCTCTGGCTTTTTGTTTGGAGCAGTTAGAGTGAAGTTTTTTTTCATATGATCCTAAGGCTTAAATATTTATTTACTTTTAATAGCCTATTCAGCGCCCAGAAACAAGAAGCAAGCGCTAAACTTTTGAAGGTTTTGACAAACTTTAGTTTATCAATTTAAGTTAGCTTTTCCAAATGAACAGAAAGGTCTTTTGAAATGACAACTGCTTTTGAAATTTTCATAACCTTCCTTCGCCTTGGTTTAACATCATTTGGCGGTCCGGTTGCTCATCTTAGTTATTTTCACGATGAATTTGTTACACGAAAAAAATGGCTTAGTGAACATGCTTATGCGGATTTAGTTGGGCTCTGTCAGTTTTTACCTGGCCCCGCAAGCAGCCAGGTGGGTATGGCCATAGGACTTTCGCGTGGAGGAATTGTAGGTTCAATAGCTGCTTGGCTTGGATTTACAATTCCGTCTGCGCTTATTTTTGTTTTCTTTGCCTATGGAATAACTCATTTCACCACTTCACTTTCTGCTGGATGGCTTCATGGTTTAAAAATATTAGCTGTCGCCGTAGTAGCCCAGGCAGTATTAAACATGAGCCGTAAACTTTGCAACACTAGTTCGGGAGCATTCTTAGCCTTAGCATCGGCAGTGATAATGATCGTTTATCCATCGACATGGATGCAAATTTTAGTTATTTTTGTTGGTGGTTTACTAGGTTGCTTGCTTTTTAAAAAAAAGGATTCAGTGCCACACCAACTAATGAAAATTCCTATTTCAAAAAGTTTGTCGACTTATTTTTTAATTGTTTTTATTATTTTAATAATTGCCTTACCCATGTTGTCGCTACACTTTGACAACAACCAAGTATTGCATTTGTTTGATAGCTTTTTTCGCGTTGGTTCATTCGTTTTTGGCGGTGGTCATGTTGTTTTACCCTTGCTACAAACTGAAGTTGTTTCGACGGGTTGGATAAGTAAAGATTTATTTATGGCTGGCTATGGTTTAGCTCAAGCAATTCCTGGCCCTTTATTTACATTCAGTGCTTACTTAGGTGCAATTTCATCAGTTAAACCTGCTGGATTTTTGGGTGCTGTCATTTGCTTAGTTGCAGTATTTTTACCTTCGTTTTTATTAATTATTGGTGTGTTACCCTTTTGGGAAATTCTTAGAAAATTTCCCCCTATGCAATCGGTCCTGCAAGGGCTTAATGCCACGGTTGTTGGTTTATTACTGGCCGCACTTTATAATCCTGTTTGGATAAGTGCTATTTTTAATTTTAAAGATTTTATTTTAGCCGCAAGTGCATTTAGTCTTTTAGTTTTTTTAAAGTTGCCATCTTGGGCTGTAGCTATATTATGCGTAACCGCTGGAATGCTAATCTAAATTATCGAAATAAGACTTTAGTCATAACATACCATGCTGCACTGCTAGCTAATTGCTTATTCTTACATAAACTGAATACAGTTAATTAACTGAAGATAAATCGCATGACGATTTGAATTGAGTTTATGAAAACACCTTTAGCCAGAATACTTATGCTTTTCATTTTGCTACAAACTTCATACTCAGAAGCAAATAGCCTATGGCAAAAAGCAAATCTTGCAGGGCTGGATTACTTAATTTACGTGCCCACACACATAGATACCAAACCATTAAGTCTCATGATCAATCTTCATGGATGTGGTCAGCATGCAAAAGATTTGGCAAATCTTGGAAACTGGGAAGTTGCCGCTGAAGACAGTAGAATGATCGTTGTATTACCCGACGTTCCAAATGGCGGTGTCGTTATGGGCTGTTGGGATTATTACGGGAAAAATCATACTGAAACAAATCGGCACAATGGACCTTTGATTGAATTAACTGAATCATTAATAAAAATGGAAAATTTAAATATAAATACAAATCATGTTTTTATATCTGGTTTATCTTCAGGAGCTGGCGAAGCAGCGATCTTAGGGTGCTTGCGTCCAGATCTATTTTCGGGTGTCGCTTTAAATTCTGGGCCGGCCTTAGGCACCACACAAAATGATCTTTACCTTCCGACGATCACTTCAGACGAAATTGCTGAACAGTGCAACAAACTAGCTGGATCAAGATCAATTCATTTCTTGAAACAAATTACTTCTATTATGGTAAGCGACAAAGACCTTATTGTGAATCCTCAGCATTCTGCATTATCGTTTGAAGCCATACAAAAAATTTATGGGTTAGCAGGAGCAACCGAATTTGATCTAACAAAATTAAAAGGAACAAATACTCAAGGCATTGGATTAAGTATTCAAGACAAACAAAATCAAATTCGAATTTCATTTATTACTAACCATGCCTTAGGGCATGCCTTTCCTTCTGGAAAAGGCACTGGCCCTGTAGAACATTATATAAATCCATTTTCGATAAATTACCCAGCCTATTTAGGAAATTTATTTAAAAGATGATTTAGCAAATCAACCTTGTGGATCAAATACCAAGCAAGGTTTTTGCTATAATTTGGATCGCGAACTATGTGAAAGTATTTGGACCAAAATGGATACTCAATACAAGGAAGAATTTGCGACAGCTATGACTGCCCAATGACTATTTACTAGTTTAAGTTTTGTCGCTCTGACATAACTAATGGTGGATTTGATCTTAAATCAACATTGGCTGCCTGAAGCATTACTGTTTCATAACCTTTTTCAGAAATAAGACGTAGCAATTCTGGCAAAAGCTCTGCTGTTCTTCTATGAATATCATGCATTAAAATAATACCACGCCCTTTTTTATCTAACTGATTGATTGTGTCTGTAACAACCTGCAAATTCGTCCTTACAGTTTTGTCTTCATTAACCATGCGCCAGTCATTTGAATCAATCGCCCAATAAAAATCTGCCATTTTATTTTCTGCAAGCATTTGATCTAAGGCCGCTGTTCTATTACCAAATGGAAATCTGAAAAAAGGATCAACCCAACCTAAAACTTTTAATAACAAAGACTGTGTTTTTTTTATTTGAGCAGCAGCATCTTCGAATGAAATTGATCTCATGTTCGGATGATTCCATGAATGATTTCCAATTGAATGTCCCATGGAAGCCGCTAATTTGGTGACCTCAGGACTTTCTTGAACACGCATACCTAATTGGAAAAAATGAGCCTTTGCATCTGCTTCTTGTAATGTTCGCAAAATAGAACGCGTATTAATCGGCTCGGGACCATCATCAAAAGTTAAGATCACTTGCTTTTGTTTCACTCCACCCTCTACAGCTAAGTAGCCTTTTGAAGTGTCGCGAATTTGAATTTGTGTTGGCAATTTAAAACCAAGACCAATTTCTTTAGTTGAAAAGACATCGGCATGAATGCGCAAGCCTTCATTTCTTTTTGCAACCAACTGATCAAGTCGATTCATAATATTATTTTTACAACTTAAAATTAAATTTTCATATTTTGGATTGCGAATTTCGACTTCGCATATAGCTAAATCCCCATCTTTTCTTTTCATCAATTCATCACAAAATTCATCAGATCCATCATTTTTAAATTTAACTAAAGCATCGCTAAATGATTTACTACATGCTGCGGAAGCATCACACGGATTTGTTGATACCATTTGAGCATTAATATCAATGTCTAAACTTTGTTTCGGCGTTTGCTTTCCGCAAGCTGAAAACAGCAGACTTAAAAAAATTCCTGAAATTATTTTAAACTTAATCACTTTCATTTCTGCTCCGTAAAAATCAATGCGTTAAAAACTTAATGATATCTATATCTGGAGGCGTCGCCACACCCGTAATTAAATTAGGACCTGCTAAATCAGCAAGCGAAAAATCCATGCGGGCATCGTATCGACGTTCAATTTGATTTCTTAAACTAGCTTCGCTTTGAAACCATTGTCGTTTTATTGCATCATCCGCGCATGCGGTTAATTCTTCCAAAGAAGTTGCGCCCCAGCGAAGCTCTGCGCAATGATAAGGATCAAAACTAATATCAAATAGTCGTGATCGCACTTGATCTAAAGTTAAAGCCATCGGTTGCCCATTGGACTTAACGTATTGAATTTTACATTTCCCAACAACAGACATATAACTGCTTAGCATGTCTTTTTTGATATCCGTTCCATTATAAACCAACCGAGGATCTCGTTGATTAAATAAATTATTTAAATTTTCAGATAAATCACGGAGCTCTTTAAAAGATGTTTTTAATCTAGCATCACGTGACGGCGTTGAATACTCTTCCCATTCTCCGAATGTTCCATAAATATTTACAGGCAGGCGATCTGGATGCGCTTTCTTTTGCACGCCTGATTTCAGCGCCGAGTTTACAGCTTCGACGCGATCCTGCACCGTTTGGCACAAATCTTCAGCTAAACTTTTAATTTCGTTCATAGGATTTAATTTCAAATTCCCCAATGACATTTTCATGCGCAGATAATCATAATAAGGATATGTTTTACCATCGATCTGAAAAATTCCTTTTTTCCAATCACCTATTGATAAATTAGTTCCAAAAAATTGTTCGATACTATGAAGTGGTAGTTCGTTGTCTTTTGAAGGAACAATTTCTCCGCCGACATAAGACCCCACCGTAGTATTATACTGAGACCCTTTTAATTTAAAAGGACGAAAGTTTTTAAAACCCGCTCCTTGCCCAGGATTACTACGCACAAACTTTGTTCCAAATAATCCTGACGTTAAACTATTATCTGGATGAGCATCGATAAAATAAATGCGACCTTCATCAGTCACTTTATAAACTATTGCCACATGACCATTGGGATCATAAATATTTGTACCCGGAGCAATGGCATCGCGAGTTAATTCGATAGGATAAAAATCTGAAAATAATTTATCATCATCAATGCCTTCAAAATTGACACGAAAATTTGCGGAATAAACACCATTCACGATAGTACTGTTGATTGCGGTTATCGCATTTGTAAATTTAACTTCGCCATTTGATTTTAACTTTGGAATTAAATCAGTACGACCTGTTACAATATTTCCAAATTTAGAATAGCGCTTGTCTCTTTCATTTCCTTCTACAGGGCGAAGTTCGATATCGCTTACAAAACTAAAGGGTAAACCTTTTTTCCATGAAAAATAGCCACGCATGACGTAAGATAACTTTGCGCAATCTGCAAAAACTTTTAACTGGGAAGTGTCAGAACCCCGGTAAGGATTATTAGGATGATTTAAGCAGGATTGGAACGAATTACATTCTCGTTTTTCAACGGCTTCCCCAATCTTAGATACGAATTCTGAATACTCTTTTTCGTCTATTTCAGTCCAAGCTGTTTTTTTTATTTTCCAATCCGATGACTGAGCGAATGCAAGACTGCAAAAGCTGAACGAAATCATAAAATATGCAACAGCCTTGGCAATACCCGTCATAAAATCCTCTGTGAATAGAAAATATCTTATACCTTTACTTTTGAAATAATTCTGCTGTCAGGATTCTGTACAGTCCATTTTTACAAAAAGTTATTCCAACTGAACTAAACAATGACAGCATTGCATACTTAACGCCTATCAGCTTAGCTATTGATTAGATATTGCTCTTAAATACTGAAAATTTTTTGAAATTTCACTTGCCGATAACCGACTCTATAAGTGAAAATTAAAAACTGATTATCGGAGATTTATGAACCAAATTAAAGCCACACCAGATGCTGCAAATTTTTTAAAACAAATCATCGAAAAAGATGTCGAACTAAATCTTAAAAATGAAAACAAAAACTATCAAGTCGTGACTCGGTTTCCACCCGAACCAAATGGTTACCTTCACCTAGGACATGCTAAATCAATCTGTCTAAACTTTGGCTTGGCTGCAGATTACGGTGGACGTTGCCACTTACGCTTTGATGATACAAACCCAGAAACTGAAGATGTCGAATATGTGGAATCTATCAAAGAAGACGTTAAATGGCTGGGTGCTAACTGGCAAAATCATCTTTATTTTGCTTCGGACTATTTTCAACAGTTGTATGATTGGGCTGAACATTTAATTAAAGAAAATAAAGCCTATGTGTGCAGTCTTAAAGAAGAAGAGCTTCGCCAGTACCGCGGCGATTTTACAAATCCAGGTAAAGACAGCCCATACCGAACCCGTTCAGTAGAAGAAAATTTAGACCTGTTTAGACGTATGAAGGCCGGCGAATTCAATGAAGGCGAACAGATTTTGCGCGCTAAAATTGATATGAAGTCGCCCAACATGAACATGCGTGATCCACTTTTATACCGCATTCGCAAAGTTAAACATCACCGCACTGGCGACAAATGGTGTATTTACCCGATGTACGATTATGCTCACCCACTATCTGATGCAATTGAGCATGTGACTCATTCTATTTGTACATTAGAATTTCAAGATCATCGCCCATTTTACGATTGGTGCATTGATAATTTACCCGTTCCCGCTAAGCCGAAGCAGTACGAATTTGCGCGAATGAATATGACATATTTAGTCATGAGCAAGCGCAAACTATTACAACTAGTTAAAGAAAATTTAGTTTTAGGATGGGACGATCCACGCATGCCAACCATCTCTGGCATGCGACGTCGTGGTTACACGCCTGAATCACTTCAACTTTTTGCCAAACGCATTGGCGTAGCAAAAGCAGAAAGTTTAATTCAGTTTGAAATATTAGAGGGCTGTGTACGCGATCATTTAGATGAAACAGCTCATCGCGCGTTGGCGGTTTTAAATCCTATTAAAGTTGTCATTGAAAATCTTCCAGAAGGTCACAAGGAAGAAGTTCAATCATCGATTCACCCGAAGAAAGCAGAACTTGGCAAAAGACCATTGGCCTTCACGAAAGAACTTTACATTGAAGCTTCTGATTTTATGGAAAATCCACCCGCTGATTTTTTTAGATTATCATTAGGCAAAGAAGTTCGTTTAAAAAATGCTTACGTTATTAAATGCAACCAAGTGATTAAAGATGAAAATGGCAAAGTCATTGAATTACGTTGCGATTACGATATCGCAACCCTAGGTGGCAAGCCAACTTCAGACGGACGCAAAGTAAAGGGCATTGTTCACTGGGTTTCGGCCAGCGACTGTGTTGAAGCGGAAGTTCGCCTTTACGGGCGTTTATTTTCGGTGGCAAATCCTGAAGACACGCCTGAAGGAACTGATTTCAAATCCAACTTAAATCCAACTTCATTAAAAGTAATTCACAAAGCCAAACTTGAAAAAGGTTTAGCACAAGCGACAACTGCCTTGCGCTACCAATTTGAACGTGTTGGTTACTTTTGTTTAGATGTAAAAGATTCGAAACCAAATGCGTTGGTCTTTAATCAAATTGTTGAACTAGCAACGGGGCACTAATATTAGCAATCCATCTGATTTTAAGAAAGTATCAAAAAAACATCAACCTAAAGGGTTCGAGATCATCTTTGAAGATCCGGATCTTATTGTCGGCAACAAAGCCACGGGTGCTCTAACAGTCAGTGCTAAGTGGAATAAAGACGATACCATTCAAAGCGCACTGGATCAGTATGTTCGCAAAGGAAGTACTATATCACAAAAATGTGTCTACCCGGTTCACCGTTTAGATCAAGCGACATCTGGAGTTTTGATATTTGCAAAAACAGAAGCAGCTCAGCTTTTTATAAAAGATAATTGGAAAACCACAGTTAAGCATTATTATGCAATCGTTCATGGTAAAATGGCCAAAAAAAAAGGCCTGATCGAAAGTTATTTATCTGAAGATGAAGACTACGTTGTGCATTCGACCCAAGACAGCGAAAAAGGCAAATTAGCGCAGACTGAATACACCGTTGTAAAAGAAAGCATGCATTTTAGTGTTGTTAAAATAAATTTAATTACAGGTAAGAAGAATCAGATTCGGGTACACATGGCTGAACAAGGAAACCCTGTTGTTGGCGATGAAAAATATGGAAAAGCAACGAAACATAAAGAATTATTTTTACATTCATTTTCAATTGTACTGACTCACCCACATACAAAAGAACGGGTTCGCTTTCAAACAGACGTACCCGATTATTTTAAGAAATTAATCGATTACAAGTATTAAAAATAAATTTAATACTTGTAACCGATTTGCTAGGTTTAGTTCGATTCTCTTGAAAAATATTTAATCCAATTTTCAAAACCACGGTAAAAAAGCATTGGATAATTACTTGAATTCATAAGCAACACTCCATACTGACCTGTAAAAGTAGAACTTGCGTTCACCGGAGAAGCTTCAACTGTTTCTGGTACCAATGTCCATACACCAGAAGTTTTACTTGCTAAGAAAACACCATAATCTGCAGACCCATGGAATGAAATCCAAATTTTACCTGTTGAATCCGCACGAATTCCAGGGCGACTTGCTAAAGAAGTAACTGATCCAACTACATAATTTAAACGCTCAGAAGTAAATGCACTGGCTCCGTTAGCTGCGCATGTTTGAACTGCAGAATCACATGTCACAACTCGAAGTGCTGGCACTGTTGCATCGTAATGAATGATGTAAGGTTTGTTATCCGCATTTAAATAGAAATCTATACTTTCACCACGAACATTTGTTGCTTGAGCAACTGAATCTAAAGTCAAACAAGTCCAAGTGTATGTGTTCGATGATTCTGATTCAGTAGCATAGGCCATGCGAAGTGATTTAATACCTGAAATCTGAGATTGATAAACCATGACCGGAAGACCCGCAGTGGTCCATTTGAATTTAGAATACATACCTGTTGTTGATGTTGCTGTTGTTAAGCAGCCATTCGTTCCTGCTGATCCAGGACCATCAACCACAAAACGTTTCCATGAACCATTTTTTTCGCGTTTTGCAAACTTCAAACGCTGCCCCGTAGCACCTGTTGAAAAGTCATAATACGAAATACCGATTGTATTATTTGTACTTACTTGAACAGAAGGAAACTGACCCACATTGTTTGTTGTTACTGCAGAACCATCAACTGTTTCTAAGCTAAAAGAAGCTCCGCCATTATTTGAACGGGCTACCATTAAAAATCCAGAACTGGCTGCGACTCCTAAATTTAGAAATGAAATCACAGGATTACTTACAGAGTCAAATGCCATTGAAGGGTGTGATCCATTAGTAAATGTCGTTGCTCCTCCAATTGAATTGGAAACTAGTCTTTCTCCGAATACCGGCGACAAAACATTTCCGCCGCGAATTCCATAATACAGATGACTATTCACTCCTGGAGCTGCTCCTGGCTCTTGGTAAAAGTACGCATAACCAACGTTTCCGTTTGGCGCAATCGCTGCATCTAACATCGGCGTTGCTGTTGCCTGAGATACTGAATTTGTTTGATCCACATTCCATGAGTTGAAAACTAAATTAGTTGATGCAATTTCACTTGGATAAGTTGCGAAAACTTTTAAATCATTTCCTGTTGCACCCGCAGCTGCTGCAGTGAATGCTCCGTAGGATCCCCAAAGAACGCCTGTTGTTGCATTATATAAAAACCCACCGCCAATTGTATTTGTCGATGAATCAATTGTAACTTGATCTACCGCAGCCCAGTTTGCAGCTAAAGCGGATGACACTTTATTTAACGATATACTTGTTCCTGCTGCTGCAGCTAGGGAAGCCATATAAAAATTTGTTCCATCAGCAGCAACGCGAAGACCTAACGTTCCTTGCGCAACACCCGGATGAGCACGTACCGAAGACCATGCTGCTGTTGAAAGACCCGAATCACAAGCCGCTGAAGACTGAGTACTAAGAATACCACTGGTTAGTGCAGCCGGCGCAGTAAACGGAGTTGGTAACGTTGCTAAGTGACTGATAAATATTTTTCCAGTCGTTGGATCAACTGCTAAGTCACTTCTAGAAAACATACTTGATGTGGCGCTTGTCGCTGCGGGAGTCGTTGTTATACACGGTGCTGCACCAACACAACCTGCATGAAAATCTAGGCCTTGCCATGTTGCGCACGAACCATCTGTATTTGCAGTCGCACATTTTAAAATAAATCCTTGAGTCGATGCCGCCGGAGTATTATCCGTCGTTGCCATACTGATTACTATTCCTGAAGCATCTGCATTTGTTCCACCTGTAGCATATTTACACCAAGCCGCACCGGTTTGAACAATACCTGTAGAGGCCGCATAGGTAGGCGCTCCACTTACGAAAGCAAGAACACTAGGAGCCGCTGTAGTTACAACAACGGGAGTTGTCCACACACCTGCAGCAGTTCTCATCGTATAACCCATAACACTGTTATTCGCCGTTGCTGCGTAAATACCAAATGTTAAATGAACACGGTTACTGCTATCCACTAACATGCGAATACCTTTTACTGCATATTCTAGTGTTGCTAATTGTGGACCGACAGCAGCTGTTGATAATGAAACAATTGATGATCCCGGTACAGCCGTTTCAACAGCCCAAACCCCTGTCGAACCACGAACTGCAAATCGAATAGACTTACCTGTTATCAAAGCACCTGCTCCACCCGAACCGAATGCATAAGCTGCAACAGCTGTTGATGTGGTTCCGTTAGATAAAAAATTCAGATCATATATTTGTGGTTGAGACACTGTTGGAACAGCAATGTTAGGAGCTCCGATACAATTTGCAGACGCAGCACCACCACCACAGGTATTTGTAATTGCAGTAATTGGAGTGTTTACATCAACAACTTCGACATTCCAATTTCCAGTCGCATCCATATAAGCATATTTCATCGCACCGGCTATAGCCGAAACAGATGCAGAACGATCATAATAAAGTGCCGCAGGAGCATTAGTAATTGGATCTGAAGCCATTTCTGACCACGAACCTGTTAACGCATTAAAATTTAAACCAGCACCAACAGAAACAATTTGCTTAACATCGACAAGACTTTTGGTTGTTGCCGGCGGAGGTTGTATTGAAGATACGGCTGCACTCGGGTTACTACCCGTACATCCAAAAAAATTTACAGACGAAGCAAAAATTGCGATTAGCAATAGCTTCGATTTCCTATTCTGCATTTGCGATTTTTTAAAAATCATTAAATCCTCCAAGTTAAAACATTAAGGCGGTTAGTCATTTAGCACACCTAGTTATATTTACATATTTATAATTAAATCACAGACAAACTTCAGATAAATTTAAACAATTTAGACAATTGTCCTTATATTCAATGGACCATTGTATTGGAAAATGAAATTAATTTAATATTTTCGACTTAAATCCAGCTGGACGAAAGAACAAATTTTAATAATTTCAAATACCAGTGGACATACTTTCTTAATCAAATAAAATCATTTTATGGAAAACGAAGATTTTTTTGAAGCATGCGAATTAGGCGATATTGAAACTGTAAAAAAACTACTTAAATTAAATCCAGAATTCGTGCACGCCAGAGACCAATATAAATTTACTCCACTTCATCTTGCCGCAGGTGATGTTTTAGAAATTGCCAAAATATTATTAGCGAATGGTGCTGACTTGCACGCAGTTGATGATGATGGGTCTACCCCACTTCATTGCGCCCTTTATCCAGAAATGACTGACTTTTTAATTTCTAAAGGGGCAAAATTAAATGCCCTAGATAATAATGGCGATACTCCATTGATTGGATTAGCTAGCGAAGACGAAGGTTATGAATCGATGGAAGTCCTATTAGAAGCTGGAGCATCCCCGAGTATTAAAAATAAAAATGGCGAAACAGCTCTTGATATCGCTAGAGGCCGTGGCGAAGAAGATAAAATCGAAATGCTTTTAGAGTTTCTTAATTCGTAAAATTACCACCAACAAATCTTAAATCCCAATCAGAAGCGCTTTTATAATTTTTATCAGATATAAGCTATTCCAGGGCACATAGTTTGCTTTCATATACAACTACAAAGGTAGTTGTATGGCAGAAAGCGTACACTGATTTATTTTGAATACTCTTTTTACAGATACCGTCGAAAATCTACACTTTGCAAAGTTGGCATAAATGAATCTCATAATGGGAGAACTTAATGAAACAAACATTCAAAAAAGCTTTTCAATTATTTCCTTTTACTTTGATAGTCGCCTGTGCTCATCATGATATTGATCAAAATAAAGACTTCCGGAAACCTGCTCAGGCTGTTGAAGCTAAAACACCAAGCTGTTCAGTTCCAATTTTTGCTTGGACAAATAGATCAATTTCAAAAAATGATGTTATGACTTTCACGAAAAAGCAAATCTTGGGAGCACTTGAAGACTCGCAAACAAAATGGGATCCCAAAAAAAGCAAAATCGATCTAGCAGGCAAAGGCATGTATTTTTCTGGTGATCCATTTTCTTCACAATCATTCGGGAATCACTTGATTATTGCGATGCTTAAACCCAACCAATCCTTGAAAGACTTAAGACCCGTTGGCCTACTAGAGGATGGTGTAAATGAAACAGATTCCGTAAAAAAAGAAATTAAATCTAATTCAAAAATTATTCTACACAATTCGTCTTCAAAAACAGGAGTTGCTTCTAACGTGGTTATTCGCGCTAATACCAATGAAGAATTAACCGAATTACCCATTGAAATTAGTTCTCTTGATGTTGTAGCAACTCCAAAGAAAATGCAATTTTGGAAAATGCACAAGCTTGTTAATAAAAATGATTCAATTCAGAATGTTTTAAATGAATATTCAGATCAAATGCTTGCTTTACATGAAAGTTGGGAAGCGTGGGACAAACTACCAAATGATAAAATTGTATGGCTAGCCCTAGCTTCAGAACTTAATACAACATTTGCAGAACTTGCTGAATCCATTCACGAAGATCACCAAATAGATATTATTGAAGCACTTACTTACAATGAAGAAATGCCAATCGATGTTATTACAGATTTTTCAATTGAAGCTAAACAAAAATATTTCTTAGAATTAAATTCAACTACTGATAAAACAGCTGATTTAAAAAAAGATTTAATTACTTCCTGGAAATCAACAGTAGGTTATAAGAATTTTCTTTCAGCTTATAGTTACTTACAAAACTACAAACAAACCTTAGGTATTAAAAAGCAAGATACAGGTGAAAGGTACTTAAATCCCTCCACCTTAGATGCAACCTGCCATTTATAATTTTTTTTATTTACAATATAATATATATTCGTCTGAAGATCTGTCATGAGACAATTTCAGCGCATTACCCTGAATTATGTAATGCACACGATGAAGAAACCGTGCCTGCACGAGACACCCTTAATACCTACTGCAGAACACACACAACGCTCAGAGTAATCAGTTTATCCCCACTAAATCCATCCATAGATAAATAATTTAATTAATTATGCATTAGTTTATTAGACTGAGATTCTCAGAATGAGATGCATTTATTTTCACCCACGTGCTAAAGCCAAAATATTCAACTTCAGCAAAAAAAACTGACGAACTTTTATACGACGCTATTTTTTGAACAAAATGATTTATTTTTATTTTTATTTCTGTAAAAATATTAATATCCGGGGGGATAATCATGAATCCATCAGTTAAATGGGGCTTATCACTTATTATTTTCTGTCTGGCGATTGTCGCAGGTTTTCAGAACTGTTCACCGACAACGTTTAAAGATGTTAGTGGTGTAAATACCTTTAGCCAACAAATTCCTCTATCAATTATACCTAAAAACTGTGAACTTGAGAAAAGAAAAGATGGCGAAACTTGGATGTCTGCCGCTGGTCAACGCAGAGACCTAGCGTTGTGCGTGGTCGGAACTGGCAACCAGTTTAAAGTCTATGATATAGAAAAAGAATATCTTTGTACTGATGGTGTGGCCGTATTAACCGGAAAAGAAAATGCTAATCAAGTTGGGATCGAAGGCCTTTGCAACCTAGATTGTGGCATTCATAAAAATGGAGAACTTTGGTTTAATGATATGGGCA
Source organism: Pseudobdellovibrio sp. (assembly GCA_049301055.1). GTDB lineage: Bacteria > Bdellovibrionota > Bdellovibrionia > Bdellovibrionales > Bdellovibrionaceae > Pseudobdellovibrio. The sequence continues at coordinate 202,679 of JBAQKN010000045.1, read as the reverse complement.
TATCGACTGAAGCCATGCAATGTGCAACCTCTACAACAGTTACGTCAGCGGTTAAGTATCAAAACTCTGCAGAATATAAATGTGCGAATTCAATTGCTTCCGCAACCGGGATAACTAAGAAAATTAAACTTTCAGAAACAGCATGCCCACCATTAACATTTAATGATCAAGATAACCAAGCAACGTTAGCGTTTGAAGATATTTACCCAACCCCACTAGATTCTGATTATAATGATTTTGTTACAAACATTAAAGTAATAGAGACCTATTCAAATTTGGGCGAATTAACAAAAATTGCAATTGAGTATGCAGCAAAAAATATTGGTGGAGGACTTCCTCATAAGTTTATTTCAATTTTTGATGGTACTGTGCGTGGACGAGACAATTGGGTTAGCAATCAAAACCTATTTAAATCTGAGCCCATGTTTAATGGAAACGCTTTAATTAAATATGAATTATATGATGGTAGTGGAGCCTTATTAAGATCAAATGCGAATGTCCTAAAAGATCAAGACCTTGTTGTTTTTGAAAGCACAAGCGCAGCTGTAACCAACTTAATGGTTGCAAAAATAACTATTACAAATATCGATGGAAAACAAAACCTTTTATCCGTGCGCAAAGGACTTTCTATCAAAAGATACCGAAGTTTACTGTATATTCCTGATTCTGGAACATACAGTTTAATTAAACGCTATGACATCGACATCAGCGATATCAATGCAGCATCCTACGATTCGGTAGGAAAACCTTTAGCATTTTTTGTCCCTATAAATTGGAGATGTCCTAAGTCAAAAATGGATATTAAAAATGCGTATCCAGATTTTTCTGCCCATGCAGATTATTTAAAAAACTCTATCGCAAACCCAAGCTTAGTTGAATCAGATGCTGCTAAGAATTGGTTTAAAAATGTGGTTTTGATAAATGTGGATTAATTGAAGATAAGACAAATCATTTACATAAGGATCAAACTAATACCCTACTAGGCATTTGTTTGATCCTTATAAAATAGCGAAAAGTTATTCAAATATAAAATTAATTTAATAATCACTGACCAACCCTAAGTCCTAACGGCAAGACTAAACTTAAGACATCCTTATCAGACATTGCTTTGACCAACCGTAAATATATCCCTCAGACTAAGAATAATACTTATCCACTACACAGGAGTTATTTATGAAATCGTATTTAAAGACAGCACTAATCGCAACGTTCGCATCACTAACTATTAGCCAAACTGCTAGCGCAGGATTGCTAATAGAACCTTACCTGGGCTATCTATCTGGCCAACAAAAGCAATCCTCATCATCGAAATACACTGGCACTGAATTCGGCGCACGCATAGGATATACGACGATGTTAGGTTTAGCGCTAGGAGCCGAGTATGCTGGAACAAGCACTAGCGATGACAATTCACCAAAGAATGATCAGACTAGTGGCGATATTGGTATTTTTGTGGCTTACAAATTTCCAGTTCTTTTTCGCGTTTTTGGAACTTATATTCCATCTCCAGAGTTGAAGAATACTTCAAGTGGTTTAACCACTACTTTAAAATCGGGTAATGTAATGAAACTTGGCGTAGGTTACACAGGGCTACCTTTTATTAATATTAACTTTGAATATATATCTGCTTCTTACAGCAAAGTTGAAGCTTTCGGTGCTTCAGCTGATCTATCACCAAGTATTTCAACAACTGGCTACGCCATTTCAATCGGCGCCCCTTTTAATCTATTTTAATAATTTCAATAGCCCCCCGTTTATTCAAAAACGGGGGGCTGCTTAAGTTTGCCTTAATGCAAAAAACCAGCTTTTTGAAATTCATTTTTACAATTCTAATTCCATTTTTTTGTAGTGTCCTTTACAACATCAAGCTAAGATCAAATTTATGTCTGTGCAATCCTGGGAACATTTTTTTAAACCTGAAGTTCGAAACAGTGGTCTAGCCTTTGTTAAAAAAGGAAGTGTCTCGGTGTCGCAATTATCTGACACTGAAATTCAAAGTTACATTCGCGCCTCGACTTCTTTTAAGGTAGTTTTTAAAAGTTCTTCAATTGAAAGCCCTATTGTAACTGCTGACTGTACCTGCCCGCTTTTCAAAAAAGGACAATTCTGCAAACATATCTGGGCAGCCCTTTTGATTATTGAAGAAAAAAAGCCAGATTTTTTATTTTCAAAAACCGATTTAGAAAAAAGAACCGAAGCAAACTTTGAACCTTCAGAAAAATCACAATCACAAAAAACAAACGATTCCCAAACGGCATTTAAAGCTAAACAAAACGATTACCGCAAAGAACAATACCAAAAACAAAAGCAACGCGTAAAAGACCAAAAAACAAAAGCCAAAAACAAAAATCAAAACCCCACAGATCTATTCCCTTTACCCATTGAAGAAGCATTAAAGTATTTCGCAGATAATGGCTTTTCATTACGCGATAATTTAACCAAAGAGACTGTTAGCTATGCCATGAAAAAACTAGCCCGGGTCTTTCATCCCGATGTGGGCGGTAGCCATGAAGAAATTCTAGAATTAAACCGCTATGCTGATTTGCTGACTAAGTTTCTGTAATTAAATTAGTACTTACTTCCAATTCAATGGATAAAAATATGCTCAAGATCAATAGAGCTAATAAAAGCAGGAATCAATAATAAAAACTATGAAAATCAGAACAGAACAAAAACATAACATTAAGACGGCTGCAGCGGCACAGTCTTTAGCTTTACCAATAAGTGGATGCTGTGCTGGATGTAAAGCGTCTAGAGTGTTTTCTAAAGCTGTATTTATAAGTTCTGCGGCTAGAATAGATCCAATAATAATTATAAATATGGCCCACCATATAAGTTTTGCTTTTAAAAAAAATAGAGTAGCCAACGCGCCACAGGCACAAATGACTTGAAAACGAAAACTACTTTCGTTAAGCCATGCTGTCTTTAGTCCTAGCAATGCAAATTTGAATCGATTAAAAAATGACATCTTTTTCATACACACAGACTATCAAAATTATATTGGCAGTGGCAATTACCCTGTTGCGGCGACCATTTTTAAAAAGAATAGCTATAGGACTCTTTTTTTGCTGAAGTGGCGAACTTTTATGACTAATGTTCATCAGCATTTAATGATCCATTAAATACAAAATTAGACATCCTTACATTCTTTTTAATTTCATCACTAGAAGTTTGATGTTGCAACGTTACCTCAGAAAATCTGTTGCACTGGAAAAATTGCGGAATCAAACCACGCCGTATTGAAACAAATCTTATACACTGCCCCACTATAATACAAACTGACTTGCTTTAGTTTTGCCATATTCGAACTGAGCCTTATTTTTTTAATCTCTAAAGTTGACGACTATAACCCACGATAAACAAAGACACCTTTTATCATTTGGTTTGGAGTGATCATGTCAATTTTTGAAATTTTTCTATTTATTACGTGCTCCGTTTTGAGCATTTATCTTTTTTCACATCGAAAAGCACTTAGGAATGTAAAACAGAAAAATACACATATCTATGGTCTTTTAACAGTTTCAAATAAAAAACTTGCTGAGCTTCAATCCACAGTTGAAGAGTTATCGAAATACAAACACATTTTGAATGTGGAATTATATGTTGAAGAAAAAAAGCGACAATCTGAAGTCCAAACTTCTGATGCATCAATGGCCGCAAAAGACATTTTAATCAAAGCAAATACGGAATCTATTAGGGTCAAATTAGTTGCTGATAATTACTCAACAGAAAAAGTTCAAACTGCAGAGGCCGAAGCAAAGAAGATTGCTGGAAGCGCAATGGACGCTCTTAAAAACTCCGAACGGTATGAAAAAACAGCTCAAGCAATGAAAAATATTATTGAAGGATATGGTGATAAGTACATAATTCCCACTCATAAGTATGGCATTGCATCCGCTGATGCCATGATTTTGAATATGTTTTTGTCTTCAAGCATTCCGCTTTTGATAACGGCAGACCTAGAAATGGCTCATTGTGTATTAAGCGAGAATCGATTCGATAAAATCGTATTCTTACCAGATTCTTTAGCATACTCAAACTTGGACTGATTGTTCATATTCTACTGGATCTCAATTATTTTATGAAACATTGAGCCATCGTTTATAAAAGACATGAAATTATATTCATTTGCCATTTGACTTTCTTTTTTGCGATTGGATCGAGAGACCTCTGAGAAGCCAATAACAACTTCAAGAATCTTCTTAAGAAACTCTTCTTTTTCTAAATCTGTTAAAAAGAGGCCAGCGCCGCTAAGATCATTACTCTTTTTTGCTTTCATGAGTTGCAACTGTTCAAATGCAATCTCATATTTTACTAATTCAAGCTCGGTTCCTTTGGTTTTTACTGCTAGTGGAATTCCGCCAACAATTTGCATGCGGTCGTAAGGATGACGCTTGATCAATCCAAGCTCCTCTAATTTCTTTAAATAGATATTCAATGATTTAGATGAAAGCTTATATTCCTCCTGGATGATCCTGGGATTCTTCTGCTCGTAAGCAAGTTTCATAAAAAAATGAAAAAAGTGTATATTATTTAAAAAAAATTTTATTTGTTTTTCAGAAAACGCGTGAGTTGCTACTTCAGAGTCCTCTGCAATGTTTAAAATATCCACCGGGGAAGTTTGAAGAAGTTCGCAAATAAGTTCTAATTTATTAAAACTAATATCATCTTTTGAAAGCAGTTTTTTTACTCCTGCTTCTGTCATCTTCAAATACAAGGCGATACCTTTGTAAGTGATCCCTTTTGATTTTAAATCTCTTTTGATAGTTTGAATGATCTTCAATGAACTCATAGTATCTTTGGATACCAATAAAGTCTTATTAAGTATACAATATGTACTCTTTAGAAAGCGTGGTTGTAACATTTACCTTTGGGCTTTAATTACCACTTACGACCATCTATAAGGAGATAGCTCAATGGAAAAATTAATACTGTTTTTATTTATTATTTACCACTCAACCTCATTTGCAGGCGGCTTTACGTTTATACCTAAAAAAGCACTATTTGAATCTGAAATTGAGCTAATAAATGCGAAAGTGCAACTAAGTCATAACGGCCTTGAGTACTCTTGCTTAGTTGATACAGGCGCTCGATTTACTATTTTTAAAGAAGCTATCCTTAAGGATCTGCCAAAAGTGGGCGAAACTATTGGCGGCGGAATTAGCAATAGCTCGCAGATTACCGATTTAGTTAATTTAAATTTACAGCTAGGTGACTGGAAAAAAATCAATGCAACAGTTGGCAGAACCAATCGCATTCCTTTTGATTGCATTATTGGTAATGATTTTTTCATCAACAAAAAATTTCAGATTAATTTCAACAAGAATGAAATAAGTGATTTAAATGATGATATTAATTTGGAAACATCATTTCCATTGCGGATTTATCGAAGTGACTCCGGCGGGCATTTTGGATTTGCAATGAATCTGGCTGAAAAAACGGTTGAAACTATTTTTGATACTGGCGCATCAGGCACAGTTGTTTCACTTGCTTTCGTCAAAGAGAATGCTGAACACTTTAAACTTATTAAAGAACTTGATGTCACAGATGGAAATAATGCCGATTTGAAAGCTGGATTGTACGAACTGGATCAGATCTCGTTCGGTAACGATAATCTCAAAAAGGTAAAAATCTACGCGTTAGATTTATCAAATTTAAAAAGTAAGCTGCCAAATGTGGAAATCGTATTAGGTCTCAACATTATTCAAAATTTCAATTGGCAGCTTGATACCCAAAATTCATATTATTTCTATAACTTAAAAAATTAATAAACTATGTCTCCGGTATAAAATGTAAACTATGTGTCAGGACGGACAGGACTCGTTTTTTCTTTAAAAAGACCTGCCCGCCTCTGCGAACAGGTCTTAAAATTTAGTATTCTTTGAACAAGTTAAAGGAGGTTCGAAGCTAGCCGCTAATACTCGTGAGCACAAAAATCACTTCTCAAGTAGCCAGCGTGTAGCCAAAAAGTAGCCAAACTCTGTGATGGTCAGTGATTTTCTGTGACGATTCCGAAAATCAGATATCGCTAAACTGTTGAAACCTTTGTTATTTATTTTCGATGGGTTATCTAATCTTGAAGACCAATTGATGAAATCAATTGGAGGTGGGTGAGGGCTTCGCACCCCCGTAACAGCTTTTGCAGAGCCGTGCCTAACTCCTCGGCCAACCCACCTCATACGTAAACTATAAATTAGAAGAGGCCTTACCTAAAGTCAACTCATGCCCTTTTCTAGCTGGCGAAAAGGTTTCGTCACCCACTCTTCGGCCCGGTTATAATCTTGCAATTCTACGTGGGTAACGCTTGAAGTTTCAGCACTTCTTTCGATCGCAAAAACACTAGCAACCTGAGTCAGAAAGTTAAGTCTTCGGGTTGAAAAATCGCTGTAAAATTCGGCTAACATTTTTTCGTTTAATCCAACTAGCCCCTGTTTTTTAAAGTTTGCCCGGTTTTGGATTGCCCGCACCACGTTGACCCGTTTTAATATTTCGTCGCCAGGAATTGTGCGTTGTATCTTTTGATGCGTAAACATCATCACCCCAAAACGATCCACAAAGGGGCCCGATAGTTTTTCTAAGTACTTCGTGCAACGAAGTCTTGAATACCGGCACGATATATTTTCTTTCATGGGTGTCCATTTACCGCACGGACATAAATTTGTGGTTGCGATCACTTGAAAATTGCAATCAATTTCGCGTTCTTCCGAGGCGCGTACTAAGCGCAATTTTTCTCCGGCCATGGGCCCACGCAATGATTCGACGATTTCAGAATTAAATTCTAATAATTCATCTAAAATTAATAACCCATTTTCGACCCGTTCGATTTCACCTTGATATAAATTAATTCCACCCCCTAAAAATGCGGCCGCAGTAATGGATTGGTGTGGCATTATCACCGGCCGCCAATTATTTTTCCATCGCCCCACTTCATCCACACCAGGTTCGGTCATAAAACTAATCGCAGCCTTAGCTAAAGTTGATTTTCCGGCGCCCGAATCCCCGGCTAATAATCCATGCAAACCCGTTGTGGCAATTAAAAATAAAAAATCACTTTCTAATTTCGAATATTTTTTCATTAAGCCGATGTCAGGCCTTTTAAAAAAATCTAATTGCGAATTTATATCTTGGTAGACTTCAAATGTTTTTAATTCATGCAATCTAAAATAATTATTTTTTACTTCCTTCGTCCACCCCGTTAAAACATCAACACTCGATTTTTTTACAAACTGAGTATTCAAATCCGTCGGTTCATACACGGAACCATCCAAACCTAATTCTCCGTACAGGACCCAATCCAGATTAATTTTATTGGCTTCGATTTGATTTGTTTTTAGCAAAATACCTATGGCAACCGCTAGCTCAACGCCGCGTGAACTTTTTCGCAAATGACTTGGCTTAATATTTACAATCATTTGCTGAGTCAGCGGGAATTTATACCCTGAACTTTTAAGCGCGGACTTAATACGATAAAAACTTTCTTTGATAATTCGATCCGGTAATCCTAAAAAATGAATTTGCGGAATACCCGGAATAAATTCAATTTCAACTTCGGCAATTTCTAATTGCTGGCAATTTTGTATCAGTGATTTTAGTTTCATATTAAATTCAGATGCAAGCACCTGAATCCAACCCTGACCTAACTTTATGATTTTCAATTCACTTGTAAAACGAGTCTCGGATTTTTTTTAAACGCCCACATCTTTCAGTTTTGAAAGTGGGTGATGCTCTTCGATCGCCTTAACTGCCGTATTTGTTGTTACGGACGTATATATTTGAGTAGTTTGAATGCTAGCATGACCCAATAAAATTTGAATCGATCGTAAATCGGCTCCACCCTCAAGCAAAGCTGTCGCGCAACCATGGCGAAATTGATGGGGATGAATCGAATCTTCAAAGCCAGCCTTTGCAGACCAAGCCGCCAACCATCGCCAAATATCAACGCGCGATGGGCGATGACCTCTGTCATTTAACAACAATGTTGGACCTGGAGCTGATTTTCCACAAAGCATAGGATGTGCTTTTTTTAAATATAATTCTAAAGCAACATACAAAGCATCTGTTAGGGGGATTAATCTTTCTTTGCGCCCCTTACCTAAAACTTTAACCCATCGTTCGGTTGCAGAAAAATCATTCAAATTCATTTGCGTTAATTCCGTAACACGACAGCCAAGGCCGTACAAAAATAATAACGTTAAGCGATTGCGAATTGTTCGCGCTTCATCCGTCACCACTTCACAAGCAATAAATAACTTTTCAAAATCAGCTGTCGTAATTGCTTTAGGTAACGAAACTTTAATTTTCGGTGGCCTTAAGTCACGAAGTTCTGGGCATTTAATACCATGACCTTCGCAAAATTTTAAATACGTGCGCACACTGCTAATGACTCGTGCTTGCGAACGTGTTGAAAGTTTTTCGTCTTTCATAAAATCAAAGAATTCAATCATACGATCTGATTTTAAGCGAAATTTAGCATATAATTCTAAATCACGACGGTAAGCCATGATTGTATTTATTGATCTGCCGCGCACATGTTGTAAATCTTCGAAGAACTCGATCCAAAAAGGCATATTCATATTATGATATGAATTGATTTATATAAAAATAGCAAATGAATTCGATAACTGATTAAAAACGAAAAAAGTGAAAGTTGCTAAAAACAACTTTCACTTAAAGTACTACTTTAATAATTTTTTAAATTCTTATTGCACCATCATCTGCGTATTGCACGGAACTCCATTGATGGATTCAATCATTACGTTTCCGAAAATTCGTCCCACCGGATTAATTTCAGACCATGTTTGTCCCAACTGACTTCCAGTTTTTGCAGAAACTTGACCTTGCGCTAGCGTAAGCACTACTGCAGCCGGTCCGTTTGCCTGCATTCTTAAATTATAAACCATCGCTGAAGTCCACTGCCCTGGAGTACTTGTAATTAAGTTGTAAGCTCCAGCCGGCAACTGACAATTTCCAGAACTCATTACCTGAGCTACTGAAATAGTTCCGTTCGCTGAAACAGGTCCCGAATAAGTCACAACCGGCGACCCCATCGTATTTCCATAATTATTTCCATATGAGCTTCCGCCGCCGTATATATTTCCTTGATTATTATAACCATTATAATTATTTCCGATTGTACCTTGTGCGGTAAAACTCCAATTAAATTTTACCATTCCATAATAATCTTGAGACTCCGCCTGAAATATCACTGAACCTAACTGCCCTTGGCCTGGAATATTTTGTTGGCAGTTCACACATGGCTGATACACTGGTTGTACCACCGGATCGCTTGAACTTTTATTTCCGCAGGCTGTTAACACCATCATTACCGACACCACTAACAAACTTGCCGAGTATTTTAAAAGTTTTGCTGGTTTCATAAATTCTCCTTATTCCTATTCGCTAAAATTCTTAATTTACATTAAACGCTGTTTTAATATTTAGTCCTGTGAAGGTTCCTAACATTTTGAAACCTGCTTCAACTCCAGGAGTTAATCCGCATTTTGTCTGAATCACATTTGATCGACAATCGTAAGGACCTTTATAAGTAAACCAACAAGAACGGTACGAAGACTGTTGCGCCATTGTTCCCGTAGTATTGCCACCAACATAAGGATTACTTTGTACTAGAAAATTCTTGTAATAAATTGAACCTTTGTACGTTGTTGATGTGCTAATGGGTTCACCATCATTACCTGTTGATGAAGTTGTCGTTGTTTCAGGAATTAAGGTAATTGTAACCGCACCGAAGCTATCCTGAAAAACGCCTGTGAATACCAATTGTTTTTCGTATTTGAACCAATAGTTGTAAGCCGACTCTAACGAGTTATTATCGTACATACCTTTGAAAGATTGATTTTTACCCATTCCTGAATTAAATACTCCATTATATTGAATTCCGTTATCCATGTAAGAAATTGTAATGGCTCCACCGTAACGACCTGATTCAACCTGTGATAAGTTCACATTCACTTTAATATTCGTTGGATTATTTAAAGGATGAGTCGCAACATAATCAGTCATCACTTGTAAGCTAGAGGGAGTAAAACTTGCCGAGGCTCCTCCGGAAGTGCTGCTGATTGACCCGCCATTATTATTAAAAGCAGGAGCTGCTGGATCGATAATTACCGCAGACACAACAGTTGCTGCTGGCGCTGCCGCTTGTGAGTTTGACTTCGAACAACCAGCGCCCATCAATCCTATAAGAGCTAACAGTATGATAAGTTTTGTTGTTTTCATAATCTAACCTTCCTTTAAAGATCTTCAAAATTAAAGACCTTGTATAGATAGGTTATACAAAGGGCATGCCTAGATATTTGGATTTGCTAACTAGTTAATTAGTTTCATGAAATTTAGAAGGTGTTTCAAACTAAGACGTAGTCATTCTGTAGACACCCAAGGAATGCGACGAAAAATGCTAACACCTATACCAAGCTGATACAGGCTGAATTACACCATATTACTCTACTTAAATACCAAATCAGACATCATCACTTGCGATAGTCTAAATGATTCATTCGTCGTAACTGTAGCTTTAGGATAATAATGTTCTAATACTTGCAAATAACTGCGTCCTAACCGCACCTGAGCCAACGTTCCCCATTGACACAATCCTGCACCATGTCCAAAGCCTTTGCCTTTTAGTTGTACCACATCGTCAGTCTCTTGATAGCTTGTCGGAGAATTACGAACTAACGAAAACCCAAAAATTTCTCGAATTTTTTGCACCGAAAAAATTTGCTCCATCGAACTTAAGGATTGAATTTTGCTTTTAAAATTTTCAGCAACTTCTAACTTCGCCTCTGGCTCTTGAATGCTTAAACGTTGGTAAAATTCTTCTTTTGGTACTTCATAAGTCCATTCATTTGACTTCCGGTTTGCGCACCAAGGGTCAATTGCGGTACCCGCATCGTATGCCCCTTTCCAAACTTGTGATGCAGGAACAGTTTGCCCACCACAATCGGAATGATAAAAAGCTTTTAGAATTTTATTTTTTTGGTCTTTAAGAACTACTTGATCTGTCGATGACACAGCTTTTTTTGCCTTTTCAGAATTAGTAAAAGCAAACACTTGATCCATTTGATCCGTGTCCAAATGAAATACTTTATTTTGCCGTTCACGAATTTTTGTGAGTGCATACGATCTAGCTATCACAGCTTGGGCCTTTAGGGCTTCAAGCGGCCAACTTAATGGCATTTCTTTTGATACAACTCCGGCTAAATAGGCATTAAAATCAACGTTTGCGATTAAATCAAATTTGCTGTTTGTTTTTTTGATAATAAAATTTTTTGAAGCAATTTTTTTTCCTTGGTACGAAAGCTGCTTTCCCTCAACCATAAATAAATTTTGTGAAAGTTGCTTTACTGTTGAATCCGAAATGATAGGAAGCTGTTCCAGGTCCTTAAAAAGACGAATTCGTATTGAAACAAAGCGCTCTGATAAAGCTGCTCCCGCAGGAATGGATATTAAAGCTAGTAAAATTAAAACAGCAAATGTTTTCATATCCGATTATGATCAGCGCTAGACCTAGCTTTAGACTAGGAAGACTTTTCCTAAACTTAAGTATCCAATCTTTAGTCTAGTTAAGAGCTAAGCAGTTTTTTTAAAAACGTCTAGTCTGGGAATTACTACTTGCGAAGAGCTAAATTTTCTGAAGAAGGCTTTGCATGTCTTGCCAGGCCTGCTTTTTCAAAGCAGGTAACCTTACTAACACACGTGGAGAATGGGTTTCCATAATTGAATCGGTCGTGCCGCCAATGACCTTAGGACTTACGGAATCCACAAAAGCTAGCTCATACTGATGGGGATAATTTTGCTTCTGACTGGGATTAACGACTGCGTAAATGGCTTCATCTAACTGCAGCGCCGAAATCATTTTATACAACAGTTCAATTTCAATTTCAGAATAACTTTCTAAATCCAAAACAGTAATCAATAGTCGCACCGAATTCATTTGAGTAGACTCCGATAAAGTTTGTCTGACATGAATTTGTTTTATTCCTAAAATATTTTCAGCAAAATCAAAATATTCTTCTAGTGGACTTTTTGACATAGAACCGTAGTCTCTTATTGCTAGTTGTGTGTCAATGCCTTTAGGCATTTATCAAAAAAAAGACCGAACAATTTCTTGTTCGGTCTTTTAAATTTTAAATTAATTCTAACTTTTCTAATTACTTAAGAAAGTCAGCGTTAAATCTCATACCTGCGTAGATAAACTTTTCAGTTTTAGTATCGCCAGTCTCAGGCTTATTGTCTTTCTGAACCATAGCAAAATGCATTCTCCAGTTTTCGTCTTTAACTGGTTTGAATTCAAACGCAGCAGTTAAACCAGTGATTTTGTCTTTCTTTTCAGTAGTCGATGTTAAAGCCGTTTTCTGCTCAGTGCTTTCAACTTTAAGATGAACAGAACCTAAGTCAGCAATGTTATAACGACCTAAAATAGTTGCAGAAATAGTTCCTAATACATTTGTAGATTGAGGATCTACATCGTATTTATTAGCTAAGTAATCAGCTTCAATTTCAAAAGCATCAATTACAAATCTGCCGCCAATAACAGAGTAATTGTTCTTGTACTTTGTTGTTCCTGTTGCAGCACCAAAATCTTCAAAATGGTAAGATGCAATTGCTGTTAAATTATTTTCCATGAACTTACCTGTGTAAGTCGCACCCGCTAAACTACGAGTTTGAGCTAAGTTAGCACCGCTAAGTACAGCTGTTTCGTTGGTATTATTCGCCATCATTACATTAACTTTATGATCGCCAAAAGTTAAATCAGCTTGTGCACCTGTTGGTTGGTAAACAAGAGCGATTTCATCACCAGCTGTTGTTCGTAAGTACATATCACCAGGACTTGATACACTACCTTCGATACCACCCATAGAAGAAGCTAATTTACCCATAGTTAAAGCAATTTGATCAGTAAATTTATGAGATACATAAGCGATATCCATAAATGCTGATGAGTTGTCACGTACTTGTTTAGCTGCCGTATTTTGAGTTCCATCTAAACGAACGCGGAAAGAATTTTGCTCTCCTAATTTACCTTTGTAATCTAATTTCAAACGTGAAATTTGGAATGCCTCGTAACCAGGTTTTCCAACAGCATCATTTGGTGAATATGATTTGTGATCTAAACGACCGTCAACCATTAGCTGGTTTGCAGCCATAGACATAGAACTTGTCACTAATACTAGCGACGCTAAAATATTTTTCATTTCAAACTTCCTCTTGTTGTTAATTAAGTTGCCCCTAAAGTTTTTGGCAAGACTAGTCTTAAGTCAAGCGCTTCGAAATGCTGACATCCTTAGTCTAAATCAGATCATAATTTGAATTTAATTATTATTTTTTGTAGCTATTTATTTAAGCTGCTTAAATTTTTTACGCAATTTTCTTTTTAGCCTTGGAACCATGAACTTCATTCTCTAATGAACCAATAATTTCAAGCAAAATATCCGATTGATGTTTCATTTCAAAGGACTCTTGTGAAGTACCTGTCGCTAATGAGGCATTTTTTGCTGTTGAATTTGATAGCAGCTCGATGGCCGAATTAATTTCATTCGTTCCTTGTGACTGACTTGCCGATGTTTTTAAAATGACATCAGCCAACTGACTGGCTTTTTCAGCATTTTCAACGATCTCATCCAGTGCAATCGAACATAAACTAGTGCATTCCACACCTGATTGAATATTGGATGACGACTGCTTCACAGAAGCCGAAATTCTTACTTTAGTGCCTTCAACAATTTTATTTACTGTAGACGAACTTGATTCCAAAATCCCTGCTATTTCTTGCGCGGCCCCACCACTCATTTGGGCAAGCTTAGCTATTTCGCCTGCTACAACCGCAAAACCTTTTCCAGCTTCGCCCGCACGGGCAGCTTCGACAGAGGCATTAAACGATAATAACTTAGTTTGAAAAACAATATCATTTATTACCCGTGTTTTTTCGCGGATCGTTTGAATAATTTGAATCACCTGCTGCATATCTTTATGATTCTGTTCGACATGCCCTAGGATTTCATCATTACTTTCATTTATCTTCTTCATCGCTTCATCAACAGCACCGATTGATTCACGACCGCTTGCTGCACACTCTTTCGTTGTTGTAATAGCGATAGCCGCATCTTCAACTAATTGATTAGAATCTTTTAAAGATTGATTTATATTTTTGGTTGTTACGGCCGTTTCTTCAATCGCAGATGCTGCAGAATCTGTTGATTGCGACAATTGCGAAGCCATTTCTGACATGCTATTACCACGACTCATAACTGTTTCTGCACTTTCTTTTAAATGAGTTGCAATGCTAGATAAGGCAATACTCATTTTGCGATTAAAGTATCCAATAAAAATTAAAGCTACGATAAATATTAGCGGGATAGAAGTCCAAATTAAAAAACTTGCTGATTTTAATTTGGCCATCGCCATATCGCGCGCACGAACGCTTCCATCTAAATTAATAACTTCTAAATCTGTCAACTTTGACTGAACATTATCAAATATTTTATCTGCATTGTTAACCAATAACATCTTACCTTCATTTAATTGATTCGCTTTTGCAAAAGTAACAAACTTTTCATTTAGTTCTTCATATTTTTTCCACTCTGCTAAATATTCGTCAAATATTTTTTGAGTCTTAGGATCATTCACCAAATCAGAAAATGTATTGTTATAAATGAACATATCATTTTTTAAGGAATCAAACTTCGCGAAAATTATTTTCTTATCTTCTGCAGACTCAGTGCTTAGTAGCTGCCACTGTTGCATACGATAAGACACTATGCGCGTTCTTATTTGCGAAAGACCTTGCACACTAGGCACCCAAATATCGGCTATCTCGGACGTACGTCCAGCTATATCTTTCATTTGATGCAAACTTACAATCCCAACTGAACTAGCAATCAAAAGTGCGCACGCCGACATAAATAAAAGCCGAATCTGCAGTGAAAATCTTCTAGTCTGTGTCGTAGAACTCATATTTTCCTATCCTAGCCATTTTGTTGCAACATTGACTTCTGTTTATAAACATCGGACTATTTTCAAACAAACTTTAATAATAAATATTAAATTTATTATCCCTAAACTTTCAGGAGACACTATGATTAAAAAAACGACCTCTTTATTTTTTGCAGTTCTTACTACGTCACTATTTGCAAATGCAATTTGCGAAATCACGGTGACACGTACCCCATGCCCAGGAACTAAAATCAGAGCAGAGGCATTAGGCCCATACAGTATGAAAGAAGAATTTCCTGTAAAAAAAGTAGAAGGCAAAACATTAGCCGAATGCAAAGCCGAAACAGTACTTCAAGGAACAATTAAAAGAAAAGGTCTGTTTTTGAAAAAAGTGGCTATTGGGAAATTTGATGGAGCCGTTGTTGAAACAAAAGAAGATGCTGCAGAAGCTAGCTCTTGTAATCCTGAGCCAAAGTAATTATCAATAATTTTTATAAAAAAAGGAAATTTTTTTCCTTTTTTTATTTCTTTAAGATGCTTTTTTCTTAGATTTTTTTTTAGGCAAAGCCATTGCAATGTCATCCAAGGAAAGTACTTCTTCAACAGCACCACATAAAAAAGCAGCTCGCGGCATTCCATAAACCACACAACTTTCTTCGTCTTGACCAATTGTTCTAGCACCCGTCTCTTTCATTTTTAACAAACCTTGCGCCCCATCAGCGCCCATTCCTGTTAAAATAACACCGACACAATTTCCTCCAACAACCTGAGCCACTGAATTAAATAAATAATCAACGGATGGCTTATGACGATTTACCGGAGCGTCATCATTAACTTTTGCTACTAAATTTCCATTTTTTGTACGCTCGATTGACATTTGCTTGCCACCTGGAGCAATCAAAACTCGGCCAGCGCAAACGCTATCTCCATCTTTTGCCTCAAGAACCTCGAATGGACATATACTATTCAATCGATCAGCAAAGGCTTTAGAAAAAACAGCGGGTATATGCTGAACAATAACTATTGCAGGTATATCTTTCGGTAAACAGATTAATATATCTTTTAATGCCTCTGTACCACCCGTTGAAGCGCCAATGGCAATTAATACATTTGGATCAAATGCCCCCATCGGAACTTCTGTACCTGGCAATGCAACAGATCTACGAATAGATTTTACTTTTACTTTTGCAAATGATGCATTTTTAACTTTTTCACGAATAACTGGAGCCATTTCTTTAATTTCGCTTAACACAGGTTTCTGAATGTAATCGACAGCACCTAATTCTAGTGCCTTAAAAACTTCATTGCCATCCTTAAGCTGCAAAGAAGTTATCATAACTACAGGGATAGCCATCTTTGGTAATAATTTTTCTAACCATTCCACACCAGTCATCTCTGGCATGTGAATATCCAAAGTAATTACATCCGGTTTTAAAGTTTTTAACATGTCTTGAGCTTCAATTGGATTGGTTGCTGTGCCGATTATTTCTAGTTGGCTGTCTTCAGCTAAAATTCGAACCAATAGATCACGAATGGTTTTTGAATCATCCACGATCAAAACTTTTCTTTTCCGCTCTTCACCTAAATTAGATTCGCTAATTTTATCTGCCCTTATGCCTTGCGTATTTGCAAGCGTGGCTTTCGTCATTGTTGTCGTTGTTAACGCCTCTAATGGGGCCACTTGCAAACGGCCACCGCTAACATAAAAAAGTGCACGCCGATCAGACTCTCCACCAACATCTTCACCAACTATTTTTATTTTAAACTTTGCTAAAACCTGCCTAGCAATTTTAATATTATCGGCACCCGTATCAAATTTTGAATTTCTTGAACTAGGATTTTTAGCACCACCAACAATTTTAGCAGAAAAAAGTTCTGCTAACTTTCCTGATTTCTTTTTCAACTCTTCAATTAATTCAGCTATGGCTAAATCACCAAAATTATTTTGTGCTGCCTTATCTACTTTAGCATGAGCCGATGGCATCGCAAAATGCACCATCCCCCCAAAATCAGTATCTGGAATAAAAATGCATACAGCCAAACATGGGGAATTTAAAACTGTATCAATAACAATAGGCGTGTCAGAGGTTATAAGTCCTCCGATTTTCAATCTTACAGTTTTTAAAGCTGAATTTTGCATTAACCAAACCTCTTAAATATTTAACTTATAAATTGTATCTTCTACTGATGTCCAAACTGGATCAGCGTCACGCAAAGATTTATCATTACCAAGAAAAAAATAACCATCCGTTTTTAGCTTTTCTTGCAGGCTAACTACAACTTGATTTAACGTATCCCCTGCGCTATTTCCGCAAAACACTAAGTCAAACTTATCTTCGGATAAATTCTGAGTTTTCATTAAACTAAAATGCTTGAATGATATTTTTTCTTTTAGTTGTGTTTTAATACAGAACCAATTCGAAACAGTACCAGATCCCATTGTTATATTTGTGTCGCGAAATTCCAATGGTATTTTATCCAATTTAGCTAATGGATAAACTCCGTTCATACCAACCTTAAGCATTTGTAAATTAGAATCAGTTGCAATAATTTTAAAATCCTTATCATCAGGTAAATATTTTTTTAATACCATTGCCAATGTATATGCATCTTCTCCAGATGATGCTCCACTCAACCATACCATTACTGTTTGCTGATCAGTCTTAACCCATTCAGGAATAAATTTTAACGCTAAAAATTCGATGTGCTTAGAATTTAAAAAAAATTCAGCTTCTTTTTGCGTTATTATACTTAATAATTCAGACCAGTAAATACTTTCAGTCGATTGTTTTTGCAAGAACTGCAAGTAACCTTCAAAACCATTTAATTTTAATGCATTAATCCGCACTAATAATTGGGACTTAATTACTAGTTTTCTATCCTCCGGAATTAGTGACCCTGCTATTTGATCAATAAGATTACTCATATGACTAAAATCAAACTGCGATTCATTTGCTTTATTTTTTAATATTTCAATAGCATCCATACTTTTGCTCCATTATTTTCTAGTACATTTCACTCTTATTACTATTAAATTATCGGTCTAAATAGAAATACCTTTAGACTAGAAAATCCCTAATTGATTTTAGGGATCTCCGTTTTTAATTTAATTTTCAATACTATTTAAAAGTCTAGGCAGCTTTGGATGGCTTTAGTTTTTTTGCTTGAATAATAATTTTCAATTTTGACCGAATCTCATTTCCAGCTTGTGCTTTATTCTGCAATGATGGCTTTTCCACGTAATCTTGAGCTCCCAAGGCTAGTGCTTTATGAGCCATACTTAAGTCATCACGATTTACCGATGAAACAACTATAATTGGAATATCTTTATTTTTATATTCAGTTAAAAATCCAATACCATCAAGTTCTGGCATATGAAGATCTAATGTAATTGCATCGAAGGTTTCCGTTTTAAGAATATTAATTGCCTCGCGCCCGTTCATAGCTTTACCTTTAATTTCAAAGCCAAATTCTTTTGTTAAAATCTGACCTAATAATGTGTGAATTGTTGATGAGTCATCCACACATAAAATACGATAGGGCTTCTGCTGTTCTGCGACAATTGGCTTGATCGCTGCTGGAGCTACTGCAACAGCACCTTTCGCAGCCGGAGGCGGAGCAATTCGATATGTTGAAGGAGCGATCAATTGAGCCGAATTATTTATTCCATTTAGCGACTCGGACAGTCCTAAGATAAAATATCCTTGTGGCTGCAAGCACTCAAGCAAAGACACTGAAAGTGTTTTAATTTGTTCTGAAGTAAAATAAATAAATACATTACGACAAAATATTAAATCAAATTTTTTATTTTGTACAAAAGATTTAATTGAAAATAAATTACATACTTCAAAATGACAATTGTCTTTTAAAGTTTTCTTTACTTTGGAAAAATTCTTTACTTCATCAGTTCCGCGTACCCAATGATCACCTAAATAAGTTGCTGGAGACTGTTTAAGTTCATCATTCCGGTAAACACCATTTTTCGCATGTTCAATAGACTCTGGATCAACATCTGTTCCATATATTTTATATTTAACATCTGGTGCTGACACTTTTAAATGAAAATCAAAAAACATAGCTAATGAATAGACTTCATGCCCCTTACTTGCCGCCGCTGACCAGACTTCAATTGTTTTATTTGGCTTTTTTCGAGCAGATGCAATCAACTCTTCTAAGGCATGATTAAGCATAAATTCAAAGTGTGGAAATTCTCGGAAAAAGAAAGTATGATGGGTCGTTAATAACGACACTAATGCTTGCGATTCTGATTCAAGATTCTTTTTTAAATAAGAAATATAGTCTTTAAACGAGCCAATAGAAAGTTTTATCAATCTAGATTTTAGACGACTTTCAATCATACTTGATTGTTTATCACCAAGTTGAATTCCAGTCATATCCGTTACAATTTTGGATGCTTCTGATATAGCTTGTTTAATATCATCTGGCGATTCGACTATATTTGTTTTCAAAATAAGATACCCGTTCTTTCTATGCTGCTGCTAAGTTTTTATTAGATATATTTCTATGATCTTCAACCGATAAAGCTTTAGCAATATCCAACAATAATATAAGTTCTGATTCGACTTTGAAAACTCCACGAATTGCGTCTGCAGCTTTAGAAGTTTCAACCATTGGCTTTGCTTCAATATCTTTTTCTTCTAAAGAGATAACTGAATTAATACAATCAACAACAACACCTAAATTATAATCGCCCAAATCTAAAATCATTACTGCAGTTTCTTGATTTTTACCTGGCGTAATACTTAGTTTTATTCGTAAATCCATAACGGTAACAACAGAACCACGTAGATTCATAATTCCTTTAAAATAGCTTGCTGTCTGAGGTATTGGCGTTATTTCTGGAACACCGATAACTTCTTTTACACTTAACAATGGAATTGCAAACTTCTCTAGTCCTAAGCTGAAGCAAATATATTTATTGATTTCGTTACTCATGCAGCACGTTCTCCTACTGTATTTGTTGTATTTGATATTGTTGGAATTGTAGCTTTTACTTTTCTTTTTAATAAGTCTAACGGCTCTAAAATCAATGCTGGGTTTCCATCGCCTAGAATTGTTGTGCCACTGACGCCCATAAAGTTGTTCATTTCAGGACTTAGTTGCTTAACCACTACTTCAAACTGACCTAATATATCATCTACAGATATAGCAAATGGCACTGGTCCGGAACGAACTATAATTGCAATCTGCTCTTCAAGTGGCATTGCGGCTTTTATAGAGAAAAAATCACCCAGTCGAAAAAGCCGAATACTTTCTCCGCGCAAATTAATTACGTCACCAATGCCTGTTGCATATTGTGGCTTGTATTCTTTAATTTGAATTGTTTCAAACACATGATTTAGTGGAATAATGTAGCGGTGGTCATGGTATTTAACTACTAATGATTGAATAATTGCTAACGTTAAAGGTAACGAAATTGTAAATTTTGTGCCGATACCTAGTTTTGATTCTATTTTAATTTCACCATTTAATTCTTGAATGTTCGTCTTAACAACATCCATACCAACCCCACGTCCCGACACATCACTTACTTGATCTTTTGTTGAAAACCCCGCTGCAAATATTAATAAATAACATTCTTCATCCGTCAGCACTTGCCCTGACTTAATAAAACCTTTTTCAATTGCCTTCGCTTTTAATTTTTCTGGGTTTAATCCTGCTCCGTCATCTTGAATTTCAATAATCAAACGACCTGACTGATGAACAGCCCTTAGATCAACAGTTCCTTTTTCTGGCTTACCTGCTGCTTTTCTTTTTTCAGCTGATTCAATACCGTGATCAACAGAGTTTCTGATTAAATGAACAAGTGGATCATTAATTTTTTCTAAAATAGTTTTATCAATCTCGGTCTCTTCACCGACTAGATTTAATTGAACTTCTTTCCCTAAAGCTGCTGATGTATCCCGCACAATACGATTCATTTTTTGAAAAGTTGTTTTTACGGGAACCATTCTAAATGCCATTGCTGTATCTTGAATTTCTTTAGTAATTTTATTTAACAACCGAACTGTTTTTTTAAGATCCAATGAATCTGAATGATCGGTCATGCGATTTAATACACTTTGAAGAATTACAATTTCGCCAACAGTATTTATTAGATTTTCAACTTTCTTCAATGAGACACGTATGTTTTCATCTGCACTTTCTGAAGTGGACTTCTTAGCTACCACAGGAGCTGGTGTAGGTGCAGCCGCATGCATCGGGGTCTGTGCAGTACTTAGCTTCGGCTTTGCCTCCAAAGCTGAAGCTAGAATAGGCTCTGGCATTACTTCAACCTGTTGGTGGGCTGAATTTTCTTGAATAAATGCTAGTTTTTCCGCTTCTTCTTGTGCTTTTTGAAATGCAATTTCTAAAGCATCTAACGCAGGACTTGATTCAACAACTTCTGGCATTTTAAGCTGAATTTTAGCAGCAGATGGGTCAAACAAATCTTCTTCTTCTAAAATTTGACCGTCCGCAGAGGACTCACCTTCATTATTTGAAAAATCTTTCATTTCATTTAGCAAATCATCAAATTGAAATGTCGCTTCTAAATTATTTTTTAATCCATCAACCATCGTAATTACAAAATCATTAGCTCTTAATAGAAGATCAATAACACGCGATGATAAATTTAATTCTTTATTTTTTACTTTTAAAATAAAAGTTTCAAACTCATGAGTAAAAGCACCCATTTCAGAAAATCCAACAGCTTTTGACGAGCCTTTAAGATTATGAGCTAAACGAAATATTTTATTTAAATTTTCAACATCATCCGGGTTTGTTTCTAAAGATAAAAAACATTGCTCAACATCTGCCATAGATTGCATTGCTTCATCTAAAAAACCTAATTTTAGTTCTTTCTCAAAATCATCCACGATAAATCCTTATGTGTTTAAGTTCACTAGTCTCATCGGTAGATTTATTTGGAAACAAAAGGTTATGGAAAAATAATTATTTAGCTAGGTATTCTAGACTGGACTATCGTCCTCAGATTCATTCAACTGAAGTAAAATACGCTCGGCTAAAACACGATTAAAAGACTTAAGGGCTGCAATATCTTCGGCATCTGCATTTTTAATATCCTCGACTGTCTTAAATTTATTCAACAGTAGTAACTTCCGCTTTTCACCAAGACCCGAAATATAATCAAGCTCGCTTTCTAAAGTAGCTTTTTCACGTCTTTCGCGATGAAAGGTAATTGCAAATCGATGAGCCTCATCACGCAATCCCACTAATATTTGGTATGCATTTGTATTCGTTTTAAAAACGACAGGGTTTGCTCGCCCTGGTATGTAAAACCTTTCTTCTGAAGATGAAACATCCTGACCCTTAAAATTTGCCTCTGTCCTTGCTTTTGCTAAACCAACTACAGGAATATGACTTTTATTTAATTCATTCAAAATTTTTACAGCTTGCGAAAGCTGACCTTTACCACCATCGACAACTAATAAATCTGGTTCATCATATTCTTCATGCAAAAAACGACGTTTTAAAACTTCGTACATAGAAGCAAAATCATCAATACCCTTAACTGTATTAATCTTATAACGACGATAATGTTCTTTCGCAGGTAGACCTTCTTCAAAAACCACTTGGCTAGCAACTGTCTGGCTTCCTTGAAAATGTGAAATATCAAAACATTCAATACGATTTGGTTTCTTATTTAACCCTAATTTAACTTTAATATCTTCAAGACCTTGTTTTTTTTCTTCTTCTTTAGAGACCTGCTTTTCAAAATGTGCAATTGCATTTGTTGTTGCCATTTCAGTTAAAGCCTGGCCCTTTGTATCTGTCGCAAAACGAACTAAGGTTTCTCGTCCGGTTCTTTCTTTAAGAACATCTTGCAATAATTTTTGGATATCAGCACCAAGATCAACACTTAATAAGACTTCATCGGGTATAAAATTATCTTCATAGTATTGATTCAAAATGGAAGTTAACCATTCGCGAGGATCTTCTTCAGAACTATTAGGATCAATCGAATCAATAAAATGAGATCGATTTCCAATAACCCGGCCAGCACGAACATGTATTGTTTCAACTAAAACCCCACGCTCGTCTCCGTGAAAACTAATCGCATCCTGATCTTTATCAGAAGAATCGTTTATTACCGTTTGTTTTTCTAAGATACTTTTAATTGCATACATCGAATCACGCATTCGTGCTGCTACTTCAAATTTCTCTTCTTCTGCAGCGTGATACATTTTTTTTTCTAAATCTTTTACTAGCTTCTTACTACGTCCTTTTAAAAAATCTTTAGCTCCTTCCACATCCGATCGATAATCTTCTTTAGTAACATAGGCAACACATGGAGCCGTACATCGCCCAATTTGATATGTCATACATGGCCGCGTTCTAGATTTGAACATATTATCTGTGCAATCACGAATTTTAAAAAGACGATTTAAGAATCGAATAGTGCCAAAAACTGCACCGCCCGAGGTGTAGGGACCAAAATAAAGGCTTCCATCCTTTTTAACTTTTCTAGATAAATATAATCTAGGAAAATCATTTTGCCATGACAACTGAATGTAGGGATATGATTTATCATCTTTCAGTCGAATGTTATACTTAGGCCGATGTTTTTTTATTAAAGAAGCTTCTAACAAAAAAGCCTCTACTTCTGTTTTTGTTAATAGATATTCAATTTCAAAAATATTTAAGACCAAGGCTTTGGTTTTTGAGGAATGATCTTTTGAATCTGTAAAATAACTTTTAACGCGGTTTCTTAAATTTTTAGCTTTACCAACGTATATTATTTTATCCAAATGACTTTTCATCAAATAGACACCACTTTGTGTTGGAAAATCTTTAATTTTCTCTTTAAGTTCTAAAAATTTTTCAGACATTTAATTTATCTTCATGGTTTTTTATCAATTTCAGCTGTAGAACCAACAGCTTCTGACTTTCCTTCTCGAATTTGCAACTCAAGAATTTGTAGTCGCTTAATTTCATCCCTGGCACTTGCTGCCGCTTCAAAATCAAGATCTGCAGATAGTTTCTTCATTTTTGTTTGCAGTTTTATAATTTCATTTTGAATTTTATTTGGCTTTTCTGCAAATTTTTTCATTTGCTCATACGTTTTATCTTTTACGCCCTGAATATCGTAAACACTTAGCCCACCATCAAACATGTTGCCAACGCCATCTTTGATTTTCTTTTTAATCGTTTTTGGAGTTATACCATGTTTTAAATTATACTCTTCCTGAATTTTTCTTCGACGAGAAGTCTCATCCATCGCTTTTTTCATAGAATCTGTTATGCGATCAGCATAAAGTATAACTCGGCCTTCAACATTTCTTGCCGCTCTTCCAATAGTCTGAACAAGTGATCTTTCTGATCGTAAAAAACCTTCTTTATCTGCGTCCGTAATGCCAACAAGGCTTACCTCAGGAATATCTAAACCTTCACGCAATAAATTAATACCAATCAAAACATCAAACACGCCTAGTCGCAGATCTCTAATTATTTCTGTGCGTTCAATAGTTTGTATGTCACTATGTAAATATTTAACTTTAACACCAATGGATTCATAATATTCTGCTAAATCTTCACTGGATCGTTTAGTCAAAGTTGTAATCAAAACCCGTTCATTTTTATCAACTCGAATGCGAATTTCTTTTAATAAATCATCGACCTGATTTTTCACGGGACGAACTTCAATCATTGGATCTACTAATCCCGTAGGTCGAATAATTTGTTCAATGATTAATCCTTCTGATTTTTCTAATTCATACACAGCAGGAGTTGCTGATACATAAATAACTTTATCCATTAAACCTTCAAACTCTTGAAAGTTTAGAGGACGATTATCTAATGCCGAAGGCAATCTAAAGCCATGCTCTACCAAAGTTGTTTTACGCGATCGATCACCGCGATACATCCCACCTATTTGCGAAACTGTGATGTGCGATTCATCAATAAAGGTAATAAAATTTTTAGGAAAGTATTCAATTAATGTGGGTGGAGGCGCTCCAGCTTCACGGCCTGTTAAATGTCGCGAATAATTTTCGATGCCCTGGCAAAATCCAATTTGCTCCATCATTTCTATATCATAATAAGTACGTTGCTCTAATCTCTGAGCTTCTAAAAACTTTACCTGAGAATTTAATTCTTGAAGTCGTAATTGCAATTCAGTTTGAATTGTTTTAATTGCACGCTTTATATTATCATCACCCGTTGCATAATGCGATCCTGGATAAATTCCAACTTGATCCATCTCTTCAAGTATGCGAGCAGTTAAAGGATCGATCCAAGCGATTTTTTCAACATAATCGCCAAAAAACTCAACACGAATTGCGCGTTCATCTTCATACGGAGGAAATACCTCAACAACATCCCCTCGTACACGAATCATCCCCCTTGAAAAATCAACATTATTGCGCGTATAGCGAATACGAATTAATTCTTTTAAAAAATCATCTCGCTTTAGCTTTGCACCATTCAAAAGTTGAATCATCATTCCTTCATAGGCCTCTGGCGAACCTAAACCGTAAATGCAGGAAACACTTGAAACAATTATGACATCGTGTCGATCAAATAAGGACCGTGTTGCCGAATGGCGCATACGATCTATTTGTTCGTTTATTGCAGAATCTTTTTCGATAAAGGTATCTGATGATGGAATATAAGCTTCCGGTTGATAATAATCATAATAAGAAACAAAATATTCGACAGCATTTTTAGGAAATAATTCTTTAAATTCAGAATACAACTGAGCCGCCAATGTTTTATTTGGAGCTAAAACAATTGCAGGAACATTCATTTGCTCAATAACATGAGCCATCGAAAAAGTTTTACCACTGCCAGTAACACCCAAAAGCGTTTGATGTTTTAATCCTTTTTTGAAATTCTGAACCATCATTTCAATTGCCGCCGGTTGGTCACCGCCTGGCTTAAAATCCGAAATTAATTCAAAATTTTTTTTAAATACTTTTTTTTTCAATTTATTTCCAAATTTTTTAAGATTTTTTTTTACTAAAATTTACTTCATAACTTCCCAAAAACTACCTGTTGGCAAATCACTTACTAGTATTTTAAAATCTGTTAATTTCTTACGAAGTTCATCGGATTTTGCAAAATCTTTTGCTAAACGAGCTGCGGACCGCTCTTGGACCAAAGAATCCACTGTAGCGCGTTCAACACCCGCTTTATTTAAAAGTTGATTATCTAATGATGTTAAAAATTCGGCTGCATTTTCTTGAAATAAACTTAGCACTTGTCCAAATTTTTTAATAAATGCAACAAATTGTTTTGCCTGACTGTGTGTTGTTGCAGATAATTTCATACCTCGTTTGTTTTTAGCATTAAATCCACGAATCATATCAAACATTACCGCGAATGCTGCTGGCGTACCAAAATCATCATTTAATGCAGATTCGATTTTATTCCATGCTTCGGTAACTTCTAGTAAATATTTTTCATCTTTAGTAAAAGTTGATTTGTTTTCAGCCGCATTACAATCTTGAATAAGACTTTCTGCCATTGCTAATGCAGAATACACCTTAGCCAAGCCGTTTATGGCACGATCAATATTTTCAGTCCCAAATTCAGCCGTACTACGATAGTGCACAGATAACATCATCCATTTGTATATTTCTGGATGTTGCTGCTTTAAAAAATCACGCAATGAAATAATATTTCCTAATGATTTCGACATTTTTGCACCGCTGAAATTAATCATATTCCAATGCATCCAGTACTTAACAAAACCAGGGCCTGCACACCCTTCACTTTGAGCAATTTCATTTTCATGATGAGGAAACATTAAATCAAGTCCTCCACCATGAATGTCGATTTGATTTCCATACAAAGCTTTAATCATGGCCGAACATTCAATATGCCATCCTGGTCGACCAGGCCCCCACACGGATGGCCAATGAACTTCTGAAACGCTTGCTGATTTCCATAAAGCAAAATCAAGTGGATGTTTTTTCTTTTCATCTACTTCGATTCTTGAGCCTGCTTGCATATCATCAATATTTCGCCCAGAAAGTTTTCCATATTCCTTAAAATCAGAAATTGAATAATTCACATCGCTGGAGTCAGCTGTAACCTTTGTTGTATAGGCTTTTTTCTTTTCAACCAATTCACCAATCATAGAAATAATTTGCGGCATATAATCAGTTACTTTAGGATTATGATCATGTTTTCTTAAACCCAAAGATGCAAAATCTTTCTTATATTCATCAATATAAAATTCAGATAACTCAAATGTAGTTTTATTTTGTTCAGCGGCTCTTTTAATGATTTTGTCTTCCACATCAGTAAAATTATGCGCATAATTCACTGTATAACCTAAATGCTCTAGCCAATTTCTTACAAAATTAAAAAATACTGGGCCTCGAAAATTTCCAACATGTAAATAATCATAAACAGTTGGACCACACACGTAAATAGAAACACAATCTGGTTTTAGTGGTTTAAACTCTTCTAATTGTTTACCAAGGGTATTGTAAATTTTTAACATTTTTCTAAAGCCTTTTCTGCGCGGGTAATTATTGATTTTTTATACATTAAAGGAACTAGTATTTTCAGCTCTGCTCCTTGTGGTCGACCAATTAAAGCAATTCGAATTGGAAAAAATAAATTCTTCCCTTTTTGTCCTGTTTTGTTTTTTACTTCATCCTGAATCTTTAAAAAATCAGCTTCAGTAAATGTTTCCGTCGGATGCTGCATAACCAACTCTTTCCAAGTTTGCAATACCGAACGCGTAGTTTCCCACTTTAAAGCTTCTTCACTTTCTGGAAAAATTTCGTATTTACTATCATCAAGTGGCGTATACAAAGCGACAGCATCTTTAAGAACTTCTAAATACGCCTTAAACGTTTCAACAGAACGAACTTGCCAATCCGAATCCGTTGGTAAAACTAAGCCAGCCTCTTTTAAATAACCAGATATTTGTTTCCAAATTTCTTTATTCGGTAAGGCTCGCAAATGCTGCGAATTCATCCACTTTAATTTTACGCGGTCAAAAACAGCTCCTGCTACGTGAACGCGATCTAAGGTAAATGCAGAAATCATTTCTTTTAATGAAAGAACTTCTTTTTCTTCAGGATGAGACCAACCCAACAACACCATAAAATTATTCATAGCAGCTGGTAAATAGCCATCAAGACGAAACTGATCACAAGACACAGCACCTTTACGTTTCGATAACTTTTGTCGATCATCATCTAGAACTAAAGATAAATGTCCGAACTGAGGTATCGGCCAATTCATTCCTTCATAAATCATTAATTGTCGAAGTGTATTCGGCAAATGTTCTTCTGCTCGCAACACATGCGAAATTTTCATCAAATGGTCATCAACCACACAGCAGAAATTATATACAGGCATACCATCTGAACGTAACAAAACAAAATCACCGACCATATCCGATGGAAAGCGAACTTCACCACGAATTAAATCTTTTAAAATATAATCTTTAACTA
Organism: Pseudobdellovibrio sp.; assembly: GCA_049301055.1. Lineage (GTDB taxonomy): Bacteria > Bdellovibrionota > Bdellovibrionia > Bdellovibrionales > Bdellovibrionaceae > Pseudobdellovibrio. The sequence continues at coordinate 174,294 of JBAQKN010000045.1, read as the reverse complement.
TTTCAGAGGTTTTAAACCGAACGACAGCTTTTTCTCCGTTGGCAATTTTTATTAGTGCCTGGTCTAAACTTAAATTTCGAAATGGCGATTGTACATGTGTATGTAAACCTTGAGCTTTTAATTTTTCGCGTTCTGTCTCAAGCTCTTCATCCGTCATAAAGCAATAAAAAGCTTTACCACTTAATAAAAGCTCATCAGCAATTTTTTTATATATATTTAAACGCTGACTTTGTCGATACGGAGCATAGGGTCCCATATCTTCTAAGGTCTCGGGGTTCGGCCCTTCATCCCAATCTAAGCCAAGCCATTTTAAATCTTGAATCATCATTTTTAAAGACTCTTCAGTTGAACGTGCTTGGTCCGTATCTTCAATACGTAAAATAAATTTTCCGTTATAGTGTTTTGCAAATAATAAGTTAAACAACGCTGATCTAGCTCCACCCACATGTAAATAACCTGTTGGTGATGGTGCAAACCGAACGCGAACTTCTGAGAAACCTGGCGATAGTATTGATGATGACATGAAAATATCCTTGGCTGTTGAAGCTGATATTTTCACTTTTTAAACTGTAAAAGTAAATTCTTATGCGCTCGGGTTAGAATTCCCGAGCAGAATCGGCATTTGAGTCTTATTGGACGCCGAAGATAGCTTTAATTTCAGCATCTGAGTTAACCACGTTGTTAACATCTGGAGCTAGGTTCAATTCTTTTAAAAGTAAGTTTTTTGCTGTATCAAGCATCTTTTTTTCGCCAAAGCTTAATTCTTTGTCGACCTTAAGAACATATAAATCACGCAGGACCTCAGCGATTTCATAAACAGAACCTGTCTTAATTTTTTCCATATAATCGCGGTATCTACGATTCCATGTTTGTGTATCAATTTTAACATTCTTGTCTTTTAAAATATCGACAACTTTTTGAGCTTCTTCTTTTGAAATTAAATGTCTTAATCCAACAGATTTAATATTTGTCGCAGGAATCATGATCTTCATGCCTGTCTCTAATATCTGAACAGAGTAGAATTCGTGTTTAGTTCCAAGTATTTCTTTATACTCAATCGAACTAATACGCCCAACACCGTGACCTGGATAAACTGCGTGATCGCCAACTTTGAATTGTCCCATACGTGCCCACCTTTAGGTAGAATTTCAGCCAATCAAGTTATAGCACTTTTGACACCTCTCATCAAATTTAAAGCAGTTATTATTACGCGCTTGTAAAAGGTTCACAAAAAACGAAAAAGGTACCAGGTACCTTTTTCATAGTTAAATCTATATGTATATGAATTTATTGAATATTACTGAACTGATGCAACTAACGCAAAAGGCTGTTTTCCATTTAGACCCATAGGGACATTTATACCTTTAACGCGAATTACCACATCCCCAGAGGTAATTTCGGACTGTGCAAAAGCATGATTATTGATTTGATCGTTAACGGATAGAACTACACCGCTTGGTAAAACCACTTCTAAATCTAAGTCATTAACCAAAGCCTTGCCAGCATTCACTGAACCCGGAGCATCGGTCCAAACTAAGTTTACAATTAACTTTCCTGCTTTTGAAATTTTTAATGTGCTAGAAATTGTTTCGCCAGTTACTACTCCAACTTTCGAATCAACCAACATCAATGTACCTGAAGTTCCCAACTCAACAACTTTTGATATATTTACTAAACCATAACCTTCATCATTGTTTGGACGTAAAGTTAAAAGCTCTTGGCCATGAGCTGCTCCCACTTCTCCGTACTGGCCTGGAAACATTTCTGTCGCGGTATGCATCATGTAGGCTTTAAGTAATGCTGCCGTTGGCAAATGAATATTCATTTTCTCAATTAAAAATTGGCGAGCTACTGCTACTGCCCCTGCCGTTAGTGGACAGGCCATGGATGTTCCACCAGAGAATACATAATCTTTATTGTACGCACCCCAAAGTGGTTCAGCCGTTGGTTGTTGCGAACGCACCGATAAAATATTTGTTCCCGGAGCCACGATGTCTGGCTTCAAACGACCATCTGTCGTAGGCCCACGCGAACTAAACATTGCAATTCCATTTACATTGTCTGACATCGTTGAATCTGTAATAGGAGCCACTGGCCAGCTATCAACTGCGGATTTTAATTCTCCAATTTTTTTCTGAATACCGCCAACTGAAAGTAAATTTTCGCTAGCTCCAACAGTTAAAGCATTTTTTGCAGTCCCCGGAGCGCCAATTGAATTTTCGTCAATGCGTCCATCTTTATTTTTATCTACACCACTATTACCGGCTGCAAATAAAATTAATAGATCTTGTTTTTCAAACATCACTTGATCAACTGTTGCGGCCAATTTTTCATATGCACCAAAATTGGAAGCGGCTCCCCATGAATTGGTATGAATGCGAGCGCCATCCGTATACGCTTGACCAAACATTTTAGCTAAATCACTTGGAACAGATAAATTATTTAATACAGGCGACCACATACCTTGAACAATTAATTGTGCCGACGAAGCTGCACCTTTCAATTTCCCTGAAGAGGCAACACCACGGCCTAATACCGAACCCGCTACATGAGTTCCATGTCCCATCGGATCAGCCCATGTCTTACCAAATAAACCAACAGCATATCCAGATTTCACAGCACCTGAAAAATCTGGATGGATTGCGTTAATATTTCCAGAATCAAGTCCTGTGTCGGCCATGCCAACAACTTGATTTTGTCCATTTAATCCTACGTTCCATGCAGATTCAAAGTTCATTACATTGGTTCCCGTTTCAAACCCAGTAATATCTGAATAATCACCAGGAGATGTCACTGGAGTTTCAGTTAATATATCTTCTTCTGTTATTATTGATTTTAAAGTTTCAACTTGAATGTAAGGTTGAATATTTTCAACACCTTCAATGGATGCAATTGCTTTAATATCTGCACGAGTAGCAGTAACTACTAAAGATGTTCCCGATGCCATTTGAACTAAAATATTTTTAGAAATTTGTTGAAGCTTTTTTGCGATAGGACGCAAATCAGTTGCCTCGAAAAGACTAACAATAAAAGTTTGCATTGTCTCAGCTGTTAATGAACTTTGGGCTCCAATAGAAACTGCAATTTTCATAGCTGGCAAAAATGGAACAATTGCTTGAACATTAGAATTGGCATTTAATATGGCTATTCCTTTAGCCGAACCACGCACGATTAAGGCGTCTTCTGGAATGTAGGAATAAATTTTAAAACCATTGGAAACTAAATTTCTTTTATCAGTTTCATTTATATGATTCTTAAATTGAACAATCCACTCGGTTTGAATAGATTTAAAATCAGATTGTTTAATTGGAGATACCGTTGAAATAGTTTGAGTACTTAGCTTAAGTTCGGTTCCAGCATATACGCAAAGCGACACACTTAAAGTTAAACCTAATGTCAAAAAAGCCGTCGTGGCCTTTACTGATAAACACTTCATAATTCCTCCCATGGAATAGTTAAGTTTTTTTAAATTTAGTGAAATTGCACCACGGTATTTTAGGGTTTACTAGTAAAAAAATGGATTTTTGAACTATTTTAAATACATTCAGATCTTGGCAATTTTTTATAGATATAGTAATCCAAATTATGCACTATAAAATACTTTCAATTACACCTAGCCCGGCTCTTGATTTAAGTGGAATTGTCGACAAGCTTATCCCTAACGAAAAATCTTATGTCCACGACGAACTCCGATCTCCAGGAGGTAATGGTATCAATGCAGCACGAATATTAACTCGTCTAAATATTCCAGTCCTGACAACAGGATTTTTAGGAGGAAGCATCGGACAAGAAATTAAGACCCTGCTTGATCTTGAAAATGTTAATAATAATTTTATTAACATTAAAGGTCACTCTCGAATTTGCGTAACAGTTTCGAACAAAAAAGATCATAATCAAACTCGTCTAACATTTCCAGGCCCAAGTATTTCTAAAACTGAAAAGTTAAATCTTTTTAGATTCGTAAAAGCACAGCAAGGTCTCAACTATTTGATTTTTGGTGGATCGCTACCAACAGGACTAAATTCAGCTGATGTTCTTCAGCTACTGAGGCTTGCTAAAAAGAAAAAAATTGAATGCATTGTTGATTGTCCCGGCCACATCCTGCGTGAGCTTATTAAAGAAGGTCCGCTACTTATCAAACCCAACCTAAAGGAATTTCAAGAAGCAACCGGCACAAAGGTAACCAGTATAGCTGGTGTACAAAAAGAAGCTCAAAAACTTTTAGCACACGTTCCCTATATTTGCGTTTCTTCAGTCGATGAAGGAGCCTTACTAGTTACCAGAAAGAACTCCTACTTTGGCCGAATTCCTAAAATAAAAATAAGATCTACAGTTGGCGCAGGCGATTCCATGGTTGGAGCAATGGTTGCGCAGTTAGCTATCAAAAGCAGCTCTGGAAACGATATTTTGCGATTTGGACTTGCCGCTGCCGCCGCAACTTTGGCACAATCAGGAACTGCATTTGGAAGTGCTCACGAGATTAATTTACTTTTTAAAAAAACAAAGGTGTCGCAAATCTAAAGTTTTACTGGAATAATTTTTGCTGTTACAATCGATTACTTATTTTGGAGACATACAATCATGACGACTGATCAAAAAATAAAACAAATATTATCAACTTACAAAAAAGTAACTGTTATCGGATTCAGTAGTCGTATGGAACGACCCAGCTATGGCGTAACTAATTACTTAATTGAAAATGGATTTATCATTGACGCCGTTAATCCAAACGAAATTCAAACACCAAATCTGCCGCCAATTTACAAAAGCATTTTAGATATTCCACACCCCTTAGAAATCGTTGATGTTTTCAGAGCTTCCGATTCAATTCCTGCTTTGATTGATGAATTAATTCCACTTCATCCAAAAGTCATCTGGTTGCAAGAAGGGGTTACTAACACTCTTGCTGAAGAAAAAGCAAGACAAGCTGGAATTGAAGTCATATCTAATCGTTGTATTCTTAAAGAACACAAAAGATTATTTTCCACATAAAAACTATTCTTTTAGGATGTAAACCAATCAACTAAAATTTTTTTATTTCTTATAGCATCCTCAAAACCCAATGTTAACAGCTGTTGTGAATATGCTTTTTCAAAGGCTAGATAACTAAGTAATTCCGCACCACTTCGATCTGAGACTCCAATCCCTTTCATCATATGACGAAGTATAGCTGGCATTTGGTGCAAAGACTTAAGTGCTAATTTTCCCAAATTCTGCGAAGGCTGAATTGCAAGTACTGGAATATTTCTTAGCTTTTCAGGATTAGTATCAATTTGATTATGAAGACTTAATGTATTTATGTAACGATTCACTCTTTCCATACGCTCTAAATCAGCATCAAGCCCATCCAAAAATAGTGAATCCATAACGACCCCAGAAATATCAGACAGTTGCACGCTGCTCATTCGCAAATTATTATTTATCTCAAGAGCTTCAACGGGAGTTCGCATTTCATGATTACCGATTGCAAAAACCTTATCTGCCCCTAAATGAATCGCCGGACTTAACGGCGATTTCATTCGAATTGCTCCATCTCCATAATAGGCTTGATCAATTTTTATGGCTGGGAAAAATAATGGTATAGATGATGATGCAAGCACATGGTTTATATCAAGTAGTGTTCGTTTTGCGATATAATAACTTCTTGTCCATGGCTCAATCACCGGCGAACCATCAAAAAAAACAACTGCACTACCCGTTCCATAATGAGTAGCTGTAATACTTAATCCAAATAATTTTTTTGCTTCAATATGTTTTTTTATTTTATTAAAATCTATTTTTTTTGTTAGATAATTTAACAATGGAGCCGTATCTAATAATTGTTTAGCCGAGCGAATATTAAACAAACCACCAAAGCCCAGCTGAAAAACCAACTTGGTTGCATTTTCTATTATCCGAACACCATTTGCGTCAATTATATCATCTGTAGCTATTTGACTCCAGCTTTCCCATAATTCCTCAACAGCATTAGGTAAATCATCACAGCGCGAAGCTAAAAATGCTCCATTAATAGCGCCACTTGATGTCCCGCAAATAATATCGAATTTTAACTGACCCAATCCTGATTTTTCAAGCACCTGATTAAGCCCTTTCAAAACTCCGGCATGATATCCAGCCCGGGCCCCACCACCAGACAAAACCAAACCAATTTTTTTTTCACTTCCAGAAGGCATTTTATTCCTTATTATTTAATTTACCCAGACCCCAGACCTTAGTTAGCAAAATTTTTACCACCTTCATTTTCGCTTAAGTCTACATTCATCCATTTTTAAAGATTCGCACGGGACATTCGCAGGCTAACTAGACGCCAATTTTTCCCATTAAATAATATTTAAAAACCACAATAGGCTTAAAATTTGCAAATTATTGTAATTTTCTTGTTTTAATAAAAAGCGCAGAGATATCATTATCCAGTGAGTATCGATAAAAAATCCCCTACAACAATAGATAGAAGATCTTTTTTGCTAGAGCTTGTTAAAGTTTCTGGACAAATTACTGTTGCTTCTACTGTCATTTATTCGGTGAGCTTATTTGAAAAAGGGAAATTTGGAGGCATGACTGCCGGAGCAAAAGACTGCCCAAACGCAGATGGTAGCTTGCTTTACCCACCTGGCACTGTAACGGATATATGCACTGCACAGTTTTCTCCTGGCGACGGTCCGACTAATATTAATCAACAAGTCACATGTCAGGCTTCTGGAGCTTGGCGAAATACTGGTGCAAGGCCTCCATTTATTAGCTGGTGTCCTTAGATAAACTGTATTAGCCAACGCCAGCTAAGGCATTGGGTCCATAGGATTTTAATAATTCTTCTTTTAACAGGCTATTTTCTTTTTTTAAAAGCTTAGGATCTTTAGCTAAAACTTCAAAAGCATGATCACGTGCAATTTTTAATAATTCGACATCCCGAACTAAATTTGCCATTTTAAATCCAGGCAGTCCAGACTGCTTTGCACCCATAAATTCTCCGGGGCCGCGTAGTTGTAAATCAAATTCTGCGATTTTAAAACCATCATTCGTTTTTTCCATAAATTCGACGCGTTCGCGTGTTTCCTGAGAAACCGCATAGCCCATGATCATCACGCAAAAACTTTTATGCTCGCCGCGACCAACACGCCCACGCAATTGATGAAGTTGTGATAAACCAAAACGTTCGGAATGTTCTACCATCATTAATGTTGCATTTGGAACATCTACTCCAACCTCAATCACAGTTGTTGATACTAATGCATCTATGTGGTGATTTCGAAATTCAGTCATCATTTGATCTTTTTCTGATGATTTCATTTTTCCGTGCAATAATCCAAATCTAATTTTTGGAAATTGATTTTTAAATTTTTCAAATTCATCTGTGGCATTTTTTAAATCTATTTTTTCACTTTCTTCAACTAGCGGATAAACAATGTACGCTTGACGACCTTTAGCAATTTGTTCGGCCATAAATTGTAATGCTTTTTCACGCTTAGACTCATTAATTACACGAGTTTGTATTGGTATTCGACCTGCTGGCATTTCATCAATAATAGAAACATCCAAATCGCCATACACTGTCATTGCCAAAGTTCTTGGAATTGGGGTTGCTGTCATAATTAAAAAATGAGGAGATGTTCCTTTGTTTTTTAAAATTCCCCGTTGTGCTACACCAAATCGGTGTTGCTCGTCGATTATGACTAAACCTAAGTTTTTAAATTGCACCCATTCTTCGATTAAAGCATGAGTTCCAATTAAAAAATCAGTTTCACCTGAAATTAATTTCTCAGCAATTGCCGCACGATCTTTTGTTTTAGTTCTACCAGTAAGCAAGGCACATCGAATTCCCAATGGTGTCAATAGCTTTTCAGCAGTATTAAAGTGCTGCTCTGCCAATATTTCAGTGGGTGCCATTAAACAGACTTGAAATTCAGATTCAATCGCTTTTAATGCAGACAAAAAACTGACTAAAGTTTTTCCAGATCCAACATCCCCCTGCACCAATCGATTCATGGGCCGGCCAGATTCAAGATCTTTTTTTATTTCTACATATGCTTTTAACTGCGCCGCTGTTAATTTAAATGGTAAAAGACTTTTTAATCTTTCAATGGCCCGCTCTTCATTTTTAAAAGCAAAACCCTTTTCTTGTTTTAATCCAGATCTTTTCGAAGCCAAATACATTTCAAGCCAAAAAAATTCTTCAAAAATTAATCGTTGATGAGCTGCTGATTTGAACTCGTTATATAAATTACCTGCATTTTCGGCATCGGCATCTGGCTGATGAATTTTAATTAACGCTTCTTTGAATGAAATAAAGTTTAGTCTTGAAACCAAATCCAATGGCAATGCTTCTGGCGGCCATTCTTTAATTTCTAATAATGCTGCTTGAATCAATTTACCAATTTTAGAAGAACTCAATCCTTCGGTTTCCACGTAAATTGGAATTAAAGCGTCCGCCAAATTTTCTTCTCCGGGCTCGATGTCTTTAATATCTGGATGATGGAATTCAACATGGCCGCGATAATTTGTTACTTTACCAATTATGCGAACTTCTTGCCCTGGCTTAAATCTTTCAAAATAACCTCGATAAGGAGTTCTAAAAAACTTGCAGCGAATTTGCCCTGAACTATCACGAACAATAACATCGTAGATTTTACGGGAAGAGCGCCCCATGTTATAAGAAGCCACATTTACAATGTTGGCTTTTACGCTAACCACATCATCGGGCCTTAAACTGGCAATATTCCGCGCCGCCCTTTGGTCTTCATAGGCCCTTGGATAATTTTGAAACAAGTCTTTAACTGTTTTAATTCCATGCCTATTAAACAAAGTTCCTAACTTAGGACCGACCCCTTTAAGATATTGAATGTCAGTTTCTAGACGTAAGGCCATAGATTCTATTTCATGTTAAAATTAACTATTCGTCAAACACCTAAAACAGGCTAAACTAATGGGTATGGATATAAAAGATTATTTTCGTATAAGGCTCAGCACAATTGCGCCTAATGAACCAACCCCCTTTGATTTGTTTATTCTTATTGATGGGAAAGTAATCAACTACCTAAAACGTGGTGACGAACTAAAAGCGGCACGAGCAAGCGCGCTTCACTTTAAAGACAGTGGCGAATCTTTTTTTGTATTAAATGAAAATAAAGAAGCTTATCGCGCATATGTTAAATCAATGATGAATTCCAGTTTGATTTCTAATACACAAAAAGCAAATATTCTACGCGAAAGTTCTATAGCAATTTTAGAAGATTTATTCGAGAACCCCGATGTTGGCGCCGCATTAGAAAATTCAAAACCAATTATCACCGAACTTCTTCAATTCATGGATGTTGCCCCACATTCTATTGGTAATTTAATTAGCTTATCGGGTCATGATTTTTATACTTATAACCACTCCTTTGATGTCAGTATTTATTCTTTAGGGCTTGGCCAAGCTTTAGGTTTTGATAAAAAAACTTTAGAAGAACTGGGCATTGCTTCCCTTTTTCATGATATCGGAAAAAGAAATGTTGCCTTAGATATACTATGCAAAAAAGGTCCATTAGACGAAGCTGAGTGGGTGCAAATGCGTATGCATCCTCAATTTGGGTTAAAGATTTTAAATGAGCATGATGGCATTACGGATGCGACAAAAGCTACCTGCTTTGAACATCATGAATCTTGGTCTGGCGGAGGCTATCCTCAAGATATTTCTGGTGAAGAAATTCATCCCTTTGCGCGAATCGTTGCCCTAACTGATACTTATGACGCAATGACAACTCAACGCTCTTACAATACTCCACTGCGCCCATCGGATGCCTTAAATATGATGAAAAATAAATTAGCAGGCCGCTACGACCCCGACATGCTAAAGGCGATGTACTCGGTGCTCTTTAAGATGGAAAAATCGACAGGTTAAAGTAACTTTATTAGCTTTAACGTCATAACCAAACTATTGACTTCACTTACAAATCCTTACTAGCCTAGTCTTTCGTAGGGGGATTTATGAAATCATTATTTTTATCTTTAGTAGCAACTCTTGTTTTAACTCCACAATTACTTTTTGCTAACCCAGTTCCTGGTCTTTTAGGAAAATGGGATGCCGAAAGAGTCCTATTAGGACGTGGCGTTCAGTTTCATTTAACTTTTGATTTTACGGAAACACAAACTGAACTTACTGTTCATTGTTTATTTACAGACGGCACTCACCTTTCAAGCTCTGCAAACTCAAGCGTTGTTTACAACGTAAATGAAATTTTTCTTCAGGAGTCGAAACAAGTTATAACTGATGATGGAGTTCATTTTTGTCGCGCTACCTTAAGTCCAACGAAGTGGACAGCTTATTTTAATGGAGCAGGCAAGATGGTACTTTTTGTTCCTGCACCCTACCAAGCACAGTTTGATTTAATTCCGCATATTGCATATCCAAATTCAGTTTTGTAATTAAATAAATGTCGGAAGCACACGGATCTAATAAAGTTATTATTATTGCCTTAATGGCCAATTTAGGAATTGCTCTAGCAAAATTTGCTGGAGCTTTTTTTACTAAAAGTGCATCTTTACTTGCAGAGGCTATACATTCTGTAGCGGATTGCACGAATCAAATATTTTTATTAATTGGATCCAAGCAATCTATGAAACCTGCGGACGAACTTCATCCACTAGGTTACGGCCGCGAAAGTTTTTTTTGGTCCTTCATGGTAGCTCTTTTATTATTCACAATGGGCGGAATATTTGCCATCTATGAAGGTATTCATAAACTTCTGTCGCCTAATTCTGAATTACAATACCCATGGCTTGCTTTAGCAATTCTTATTGGCTCAATCGCGCTTGAAGGCGGATCTTTTTTCGCTTGCTTACGTGAAGTTAAAAAACAAAACAAATACCCTACTCTTTGGTTGTGGTTCCAAAACTCATCAGCTTCAGATTTAATTGTTATCTTCATGGAAGACTTTGCGGCCTTAATCGGACTTTGCCTAGCCACTGTTTTTCTAATTATTGCTATTATAACTAATGATGCCCGTTGGGATGCTATGGGTTCTTTAGCCATTGGCGCGTTACTTGTTATTGTGGCTTTTTTATTAGGTAGTGAAGTAAAATCACTTCTGCTTGGCGAAAAATCTTCTATCGATTACAAAACTTTTATAAATGAAGAAATTAAATTTATGAACTCTGAAGCAAAAGTCCTTCGAGTTATATCCATAGTTACTGGGTCAAATGAAGTTATGTTGTCGATAAAAATTCATCCAGGAACTTTAGAAAAAACAAGTGACCTCATTGATCAGATCAATATTCTAGAGAAAAAAATTAGACTTAACTTTCCTGAAATTCGCTGGCTATTTGTTGAACCCGATTGGTACGCTTAGGCTTTAATTAGCACAAAGCTTTTCGTTCCAATTTACAAAACAATCTTTACCTTTTTTGATAATAAATTCGTTCTTAAGCTCATCACTTATTTTCAGTGTCCAAACGTCACCCCGTGGTGGTTCTGCAAAACGCGCATTCTTATGAGCTTTATTAAAGTCATCCACAGATGACAATTCTACATCATCCACTTCTAAATTTTTAAGCAACCATTTCCATTTTTTATTCTCAATAGAATCTTTTTCTGTAGAAAGTAAAACAATTTTTCGATCAGGAGAAATTCCTTTTTTTGCTAATCTTTCAATTATCTGATTCAAATCAGGGTCCAAGATTCTTGTCTTAGTTTTTGGATTTTTTAAAATCAAAAAGTCTGCAACAGATAAATTTACACTTCCTGTAATGTGGAACGAAGTATATAAAAATGAACTTCGCGTATCTACAACCGTCGTATCTGGTTTAAAGATATTAGTTGTCTCTTGAATTGATTTTGTGGGTTTCTGCTGACAGCTAAGAAAAAAAACTGTCGCCATCAGCAAAAATGCAGCTTTAATCATGATCGATTAATCTTCATCGTTGGAAAGAAAATAATATCTCGGATACTTGCTTGATTAGTTAAAATCATAACAACCCGCTCTATACCAAGTCCTACCCCTCCTGTCGGTGGCAAACCAGTTTCAATAGCATGCAAAAAGTCTTCATCCATTGGATGAGCTTCATCATCTACATTGCGTTTTGCTTCCTGATCTTTAAGTCGTGCGCGCTGCTCTTCGGGGTCATTCAATTCAGAGTATGAGTTACCAATTTCCATGCAGGCAATAAATGGCTCAAATCGTTCTACCAATTTATTGTTATTGCGATGAATTTTAGTTAACGGAGAAATCTCTACCGGGTGATCCATTACAATAGTTGGCTGCCATAAATGAGGCTCTGCCGCGATTTCAAAAACCTTCATTTGTTTTTCACCTTTTGATAGCTGATTTAACTTCAAAGGCTTATCTGATTTAGCTTTTAAATAATTATCTAAAGCGGCTTCATCATCTGGATTAACTTCAGCGTATTGCTTAATTCCATCCATGACTGTTAAACGCCTCCATGGAGTTGTAAAATCAACTTCTTTACCCTGATAGTCGACTTTTAAAGATCCTGTAATTTGCAAGCAAACGCTAGACACAAGTTCTTCAAATTGTTTCATTTGATAATTATAATCTGTGTAGGCTTCGTAAAATTCTAACATGGTGAATTCAGGATTATGCGAACGATCAATACCTTCATTGCGAAAGTTTTTACCCACTTCATAAACTTTATCAAAACCACCGACGATCAATCGCTTCAAATAAAGTTCAGGAGATATCTTCATGTACAACTTCATATCTAATGCGTTGTGATGAGTTGTAAATGGACTGGCCGCAGCACCACCATAGATCGGTTGCAACACGGGTGTTTCAACTTCCATGAAGCCACGGTCATCTAAAAACTTCTTAATGGCTTTAATGATTTTTCCACGCGTTACAAATACATTTTTTGATTCCGCATCTGAAATCAAATCTAAATGACGGTGACGATATTTAATTTCGATATCCTGAATACCATGAAATTTTTCAGGTAAAGGTTCTAAAGTTTTAGTTAAAATTTGAAATTTTTGGACATATAAACTTAATTCACCTTTTTGTGATTTAAAAATATATCCTTCTAAACCAATGATATCACCCAAATCAATTAAATCAAAACTTGTACGATCATTTTCCGTAAGCTCTTCAACTTTTATGTAACATTGTAGACTTCCGGTATTATCCTGAATATTAAAAAAACTGGCTTTACCCATCATACGCAAAGTCATAAGGCGACCCGCAATGCGAAAATTCGTTTCCGTTTTTTTCTCGCCCGCAGTTAATACAGAATAATCTTTAACCAAATTTGCAACATGAGCATTCACGTCGAACGAATAAGGATAAGGATTTATTCCTTTAGCGCGAAGAGCATGAAGTTTTTTTCTTTTTTCCGCTTTAATTGGATTATCATGATGACCATCCGAATGAGTTACCGCAGTTTTTACATCACTCATATTTTTTTACCAGCAAAAGTTTCCATCACATTTTGCAATAATTCGATAGATTCTTTCTTAGGTCTTTGAAACGCATTACGTCCCATAATGCTTCCGAAGGCTCCGCCCGAAGCTAATTGTTTTACTTCTTCTAATAAATCAGGAGTTGCCTTCGCATCACCACCAGAAAAAATAACAATTCTTTTGCCATTAAAACAAGATTGCACCACATGACGAATGCGATCAGATAACTGAGCTACCTTAATACCTTGAGCCTCGTAAACTTTTTTAGCTTCTGCTTGTTCAATAAAAGCTGTAGGCGGTTTTACTTTAATAATGTTCGCACCCAATTGCGCTGCGATATGGGCCGAATACGCAATCACATCAATCCCTGTTTCGCCTTCTTTTGAAATACCTTCACCACGTGCGTACGACCAGATAACAACAGCAAGGCCAGCTTTTTTAGCTTCACGAGAAGCTTGCGCAATTTCTTCATACATTTGCTTACGCAATGAAGACCCTGGATAAATTGTAAAACCTATTCCAGCACAACCTAAACGTAAAGCATCATCAACTGAAGATGTTAATGCAGAAATTGGATTTTTTGATCCGTATAAAACGTCCGAATTATTAATTTTTAATATTAATGGAATTTCACCTGCGAAATCACGCGCACAAGCTTCAAGAGCTCCTAATGGAGCTGCATAACCGTTACAACCTGATTCAATAGCCAATTCGAAGTGATAAGCGGGATCATAACCATCTGGATTTTTAGCAAATGTTCGCGCCGGCCCATGTTCAAAACCCTGATCAACAGGAAGAATAACCATCTTACCCGTCCCAGCTAATTTACCTGTATTCATAATACGAGCTAAATTTGTTAAAACACCTACGTTCTCTGCACCATACCAGCCTAAAATTTCACGCACTCTTGGGGTCATATTATCTCCTGTAAATTAACTTCTTGAAGCTATGCAAATTTCAAAGAGTTATCAAGGGTTTGTCCTAGATTTAAGGTAAAAATTGACTTCCCTAACACACCTGATAAAACAGGCGCATGATAAATCCAGTAAAAGTAACTTTTGAAACAACGCCCAATCCATCCACAATGAAATTTAACTTTCATCAAAAAATTTCTGACACAACATTAGACTTTCCTAATGTTGAAGCGGCAGAGCGATCACCACTGGCTGCCAAAGTTTTTGGCTTTCCATGGACTTCTGCTGTATTTATTGGAGAAGACTTCGTTACTGTTACAAAACAAGACTGGGTTGAATGGACAGTTTTAGCATCCCCACTTGCAGGATTATTAGGCGAACATATTGAAAGTGGATTACCGGTTATGATTGATTTCATCGCAGCAAATGATGAATCCACAAGTGATTCAGAAATCGTAAAACAAATTAAACGTATTTTACAAACTGAAATAAAGCCCGTCGTAGCGCTTGATGGTGGAGACATTGTCTTTGCCAAGTATGAAAAAAATATTCTTTATATTCACATGCGTGGAGCCTGTGCAGGTTGTCCTTCATCTCAGGCGACATTAAAAGATGGAATTGAAGTTCGATTTAAACAATTGTTACCAGAGATATTAGAAGTTATTGCCATTTAAACAATTGGCAATCTAAGACAGAATGTAGTGGTTGCTAGATTTGGCAAATACTGAAGATCGCCCCCGTGGTGATTTGCCAAATTTTTAGAAATACCCAGCCCCAAACCTGTTCCTTTACCAATTTCTTTTGTTGTAAAAAAAGGTTGAAATAGTTTTTCTTGAGTTTTCTTATCAATTGCCGGGCCCGAATTAGAAACTAAAATCTCAATCATTTTATCTGCTTGCTTTACTTCAATTTTAATTACTCTTTCACCCATGGGTAGATCAACAACTGCGTCAAATGCATTATTTAGCAAATTAATCAAGATCTGTGAGATTTGCACAGAACGACATTCTATGCGCCTGGCAACTGTTTCATTAAAAATTAAATTTATTTGATTATGCTTAAATTTTTCCTGACAAAAATCAAGTGTTTCACGAATCAAAGTATCAATATTTACGATAACCTTGCTATCGCCTTCACTTTGCCTAGCATATGTTCTTAAACCATTAACTATTTTAGCAATACGATCAACAGCAGATCTAATAGAAAAAATTATTTTTAAAACCTTCTGGTCTTTGTTTTCAAATAATAAATGTTGCTCTAAAGAATCAACTCTTAAACTAATAATCGCCAAAGGAGTGTTGATCTCGTGAGCCATCCCTGCAGCCATCTCTCCGACAGATGCCAGGCGAGTTGCATGAATTGCCCAAACAGACTGTTCAAGAAATTGCTGCTGACTAACTACAAGTTCTTGGTTTTTGGCCTCAAGCTGAAGTTCGTTTAAAATCTTCTCAATAACTAATTTTCGATGAGCGTGACCTTGTTTTATGGTGTAAAAAGTTGCGACAATAAATACATAAATAAAACCTAAATGAAAAGGTTCGCGGCCAACCATTATTAAATAAGAATAAATTAAAATCTGCGGAACAAATGTTATTAACACATAAAAATATTGCAGTGATAACACATAAGACAATGTTACTGGAGTGCCCACTACAAAAGAATACATAATTAAAGAGCGAATTAATGCTGAGGAGTCACTAAATCCACGCTCATAGGCTGCCAATGAAAATATTAAAGAATAAGCCACGCTACTTATGACTACGGATGAATACAAAATGTACTTATTCTTTTCTGAAGCAACTGCTGTACTCATTATTCTATTAGAAGAATAAACTCTAAATATAGAGCAAAGTATAACAATTGACGACAAAACTTGAATTGAACTACCAAAAACAATGGCATCAAACTTATCAAAAAATATAAACACGGCAATAACTGCAAATGCATACGCCGCAGATTTAGCACGAGATGATAACTCAATCAGAAGCTGGTTAGAAACACTTTTAATCATATTTTAAAAATTACAATCACGTTAAACAATTTTAAACTCATTTCGTATTTGCAAGTTTGATTTCCTCAACAAAAATTAGAACTTTTGTATAATGATGGCCTGTCTGCCAATGATAAAGTGAACCCGTAAGTTTAACTTGTTTTCCTTTTAATTTTTTAAAAGTTTTCATTAGCTCAGAATTCAAGGCCAACTGAATTTTAGAAACATTAAATTCTGCTTCTTCAGCATTTGGATCCGAATCATCACTTACATTAATTGCAGTATTTAAAACAATCTCTGGAAATACAACCTCAACTTCATCTGGGGTTAAACTTTTATCATTTATTAATTTGCCAAATAACACAATTCCTTTTTTTTCATATTTAAATTCTATTGGCTTTGCTGATTTTGCTGCGCAGACAGAATTCATTGTAAGTACTAAAATCAAACTAACAAAAAATTTTAACATACTTACCCCGCTTTTAAGCTATTGCTATAACTTTTTACTAAAAATGAAACAAATGTGCAAACATTTGCTCGATGAATTTATTCGGCCACAAAAGCTTTCAAATTCAACTGCGCTAATAAAATATTATTTATTAACACCTTTCCTTGAATCAATTTAATTGCGCCAAAATCATGACTGCAATTAGCTTCAATAACCAAGGGGATTTTTGTGTCTATGGCTTGCGAAATAATTAGTTCGGTTTCATTTGAAAAATAAAACTCAGCGTTTCGAATTTCCGCAATTAGTGTTTTATTAGCTTTTTCTTTTTTTTCTGAATTATAAATCAAATAAGCTGCCGTTGCATAACCATAAGTTTGTGCGACTAGTTCTATACATGCGGATTCACGCATTTTTGAATTAGAAAACAAGCTTAAATCTAAATTTAAATCAACTTCGGCACGACCTTGCCGAAATCCAAAATCAGTAATTCGATGAATCCAAACAGCCGTCAAACGATGCGGTAAAAATGACTTTAAATAATCGACCCGAATAGGTTTCTGAATATTCATTTTCTTTAATATAACTCGAATCGACTCAACGCGATCAAACTTAGCACTGCCATTTAAAGGTATATCATCAAAACAAATCAGCTCGGAATTAATTTGTACGGCATGTTTTTCGTTTAAAATTTGCTTGATAGCAGATAATTGCTGGTTAATCTCTGAAGCATTGGATTCTAAGTTTTTTTGTATAACTAAACCCAACTCTTCGCCTAGTCGTTCACTGTAAATTGAAACGCAAACTGACTTTAAACCCAAGCTTGAAAATAAAGTTCCTTCAATAGCTTCCGGAGAAAACTTTAAGCCGCCTCGATTAATTAGCAAATCAGATCGGCCTTCAAAAATAAAGTGATTGGGTGAAATTTCAGACATCGTATCTTTAATTAAAATGCGCTTAGGAAATTGTATTCCATTTTCATCTATTATAGCTTCACAAAGATTCTGCCCATGGAAAAAATAACCCGCAGAATCTATTTCTTCAATTGTAATACCCTTTAATAGGTTACCAATATCACCATCTTGCTTAGGTTCAACCCCTGGACCAAGATGTGTTATTCCTGGCGATGCTTCACTTGCCCCGTAGCCTATCGAAGGGCTTTCGATATTTAACTTGGTTACCAGATCATTCCATAATTTTTTAGTAACCGAAGCGCCACCTAAAATTGCTGAATATGTTTTTTTCGGAATAATATTATTTTTCTGAACCCAATGAATTAAATCAATAAAATGTGTAGGTGTTCCCAATGTAACCATACCCGAAGTTGCTTCGGCATACCACATCTCATGAGCTTTTGAATTATACGGGCCTTCTAAAAAAGCAATTGGAATGGAATTTAAATGCGCATGCACATAACCTAAAATTAATCCAAAAGCATGCGTCGGCTGAGGATAGCAAAATATTTTATCTATTTTTTTTGTATCATAAAGTTCGCGAATTGCGCTTAAAGAAACTTCGATATTTTTTTTTGTATATAATATTAATCGCGGCTTTCCACTTAATGTGCCTGATGTGAATATTCCAAGAATAATATTTTTTGGAATTAAATCAATTATTTCAGCTTTTTCTATAAAAGGAATTTTCTCAATATGACCTGGACAAACAATTAAGGTCTGATTAGAATCCCACGCATTTTTTAACGCCTTAACTAGCTCGGGTCCATGATAGCCTTTAAATAACTGAACTTTATTTAATATTGCAGCTTCTGGCTGATTTATATTATCCACGTAAATAAGCTTGTTTTTTTAATTCTTCAGTAAGTTCAAATATTTGATGCCCTAAACTCATATCCTGATTTACAAATGGCACATGCTTACGAACAAGGTCGTAAAGTTCTTTAGATTCCGAACCTACTAAATTTATTTTTTTTAAATCAATAGCTTGAGCCAAGCAGACAAGTTGCATGGCCGATATCTTATAAACACCCTTCAGCATTTCTGAACAACTTGTGGCAGCACTCATACCAAGACTTACTTTATCCTGATTATGAGACTCTGAAGACCTAGAGAAAATCCCACTGGGTATCGACTTTTGAATAACTTCGGATGTGATAGCAGATACCGCCTGATGCACGCCCTTAAGTCCATGATGAATATTTCTAACATTTGGACCTAAGTTTTCTTCATCAACTA
Organism: Pseudobdellovibrio sp.; assembly: GCA_049301055.1. Taxonomy (GTDB): domain Bacteria; phylum Bdellovibrionota; class Bdellovibrionia; order Bdellovibrionales; family Bdellovibrionaceae; genus Pseudobdellovibrio. The sequence continues at coordinate 155,366 of JBAQKN010000045.1, read as the reverse complement.
AATTATTGGGAAGACCGCGATTTGATTTGTTATCAATTAACATCATGACTTGGCGATCTAATAAATCAGCAATATGAGCCAAATTAATTTTTGTAAAATCCATGGCCTGGCACAAATACCCACCATAAAAATTACCACCCATTTCAAGTTGACCTTCTAAATCAATAACTGGGTTATCCGTAACACTATTTATTTCATGTTCAAGGCTAATCCAAGAGTGTTGTAAGTTTTCATGGATAGGTCCTAAAATCTGAGGCGCACATCTTAACGAGTAACGATCTTGCACAAAATCATCAGTCACTAAATGACCAACCTGCACATCTTGTCCTCGCTTAGGAAAATAATTTTCATTATCCAAATGCCGACTAATATTTTTAGCAGCTAAGGTTTGTCCCGGATTAGTTTTTGCAACTTCATTAATAAACCGACCAAAGGCTTCACGTTTACCATTTAAAACAAGACACTGCCAGGCTGTTGCAATTTCACTGAGTCGGATTATTTCTGTAGTTAATTTTAAATTAACTAACATCACACCAGCCATTGTTGAAGTTCCGTTTACAATGGCTAAACCTTCTTTAGGTTTTAAAAGATAAGGCTTTATATTTAATACGTTAAAAACATCACTGGCCTCAACTAATTTATCTTTATAAAAGCATTGCCCTTGCCCTTGAATTAATTGCCCTAAATATGCAAGTGGAACTAAGTCTCCACTGGCCCCCAAAGATCCCTCTTGTGGAACTGCTGGAACTAGATCATGTTTTAAAAGCAAAGCCATGTGTTGCAAAAGTTCGGCACTAACAGCAGAAATTCCTTGGCTTAATGAATTTAAACGAATAACAAACATAGCTCTTGAAGCTTCAATAGAGATTAGATCCCCTTGGCCACAGCTTAAATATTGAATTAGATTTTTCTGCAATTGTGTTGCTAGCTCTTGATCGACATAATAAGTACAACTATCACCAAACCCCGTAGTAACTCCATAAATAGGAATTCCTTTTTCGATCATGTTCATTAAAGCGTGATGAGACTTTTGAGTTTTCTCAAGAACTTTTTCTGCGATCTGAACATCGGAAAAATGATTTCGCTTAAATATAAATTGCGATAAATCTGAAACTAATAGTTTACCGTTAATCTTAAGATTTTGATTGCTGTTCATAGTAACCATATACAGCACGATATCCCATTTCGTTCAAGCTTGGACTGGTTTGCAATATCAAAACAGTTTGTCCTAACTTCGATTTATTTTTTGCAAAATCAATGGCAATGGAAACAGTAGATTGATCAAATCCTAAGCCAATCTCTTCAATTTGATCTTCAGCACAGAAGCAATAGACCTGCCCCTTCCATCCTAAAAGCTGACATACCACGGACGGACCAATATTTGGCAATGTGTACACAAATTTTGATGGGCTTATAGCTCCGGTGGCCACAAATTCGGCATCAGCTAAATTCGAAGCTGACGCACAAATAAATATTAAATGATCAAATTTGGGTATTATGCTTTTCTGTACCCAATCATTAACTGCTTCACATAATGCCATCGAAGTTTCATCTAATTGATACCACCGATCTACTTTATCTTTCCATGTAGGCTCTGCACTTGAATTTCTGTTAAAATCAATTGGCCGAAAAAAATACTCTAATTTAATCATTCTCAGGGGCTCCAATAAGCAAAGCCGCATGAACACCACCAAATCCTAAAGATGAAATCATAGCGCATTTCATCTCGGGCAAGTTGCTAATTTTAGATTGTTGAATTAAAAAATTCGTTTCAAAAACCCGATCTATTTGCTTAGTATTTTGAATTTTAAAAAGCTTCTTGTTTTTCAAAACTTCACTTGCGGTAATTAAATCTAATGCTCCACTAGCTCCAAGAGTATGCCCTACGCTCCACTTAATGCCTACGACAGGAGCTTTTATATTAAGCTCAGCATTTAAATTTTTTATCGCAAGCTCTTCCGAAGCATCATTAAATTTAGTTCCAGTCCCATGGGCTACAAAAAAACTTGGAATCTTACCTGAGCCGCTTTTCATAACTGATCTCATTGTGCGCAATAAACTTTCACCATTCACGGACGGCCTGGTCACCGAACCACCTTCCGTTTCACTGGATACCCCATGAATTCTAATAGTCTTCTGTATTTTATTTTTTTTTGAAAATAGTAGAATTGCAATTGCTTCGCCCAATTGCAAACCATCACGATCTTGGGCAAATGGCTTACACAAAGTAGTAGATAAAACTTTTAAAGACTGAAAACCTTGATAAATAAATGGCCCAATAAGATCTACAGAAAGCACGATGACATAATCGTAATTACCGCTATCAATGCTTAATTTCGCCATTTCAATAGCAACGTGCGAAGAAGCACATGCATTGCTAACAACTAAGGTATCCAGCGGGTGTGTTAATTGTGAAATTGTTGTTTTAAAATATTTTACTATTTCACTATAGGGATTTTGCGCCGCACGTGCAGCATTAGGATTACTTTTATAATTCCAAATATAATCTTCTACCAACCCCTTGGTACTAGCTAAGATAATTAACGCCTTTGATTTTTTAAATTGCTCCTTAAATGAATCAGAAAAATCACCATGAATTCGAGACCAAATTTTTTCAATATTTAATTTAATATCTTTTTGATAGTTTCTATTTTTTAAAGCTGTATTAGGCAAAAAGCAGACTCGCCCATTAGATGCTACCGGTTGATTCCATTCATTTGATTCAACCTGCCTTGAGCAATCAACACCGCTATCAAGAGCCTGCATCAATGCCTTAGGGCCTTCACCCGCGGCGGTTATGCAATCATAATAGAGTAGATCCATAAGTTCCTACCTGTACTTTCCAAATGATTTATGACAAACTTAAATCATGATTAATTTAGAATCCGAACTTGCACAGACATTTTTAATTCAAAAAAACCGTCCAAATGAATTGGAAATATTAATTACTATTCCAAAAAAATTTTCTTACTTTCTAGGCCATTTCCCAGATTTTCCCGTACTACCTGCCGTCGCTTTAATAGATATTACATCCTACTTAATAAAAAACTTAATCCTAAATCAACCTGATCTTTACATTAAAAAAATTGGCCTTCTAAAAATAAAGGCCGCCGTAAAACCAGGGGATCAAGTCAAAATTGAAATCTTAGAAAAAGATGCTTCATCTTATTCAGCCACATGGTTAACACAAGAAAACGAACCTAAAAAAATAGCTGACTTAGCAATTTCTTTTTAGACGCTTTTTTTCTTTGATTCAAAAAGCGTTTCAACTAAATTGTAAACATCACCTAATGTTTGAATCGATAAAAAATCAATATTTGGCATCTGACCACCAACTTTTTCTTCAAGAATAACAACCATATCAACAAAATCAAGACTATCTAATTTTAGATCAGCTTTCAAATTTGCAGTAGCAACAAGGTCTTCCATAGGAACTTCAAATTGTTCATGCATAATTGAATTTACCATTTGTGTAACCTGCTGATCCATTTTTACTCCATATTTAAAACAACTATTAATAATTAATTACCCTTAATTATCAAGCTGGTATTGATTCCACCAAAAGCAAAATTATTACTAAGGGCTAGATTAAAATTACTTTTAGTATTTTTCAACAAATGATTGATACCAGAACACTCCTCGGCCACCTCTTCTAGGTTTCTAGTCCCAATTAAAGTGCTTGATTCCATCATTTTCAAAGTGGCAATAATTTCACCAACTCCACACGCAGCCATAGAATGACCAAAATGCGCTTTCAAACTGCTAACAGGTACGTTGCTACCGAACACATTTTTAATTGCTAGCGCTTCTTGTGCATCGCCTTGCAAAGTACCGGTTGCATGAGCATTAACATATTCGATTTGATCTTTTGATAACTGACCACGATTTAATGCCATATTCATGACTCTAGACATTTGCTGACTATTGCTTTGGCTCATATGAGAGCTTTCACATAAATAAGCACCAGAAACAAATTCACCTAACGACTTTCCACCACGTTTTTCAAGACTTCGCTCGCTTTCTAAAATTACTATCGAAGCACCTTCGGAAACAACTAACCCATCACGTTTTTTATCAAATGGTCTTGGTGTTAATGTCGGAGTATCATGATAGCCACGCGAAGCCGCATATACACTATCAAACACAACAGCGCTTAAGAAATGAAGCTCGTCAGCACCACCACAAATTGCGATATCATATAATCCAGATTGAATTTGCTCCCAAGCCATAATTGCAGCTTGAGCAGAAGTTGCACATGCTGACGAAGGAGAAACAACCGCGCCGCTAAAACCCAAAGCCACCGCAACATTTGAAGCTACAGAGTGACTCATGACTTTAAAAAAAGCAGTTCCAGATTTGGCTAATGGTCCAATGTTTGAACTTAATTTTTGAAAATACTCTTCCATCGTTGCCGGGCTACCTGTGGTAGATCCCATTGAAACGATTGAACGTTCAGGATCTAAATCTGCAATCGTTAATCCGGCTAATTCAAGCGCTTGCAGTGATGCTAAAGCGGCCATTTCGGACATCGTTGACATCGTTCTACGAGCCATTCGTGGTAAAGAAGACTTATCATATGGAATAATCGGCGCGCCCAATCGACAATGCAAACCCTGCAAGTGAGACCACTCTTCAATAAGTTTAACAGCTGATCGATTTTCTAAAAGAGATGAAAACATCGAGTTCGGCGTATTTCCTAAAGAACTCAAAATTCCATAACCTGATATATGAACTCGCAATCACTCCCCCAAAATTAAAAAATAGATCGATCGTGTTAACTAGCACTTCGCGTAAATCATGAAAATACAAATTAATCTAACGCGAAAGGCTATTGTGCTTAAAAAATCAGTTTTAGTTTAAAAAAGTTTTTCAGACCAAAATGGAAAAAAATTAAACCATTGCTCTGGATGTTTATTTAAGTGCTCTTCAAGTGCTTTTGCGTACTGTCCCAGCAGATAGGTTATTTTATCCTCTCTTGGTAAAGCTAAAAAAACATCACTTCCTGTATCTGCCAAAATAGAATTTACAAAATAATTCATATATTTTTGGCGCAAGCAAAAAGTAAAAAATAAGTTGGCCTGGGCCATTTGCGCTAATCGAATAGCTGATGAATCAAATAATCCAAGTTTTCCAAAAAAAGGAACCAGCTCGTAGCTGCGTCCAACAGCCCGATCTCCCATTAAACCAACGACCTCACCGCGATCTAAGTGAGATTTTAATTTAATAATTGTATCTTGCTGCTTATTAAAGGCAGCAAGTTGCAATTTATCATCCCTATTTTGTATGGACGAATGTTCATAAGAACCCTCCACTCCATACATAACTGCTATCATTTTTTTATCTAGTTTAAGTCTTCTAAAATAAGTCATCGCAATTTCCCAACCGCCCAAATGACTTTGCAACATGATACTACCTTTAGTCGTTTTCCTAACTTCGGGCTTAAATTCCTGAACGCCAGATCCTTCTTCTATTGTAAATTGCATTTCTGCAAATGATTTTTGATAAGCACGATCTACAAGAATCTGAGCAAATACAAATAATTGCTGAAGCACTTTTATTTGTCTGCGGAAAATGTTTAATTCAGGCCTTACAATTTTCCAATATTGATTTGCAGAATAGCGCGCACGAAACGAAAAAAGATAGTAATAAGGTATTATAAAAATTAGAAAAAAATAGGCTGTTCTCAAACCAAATTTTTGTAAAGCAAAGCGCATAAAGGCAATTCCAAAACCATCGTTGCTTTTAACAGCGATAGTAGTTTTTTTATTGATATTTTTATTTCTGATCGATGATTTAAATAAAAAAACTATAATACCTATTAAAAAACTTGCAGTTAAGGAAAACCATCCAATTCCAATCATCCAATCCGAACTAAAACCAAACATTCCCTGCGGCGGATGGCCTAAATACCAAAGACTTGCCGCATGAGATCCCGCGATAATTACCGGCACCATTGGTGGTATAGAAATCTGCGTTCCTAACCATAAATAAATAAAATTCATACGTAATGCAAATGCCACAGCCGCAACAATGAAAGTATGCAAACCATAAAATGGAAGACATCCTACAAACACACCAATTGCTGTTGCTAATGCGCTCTTAAATGGAGAATCATCACGTCGAACCAAAGAAGCAGAAACTAAAATTGTATTCAAAATAGTAAGTCGCAAATTATCTTTGAATTTATTAAAGTGAGTCACTCTTGCGTCTGAAGTAAAATATTTAACTGTAATTGGTGTTGATTTTACCTCTACACCTTTCCAAATAAGCCGAGTTAGAACTTCAACTTCAAAATCGTAGCGGCCAGTTAAAAAGGACATCGTTTGTAAGTAAAATAAAGGATAAACGCGAAAACCGCTTTGCGAATCTCCCACAACTTTATCAGTTTCATACTTAACCCAAAAATTGGAAAATGCTTTTCCAAATACACTCGATTTTGGAACATTTTGGGTTTGCATTTCTCGATCACCTAAAATGACAGCCCACGGATTTTCAATAGCCGCTTGCACGACTTTACTAATTTCTTTTGGCAGATGCTGACCATCCGCATCGATGGTCACTAAATGTGTAAATCCTAACTTTACAGTTTTATTAATTGCAGTTTGAATAGCATGGCCCTTGCCTCGATTTTTTTCGTGTCGAAAAAAAATAACACGCTTTTCCACAGCCTGCAGATCAATTGGATCGAAAAAAAAATTCTGAATTTGCAATTGATATAAATTTTGAACCGATTCATCGGACCCATCATCAATTACAAAAATGGGCAAACTTGTTTCTTTTAAACAATCTGCAATCACTGCCACTACAGTTTTCGGGTGATTAAAGACAGGTATGCAAATAGCAAATCTTAACTGCATTTTTGTTGCTCCACTTGTTCAAGCGCTAATAATCCCCAGACATATTTAGACAGCTCTGCGGGTTTTACAAATTGATTTGCTGGTATTGGATTTAGAATCTTAAATTTAACAGGGCTATAGGGGTTTAAAAAAAAATCACCACGACCTAACAACTGATCTGTACCGTGAATAAAGATAGGAACAACAATTGCCGATGTATCGATTGCTACTTCAAAAATTGCCGAACTAAATTTATTAATCGAATTAAAATTTTTCTTACACCGAGTTGTTTCAGGAAAAATTAACACAGCTTTATTCATATCCAAAATTTTAGTTTTAAGCTTTCTTAACCCCTCTAAAAAGCCATTAATATTTCCCTTCCGAACAGCAACAAAACCCGCAGCTAACATGATAGGCATGAAAAATATATTATAATACAATGTGCTTTTAGCTAGCCCTCTTAAGCCTGGAATAAGTGAAATCAGAATAAACGTGTCTAAATTTGATCTGTGATTAGATACAAACATAATCTTTCGTGTTTTATAACAATCATAAAAACCATATATATCTTGAAAATTTTCATCACACCTCAGCCATGGTTGAATCTTTAATAAAAACCGAATGCTGAAGCATTGAATATATTCTGCAGCATAACTTATTCTTCGCGACAATTCTGGAATAAAACGAGTCAGGAAACTTAAGCAAAAAAACGAAAAAGTCACAAGATAACCCATTACGAATCCGATAATAGCAATTGTAACTACAAAATAAATTGACCACAAGATTCGTAAGAGCCTATAAAAAAAACCACCATAAAAAGTATTCAAAGGCTTTTGGGTCATCACGAAAAAATATCACATCGGAGAACGATATGTCAAAAACAGCACTCGTTACTGGCGCCTCATCGGGTATTGGCCGTGCTATTGCCATTCGTCTAGGGCAAGAAGGCTATAATGTACTTGTTCATTACAACTCTAACACTAAGGGTGCTAACGAAACATTAGTCGAACTTCAAAGCAACTCCTCTGGAACTCATGCCGTGATTCAATTCGACACGTGTGACTATGAAAAAATCGAACTTGCGCTTCAAGGCATCAAAGTAGATGTGCTAATAAACAATGCTGGATACCATAAGGATGGCCCTTCCTTACTTATGGATAATCAATCCTTTCAAAAAGTGATTGAAACAAACCTATTTGGCCCTTTTTATCTTTCAAAACTATGCGGAAAAAAAATGCTACTTAAGCGCTCTGGAACAATTGTTAACATCTCATCTTTAGCTGGACAAACAGGCAACATCGGCCAAGCAAATTATGCTGCTAGCAAAGCAGGCCTAATCGCATTAACTAAAACAATGGCTATGGAGCTTGGCCCCAGAGGCATTCGAGTAAATGCAATAGCCCCAGGTTTAATTGAAACTGATATGATTTCAACAATTCCCCAGCTAGAGGAAATGAAGAAAAAAATACCTTTAGGTCGATTTGGCTTACCTAGCGAAGTCGCTGGTGTCGTTGCGTTTCTATGCTCGAACGATTCTTCTTATATTACCGGGCATACAATCAGTGTTAATGGCGGAATGTTTCCGTCTTAAGCCCAATCAGACTAATTGCTTAAAAGTGAAAATTCATTATTAGTAATAACAAAGCGAAAATGTTCAACGTTTTCAATCGTTATAACTTTGGGGATATCACCTATCTTTTCTACGCTAACAGACACATGAACTTTAAATTGCTCAGGTGGCATTAAAATAACCATTTGGTTTTTTATTAACTTAGGATCATTTCTTTTTAAGAAAAGTATTTCTTTAATAATGGGATACATTTTAATAAAAAAATCTTTATTTTTTTCGATGCGCTCTTCATTGGCGACAAATAAGATTGGCTCTTTAAAATTATCTTTCAACTTAAACAAACTTATTCCAAAGCCAACGTAGCAGTACAAATATATTTCAGTGGAAGATTTTTTTAAAATGCCATTAAAACTATTGCTTTCCGTTTTTCCATCTTTTTTATATGTAACTTCGATTGTCTGTTTATATACTCCATTTTGAAACATATCGTTCGTTTCAGAAATTGGCGCAATACTTTTATGAGAACACGAAAAAGCAAATGCCAAAAGGATTAAATTTTTTAAAATAAAAAAAACTTTTCTCATTTCACATTCTTCTTTTCATATACATTGGATACACACCATATACGGTGCCCAAATAGGTACCCACTGTTCCATAAAACAAAGCACTTCCCAAGTGAACCAGCACAGGATGTCCTGCAAAAAGCATCGGAAAAAAACCAAGTACGTTCGTAATTGCAGCAAATGTAAGAGCTGAATAGACATTTTTGATCTCGGCCTCAGTTCCGTTATGGCGGTGCACATCTGTTGAAAAAACTCCGTAATCAATACTGAATCCAAACACCATGACCAGACCTAATATTGAAATTAAATCCACATCAAATCCAATACTTCGAGCCACTGTAAAATATAATCCAAGCCCTGTGAAAAAGGGTAACAACGCCGTAAATACAGCCTTTAAATTTCTATAATACAAAGCCAAAATCAGTATTGTTAATAATAACGAAACCGGAATCATCCAAGTTAGATCAAATTCCAAAGCCTTTGAAAAATTCTTCAGCGCTTGTGTTAATGATTTGGCTTCTGGATACTGCTCTTGAATTAGCTTTGCTTGATTCTCGTCCCGAGCACTAAAAATAGATAAAACATGGCTTTCTCCTATCAAATGATTTAAGTAGGGCTTTTCTTTAATACCATTAACTAGGAAATCGTTTGATGGTATTTGATTTTTTTTCAAACATAGATCTTCAATAAATGGAGAATATATTTTTTGAATATCTGAGTTAGCTTTGTTTTTAAAAAAAGCACACCCCTGCAGATCCCATGAATTAAAATTTTGAATTTGCAGATTCAATGCAGGTAAATATTTTGATATACCTTCGTATTCAATATGATTTTTTTTCGCCCAGTCATTCTCCAAATAAATATCAGAGCTTACTAAATTAAATGGTTTAATAAGTAAAAAAGATTCTTCGTTATTATTTTTAGCAAAAAACCAAGTTGTTAGGTCAGACTCTTTTTCAGATACAAAACTTAACTTACGAAGATCCATAGTCATCTGTGATTTCGCAGCTCCATACAAACCAAAAACTACAAGTCCAGCCATAATCCATGGCATACCTTTAATTTGCGGTAAATAAAAATCAATGCTTTTAATCTTAAAAAATTTGGCATAATACTTAAATAATAAATAGAATAAAGCAAAACCAATTGCTAATCCGATGCTAGAAAAAATCATCATTTGTCGAATAAGCGGAATACCACTTAATAGAAGAATACATACACCACTTAATGTGGTTAACAATCCAATCGTATTTGATACCCAAGTCTGCTTAGAATCTGATCCAAAGGCTCCATGCAAACCATAATCTAAAGCAAGACCAATAATACCCGAACCAAAAGCCAAAGTAAGCCCATGAATACTGCCATCAATCCACTGTGTAATTAGAGTCGCGGCCCCCATAGCAATACCAACAGGAATCACCAGCAACAGCGTGTTTAAGCGGCTTTTAAGAACTAAAAAAACTATAAAAATAATAAAAATAAGGCCACTAATAATTGATACTAAGGATAGATCATCGCGTACTTGCTTTTCATTTCGGTAGGTGGAACCGTGGCTACCTACTAAAAAAGCTGAAGGGAATTCACTTAAAGCAGAAATAATAGGCTCAATATTATTCAACTGAGGACTTAATTGAAATTGCAATGGAATGACTAACCTAGCTGTTTTTGAATCAAATAAGTAACCATTTTTTTTTTCAAAAGAATCAATAAAGTTATTTTTTGAAAGTTCGACATAATCTTGCCAAGTTTGAAAAGGGTCATACCTTAACATTGAAAACAAATTCTTGTCTGAAACAAAGGATGCCTGAATCGCTGAATTTGTTAAAACAGAAAAATATCTTTTTTCTTCCTTCGTATCAAACTTTTGACGATATACAATGTCTTTAGAATAAGATTTTAAAATAGCCTGAGCACTAACCACACTTGAACCACAAAAAACGTGACGCAATTCTTTTTCAATATGGCCCTTAAGCTGATCACAGACCTTTTGTGCAATCTCGTAATTTGGCTGATCCTGCTTATCGCCAGTAGGTTCAATAATTACAAAATTCCACCAAAATGCAGAGAACTGAGTCTGAACGAACTGAAGTTCTTTTAGATCCGGAGGAAAAAATAATTTCATTGATTCATCGATGCGTACGCATGATGTAAGCAAAACAAATGCAATAGCGCTTAAACTGCGTAGACCAACTTTAGTTATTTTCATTTTACAGACACTCTTTTTGATTAGAGTCTTTAGTAGTCATTATTTTTTCTTGAGTCTTAATAAAATTAACCTCTAGGCTGTCTTCACTGGGTTCAACTAAAAATATTTTTTTTAAATTTTTGTTGGAATCAAGTTCTAGCTCGGCATGCAAGAATGAATATTGATTTTTGACTTTTGGAAATACTAAAATTTTACCGTCTTTTATTTGAATGTTAAAACCTGTGCTAATCTCATTTGGATCAAGCTTAATTAAATGTATTAATTTTGACAATCCAGAACTGTCTTGACTACTAATTTCACTTAATTTTAAAGTCGTTCTTTTTTTAAGTAAAATATTATCAAAGATAATTTGATCTTCGCTAATGCACACATTCATTTGCTCTGGTTTTTGAATTTGCCATAACACTTCAATATGCTGCTGTGTTGCTTTTTTAATTTTGAATTTACCTATCGTTTTGATTGAGACTTGAAGGTCTTTAATTGTTTTTGTTTGCTCAAACTGTCCAGAAAGTATGCTAGGCTTACTAAATGTTTTAAAATTTTGCTGAATTGTCTTTGCGTCCAAAAACTCTGCTTCAGAAGCCAAAACTAAGACGTTTTGATTTATTGCAACAATAGCAAACAAATAGATTAAAATTTTCGTGCTTTTCGATACCATTGATTGCTCATTTCACTTGAAAAGAAGGCGAGTTTCTATATATTTATGAACGACTATGGAAAAAGAACAAGAACGTACTGCATTAACAAATCAAGTCATTGAAATTATTTTTCAATCGCTAAATCTGAAACATCTTGATAAATCAACTGTTTCAGAAATCACTCCGATCACGGCTACTGGTCTTAATTTAGACTCTGTTGATATTTTAGAAATCATTGTTCAACTTGAACATACCTTTGGCATCAAAATGAGTGAATCTGAATCTTATGCGACTCACTTTGTAAATATTGGTACAGTCGTTGATTTTATTAAAAGCAAAAAATAGATTTTTAGGATATTAATGACTGACGAACACACCCTGCACGTCAAAATTATCGCAACAGAAGCAATCTGTGCTAGTGGCGTAAATAAAAATCAAATTTTCGAAGCCTGCTTAACACAGCAGTCCTCAGTCTTAGAAGATGGCTTAGCTCCTATTTCTTCAACTGTTTGGGCCGACCTTAAATTGCAAAAAGCCGCATCAGAAAGTCATGCTCTTTTAGCTTCCGTTCATTGTTTGCGAAACACCTTAGATGAGGCTGGTTGGTCAGCTTCAGAACTTTCAGAGTGTGGCTTTATATTTGCCACAACAACATCACAAATTGATCAATGGCAAAAATCATTACCCTTTTGCTTTCTAAAAAATCTTTCTTTTACTGAAATCACTGAGGCCGCTAAATATCAATCGCTTGGAATTACATTAATTCAACTGCAAACTGAATTTCAAATCCATGGCCCCAGTTCTGTAATTGCTTCATCTTGTAGCGCATCCTTACAAGCGTTAAGTTTAGCCGCACTCTGGATCAAAACAGGCCAGGTTAAACGGTGCATTGTCGGTTCTACTGAAATCTTATCCGACCTTACAACCAACGGATTTAATTCGATGCGCCTATTAACTAAAGGTATCTGCAAACCCTTTGATGCAAATCGGTCAGGCATCAATCTAGGCGAAGCTAGCGCTTTTATCTGCTTAGAGGCTGACAACGTATCGGAAAGAAAAGCCTTAGGTTATGTTTCTGGATTCGGCTTATCGTCAGATGCCTATCATCCAACATCCCCACAACCTGATGGAAAAGGCTCATTAGCAGCAATGAAAATGGCCTTAAAGCAAGCCCATTTGTCGCCTGAAAATATAGATTGGTTTCATGCACATGGCACGGGTTCGCAAGCAAATGACCTAGCAGAAACAAAAGCAATAAAATCATTATTTAAAGATAATGATTTTAAAAAAGCTGCGGTATCTTCAACAAAATCAATACATGGTCACACTCTTGGTGCCTGTGGAGCTTTAGAAGTTGTCTTAGCATTAATTAGCTTAGATAAAAATCTAATCTTACCAACTCACAATACCAATTCAATTGATCCTACAATCGAACTAGATATTGTTTTAAAACCCCGTGAAAAAATAATTTCCCATATATTAAAAAATTCATTAGGCTTTGGCGGCATCAATGCAACAGTCATTCTTTCAAAAGAAATTGGTTTAAATTAATGGTCTATTTAAGTGATTATTTTGAAATTAACGAATCTCAGATACCAACGGATTTAATTGATCCCGCTTATCGTAAAGCTACTGCAAACATGATTGGCGCTGTGGACGTCTGTAAAAAATCAATTAGCACATTAAACGAAGAAGAAAAAAAATCTTTATCTTTTATCGTTGCCACCCATTTTGGTGAAGTTTCTTCTTCACTTGAATTCCTAACTACCCTACATGATCAAAAAATAGCAAAACCGATTTTATTTCAAAATAGCCTGCACAATTCAACCTTGGGATTTGCTTCTATACAACTTGGACTAACTGGCCCTGCCTTTACTATCAGTGCAGATAAAAACACAGACCAAGCCGTTTCAAAAACTGCGAAATCACTTTTGCACCTATCTGATACTGTGCTAATTTGCTATGTGGATATTGTTCCTGATTTTTTAAAAAAGAACTATGGAATTTGCTTTCCAGAAATCGAACCTCATCTAGGATGGGCCAGATCTTTTTTAATTTCAAAAAATAACCACCATTGCAACAGCCCTGTCCCCATAACTTTGGATAACTTTATTTTCTCTGCTTTTTTAAAAAATCAGAAAAAACCATAATGTTTATTTTAAAAGAACCTAACTGGGTTATCCGAAAGATTAGCAATCCAACAAATGTAAAAAAAATATATTTAACATTTGATGATGGCCCCTGCCCAATAAACACTCCTGCAGTTTTAGATTTATTAAAAAAACACAATAGTACAGCTACTTTTTTTGTTATTGGCTCTAAAGTTCTCAGTAACATATCCCTTGTGCAATCGATGATTCAATACGGACATGAAGTTCTGTCTCATTCTAAAGATCATAGTTATTCCAATTACTTTAAGGCTATACCAATAATACAACGCTGGATTAGCACATCTATTTCAGAGTTAAACCAATTGGCTGCTATTAACAAAACTGGATTCAGACCCCCAGCAGGGATTCTAAATCCACCACTAGTTGCTGCAGCAAAAAACTTGCATGTTCCATTAATTCTTTGGAACCATCGCTTTTATGATACCGTATCTAGCTTATCGCGCAAAAAAATTGATAAAAAAATGCCAAAAATTAACTCGGGCGATATTATTTTATTACATGACCATCAAAAAGAAAAAAACAAAGCAAACTTTTTGTTTTGTTTAGAATACTTAATATTAGAATTAAAAAAAAGAGATTTTCAAATAATTGCATTATCTCAAGCTGATATTCTATCAGCCTGTTCTTTTAAAAATGATTAACGGCTTTTTAAAAACTTAGCCAGCGTACCCACATATTTTTCATGCTGGCTTACAAATGGGTTTGAATCATCCCAAACATAACCTGCAAGTACTGATGATATTTGTTTTCGCATTGTTGCATCTTGCTTTTTTGAAAAGAAGATTGAATGTAAATCGCCATTATACCAACCCATTACAAAAGTTCGAAAAACATTTACGCCCTTCATACAGACGTCCATATATTCCTTCTGCCAATCCACAGGATGACCCGCTAATTTTTTTACAACTAACTCAGCTGCATTCTGAGCTGAAACACTTGCTAATGTAACTCCACTTGAAAACATTGGATCTAAAAATTCTGTTACATTTCCAGTTAATACAAAACCAGGTCCATAAAACCGATCTGTCGTAGCACTCCAGCTTTGCAATACTCTTGGCTCAAAGCCCATTTCACAGTTTTCAAATCTTTTGCCTAGACTTGAATGTGTTGATAATAAATGGCGCATTTGTTCTTCAAGACTTCCCTTTAAATCCTGAAAGAACTCTGGAAAGCCAACAAACCCTAATGAAGTCATACCATTTGAAAAAGGAATACACCAAATCCAGGTCGTTTCATTATAAACATAAATTGTAATACGATTCGGTTCATCCGAAGACACATTGCGATTCACATCTTTAAAATGTGTAAATAATGTTTTTCGCGACGGTAAATTACTTTCTTTTTCTAAACCAAACAGTTTAGGAATAACTCGTCCAAACCCACTGCCATCAACAATAAATCGCGCCTGAATTTGCTCAACGGTGCCATCGTGGTTTTTAATTGTTGTTATCGAAGTTTCATCAACTTCATTTATCTGCACATCAATAACTTCTGTATTATACTTGATCTGAACACCTTTTCGTTCGCATTCATCCGCCAAGGTTTTATCAAAATCAGCACGCGGAACTTGCCATGTCCAGGTTTTACCTAGCGTATGCGCTTCTGAAAAATTAATATCAAATACTTCATCCTTTAAAACAAATTTAGCTCCAAATTTTTGCTGGAACCCTTTTGCCATAACAGCCTCTAGTAACTCCGCTGCCTCTAAGGCTTCCATACATCTAGGAAGTAAACTTTCTCCGATAACGAATCGTGGGAAAACTAATTTCTCGACAATAGTTACATCATAACCAGCTTTTTTAATTAAAGCGGCCGCAATTGTACCCGATGGACCTGCGCCAATAACCAAAACATCCACTTTTTTCATAGAAAGAATTCCTTACAGATAAATATTAAACTTGATTCACTGAAATAATTGTCTTTGTTACACGACAATGTCAATTGCCCGACCGTCATTTACCGCCCAATCGTCTAAAAACGATACACCTCAAGGAGCTCAGATCGAATTAACAGCTTTTAAGTCAGGAATGAAAGCTGCTAACTAGTTTCATACTAGGAAGATTAAAATTTCCAAAGAGGTACCCTATGAATCGCTTTTCTTTATTATTGATATTACTTGTAAGCGCATGCAGTTTTTCTTATGCAGATCAAAAACTAGATGCTGATTCAAAAACAATTAATGTTTCAGGTATTGCTGAAGTCTATTTTGCAAATATCTCGACAACAGCCTTGTTTGAAAAAATGGATGCAACTGAATCAGCAAAAATTATTGAGCGTTTAAGTTCAAAAAACTTAACGGCCTTATCTGCCGTTTATATTTCAAAAAAAGAAGGTCATATTGTTGTCATCGCTAAACTTGCAGATGATGTTCCTAGGCTAATTCTTACTATTGACGGTAAATCTTATGCAGATGTTATAACTGATATTTCAAAAGATTTAATTTTAACTAGCAATGGGAAAATTGTATTACGTCATTAATTAAAATAACACCCGTATTGGCAGGTGTATAATTAACTCCGAACATAACTTTATTCCCATTAATTTTACGATACTGAGCCAATGTAAGTAAGGTTTCTTTTGAAACAACTTTTCCGGTCGTTACATCTTGAGTAATCACTGGACATCGTGAGCATAGCTTTGGATTAACCAATTGAATAGGCCCAACTTTCACTTGATTCGCCTGGTCTTCTGAAAATGCATCAACACCCGTTATAATAATATTCGCACGAAATCGCTCCATCACCGATGGCTCAAGATCTAATTTTAACAGCTTTTCGTTAAGATCTTTTAATGAATTTTCATTCGTTAATAAAATAGGTCTAGAATCTGCAAAGCGCATTTGAGAAATTACATCCGTACTAGCTGCTTTTAAATCGCGAAAACTTTCTTTTTGATAACGAACAAGTTTTACTTTTTCGCCGATGAACTCAGTTAAGGCGTTATTTATTTCATCTGCCTCAATACCAGCTAAAAATGAATCCGCCCAAACAGTTACAATTTCAGTTTTTTGGGGCTCTATATTTAAAGAAATAGAAAATGTCTGCGCATCGAAACTGACAAATAAATTTTCATTATCCATTTGAGTTTTAATAAGTGCTAAATGGGATTGATTTCTTAAGGTCATAAACTTATTGGCGTCATCTACAATCATCCACTGGCGATCGTATTTAGGACCGCAGGCATCGATTTCTAATTTCTGAACCTGAATGCCACGGCAAGATTTAATGGGGTAAATCCATAACTCTATAACCCGTGGCTGATTCATTCTATTACATTCCTAGTATGTAATAGAACATCAATGGAGCCACAATCGAAGCATCACTTTCAACAATGTACTTTGGCGTTTCAATAGCTAGTTTTCCCCACGTGATTTTCTCGTTAGGAACAGCTCCAGAGTATGAACCATAGGAAGTTGTTGAATCAGAAATCTGGCAAAAGTAACTCCATAACGGAACACTTTTATGACCTAAATCCTGAGACAGCATTGGCACAACACATATTGGAAAATCACCAGCGATACCTCCGCCAATTTGAAAAAAACCAACTTTATTTTTTGTTGCCGTCGCCATATACCATTCTGAAAAATAAATCATGTAATCGATACCTGATTTTACTGTTCTTGAACTTTTGACATCACCTTTAATGACATGACTTGCGAAAATATTTCCAGTCGTTGAATCTTCCCATCCAGGAACAACGATCGGCAAATTCTTTTCCGCAGCTGCCAGCAACCATGAATTCTTTGGATCAATCTGATAATATTGTTTTAATTTTCCGCTTAATAAAATTTTATACATGAATTCATGAGGAAAATAACTTTTTCCTTCTTTTTCTGCATTCTGCCACTCTTCTAAAATTGCTTTTTCAATTCGACGGATTGCTTCTTCTTCAGGAATGCATGTATCTGTTACGCGATTTAAATGACGCTCTAGTAATTTTTGTTCATCGTCAGGAGTCAAATCACGGTAATTTGGAATTCGAACATAATGATCATGCGCAACTAAATTATAAATATCTTCTTCTAAGTTCGCACCTGTGCATGAAATAGCGTGCACTTTATTTTGACGAATCATTTCAGCTAAAGAAAGACCAAGTTCCGCAGAACTCATGGCGCCAGCTAAAGTTACTAACATCTTGCCATCTTGACTCATTAAATTTTTATAGCCAATGGCTGCATCTTTTAAAGCTGCGGCATTGAAATGACGGTAGTGATGATCGATAAAGTTAGTAATATTCATGTGGTCCCCCAAAATGTAAGTTTTCGAACTTACTGACAATTTTCTTGGCTGACAAGTTAGTTCAACTGATCTTTTTCAGATTGTCTTAAAGCTTAACCCCAGAGACAGCCTTAGATAGAAATCCGACCTCGCTTTGCACGTTTTTTAAGCCCAATTCATCTAACAAAAACTCGAGTGGGTGATCGACATAGTTTTTGAAAAAAGGTTCGTGAAAATCCATTGGAAATTGCTTCAAAGCCCATTCAAAGTTTTCATCATCATTTTTTTGTAAAGAATCAACCAGACCAAAAAAACCAGATTTTTTTAAAACTTCTTTTGATGCCTGAATAACCTCTTTACGAATATTTTCTGGCAACTCATGAAACAAAAAACAACTGATAACAGCATCAAAAGAACCCGCATTAAAATGGTTGGTTTCCGCGGCACCTTGATGAAAATTAATTTTTTTAAAATCTGATAAGGTAATTTTAGCTTTTGCCAAATAATTAAAACTCAAATCAAGACAAGTGATTGTAGCTTTAGGAAATGCCAACGCGATAAATCGAGTAAAACGACCCGTTCCAGAACCTAATTCTAAAAAATTTAGGCCCTGCCCATCAGAACCTTGAAAATGAATTTTTAATTGAGGTATTAATA
Organism: Pseudobdellovibrio sp.; assembly: GCA_049301055.1. Lineage (GTDB taxonomy): Bacteria > Bdellovibrionota > Bdellovibrionia > Bdellovibrionales > Bdellovibrionaceae > Pseudobdellovibrio. Next base: position 136,508 of record JBAQKN010000045.1, on the reverse strand, counting down.
ATCGCCTCATAGCATCAGCGGCACCACTAAATAATATTTCAACCTGATGCTCGTAAAGCTCCGCCGAAATATCAGATAAATACCCTCCGGTTTGAAAATGAAAATTCCTCTTATAATATTCAGGTAAAGTTGTTAAATATTCCTCCGCTTCTTCTGAAAAATTATCGGATATTTTCTGATCTCGTCGTTTCGAAGAATAGAATGCATCTATTAATAACTTGGGATAACGAAGCATGTGCTTGAGTGGATTTTCAGGCGTCAAAACTTCGATTGGGTAAAAACCATCTGCAATATTTTGAGAATCTTTTTTGTGCAATTCAATTATTTTTGGAAGTGCCTCTTTTAAGTGGGTGGCTAATCCATTCGGAATTTCTCTTTTTTTTCCAATGGCAACAAAATCAATCCATGGAAGCAAACGTCCTTGAGCTGAAAAGTGTCCAGTACGAAGCAACATATAACCTAGACTTATTTTTTTAAGTAGTTCTGCTTTTAATTTATTTACTTTGTTCTTTTCCATGAAACGACTCCATCTTTATACCAATGATAAAGAGTCACAGAGACAACCACAATGCCCAGCAGGGTAAAAAACAAAGCTATGCTAAAAAACAGCACGACTCCCATTAATTAACGCCTTCGGTAGCTTCAGTAAGAACGCTGGGATGTTGAATAATCTGTCTTACCACCCAAGACGCAGCGGCCAGCCCAAAGGCCCCTGTGATAAAACTAGCATTTCCATAAATCACATTGCGATGAAGACACGAATGCAAATCATTTTGCCCTTGCGGACAGACGCATTTAAAACCCTGACCAAGATCATAGTTTAAATCAAAAGATTCCATTGGAATTTCGTCAGAAAAAACACATGGAATACCAAAATGTTTTTTGCGAGGAAAGTTATATTCTTGGCGCAATATTTTACGCACTGTATGAGCCAATGGATCAACCGTTGTTAAAGCTAAATCTTTAATTTTAATGCGCGTTGGATCCACTTTTGCGGAAGCTCCACCACTAGTAATTACTTTAAAATTATTTTGCACGCACTCATTAAGTAAATGGGTTTTCGCTGTTAAATTATCAATCGCATCGATTATATAATCTGGTTTAAATGCTAAAATTTCTGCAGAAGTATCTTTGTTATAAAATAAGGGCAAAATATTAATTTTAGCTTGAGGATTAATTTTCTTCAAACGTTCGCCCATAACGACAGCTTTTTTTTGTCCAACAAGCCCTTGCAAGGCGTGCAACTGACGATTTGCATTGGTAATGCAGATTTCATCAAAATCTATCACTGTAATTTGGCCAACACCTGAACGTGCCAAAGATTCAGCCGCCCAAGAACCAACCCCGCCAAGCCCAATAACCATTGCATGAGTATTGAAAAGTTTTTTCATCATGTCGTCGCCAACCAATCTTCCCATTCGATCAAATCGTCGATGCAAAGTATAATTGTCTTCTTTGATTTCAAAGGCCTGAGGTACTTCAGTAATTGTTTCTGCCGTTATATTCATAAGCCTACTCATAGTGCAAATTAGGGTTAGATTCAACTCATTCTAAAAAGTCTTTTGAAGTTACTAGCAGAAATTTCTAGCACTTCCAACAAACTTAAGCCACGTATCTGCGCTATTTTTTCAGCTACCACCCAGATAGCTGTAGATTCATTTAAGCCGTCCCAACCCTGTGGCGCCTGATCAGGACAGTCACTTTCAATAAGCAATGATTCTAAAGGAATTTTTTGCACACAATCGATCAGTTTTTTATTCTTATCAAAAGTAAGAGCTCCTCCGACAGATATTAAAAAACCACGCTCTATGTATTTTTTTGCTGTATCAAAACTGCCACTAAACGCATGCACAAATCCCTTCGCAGGAGGTACTCCCCAAATATCTAATACTTGCAACGCCTTATCATGAGCTTGAACCACATGTAAAATCAGAGGCTTTTTAAATGCTTTGGCCAATTCAATTTGATTTTCAAACATCTCAATTTGCCGAGTCATCGAATCTTTCATAATATGAGGACGAAAATCTAAACCCGTTTCACCCAAGGCCATGGCTTGCGACAACTCTTGCGCCAACAAATCCAAAGCTGCTTCACAGGCTTCATCGTCATTTTCAGCTATAAAATAGGGATGCAAACCAAAGCTAAGGCCAAAATAGTTAGGAAAGTTTTTCTTTAATTCTTTTTGTTTTTGCCATTCAGTTGGATTTATTCCGCCTTGTAGGAAAAAAGTAATCTTTTTTTCAAAAGCGTTTTCCAAACGTTTTTTAATATCCAAATCATTAGTATTCCATCTGGCATCGGACCAATGGCTGTGTGAATCAATGTACATCATGTTACCATAACCATTCACTCGACCAAAGACAATGCACTTCTAGACTTTAACAAATATCCAATTCAACCGTTAAGAGACTGTTATAAAACATGTGTTATCTAGTCACAGGAGTTTGAATGAGCAATTTATTGAAAATGGGTATCGAAATATCTACAGAATCAGGAGCAATGCTTCGACCAACCTCTTTAAAAGTTTCAAACCTAACCGAAAAGCAATTTAGTAAAATTCCACAAACACCTTTCAAATATTATACGGATGCGCTTATTGGAATCTCTTTTCATAAAATGACTGATTATAAATCGCTAGATGCTAGTCAGAAAAAATTTGCAGAAGCTGCTTATAATACTTTAAATCCTTATGTCGAACTTTTTAGAAAATCATCACCAAGAATGCAATCTTTTTTAAAACTCAAACAGAATAAAACTATTCAAGTTGAAAATTTTGAAAAAAATATGTCTGACTTATGGTTTGATTTATTTGCCGGAGATCATGTTGATTTTTCTAAAATTCCAAAGGCCTTAAATTTAATTTCTGACTTTGAAAACAAAACAGGCTCGCCATTTTTATACAATTTTTCTTTTAATTTTAGTCCCGGTTTTAAAGAAAAACTTATTTGTTTTCACTCTTTTTTATTTAATTTAAGATCAATCTTTGCCATTGATCACAATGCTTATATTGAAGATTCTTCTATTGAAAGTGTTAAGTGCGATTGCATTTCTGATTATTTGCCAAAATCCGATTATACTGTGAATGATGCCTTATTGTTTTTGCAATTTAAAAAATTAAGCACTCCATTTACAGGGCATAAAGATAAAGATGTCCGCATTGAAAAATTATTTGTACAACCTCTAGAAAAATATTTTTACCAATACAATCACAACGCGTGTTGTTTGATTGACCAACTACCTCCATCTTTTTTAAGTTCATTATCAACAACAGAATTAGAAGAAACTTTACATCATGTTCAGATGGATTGGCTTTTGGGCTCGTCATCTGGACTGCTGTTTAAAATTCGCGAAGAACTATTTGGTATAATAGAAGGTTATGATAAAGTTTTCTGGCCTGAGACTCAAAATATCAAAGTCAAATCAAGTTCAAAACTAACATTAAGTTTTCAAATTTCAAATCAAGATTTAGCTAATGAAACTGCTGCTGCGTAAGAGCTAAAGTAATCCATCGCGCTTAGTCTTAATGACTAAGTCGCGGTGCAATCCATTTTTTATAAGCAAACATCAAAAGAACAAATATTAGTAAACATAAGACAATAATTTTAAATTGTTTCAAAAACCCAAGTATCGTCTCGCCATAGTGAGCTAAAAGTAAAATTTGTGTCGGCACTGAAATCATAGCTGCTATTCCATCAATTAAACCAAACTTCCATGCTGGAAACTTCAACATCCCACACGCTAGATGCCCTGGAAAACGAATACCCGGTGTAAACCTAAATATGCCACAGGCATAGGCTCCATATTTTTTTGTCCAAGCCTCAATCTTCATTCTATTATCTTCTGACAAAATCGCTCGCATTGGTTTTAAATCAAAAACCCTTCTGCCAAACATTCGACCAATACCATAAATTAAAAAATCAGCCATAAATACCGCCACAAATGCGATCATTGCAGCTGTTTGCGGATGAACAAATGGTGCCCCAGGGAAAGGTGGCGGATAACGATCAGGATGTGCCCCCATATAAGCTAAAATACCCACACTGACCAACGTTGCCTCTTCGGGAAAAGGCAACCCAACTGCAGATAATAACATCATCGATATTAAAAATATATAAACCCACGTTGGCTCGTAAGCATAGGGTATCAAGCACGTTAAAGTGTCTTTGCTGTGCCATAGACACTGCAATAAGGAATCATTCATAGATTTACTATCATGTAGAATAAAAACCATAATGTTAAGCCCTTGAAACATATCGGGACACTGTGCTAATTAGAATTATGGCTCAAATAGTAGGCTCGCAAATTAGTTCTCATGGTTTCGAGTATGGCGTTAAACACTTTCTTAATCCTAAGTCTGGTTTTATTTCAGAAATCGTTTGTAATTTATTAGCAATTGATCTTGAAGCGGCTCTTTCTTTAATAAAACTAGGTGGAGTCTATGTCGACAATAATAGACAAATTATTGATTCTATTATCGAGCCTAATAAATTATTTCGAGTTCATACAAAACCAAGAAGGCATAATACAAACTATCCCTGGAATGATTTAATCATTTATGAAGATTCTAGTTTTTTAGTGTTAAATAAACCCGGCGGAATACCCAGTCATGCCGCTGTTGACAACATTATCGATAATTCACTTTACCAGCTTGAACTTTCCGGCAACAGATCTTTAATGATTACTCACCGTTTAGATACATTAACAGAAGGCTTAATTGTTTATGGAAAAACAAAATATTTTGTAACTTCATTTAATAAATTAATTCAAACCCGACAGATTAAAAAAAAATACGTAGCTTTAGTTGAAACTACGACACAACTTCCTTTTAAATTAATTCACTATATGGAGACATCACTTCGAGCTCCTAAAAAAGTAACCGAATTTTATCAGGAAAAATCAGCACTTTGCGAATTAGAAATTGAAAAGCAAGTCATCGGACCCGACAGTAGCTGGGTTAAAATAAACTTAATGACCGGACGCACACATCAAATCCGCGCACAAACTAGTGCTATGTCTGCTCCCATACGCGGAGATCAATTGTACGGATCAAAAATGCCCTGGAAAGAAAATGCCATTGCGTTAAGAGCTTGTGAAATAAGCTTTACCTGGAATGATAAAACTTATGAATTTGTTTTACCGGATAATTTTACTTAAAACAGATTAACATTCGTCATTAATGTATAACTAGTTTCGTCTATCTTATACGTTTGAATTAGATCCTTCATACTAGCGATACCAACCGTAAAATTAAAATCACGATTAGGCGCAATTTCAAACCCAATACCAGCCCGAATAGAACATGCATGGTATTCATCTTTAGCTTCGGCCTCGGACTTATTGGACCATTTTTCTTGAACTTCAAAACCAGGATTAATTGAGAACACTCTATTTAGTTCCCACGAGTATTCACCGCCATGTTCGATATCTACTTTCGAAGTCGTTTTAATACTATTGGGTCTGTTTGGATTTGAATTATCAAAAAAAACTGTAGAACGCTGAAAATAATAACTTGGTTTTGCGTAGTAACGAAAACTAGTTTCATGGCCAAACCTATACTTTCCCTCTACCTCATAACGAAGGCGAGCAATCATACCTGAATCTTTCGAAGGATCACTTGTTGGCAAATATAAACGAAACTGATTTGCTAAATTCAAAGAGGCTGGAAGCACGTCCACTAATAAATTTGAAAATTTAGCTACAAAGGAAAAATCTCGTGTGCGAATTTTATTTTCAACATGTTCATCATAAATGTTTACACCGCTTGTTGAATAACCAAAGGCTGGGCGTGCAGAAATTTTAAAGTTTCTATTAATTTTATAATTAAAAGAAATATAGTTGTCGAAAAAATCAAAAGATGGATCAGCTTGCTTAAACTGTTTATCTGAATAACCACCCAAACTAAACAATGTAATACCAAAAGATTTGGGCTGATACTCTTCAAAATTACTAATCGTGGAATTTGTAACTGAATTCTGATCTTGAGCAAAAGCATGAAAAGCAAACAAACAGCAGATAATTTGCAGAAAAAATCTCATTTTGAATTCTCCAGTTACGTTAAAGCCAAGCTGGTTATACCACAGCGCAGAACCATATGTCTAAACTAGCACTTAAATTAATAATCGCTTACGGTTTTAAGATGAAAAAAATACACACGCAAATTTTTGTTTTGTTAAGATTATTACTTATATCACTTTTAATTTTTTTTATAGGATGCCAAACAGACTCATTACCCTCTGTTAGTTCAAGTAAAAGCGAATTTGCAAAGCCTACCGATCTAAAAAAAATTGCAAAGTCTGAAGATCAAATTTCTGTTATGTCCTACAATGTTGAAAACCTATTCGACAATCTGCACGATAAAGACAGAGAGGATTTTACTTATTTACCTTCGATTGAAAAAAACAAACAGGAAGTTGTTTCTTTTTGCGAAACTCAACATAGCAATAGCCGCAGAAAAGAATGCGAAGAAACGGATTGGAATGATACTGTTGTTAAAACAAAATTAGCAAATATTGCTAAAGTCATTCGTGCCGCTGATGCGGGCAAAGGCCCAGACAACTTGCTTCTAGCAGAAGTTGAAAATGAATCTATTCTAAAACGCCTAGTTCATGATGAATTAGGTGACCTTGGTTATAAAACAATTGTTTTAATTGAGGGCCCTGATTTACGTGGCATAGACCCAGGCTTTATTTCAAAATTTCCGCTATCAGGCACGCCAATTTTGCACTTAATTCCCTATCAAGAATCTGATCCAGAGCAATTAAAATGGGCTCAACGATCACGTGGCATTTTAGAAGTTTCAGTAATTTTACCAAACAACAGGAATCTAACCTTTCTAGTTGCTCATTTCCCATCACAAGCAAATCCTTCGGCATGGAGGTCACAGGCAGTACAGTATGCGAAAGACCTGATGAGCAAATATAGCAAACTAGGACGCGCCGTCATTTTTGGAGGAGATTTAAATATCATTTCTACTGAAGAAAATTCTAAGGGATATTTTAAAAATGAGCTTAGCCAAGTTGGCCAAGTCTCACACTTGGTCGGTTGTAAACTATGCTTAGGAAGCCATAATTATCGTAATGAATGGTCTTTTTTAGATGTCTTAGTGTATTCGCATAATTTAAAAGACGCAAGTTTGGAACTGATACCAGAATCAATCGAGATTGTTCGTACAGCAGATAATATGAAAAAAAATGGAGCTCCTTTATCTTTTGATTCTGACAAAAAAAATATGGGCGTGTCTGACCACTTTCCACTTTACTCAAGATTGAAGATATTAAAATAATTTCCTTAAATCGACAACGGGCCTTAAAGAGCACTGAGCAGCCTGCATACCCAAAGTTTTATTTTGAACTTTTATTGAAGAGTCTTGAATTTGAATTTGATAAATTTCATTTTGCTTGTTTTTTTCAGGCTTGCCTGAACTAGTAAGGCTAATCGTCCCATTTACTGAGGCGCATTCAGCAGACAAACTAACAATAAGATTTACCGATACTGATTTAGCTATGAATTTAGTAACACCATACTTATTATGACCAAACAAACCTGAAGTTATAACAATATCTTTCATTAATGATTCAGCTTTCCCATCCCAAGCGATTGTGAATTTCGCAAAAGTATTCGACATTCCGTTGCCATTTTCTTTTGAGTTAGTCTCATCTAAGGAGTTTATTTCAAGATCATAAAACCCAGGCTGAGCTGATTTTGTGACTAAAATAATCTTGTTCATATTTTTAACAGACCGAGTTGTTTGCTTATCTGCGGGAGCAGCTTCTTTTTGTGGTTGAACTACTGGTACATTTATATCCTGAATGACAACAGATTTAATTGTTTGGTCTACTTCTAATTCTATTGTTGAAATTAAATTTATTTGCGCGCTTTGATTAGAAATGTCGTTTTCAACTTTTTCAGACGTTATTAAAAATTGTTTTTTTAAAATTAAATCTTTTTGATCAACATTAAAAACATCAATTTTTTTCTGGATAGCATAGTCATTATTTAATGCTGCTTTCAAAAAATGAAGGGCTTCTACAGATCGGTCGATAGAAATAAAAAGCAACTTAACAGCTTCATCCGAGGTTGGAGTCGCATTAGTTTTGACGAAGCCTGTATCTGGACGAACTAATTTATCATCTTTAGGAGCACATGAAAATAAAGCAAAATTGACAACGACAACTAATAATCCCATTTTAAACGGCATAACGAGCTCCTTCGAAGAGCTTTGGTTTATACCCACTTTAAAGACAATCGTCCAGTAATCCTAAGCAGAACTAACAAAAGCAAAATATATAACATGAAATAAATACAGAACCCTAAGGTAGAAATAATGATATCTTGATGTTAAGCCCCTGATTTATAAAATCAACCTCTGAACTAAGTCGCATTTTCTTAAAACTTAACTTCATAGATTCTGGATGAAGTATTAACGCACCCTCTAGGTTTGTAATGGATTCAATATGTTGAAATATTGCTGGTACCGAATCTGTTTTTAGCCGCATTCCATACGGCGGATTACTAATCAACCAATAAGACCCTTCGGGTCTAAAATTCGAAGCAACTAATTGACTACTATCTAATTGCATAGATTTTAAATCAATTTCAGAATCCGGATAAATTTCTGAAAATAAAATTTTGTTTTTTTCAATATTTGCAATTGCTCGTTCATCACTGTCTATAGCGAAGGCTCCGGACATTTTTTTGGGGCTATATAACCAACGATAATTTTTACTCCAAGAATCTGAATTAAACATTTTAGGCTTATTCAAAAACTTTAACCAATTATAATTTCGTTTTAGATTTGGACTATACAAACTTGCCATTTCAAACAAAATAGTCCCAGAGCCCGCGAAAGGATCTACCAAATTATTCGACTCATAATTAAATCCATTTTGAATCGCAATATTACACAATAATGCAGCTAAATTTTCTCGTAAGGGGGCTTCACCTCGGTAAACAGCGTATCCCCGTTTATGTAAATGATCGCCAGAGGTATCCAGACTTAATGTGACTCGATCTTTTACAATACGAATGAATAATTGGTGTTCCGCATCTTCTGCATGGACTGGCGTATAGCCCAGCGGTGGCAAGGTTCGGTCGCAAACTTCTAATAAATTTCGTTCATGATTTAAACGAGACTTACTTGTTTCGATTTTAACTTTGATTGCACTTTTTGGGATCCATTTTGGCAACGGAATTATTTTCATTTCTCTTTCAAACTGATCATAAAACCTGGCATCAAAACTATGAATGCGTATTAAAATTCTATGAGCAATTTTAGTGAAAAAATTAATTTGATATCCTAAATGATCAGGGCATTTAATTTCAAGACCACCCATTTCAATACTAAATTCTGGCAAAGGTTCTCGTGTTGGTAGCCCATCAAGATCCATCATTTCAAACCAAAAAGTTTTAATTTCTTCTGCAAGTAAATTTTCATAATTCAATGGACAACTAATAAAAAAAACAGCCATTAAAATCTCCAATACAAATCAAAAAAACCATAGTAACCATCGCTACCTGAAAGCCTTAAATGGGTCACATCTGTCGCATTCACCGAAAGTTGCACATGAGTTCTATCATACAACCATATATAGGATAAATATCCGCCCAATGCTTTTTTCTCGAAATTATAATTTGGCCCGACTAACAATCGGTCCCAATTATTTAAAATAATTTCATATCCAGTTTGAAATGAACTCGAACCCAATGCTTTGATTGCAGCAGAATCCTTTGCCCCATCCCATTTAATTAAACCCAAACTTAAAAATGTATGTGTAATTAATGCATCGGAAGAAATAGAGTCCCAATATAGATTTAAATTTAAAATAGCATTTTTTTCTTCAACTAAGCGAACAAAAGAAAGCCCCGTAGACAATGTTGTCGACTCGGAATCAAATAATTTCGCTTTAAAGTTGGCATTAGGCCCACCTAATGCATTCGCTGGCAAAACTGTTCCCACTGTCAGCCAATCATTTAAGCCATAATACAAGGTTCCTAAATAATTAAGCAAAAACTCTGTTTCAAATAATGTCTGAGCTGTTTCACCGATAGTTATTCCTTGATAGAAGAAGGGTCGATACCTTGAAGACAGCCTTATTTGACTTTGATGTATGATTAAATCTGTCGAACCGATGTAGTCTTCATTGTAAGTAGACAAATTCATACGACGTAAAGTATCGCCCGTCTGTATAAAATGTTTCCGAGATTGGCGTAGTAACTTTAAACGCAATTCATATTTCTTGAACCCAACACTTTTAATAGAGTTTAATTCTACAAAACCAATTACCCCTAATTTTGAATTTTGCGAAACAATGGGAAGGATTTCGCCAACTTCCCAATCATCTTGATCTGAAATAGCCGTAAGTTTTTGAAAATCAATAAATCGATCAATCAAACCTGACTTATACGGAATAAATTCAGCTTGGACATATCTTGATGATATCATCAAAAGTAATACTAAAAAAAATTTAGCTTTTATGACAAGACAGCTTTGGGATGAAAATTGATACATACTAGCGCCAATACTAGCGAAATAATACCAACTCCGAAAGCATAAAATAATCCAAAGTGATCTGTTAAATATCCAACTCCCAAATGCATACTAATGACGCATATACTTTGAAAGCTTAATGCAAATGTAATAAATTGCCTTTTGTTCACTCCAGTTTGTTCTGAAATATACGAAATCGACATCGGATAAAATGGTGCCATACTAAAACCCATAAGAACTAAAAAAAATGGATGCAACTGCATTCCTAATATCAAAAATAGAATTGAAAAAATTAGAGACGTATTTAATTGCTTCCGTAATGAATACTGAAATGATTTAAATGCAAACAATACTCTTCCTAAAAGAAGAAACGCAAAAAAGTAAGTTACATAATGACTTGAGTTTTCCAAATCCATATTAAAATAGGTACGCATATATAGTGCTAATCTTGATGAAACCATGATCTCAGCAACTACATAAAACGAAAAAATTCCACCAAAAGTAAATAGGGTTAAAAATGAATTTTTACTTTTTTTGACATCAGAATTAATTTCATGAACATCAAATTCTGGCTGTGCTTTTGTAAAGACAGATAGCAAACCAAAAACCATCGCTAGTACGCTGGCAATAAAAAAGGCTGCTTGCCATATCCCAAACTTCGCAGCACCTGCATAAGCAACAAAAGGAGCTATCAAACTAGATAAACCATAGACACCATGTAAACCGGATAATGCCCTAGACTGCTTTTCAGGCTCGGTACTTTCTGTAATAAGCACCGTCTGAGTTACACCCATCAATCCCATACTAGCCCCAAAAAGAAAAGCCCCGGCACTGTAGCTATAAAAATCGATTGCAACACCCATGATCAACAATCCAGTGGCCATAATAAACAAAGCCATTGTCAAAACATCACTTAAACTAAATCTTTTAAATAATTTTGTTGAAAAAATATTTCCTAATAAAGCAGCCGTTGATGCAATTGCAAAACTAAAAGAACCCTGTGAATTAGATAACTTTAAATTAAGTAGTAACTCAGAAAATAGTGGACCACGAATATTATCAGACATGCCTAGTACGAACATACTTAAATATGTGAAAACAAAAGCCCATTCGTTTTTACTGATCGAAATTTTCATTCTTAGGAGCCTATGACATCTTTCAGTATTTTAAAAGTATTAATAATATTACTTCGATTCACTTCTCCGGTAAAATCAATCAAAGATCGCTGTCCAATGCAAGGTGCAATGTTCAAATCTGAAACTCCTGGAGTACTACCCTTAAATACCAAGTAAATAAATGATTCTTGAATTAGATCAGCCTGCGAATAACAACTATACCCCAAAGCTTGAACCGCTACCGAATTAAATAAATCTAATTTGTCCTTAGCATTTTTATACGCAAAATCGGTCGCAAATACAGTAAATCTTGGATAAGATGCTCTGATTTCAGCTGCAGAAAGACTCCAATTTTTATTAACGTCATACATGGCATACAAAGATTCAATGTAGTGCAAAAGTACACTCAAATTGCGAATATCTGCTGTTTCGACTCTTTTACCTTTATTGGCCTTATCCGTTCTAGCAACACTCATTACAGATTCATAATAATTAAAAAACTGCTGATCGGTCAGAGTAGCTAAATACGCTGACAAATAAGACAAATTATTAAAATAAACTTTATAATTCTTTTTGAAGTTTTCATAAACACACGCATCTTGATTCCACGGATTATCAAAAATATCCCTTTCTTTCATATTGCAACCCGCACTTGCAAAGCCTTTTTTTAATTCCGAGAAAGTTTTACCACCAGCACTCGTTAAAATATTTAAGTATTGAACAGCTTCTAGATAATTTATTTTATCATCCCCATTTCCTGAGTATGTAAACAAGTTAGCTTCTTTAAAACTTTTTGCTCCCGCATTATCTGTTCGAGGATCAAACAGTTTAACATCAACTCCAAATTGCTTGAATTCACTGTACCACTTCACTAATCCACTTTCTGTAATCACTGAATTTTGAACTAAGCTAGTCGCAATTCCATCGCCCCAACCTATTAACAACTCGCGAGCCATCATTTTTGCATATAATGCATAAATTAAATCACTCCAGTTTTGCTTCCAAATTTCTTGATTAGCAGCAATAACCATTTTTTTGTATCTATAAACAACAGGCCTTGCCTGCAACATTTCAAATTTGAATTCATTGAAAGCATTTATTATTTGAGTCTGTCCCTGTTGATCAAACTTCATTAATATTGAAGAAATTAATTTTGCATCCATTTTCTGTATAGCAGATTGTATTTCTTTAATATCTAGTCCGCCATTAGAATTGTCAGCACTTAGTGCTGGGAAATTAAGTGTATTTACAAAAGCGATATAAATTTTCAGTAATGCTATTTCTTTTTTAAGATTATCAAAGTGAATCTTCGTTATCCCAGTAAACAATTGAAGATTTCCTGCTGGACCCGATTCAAAAACCCGAACTAATAAGGTCTTATAGAATTGGACAAGTGTTTCAGGAGCTATTTGAACGGGCAATATATCCTTCTTAGCAATTTTTAATAATATTGGATCAAAGGACTCTGCTGAAATTACTTTTGTTCTTTTAAACTGATTTGAGTTTTCAAGAACACTAATCCATCCTTCAATAAATTCAATCGCATCGTTCATTTTAATTGAATCAGAAATTTCAAATGCAATATATCCTTGCTGATTCAAAGTATATAATCTTAACATTTCTGTAAAACTGCCTATAAAAACATTATAATCATTTTCTGTTTTTAAAAGTTCATTCCCAGTTAGTAAATCTTTGACATCTTCTGCTAGATCAATCAACTCGGTTTGATCATCACTAATAATCTTTAAATTTAAAACTAATTTTTTCAAGTCTTCAAATCGGTAATCTGATCTGTTTACTAATGACTCGGATATTACTTTCATTACACTTACACTTAATTGGGCAAAAGCATCTTTAATTAAAACCTTTGAAAATTCATTATTACCTCTTTTAAAATTGAATACTTTAGCATATGGAATTAACTTGATTACTTCTGCTTTAATTTTAATTAAAAAATCTTTTAATGCAGAAATTTCAATTTTGTTTATTCGTAATTCACTTCCACCAACTAACGCTGCCTTTAATTTTAAAATATCAGCAGTAGCTTCATTAGAAATTTTGGCATCATTTAAAAACTTATCAAAGATCTGAAAAAGATCATCTTTAGAAAATGAATTTGCATCATTAATACCTTCTGCGCGAACTTGAAACTCGCTTAGTACTTTATCTAAACAAGCAAAAGAATCATCTACTTCTTTCTCAGTCGTTTCACTTTTCAATACAGCTTTCAATTTAGTAGAAACATCTTTTAAACATGATAAAGATTCATTTTTAACTTCAATGTAGGGCTCTTTCTTAGGCTTTCCCTTTAAAAAATCGGAGCAGGCCGTCATTTGCAGACCAAATGCAATCATACTGACAAATTTGGCTATCACAATGAATTGGTTTCTAAAGGTCATACATAGCTCCGATCCAAAATTGATCTAAATTTCTATAAGCATTCATTTTTAAATTTGAATCATCATCCGTATCAATTAATAAAATATCTGAATTAAACGACCATGGCCCTTTTATAACAAATCGATTACTGAATCGAATTTGTTTAAACGGATCTTTCATACTTTGCCGATACTGAATTGATGATTCTAACTTCATCCGTCTTAAATAAATTTCGCTGTATTTAATTTGCAACTGAACGGCTTGGTGAAATAAATAGACTTGCGTCAAAGCAGCACGATCTGCCGAAGTGTCTGGACCTGTTTCGGACACATTGCCACCTTGAGCATCAAAGTACGAAACTTCAAATTGAAAAGGTTTTAAGTTGTAAATGAACTTAGGTCCCCAACTAAAGCTGTCTTCAATAATAGGAGTATTACTTACATTCTGAAAACTTGCTGTATGTGGCTTCGAAGCTAAAAAAGAAATTTGCGCCAGTCCCCAACTGTCTTTGTACCCGACATCGGTCGCATAATCATTTTCAGTATATGTCTTTGGAGTTAGATCGATTTTTACTTTATTTGTAACCAACACGCCAGTATAACCCACTGCAAACTGATTAGACGGTTTATAAGCTGCAGAAAGGTTTGCAAATAAGCCTCTCTTTTCACCAAAGCGCAACTGAGCCGCATATAATGTTTGTAATACAACATCAGATGTCTCTGGCTTATTGATCTTATAATCAATTGGCAACACTTGCCCTTGAAATTTAATATTTTGAGGTGGTGGATTAAACCATGGATTTGCAGTTTCAAATTGACCATTTTTTACTTCATATCCTGCGCTCTGATCGGGAATAAATACTGGCGAAGCAAATAATGTCATACCCCAATTACTTTCATCATGATCCCAAAAAAGCCCTGTCATACCTTGGTTTTCTGGACTTAATGGATTCCATCTAAATTGGGGCTGAAAAAAACCAAGATTCCAATCGCTATCTAACGAAGACCAATTTTTTAGTTTACGACCAATATGAAGTTTTGAATACGGCTCTAGATCAATACTAAAGTAAATTTCTTTAAAATTTAAATAATTTAAAACCGTATTTCCTGGAGCGTAAAAGCCTTTTAGATTAATCATAAAATAATCAGGAGCTTTTTCGTTAGAAACTAAACTGGCTCCAATAAACCAAAAATTACTTTTATCAACAGATTCAAAATCAGAACTAATAAATGATAGCCCTTGAACCTCAATAGTAGATTTTGTCTCAGCATGAGAAATCAAATGAAAACAACAGATGACTAATATTGAGACAATGTTTAATAGCATTCGCATAACTATATTACTTTCAAGGGCTATGCCTTAAACAAATGCTCTTAACCAGCTGTATTGACTTTAAAATCAATAAAACACCAGTTACAAAGACTAACCTAGACATGTGCCGGATTTTGTAAATAACATGTATTAAATGAAACTTCTTATCATTCGATTTTCAAGTATTGGTGATTTAACTCAAGCTTTAAGTATTTCAAGCTTTGTGAAATCTTATGTTCCACAGGCGGAAATTCACTTTATTACCCGCTCGGACCTAGCACCTTTGCTTCAAAACCATCCAAACATTAATTTGACTTGGTCTTTAGACAAAACATCTGGCTTTCTAGGCTTGCTAAAAATAATTTCTAAATTGCGAGAAGAAAATTTTACGCATATCTATGATGCTCATAATAATTTACGTTCTGCTTTAATTCGCTTACTTTTATGGAAACCAAAAAAAGTTGTTCGCCCGATGATGCGCTTAAAACGCTTCTTACTGATTCAATTTCATTATAATTTATTTGAAAAACCATTCTCTGGTCAACGCGATTTAATTAAGCCCTTGGAAAATTGGAATTTTAAATTTTTTCTACCTACTGCACCTCAACTTTTTTTGAATAAGGAAGCTATTCAATTTTCTGAAGATATCATTAAACAAAATCATTTACTTAACTTTACTGTTTTAGTTCCATCAGCAACTTATGATCTAAAAAGATGGCCCATCGAATATTGGCAAAAGCTAGTTGTTTTAAATCCAGAAAAACAATTTGTGGTACTTGCTGGCCCTACTGATGAATTCACATCTGAACTAAGTAAAAACAAAAACGTTTGTAACCTAACAGGTAAAACTTCATTACTTCAATCGGCAGCAATTATTCAAAAATCATGCGCAGTAGTTAGCAATGACACCGGTTTGCTACATATTGCTGAACAACTTGGAAAACCAACGATTGCTTTAATGGGACCAGCACCATTTGGCTTTCCTTCAAGAGCTACTACTACAATATTAGAACGTGATTTAAATTGCAGGCCCTGCAGTAAGCATGGCCAAGGTCCTTGTCGAAATCCAATATTTCAAGAATGCTTGCGATCAATTACTGCTGAAGAAGTTTCACAAAAATTGGCAAGCCTATTATGATGAAATTTGTTATTTATCTGCTGTACCGACCATTTTTTATTTTCGCAAAATCAATTTTGATTTTATTTAAGCCACTCTTAAGTAATAAAACAAAAAAATGGATAGGACTTCGGCACGAAAAAACTAATCTGAATTTCAAAGATAAAAAGAATGTTTTTTGTTTTCACGCATCAAGTGGCGAAATTGAATATGCGAAATCAATTATAAGAGAGCTTAAATTACTTGAAAAAAAATCCACCATTGTCGTTACTTATTCATCGCCATCGGCAGTTAAGTTGTTTGATAACATTAGCCACTTAGTTGATGCATTTATCCCAATTCCATGGGATCAACCAAATCCGCTTCGTTTGCTTATTTTTCAATTAAATCCAAGAGCTTTTATTTTCGCACGAACAGATTTGTGGCCTGAACTTATTTTTCAACTTAGTTTAAATAAAATCCCTACATTTGTTGCTTCATTCAATCCAAGTTTAACTTTTTTAAATCGTTTATTTAATCTTGTTTTTTTAAATCATTTTTCTGGGATTTTCTGCACCCACATCCAACAGGCATCGGCCTTGAAAACAAATCTATCCACTTCAATTCATATTTCAGCTCCCGGTGATACTCGGTTTGATCAAGTTTTTTGGAGACTAGCACAACCTTCGCAAGTTTTATTTTCACTTGATTTTAATTACGCAGTCCTTGGCTCAACCTGGCCTGAAGATGAAATTCATTTCATTCCAATTTTAAAATCCATTATAGATCAGAACTGTAAAATATTTTGGTGCCCTCACGAGGTTGGACCAGAGAATATTCAACGGATAGAAAGTATTCTTACTGAGCATAATTTAAATCATCAAAGATTTTCGAATATTTTTTCCAATTCAACAGCGTCATTAGGCGAAGTGATTATAGTCGATCAGATTGGTTATTTAGCAGATCTTTACAGAAATGCTTCTTGGGCCTTTGTTGGAGGTTCGTTTAAAGCCAAAGTTCACTCTGTAATGGAACCTTTGTGTTGCGCGATACCTGTTATAACAGGGCCACACATTCAAAACAGTCCAGAAGCTTTAAGGTATTCGCAAATTATAATAAATGATATTCGCATAGTTCAAGTTGTACATGATAGTGAAGAATTTCTAACTGCTTTAGTCCAACTTAAAAGTCTTCAATTAAAAGATTTTAAAAAAATACTGATAGGTCATCTAGAACAAAATAGAAATGCATCTAGCGCATGTGCACGAATTATTTTAGAACGGACTCAAGAAATATTAAATTCCTAATGCCAAACCAACTTATTTTTTCTCCATCAACAACTATACCGCGATATCCCAATTGGCTTAATTCCTGAAATTTATTTGAAAATGGAAAAGGCTCACTAGAAAAAAAGCAGCCACTTTTCTTAAGTTGCTCATCAGAAATCTCAGGATATTTTTCTTGGTGGTTAAACTTAATTCCAATCAAATCAAAATTAGCAGAAATAAAAGTACTTTGACCAATAACCATGAATGGATTTTTCCAAATTACATATTCAAAATCATCAATATTGTTTAAAATTGCAAGATCTCCTATTAGCAAAACAGCAGATAGAAATTTAATTTTCGACATCTTACTTTTTGAATCAATAACAAGTTGATAACGTTGAGCTATACTTTCTAAATACTTATTGTTTAAATTCATAGCCAAATAGTGACAACTTTGAATTAAAGAATCAAAGTTGGTTATGTCCGTAATTAATAATTTAATCCCAACTGAACTTATTAATTCAGCCATTTCTTTGGTATTTTCTTGCTTATCTAATAAAATAAAGTCGGGATTTATTTTTTTTATTTCATCAATGTTAATATTTTTTGTACCACCCAGAATAGGTATATTATTAACCATTTGATCAGGATGGATGCAAAATCGTGTGCGACCAACCACATGAACGCCTGCTGCTACTAAAGTTTCAGTCCAAGAGGGAACCAAACTAATGATTTTTGGGCTATTTTGTGGCATCAACTAATCGTGTCAAATGACTGTTAGTTGAGTCAATGAATACTCTCACGTAGTGTATTTTAAAATCATGGAGAGTTTATGAAAAATTTTAATCCAATTCGATCAGCACCTGTGAAAAAATCTTTTAAAAAAGGCGACATACTTGTTTTATTCGGAGAACTATTTAATCGTGGCTATGCTAATGGCCTAGTGGAAGAGGCAGAACGCCAAGGGATGACAATTGTTCGTGCGACTGTTGGCCGACGTGACGAGAACCTTCAACTGCGAAAACTAACACCCGAAGAAGCTGAACAAATTCCAAAGCCATTTATAAATGTGCCCCTTGAAGCCGGCTTTGATTTAGAAAAAGATCAGTTTGGAAAAACCCCGAATGATTATTTAAAAGACGTTAAACTAGGCGATTGGAAAACAAATACATTCCCAGCCGACAGTTTAAACTTTTGCCGCGATCAGGCAAAAAAAAGATTCAAGAAGCAAACCCAGGACTTCGCGATTGAATTAGAAAAACTTCTTCAACCTGGTCAGCATGTCCACTTTGCGCACCTTATGGCCGGAGGGGTTCCACGATGCAAAATTGTTTTACCCTTAATGAATCGTGTGTTTAAAGGAAAAGCAGATCGCTACTTGGCTTCCAGCGAATTTTGGGAAAGCTCAATTGGTCATTTTCTGCAGTTGAATTTTCATGAAGTCACAGCAGAAACCTATAATATCCTAATTGAGGAAACAACCGCATTACGTGAAAAAATTAAATCACAAAATGGAACTGTTAGCTACGTTGCGTATGGCTATCATGGAACAGAAATTGTGATTAAAGACAAATACCAATGGCAATCCTATGCTCCATATATTCAAGGCTGGGCAAAGTGTGATCTAGAAAATTTTTCAGCAGCATGGACTAATAAAGGAGTTACCAGTTGCGTTTACAACTGTCCCGAAATATTAACCAATTCAAGTTCAATTTTTAAGGGCATCGAAATTCCATTATACAATCTTGTTCGCGCATTAAAAAAAGAGGCAGCCAATCATCCTCTAACTATAAAATTAGAAAAAGATTGTTCTGAAGTTTTAAAAAACCCTGACGATCTTCAGAAAATTTTTGATACAGTCGACACCTACTTTGATTCTTCTGCCGTAAAACAAACTAGCGTCTACGAGGGCTGGCCACATCATTCAAATAAAGAGCAACTTGAACTGACACTAGATATTTCCGATGAAATCATGAATCTTCATAAAGATGAGAAAGTTCTTATGACGGGAGCCATTAGTGAAATTGTTTTTAGGTCTTGCGGATATATTATGCTGCACGATGGCTTTGCTCCAAAAAACTCAACATCATGGATTGGCCACGATGCTGTTGTCGCTTGCCTACAATAACTTTCACGTTAAGGATTTAAATCTAAATGACAATTAAAATTGCCGTAACTGGCGGCCCCTCTGGTGGAAAAACAACTTTAATCGAGGCGCTAAAAAAGGAATTCGGATCAAAAGTAAAAATTGTGCCGGAGGCCGCATCGATACTTTATAAGGGCGGCTTTCCGCGGTTAAAAAATTATTCGGGATATTTTCATGCACAGAAAGCAATCTATTCAACCCAACAAGAACTTGAAGGGCTATCTGTCGATAATTTTCCAGAAGCCTTAATTGTTTGTGATCGCGGGTCATTAGATTCTTTAGCTTATTGGCCTGATACAGCAGAACATTTCTTTAAAACATTTAACACAACACGAGCCGTAGAACTTGCGCGTTACACATGGATTTTACATTTAGATACAGCCCAAGAAATTGACTATGACACTTCCTACGCCATTCGAATTGAGGACTTCCATGAAGCCTTAATGATTAATGATAAAATTAAAAAAAGCTGGGAAGGACATCCTCAGCGGTTTATCATTAGCGCCGCTCATGATTTCATTAGTAAAATGAATACTTCAACAAATATTATTCGAGCTATTTTAGCAGGAAAGTCCTACGAAAATATTCTTAAAACTCTAACCTAAACTATTAAGAAATCCGCATAAACATCTAATTTTGTTTAGAAACCCAAATATAATCGCCACGCGCACCATATATTACTGATGGCTTAATTTCTTCGTGAATTTCATCATCTGTCATTGGTACGACAGTTCCATCTTCAGCCATATTAACTGCCCAAATTTGCGAAACGCTTATAACTTTTAACTTCGGATCGCGGGCTAAAATACGATCCGCCAAACCTCCACCAAATTGAACATGAAATTCTCCGACAACAATCACTAACACTTGATCTGGATGAGTTTTAATAAATTCGGTTGCTTTCCATGCCATCGTATCATCCCAAGTTGATTGAGACACAAAATAGCGCTCAAAGACTGGCCCGGCCGGAACATGAATGACGTCCGCAAAGCGTTGCTTGTAAGAATCGCGACCCACATGAAAACTTGGCGGCATAAAATTCGCTTCTTCAGGAGTTAAACTATCTAAACCAGTTTTTGCGATCTTCGAAGTTACAAATCTAGGAATATTCAAAGCAATTGTCGTTTCACCCAAAGCTGGTAGCGGAAACAGAATTTGTTGTTTATAGAACTGAAAATCAACCCCCTGCCATTTAACATCAGCCGTAAATTGATCATCGGTTAAGTTCTTGCTTAAATATTGATTAACAATCGACTGGTCCGGATAATTTAAAAACTCTAACCCTACCGACGTTTTAAATCCCTGATTACGCAGCTCATTCAAAATAGCCATGTGTTGATCTCGATGAGCCGCCAAACCGTGGTTTTCACCAAGAATAAGAATTGATCCTGGCTTTATCTGGTTAATTATTTGCGAAATTTCAGCAGGAGCAAGAGTGTCTCCTACATATAACTGTGCCACAGCCTTAGAAGAACTCATCGCGGAAAGAAAGAGTGATAGAAACAAAGGCAAAGCGGATG
The DNA here is from genome assembly GCA_049301055.1 of Pseudobdellovibrio sp. Taxonomy (GTDB): domain Bacteria; phylum Bdellovibrionota; class Bdellovibrionia; order Bdellovibrionales; family Bdellovibrionaceae; genus Pseudobdellovibrio. The sequence goes on along the minus strand of JBAQKN010000045.1, from coordinate 115,187 downwards.
TTTTAAGGTAGTTATTATTCATTGAGACCCCCGACTTACTTATATTCGATTGACTAGATACTGTAAACTTACTTATAAAGATACTTTGTTAATTTTAAGCATTAATTTAAGAGGTATTTATGGCCAAAAAATCAGGACGCATTATTGTAACTTTAGAGTGCACAGAAGCTAAAGGAGCTGGCAAGCCAGTTTCTCGCTACACAACGACTAAAAACAAAACTAAAACGCCAGGTCGTTTAGAAAAGAAAAAATACAATCCAAATATGCAAAAGCACACTGTTCACCGCGAAACTAAGTAATTTTAATTACTTATGATTCTAACTGATCAAGAAATTTTGAATTTTATGGAGAAGGGGCTCATCAAAGTTGAGCCTTTTAATTTATCATGCCTGGGCACAAACTCTTACGATGTGCACCTAGGATCCACTCTTGCCACTTATGATTCAGACATTTTAGATGCTAAAGTACATAATAAAATTAAATCTTTCGAAATCCCTGAAGAAGGCTACGTACTGACTCCAGATCAGTTCTATCTAGGCGTCACGCTTGAATATACAGAAACCCATGCTCATGTTCCATTTCTTGAAGGAAAATCAAGTATTGGCCGTTTAGGCATTGATATTCATGCTACTGCCGGTAAAGGTGATGTTGGTTTTTGTAATCACTGGACCTTAGAAATTTCAGTTAAAAAACCCGTTCGCGTTTACAAAGGCATGCCAATTGGCCAGATTATTTACTTTGAAACTAAGGGTGAAGTCATCAACGCCTATAATAAAAAACCGTCCGCAAAATACAACACACGAACGGCATTCCCTGTTGAATCTATGATGTTTAAAAATAAATTTTAATTTTTAACAGTCGCAACAGTTGGTTTTGTTGAATCAGCAATTAAATTAAATATCTTACCTAAATCTAATCGCGTAGTTTGGATTGCCCATTTATCTGGTTTTGTACTATCGGGCTTTGAAATAAATGCCGCAAATGCTAGCTTTTCAGATAATGTTTTTGGAGGGCGCGTGTTCTTAAGTAAATAGATAAAGGTTCCAGGTAAGTTTTCATCTTTTAACGATGGAGAAAAAATCTTCGCAACATCTTTAATTGTTTTCTGAAAAACAGGAAATGCAGCCAAAGCCTCATTCTGAGTAAGTCGATTATCTTTAACACTATCATAACTTGCATAAATCATTTCTAAATATTGGACAACATGAGGAAATAAATCAGCATCCGCTAAATAAACAATTTTGTATGCATTAGGTACGTGACCCGCAGCCTTTAACAAACTCATGTAATAATCTTTCAATAAATCTTGAGTAAACTGATTTTTAAGATTGGTATGTTCAGGCATATTAGCAAATGCATTCTCTTCATCAAAATACACTTGCAGTAAACAATCCTCAGGTATCCCTACAGATGACGATGGTTTACCTACAAAATCCGGCAAACACTTTTTCATAATAGTAGACTTAAGCATATCCGCACGAGCAAGGCCCGATAAAATATGTAGAGATAAATTATGCAATTCAATTAGATTTAAATATTCATCTCCATTCGAACCTGACAGAAATAAATTAGCTTCAAGAAAACGTGCTGAAATAAAAGATATATTGTTTTCATCAATTGCATCAAAATCTACTGCGACGGCTCTGAACTGGCCAAATGCAACATTTGCTTCTGCTAAAGTCAAACCAACCACTTGATCAACACGAGTCTCATCATTTGCATACGCTCGAATTATCCAGCGACTAAAAGCTCTTGCTAAATTAGAGCGAAACATATCATTAAAGTTATAGTTTCCAACATCTGCAGAAAGAATCTTTAAAAAACCATTCTCATCAAAATTTAATGGAACCTTCGTACCAACTATTTGAATAAGTTCAGTTATGGCAGATCCGTAGTCCACAGCATTGGGCTGTTGTGAAACTTGCAGAAGTTCGGCTTTTAGGTCTGTTTGAGTTAATATTCGGTTTTTTTGAAAAATCTTGGCTAAGGCTTTTTGTGCACGAACAGTTTCAACCACATTTAATGAAATCTGACTTAATGCTTCTGTATTAAATCCCGGCAATACTTTCCCAGCTAATCTCAAATTAGGACTTAATAATAAGTTCTTCCATAGACCTTGCAGAAGCAGATCAGCACTTTCTAATTTTAACTTTCGTGTCAAAAAATCTTCTGACTGCAACACACTTAAAAATAATAAAATGTCTGGCGATGAAAAATATGAATTATTTTTTAACTTTAAATTAGTCTGAATAGTAAGGCTTACTTTTTGCCATAGGTATTCAACATTCTCAAAAAATTCAGGCTGTTTTGCGTTTAGTGTTTTTAAATACAAATCAAATTGTAGATAATTTAAATAAGCTCTAGATCCAATATTCAATAATAACTGGATATTGGATGCGGAAACATTACTATCAGAATGCTCGGTAATTAAAGTCTTTAGCGATAAAAATACTTTAAATAAAGAATCGAAATTTTTAGGCAATTTGAAAGATTCCTTTAAGGGCCCCTCAGAAAGTTCGATAACAAATGCTTTTAAGTTAATTAAATCATAAGAATTGATGACTAAATTATTTAATCCATCAATTGCCGTAATAATTTTTATTTCATTATCTGAGAAATCTGTATATGTCGGTCTAACTGCAACTGTAGCGCTAGGTTTAATTACATCATAGGCCATTATTAACGATTCTGAATGTTTAAATATTTCAGAAATCTTACTATTTAAGTTAGCAAAATCAGTTGCTGACCAAATGTTGGGATTTAAGTTTTGATCGCCAAAAAAGATTACTTTAAAATCTCCGATATGACTTAAAATATTTTCTGAAAAATTTAGCTTTGGTGAAAATGTCTGGGCCAAAAGAAGTAATTCATATAACTCTTTGGTAGTAAAACTTTTCGTGGATTTGCTATTTAATAAGTTTTCCACAAGTGCTGATAAATCAAATGCTATTTTTTGATAATATTCCCACTTTGGTTCAAATTGTTCATTAGCTAGATCTTTTAAAAAATATTCATTGCGAAGAAATTGAAATAAACCTTCATGCACAAGTAGCCCAAAACCATTCCACTCTTGTTGTTGCAAAGAGTAATCACCACCCAGCAATAGAGTCTTAGTTTTTTTAATTAACTCTCGGTATTTATTTATTTCGGAAATAGAATCATTTGGAACATTTGCAAAAATTGCTACCTGCTCGATAAAATTTAAAAAATCATCGATTTGATAAGATCGCTGTGTCAGTTGCAACTTAGTCATGATAATTTGAATGACCTTGCTTAGCTCTGCTTTGGACTGCAAAAACATTTGCTCTTTTTCTACTTCATCATGCGGTTGCAATTCTTTATTCCAATTAAGAGTTACAATTTTCATGTATTTATTCAGCTTAACTAATTCAGGCTTCATACTACTAAGTAAATCAACAAGTTGAGTAATTTCCGACTTACTAATTACGTCTGTACTACCACCAAGTAATGCCACTTTAAATTTCATTAGTTCATCCAAAAATGAATTTGAAAAAGTACTAGCATCTTTAATAAAATTCATTTGAACAAATGAAGCGATTTCTTGTGGTGTGTATTCACCATTTGTTTGACCACGAATATTATCACGGAAAGCACTAAAAACTTCTTCTAGGCATTGAAATGAATTAGTAGCCTGATCATCCGTAGCATCACCTTTAAAATATAATTTAAGCTCTTTAACAGACTGATCTAAGCACTTAGCACTTTTTACTTCGACGACTTCATTTTCTTCTTTTTTCTCATTAAACTTTAATCCACAACTAAATGATAAAGTAGAAATAGCAGCCAATAAGAACACCTTAAAACGCATACTGAAGCCCCCCGTATACACGATCATTGGCTTGATTATCTTTAATAAAATTAGTGTGCTCCGGAATATCATCATCGGTTCCTAGAATATCAAAACCCAAACCAACTTTAACTTTTGCAATGGCCTCAAGAGTAAATAGACCAGAAATTATTGAGCCCCTGTAAGAACGATCATAAGTCCACTTCAAAGTCGTTTGAATCGGTTTTCTTTGGATAAAAAACCAATCTGATCGTAACGATACACTTAATGGTTTTTTATAAAGCGCTCGCTGATTCGAAAAAGTAAAAATACTAGGCGTTCCGTCAGCAACTAAATCTTGAATTTCTCCGCCTAAGATTTCTGAATACATTAAATCAATCACAACTGTTTTTTCAAAAATCTCAGAAAGATCCGTCGACAACCAAAGACTGTAGGCTTTAACGGGTTCTAAAAATTGCAATGCTTCATTGTTTTTAGCTACTTTATTTTCAGGCTGATCTTCAATATAGCTAAGTGTTGCTTTTAGCCACAAGGAATCCGCATTTACATCTAAAGAACGTATTTCGCTATAGGTAACAACGGGTGATAACTTCACATGGCCATCAAAGTTTTGTGCTGTTGCATAAGTATCGCGTGATAATGCGATTTCAGAGATTGGTTTATGCGCATAAGAAACTTGAACCCATGGACGATTTTCTGATTCACCAAAAAAAGCAGATGCGGCATAGCCATCATGTTTAATAACATCAACTAAATTATAATCACGTATTTCATAAATAATTTCATGATTCTGAGAGGCAAATGAAAATTGCTTGGGCGGTTTTTTTGACCACCGATTTGTAGCCCTCATTTCACCATTTTCTTCATACAACTGAGGACCTTGATTTGGCAAATAATAGGGATAGTACCCACCATGAAATCCAAAATTAGAAACATGGGCACCGGCGTGAATTCCAACCAACCCCTGCTCTTGAAAAATCAAATTATCATTTGTGAAATTAGAATTAAATAATCCAAGATTTTGCTGTTTATCGATAAAGCTAAAACCTTGTATTTGTCTACCCACTGTTACAAAATTTAAATCATCCCTACCACTATAACCAACTGATGCCTCAGGTAACGAAAAAAAAGCGCTTTTGGGTGTGGAAAATTTGCCAGATAATGCGTGAAATCTATAATGTAAAATATCATTTTTTTGCAGGTTTATTTCAAATAAACCCTGCTGTTGGCTTGAATTTTCAGTTGCAGAAGGAGATAAATATTGAATATTAAATAAAGAAAATTCAATTTTAATATTAGTTAATGTTGGTGTTGTCTCATTATCAAAAAAATGTCCACTTGAGGTACCAACCTCTGCACCCCAGAGCGCAAGGGAGGCCAACATAATCATCGCAAAAATACTTCGTTTTAACATAGCGGACTACTGAACAATGAGTGCCATAACGAGTCAATCGATAGCCGAAGATTGACGTTTTCTGTCGAAAATTTTGTAATTAATTCTAGAGTTCTTTTCCACTAAGTGTGACGATGTATAAGTGACTTAATTTCAATCCAAGGAGCCCTCAATGAATCAATCTTTACAAGTTAATCAGTTTTTGCTTAAAATGTGGGCTGACTATGTAAAAATGAACCCTCAAGCTTTGAATATTTACAATCTTTTTACGCAAAACGGAGAAACCGTTCTTAATGATCACATTGCCTTAAGAACCTTTAACCACCCTTTACTAGGAATTAAATCTTTATCTAAAACTTTTATTGAGATGGGCTACAAAGAGGCTGGTGAATACAACTTTAAAGAAAAGAAACTATATGCCCAACATTTTCAGCATGAAGATACCAGTTTACCTAAAATATTTATTTCTGAACTAGAACTAGAACTAGTTTCGTCTTATGTCAGAGAAACTTTAAATAATTGCGCTGAAAAAATTACTGCCGAAACTATTCACTCTGAGGATTTTTCTTTCAGCGGAAGACATTGGATAATTAATCACGCCACTTATTTAAAATTAGCTGAAGAAAGCGAATATGCCTCGTGGGTTTATGCATTTGGTTTTAGACCAAATCATTTTACAGTTAGCATTAATCATTTAAAATATTTTACAGACTTAAAAAAAATAAATCTTTTTCTAAAAACAAATGGTTATAATTTAAATGTTTCAGGTGGAGAAATCAAAGGAACTCCAGAGGAACTTTTAGAGCAAAGCTCTACCATGGCAGGCGAAATTCAATGGCAATTTGGTGATGGTGTTTATTCTATTCCAGCTTGCTATTATGAATTTGCAAAGCGCTACCCAATGGCCAATGGAAATTTGTATCATGGCTTTATTGCAAAATCTGCTGACAAAATATTTGAAAGCACAAATCGAATTGTGAATTAATTTGCACCTATTAAAAAAGTGGTTATGCCACTTTTTTAATAATTTTATTTAACGTTTCTTGATCTTTATTTTGCAGCCACCGAGCATGATTTTCTAAAAAAGTTTTTGCGATTTGCGGATCAAATTGTGTCCCGGTACAACGTTTGATCTCGGAATATATTATATCGTCTGGTAAACCTTTCCGATAAACTCTATTTTCAGCCATAGCATCGTATGTATCTACCACTAGAATAATTCTTGAAATTAATGGGATAGCTTCTCCTGCTAATTTATCTGGATATCCTTCGCCATCTAGCCTTTCGTGATGTCCACGTACGGCAGGCAATATAAGTTTAAAAAATGGATGGCCACTTAGTGGAGTAATAATTTGTTCACTAATCACGCTATGATTTCTCATGATGTCTAGTTCTTTAGGATCTAGCTTGGATGGTTTTAATAAAATTTCTTTTTCAATACCTATCTTTCCAATATCGTGCAAAAGGCCAGAAAACTCTGCAACCTTTTGCTCAAATTCATTTAAGCCCACATCAATAGATAGCTTTTTGCAGTATTCACCAACACGTAGACAGTGCTGGTAGGTGGTAGGCTCTACAGCTTTTAATGATTGCAGCAATGAATGAACCGAATCATATGCCCAATCTGGAATATCGCCCCAAGCCATACTTAGCCCCCTAATCTTTTCTAATCGGATTTGCACAACCTAGACTTGAGCTTCTACTCAGAAATTCTCATAATAAGGCAATGAAAATGACATTCCATTACATAAAAAATATTTCTCTAACAAAATTTTGTTTTATTCTTAGCCTGGCCACTCAACTAAGCTGCTTGAGTACAGCACATGCTCAAAAAATTAAAGTAAAAAAAGTTAAGGGAAAAACAGCTTTGATCGAAACTTCCTACCCACTCGAGGAGGGGAAAACTTATGATTTGCAAACTGATATAGTTTCGTCGGATGTAAATTATTCTCATCCGGGGTTCAAATCCAGACAAAATTCTTTTACTGTTGGAGCCACATTTGGTTACCTAAAAGGTTCCTCGATTACTTCCACAGCTTATTCGTTACAAGGTCGCTACGGATGGAATTTTTCGTACATTGAATTTGGGGTAGTCGGACAACTTGATTATATAGATAGGGGTGCTGGATCGGCAACAAATCTAGCAGGTGGCGGCTATTTTGATTACAACTTAGTTACTAATCGCGATTCAAAAAATTTAATCTATGGTCCCTTTGCGCTTATGACTATTGGTTCAGCTCAAACTTTAAGTGGTTCAAGTTCAAGTGTTGTCGATTTAAATGGCGGTGGGTTTTTAACTTTATTTTTAGTGCAATCAACTGCGGCCTTACGCGCTGAGGGCTATTTTGATTATCAACAATCCAGTGCCACTACCGGTCAGAATAATTCTATGGGCTTCGGCGGCCGCGGTTTACTTATTGTGTATTTTTAAATTAAAAAGCCTTCTTTTTGCAGAAGGCTTTTTAATTTATTATTAATAATTTGCTAGATTCTAATTACCATTTAATTTGATCTACGTTGTAACCCCATTGAGATAATGCACCTTTGTACATACCTTTAATGAACTCTTGAGCTTGCTCTGGTTTTAAACCCAAAGCTGCTGCCGAACGATTTGTTAAATCACGAGCCGCGGTTGCATCACCTGCTCCAAAATCTTTGAAAGCCGCTAAAGCTTCATTGAACGGAACACCAAAGGCTGTTTTAAAAGTTCTGTTAATATCTGATTCACTTATCTGTCCGCGTTCAGCGCCACTAACAGCGATTGAATTCATTGCAGATGCAATTGCAGTTGCCTTAGAAACTGATAAACCAAAGGATTTAACTAACTTGTCAGCTCCCGCTTTAATTAAAGCTACGTTTGCTTCTGATTTAATTGCTTTAGAGTTAGTATCACTTGCAGAGTTTGCACCCTTTGTATTGATAGCTTGTCCAAAGTTTCCAGCAGTTGTATTCGCGCTATAAAGGACTCCATTTTTTCCTAACCAGTACGTTTTTGCCGATACGTTCTCCCAAAAAGCCCCTGTTGTTCCAACACCAATTGTTGATCCATTAATAAATCCAGCAAATTCTCTTGGTTGAGCATTGTATTTAAAATTTCCTAAATCATCATAAACTTTTGCATTTCCAGATGAATCAAACTTTACATACCATAAGTCGTCAGAACCATAACCTTGACTGTTGTATGTTGGGTCTGCAGATACAGTAATACGTTTTCCAGTTGCGCGAGAAAAAGTACAGCCTGGTGTTGGCTGAGATGAACCACGGCAAACATCGCCAAAAACAGTTTCATATGGATACTTAATAATGTCTGACGAATCTACAACAGGTGGTGTCGTTGAACCGCCGCCTTGATAAGTTCCGCCACCGCCGCCGCCACCGCAAGCTGACAAAATGGTAAGAGTTAGTGCCATCGTGGCTCCAAGAGCCAATTTATTTAGTTTCATTTTATTCCCCTTAGTGTTTATTGTTTGAACGTTTTAATTGTTTGCAAAATCCATGACCAACTTTTTTGACACCAATTTTAGTAATTCAAAAGAATCCTTAAAATTTGATCACCGCAGTAATAGTCCATGGCATAGCCTAAATTTTGACCAAGAAATACTGGTGCATCTAGCGCTGAGCATCCTTTTTCAGCTTTCAATCTAAGTTTTGCTGGCAAAATAATTTGTTTTTCCAAAGTGGACTGGCTAATGATTGGTACACTAAAACTGTGCCCACGGCTTAACTTACTGCCTTCTGTTTTAAATAGGGCTGGCAATTTTTCATGGGGATTTTTTGAATCCAAAATAGTTATTGGAAATTGCAATTGAATAAAAATATCGCTTCCATAAAATGAGTACCTATCTAAACTTCGCGTTGCTACTTGATTTGACTTTAAATCATGATATTCCAGTTCGCTATTCGTAATAAGAAAGACTCCTGCTCGTGATGCAGATTGAAATCCAGCACGGATTGATAATGCGGCATCAAAGATTGCTCGTTGCGATGAAATCATTTTATCTATGACTGTTTTTTGATTAGAATCTAATAAAGTAACTCTTTGCGCTTGATGCGCGTCTAAACCATACCACATTGTGCCGCTAAATTCATTAGCGCTAGTATCAAGACTTAAAGCATTGTCTTTAAATGTATCGACTAAATTTCGATATGTTGAATTTAGCGCATTCATTTTAGTGCTTAAACTAAGCTTACCGTCGGTAACAACTGCCATAGAGAAATCATTTGAATAGGATGGTTTTATTTCAGTTCCTAAATTTTTTGCAATCAATACTGTCACAAGTCCATTTTGAGCACTTTTTAAATCAGACTGAATAACATCAACTATTCGAGTAGTGTCCGTTGTTTGAACTTGCGCCAATTTAAAATCTTTATCTAAATAATAAAAATGAATATCGCTAGGAGTTTTTACCATTTCTCCGGGGCTATCTTGATTCCATAAATCCATGGGGTTCCAAATTTTACGAATCTCTTGCCCTTTACCTACCCAGGCTGGACGAAGTACATTGTCGATCTTCATCCATTGAGGTTTTTGTGGCATCAGCACATGGTAATCGTTGTACTTAAAATAATTAATTAGATTCATATTTTGATCAAACACGTAGAAGTGATCTACGTATTCGCCGGATCTTGAATTTAAAGAGTATTGATCTGGATATTCTAAAAATCGAACAATGTATTCACTTCGCCCATCGCCATCTAAATCAATTCTAATCTTTTGTTGTAGAACAGATAAATCATAAGAACCATCAAACTTTAAATCCTGCACCGCTGACATTTGAAAAGATCCGTTCGCATAATGATTCAATGCCATATGAACAATTTTTTTACTTTTCATATCCGAACCAATTATTAAATAATCAGTCGCAGCCTGAGAGTTATCATAAACCTCGTCAAACAAACTAAATGACATGTTATCAGGACGAGCTTGTGTTGGTATCTTTATAATTTCTGGATCCGACATGATTTTAGAAACATTCACCAAAACTTCGGCTTTCATTTCAAACTGGCGATGTACTTTTCCATTTATTTTAACAGTTATTTGGTACGACAGTTCACTTGGCATTCTTGATAAATAAGCTAATTTACTATCACGAATTCTTAAACTGACTTTAAATGTTTTTTCTTCTTGAGTCGCCCACGCGACAACGTCACTATTTTCAATACGGACTACTTCTGGGTAAATACTTCCTGCTTGTGTTGATTGAATTTCAATTTTTATTGCAGATTTATCATTAGCCTTCCAAAAGTTTTTTAATTTAAATGAAAAATTTAAATTAAAAGATTTTCGATCCCATTGAATAACTTGTACATCTTTATCTGCAGGTAAAATTAAAGTCTGGGGGGCTACAGTTAAGGCTGCTTTAATATCTAATAAACCAGATAAAACATTTTTAACGTAAGTAGCTTTTGAATTAACTACTTTGCCAGCCGTATTACTTGGTCCTTCGACAACATTGGTCTCTGCACCAATGGCACGAGCTCCCAAAATAAGACGTGGATAAATTTCAGAAACTGGAATTCCTCGCGAAAGCATTTCCGCAACTGCCCCTGTCACAAAAGGTGTTGCTTGAGATGTTCCTGACAAATAATCATAACCCTTAAAACCAGGTAAACGTTTAGATCTTATATGCATAGGAATAGTAGATAAAATTTCTGTACCCGGGGCTGCGATATCTACTCCGTAACCAAAATTAGAAAAACTTGCGGTGGCTCCATCAGGTCTGTGGGCCGCAACACAAATAACCCCTTTATACTGACATGGTCTTAGCAATGAAGACGTCGAATCATTACCTGCTGCAGCTACTATGATGATTCCACGACGCTGAGCCTCTGTGATGGCTTCTTTCATAATGTCAGAGTCTTGTCCTTCGGGCCATCCAAGAGACAAATTGATAACTTGAGCTCCCGAGTTCATTGCGTAAATAATTCCGCGCGCAATGTGTTCACTTAGACTATTTTGATTAACAAAACCACGCCGAATATCTTCAGATGGGGACAAATCTATGCTGTAAGGCTTTACGGGTTGATTTGGAGCATTTGATAAAACTTGAACGGGTATCAATTCAATATCTCTGGTTACTGATGCAATAATTCCAGCAACATGCGTTCCATGTCCAACTAGATCAATAAAATCAGGGCTACCAATAATATGATTTGGAGTTAATGTTAACCCCTGATCTAAAACACTCCAACCCAAACAATCCGCAGGATAAACATTTGCCGCGGATTGCAAAGTGGAATCACGACATTCTGCAGTACTGCTATCGCCTTTTTCTTTAATACAAGCCCGGTACGTATTAAAAGCGGCGCACTTATTAGCATTTTGATAAATGATATCTGCTAATTCCGGATGGGAATAATCTATTCCCGTATCAAGCACAGCTACTTTTATTTTTTTTGGATTTACTTTTTTAATTAAACTATTAATATTAATATCTTGGCCAGCAACACCAAGCATACGGTAAGCTTGTAATGGATTTAAATCTATTCCAATCGTTTGACCCTGATTATTTAAGCCCCATCTTAATTCCTGGTGCTCAAGCCCCTGCATGGAAAAAACAACCTGACCAAATAAACATATACTTATAAAATAATTAAATTTCTTCATCATGCCATCTGCATTGCAAAAACAAGGGCCTGTTTTTTTGGCCCCAATTACGAGATGGCTAACTTGAATTAATCAACCAAGTAAGATTTACTTGGTTGATTAATTCGTTAACTAACTACTGAGCACTTAATCTGGAAGTATTCAGCTCCGAAGGAAGAACATTTAGCTTGCTTGAAATTGTGCTGATTAAGCCATTTGAAAAATCAGATTTCTTTTCAGGCTCGCCTAATACAAATGGTGTGTACACATCCGGTTGACCATCTTTTGCCCCCGTTCGAAAACCCGCAAAGTCGATGTAGTAAATAAAATTTTTCGTTCCAAGTTCGTTCAGCAAATAAGCTAACGGAATCTTTTCATCTAAGACATACAATACATCTGTCATCCAACGATTTTGCGCACGTAGAAAGTTAGGCGAATTATCTTTTGGAAAACGTCTAGATAATTTAAGCAACTCTTGTATCCATGGCTCTAAACATTCGTAACCCGTTCCATTTAACCACGTATAATTATAATCTTTCTGAGAATTTATTTGGCACTGGTTTAAATAAACCTGCTGACCTAGATTTTCATCACCATTACCTAAAATCTTCATTAATTTATTATACGTTGCTTTATCGGACGCTTTTGCTTTCTTACCACCAAGTTCACTTAACTTTTGAAATAAACGACCCACAAAACTCGCTTTATCCGTAGGTAAATTATCCGATTCTGGAGATAAAATTAAATTCTTAATCACATCCAGTGCGCTTGGTAAAAGCGTTAAGTGGGACGTGATTTTATAAAAATCAACTTTCTTGGTTTGCAACAACACATTTTCTGGAATTACAGCCGAATTCGTGAAGTTAACATTTTTCAAACTATCATTTAATTCTTTAATTACTTCTTGTAATTTAATTTGTGGTAAACTCCACCCGCTCCAAACATGCTCTAATGTAGCTACTGATGGAAGTGCGAAAGAACGATCTTGTGAAATATCAGCATCGGATCTAATTAGACGCCAGTACGCTTTACCGTAGGGCATTTGCGATGGATTTTGTGAGGACTGCGAAAAGGATGGTGCATTTTCTGCAAATTTCTTTCTTAAGCTTGCATCCAGTAGTTCCAAACCAAAACCAAATGGATCTGTTCCATTTAAAGTTCCTTTGGAATAAAGCGCAATCTGAACCGCTTTATTATTAACAGTTCCACCGCCTGGAGCCACCATTGCTGGCTTAAAAATTGTTAAAATATGTTCTTCTTCCATTTTTGTTGAGCGGAACCATAAAAGCTTAGTTTGAAGTTCTTTTGTTTTTAAACCATGGTTAATTTCTAATCGTTGGTATTCAAAATTTTTGCGAATAAGGGATACATTTGAATGTTTGATTAAAGCTAATATTGACTCTTTTGCAAGTTCACTAATCGCTGCTTGATGATCTATTGTTTTTTGTAAATCATCACTAACATTTGTTAACTTACCAGACTCGAATTGCTGCATTAATTCTGAATTGTATTTAATTAAGTAGGCTTCAGTATGCAAATCTGTAGACGTTGTTTGAGCTCGGATTCGCAATAAATTAATGAAATAATCTGCATCAAATTGTAAACCAAACGCTAATGCATTGCCATTGCGTATAAATATCTGTAAGCCAATTTCTGTTTTAATAAATTGAATTTGTCGCAAGATCACAGATTTGTTTACATCAGCAGAAAAACTAACAGAAGGCTGTCCAAGGGATGCAAACCCAATTAAATTATCAATCGTGTGCGATATTCCAGCCCGACCCATGACACCAATAGAATCAGTAATCGTAAATACTTCACCTTGTTTTAGATTTGCTAAGAAAGGTGTTAAATTACCATTTTCTAAAGGTTCGATAATGTGATTTAATTTGGAATCAGCTTTTATTAGCGGCCCCCATTTTGCTTTTGCGGCCTCATCCATGGATTGGATAGGGATAACATAGGTGTAATCACGGCTGTATCCAATATTTGCTCCATAGTTTTTCATGATCGCATTTTTTTCGAACAGTAAGTGTTGATAACTTACTGCCGCAGTCATTGAAACATTATCCACCATTTGAATAGGAGCCGAACTTCCATAGTAAGTACCTGTTGTTATAATACGATCTGAATTTGACCCAACATCACTTGTTACCACCGTTGCATTACCTAAAGAATGAATTCCGCTATTAGAAAATTCATATCCTGTTACTTCTTGACTAGTTTTGTTGATATTAAATTTTTCATTTATCTTGTCTTTTAATTTACCAAGAGCAACTTTTAATGCCGCAGCCTGAACTTTAATTTTTAAATATTTAACTAATGCACCAGATTCAAATGGCGAATGTCGATCATCACCCGCAAAATTTGGTGGATACCCTGGAATATGTTGAATCTTTACAGAGCCATTAATTACATAACCATCTGCAGAAGTAATATCCAAAGTAGGCATAGTAATTTTAAAAAGCTGAGCTTGTTCAGATTTATCAAAAAATAGATCAAACATATTTTTAAAGCGATGCATAAGTTTAGCTTTAACTAATGGTTTTAAAGATTCTGGGTATCCACTAGCTTCTACAATTTCATTCCAATCTTGATCTGTTAAACCAGCCATTCGTCGCAACATCCACCGCGCATCGGCTTCCGAAGTTAAATTTTGAAAATATTGCGAATTTGAAAAACTTAATTCTACACTTCCACCACGTAATGCCGCTGATTGCGAAGACACAAAGTTTAAACTTTCTCCTAAATCCGCGATAACAAATGGAATAACTAAACTACGATATGCTCTGCTTTTTGCAAACAACCCCAAGCTATCATTTGTTACAGGTGTTAAACCATCAAACAAACTTGGAACTTCGGCATTAAATTTTTCTAAGTACGCACCATGTATAATTAAAGAAATATCCTTGTTATTGACATCTGAGATAATGCCGCGCTGAAAAGGTTCTAATGACAAATAATCTGGGTTATCTTCACGCGAGCCTTCAATATTAAATGCAGTTTTAACAAAAGTGTCCATGACTTCTGTAGTAACAAATTTTACTTTTATTGTTTTATAATACTTTGGTGATTCTTGATAAACTCCGACCTTACGAAGTAGCGCTGCTTTTGTAAGACTGGAATGGATTTGCAATCCAAATGTCAAACCATAGCGTAAGTTCGAATTATTTTTTGGCGAAACAGTAATACTATATAAATTGGCCTCACGATAAGCTCCTTGTATGTTATCAAAATTTACCTCTGCATTAACTGCATCAGGCATAACTGCACTTAGCTTTGTATCAATTGAAGACATCTTTATATTTTGCCAATATTTGTTTGCTTCTGGATTATACTTCGACAGATCAGCCCCTTGCCTAAACAACAGATCTAGATCTGAGCTATTTAACGAGTCGCCTTTTTCATTATATAAATCAAAGGTGGGAATAATGAATGTTTTTAGGGGGATACTAACTACTGGCTCTGCCGCAGATGTAAATTGGCTAATTAGAATTAAACCTAAGCCGATTAAATATCCTGATTTATTTAGTTTCATGAAACACCTCATGCTTTTAAGTGATGCGAATAGAGTGCCGTCTATTTGTACCAGCATGAGACAATTCTTAATTCAATGAACTGTGGCTATTTAAAATTATAACTTTTAATTTCAGTTTCTTCGCTTTCATTACCACTGCTAACTGTTAAGATCCGCTCGTTATGAATTACACTCCAACGAATATCACGTGGTAAATTCTTAGCTAATCGTTCTAGAAATTTAGGATCAAATGCATAAATCTGTATTGCTTGTGCATTATGAACTTGTTGAGTTTGCCCTTCATTTATAATTAGCTGAGCATCTTTATAAGTGTATACTTTGACAACAGATGCGGCCTTAGAAGCTTTATGCAGTTTTTTAATGCTAGGATTTCCGATTTCGATCCACAATGAAATATGCCCACTTGGCTCTTTTATAAAAACAGTTGGCCCCTCGGGATCATTTAATCCAGCTGATGAAAATTCAAGATCGTCATCAGCACTTAGTGCAAAGGCAAGCGCACGAGTCAGAAAATACAAAATAGATTCTGAGGGATGCAAGGCTAAACGAAAATCTAATTTATTGTAATAACCCCTATCGATATCAGACATATCAATGCGAAAACGGTATAAAACTGTTGCAACACTCATTGAATATCCTTTGTCTGTAAAAAATAAATATAAAGGCATCATCGGTGACACACACCACGACCTGCGTTACAGTTTGTTAATGACATTAAATTTAACGAAAGCAAAGTTTACCAATTACCTACATTTACGCGAAGTCTTTGTCTTTGCGATGCCAATTATCTCAGGTCAAATTGGGCAAATGCTTTTTGGAGTCGGTGATATCTTTGTTGCAGGCTTTTACTCTAGTCTTGCCGTTTCTGCCATAGGAGTTGGTTCATCCATTTTTGCAGCTTTTTTAATGATTGGCTTTGGCGTTCTATTTTGCACTGGCCCACTAGCCTCACAAAACCGAGGGGCAAACAAAGAAGACCCCAACCTATTGTTTAATATTTTCATAGTCTGCGCTATTAATTCGGCCATCCTGACCACTTTGTTATATATTTTCTCAAACTATATTCATGTTATCGGATTAAATCCTGCTATTGAGTCCCCTGTTGCGCTATTTATAAAAATCAGTGCTTTTACTGTTTTTCCAGCTTTGATTTCCCAGGCAACAAAGGAGTATTTGCAAGCACATGGGAAAACTTATTTTCCAAATGCGCTTATCATCCTTTTTAATCTAATTAACTTAGCCCTTGGTTTTCTATTTGTTTTTGGATTAGGAAGCTTTTCAGGATTTGGAATAATTGGCGTGGCTATTGCGACGCTTATTTGCAGAATATTAATGGCTTGTATTCTGGTTGCCTACATGATTTCAGTTTGTAAATTTGACCGGCGTAAAAATATAAAAACTATAAAAATAATT
This sequence comes from Pseudobdellovibrio sp., assembly GCA_049301055.1. Lineage (GTDB taxonomy): Bacteria > Bdellovibrionota > Bdellovibrionia > Bdellovibrionales > Bdellovibrionaceae > Pseudobdellovibrio. Next base: position 98,449 of record JBAQKN010000045.1, on the reverse strand, counting down.
TACAAATTAGGCCTGCCAATTGCATTTGTTATATTTTGCGAAGTTTTAATATTTACTGTAGTTACCGTATTAGTAGGTCGTATGAGTTTAGTTGCATCGGCGGCTCAAAGTCTAGTGTTGAACATTACTTCATTAACTTTTATGATTCCGCTTGGAATCGGCAGTGCAGTTTCTGTTCTTGTCGGAGAACAATTAGGAAAAAAATCATTAGAAGGTATAAAAAAATATTCGCATGCAGCTATTGCCCTAGCTTTAATTATGCAAATCTTCTTTGCTTTAATTTACTTAATTATTCCGAGTTCAGTTCTTGGCTTAATGTCACGTGACCAAACTGTTATTGCTTACGGTGCTCAGTTGCTATTCTGGGTGGGCTTGTTTCAAATTCCAGATGGAATTCAGGTTGTTCTTTCTGGCGTCATGCGAGGGTTGAATGAAACCAAAATACCCATGTTTTTAGGTTTTATGTCCTACTGGATTATTGGATTACCCGTTGGATGCTTTTTTGCTTATCAATTAAACTATGAAGCGCGTGGTCTATGGATGGGACTTAGTCTTGGTTTACTATGCATGTCAGCTTTATTAATCATTTTATATCAGCGTAAGATTAAAAAATTATCCGAAGCAATTTAATCTAAAAAAATCTTGTATTCATTTAAAGTTAAATATGAATTTATAACTGAATAATAACTTAATGCAGAACTTAATATATTATCTCGAATTTTTTCTATTTCAGCCGAATCACTTTCTAAGAAATCATGACCTAAAAAAGAAAAATATACGGTTCCACTTTTGGTAGAAATAACACCGGCCAAGTTTAATGCTGGATTGTCGTAAAGTCTTCCAGTTTTAAAAAGAACTTGATTAGAAAATTTTAAACTGCCATCAAATGTACCATCTAGATCTTGAGTTGGATTATAAAGAATATGTCCAAGATTAATTCCCAACTGAGTCGTTAACTGATCCACATACTTCAATACCTTTAGCATTGAAACACAAGTTCCAAGATTATCTTTACGAATTCCTGTTTCGGTTTCAGCTAAACCCGAACCGGTCAAAAATTGTAAATCTTTTGTCACTATTTTTAGCTCAGATATTTGAAATTTTTTAAATTCTTCAGTACCACCCAAATATTCAAACAACGCATCCGTTACGTAATTATTCGAATAAACATTCAAATTTTTTAAATACTTTAGTAAGGATGAAGAATTAATGACGACCTGGCTATTATAATTAGCCGTTATAATATCAACAGATTTTTTCACTTGAACATCTTCGACAGAAAAATATGTCGGTATACTTAGTATTTTATTATTTACAATTGCCCAAGCTTGTAGTTTTTCTTTAGCAGCTTGAGTCTGTGATGACCAATTTTGTGAATTTAATATCAGTTTTAAGTTCTGAGCTGAATCCGTACTGTTTATTGGAACTTTATCTAAATCGATATGCGGATCTGACAATACTGATAAAAAAATATGCGTCGTTTCATCAATCACAAGATTTCTTATACTAAGCACGCCTTTTTTATTTAATTCAGAAAGTGAAAATAAAATCTTTTCAATATTAAATATCGGATCAAAATTTGTTTTCAAATAAGCATCAAACACACCATTTTGATTTTTTACAGGATTCAAAAACCATGTCGTCTTAAATTTAAAATCAGGACCAAGTTTTTTTAGCGCCCATGCTGTTGTTATAACTTTAGATAATGAGGCTAGCGGATACATAGTTTGATCGCGAAAACCTGTATAAGTATTTTGCTTACTTAGCGTCACTTCACAATAACTAATGCGTGAATCACTTTGATAGGCAATTGGCCTTGTAATAACCATTTCGGCTTCGGATGGACGTAGCGGTGAATCTTGTGGAACATTTAACTGCGAGTTTTGCTGAGTATTTAGTGTTGCTGCGCCAGAAGAATCCTGAGCACAGCCAGAAATAAAAAACAGGCCAATCGCTATAAATAAATAAAGAAATTTAGTGTTCACAAGTTTAATTTATAAGCGCTTCGAAAAAAATAACAATGCCTTTGGTAAATTATCCCATCAGAGCTAAAATATTGCTTTTAAGTGATCTGATTTCTTTGACAAATTAGTAAAATCTACAAACAATAGCGAACTATGTCACACTCTACACTTATACCATTGCCCCTTCGTACAAATTTTCAATTTAAAATCAATAAGATCATTGATCATACTGAGCAGATTCGTGAACTTTATTTAGAACTTACAAACCAACCGCATTTTTTATTTAAAGCCGGTCAATTTGCAATGTTACATGTTCCTGTCGAAGGATCAAAACCTGCTTTACGCGCCTATTCTATTGCTTCAACCGAAGAACAAATAAACGGATTTAAATTAATTTTTAAATTCGTAGAAACCGGAGTTGCCAGTCAGTTTATATGGTCACTTAAGGGTGATGAAATATTACATATGACGGGTCCCTTTGGAAAAGTATTTTTTCTAGAACCCCCAGCACCTCAAATAGTTTTTCTAAATACAGGCAGTGGAATTTCTCAACATTTTAGTTTTCTTGAATCAAAAATGAAAAACTATCCCAACTTAAATTATAAGTTATTTTTTGGGCTACGCTATGAATCAGATATTTATTATGAAAGCGAATTAAAGCGCTTACAAAAGTCTTTACCAAACTTCCATTATGAGTATGTTATCAGTCGTCCAACTGAAAGCTGGGCTGGTCGTAAAGGTTATGTTCAAGACTGTCTAAAAGATTTTGATTACAAAACTATACCAACAACTTTCTATCTTTGCGGCAATGGGGCTATGATCAAAGATGTAAAAACTCAGTTGCTAGAAATTGATGGGCTCGAGAAAAATCAAGTTTGGAGTGAAGCTTTTGATTAAAAGCTTTCGCTTCATTTTTCTTGCTGTCTTCGTGTGTGAATCGAATATAAAACAGACAGCAAAAGAATAATTGCTCCTGTAAGTGCTGTTATCCATTCTGTAAAGTGAAAAAAATGATCTAACAACATAAACAATGCAAGCATAAGAAGTGCATAAAATGCCCCGTGCTCTAGAAATTCATATTGTTCTAATTTCTCTTCTTCGACCAAATACAATGTCAATCCACGCACAAAAAATGCACCAACTCCCAATCCAATAATTATTTCATAAATTTGCGTCGTAATGGCAAACGCTCCAATGACTCCATCAAAACTAAATGATGCATCTAAAACTTCTAGATATAAAAATAATCCAAATCCAGAACTTAACCATTTAATTCGTGTTAAATTTTCATTACCAAGAAGTTCGCTAAATCCATGAACAAATAAATAAGTTAACATTCCATACAATGCTGACTTTATAAAAGTTGCCTGAGATTCAAAGTCAAGATAGGCATAAATCACCATTAACACAGCAAGTACTAATATAATGTCGCCACCTTTAAACTTAGCAAGCTTAACAAATATTTTTTCAATCCAAGAAATCCAATGAGTTTCTTTGACTTCATTCATGAAAAAATTTAATGAAACCATCAGCAAAAAAGCTCCACCAAAACTACTAACTGCTAAATGCGATTCAAGCATCATCTGCGAATATAAATCTGGCTTTTGAATCGCAAGTAAAAAAGCATCAATTACATTTAGGCTTCCTGCTGCTGCGACTATCATTACAGGAAATAAAATACGCATACCAAAAACAGCAACCAACATACCCCAAAATAGAAACCGTGTTTTCCATAATGGACTCATTTTTTTTATTACCGTCGCATTCACGATGGCATTATCAAATGATAATGAAATCTCTAGAATGCTTAACAGAAGCACTGTTAAGAGAGTTTGCACCACGTGAGTAAAAGTAGGAACTTGCAACCAGGATAAAAGTCCAGCTGCGGCTAGACCTAGGGCAAGAGAAATAAACGGAAACTTTAAGTATCTAAACATAGTCTTAAGATAATCTAATATATTTGTTTTTTTTAATAGCAAAAACATCAAGTCTTGCTAGATGGACGTCGATATCAATCAAGACTCTACTTTAGTTAGGAATTTTGACGGAGGTCAAAAATGACGCTTATTTTTAAATCAATTATTTCAATTTTATTTCTGAGCACTATGCTATTACTTACAGCATGCGACCGCACTCACTTCAAGCAACTTAATCAATCATCACAAGCTGTTCAAGTGGAACCAGATTACCCTATTGATCCAGTTCTACCTCCACCAACACCACCTCCGGTTGTTGATCCGCCTCCGGTCGTTGTTCCTCAGCCAGTACAAAAAGCCGGGACTTGTGCTGATGACTCATCAACAACTTTATTATCTTGTTTAAAATGTGAAGTACCTATGAACCCACCAGCGCCACCACAATTTTCTGAAAAAGGAAAATCACTAATAGATATTATGGCTATAGGCTGTGCCGTTCCATTTAAAAATGCACCCAAAGGTTATGTGCCACCAACAAAAGATGAATTAATATATCGTTTGAGTCGACTGTCTCCAACTTTGTATCCTGATTCGCAAATGACAGATATGCAAAAATATGTTGTTACTGGATTAAAAAATGATTTCGTTTTTCAACAGAAAATATTTGCAGGATTGTGGCATCACCCGCCCTATACAGATGCCTTTGAAACCTATTTTGGTGTTAGCATAGCAGAAGCAATCTATCAATTTTGCTACCAAAGCCCTGAAGCTAATTTTACTCCGAATGATTCCACACCTCTACAATCAAAAGAATATTTGGATTGCACAATTGAAGCGAATTTTAATTGCAAAGAGAAACCAGAATATATAACTGGGAATATTTATAGGAACCAACTTCGTAATGCAATGAAACAGTCCATTCATAATCCGTTCATACCACCAACGCCAACACCATCAAAAAAATGTACTTGGGAAAGTTTCGATGGAGATTACGACTTAGGCGGAGAATCTGTTTTAACAAAATGGTTAACGTCAGGCTATAAAATTGGTATTGAGATCAATTCGTTAATTGGCCGCTGTGACATCATTACTGCATTACCCATTGGCTCAACAAAACCGCGAGGAATTGTTAAAATGTCTGGATATAATTGTAATTAGTCTATTAAATATGACTATAGCAAAACATATTTAAAACATATTTTGTCATAATTTAAATATGTTTTAATTTTAATTAAACATTTCTTCGCATTTTCATGATCAATCCGATTACATTCGAAGATGCTGTGGCAAATTCACTATTAGCGCCAAGTGCAATATCTTCAGTTACTGATTTACCAGCATCAGCTTGAGCAATAATAGCTGCAGCACATTTATGAAATTTAGCATGTTCTGCTTTTAAAGCAGAAAACTCAGCCATAGCAGAATGCTTTGATCCTTCTCCATAAATCCATTGCCCTAAATCGCACTTATTATCAAATTGAACATCTGCAGTTTTTATAGAGCCATCTGGTTTTTTTATATAATTTCCAAGCTTCATTTTCCAAGCTGTATGAGCTTTTATTGCACTATCAAAATCCATTTCTAACTCCAATGTTATATTATAATTAGTCCTCCCCATGTTCTTGCACAACTATATCTTCTGCTGATCCCCATTACTGGACTAAAGGAAGTATTTTGCTTTATTAAATTTTAACATTACTGTCTTTTATTGTCAGCCGGGCCAAAATCTTACGCGTCTTTTAAAAATGGAATATAATTGATCTTACATTCCATTTTTTATTTATCTAATTATTTTTTCTGCTTCTTAAAGTTGAATTACCGACTTAAAACCGCTTGTAAAAATTTTGCAGTTTCGCTGCGTTTAACTTTTGTTATAGCTTCAGGAGTACCTTCGGCAACAATTTCTCCACCGTAAATTCCTCCATCCGGGCCGATATCGATTACATGGTCGCATGTTTTTACAACTTCTAAATTGTGTTCGATAACTAAAACAGTATTTCCTTGTTCCGTTAATTCATGCAGAAGCTCTACTAACTTTCGAACATCATCAAAATGCAGTCCCGTTGTAGGTTCATCTAATATATAAAGTGTTTTACCCGTTCCACGCTTAGAAAGTTCTTTTGATAATTTTACTCGCTGCGCTTCGCCGCCTGATAAAGTTGTCGAGGCTTGCCCTAGAGTCATATAGTCAAGACCAACCTTATTTAAAGTTTCAAGTTTTCGATATATATGAGAATGATTTTTAAAAAAATCAACAGCTTCTCCGGCATTCATATCTAGAACATCTGCAATACTTTTTTCTTTGTATTTTATTGCTAAGGTTTCACGATTATAGCGTCGACCATTGCAGGTATCGCATGTAACAAAAACATCTGATAAAAAATGCATTTCCATACGAATTTGACCATGTCCCATACAGGTTTCACAGCGGCCACCTTTGACATTAAAACTAAATCGACCCGGTTCAAAACCACGCAATTTTGAATCCGGAAGAGCCGCATAAAGATCGCGAATCAATGGCAATAACCCAACATATGTTGCCGGTGTTGACCTAGGAGTTCGCCCGATTGGCCGCTGACTGATATCAATAACTTTATCGATATGCTGCAGACCTTCAATTTTTCTATAAGGGGAAGCTTGAGCCAAAGACCTATAAAATTCTTTTGCTAATATTTTATAAAGAGTATCAATAATTAAAGTACTTTTACCACTACCAGAAACTCCAGTAATAGCCGTTAAAGTTCCTAATGGAATAATTAAGTCTACATTTTTTAAATTATTTCCAGTAGCTCCAAATAATTTTAAAAATTGACCAGAACCTTTGCGTCTTTTTTCAGGAACTGGAATACGTATTTTTCCTGATAAATATTTACCTGTTAATGAGTTTGGATTTTTTTCAAGCTCTGCAGCGGTTCCTGATGCTAGTAATTCACCGCCCAGCTTTCCCGCGCGAGGGCCTAGATCAACAACAAAGTCGGCATAGCGAATTGTATCTTCGTCATGTTCAACTAAAATAATTGTATTTCCACGCTCTTTAAGTTCTCCAATAATTTCTAAAAGCCGATGATGATCACGTGGATGTAATCCAATACTGGGTTCATCCATAACATAGGTGCAACCAATCAAGGCTGATCCAACTTGGGTAGCCAAGCGAATACGCTGCGCTTCACCACCGGATAAAGACCGCGCCTGTCTAGATAAAGATAAATAAGAAGTTCCTACACGTTTTAAAAATTCGACTCTTAATAAAATTTGTTTCAAGATTTTCTCTGATACAATTTTTTGCTTATCTGTCCATTTTGTTTTTGGTAGCCATTCTGATAACTCGAGTAAAGACATATCTGACAATTCAGCAATATTTTTTTCACAAACTTTTACACTTAAGGCTTCTTTTTTTAAACGTGTCCCATTGCAATCAGGACAATGAGTTAAAACAATTTCTTCAGCGTCTTCATCATCAGCATCCGCTTTTACTTTTTGGCCTTTGTACGAATATTTTACTTTATCTAGTTTTTTTCCACCGACGTCAGAATCTGAGTATTGTTCTTCTTCAATCAAATCCAACGTTCCTAATCCGTGGCACGTTTCACAGGCTCCGCGTGGATTATTAAAGCTAAAAAGTCTAGGTTCTAAATCAGGAAAACTATAACCACAAATGGGGCACAGTGAAGTTAATGAATAATTTTTTCTATCCCCGTTCATCATTTCAATAATAATACGACCAGAAGCCATACTAAGAGCTGTATTTATACTTTCACTTAATCTGTGTTTTATCGTATCTTTTAAAATCAGTTGGTCGACAACTAGATCAATATTATGAGTTTTCGTTTTTGCTAATCGCGTGGCTTTTTCTAATTCAACAAATACTCCATCTACTTTGGCTTTAATAAAGCCTTTTTTTGCCCACTTTTGAAACTCTGCTAAAAATTCTCCTTTTTTAGATTGAGCCATTGGCGCCAAAACATAAAATTTTGTTCCTACTGATTTTTTAAAAACATCATCAATAATTTGCTGAGGTGTTTGTGATGTCAATGGCACATGATGAGTCGGACATTCTGGAGTTCCTACTTTTGCATAAAGTAACCGTAAATAATCATACACCTCAGTTATTGTTCCAACAGTGGATCTAGGATTTAATCCCACGGCCTTTTGATCAATTGCAATGGCCGGGCTTAATCCTGTAACCGAATCAACATCTGGTTTTTTTAATTGTTCTAAAAAATTTCTAGCATAAGCCGACAAACTTTCTACATAACGTCGCTGACCTTCAGCATAAACAGTATCAAATGCTAAAGATGATTTTCCAGAACCACTTAAGCCAGTAAATACGGTAATTTTATTGCGTGGAATTGTTATCGAAATGTTTTTTAAATTATGTTCTCTGGCGCCACGTACAACAATGCCATCAATAACTTCGGTTTTATTTTCTTTTGCGACAACAGATGATTTCGTTTTAATTTTAGCTTTAGCCATCTGGCTATTATTTCAGTAGCGCCTTCGTCTGACAAGAAGGACATACGCCATAAAGCTCTAATATGTGGGATGTCAAAATAAAGCCGAAATGCTCTGCTACTTGCTTTTGTAATTTTTCAATTTTTGAATTTTCAAATTCGCAAATTTTGCCGCACTTTGTGCATGTTAAATGGTCATGATGATCTGCAGATGTTAATTCATAACGCGAAGGCTGCCCGCCCATTCGAACTTCTGTGGCTAAATTTTTCTCGGCCAAATTTCTTAAGAAACGGTAAACCGTTGCAAACCCAACACCTTTATCTAATGCATTTACTTTTTCAAAAAGTTCTTGTGCCGTCACATGCCGTTCTCCTGGAACTAGTTCTGCATCATGCATACATGCTAATATTAACAACCTCTGCTCGGTTACTTTAAGACCCATCGAGCGAATCATTTTTTTAAAATCATCGGATTGAAAACGCTCTTCTTTTTTAACGATTTGATTTTCATTATAACGCGGTAGAAAATTTGCGGCTTCATTAGGATTTTGTGAAAAGTCAGTCATAATACCCCCTTGCTAACTATTAAATAGGGTTTATCACAACTTATTGAAAACTCATAATGAGAATCATTTTCAATAGGAATCCGGATCCAATTGAATGCTAAATGAAATTTAAACGCGTTGGTGCTATAAAATTGCGCATAATTAAGCTGGATGCATTATGAGGATGAAGACTTTCCTGATGTTCACAAAAAATTGAAAAACCAACAACTGATTCGTCATGGGATAACTTTTTTGCAACCAAGCGAGCCGCATCTTCACAAAACATTAAATTTTGCGCATTCAATTTAGCAAATTCCATTTCATCCACTTTTTTAACAATTGTTTGAACTGGTGTTTGCAAAGTCGTTTCTATGCTTTTAATTAAATTTTGAATTATACTCTCAGTAAAATCTAGAACTTGTACACGTATTATAGCTTTGCTTCGCTGCGCATGAGGCGTCGCCGGAAGGCGCTCTGGAATTGACTTTAACGTCTTAAGAACTTCAATCGATAAGCTAGCTGACTGAGGACATGTGCTAGAATATAATATTTCAAACTGTAACCAAATCCGATTCGTTTCATCATCAGAAATTTTATTTTTTTCGCAAATAATTTGAAGTGGATAATTTCTATACCCAGTCAAATTCGACTTCAGCGAAGTTGTTTTCATCGGAAACTGAAGATTTATTTTAGCTGCTATTTCTGAGCTAATTTCACCTTGTGATTTTAAAGCCGCTGATAAAAAACTATTCATCTGAGTAAAATTTATTTTTTGCTGTAAAAAACAATCTAAATGAGCCTGATACAATCGCGACATATGTATACCACGATGGCCTGATAATAAGTTGACCCCAATATCAAGTAGACAAGGAATGTTAAATTCAGACATGTTTAAAGCTGATTGAATTTGCCCCATGCCAACCCAGCTTAATCCAGCTAATTTCGTATCTAATTCGGCTTGAACATCGGAATGAATCTGGTCTGAAACTTTCATTCGGCTTACATATCAAAAAATAATTACAAATGTAAGGACTAATGTCGTGTTTATCGCCATGATTTAGTCCTCGTTCGAAATAGAATCAGATATAGTGTTAGCTATGAACGAAAACGTTAAAAAGCGCATATTTTTTATTAAATCATTACCTGGCGACTTAACTGCTATCGAGACTTATTTGGCCAAACGTGATTATGAAGTGATGTCTGAATCTGATCTTCGCCAAGGAATACTAAAGCTTATTCAATTTGATCCTATCTATGTTTTTATTGCTTGGGATCACCCAAATGAAAAAGTTTTCACTATTCCAAGAATTATCCGCCAATCATCAGCTGCAATAATAATTCCGTATACTATTGCTTCAGGCCGAGAATTTATTCGCAAGCTAGATTTTTCTGGTTATGCACACAGATTGTACCCGCCGGCATCAGGTCCTTCGATTATGAGACTTATTACCAAAATTGAAAAAGAAGCGGTAGAAGAATTAAAAGACCCCGAAAAGAAAAAAACATCATCATTTACAGTTGCTCACAGCGAAATGATTCACGTTAAATCCGCAAACAGCAAGGGAATGCTTGATCAATTTTTAAAAGAATTTGATGAAGGTCTAGTTAAAAAAGAACACAGCGCTTCGATATCACAACTTGATCTTTTACAAGAAAACCAAGCAAAACTTAAAAAATTTAATTTGCAAAAATTAGATGAAAAATTAAAATTACAGCTACAATTAAAATTTAACAGTGACATCAAGGCGCAATTGCTAGAATTAGCACAGTCGCAAGCTGAAGCGCAAAGTGCTAATGTAGTCGAAACAACAGGTAGCTCTGGCTTTAAAAAAATCTTGTGCTTAATTGTTCAAAGTTCGACATGGTGCGGATATTTGTTAGTCGCCAGCCAAGTTGACATTAATGGCGACGACTGCAAATTACTAATACAAAGCTGGCTTCAGGGGCAACTTTTAAACTTAACTGAGATTTCTCCGTATGATTATTTTGATATTCAAATACAAGCCACGAGTTACGATGAAGCTAAAACTTGGGTTGAAGAAAAGGCCGACTACTTAGAATATTTAAATATTGATAAGAATGAAATTTTCTTTAGTTTCTTCACTTTAGATCCTAAATTTTTAATAGTTGAGCTAAATGAAAATCATGAAATGATCGAAGTTAGCTTAGATTTAATAGATGTTGATAAACAGATTCCACTTAGCTTATTTATCCACTTGCCTGAGAATAAAAAATATCTTTTGTATACTTTACCCTTTCAGTCCTTACAGCAAAATCAAAAGCAGCGACTTCATGACAAATCTGTTACCAGTTTATTCACTCCTATCGAATTTGAATCTGAATATAAAAAAATAAAAGCTGAAAAGTTCTTAAATAATTCTTTTCAAAATACAAGAAAAGACACCGGCTCGTGAATCGGCTGATCTTAGCCAGTACCTCTATTTATAGAGCTGAGCTATTGCATAAAACAGGTTTAATATTTGAAGTACTAAAACCAAATTTTGATGAAGACTCTGCAAAAGAAGACTTACTTAAAAACAAAACTTCGGCTTTGCTTCTAGCCGAAAACTTATCTAAAGGCAAAGCGAGATCATTAGCTGCTAAGAATCTAACAGTTATAGCTGGAGACCAACTAGTTCACTTCAATCAACAAATTCTTGGCAAAGCTGCAACTTTTGAAAAAGCGTTTAAGCAACTTAAAAACTTATCTGGAGAGTCTCACCAATTAATCACCTCAGTTACGATTATTGCTAATCAGCTAGAGTTTCACTTAAACCACGTCACCGACTTGGTTATGAAGAAACTGACTGATTCCGAGATTGAACATTATCTAAAAAAAGATGAACCTTATGACTGTGCTGGTAGTTATAAAATTGAAAAATCTGGAATAATTTTATTTGATGAAATTAGAACAGATGACTTTACAGCAATTCAGGGTTTACCCATGATCTGGATATCTAAAAGATTAAAGGAGTTAGGTTATGAGTTCTTCAAAAATTGATTTAAATAAAATGGCTATCACGGCCATGGGTTTTTCTCATTCGCCCTATTCACACAAAAAAATTGGCGCCAGTGTTTTGCTATCTAATGGACAATCTTATTCTGGTTGTAATATTGAAAATGCTTCCTATGGGGGAACCGTGTGCGCGGAACGTGTCGCAATTTGGAAAGCTTTCAGTGAAAATAGTTCTACTTTAAAAATAGTTGAAGTTGTAGTCGCTAGCAATGAAACTGATCCATGGCCACCCTGCGGTTTTTGCCGGCAAGTTATGTCTGAATTTTGCCAGCCCGATACAAAAATTAAAGCTATTAATTTAGACGGAAAAACAATTTCGTATGTATTTAGCGAATTATTCCCGTCTGCTTTTACACCAGATCATCTTAAAAAATAAGATGATCTATCTTTAAAATTTAATATTTGTTTTATTTTGAGATGAAACCAACCACAAGCTGAACGCTAAGACAGTTATCGCAACAACAACCCCATTCAGATTTGCAAATGTAGGTCTGATTCTATTAAACACAAGAAAGCAAAGGCCGCACAGACTAACCCAAGCAAAGATGCGCTGCCCAAGCTTTCTTTTAGGATTCTCTTTTTGGCTATTTTGCGCAGATTGTTGAGCTAAAAACTGCTGCTCTAAGCGAACTTCGATTTGATTTAAATATTTTTCACACTTTGCATCATAATTCATTGCCTTACGAAGTTCATCGTACTTTTGAAATGCAAAACTTAGTGCCAAATTTTTATGACATAAATTTAGAAAATTTTGATGTAGTTGATCGTCATTAAAATTTTCTAAGACTTGTTTCCAAAGCTGATTCATTTGAAATAGAGTAGGGCTTTCAGACTGTGTAATTTGCTGGTATTTCTCAACAAACACCCCGCAAGATGGGCATTCTTTAAGTTCGCCTGGCATTAGCTTTGTGCACTTTGGACACTCAGCAAAAAAATAGGCTTTCGTTTTAGTTTCAAAAAGACCAAATTCATTTCTACTTTTATCCAAAAGAAAAGATTCACGACAACCATCGCATTCGAACTCAGGGTTTGCGCCTTCAAAAACATCGGTATGGGTGCGATACAACTTTTGACAATTCGGGCAACGAAAGCGCACCTCTTGATTAATTAAAGATAAGTTTTCAGATATGTCCAACTGCCGCTTCCCCCAGATAATAGTCTATGTTAACACTAATAGGATGTCGATTATATTTCAATACCTTAAGTCGATTCCTCGACCCTATCTATTAGCCATCTTAAGTGGCCTTTTAGTAGGAACATCCTATATCCCTTTTCCAGGATGGGCTTTATTATTTTGCTATACGCCCTTGTGGATCTGCATTTTAGAGCTGAACAAACAAAATTCATCGCTAAAAAAAATATTTTTTTTCGGTTGGATTTCGCAGTTTATACTAACCCTAATCGGCTTTAACTGGATCTATTATGTCTCTAGCGAATTTGGACACCTTCATTGGATAATTTCAGCATCAGCATTAATTGCCTTCTCGGCAAGCATGCATATTTATATTCCATTATCAGGTGTGCTAGCTGTTTATATTATTCGAAAAAAGAAAATCGAAAATGTTTTAGTACAGCTCTTGATTCTTAGTCTAACGTTGGCACTTATTGAAAGAGTTTGGCCCAGTATTTTCAATTGGAATTTAGCATACTCTCTGTTGTGGATGAGATTTCCATTATTTCAATGGGCGGACATGGTTGGATTCTGGGGCCTGTCGACTTGGATTTTATTAATTCAAGCGTTTGTAACTTACAGTTTTTTAATTTGGAAAAAAGATCGCAAATTATCTATTCAAATCATCGGCGCTGTCCTTGCAATTATATCTTTTCTATCTGGCTTCGGGCTAATCAAAGAAAAAAATTGGTCTAAAACAGATGCCCATGTTCAATTTGCGGTTGTTCAAGGAAATATTGGCAATGCTGAAAAAATTCAATCCGAACAGCAGGATCATTTCCAATCTTATATTTTAGGTATTTATACAAAACTAACAGATGACTATTTAAAAACTAACTTAGCACCTGATATTTTACTATGGCCAGAAACAGCAATGCCATTTGCTTTAGATGTCGAATATCATAATCGCTTTTTGCAACATGACTTGTTGCAAAAAGTTAATCTATGGAATTTTAATTTACTAACTGGGGGCTATTCTCAAAGTCGCACTAAAATAGATCACCTTGGCTACCCGTTAACTCGGAATTCAGTATTTTTTATATCTCCACATTTTAATTTTTCAGCTGAACCCTATAATAAAACGCAATTATTAGTCTTTGGAGAATATTTACCCTTTGGCGAGCAATTTCCTTTTCTATATAAATTATTTCCATTTGTTGGTGTTTATGAACGCGGCCTTGGCCCCGCAGCAAAAACAATTCAATTACGTGACAATCAACTTGTAACTTTGGGTACACAGATTTGTTATGAGTCTTTAGATTCCGAATTCTCAAGAGGACTTGCAAACAAAGGGGCACAGATTTTCTTTAATGTAACAAATGATTCATGGTTTGGCTCTTGGGCCGAGCCAATACAACACAATATTATGACCTTGGCGCGTGGGGTAGAGAATCGAAGGCCATTAATTCGCTCGACCAACACCGGTGTATCGTCAGCAATCTTAGCAAATGGTCAGATTTTAGAGGAATCAACTTCAGACACAACCTGGACACATACATTTAAGATATCCTATTTAAAAAATCCACCTAAAAGTTTTTATACAAGCTATGGCCACTTAGATTGGATTCTTTGGCTTATTTTATTAATTTTTTTAGCACTTCGAGGAAAATATGTTCGAGATTAAAAATTTAGATTGGAATGATGTTTTAGAAAAAATTAAAAGCTTTGCGACCAGCGAACATGGCCGTGAAACTATAGCTGCACTTAGCCCATTAAAAACCCAAGAGCTAGCACTTAAAAGTTTTTATGAAATTGAAAGTGCAGCCCAGATTATTCTAAGTGGAATTAGACCCCACATGGAAAGCTTAGACCTTTACGAGATTTGGAGCACACGCTTAAAGAAAAAAGCGATCTTAAAAACAATTGAATTAAAAGACATACGTCATTTTTGTTTAGAGACCATTGCATTAAAAGAAATTTTAAAAGAGCAAAATACAGAATGGGCCACTAGTTGTTCTGAGTTAATTATGAATGCGGACGAGCCTCTGTCTGCGATTGATCATTTGATGACTCCAACTGGCGAAATCAGAATGGATGCTTCAGAAAAACTTTATAGTTTATTTAAAGAAAAAGAATCTTTATCGCGACAAATTCACAACTACATGGACAAGTTGGTTCATGAACATAAAATTGAACATATGCTTCAAGACAAATATGTAACAACTCGCGAAGGTCGTTGGGTTATTCCGGTTAAAGGTGGAATGCAACATTTTGTTCCAGGCATTACCCATGGAAGCTCTCAAACAAAACAAACGGTTTTCATAGAACCAGAAGCCATCGTTCCAATGAACAATCGCATGCGCGAAATCGAAGTTCAAATTGATGATGAAATAGAAAGATTATTATTCGAAATATCTAATTACCTGTCTGGACAATATCCTCATTTTGAAAAATCAAAAGAAGTTCTATCTAACTGCGATGTGCAATTTTCAAAAGCACAGTTAGCTTGTTTCCTAGAGGCTCAACCGTGCCAGTTCAGTGAGGATCAAATCTTTTTAAAAGAATTAGCGCACCCTATTCTGAAACTTTTAGGTAAAAAAACTGTTACTAATACCGTTTCATTATCATCTGAAAAAAGTATTTTAATTTTATCAGGACCAAATGCGGGTGGAAAAACTATTCTTTTAAAATCAATTGGCCTAGCTTCGCAAATGGCCCGTTGTGGGTTATTAATCTGCTGCGATCCTGGATCTATTATGCCATTTTTTACGAATATCGTAACGGGCATTGGAGATGCCCAAAGTGTTGATGAAGATTTAAGTACATTTGCCGCACACTTAAAGATTTTAGATCAAGCGTCTCATTTAAAAGGGTTTCAAAATTTAATTCTGATTGATGAAATCTGTGGCTCTACCGACCCCGAAGAAGGCAGCGCTTTGGCTCGTGCTTTTATTGAACGATACGCAACTAACAAAGTATTCGCTGTGATCACTTCACATTTAAGTCCACTTAAATTAGGCTGGGATGATGCCGGCCCGGTCTTAAACGGTAGCCTAGAATATGATGCTAAAACAGGTAAACCAACCTATCAATTTTTATCAGGTATTGCTGGAGACTCTTTAGCACTGCAGACAGCACGTCGCATTGGCGTATCAGCAGAAATTTTAGCTGCGGCCATAGAAAACTTAAGTCCAGCTGCCAAAGCTAAGCAAAATCAACAAAGTGAATTTGAAAATTTAAAAAAAGATATTCATTTACTTCAAGAAAATTTAAAAAAACAAATTAAAACAGCTGAAAAAATTCAAACCGACTATGAATCAAAACTTATTGAGTTTGAAAATGAAAAACAAAAAAAACTAGCACTTGCATTAAAAAAAGCAGGAGAGAAAGTGGATGATGCCATTGCCACAGTAAAAGCTTCTGATCTATTAAATAAACATCGCCAGCTTCAAGAAATTAAATTTAATCTTCCGGAAATTGTAAAAGCAAAACCAATTATTTCTTCAACTTCAAATCCGCAAATTCTATCTGCAGCCGATTTTACTACAAGCTTCCCCCCTGGCAGCAAAGTTTTTGTACCCTCATTAAATCAAGATGGAATTGTTCAATCAAAACCAAATGCTAAGGGAGAAGTGTTAGTACTGTCTCAATCTATTCGTTTGCAAATGAATTGGTCTGAACTTAAGCCGCCTCTTAAGGCCAGCAACCCGACCCAAAGTTTAGCTAGAAAAAGTGGTTCGCCCCGAGTCACTTTTTTAGATGAAGATCGAACTATGGATCTACGCGGAAAAACAGTTGCAGAAGCTATTTCTGAATTAGAAAGCGCTTTGGATTTAGCAACTAATCAAAACGAAGATCGCATTAAAATAATTCACGGTCATGGCACCGAAGTTTTAAAAAAATCGATTCGCACTTATTTATCACGTTCTGTTTACGTAAAAAAATGGAAAGCTGGAACCGCTGATAGTGGCGGTGATGGCATTACATGGGTTGAGCTTGGTCAGCTTTAATATCAGATTCAGCTCGATTTTAGATTGTTTCACATCGATCCGTCAAAAGTAAGAACAGGTGCCTACCCATTCAAAGCACTTGTCTTAACTTGATATTTATTGCTCTTTTCACTTCTTAAAATAGCACACTCATCGCAACTAGATTGGCATTTAACTATAATCATCTCATATTGAAATATGGCCTACACATTGCTGTAGTAATAGTTGTACATACTTTTTCAAATCACTCTTAAGGGGGATTTATGAGATTAGCAATAACAGTATTATCGGTTTTAACAGCATTAAGTTTTTTAACTGCATGTGGAAATACGAAATCACAAACAGCTACACCAACTGTTAATTTATATGCGATCAAACCTCTAGCTTATTGCAATACATCGACGGATACGAATTTTGCATTCAACACAGCTATCGTAAATGATCAAAGCGGACAAATCAGCGGTGATTGGATCAAATTAAAGTTTAATTTTTTAAATGCTAATATTACGAAATCAGGAAATGTGATTAAGATATTCAAATGGAGAGTAACGGGAACTCAAACAATTTTAGACCAATCACCCTTAAATCTTGCTACATATGATTTTTCAACAGGACAAACAAATTCAGCTGTTACAACTAGTTACCCAGCTGATCAGCTAAATGGTCAATATGGTTTGTATATTCAGTTAAATGATCCAAGCGTTGTATTCCAAGCAATTAAAATTGTAGCGTACAACTCTGCGGGTGCAGTTATAGGAAATATTAACAGCTTAATTCCAACATTTTATGCAAACCCAGCGGACTACACTTTAAATTCAGACGGGACTCCACGAGCTTTAATTTTACAACAACTACATGCTTTGTACCAAAATCCAGTAGCTTACAATGCCGATCAGTTTAAGCAGTATTTCGATCAATATTGTTTCTAATCTAAGAATCAAGCCAATTGTACTAATGGCTTGATTCCGTAGAAACTTCTTCCGCTTCTAAATTTTCACCCTGACGATAACGATCCACTAATGAAATATCATTCGATGGAAATGAAAATAATAACGAATTAACCTGCGAATCTGCATCTTCTTCCGTAACGACAATATAATGCAAATCAGGCGTACCATTATCTGGGAATTCTTTAATAAAAGTTACCAACACATGCCCTGTTGAATCTACTTTACTCCAGATCTCATCCGGAGCATCAATAGTTGATTCGCGAAGTTCTGCGAAGTCAGGAAATTTTTCCGGAGCAATATCTTTTTCTGAACGTATAACTAACATGGCCTCTAACAAACCAATCGCTAAATAATCGCCTTCTAAAAGGGAATCTCCATCAAGTGCGGCAAATTGAATTGCTTCTAATTTTCTATGAAAAACAATTTCATTTTCACGAAATAGCTCTACCATTTTTAAATCTTTAGTCGGAAAATGAATGAACACAAAAGAAGGATAGTTTTCTTCCGTATTAATGTATACCACGGCAACATAATGAAATTCTTTACCCAAAACTTCTACAGCCTTAACTAGTACATGCACTTTTAAGTCTTCAAAAGAACTTTCATCAATCCAAATTTCATCTGGATCATCTAGCGTATCTTCTAATAAGTATTCTAATTCAACTTGCTCAGCAAAACTAAAATCATCGGCTTCACTGTAATGAGTTTGATATTTTTTTTCGAATTCTTTAATTGGAGCCGAAAAGTAACCAAACATGGTTTTTTCATTATCAAAAATTAAACCTTGTTTTTCATCAATAATAATCATTTCTTTTTCTTGCAGCTTACGTTCCACCTTGTGGACCTTCGCCTTGCTTTTCGATTTAACCTGTTTAAGCATCTTAATTTTAATTTGCTTGTTTTTTTTCGGCTTTACTTTTTTGTTTAATTTGCTAGCAACTTTATTCACAGGTGCACTCCAATGCTTAATATGTATCCTAATTGTTTACTCGAATGTTGCAAGTTGATTTTGACAGAAATAGTCAATTCTTTATGAGTATTGCAAAACGGGTTCAGACAGCTAACCTGACACCAGAGGTTAGTTTGTCAAAAGTCGAAGTTTATCTTGAGCCATCACAATTACAAAACTTGCAGACAATTCTGAACCAGTCAGAACTTGGTATTCATGTATTATTCGAAAATGACTTAATTTCAGAGGTTTTCAAACAACCCTACAATGAAGATGATTTTTTTAATCCTGAATCATTATCTAAAGTTCAAAATGAATTGATTCAACTTATCCAGTTAAAGACACTACCTCAGAAACAAGATTTTATTCAAAATTTAAACAACGAATCAAGACACCGCATTGTTCGTGCTTACTTCTATATTATCGAAAATAATATACGTGCGCAGCAAAAGCAGTCTCACTAAATCTACCGAAAGTTCACAATTAAGTGTCGAACTTTTTTCCATAATTTTAAACATTCTAAAACTTGTAAAAAACTGTCGATTTATTAGAATACTATTTTGAAAATAATTATTTAAATCTGGATGAAATATAAACTTCGATGCAAAGTTTAATTAACTACTAACGCAGTTAATTAAGGCGGTTCTGATGTTATCCCGAAAACAAATACTATTACGCAGCATCACCCTTACCTCAACGACACTTACACTATCACTTACACTATTTAGTGGATGCAAATCCAAAGTTTCATTAACTAGCGAAAACCTAACCCAAATAAACTCGGGTTTGGCGCAGGCTAAACTAGGCGTGAATGTAAATAAATATGCTTCAAATAAATTAATTTGTAATCCTTTTGGCGATGGTCCGACAACGCAAACGAATTATGAAAAAGGAATTAAAGCCGAATTATTTTATCGCACCCTTGCTATGCCACGCTTGTACAGCTCTGTTGATTATGTGCAATTCGCTCAAAAATCGGATCAAAGTATTTTCTTAAGTGATATGAATGTACCAACACGCATGTTTACTGAGGGATTTGCAAATGCCAGTGGAAGCTATCTTAAAAATGATAGCGGCGAAAAACTAATCGAATATTTTGGTTTAAAAATGACCACCAATTTAGTACTTTCTGATAATGATCCCGATGGTGAATATGAATTAGCATTATTATCAGATGACGGTACAACTTTAACCTTAAAATCAGGAACAGACATTAGCGCAGATGATAAACTAATCGCAAATGATGGCGATCACCCAACACGTATGGGTTGTTCGACTCACACCATTACGATGCGAAGAAATGTAATGGTGCCGATAGAAGTTACCTTTTATCAAGGTCCACGTTATCATATCGCAAACGTATTAATGTGGAGAAAATCAAGTGAAGCAGGAAAAGATTCATTGTGTGGACAATTAGGAAATAATTTATTTTACAACCCTGATGCAAATTCAGCTCCGCAACAGGCTGTTAAAGATTTATTGTCTCGAGGCTGGTCTGTTTTAATTCCTGATAACTTTATGGTTAGCTCGACAAAGGTTGATTACAATCCTTGTGTAAAAGGAACTGATCCAATTATTTCAAACTTTGCAATTGGCGAAGTGGTTCTAACTCAAGTTAATTTTACTTGGCAAACCGACATACCCGCAACAGCGCAAATTCAATTAACAAATATGACTACTGGTCAGGTAACGATAACTGATTCAGATAATATTTTAAGAACAAATAATACGATCGTTATTTCAAATCTTCAGCCACAGACAACCTACAAAGCCCAAGCAATTAGTGTGTCTGCAGACCTAGGACGAAGTTTAAGTAGTGAATTAAGTTTTATGACTCAATAATTCCAGTTTCATTTCAATAAGCATTCAACCGATAAGAAGCCATTATGAATAGATGGCTTCTTATATTTTCAATGTTATTTATTTCATTAACTGTGTCGTTATTTGCAACTGCCGAATATCGCGTTTTCAAATTGCAAATTACAACGGTCGCCACCAAACAAATTAGACAATTCCAATCCACGTTAGATCCTATTCAATACGCGAACATCTACCCATTGAATAAAGGCGAAACTATTACCTACGTCCAGACTTGGCGCTGCCGCGGCAGTACTGACCATTTTAAACCCCATTGCGTAGCTCCTGCCGCGAACCAAAACAAAACCCCAGCAGTAAGCCCAGAAATAAAAGTAAATCCCTGATTTTTAAGACTTAAAAATCTCATTTTGCTACACTTAGTATATGGCAGAATCAGTCTTACCAAAAAAAGCACCACAAGTTCAGCTTCGTCAAATGCAACAGCAACAGGCGCAAAAAAAGCAGCAATTAATGGCTGAGCAAAAAGAAGATCTAAAAACCTTAAAACAGTACTATGCAGAAAAAAATTCAGAAATTGAAAACGAATCCGTAGCAGCTGTTAACCACATTCGCACGACTTCAAGTGATGATTCACGCAATGTTCCCCAACTCAGGGGGTACAATCGCAGAGCTCAAGCTAGTGAAGCTACAAAAAGCCCTGAATCACAAGAAAACGATGATTTCTATAAAGTTCAAGACCGTGGCAGCACGCTACATGATAAAAGTGATAGATATGTCATCGAAGCTTATGCACCAGAACATGAAAAAAACAATATTCGTGTTTCGATACAAGATCGCAAAGCTGTGATATCTGGGCAACGAAAGCACTCTGGCGAAGTTGCCGATGGACCCAAGAAAATAAGTTCAAATAATTTTCAAACATTTCGTGAAGAGTTTAAATTTGAAAAACCTGTAAATCACTCTGGCATGACTCGAGAACGCGATGGAGATTATATACGATTTTCTATTCCGAAGTTAGAGTCCGCCGACAATAATGAAGAATCATTAGCTTAATCAATACTTACTTTGAAAAATAACACATCAACTCTTTCATCACAAACTGACGCCGTGCTGACATTTCTTCAAGTTGATTCATTTGATTTCTAATTTGCTCTAATAAAGTTATGCGAACCGAAGTATGCTCGGCCATTTCATTATAAACAACAACATCGGCATACCCATGCAGATTATTTTCATTTTGGCTATTTTCAATTTCAACAGAAACCAATGTGTTTATAGTTTTCATTTTCATTCCTTTTCAAAATTTTAGCTTCTTAATTTAAGAAACTAAATCTATTTTTCGTATCTAAATACTCGCATCGTATAGAACCTTGATCACTGACGGACAACTGAGTTCGATCTACAAACGCAGCTAAATGTGTCGCCATGACCGTGCCTAGGTCTTCCCCTAGATTTTCACGATGCTTAAGACCTAAAAAGTGTCCCATCTCGTGAAGAACTAAAGCTTCAAAACTATAACCCACTGCTGTTGCTTTTTGCTCTGTCGAAACTCCAAAAGATCGGTAAAATTCCTGTGGGTTCAGATTGTAGTAACTAAAGTTCGCACCATTGATTCTAATATCAGCTTCTTGGATTTCATCGCCTGCCCATAAGACATTCGTTCTACCCTGCTCCAAAGACCTATCTGACTCCCATTCTGAAAGAAAGTAAATACCGTTTTTTTGATCGTGCAACGGCACACCACTAATTTTTGTAGAATCTTCAGAAATTTCAAATACTTTACTACCAATCTGAGATTCCCAAGTATTCGCCGCACGGTATATCGCGGGACGCAATTCGGGCGGAACTGAGGCATGAATCACTAAAGGGATAGGAAATTTGGTTTTCCATGAAACTCTTTGTCCATAAACGTTTTGCACAAAGCCACAGTCTTTTTCTTGCCGCTTAGGATTGCGAAATGACAAAAAAGTCATCGCACTTAATAAAATAATAATGGGGACTGCATACTTCCATTTCATCTAACTTAAATCTTTTCAATTTCTTGACCATAAAAATTTGCCTATATTCGTTTTAAGCGCTTCATAATAAGACGAAAAATGATGCAAAGACTATTTTCGCGAACAGGGTGCCAAAGAATGATTAATGGACAGTATTAGTATTACTCCCGTGCTAATTTGTCCTGATTTATTTCATTCAGTTTTCAGAAGAAGTTCCAAGCTGGCACCAGTTAATCTATCTTATTGAAAATACTTACCATTCAGTATTGGCAAGCGATTTGCTATGTCTCATTGTAAGACAAACCTTCGCTTCGCCACAGTCGTGGTACCCTACAGCGAAACCCATCCCACCTAAAAACTTCCTTCGCTGGAAGGGGCTAACACCCCCGGCCTCCAGCTCGCGCGCGCGTCAAAAATGAAGTGTTAAAAAGCTTCACTCTGGTACCAGGTACCTTTTATTAGGAAAAGGTACCTGGTACCTTTTGAGTTCGGAGGATTTATGAATTTAAAAAATAACTTTGTTATGGTGTCGGGTGTGCTTTTAGTGGTGGGATTAATGTCAGCGTGTGCAACTAATAAAAATAAAGCAGAAAAAATTGAGACAAAAGTTGAAAATGCTCAAGCCATTAATGGTGAAACTTCATTGGGCGTTAAAGATGGTAATGTTGTTGTGCAAAAGAAAGTCTTAATGAATGAAGAACTGCGAAAAATTCAATATGATGTTTATGAATCTGAAGATCATGTTTATGGAAATCGCAAATATGGATCACTTGGACTTTATGGAGTACTGCGTGATTGTAAATTACAATTGTCAGATCCAAAAAATGGCGGAGACGGAAAACTAATTTGGACAGAGCCGATAGACCGAGTCACAGATAAAGAGGAAGATTTTAAAATTGGCATTGATGAAGAGAAAAAATTAGTTGGCGTAAATGAAGAGTTTTTAAATGACCGTATTGTTCGCTTTAAAGGCTATAAAAATGTTCTTAACAAACGTGCCGATGAATATGAAGAAAAAGTGGCAATTTGCAAATCAGAATTAAACGCTAGAAAATCTAAAACAAATACAACAAACTAAATTCGAATCAAAAAATTAATTTAGTAAGAGGCTACTTTACAGCTACCCCTTACTAAATTTTATTAATGCATAGAATTTTTGCGAATATTTTCGCGTACGTCAGTCACTTCTTCAACTGTAAAATGATATGGCTTTCCACACATTTGACACGTAATTTCAGGCTGCTCTTTTTTATCTATCATATCTTGCAAGTCCGCTTCACCTAAAACTTCTAGTGCTGCAATCACCCGCTCTTTTGAACACGGGCAAAAGTATTTCGCTTCATGTGGATGATCTAAGTAAGTAAAATCCATTCCCTCCAGATAGGGTTTAACTAAATCTATAGGATGCCCACCCTCTAGTAAAATTTTTGAAATATTGGGTTTTTTGGTGTCATTATTTTTTTGCAATAAATCAACAAAGCTATCTTCAACTCCTGGCATAACTTCGATAATTACTCCGCCCGCTTTAACTACTTTTCCATGTTGATCTAAGAAAATCCCAAGCCCCACAACAGAACGAATTTGATGAGACTGATGCAGATAGTGAGCAATATCGTCTCCAATTTCTGAAGACACTAATGCTACAGTTCCGTGAAAGGGCTGCTTTTGAAAAGGCTGATGTCTTGAAACAGATAACGTTCCATGACCTAAGGCCTCAGACAAAGTTAATCCTGCTTCATAACTTTGCGGTTGATATTCTGGATTAGGCGTATAGGCCCGAACATTTCCTTCAAAATCAGCTTCCGCATAAATGCTTTTTAAAGCACCATTTCCACGAAATAATAAACCCACTTTTTGCTTATCTTTTAATTGGCTGGCCATTAAAAGTGCACCAATCATTGCTTTACCAACACCCACTGTAGCTAGTGGAAAAGAATTATGAAGTCTTTGCATTTCAGCAACGACATCTGTGGCATCTATGCTTGATGCCCGCATTGTTAAATCATTTGTTACAAATTTATGAATTTTTGACATAACATATAACTACCAAAAAACTTACCGAGACTCAACTTTTTAGGGTACCTTTAGACAAATGAATATTGTTTTATTCCGACATGGCCAAAAAGGTTTGATTCCGTTTGAAGATCCGCATTTAACCGAAGATGGTTTTAAACAGTCTGAAGCAATTGCGTTAATGGTACTTAATGGTAAACTTCCAAAACCTTCAAAACTATGGGCCTCTGAAAAAATTAGAACAAGTCAAACATTTCAAGCACTTTCAAAAAAATTTGAAATCTTAGCCAATATTAAACCAGAATTAAATTTAAGATCTGATTTGGAAACGCAAAAAGCATTTCGTGAACGTGCAGAAAGTTTAATTAATTATTTATCTAATTTAGCTAGTACAACAGCCTCCGAAAATGAAAGTATTTATCTTTGCTCACACTATGATTGGATAGAAGAAGCTATGCTACTTATTCCATCGGATACAGATTTAACATCGTCCCAATTTTCGCATTGGGGACCTGCTCAATTCATACATTTTAATGCGAAAAACAATATTTGGCATTTTATAAAAAAAGGATTGGCAAATAAATGAGTTCTAACCAAATAACACAAAATATTTGGGCTGTTGGAAGGAACTATAAAGCCCATGCTAAAGAGATGAACGCACCCATTCCAAAGAGTCCGCTCTTTTTTTTAAAATCAGGTGGCTGCTTAAATTCAGAGCCAATGATTCAACTTCCCCCTTGGTCAAACGACATCCATCATGAAATTGAATTGGCTTTTAAAGTAGATAAAAATTTAAACTTCTCTGCGGTGACACTTGCCTTGGACTTGACTGCCCGAGATCATCAAGAATCTGCTAAAAAATTAGGCCAGCCATGGACTCTTGCTAAATCATTTAAGAATGCATGCCCGATTGGCGCTTGGATTCCAATAGCTGAATTCAAAAACTTAGATCTCATTAAATTTGATCTATCAATAAACAATTCCATCGCACAACAGGGCTTAGCTGAAGACATGGTTTTTAAGCCTGCAGCGCTTTTGGAATTCGTTAAAAAGCACTTCAACCTACTACCTAATGATATAATTCTAACTGGCACTCCCGAAGGCGTTGGCCCTATTCATTCTGGCGATATTTTGGATGCCAAACTTCACTCTGAAAACCGCACTCTTTTGACTTGCCATTGGGATGCTATTTAAGCCAGACTCCACAGCGAATTTAAATTTCAATTACATGCTTTCTTTAAGGGGTGTTTATGTCTGAAAATCTATCTGAAATTCAATCCAAAATATTAATTAAGGGCGAAGAAATTTTAAAAAAAATGGAATCCCAATCCAAGGTTTCACTATTCTCTAAAGATTTTTGGTATGGATCAATTATGGACTGGAGCATGAAAAACGAAAAATTTAAAACGAATATGTTTCGTTTTGTGGATGTGCTTCCGTCACTTAATTCAGGTGATGATGTTGCTACCCACTTAAAGGAATACTTCACAGAAGGTGGAAAGTCCGAACTACCCAGTGTATTTAATGTTGGACTAGGACTTGGAGCATTAGCCCCAAGCTTAATGGCAGGAGCTATCAAAAAAAATGTCATGTCTATGGCTAAAATGTTTATTACGGGTGAAAATGCAGAAGAAGCTATCACTGTATTAAAAAAAGCTAGAAAAAATAATTTAACATTTACCGTCGACATCTTAGGTGAAGCTACACTTTCAGAAAAAGAAGCACTTGATTATCAACGTCGTTATTTAGAACTGATCGAATGGCTATCTAATGATTCTAAAAAATGGGACGAAAATGCATTGTTAGATAGCGATGCGGATGGCCCTATTCCAAAAGTAAACGTCTCTGTAAAAATGACGGCGCTCTATTCGCAAGTCAGCGACAAAGCTTGGGATGAATCTAAAACAAAAGTAAAAGATCGGTTGCGTCCAATTTTTAGAAAAGGAATGGAGCTTGGCGTATTTATTAATTTAGATATGGAAAACTATGCTGTGAAGCACATGACTGTTGAAGTGTTTCAAGAACTTATTAATGAACCTGAATTTAGATCTTACAAATTTTTTGGATGCGTGATTCAAGCTTATTTACGTGACTCATTTACAGATATCAAAGCGATGATCGAATTTGCAAAAAAACGCGAAACACCATTTACTATTCGCTTAGTCAAAGGCGCCTATTGGGATTCGGAAACAATTGATGCAAATCAACGGGGCTGGTCGAATCCTGTTTATTCGATCAAAGCAGAAAGTGATGCAAATTACGAACGCTGTGCTAGCCTTTTGTTAGAAAATTACCGTTATATTCGCACAGCACTTGCTTCGCATAACGTTCGAACCTTAGCTGCGGCGTTAGTCAAAGCTGAACAATTAGGTTTGGCTAAAAATGCTTACGAAATCCAAATGCTATACGGAATGGCTGAACCCATTAAAAAAACATTGTCCGACATGGGTTACCGCGTTCGTGAATATGCTCCAGTTGGCGATTTGATTCCAGGCATGGCTTACTTAGTTCGACGCCTTTTAGAAAATACATCGAACGAATCTTGGCTACGTGGAAAATTTGCAGAATCAAAAACGGCCGCAGAATTATTAAAAGATCCAGCATCTGGTTTAACAGCAACTAAAGCTGAATATATTAAAAAAGAAAATTTATTTCACAACGAACCTTATCTTGATTTTGCAATTAAAGACGTTCGTGAAAAAACAATACATTCACTTAATAAATTAAAATCTCAATTGCCAAAAACAGTTCAACCCATCATTGGAACTGATAAACAAACTTCAACAACGGTTTATAGCCGACATAATCCTTCGAATTCTTCAGAAGTTGTTGCCCGAGTTCAAATGGCAACCAATGAAATGGCTGAAAAGGCTATTCAAGCTGCGCATGGTGCTTTTTCATCATGGAGAAAAACTAGTGCATTGGATCGTGCCAAAATTATTGATCGCGCTGCCGATTTAATGATTCAAAAAAAATATGAGCTTATGGCAACACAAATTCTTGAAGTGGGTAAGCCCTGGGCCGAAGCTGATGCAGACGTTGCCGAAGCAATTGATTTTTGCCGCTATTATGCGAATCATATGCGATCACTTGCAAAACCTTTACGTGTTGGCCATGCCCCCGGAGAAATTAGTCAGTATATTTACAAACCGCGCGGTGTAGTTACAGTTATTGCTCCATGGAATTTTCCGTTAGCTATTTTAGCTGGCCAAGTTGCCGCAGCCCTAGTTACTGGAAACACCGTCATCATGAAACCTGCCGAGCAAAGTTCGCTGGTGGCAGAAGGTTTAATGACCATTTTAATGGAAGCCGGAGTGCCAAAAAATGCGGTTCAGTTTCTTCCTGGCTACGGTGAGGACGTTGGCGACTACTTAGTAAAGCACCCATTAACAACAACAATCGCCTTTACGGGATCAAAAGCCGTTGGATTATTAATTGCAAAAAATGCGGCTGTCGTTCACCCAGGTCAACAGCATGTAAAAAGATGCATTATCGAGATGGGTGGAAAAAACGCTATTATCGTAGATACCGATGCAGATTTAGATGAAGCTGTTGATGGTGTCTTATATTCTTCATTTGGATTTTCAGGACAAAAATGCTCGGCCGCTTCAAGAGTCATTGTGCTAGCTGAAGTTTATGATAAATTTGTTGAACGCTTAAAAGAAGCCGCAGCTTCTATTGATATTTTATCTGCAGAAAATCCTAAATCTTATTTTGGCCCAGTTGTTGACGAAGAAGCACAACAACGCTTACTTCAAGTTATAAATGAATATTCAGGCAAGCACACATTGATTTTCAAAGGCGAAGCTCCGACAAATGGTTTTTATGTCCCTGCAACTATTTTTGGTGATGTAAAATTTGACGACCATGTTGCACAAACTGAATTTTTTGGTCCATTAATAGCTGTTATCAAAGCTAAAAACTTAGATGAAGCTATTCAATTTGCAAACTCAACAGAGTACGCTTTAACTGGCGGTGTATTTTCTAGGTCTCCAGCAAATATTCAAAAAATTAAAAACGAATTAGAAGTCGGCAACATGTATATTAACCGCGGCATTACAGGCGCAATGGTTGATCGTCATCCGTTTGGTGGTTATAAAATGTCCGGCATCGGGTCAAAAACTGGTGGTCCTGATTATTTAAAACAATTTGTCGAGCCCATCGTCATCACCGAGAACACCATGCGACGTGGTTTTGCTCCCGAGGAATCTTTGAACTAAGTAGTATCCGCCCAAAAGTAGGCCCATAATTGTACCACCAATATGGGCCGAATGAGCCACCGAGGACGACACACCACTCGGCTCAAATAGTACGGCTGTAAAATCCGCTATTAAATAAATTGGGAAAATTAAAAATACTGGTAAATAAATTTCTCCATAACCTTTAGGAACAGGAGCGAAGAAATAAATCCATGGCATAGTTTCATTTTTCTTAACAATAACCAAAAAAGCCATTAATGCACATAGTGAGCCACTAGCCCCAATCATTGATAAATTTCCATCATTATTTAAGCCACTAAATAACAAAAATCCAACACCGCCAGAAATCCCACCTAATATATAAACTGCACCAATCCAAAACGCACTTATTGATTTTTCTAAAAATGAAATTATAAAAAAAATAAAAATCAAATTACCAAACAAGTGAAAGAACGAGTAATGAGTAAATTGATATGTCACCCAGGCCCAAGGTGATGTTTGAGTTGGGCTTAATCCATATTGATATTGGACAGAATTAAAATATTCGTTTTTAACTTTTGTAACCAAATTCTTCATCGATTCAATCTGTACGCGGTCACCTGAAAATGGGAATGTATTAATTCGCGCCCAAAACCTATGGTCTTGTATTGCTTGGCTGCCAATTTGCTCATTGGATAAATTTTCTAAGCGTTTTTTTTCTATAGGATCAAGAGTTTGTTGATACATTTCCGAGATTGTAACATCAAAATTTTTATCTTGTAGCTGTTCTATACTATTCACTGAAGGCCAAGAACTAAAGAATAAATTCGAAAAAATATAAACAAAAATATTAATTGCAACAACAGCATAGGCTAAGTTCATTTGTGGTTTAATGTCAGCTTTTTTCAGAGATCCTGGAAATAGCATTTAGCCCCGCCTTAGTTGAACATCCACCAATTAAAAGTTATAAATCTTCAATCAACTTTTGTGCATATTCAAAATCGCCATCTTCATTTGCATTGTTTTTAATTTCTAACCCAGCTGGTCTTCGCGTTTGCTTAAATTCTGATTTAATCTGCGAACGTCCTAAGACTTCACTGATTAAATACTTTTTAACTACTACCAATGAATCAAACTTTTTCATGCCTTTGAAATTTTCTTGATAATGCTCTGTTTGATTTAATACATTTCCAAGTTCATATTGTAAAACGCTAGATAAAAAGTTTCTTTTTTTTTCTGTTTTTCTAAGTGTTTTATAAAACGTTGCTAAATCATTAGTCCTAAAAGCATTTGCAACAGTACAACCAAAAAAAGAAGCCCCTTTAAAATCACAGGCCTGCTGCAAATATTTTTGTTCTTGCCGAATGTCGTCTGATGTTAAAGATTTAGCATAGTACGCTAAACTTTTAAGCTCATCATTATGCATTGTCCACAATGCAAAGTCGGCTTCTTTATCTACACACGCATCTGACAATTGGCCAACCAGATTTAGTGCAATAGCTGTTTGCAATCTTTCACTTAATTCAACTGACTTTAGTTCGCTGCAAAAATGTCTTTCTTTATTAAGTTGATTAAAGGTATACGCAGAATTTTTTATTTTTCCATGTTGCAACCATATGGATGCTGAAAGCAAAAAAGAAACAAACAATACTAATGTAGCAAGTAGCGAACGCCAATATTTAGTTTCTACCTCAAAAGAATAATAGTACTGATTTGCTTTTAAAGAAACTACCGCAGCTTCTGACAATCGATCATAAAATGTTTTTTGTTGTGGATGAGCTAATATCGCAAGCCATGGTAAACCCAAGAAAAAGCAGGAAAACCAAAAGCTAACTTGTCTTAACATTATTCTAAAAAAAACCAACCCAGAACTTTTATCTACCTGGGTTTGCAACTTTAAGAAATGCTGCCCTGGAGTTGCTTGAAAAAAATAGATAAAAAAACTTTGTATTAAACTAAAAAGCACTATGTAACTAAAACCAAGCAGTATCAGAATCGGTAAGTTTTCATACCGACTAAGAGAAGCACTTCCTCCACTTTTCCACATTACAATTTCTGTTTGGAAAAGCACCAATAAAACGAAACTAATAACTGGTGACAGAATTAAATAATCAATTAAAAATGAAAAGCATCTATCAATGACAGATGCTTTATAAAAACTCTGGTGTAAGTTTGAATTATTATCAATTTTAGCAGCTGAAATATCGATGTAAACCATAATCACTTATCGGCTTACAGCAGCGTTTCTTTGATTATTAATTATAATTTTTTACGTAATTTTACTGAACTTCAACAGAAAGTACTCGACCTTTGTCATCGCGGTTGATCACAAGATTTCCAACAACTTCTCCGGATTTTTTTTTCAAATTAACAGAATCCGCCTTTGGAGAGGATTGACTCATTTCATAAAAATCAAAATCTTTTGAAACGGCTGCATATTCTTTCATAAAGTCAGTCGTTTTAATTTCTAATGGCGCCTGATTAGGCATTAGCGATATTTTACGTATTTTTCCAGATTGAACTTGTGCTTCGTAACGGCCCTCAAGAATTTCAAATAAAAATTTATCTTTTGAATTTGGTTTTAAGGCTAAAATTGTTTTAGCTTCAGTATCTTTAGAAATTGTATTTGCTAGCTCTTGTTCCCACTTTATTTGATTGGGTTCAAATCGTTCACCGAAACTTGCAATATCACGCTCTTTATCTGTTGTCGTTGCTTTTAATACAAGTTCGTTCACTAGCACGGATGCCAGAATAACAAAGGCCATAGATAATACTGTAATTGTTTTTTGCTTCATAATTTATTGTATCTGCTTTTCACAAAAAAAACGAGGCATCTAGATTTTTGTCTAGGCGCCTCGATGAATTTTTATTTTAATTTCAAAACTAGTTTAAAAACTAAGCGGCAACTTTACGACGACGCGCCTGTGCTGGATCGATTTGATACTGTTTTACTTTTCTGTATAAAGTAGCTCGACCAATACCCAAAGCTTTAGCCGCTTCAGTTAAGTTTCCTTTGTATTGATTAATAGCCATCTCGATAGCTTTTGCTTCAAGATCTTCCATTTTTTGAACTTTATTTTCAGGCTGACCAGGAAACGAAACTACATTGCTTGGTCCATGCGAATGATCTGGAGTTGTTAGTGGGCTTGTTCCGCTTGATAAAGCTGGAACGCCATTAACTAACTGTGATCGAAAAAATGGATTATCTAATCCTTCGCGCCATTGATGACCAGAATAAGTGTAGAAACTTAC
This sequence comes from Pseudobdellovibrio sp., assembly GCA_049301055.1. Lineage (GTDB taxonomy): Bacteria > Bdellovibrionota > Bdellovibrionia > Bdellovibrionales > Bdellovibrionaceae > Pseudobdellovibrio. Next base: position 66,300 of record JBAQKN010000045.1, on the reverse strand, counting down.
GTCTTCGCCCTCATTTGATTTTTTAATTTTTTCAACGATTTCTGGATTTTCACTAACGATATATACAAATGAACGAGCCATAAGGCCTCCCCTAAAGTTAAACTAGTTTTGCTAAGTCATCGACTCACAATGAATGTATCGGATTGAAATAAAAAAAGTTTAGGGTGTTTGCTAAAAATAATTATTTTTTTTAATTAAACCAAAAAAAATTTACTTTCGTCTCGCTATAAGACACTTTTAAGCCCGTTTAATGCACATTAGAAAAAAAGAATCACTTTCATTGGCTATTGGTCCAGAATGATTCAATAAATATATGTGACTGTCATTCCCAACTCATCACCATGGATTATCGGATTTAGAATAAACTGAGTATTAGAATTTAAAATTTTATTCTCTGAATCGGACCATTCATAATTACTAGCTCTTGCCATTATGAAACCCAAGAAGGCTCCGCCGACAAGATCACTGGCCCAGTGCGCATCATCAGCTAATCGCGACAGTCCCACAAATGCTGCTACAGGGTAAGCAACGAGTGCCGCTTTCCAACCATAGGCATAGGTTAAACTTGTTGCCGTCGCAAAGGCTGTTGAAGTGTGCCCTGACGGAAATGATTGATGGCTATCGCTATTACCCGGCCGCTGCCTACCGAAAACGGTCTTTAATGTATAGGTTGAAACTGTTGTGTATATTAATGCTCTTGCATGAGATTGATAATGATCTTGATCCTCATCCCACAAAGCCTGTCCACCCACTAAAAAAATTCCGGCTAATCCAGAACCCAAAAGATCACCCACATGAGATTGCTTTTCTGACATTTGCTGATGCGAAACCCATTGTTCACGAATGCGATCATCAGAAGGTTTAGTTAACAAAACAGATGCTGTCCCTGTCGCATATAAGAAAAAAGAAGTGCGATCAAACGCGCGCGCTAGAAATGGATCAAAATGTTTTTCTGTTAAATCAGAACCATGTGCTGAAAAAATAAAAAAATTAATTAACATGATCAAAGAAAAAATAAAAAAGCGCATAGGGTTAGTATGCGCTTTTTTATTAGTTATTTGCAAATTTAGATTATCTACGGCCAGATTTAATTTTAACTTGAAGTTTTGAAATCAAATGAACTGCCATTTTTTCTTGAACACGGCACATTTTTAATTCATCACGACGGTAAGATCTTTGTGATGGAGTTAATGTTCCAGTTTCTAATTCCATTTCGTAATCAAGCTTGCTTGAACGAATGCCTTCAAGCTCTTTAGACTGCTGCTTAAATAATTTTGCAACTCCGCTAACAGGAGCAACTTCAATCCATTCTTCCTTTTGACGGTACCAAGACACCATACGTAAAAAGCGGGCCTTATTTTTAGCTAAAGTAAAACGAGGAAACTCTGTGTCTGGTAAATCTAAAATATTTTCCACAGCATCAAAGTTAAACTCTTCTTCTTCTTCACTGAATGCACTTGGATTGGCTTGCATAGCTTCTTGAATCTCAGCAGCTTCAATTTCTTCTTTGGTTAAACCTGTTTCATTCAAGTCGCCATCGTCATCAGAATCATCTAAATCTTCAGTACGTGAACGATCTAATTTTTTCTTTTCTGTGCTTACTTCTAAGCCCTTTTGTTCTAATTTGTCTTGATTGAGAATGCGATTGGCATCAGCCATAGACTGTATATCAGACATAAAATTTCCCCCGGTTAATATCGAAACTCAGATCTTATACCCCATTTCAACCAATGTCGCAATATGTCAAACACATTTAATTGCATATAGTGAAAAATATTTAGTTTTGACCACTGACCGAACTTTCAACGTTTTGCGTCTTATCTAGAGTATTTATTCGAGTGTGTTCTTTCGTACTCGCCAAAGTAAATCCCAAATGCTTGAATATATTCATTATTAAATCCTACGGAGGGGTCTATGAAATTATTACTCATATCATTGTCGTGCACGCTGTTGCTGACAATCGGATGTTCTAGCCTATTCAAAAGAAATCCAGCTTCTGTTGCTCAACACAAACATTACATTATGACTTTACATGGCGTTCGTGGGAATGAAGTTTCTTTCGGTGATTTTCATGAACTAATTAAAAAACATTTAGAAAAAATTGATCCCAGCTTTGAAGTGATCAGCATCAACATGGTCTATCCTAAAGGAACTGCCAATTTTAATGCCCATGCTTCAGCCGCTGACATTAACAAACAATTAGATGCTAAAATCAAAGAGCTTAATCCAGAAGATAAAATTTCTATCTTAGCATATTCAATGGGCGGCCAAATCGGAATGACTTGGTATTTTGATTCATTGAAAGATCTAACTCATAAAAAATACCCAGAACATGTTGTGAATTTTTTCAGTTTAGGAGCCGCCTACTGGGGTTCAAAAGAAGCTTCGTTAGGAACAAATTTAGACAATCTATTTGGTCAAAAAACGCCAGACAACGCACTTTTAGCTAAAGGCTTAGAATTGGTTAAAAATGAAATCAAAAATCAGTTCAAAGATTTTGGAACAGACTACAATAATAAAATCTTACCCAAAGCTTTAATCAGCTTTGGCGAGCTTACAAATTTATCTTTAACAAGTGACGAGATCTTTGAAAATCGATTAAGCAATATGGCCGTTCCAAATAAGACAAAATGGATAAGTTTATCTTCATTAGTAAATTGCTTTGAATTAGATGTCACCGCTGTACAAGCAGGATGCCAATCGTTTCAAAATCAAATATTTAAAAATATTCAAGTTGATATATTTGGTAAGTACACTTTTGGTTACACTCGTCGTGAAACAGACAATTCTGTAATTACTCCTGCTGCCAATGCTCGTTTTATTTATGGTGTCGAAAATACTTCAGACTATGCCGCTGGAGCACAAACTTTATCTTCACAATTTCGTTATTCAATTCCAGAAGCTCAGCAAGAATTTATTTTAGCCGAAGGATTACATGCCACACTTGTGCCAGCAAGCATGTATGAAAGGGCTTCTGATTTTTTTGGCAAAGGAGGCTTAAGCTTTAAAGGAATGGCTGATGACGTTGTGCTAGTTTACAAAAAAGATTGTGAAAATACTCAAGCCGGAACTTGCAAGCACCCCGCTTACAAACATATTTTACGTGAACTTGCTGATTGCGACAGCCCAGCATCTACATGCAATCAAGAGCAAGCTAGGTTAATTATTGACCCTTTATTTAAGAACTCAGCCAACCATGACATGGATGATCAAACGGCTTTGAGATCTGAATTGCACGGTTTCATGCTTGAACTTAATTTACGAGTTCCTAAAGGATACGATCTAAAAGGCATCAATCACCAAAATCTTTTTAAATTTATCAAAGTTGATTTTGCGGAAGAAGATACTCACCTTGTTAATAATGCCTACAATACAACATATGGAATTCTATTGGCCCGTCCAGATGAACTTGGAAGTCTTATAATTAACAAGGTCACCCATTACAGCAATCAAGACCAGTTACGTATTGCTATGACTGGATTAATTGTTCCTGAAACAGGATCTTTATATAATTATAAAGATCTAGAACACGGAATTAATTTAGATTTCTCTGTCAATTTACCCGGCTTGAAATCAAGAAAAATTCAAGCTGTCGTTCGACCTTATTACACAACATATACTGATTTATTAATGGCTAAATAATTTTTTTAGAACAAGGGGAACTATTTATGAAATTATTTTTTATTACTTTAAGTTTAATTCTTTCAAGTTTATTTGCTAGCGCCGCGGAAATCGTTGTCCTAGTTCCTGGATTTTTTAATTCACTTAATCCAGAATACTTTTCTCAAGACATTGTGAATTCATTTAAGAACAAAGGCTTTAAGGTTTATGTAGTAAATAATTTCAATCCCATTGGTACGATTGAAGACAATGGAACACGACTTGAAGCATTTTTAAAAGCGGTAGAGCTTAACGAAAAGCATGCTGTTGATTTCAATCTTGTTGCTCATAGTGCTGGTGGTTTTTATTCAATGTGGGTTGCGAATCGTCAGCATTTTTCTATTAAAAATATTTATACAGTCAGCACCCCTTATTTAGGTGTTGAATTTATTGAAACATGGTTAGCAGATTGTACTTTATTTAGAGCCATTACTGATTTAGCCCACTTAGAAAGTTTAAAAGAACTGACTCCAGAGGGAGCTAAGAATTTTTTAGCAACTATTCGAGTTAGCCCCAATACTAAGATCACTGCTTTTGGCGGTTATCAAAGCGAATCCATAGATATTACCAATGCAAGAAATTTATCAGCTCCACTTTTAGTAACTAGCCATTTTATAACTAAAGATTCAGACGGAATCGTGGCATTTTCTTCTGCAATTGGACTAGGAAATATTAAAACAACGGAAGAAAAAACGGCAAGCCAATTTCTTGCCAAAAAATATTTTATTGCTCTTGAACATTGGGAACAGATTCTAGATAGCAGTTCATTTATCCTTTTAGGAATACGCAACACAGGCTACATCCGGAATGAACAAATTCGTTTCTATTCTGGATTAGCGGACTTATTAGCGAAGCCTTAATTCAGCTTCACCTTTTATTTGATTTGATCGTATTTGTTGAATTTTTTCTAACTTTTGGCGAATCGATTTGTCGGATACATTGAAACGAATCAAAGCATCTTCTGCAGACATTCGAACAATTAATTCGGAGTCTTCCAGCGCCTTACTTAATTCTTGAATTGTCTGGTTATCGTGAACAAATAAACTTCCTAATGCATCTATGGCCGAACTGCGGACCATGCGATCAGTATCAGATAGTCTTCTTTTTAAAGACTCATGCACTTTAGCATTTTGTGACTGACTTTCTTTAAGAATATTACAAGTCTGAACTCGAACCATAGTATCAACATCTTCAAGACCTTCTAGTATGGAATTAATTTGTTGATCATTTAACTTAATATTTAATAATTTTAAAGCCATTGCCGACATACGACGCGTTTCGATTCCGCTGTGACGTAAACTATAAACAAGCGAATCAGTTATTTTTTTATTTTTAATGAATAGCTGACTTGACGTCAATGCAGCACTGCCTGCAACCGCATCCCTTGGGTCTAGAATCAAAGCCGCTAAGGCACCTTGCACCTGATCATCTTGGGGTTTTAATCCCATCAAACCAGCTTGGGCAGCTAAACGAGTCATTGCTGATTCTGAAGCAAGTGCGGTCACTAATTTCTGGGCTAGCTGGAGACGAACTTTCTCTGATTTTGGTTGAAGGCAACTTAAGGCTTTCAATGTTGCAATACCCTCTTGGCGTAGCCACTCTGGCAAAATTTCTCGTTGCAGGCCAGAGCTACAAATTTGATCTGCATCATCAAGACTTAAGGGACTTGAAAGCAAAAAATTTAATGTTTGATTTATTTGTTGATCAAATTCTTTGTTATCAATCCAACCAATTTTAAGTGCAAGTTTAAGCAAAGAGTTTTTAATTAAAATAGTTGAATCTAAATAAGGTAATTTTGATAGGAAATCATTTTTGATATCTTCTCTGTTGCGTAGCTCTGTCCATAAACGGCGCGCTTCGCCCTGACTACTTTGATACTCTAACAACTCTAGTGTTTGTTCGATTTCAAAAATATATTCCCACCGGCGATCTGAATTTAACAAGTCACTAATGACTAGCATTTTTTTATCGTTAGTTGATTCTTTAGCATATAAAGAGCATTCAGCCCGCGTCTGGAGTGCTGCTCCGAAAGCGTAGACTTTCGATTTGGCTGTAATCCACTTCGTCCAAGAACCTGCTAATAAAGCTTTCTTTTGCATAGCTTCTACTGAAACATTAGAACGAACTTGGTTTAACGCAGATAAATGATTTTTATAATTAGGAATTGCTTTAAGATAACCTTCTAGATCTTTTTGAATGACTGCTCCAAGTGGTCCTTTGCTATTAAAGCCATAAATAATAGGAACTTGATTAAATGCTTTAACCATTCGGCCACCCATCAAACCACCAAAAGGACTGTAGCGTGCGGCCGCAACTTGAGTTGCCGTATTTATTGAAAATCCATCATTCGTTAAAACACGAATATATTCAGACATCGTTCGACTATCTTTTTCTTTTCCAGCTAATGTATTGCATCCAAATAAAAATACTTCCTTAGGATGATCTAATATACCCGAACAATCTTGCTGGCACGAATGCTGAGTTAATTCAGATAAAGGCAAACGCAACGGCGGTTTCAGTGGATCATCTGTAAAAAACGATCCCCCAAAATGACCCGAGATAATTAAAACATCACACCGAATTCCTGACTTGCACGATTTTGAAAACCAATCTGCATTTGTCGCCGGAGGTCCCTGAACTTGAGTTGCTTCAGTCAATTCAATAAATTGAAAGCCCTGCGGCTTTAGCGAGCGCTCAAAGGCTTGGCTTTCATGATTGGAATTAATTGTAACTGTGCACACCGTGGGACGCCCAGGTATCCATTCTTTAATTGAAGCCGCACGGGAGATGAGACTGCATAGTAATAAATAACAACAAACAACAACTGAATATTTTAGTCTCATCCTGTTATAATTTGCGAATTTGATGCCGGAGGAACAACCCCCTGCATTGATTCAGAGTCGTTTACACTGTCGATCTATTAGACAGTGTCATTCATTGCAATCACTATTAATACTTTAAGCCGATATATATATCTATATATAAAAGTTCGAAGCTCATACTTCATAGGATATGATTTACTAATTTATTGTTTCATCACCTGCACCAAAAGAATTATCACCATTATCCTTGCCAACTTTTGTTTGCTTCGCCAGCCCCTTAATAAAACATGTATATACATCAACAGCAGAAGAATCAATCAATGGGCAGGGGTTCGCAATTGGTAATCGATTCCCTTCGCTAATAATAGAATTATTTGTTACAGTTGATAAATTAATTTTTCGAATTAGATCAGCTGTTTGAATTTGCAAAAGTAAATGATCACCACTATTTAAAGTCACTAAATTAGGGCCCGCTGTTTCTATTACAAGCTGTTCACCCGACTTAAAAACAAAGTTATTTCCATTTACTGAACCTGATAAATATAAATTAAAATTAATCATTCCCGATGGTTCGCCAGAACTTAAAGCAGAAATATTTTTAGTTTTATACTTAATCCTGCGAATCAAATTTTGCGGCAAATATCCAGTAGCTATCACAATTGGAGAATTTGAAAATAAATTAACGCTGTATGGTCCTGCAAATTCGACACTATCCCCATCAACTTCTCCGGACTGAGCAGTTTGATCATATTTCAATTCAATTTCAGAAATGCTAATCCAAAATTCATTTAACGAAACATTTAGATTCGTACTATCCAAAACAGAAGCTGGAGGAGAAAACGCGCTGGCTGTTTCAATAAACCAATTCCAAATAGTCTTTCTTATTTTGTTACTTGAAGCGATTGCTGTTTGAGATGATCCTGTCATATTTAAACTTACTAAAGGGTTTCCCGTAGAGGTTCCATTATTTTTACTACACGAAAAAAAACAAAGTCCGATCGCTAAAAATAAAATTAAGAATGCATTACTTTTTCCCATTTTTTTCTCCTGAAGAGCTAAGAGGTATCGAAGCTAATTCCACATGATACACTTTAGTAGTTTTGTCAGAGTTGGAATCCGCCAGCCCCAACTGCAAATCAAGATTCTTGATTTTATCAAACGCCTCTTTTAAAATTTCATCAGCGAGAACTTTGTTCTTTTCTGACAAAGATAAGGTATAACCTAGAATAAGCCTTTGTTCGCGTGGTATCACATCTATTGCTTTGGAGATAAGATTTAAAATTTGCTTATGAAAGCCACCTAAAGAAATTCGAAATATTCCATCTTCACAATTCATTTGTTTATGCGAAGAAATTAGCTTTCCATTTTCCAAAACAATGATTTCAGTTTTTTTCAAGAACTTAATCGCTTTTCTAATTTCAGTTTTAGTGACCGAAAAAGATAACTTATTTTGAATCCACCCCGCATCCTCTACGAAGTCGCTAAGCACTGTTAATTCTTTAATTGCTACATAGTACCATTTCGATAAATATTGAGAAAATTCATATTCCTCTCGATGTGCGTTCCGAAAGTCTTTCTTTTTATTCAAGCTTTCAAGAGAACTTTTTTGGATTTCAATTTCCTTAGATTTATAAATTGTTTTTAACTGATTTACTGATTTAACTTCAACTTCACTTAAATCTAAAAAATTGTATATTTTTTTTAACAAAGCTTCACTCGGAATTCTTTTCTTATTTAATACCATTGAAAGCATACTAACCTGCGTATTTAATTTTTTGCCAAGATCACGCAAGGAAAGATTTTCTTTTTTTTGATAAAAACCTAACGCATCTTTTAGAAAGATCGTAAACTCTTTATAATTGTAAACGTTAGGTCTTTTGTTCTTCATTCAAATTCCTTGGGCTTAATTTAAATAAGCCCATATCTTATTACTTGATTAATTTTTCGATTTCTTTATTTCACCGAATCTTCACCACTGCTAAGGACACCGTCATTATCACGGTCTTCTCCAAAATTTCCGCGCTTCTCGATTGCTTTTCTTACGCAAGTATACACATCATTCGCACTTGCATCAATCGACAGACACGTAGTTGTGTGACGATTTGAGGCCGAGATAATTTCATTATTCGTGACGGTTGACATATCAATTTGTTTAAAAATATCTGCAAAGTTAATTTCAACTAAAATTCGCCCACCATCTGCGGGCATAACAGATTTAGCTCCGCCTATATTCATTTCAGTACTATCATTTAGACGAAACTCAAAATTCTTTGAAGCTACAATTCCTACCATAACGATACTATTTGAAGAAAGCTGCGCTGGTGCGCCAGAAGGAAGCGTTCCACCTGAAGCATGCAATTGAATTTTGATTCGGCGATAAAGAGCCTGTGGAATTATTTGAGTATCTAAGGTCAGTGGTGTATTAGATAACAAATCTACAAAGTATGGTCCATGAAATGATACTTCAGCACCTGCTGATTCAGAAACTCCCTTAATCTCGCTAGTTTCAAATTCAACCTCTTTTATTGATACCCAAGCAGATGACAAAGTAATTGCCGAACCAGCCGAATCAACCATTGACGTGGGCACTAGGGCATTTGCTCTTGGCAACAAAATAGAAAATAAATTTTTATTACTATACTGAGCCACTGTAGCTGTTTTTGAAGACCCTGACATTGCAAACCCGGATGTTACAACACTTGATGACTGTGCGCTTTTAGCACAACCAAACACCTGACTTAATGTTACCAAACTAATCAACCCATTTTGAATAAAATTACGTTTCATACATTACCTCTAAATTTTTGAATACCATCCGCAAAAAGGACTGTAAGACGGCACTCTTGTTAAAAAACTAAACTAATCTAACGATCAGTAAAGCATCTAATTGCGTACTTAAAGAATAGCAAACTTACCAAATATTATAAATAGCAAATAATTATTGTGAACACTTTATTGTTTTATAGTTGTTTTACGTAGTAAAAACAAGTGTATACATATTTATCAATTTAGTAAAATTATTACTTAGTAATTATTTGTGAACAATAAATTTATAGGTTTACAGGCGGAATTGAAAAATATTGTTTCCCACTTGGGGCTGGCTCTAATTATTCTAGCCGCTAAAGTTATTAGATTTATTCGCAGATAAGACATAAAAAAACCCAACTGAAAACAATTGGGTTTTTTAAAAAATAATTTTACGCCCTCATATAACTAAAAAACTTAATTAAAAATCAGAGATATTTTTTACCAACTCTGGATAATCAATAAATGGATTTCGATTTCCTTGAACTTTATAAATTGCTTCATTACGCAAAATTTCTTCTTCATCAATTGGGTGTTCTTGATCCCATTTTTTTAGAATCTCTTCTTCAGGCTGAGAAATTGGTAAGTCATAACGGATTGAAAAATAAAATAATGCGCGCGCTACATGCCCCTTATGATCCGCAGGTGGCTCAAATACATTTGCTTTACTATTTGAGGCTTGACCAAAGCGTGAAGCCTCACATTTTGCGGGGCGTGGCGTACCAACAACTTCTCCGAATGTGAAATTTCCACGCAGTGAATTCATTTTTGAATCTGTTGGAAATAAATGATGTAGGTCCGACTTTTGCATTTCAGTATTGTACTTACCTGTGAATTTTGACTGCGGCCAAGTGTGCTCTGTATTAATAACTGCTGCATCCGGCACTATTCCAACTCCAGGGCCATTGCCTTTTTGAAAATCAGCACCTTGATAAATTCGGTCGCAATATTTTTCTTTAATTCCAAAAACACTGTCCGCAGATTTTACTAAATAGAAATTTCCAAATAAAAATTTACGAGCACCATCGTAACCTAAAACATTTTGCGTGTAGCAATCTTTTTTACCAAGGCAAGTATCTGTCATTTCATCGCCAACAACAGTCTTCATATGACCCGATTTTAAAATCAATTTAAGCGCTGTTTTTAGCTCTACATCTTTAGCGTGCGTGACTACGGTGTTATAAAAATCTTTTCCGTAATAATTACTTTGTTGAGGTGGCTGTAAAGAAAAAGCCAACGAATACGCTAACGAAAGTACTAGAAACATCACTGCATTCTTCATAAAACTCCTTGTAGTCAGCCCTATTAAGGGGGCTGGTAGAAAACGCTGAACCTTATTATCAGCTTATACTTGGGAAACCGTTATTAAAAAGCTACAAGGACAAAAATAGAGTTTCAACTAAAACCGAATAATATCGCACCAAGACTTTTGTTAGGATTAACTTCAGATAACTATTCATCGCTATGAAAAATAGAAATATGTTAAAAGATTTCTCCCTTTCAACAATCACTGCAGGACTAATTGCGGATTTAGTTGGTTATTCTAGCTCTGCAATTTTGGTTTTTCAGGCAGCTCTTGCGGCCGGCACAAATTCATTACAAGCCAGTTCTTGGCTTGGTATCTTGTGTGTAGCGATGGGATTATTAACCATCACTTTATCATTACGTTATAAAGCTCCTATATTGTTTGCATGGTCTACAGCAGGTGCAGCACTATTAATCACAAGTCTTCCGGGCGTACCCTTATCAGATGCTGTGGGAGCTTTTTTATTTTCAGCATTTTTAATTATTCTAACCGGCATTACCGGCTCACTTGAGAAAATTATAAAACACATTCCTGTTTCATTGGCCTCAGCAATGCTGGGCGGAATCCTGTTGCGATTTGGATTAGGTGTTTTCACTTCCATGACATCACAATTCTTTTTAGCTTTTATGATGCTGCTTACTTTTTTAGTAAGTCGACGTTTTTATCCAAGATATTCTGTTATCTTTTCTTTAGTTATCGGCAGCTTGATTGCCTGGTTTCAAAATTTAATCCATTTCGAAACCTTAAGTACTGGCTTTGCTTATCCCCACTTAACGACCCCTACTTTTTCTTTTTCCGCACTGCTTGGAATTGGTTTACCTTTATATATTGTCACTATGACCTCACAAAATATGACCGGCTCTGCAATATTAAAAGCCTTTGGCTTTACCGATGTGCCCATTTCAAAATTAATTACCTGGTCAGGAATTGCCAACTTTATAACGGCACCCTTTGGTGGTTTTGCTTTAAATCTGTCTGCGATTACTGCCGCGATTTGCATGGGACCAGAAGCCCATCTTGATAAAGATAGACGTTATACAGCTGCAATTGCTTCTGGTTTATTTTATATTGCGATTGGAATTTTTTCTAGCTCTGTAACCAGTTTATTTTCATCGCTCCCAAAAGAACTTATTTTAACTATTACCGGCTTAGCCCTATTTGGCACAATCAGCCAAAGCATTGCTACCGCTTTACAACATGATTCAGAACGCGAAGCTGCCTTTATAACTTTTGTTGCGACAGCATCAGGTTTCACATTATTTGGAATTGGATCTGCATTTTGGGGACTTATCGCAGGAATTTTTGTAATTTTTGTTTTAAAGTGGAAACGTTAGTAAACTGAATTGATCTAATTATTTTTTGTTTCCTTATGAAACAATCCCTGGCATTTCCATTGCACTAATTTTTAGTATGATGAAAACATTTAAGCTCTTTTTGCCGTTAACTATTCTGGTGTTTTTACAAAATGCATCTGTTTTAGATTGCAACTCTGTCGAAGCGACCAAAGCAAATCCTTTCGCGAAGAGTACTGCAAACTGCACACAGTCTTAAAAAATAATTCAAAAAAATTAAGGATCATCAAAAGTTATTTTAGAAAACCTTGACCGACTTGTTGATCAATTCAACGCTTGGAATTCAGAAGAAGGCGCACAAAGAGCGGATACATTTGCATCATTACAAAATTTAAATTTAACTGGCACACGTCAAGAACTAGCAACCCCACGCGCACAAGGTGTTATTTATTCTAAATAGCAAACTTCAACTGAGCGCGTTCGGGCTTCACTTTAGCCTGCGTACGCTCTCCTAAATGCACACCCAACCCAATTAAGCGGACTGCACTGGCTCTGCGTAACCAGGCATTTTGTAACAATCTCTGGAAATCTTCTTCGGTAGGAAAGTGGTGAATAACTTCTTCGTGAGTTGTCGCTTTAAAATCAAAGAACTTTAACTTTACAACTATACTTTTAATACGATCTTGCCCCCCTTGGTTTTTTTCATTTTCTTTTTGAATGCGCCTTAACCAATCTGAATAAAGCTCTGGCACGGTCGCTAAACAGTCTTCCCAGGTTTGCAAGTCTTTTTCGAACGTTTGTTCAACAGTTAATGACTTTCGTTCCCAATGCGTTTGCACAGGGCGGTCGTCGATTCCGCGTGAAAAATCATAAAGCTCTTCCGCGCGTGAACCAAACCAACAAGTTAACTGATCCAGTGATTTTTTCTGAATATCTGAACATGTGTAAAGCCCAAGCTCATGCATTTTTTGAGCGGTCACTTTACCAACACCAAAAATTTTTTCAATAGGTAATTTTTCAACAAAATCTGCGACCTGATCTGGCCGCACTACGAATTGACCGTTAGGTTTTTTCCAATCACTGGCAATTTTTGCGATAAACTTGCTTGAAGCAATTCCTGCGGATGCGGTTAGATTAAGCTCAGTAAATATTAAACGGCGAATTTCTAAAGCAATCAGTGTTGCACTTCCACCAAATTGTTTACAGTTTGTCACATCAAGGTAGGCCTCATCTAAAGATAATGGTTCGATTTGATCTGTGAATCTTTCAAAAATAGCGCGAACGCTTTTACTTTCAGCTTTATAAGATTCAAAATTGGGTGAAATTAAAATCAGCTGCGGACATAACCTAACCGCATGAGATGATGGCATCGCAGACTTCACACCAAACTTACGAGCTTCATAATTAGCCGTGCATAAGACGCTACGCGAATCCGGAGGGCCACCAATACCAACTGGCTTCCCTTTAAGTTTCGGATTATTTTTTGTTTCGACGGCCGCATAGAAGCAGTCCATATCAACATGGATTATTTTTCTCATTTACATATATTTTACACATACGCTTCAGACGCACAAGCATTAGATATTAAAATATCAACTAAGCCTTAAAATCAGTACCAAATCTTTGGCTCAGCTCAGTTAAACCCATTTCTTCAAGAATGATTTTTAATCGCTCAGCCGGGCGAGAACGAGAACCTTCAATTTTTGTAGCTACAATCAGTTCGTTCTTCATCGAATGCTCTAGACCAACAAGCTCTGTCACAGTGACCTGATAGCCGTATGCCTCTAACTGCAGGCAACGTAATACATTTGTTAAATGACTGCCAAATTCACGCGTATGAATGGGGTGCCGCCAGATTTCAGTAATTGCATGCGCTAATTGCTTTGCTTTATTTTTCTTTAATACGGAAGCCACTTCCGCCTGACAACATGGAACAAGCACAATATGCTTGGCCTGTTTTATAATTGCAAATTGAATGACATCATCAGTTGCCGTATCGCATGCATGAAGTGCCGTAACCATATCAACTTGGTCTGGCAACTTGCTAGAAACAGTTGATTCAACAACGGATAAATTTAAAAAAGTCATATTTTTAAAATCTAGTCTTTTTTGCAATTCATTTGATTTCTGAATCAATTGATCACGGGTCTCTATGCCATACACATGACCTTGATCTTTTAAATTTTTAAAAAAAAGATCATAAATAATAAAACCTAAATAAGATTTGCCAGCACCGTGATCGACTAAATTTAAGTTAGCATTTGAAGATTGCAATTCTTTAAGCAAGGGTTCGATAAAATTATACAGATGATAGACTTGTTTTAATTTACGACGACTATCTTGATTAATTTTTCCATCACGAGTTAAAATGTGCAGTTCTTTTAAAAGCTCCAATGATTGACCATCTCGGATTTCTTCAAACGGCTTTATTATCAAATTATCTGTTTTTTTGCTCATAGCGCAAGAGTCTAAGCGACTAAAGCGTTGTAAGCAAATAAGGTTTTGCAAATTATATTTATTTTAAAAAGCTAACTATTTTTGAAATAACATCTTTATTTCGCAATATTCGATTATGCCCTAAATTTGCAGTTTCTTCAATTTTGGCTTTAAAAATTTGATCCCGCAACTGTTCGCTTCTAGAAAATGGATTCACATAGTCATTTCGATCATGAACAAATGTTACCTGATGTCTAGAAATAGAAACAAAATCAAAATCAGCAGCTTGAGATAATAACAAATCACCATCTTTTTCAATATCTTTAACAATAGCCCTCATAACTTTAGAAGATATTCCAACTCTAGATCCAAGTGTAGCAAGCAGATCGTGAACCTCAATCATAGGTGCAATCGCTACAATTTTCATATTTTTGACTATCTTTTCAGAAACTTTCAATGCAACAGAGGCGCCCATGGAATGACCAATAACTACATCAACCTCATTCTTTAAGAATTCAATAACTTTTTCCGCACCACGAATAAATTCTAAATAACTTGAATACGATGAAGTACTTTGACCATGCCCTTTATGATCAAAAGTAACAACACGATATCCCGCTAGAAGTAATGGCTCGACAAAAGAACTTAATTGCAAACCTGAAGTACCCCATCCATGAACTAGCAAGGCAGTTTTGATAAATTTACTTTCTGCATTTTGCCAAACAAATACTTGCAAATTCTCTGTCCCCATTTGAACACGATGTAACTGTGCACTTTGCAAAAGTAATTTATTTTTTTCTCCAATTTTATATCTAGGAGCATAAAAACCATATTTACGAATTGTTTTTGCAGTTTTCATAGGAGCTAGAAAATATAACCCATCTAAAACAGTTTCAATAACCGTACTTAAATAAGCACGGTCGGACGTGTTTTTTGCTGCGCTAGATTCATTCCTTTTATTCATCCTAAACTCCAGTAGTTATTTTTTTGGATTTACTTTGTATTTATTAATTATCGATTCAAAGCCTTCGCGATACCTGCTAATTGCCTTCGTGCTTTTTAAAAGCCGTTTAACCATATTATAAATCATAATATTACCAAACACCTCATAGGCAAACTGAGCACAGTCTGAATTGATTTTGAAATCTTTTTCTTGAATAGCTAACTCAGCAGCTTTTTCCCAAATTTTTAACGCTTTTTCTTGCGTATTTGCAACAGCGTTTCTTATTGGACCAGGTCTATCGTCAAATTCAAAAGCTGCAGATAAAAATGGACAGCCCCCTGACGCATCATCATCCCACTGTAACCACAAATCAGACAGGGCATAAATTCGTGGCAAACCAGCTTTGACAAGCAATGATCTATCGAAAACTTTTCGTTTAAATTCATGAATAGAAAAATCGATAACCTTAAGTAATAATTCATCTCGGGATTCAAAATGAGTAAAAACCCCAGACTTGCTCATCGCACTACTTTTAGCAACGTCTCCAATCGTTAAGCTATCGAGACCATTAAGACGAACTAGCTGTAGCGCACATGTTAAAATTTTGTCTTTGGTTTCAATTCCTTTACTCATTTGGCAACAATAGCACGATCGGTCGTTTAATTCAAACGAATCATTTTAACGCTGGATAAGTGGCAATATTCGGCAAAAAATAGGAAACCTGTCGTAATACTACTGACCAGTTTCGAGACAAATTTACACATAATCTCAAACCGAATCGCCATTATCGGGGATAAAATATTCATCTGAAATTTGATTCACTTAGATAGCTTATTTAGAGAATCCACACGCAGGAACAGTTCTTGAAATAACTATTAACAAGAGGTCATCACTATGAGAAAAATATACTTCACTACACTTTTTATTATTTCAGTATTACTATTTCAAAACTTTAAAGCAATAGATCTTGGCTTTGATTCAAAATATCAAGTTAATGACCAAACTAGAAAACTACATGCTAAAGAACTACTTGGCAAAAAATATAAAAAAAGTAGTGCCGCAAAACTTGAAGGCGAAAGCTTAGTAAATACGGAAATACTAATTTTAGTTCAAAATCATTTACCAAAAAAACATAAATCAAAAGCAGAAAAAATAACAAAAGCTATACTGTCTGAAGCCAATCACTATAACATTGACCCTGTTTTTATTGCTTCCATTATAAGAACAGAAAGTGCTTTTAATCCACGGGCTATTGGCACATCCGGAGAAATTGGTCTTATGCAATTAATGCCTAATACAGGTAAATACATTGCCCACAAAATAAATATGAAATTTTATGGCGCAAAAACTTTGCGTGATCCTGTGAAAAATATTAAACTAGGAGCCGCATATTTTAATTATTTACGCGAAAAATTTGACAACAAAGCTAATCGCTATATTCCAGCCTACAACATGGGACCTGGGAAAATTGCAAAAGTAGAACAACGCAAAGATTTACCAAAAATCTATTCTGACAAAGTTCTTAAATATTACGAAGCATTTTATAAAAAAATCTACGATGCTCAGACACTTAAAGAAGCTCAGTTAGCTTCAAATAACTAACTTAAAATAACATTAAAAATGAGCCTACAAACAGAAAGAGTATACCAATAATTTTTTGCAATGTAGGCAAAACTCCCATGGTAAAATAATCCCATATCACAGAAACAATCAATTGGGTCGAAATTGAAACTCCAAAAGCAAGGGCTGCCGGCATGCTTCGCAATGCCAGCGGCATACACAGAACAATAAAAAAACCAAGAATTCCTGGAATTAAATACCACGGCTGAATCATTGAAAAATCTTTTATTTGAAATGCGGCTGGAACTTGAATCCACTCTTTGCGAACTAGTATCCAAATGAATAATGACATACTAAAAAAAATAAATGAATTTAATAAGACTGCAGACAATAACCCAATTTGCATTGAAGTTTGGCGATTCAATCCAGCCTGCATAATAATAGAAACACCAGTAATAAAAGGAAGAAATAAATAAAGAGTCAAAAGACCTCCAAACACAAAGTATACTAAAATATTCCTTGTCGAGGAAGGCCTTTTATGAGCAGAATTCATGATGGAAAAGACTCTACAACGCAGCTCAATCGTGTTTTATTTAAATGGTCGGCGTATCGAAGTAACAGGTCAAGACACTTTAAAACCTTTCGCTTACTATTTAAGATATGTTTTAGATATGCCTGGGACTAAGATTGTCTGTTCTGAAGGCGATTGTGGTGCTTGCACATTGCTAATTGCACCTTATCGTAAAAATGAATTACAAAAATTTATGGCTATCAATTCCTGTATAACACCTGTTTTTTCTTTAGATCTTTCTTACGTTGTCACAGTTGAAGGATTAGCCGAATCCGAAGAATTATCTACTGTGCAAAAGTGTTTTATCGAAAACAATGGCGCTCAGTGTGGGTATTGCACCCCCGGCTTTGTCTGCGCCATGACTGCCTTAACAGAAGATTGTCTTTTAGAAAAAAAACAAATCACAGAAAAAAAAGCCCGCAATTATCTAACTGGCAATCTATGCCGCTGCACAGGTTATGCTCCAATTATAAAAGCGGCCATTGCTATTGATCTAACTGCTGTCAAAGGCTTAAATCGCTATGTGTCACCTGAATCACTTGTCGAATTTAAAAGCTTAGCAAGTTCTGTTCATATTCGAAATACAATCGCTGAATCCAATTTTGAACTCTGCCTTCCAAAAACATTAGTCGATGCTGTTAAATTGAAAACGACTGACATGCGACTTGTTGCAGGGGCTACAGACCTTGGTGTGTTAATTAATAAAAATAAACTTAATTTTTTAAAAGTAATGAGTCTAATCCATGTGGACGAACTAAATAGCATTGAAAATAAAAATGGCCGCATCAAAATTGGTGCACGCGTAACCCTTGCCGAACTGGAAGAGACATTAAAAAAAAATTCTGAGGAATTCTCTGAAATATTTAAAATATTTGCTTCACCGCAAATAAAAAATACTGCAACGCTTATTGGAAATATTGTTAATGCTTCGCCGATTGCTGATTCTATTCCAGCGCTGATGGTTTTAAATACTATGATCTTCACGCTTTCAAGCAAAGGTTCCCGCTGTATTGCTATGACTGATTTTTATATGGGTTATAAGCAACTTGATTTATTGCCGAATGAAATTGTTACTCATATTGAATTCGAACTTCCAGCTGCAGATGAAATATTTAAGTTATACAAAGTTTCGCCCAGAAAAGATTTAGATATATCTGTTGTAACTTTTGCAGGAGTTTTTAAATTAAAAAATAAAACCATCGAAACAGCACGAATTGCTTATGGCGGAGTGGGTCCTGTTGTTATTCGCATGAAGCAGTTAGAATCAAAATTTGTTGGTAATGATTTTTCTGAAAATCTATTTCTAAAATTAAGTCATGAAGTCGAAAAAGAAATTTCTCCACTTTCTGATTTACGCGGAAGTCGCGAATTCCGCCTAAAACTTTCTGAAAATTTATTAAAAAAATGTTATCATGAAATATCTCAGGAGCTTAGCTTATGAGCATAGGGCAAAGTCAAAAGCACGATTCTAGCCGAAGTCATGTTACAGGACAAAGTATATTCATTGATGACCGACCTTTTTTAAAAAATGAAGTATTGGCCTACCCTGTTGGTGTACCAGCCGCATCTGGGATTTTAAAAAATATTGATTTTTCTGAAGCTTTAAAAATTCCTGGAATTTTAGCAGTCTACACAGCTAAAGATTTTTTTCATAACAAATGGGGTACGATTGTTGCCGAGCAACCTGTATTAGTCGCTGATAAAATTGGGTACTATAGCGAACCGGCTTGCATTCTTGTTGGAGAAAATCATGAATCTCTTCAACGTGCCAAATCGTTAATCCGTTTTCAGATCGATGAAACTGCCGCCGTATTTGAAATTGATGAAGCAATAAAAAAAGATCTATTTATATACAAGGCAACTCCATTTGTTCGTGGAGACATTGAGGCTGCTTTTAAATCAGCGCCACATAAATTAAGCCACACCTTTGAATGTGGTGGACAAGAACATTTCTATATGGAGTCTCAAGCAAGCATTGCGTACCCTTTAGAAAATGGACAAATAGAAATTCATTCTAGTTCGCAGCATCCAACAGAAACTCAGCATGTTGTTGCGGAAGCTCTTGGTTTAAGTCAGCACCAAGTTGTTTGTGTTGTAAAAAGAATGGGTGGTGGATTCGGTGGTAAAGAAAGTCAAGCGGCGCCATTTGCTGCGATGGCAGCTTTAGCAGCGCAAAAATTAAATCGCCCCTGTCGCCTAACCTTAACAAAAGATGATGACATGATGATGACAGGAAAACGTCATCCATTTAAAAACTGGTTAGATGTCGCCTTTGACGAAGATGGAAAGATATTAGCATTAAAAGCAAAACTTTATGCCAATGGCGGTGCTTACGCTGATTTATCATCTTCAATTTTAGAACGAGCCATGTTTCATGTTGATAGTGCTTATTATATTCCTGTTTGCCACATAGAAGGTTCAGTTGTTCGGACAAATTGCCATTCAAATACTGCCTTTCGTGGTTTTGGTGGTCCACAGGGCGCAATGAGTATGGAGTCCTTAATTGAAGATATGGCGTTTTTTTTAAAAAAAGATGCTTACCTAATTCGGCGTTTAAATTGCTATGACAAAGAAGAACGAAATATAACTCCTTATGGGCAAAAGTTAGAAAATAATTTACTTCCTGAATTGTTTGATCAAATTTATTTAAATTCAAATTACAAAAACCGTTTAAATGAAATTGAACTTTTTAATTCGCAAAAAAATGGCAAATTAAAAGGTATTTCCGTAACGCCAACAAAATTTGGAATTTCATTTACAGCTCGTTTTTTAAATCAAGCAAATGCTCAAGTTAATATTCACAAAGATGGCACCATTCAAGTTTCGACTGGCGCCACCGAAATGGGTCAAGGAATTAATACGAAGATTCAACAGATAGTGGCTCATGCTTTTTCTATTCCTGCTGAAATGGTTCAAGTTATGACAACTTCAACAGAAAAAAATCACAACACATCACCCACCGCGGCTTCTGCAGGTTCTGATTTAAATGGAGCCGCCGCGCTTAAAGCTTGTCAAAATTTACGACAAAGAATTTTATGGGCCTTTCAAAACATTATTGATGGAACAGCAATGAATGATGTTGATGAGTGCCCTGTATTAAATATTGAAAAACTACGTGCTTCGGAATTTATTTGGTCAGATCAAACCATTACTCATGAACCAACGAAAACAAAAATTGCATGGTCAGACTTAGTCATAAAATGTTACTTCAATCGAATTTCTTTAGGTGAATATGCTCATTTTAAAACGGAAGGCCTAGGTTTTGATAAAAAAACAGGTCAAGGAACTCCATTTAAATATTTTACGAACGGTGTTGCCGTCAGTGAAATTATAATTGATGAATTCACTGGTGATTGCAAAGTTCAACAAGTTGATATTTTAATGGATCTTGGCCGCTTAATAAATCCAGGTATAGATTACGGACAAGTTACAGGAGCTTTTGTTCAAGCTATGGGTTGGGTGACAACCGAGAATCTATTTTACAGCCCAAAAGGGCAACTACTTAGCCATTCACCTACAACTTATAAAATTCCTAATATTCAAGATACGCCTAGGATATTTAATGTCGGTTTTATTGAAAATGATACGAACACAGATAATGTTCATCGTTCTAAAGCTGTCGGAGAGCCACCTTTTTTATTAGGTATTAGCGTTTGGACCGCTATTAAACATGCTATTTCATATCGCGCTAAAAACAAAAAAATCGAATTAAAATCGCCGGCTACGACTGAACGAATTCTGCTGGAGCTATCACGCCATGAGTAATACTAATTTTGAAGCTTTTCTGCATTCCTTTGAAAAGCTTAAGGCTTTGGATGAAGATTTTGTAGTCGTTACCTTAGTAAATATTATTGGAGCAGCTCCTCAAGAAATGGGAGCCCGAATTATTGTTAGCGCCAAGGGGTTAGAATTTGGCACTGTTGGTGGCGGTAAAGTAGAAATTCAAGCTATTAATAGCGCTCAAGAAATATTAGCTAGTACAAAATCAGAGCCCTCGTTCACTCAGTGGAATTTACAAAAAGATATTGGCATGACTTGCGGCGGAGTTGTTAATTTTTTCTTTGAACCCTTTCGTCAAAAAACACAATGGACTGTCGCTGTCTTTGGAGCTGGTCATATTTGCCAAGAACTTGTTCCTTTGCTGATTAGACTTTCTTGCAGAGTAATTTGCATAGACCCACGAAAAGAATGGCTTAATAAATTCCCAAGCTGTTCAAATTTAAAATTAATTCAAACAGACGATATGCAAAAGGTTATCGATGAATTACCTGATAAGACATTCATTGCAATAAGCACAATGGGGCACAGTTTTGATTTACCCATCTTAACAAAAGCTATGCAACAACGCTCGCGCTTTAGCTACGTTGGTAATGTTGGTAGCCATCAAAAATCTTTACGGTTAAAAGATGATTTAAAAAAAGCCGGTATTAAAGATGATTTTTTAAATCAATTTTCTTGCCCCGCAGGAGAAAACTTTGGCAAAAACATTCCTTATGAAATTGCTTTAAGTATTATTGCCGAAATTTTAAAAGTACGCGATAGTTTGGCAGCGTTATGAAATTTGCATCATCAGTTCGCAAAGAATTAGGCCGGCAGCATACAATTCAAGAGCTTCAAGCTGGCTTACTTCATAATGAAATTGTAGTCTATCGAAAAAATGGAAATCGACGCATTAAAAGTGGTGCGTTTTTAAAGGCTATAAATAAAATTATTCCTAAAATTGGTGTTACTCGTGTTGCAGATATATCTTATTTGGTGGCAATACCCTTTCCAGTATTTCAAAGTTGTCGTCCAAATTATTTTATGCATTCCTCTTTAGGACAAAACTCGGGATCACAAGGCAAAGGCGGTTATCGCACTCAAGCTATAATTTCATGTTTAATGGAAACTATAGAGGGATATAGTTGCGAACCTCGCAATCCAAGTCTTATTCGTGCAAGCTATAATTTTCTAAAGAACCATAAGTTAGTTTATCCTTCTCAAAAATTTATTCACTCTGATAAAATAAAAGCCCCTACTGACAATGAGCCGTTAATGTGGACGCCAGCGTACTGTATCTTAACTAAGACAGAAGTTTTAATTCCTGCGGAATTAATATATTTTCCGTTCCTGTCTTTAGATTACAATACCCGATCTATTTTTCCGAGCGGCTCTAATGGACTTGCTTCTGGTTCTTCTTATTTAGAGGCGACCATTCATGCTTTGTATGAACTTATTGAAAGAAATTATGCTTATTTTTTTGATATTGGAAAAATTAAAATTGAAGCTATTTATGATCAAGAGTTACTAAACAAAGGTATTCTTCATTTCAAAAATAAATATTCAAATGAATATGAAATTCAATTTTATGCACTCGAACTATATCATACAAAAAAAAATATGCCTTTAATTTTTTGCACTTTAGTCAGTAGTACTGAAACCTTCACCGGTTGGGGTTTATCTTCAACTGTCGATATATCTATAGATCGCGCCTTTAGCGAAGCCATTCAAAACATGGCAGTTCATATTAGTGGGACTCGCGAAGATTTAAAAAATGATACGAAATGTACTAACTATAATCCATTTCATAAAACACCACAGCCCAAAAAGCGAACTTTGCGTATTAATAATTTTCGAAATCGAGTTCATGATAAAACATTTAAATCTTTAAATGAGGAATATAAATTTATTTTAAAATGGCTTCAACAGTTAGGATATAATACTATTTTTGTTGCCAATTTGACTCGTGTTGGAGTTGATATTCCTGTTGTAAAAGTAGTTATCCCAGGATTTCAGCTTCCTAACTCTCTAAAAAAAACAAATCCCGTTCGCACTCACAAATTAATTCAAGAGATGTATCCTAACATGTCGAGCAATAAATAATATGTTGAAAATTAAAATCTACTCAGGCCTAAGCCTATCCCAACAAACTGTAAAAAAATATTTGCCGCAAGCCTTATTCTCAAAACCAATCAAAAGAAATGATCTTTACGATGACATCAAAAAAGGTATCCATGTGATTGGCATTATTGATGGTGAATTTCTGCAGAATCTTTCAGTCAGTCCTACCGAAATTCAAGATGCCATGAGATGCGGACTTTCCATTTATGGTGCGTCCAGCATGGGAGCCATGCGTGCTGCAGAGTTGTCACAATTTGGGATGATTGGTTGCGGTAGTATTTTTGAACAAATTTCTAAAGATCCATATTTTCAAGATGACAAACTAGGACAAATATTTTACGAAGACTTAAGCCATGTTAGTATGCCATTTATGGATTTCTTTTTAGGTATCAAGGATTTAGTTCAGCGTCGAATTGTATCCCCCAAAGAATCTAGTGAAATTGTCCAGCTGTATAAAAAGCTGCATTTTTCAGAAAGAACTTATGCAGCCTTAAAATCTCAAATTCAGAAAAAACATAACTCAGCTAGACTATTTTTAGCGTTCGATAATGCGAAAAAACATATCATTTCTCAAAAAAATAAAGATGCCATATTAATGCTAAAGCAGATCAAGTCATCAATTAAACAAAATCAAGTTATATTGCAGTCCTTCAAATATTAGAGTAGAATAAGCCATACTATTTAGATCCCTAAGTAGTACTTAATTTTTTACCCTGGAGAAATAAAATGAAAAAAAATACAAAAAAGAACATTTCGAAGTTAAACGACTCTGTACTTAAACCAGTAGTGATTGTTAAAACAAGCACAATGGGATGCAGCCCTCGTTAATCACTAAAGTCTGTGTTTTAAGAATGTAGTTCCGTAATTCAATGCAAAAAAGCCGTTTTTAAAGACGGCTTTTTTGTTTTAGATTGTTCCCTGTCATGCCAAGCTGCTATTATAAATACAATGAAAAGTTCAATCCAGAATCGAATAAATTTTTTAAATAAAACTATTCCCTCAATTGATTCCATAACACTTAAATCAAAGTTAGAAACGATAATTCTAATCGATATACGAGAAGACTCAGAACTTCTGGACGGAATTATACCAACAGCTATCTCAGTATCTAAAGGTATGTTGGAATTAAGAATTTCAGATTTAGTACCTTCCTATGATAAAGAAATCGTTTTGTATTGTGCAGGCGGAACGCGCTCTGTCTTCGCCGCGGCAAGCCTTATTGAAATGGGTTTTTCAAAAGTTAGTTCATTGAGCGGAGGGATTAAGGCTTGGAAAGACAGCGGTTTAATATTAGCACAAAGTACAATGCCAAATTTGCTTTATAAGCAACGCTACATCACTCAAATTCGACTGCCTCAAGTTGGTGATTTTGGACAAAAAAAACTGTCGAATGCAAAGGTTTTAATTATTGGTGCTGGTGGCCTTGGATCACCCGTCGCATATTATTTAGCTGCAGCTGGTATTGGAACAATTGGAATTATTGATGATGATGTAGTTGATCTAAGCAATTTGCAAAGACAAATTTTGCACACAACAGATCGGGTTGGGATTCCAAAAGTTGAATCTGCTCAGATGACTTTAAAAAATCTAAACCCGTCCATTCAGATCAATGCCTATAATACACGTTTAAGCATAAATAATATCGATTCAATAATACCTGAATACGAAATCATCATTGATGGATGTGATAATTTTGAAACGCGCTACCTTGTAAATGATGCTTGTCTTAAACATAAAAAAATAAATATACATGGTTCTGTTTTCTGGTTTGAAGGTCAAGCATCTGTTTTCTGTGCCCCTAATGGACCATGCTATCGCTGTCTATATCCCGAACCGCCAACCAAAGACATGTCTGCGAATTGTGCTGAAGCAGGTGTTCTTGGCGTATTGCCTGGAGCAATTGGCCTGATTCAAGCCACCGAAGCAATTAAATTAATATTAGGAATTGGAAACAGTTTAATCGGACGATTATTAGTTTATGATTCTTTACAAATGGAATTTCGTGAATTAATAATAAAGAAAGATAGTAATTGCCTAGTTTGCAATAATATAGAAGATATTAAATATCAAAGCTACACTGAACACTGCAAAGCAAGGACCTAATAATGCCAAAATTTATATTAGGATCTGCATTTCATAAATTAACAGGTGGAAAAAAACAAATCGAAGTGGAAAGTTTAATATTAAGCGATGCTTTAATCGAGCTTGATTTAAATTATCCAGGATTAAAAAATAAAATCATAGGTGATTCAAATCAAATATTGAAATATGTCTCTATTTTTATAGGAAAAGAAGATGTAAAATACTTGGATGGTTTAAAAACAAAGATGCAGCCCATGGACCAAATTAGTGTATTAGTTGCAATTGCTGGTGGGTAAATATTTAAACTTATTCAAAATAAGTTTAAAAGACTACAACAAAATCGTATGAATCTACCAGTAATCTTAGTTTGAATTCAAATATGATTTAGCATTTTTGCAAACCGCTTTACCCAAAGATCAGAATCATTAAGGCATTCTACATAATGCAAATTTTCTCCGCCATGCTTTTTAAATATGTGTGTTCCTTCGATATTTATTTCTTCTAATGTTTCTAAACCGTCAACAACAAATGCCGGCGCACATATGGCCAAATTTTTAACACCAGCTTTAGCTAATTTTTCTAATGTATGGTCCGTATAAGGTTCCAACCATTTAACAGGACCTAATCTGGATTGAAAAGAAACAGACCAATCTGATTTATTTAAATTTAATCTTGAAGACAAGGTCTCTGCAGTTTTATAGCATTGCGCGCGATAACAACGGCGTGCAGACATATCTGCTGTCGCACAACAATTCATGTCGGCCATGCAACCAGATGTGCTTTTTATTTGTTTAACTGGTAAACCGTGAAAACTGAATAACCAATGATCCACTTTATTAATTTTTAAGGATAAATTATCAATCCAACTTTCAATAAAATCTGGATGATCAAAAAATTCACCTGTTGTTCTAATTTTACCTTTATAATCTAATTTGCGAATTTCTTCATAAGCCTTATTTAAGCTGGATCCTGTAGTAGCTTGAGCGAACTGAGGATATAACGGCACCAAAATAAGCTCATCAATGTTTTCAGATATAAGCTCTTGCAAAGATTGGCGTATGGAGGGGCTTCCGTATCGCATTCCAACCTTGGTAACTGTTGTGTTGCCTGAATCTTCATTCATAACAACTTGCAATTTATCAGCAAATCTTTGCGAATAAACACGCAAAGGAGATCCTTCGTCCATCCAAATGGATTGATATTTTTTAGCAGAAAATGGAGCTCTTCGCGGAACAATATACCGATTGAAAACAAGTTCCCTGATTATCCACGGTGCGTTGATGACATCTTTATCTGTTAAAAATTCAGAAAGATAATCCTGAACAGATCTGGTATCCGAACCCAAAGGAGTTCCAACATTCATTAAAAGAACGCCTTGTTTAGCCATATTTTTCCTTAAGTTGAATTGCTAATTCTTGATTACTTTTAAGAATCTTGCTTAAACCAATTTTTCCTAAGTAATTACCTGTTAAATAAATATTGGGGTTTGCTTGCTGATACGTTTGTAAAAAATTTTCTAATGCGACAGTATAATGCGGAATACCTTGCTGCCAGCGAATAACCTCATAATTTATAATTTGGTCTTCACTACCAAAAATTCGATTTCGGTCATCCGATATTAATTTTAAAATTTCATGATCAGTTTTTTTTAGAAGTTCAGGTGATTTAGCCCCTGCTAAAATCCAGGATTCATTATACAAATCCCCGCGATTTGCAAAAATATTAGTATTTGAAAGTACTCCCAATGAATTAAATTTTTCAACTGCAGGAAACAATACACCAAACCCTGATATTTTATTTTTTGGCTTTAAGAACCCAACACTAACTCGCATTACAGGTAATGGTTCACAAATAGCCCAAGTAGCATCGTATAGGTTTGCAACATCCCATACTGAAACTGCAAGAACCAATGGTTTACTTATGCCAACTACACTTTTAATTTCTTCGTTAAGAAATTGTACTTGGTTTTTTTCAAGATAAATTTTTAGCGCATTAATAAAAGCACCCATTCCTGTGGATGGCGCGACTGAACCTTTTTTAAAGTTTGAAGAATCTTTTTTACTTTTTTCAAAATAACTACCAAAAATTAATGTTGCTGACATTTTATTTACATTACCTGCATAAATTCCCTGAAGAACTGGCGCAATAAGGTAATTTAATATTTCATCATTAAGCACTCGTATTGACCATGCTGTAACTGTTTCTAACTTATATGGCTTAAGAATATTTTTATTAAACAAGTATTTTAAAACAAACCTAAAAACTATCCATGAGGACTTAAAACCAACAGGCCACTGCCTTAAGCCACTTCTGAATATAAATCTTTTTTTAGCCTGTTTTAATGTTGGCAGCAATTCGCACCCAATATCTTTTGCGACATCTTGAAGTAGGGCCGAATTTAAAAAAGCATTTGCAGCGGTTTCCACAAGCATTTCAGAAGAAGTTCGTGTGGAAATCAAACCACCCCAGTTTTTCTTTTCTATTATTTGAATATTAAATCCAAGCTTAACCAAAAAATAAGCTAAACTTAACCCAGAAAAACCGCCCCCGACTATAGTGATATTGCGTTTATTAATAGTATTCATATGGACTGACTAAAAATTTTAGTTTGCGGCTGGTTAGCCCGCAAATGCTCATCAAAAAATACACAAGCATTTCTTAAAAATGGTTTACCCTTTTCAGTAATTTTCAAATTCCGACCTTCAACTTTAACCAATCCATCAACAAACATTTCAGCTAAAAATTCAGGTGCTGTTTTCATTTGCTCTACATCCAAAGAAACTGAATATTCAGTCATAAATTGCAAAATTTGTTGCCGATGCTTTTGATCAGATTCAGTTAGAATATGGCCACGAAAAGTGGCTATATTATTTTGATTAATCTGATTTTCATAGTTTGTTAAAATTTTTTCATTTTGATGAAAACTAAATGGCGTTTCAGATATACTACTTACTCCAAGACCCAATAACAAATCAGTCCGCACATCTGTGTAGCCCATAAAATTTCGATGAAGACTATTGCTTTTCTGGGCTTTTATTAACCCATCATGAGGTAATGCAAAATGATCCATGCCAACTTCTAAATAACCAGCGTTCAAAAGCATTTCTCGTGATAACTCATAAAGTTTTCTTTTATCTTCAGACTTTGGCAGATCTTGATCTTTAAATAAACGCTGAGCTGGCTTAATCCAGGGAACCATTGCAAAACTATACAAGGCAATGCGGTCTGGCCGTAGTTGAATTGTAAGCTCTGTTGTTTTGCGCATTGATTCTAAAGTTTGTTTTGCAAGGCCATAAATTAAATCGAAATTAACAGATACATAACCTAGTTCACGTGCCCATTCGGTCATTTGTTTTGTAATGTCAAAAGGCTGAATTCGATTCACTAGCCTTTGCACTTCAGCATCAAAATCTTGTACACCTAAACTAATTCTATTAATTCCATTTTGCTTTAAAACTTGAAGCTGGTGTCTGGTTGTTCGTCTTGGATCAACTTCAACCGAACCTTCAAAATGCACTTGATCTAAAGTTATATTTTTTTGAAGTCCTTGCAAAAGCTTCTCTAAATTTTCAGCTGAAAAAAAAGTAGGCGTGCCACCACCTAAGTGAATTTGCCGACATGGTTTATTTCTTAATTCTGGAACTTTCAATAAATACAATTCAAATTCTTTTAACAACAGTTCCACATAAGGTTGTTCTTTCTTATGGTCTTTCGTTGTAGTTGTATTACATCCACAAAATGTACAAAGCGTTTCACAGTAAGGAATATGCAAATACATACTCCAAGAACTTTGTGAATTATCTAAAGTTTTTTGAACATGACTAATCCATTGGTCTGGTGATGGTGTTGTATTCCAATAAGGGACAGTTGGATAACTTGTGTAACGTGGAGCTGGTACGTCATATTTTGAAAATAATTGATTCATGATAACCCCTTACGAATTGCTTGAATTAAATATTTAACATGAGCTTCTGGCGTTTTCGGCAGAACTCCATGTCCTAAACCGGCTACCCAACCAGCCCGTTGTTCGATCGACAATTCTTTCCATGAATCTAAATAAATTGAAACATACTTTTTTAATGAATCAAAATCAGCATGCAATAAAGACTGATCAAAATTTCCTTGAATAAATCCAGTTTTAACATTGAAAACTTCAGGCAAAGTTGATTTCATCATAGCAGGCAAATCCCATCGATGATCAAATCCCATTCCGGCCCATGGCAACGATAAAAATTCGTTATTAAAAAATGAACTTTGAGTCCCTTTTGAATAATATCCAAGATGATTGGGAAATTTTTTTGTTAATCTTTTTAAAGATGGCAAAACAAAGGTGTTAAACAAAGCCGGTGAAAGTTCTCCTGCGGCTGTATCGAATATCATCACAATTTCTGCACCGTTATTTAATTGTCTCTGAATTGTATGCTCTAGAAGAATTAACAGTTGCTCTTCAAATTGATTTAAAAATGGCAATAAGGACTTAGTTTTTGTTAATGATCCCGAATGTCCCCCTTCGCAAGCATAAACAAATAAAGTCCAAGGGCCACCTATAAAACCAACTAAACTTTTATCTTTAGGCAGTCTTTCACGAGTTAACTTAACAGCATCACCTTGAAAATTTAGAAAATCTTTAACCTCAACCGCTGGCTTCATTTTATGAATAGTTTCTACGTCTAAATGAAAATCTAATTTTGGCCCGCTATCAGAATACTGTAAACCAAATCCTAATGCCTCTAGTGGAAACAAAATATCTGAAAATAAAATAGCCACATCAAAGTCAAAATCTAGCACTGGTCCTAGCGCAACTTCTGCCGCAAGATCAGCAACCTTACATAATTGATCAAACGAATGTAATTTTCGTAAATTCTGGTAATGCGAATGATACCGACCAGCTTGACGCATAAACCAAATAGGTGGAACTTTTTGTGGAGTTTTATTTAATGCATTTTGAAAAAGACTATTTGCCATTTTAATCCCTTATATTTTTCTTGAAACTGATTAAACTTAATTCGTTTTAGCCTGATAAATCCATTGATAGCCAACGCCACGAACAGACCGGATCAATTGATCATTTTCATCATTTAAAAGCTTTTTTAATCGCACCATTGTATTATCAACTGTACGGTGGTTAATTTCTTTTTCAGGCCCCCATACTTCATCTAATATTTGATCTCGTGAAACAGCTTCTGGGAATTTATCTACTAAAAATTGAAGTACTTTTAAATCTTTTAAAGCTGGAAATTCAATTTCACCTGATTTTTTTATTATTTTCATTTCTTTAAAATTAACTTCGCATAACGGCAATTTTAATCGTGCTGTGTGCACATGTGCGTTCATGACATGCTCGACGCGAATTAATAGCTCTTTCAAATGAAATGGCTTTGGAATAAACTCTTGGGCTCCTAATTCATATCCTTTTAATCTTGATTCCGCATCGCTTTGCGCTGTTAAAAAAATAATTGGTGTTTTAGCTTTTATTGATAAAACTTCGGCAATATGAAACCCAGAACCATCTGGCAGTCCCACATCTAAAATTATCAAATCAAAAACCTTTTGAGAAATTTCAACTAATGCCTGCGCTTGATTTTGCGACCACTGAACTTTAAAATCTTTAGAAAGGCGTTCCATCAATGTAGCGCCTAATGACGAATCATCTTCGACTAAAAGAATATTTCTCATGATTGAAGTCCTGGTTTATTTAAATCACCTGGAATTAATATTTGAACTATGAAACCATTTTTTTCAGACGTTAAATTTTCAAAATAGATGTCTCCATTTTGGCGATTCAATAAGCTACGGCATAAAAATAAACCTATCCCATTACCAGAACCTTGTATCCATGGCATAGGGCTTTTTCCTAATTTATTAATATCGCCATGGTAACCACGACCATCATCTGAAACTTGAATTTGAATGCGGCCAGTAGAAATTAATTTCGGTTGAATACTTATTTTTTCAGCATGTCCATGAGTTACTGCATTTTGAATTAAGTTTTTAAAAATGCTACTGATAGCTCTTCGATCAGCCTTTATCCAAACCTCTTTTTCTAAAGATATTTCAAGCGCTTCCCATTCAGTTCGTAGGGACTCAATAATCTGTGATAGTGGTATGCATTCTTCAACAAACAAAGTCTGAGCTTCTTGAGAAAAAATTAATGAGTTTTCTAATTGCAGATCTAAACGATTTATATCATTAGCTAAACGCTCTAATGCAGTATCATTTTTTAATGCACTTTTTTCTCTTAAAACATCGGATTGTAATCGAAGCCTAGCCATTGATGTTTTAAGATCATGTGAAAAAGTTGCGAAAAAAACTTTTACCTGCATTTGCCTCTGGTGATCTTTGATCAACATTATAATTAACGAAACGCCACCTGCTAAAGAAGCTAAAAAGAAAAAAATCCCTTCTGAAACCATCATGCGATATCTTGATGGTACAGCTGTGGAATTTGAGTTTGTAAGCTCAACTAATCCAAGCCTCCACCACCAAAGCACCATGGCTAAAGTAAATAGCAACCATAAGACGGCTAACCAAATTTTTAAAGGTTGTGTCTTTAATGGGTTTCGACTCATGTAATTGCCTGTAATAATTTTTGCTGCGTTTCTTCTAAATCCGTATTCGAATGAGCCATTGAAAGAAATCCAACTTCATAAGCATTCGGTGCTAAGTAAATTCCTAAATCCAAAGCTTTTAAAAATAATTTTTTGAATGTTTCACCCTGGTTTGCAGGAATTTGATTTATACTTCGAATAGTTTCTACTGTGTTTTCGCGAATCCAGAATAATGATCCATAATGATCTACTTTTAAACCACTTCCACAAGCTTCAAAATTATTTTGCAAATCAGCAGAAAACTTTTTTCCTTTTTCAGCAAGAACATTCCATCCATTTAGTCTTTTCATTTTTTTTAATGTAACAAGACCAGCTCTCATACCAACTGGATTTGCGCTTAAAGTTCCTGCCTGGTAAACAGGTCCCATTGGAGCTACTAAATCTAACAATTCTTTGCGACCACCATAACAACCTACCGGGAAACCACCGCCAATTACTTTGCCATAGCAAACTAAATCGGGCGTTATTTCTAACACTTCGGCCATTCCTCCAAGTGCTACACGAAAACCCGAAATAACTTCATCAAAAATAACTAATGATCCACTGGCCTTCGCTAATTTTACCATTTTTTGGATAAATTCTTTGCGCTGAACTAATAGTCCATAATTAGCGGGTAAGGGTTCAATAATTACTGCCGCAATTTCTTTGCCGCGTTCCTGAAATATCTTTTCAAGAGCCAAATCATCATCTAATGAAATGACTAGTGTCTCGCTTGCAACATTTTCTGAAACACCGGCGCTGCTTGATGAAGCTTCACCAGCTAAACCACTTCCAGATTTAACAAGCAATGAATCCACATGCCCGTGGTAACAACCATCAAATTTTAAAACTTTTTGTCGACCTGTTGCTGCTCTTGCGACTCGCAATGCACTCATCACAGCCTCTGTTCCTGAGGATACAAAGCGAAGCTTTTCCACAAATGGCAAATGTCCAGTAATCCATTCTGCAAGTTCTAGTGAATAAATTTCGCAAGCACCAAAGCTCCAAGCGGTATCAATCATTTCATGAACTGCTTCACTGACTTCAGGGTCTCTGTGACCTAAAATCATTGGGCCAAAACTCATGCAGTAATCAATATATTTTTTCCCTTCAACAGACCATAATTTTGAACCCTCTGCTTTTGTAAAGAAAACAGGTGCTCGCCCCAAACCTTTAAATGATCGCACAGGCGAATGCACTCCACCAGGAGTAATTTTTTTTGCTTTTTCAAAGTAAGCCTCTGAACTTAAGTATTTTTTATCAAGTATTCTGTCTGACATTGCATTCTCCAATTCTGCTCATTAAGATAAATGTAAACTTTATCGCTTGGGATGTGATCTCTTAGTGTAAGTAGAGTCGATCCTGGTCCACAGGCATGATAGGCCTCTAAAATTTCAGGAAATTGACTTAATGCCTCAAGAAATTGTGATGAGCTTCTCCAATAAAAAAATTTTTGCTTATCAATTCCAAAATCATTAAAACTTATTTCATACGTTGCAATGTGCTTTTTTGAATCTAAGAACGGATGTCTAGCATGAGTTAAAGTCTTCCAAACTATACGTCCCCAAAACGCTTCTGTTTGCGGATTTTGTTGGTCGCCAAATGAATCAAAAGTACCATAAACCCACACACCAATTTCAGCCATTTTTTTCCAAGTACTAACCCCAGAAGTCCAAATTTTATATTTATTTGAATCACTTAATAATTCTTTTGGCCATGCATCGAGTCGACTAACAATATAACCGCATGAGATATCTAAACTTTCGATTAAAACATTTTTTTGTCTAGAAATAAATTCGGTTTGAATGCTCCATAACTCATTAGGTTTAAATTTAGGTAGCTCTTTTTGATTTAAATGATTTAGATATTTTTCGTGAACCACATTACCTTGCGGTGTCTTGCCTTTTAAAAAAGTAACATCGTAATTCCTATCTTTCAGATGACTCATTCCCAATGCAAGATGACAACCTCCACCATAATTTTTAAGAAGTTTACGTTCATAAGACGCTGCATGAAATGTATCTTTATCATTTATCTTGGCTAGTAAATCTATTAAATCTTTTCGATCCCTACGAATTTCGATGGCAATAGCACCTTGTGCCGCCGCTGTTGGATTTTCACTTAATGGCAATACCATCCAGTTTAAATCTGTTAAACATGCATTAAGAAAATCTTGAGTCTGTTTAAATTCTTCAGAGAATTCTAAATCATTAAAAGTTAGTAAACGATCTAGTGCCGCCTTAGCTAAGACCAAACCATGCACAGTGTTTTCGTTCATTAATTTTTTTATGCGTGTTTGAATATTTCCACGTACAGATTGGAATTGAATTAAATTTGTTTTCCATGGCAACAATTGTGGTAGCAAGGTTGTTAAATTATATTCACGTCGCGGTGACGATGAGAAAATTTGCAGATCACCCAGCCCGTTCGCTGACTTTTTCATTAATAACAAATCACGCTGATCGGCACGTGGTAAGGTGGCCGCAATAAAAGTTTCTTGCTTTTCATCCGTTGGTAAATCTTTCCAGGAATGAACAACCAGATCTGCATCGCCATTTAATAAATCACGCATAAAATCTTCTGTAAAAACTCCTTTTTCAGGAATTTTCCAAAGTGGATCTGTTAAATTTTTATCTCCTAAGCTTTCGCGAAATTGATATTGAATACTTATTTCTGGATTTTTTTCTTTTAATGCTTTTCCAACTTGATAAGCCTGAAGACGAGCCAAATCACTTTTACGAGCAGCAATTTTTATTAGCACAAATCATCCCAACCACCTGGTCTAGAAAGAGCACGATTTCCGAATGCTTCTCCGCATTTTCGAATTGAAGTTTTAGCATCATGAACTCGACTATTTATTCGCACTTTATCTTGATTCATTTCAGATACAATTCCTTGTAAGGATTCATAATTATCTAAATGTAAACCCATACTCTGTAATTGTTCAAAATCTAAAGTTGCCTCGCCGCGCAAATCAATTATTTTTTTTGTATTTAAATACGCTAAATTTGAAATAATTTTTTCATTACTAATCGGAGCCGCAATAACGATAACAGATGCGTTAGGAGACCCTGGCCATGAAAAAGTACAAACCTGAGGAAAACCATCTTTGAATTTTTCAGCTTTTTGTTGATCTCGTGCGTAAATATCGATTTGCTTAAGTGTTTTCATCCAAGGTAAAATTTCTTGTGTTAAATGACCAGCCCCCAATATGGCAACACTAGCATTTTCATCTAGTCGTCGACGTATCAGTGATCCATAACTTTGTGAGCCTAAATTTTTTAAATACGTAGTTCTTACATGTTTCGTTTCAGATAAAACAGATTGAAAAAAACTAGAATAGAAACCCCAAAAAATTGGATTACTATCAGGTAAATCAGAAATAAATTTTTTGAATTGTCCCTGAACTTCTGTTTCGCCTACAAGAGGAGACTTTAAACCGCAAACTGTCTCAATAAGAAATGGGAAAACTTCAGATCCTGATATTATCTCATCTTCAGCCACTAAGAGATTATTAATTTTAGAAAAATCACCGCTTGATATAAATAGTATTTCACGCAAACAGGTTGACCACAATGCCATCAAATTAATCGTTGCTGTATTTAATTGATTCACCACCCCGGCTAACGGATTACCGTTTCTTGAACGATGGATCAAAATCATTTCTGTCATAAAAATATCGTAAATGAATTTTGAAAATTAGTGTCATAGAAATGTCATAGTTACTAAATATATTTGGAATAATCTCAATTTGTGATAAAATTAAACTTATGAAAATTTTAAATCGACCACGCCGAAACAGACGCACTGCCGCAATTCGAGAAATGATTAGCGAAACAATACTTCGCCCCCAAGACTTCATATTTCCTGTATTTATTTGCGAAGGTTTAAATCAAATCCAGCCTATAACCACCATGCCAGGGCAATTTCGATTTTCAATAGATGAATTAATTAAAAGAATTCCAGCTTGGCAAGCTCTTGGTTTAAACTCATTCGCCTTATTCCCAAAAATTGACGACAACTTGAAAAATTATAATGGATCAGAAGGCTTAAATCCAAATGGCTTTCTTCCTAAAACTATAAAACGCTTAAAAGATAAATTTTCAAATATTGTTTTAGTAACTGATGTGGCCTTAGATCCCTACTCGAGTGATGGACATGATGGAATTGTTAAAAATGGAGAAATACTAAATGATGAATCAGTTGAAGTCTTAGCGCAAATGGCATTAATTCAGGCTCAAGCCGGATCAGATTATGTAGCACCTTCGGACATGATGGATGGACGCATTCATGCAATTAGAAATGTATTAGATCAAAATAGTTTACAGCAAACTGGAATCTTAGCTTATTCTGCAAAATACGCATCTGGATTTTATGGTCCGTTCCGAGACGCCTTAAGTTCGGCTCCTAAAAGTGGAGATAAAAAAACTTATCAAATGGATTACCGAAATAAATGTGAAGCCATACGCGAAGTTCAATTAGATATCAAAGAAAGTGCTGATATCGTAATGATTAAACCTGCGCTAAGCTACCTTGATATTATTCGAGATGTTAAACGAATATCCACTGTTCCCGTCGCGGCCTATAATGTTAGCGGAGAATATGCTATGGTTAAAGCCGCTGCTGCAGCCGGAATGATAAATGAAACTCAAGTCATGACAGAAATTTTATATTCCATTAAGCGCGCTGGCGCCGATATTATTTTAAGTTACCACGCACCAGAAATGGCTAAATGGCTAAATGAAAATTTTGTCTAAAATCAATTAACACCTAACACGTCGCATCCCCAAAAGTGAGCTGGAACCCTTTTGGATTAGTCTTTAGCACCGTTTTGGATCCATGCTCTAATTGCAGTTTTTGCTTCTGGATTTAAAATTGAAAAACCTTCTTTAGCTGGAGGCATACGTTTATCATCTGATCTTTCTATCGCAATAATCAAACCCGATTCATCTGCGTTACCCGGAATTATCAACTCTAATGGAGAATTCATAAGTGATTCTTTATCTAGAAGAACTCTTTTACCCGAGCCACTTGGGCTATGGCATTCTTTACAGGACAGACTAAAAACAAATTTGTTAATTGAATCATAAGTTGCCACGACAGCTTCGGGCTTAGTGTCTTGATTAGTATTAGCAGAGAATTCGGGTGTACCTAGCTTTATCCAATTCCATAAATAAGATTGCTCTTCATCTGATAGAAATCCTTGTTTAGGCATTGTTCTATCCTGAAAGACTACTTTTTTTATTAAGTTAATATTTAGTAAAATATCCGCATAGGACTCAAGGCTTATGTTTCCAGAATAACCATGACAGCTATTGCATCTAGGAGCAAAAAACTTATTTTTTAATGTTATATAGGATAAATTCGAAATTTCCTCGGGCTGAAGAGTAAATTTCAAATTTTCAAAATCTGTAGTTTTTTTATATGTTGTATAATTACACCCTAAAACAAAAAATGAAAACAAAATGATATAACGAAAATATAAATTCATAATCTATTCTTAAGGAATTATTTCTGCTGAAATAAATGTTCCATTCAATTTAAGATAAATATTTAATTTGTCTGCCGTTAAAGAGGAAGTTGCTTGACCCATAGCTACGATCTCATTATTTAAGTTAACTTTTGATAACACAAAAGAACTAACACCCTTATCAAACAATGTAACTTTTGAATCTGCATTGTTTTCAAGAATATAATGAAGTGCATTTTCAACTAATGAATCCGAATCTTTATCTGGCCAATTCTGATCAGGCCCTGCTACGCCACCGTCTAAAACATGGAAAGACAAAGGTTTACCATCATCATCAAAAATAATTTCTAGTTGGAATGGGCTACCGAATGAAGGCTGCGTTTGCGACACCAGTACTTTATAATATGCTGGCGCGCTATCTACCAAAATACTAACATCAACTTTTTCAATCTTTTTCAAAAATGAACTGTCAATTTTTGAAAGCGAAACTAATCGATCAATGCGATGTGCCGACAATTCAAGTACTTTTGCACTAGTAACACCAGGACCATCCGCATGAGCATAAATTGTTAAAGCAAATAAAAATGTGGCAGCTACTAAAAATAAATTTTTCATTCTATTCCTTTTTGTAAACGTTAATAAACACCTTATTTAATTAAACAGTGATTAGATTTATAAGCCTCTGGATCCATAGCCATTCTAGCAAATACAATACCTAGATTTCTCATTTCAGAAACATGCACTTTAGTTGAAGTTAGAATATCTGAAACAATATCATGAAGCATATGGTTGGTATCAAATGAGGCCGCTATAAAGGGAAATTTTTTAAAAAACATTGGAGCCTCTGTGCGCGTTTCCGGCATCATATCAAATTCTGCTGAGTCAGGAAGATCGCTTATTAAGATCCAAAAATCGTTT
Source organism: Pseudobdellovibrio sp. (assembly GCA_049301055.1). Classification (GTDB taxonomy): domain Bacteria; phylum Bdellovibrionota; class Bdellovibrionia; order Bdellovibrionales; family Bdellovibrionaceae; genus Pseudobdellovibrio. The sequence goes on along the minus strand of JBAQKN010000045.1, from coordinate 27,968 downwards.
GTCACTTTGCTAACTGCAGCATCTCTTTCAATTTTTGTTGGCTTTAGCAATGCTTCATAAAGTTTAATTTGAAACCAATGATATGACCATATTAGCAAATTAAAACTTGGGTATTGCCGTCTAAAATCTTTCGAAAAATATTGCCCGTCCATAAACAACATTGTTTTACAAACATCTGATATCGCAATTTGCTTATTTTTCTTATAATCTTGAAATATTTCATTAATTCGTCTATTCATCGCTTCACCGCGATCTTTAGATGTTACCAGAACATCCAAAATGTATTGGTGTAGCATATGCGACCAATCAAAAGTGTCTACCAATAGTGGAAACAGATGAACATATTCAGGTGCGATATCACCTTCATCCACCTTAACTGAAGGTGGATTTTTTAAAATTTTCAAAACATCCGCTAATATCTTTTTTTCAAATTCTTTAGGATTAACAATCATTCCCCTATTTTGAAGCAATCTTTCATAAACCAGCGCATGCCCATAATCAAAAGCAAATAGTAATTGCTGCGCCTTAGGATAATCTTGACCAAACTTGAAAGCCTCCACAGGAAGCGGATACCAAGTGGGAGATGAAAAAGCACAATTTGGAAAAAATAAAAAGCTAAAAATTAAAAAATTGATTTTCATTTATCACCACGATCTACTAAAACAACATCAAATTCATTCCATCGATAGCGTAGCGTTGCGTCCACTGGAAGCATTATTGTTGGATCTTTTATTTCGTAATATAAATAAGTATCCCAATTTTCTTTTTTTCCACCTGTTTCTGGCCACCCTGGCTTAATGGGTCCTTGACAGCTAAAATCATTCGCAACCAAATAAACTTTTAAAATTGTTTCTGGCAAAAGTGGAAAATACTGCTTTTTATCAACAAACCGATTATCTTGACCCACAATAAAAATACACGTTAACGGAAGCTTTTCGCCATTAACAAGTAAATAGGAACCATCTTTAAAAAGAATTCGATCCCAAAATGATCTAAAAAAATATTTCGGAGCTAATCCCATATGAATATCATTTAAAATAGGCTCTAAATACACTGGCCTATCAAAATCAAAATTGTACGTTATAGATGATGAAGCGCCTGGAAAAGGAATTAGAAATTCAGCGTTTTTTCTAACATTCATTGAAAGATTTCTGTAAAATTCAGCTTTAGGAACTGTTTCAGAAAAAACACTAGACGAGAAAAACAAAATTACTCCAAATAATATTTTCACTTTATCCGCCTTTTAATAAAGAAACAATTTCTTCTAATTTTTCTTGAATAACTTTTGGATCACGACTTTTAATTGCCACATTGACGCAATGATATAAATGACCTTCCAAAATATTTGCTTCAAGACTTTTTAAAGCCGATCTTGCCGCCTTTATTTGAATTACAATTTCTGGACAATATCTTTTTTCTAAAATCATACGCTCTATGCCAGACACTTGCCCCTTAATACGGCTTAATCTTTTTAGTTCTGAACTATGATCATGAGCCGTTACAGTTGATGTTGTTATTTTGCTATTATTCTTTCGCCGTTTGCCATTTGTCGACACAGAGCCCCCTGGTTACACTTAATGACTAATACCCGTATGGGGTATTAGTCAACTGAATGTCTTTATTATGTGTTTTAAAACGATAACCCATTAAGAATTGGAAAAAAATATGACGCTGTGTTATTTCGCTCAACTTGATATACCCTAGTAGGGTATGATTTAAAACTTACTAAGGAGCTCGACATGAAACTACTATTTATGATTTTAACTATAATCACTGCATCCCTTTCTACCTGGGCACACGGAGACGGCGAAAGTCGTATTTCCATTGAGCCTGAAAATCAAGGGACATCTATTGCCGGCACATTTAAATATTCATTTCAACTTTATGATGACAGCACAAGATTACCATTGGGAGACAAAGACTTGATTGAATCACATACGAAAATTCTTCACATGCTTGCTTATGACTCTTCCCGCAATGAATTTAATCATGTGCATCCAACATTTGATGGAAAAGTTTGGTCTACTGATCTTAACTTTTTATCAAATGGTAACTATTTTGTTTGGGCACAAGGAACACTTACAGATGGAACAGAGTTTTCAACCCTTGTGAAAGCACAGATCATTAATGGTTCCCCGGCCTTGCCGGTTATGCCATTGACAGAATCACTAATGGCAACTGACCAGCATACAACACTTGAGCTAGATAAAACTAAAATCAAAGCTGGAATTGCCGCAATGATTAATTATAAAGTTTCTCGCGATGATGGGACGAAACCATTAATAACTTCTTACTTAGGTGCTTTGGCACATATCGTAGCAGTTTCTCCAGATGGTGATGAATTAATTCATGTGCACCCAATGGCTGGTGGAACACCTGATTCAGGTATGATTCATGTTACTTTCCCAATAGAGGGTGATTATAGAATATGGATACAACTTATTGATCAAGGCGTTTTAAAAACAATTCCACTAGCAATAACCGTATTAAAATAATTGGAGTTTTTAATGAAAAATGTAATCTTAATGCTAAGTGTTTTATTTATTAATACCGTAGCATTTGCGCATGGTGAAGATAAGTTAGGTCCAAATGGTGGTTACGTTCGAATGCCAGGTGCATTTCATACTGAACTTGTTCCTGTAAATTCAAATAAATTTAAAGTCTATTTACTTGATATCGAATGGAAAAACCCTACATTAACAGGTGCAAAGGTAGATATCTATCTTAAAGGAAAACCAATGAAAAAAGCCACTTGTGAAATAAAAGAAAATTATTTTCTTTGCAACTTCCCATCTAAAATTAATATGACAAAAAAAGGCGAATTAAAAGTTATCGCTGAACGCGAGGGGAAAATAGGTGCAGAAGTTACATATCACCTACCTTTTAAATTAGAGGCCAATTAAAACATGCTTGATCGAATTATTAAATTTTCTCTTTCGAATCGGTTATTTATTATTTCATTTACAGCTTTGGTTTTGACCTATGGTGGGTGGGTTGCTGTCCACCTACCCATAGATGTTTTTCCAGATTTAAATCGTCCAACTGTAAATATTATGACTGAAGCTTCTGGTCTAGCGCCAGAAGAGGTTGAAACTTTAGTAACATCGCCACTAGAAACTTCACTTAATGGCTTACCAGGAGTAGAACGTGTTCGATCAAGTTCGGGCGTTGGCTTAAGTATAATTTATATCGAATTTGCTTGGGGCACTGATTTGTATAAAAATCGCCAACTGGTTCAAGAAAAATTAACTTTAGCTAAAGAAAAAATTCCTAAAAACATGAATCCGATCATGGGTCCTATTGCATCCATTATGGGAGAAATTCAACTAGTTGGATTAACTTCTAAAGATCCAAAAATAAATGCAATGGACCTGCGAACGATTGCCGACTGGACAATCCGTCCTAGATTATTAAGTTTGTCTGGCGTTGCCCAAGTTATTTCAATCGGCGGAGGCGTCAAACAATATCAAATTTTACTATCAGCAGAAAAAATTCAAAAACTTCAGCTTTTAATAGCTGATATCGAGCATAACCTTTCCGAAATTAGTCTGAATTCAACAGGTGGCTTCATTACCATTGAAAAAAGTGAATCCTTAATTCGGGTACTAGGAGCAATTCGAGATAAAAATGAAATATTAAATTCAGTTGTTGGTTCTCATTTAGGCAAACCTGTCCTGGTCAAAGATGTGGCTGAAGTTATTGAAGCACCCCAAGTCATGCGTGGCGACGCAAGTGTAAATGCGAAACCTGGTGTGATCATGAGCATTCAAAAACAACCCGGCGCAAATACTTTACAGTTAACAAACGAAATCGAACAAACCTTAAAAGAATTTGAAAAAACTTTACCTAGCTTCATCGAACTGAATGCAAACTTATTTAAACAATCAAACTTCATTGAAACTTCCATTGAAAATGTTAAAGAAGCACTTCGAGACGGAGTTATTCTAGTCTTAATTGTTTTATTTATTTTTCTACTAAACTTCAGAACAACCTTGATAACAATGACAGCAATACCACTTTCATTTGTTCTGTCTGCCATTGTTTTTAAACTATTTGGACTATCTGTCAACACCATGACATTAGGTGGATTTGCCATCGCTATTGGAGAACTTGTTGATGATGCTATTGTTGATGTAGAAAATGTTTTCAGACGACTTCGCGAAAACAAACAAAGTGCCGCACCAAAAAACTCTTTACTAGTTATTTACCACGCGTCTAGTGAAGTTAGAAATTCAATCGTAATAGCTACAGTTATCGTTTGTTTAGTGTTCTTACCCTTATTTAGCATGGGTGGAATCGAAGGAAAACTTTTTGCTCCACTTGGAATTTCATATATTGTTTCACTATTAGCTTCCATGATTATTTCATTAACCGTAACTCCTGTATTATGTTCTTATTTGCTCGCTAAAGGAAAACTTTTAGAGCATAAAGATGGCAAATTGGTTTTATTTCTTAAAAAAATTGATACCCAAATTTTATATAAAGCTTTAAAGCACCCCTATCTAGTCTTAAGCGCCGCACTTCTTTTCTTTATTGGATCTATTGTTTTGTCATTAAATATGGGCCGCGATTTCTTACCAAAATTTAATGAAGGCACTGCTACAATTTCCATGATGGCAGAGCCTGGAATTTCATTAAATGAATCAAATAAACTAGGCAATCAAGCTGAGATACTTATTTTAAAATCACCAGAAGTAAAGTCTGTTTCAAGACGAACAGGCCGCGCAGAACAAGATGAGCATGCAGAAGGTGTTCATTCCTCGGAAATTGATGTTGATTTCAAAGAAACAGGACGAACGCGCGAAATTGTTTTAAATGAAATTCGTAAAAATCTGGCAACAATTGACGGTGTTTTTATAAATGTTGGCCAGCCTATTTCGCATCGGCTTGATCACTTACTATCTGGCGTTCGCGCTCAAATTGCGATTAAAATTTTTGGCTCAGATTTATCTATGCTTCGTGCAAAAGCTGCTGAAATTAAAAAATCTATCGAAGGCACAAGGGGCCTTGTTGATCTTCAAGTAGAACAGCAAGTATTAATTCCACAAGTAAAAATTCAACTTTTGCGTGACGAAGCTGCCAAATATGGAATTGTTGTTGGTGATCTTTCTAAATTGATGGAAAAAGCCCTTCAAGGTGAAGTTGTTGGCCAAATCCTAGAAGGACAAAAAAGTATTGATGTTCTTATGCGCTTTGATGAAAAATCAAGATCTGATCTGGAATTAATTAAAAAAACACCAATCAAAATATTACCAGATGGTACAAAAATCACAGTTGAAAAAGTAGCTGATGTTTTCGAATCCACGGGACCAAATATTGTGAGCCGCGAAAATGCACAGCGAAGAATAGTGGTTTTAGCAAATTCATCAGGACGAGATCTTGATGGATTAGTTAAAGAACTACAAACGAATATCAATGAAAAAGTTCAGCTTCCAGAGGGATATTTTATATCTTATGGCGGGCAATTTGAAAGCCAACAACAAGCTGCAAATTTAATGAAATTTTTAGCACTGCTATCTATTATTGGAATCTTCACTGTTCTTTACATGCATTTCAAATCATCTTTTATTTGCATACAAATAATGTTAAATATACCAATGGCATTTATTGGCGGAATAATTGGTATTTATTTAACAAATAAAACGATCTCTGTTGCAAGCCTTGTGGCCTTTGTCACACTGTGTGGAATTTCTTCAAGAAATGGCATCATGATGATTTCACACTACCTTTACTTGATGAAACATGAAGGTGAAAAGTTTTCTGAACATATGGTTATCCGAGGTTCGCTTGAGCGACTGGTTCCAGTACTTATGACAGCTTTAACAGCGATTTTAGGACTAATGCCTCTAGCCTTAGCCGGAGAAACTCCTGGAAAAGAAATTCTTCATCCTGTTGCTGTGGTAATTGTCGGAGGACTAATTAGTTCTACATTATTAGATATGTTTGTAACCCCTGCTGTATTTTTTCATTTTGGAAAAAAATCAGCGGAAAAAAGTGTCCAACTGATGAATCAAAAAAATATTTTCGAAGGAGAAAATAATGTTTAAAAAAACTATATTATCCGTGTCATTTCTTTTTAGCATCCTAAGTGTATTACCTATTTACGCGCACGAAGGACATGACAATACTCCAGGAGGAATAAAAGCCAATCACGGCGGAGTTGTAAAAGCTGGAAAAGAAATAAATCTTGAATTTGTTGTGTCTGGTATTGAAGTAAAGTTATACCCCGCAAATCATGACGGAAAAGATTTGTTATCTAATGAAGTAAAGATAAGAGCCACGGCAAAACTTCCAAAAGGAAAAGCGGAATCAATCAAACTTTCTGAAAAGGATGGCGCCTTTGTTGCATCTTTAGATTTCAAATCATCCTACCGCATCGAAATGAATGTTGAAGCTGATGTAAATGGCAAAAAAAGTTCGTTTAAATTTCAGGTCGAAAAATAATCAAAAGGAATTCCTAGTTTATGCCCATATACCTAATTATTATTTTTGTATTTTCGACTTTTGCGAATAGAGCATTCTCACTTGAGGGATTAGTTGGACTCGAGCAAAAACTGACCGAAAAAAATTCAGAGCTAAAATCTTTACAACTAAATTTGGAATCTAAAGACGCTTTAAATAACTCATCTTTTTCAGGGTATTACCCAACATTAAATGCCATAGGTGGCTGGGGACAAAACAAAACAGATGAGTTGATAAATACACAAAAAGGATATTTGGGCTATCTAGAGGGGAAATTAAACCTATTTAAGGGCTTTAAAGACCAATCCGTTTCTAATCAAAAAAAATTAAACTTGAAAATAGCAAAAATTGATTTTGAATCTAAAAAACGCGAATTGCGATTGCAATTAACTGAAATAGCCAGCGACATGATTTTTCTTCATAAACTTCAATCCATTCTAGAAGATGAATACAAAGTCACGCAAACTCAAAAACAAATGGCAGAAAAAAAAGTTGCTGCAGGCTTAACCGGGCCAGTGGACAAGCTAGAATTTGAATTAAAAGAAACTGAAATTCAAATCGAACAAAAACAAATTAACCAGCGCCATGAAGAAGCTCATCAAAAATTCATTAAATTATACACGGAAGAAATTACTGATTCAGAATTAGAAAAACTTGATTTTAGTTCTTTTGAAAAATTAACTAACGGTACCGATTCGTTTAAAATTGAAAACACGCTAGATTACCAAAAAGCAGATTTTACTCTGGCGCAAGTTGATCTTGAAAAAGAAGAAATTAAATCTGAATTTCTACCTTCTTTAGATTTTTCTTATTCGGTGGGAAGATTAACACCATCTGAAGACAGTCCTACTAAATTTAATGAGTCAAAATATGCAGTCCAACTAACACTGCCATTATTTTCAGGATTTGACACTTATTACAAAACAAAAGCAGCAAATTTAAGCTCTAAATCGACAGCGAATAACAAACTACAAATTCGTAATAATTTATTGGCAGAGCATGGTATTTTAAAAACTAAAATTACCGAATCCAGCCAACTTTACCAACTTAATGAAATAAAAATGCGTAATTCGCAAAAATACTTTGATTTAACTTTGGCTGAATATAAACGTGGGATTAAAAATTCTCCAGATCTTATTAGCGCCACGGAAAGATTATTTTCAACAAAAAAGAAAAAATTTGAATTATTAAAAGAATTAGAAATCTTTAAAATAAAAATAGAAAACTTTTAAACAAAATAAATACACTTAACTATTTATTAAACAGGAGACATTATGAAAGCAGAAAAAAAGAACAAATAGTTTTTTAATCCTTCAAGCTGAATCTTTTATTAGATTCAGCTTATTTAAAATAAGTCAAACCAGAGCACAAAGGTTTATATGAAAAATTCAAAAAGCCATTCTGATTCAAATCATGCAATTCAATCTAATAAAAATGAAACTGATCCTGTTTGCGGAATGAAAGTTGATGGTATAACTCATAGAAAATACTCCTATTTGAATAAAGTTTATTTTTTTTGCAGTGACTCCTGTCAGCAAAAATTTTCTAAATCGCCTGATACTTATTTAAATAAAAGTTCTGCAAAAATAAATACCCATACTGATGCTATATACACCTGCCCGATGCATCCTGAAATCAAACAAAAAGGACCTGGCTCTTGCCCGCTTTGCGGAATGGCCTTAGAACCACTTGAAGTTACACTTAATGAGGCTCCAAATCACGAGCTTCTTGACATGAATAAGCGCTTTTGGTTTTCATTATTTTTTTCAGTACCCTTGATAATACTAGCAATGCTTGAAATGACTCCTGGAATCAATCTGCATTCCTTTTTAGAAAAAATTTCTATGAATTGGCTTCAACTTTTTTTGGCAACGCCTGTTGTTATTTGGAGTGGTTTACCACTTATTAAAAAGGGATATCATTCTGTAAAAGCCCATCACCTGAATATGTTTACTCTAATCGCATTAGGCACCATCATCGCTTATTCATACAGTGTGATCGCAACAATTTTTCCAGATTTGTTTCCAGAAGGTTTTAAAAATATTCACTCTAATGAGGTTGGCGTTTATTTTGAAGCTGCCGCTTCAATTGTTTCGCTTGTTTTATTAGGCCAAGTGCTAGAGCTAAAAGCACGTAGTCAAACTTCAGGTGCTATTAAGGCATTACTGAACTTAGCTCCTAAAAAAGCAATCCGTGTTGTTCATGATACCGAAGAAGAAGTATCTCTTTCAATTATTCAAATTGGCGATATTTTAAAAGTAAAACCTGGTGAAAAAATTCCTGTGGATGGTGTTCTTACTGTAGGTCAAAGTTCAATTGATGAATCGATGATTACTGGCGAACCCATTCCTGTTGAAAAAAACATGGGGGATTCTGTAACTGGTGGAACCATTAATGGCACAGGTTCTTTTTTAATGAAAGCTGTCAAAGTTGGATCTGATACACTACTTGCTCAGATTGTAAAAATGGTTTCAGATGCTCAAAGAAGCAAAGCTCCGATTCAAAAATTGGCTGATTTAGTCGCAGGATATTTCGTACCCGCGGTCATTTCTATTTCTGTTATAACTTTTATAATTTGGTATCTAATTGGCCCAGAACCACGCTTAACATTTGCCTTGGTAAATGCCATCGCTGTTTTAATTATTGCCTGCCCTTGCGCTTTAGGTTTAGCAACCCCGATGTCGGTTATGGTTGGAACTGGCAAAGGCGCGCAGAATGGAATTTTGATTAAAAATGCCGAAGCATTAGAAGTGCTTGCAAAAGTAAACACACTTGTCGTTGATAAAACGGGAACGCTAACACAAGGAAAACCTAGCTTAGCATCCGTAATGGCCACTTCGAAAATTTCTGAAATTGAAGTTTTAAAAATTGCTGCGGCGCTAGAAAAATCAAGCGAGCACCCATTAGCACAAGCCATTGTAAAAGGTGCTGCAGAAAAAGAAATTGCCGACCTACCTAAAGTAGAAAAATTTAATTCGATAACGGGTAAAGGAATTCAAGGCGAAATAAATGCGATTGAATACTTCATTGGCAATTCTACCTTTATGAATGAAAAGTCAGTTGATTTAAATAAATATTTAACTTTAATTGAGGACCTACGAGCACAAGGTCAAACAGTGATGTTTTTGGCTACCAAAACCGAATTATTAGGACTGCTTTCTGTTTCTGATAAAATTAAAGAGACATCCCGCTCTGCTTTGGCTCAACTGCATACACAGGGATTAGAAATTATCATGTTAACAGGCGATAATAAAACAACGGCAAATGCTGTTGCTAAGCAACTTGGAATTACGAAAGTAATTTCGGATGTACTTCCTGAAAGAAAAAAAGAAATTATTGAAAATTTACAAAAAGAAGGTCGCATTGTTGCCATGGCCGGGGATGGCGTTAATGATGCACCTGCATTAGCCCAAGCTCATGTTGGTATTGCCATGGGGCATGGAACTGATGTCGCCATTGAAAGCGCTGGAATCACTTTAATAAAAGGTGATTTGATTGGAATTGTAAAAGCTAGAAATCTAAGTGTTCAGACTATGCGAAATATAAAACAAAATTTATTTTTTGCCTTTATTTATAATTTAGCAGGTGTACCCATTGCTGCAGGAATTTTATTTCCAGTTTTTGGCATTTTACTAAGCCCAATGTTTGCAAGTGCTGCAATGGCCTTTAGTTCTGTCTCCGTTATTGGAAATGCCTTGCGATTAAATAAATTCGATTTAGGTAAATAATAACTACTAGTTTGCTTGATCTGTTAAAATACAATCAAACACGTTCGTAAACAGTTTAAATGAGAATTCGACTTGAAAAATTGAAAAGCAAACAAGTTTACGATACTCTGAACATATGAACCAACTTACTGTATATTACGATGAACTTTGCGTACTGTGTTCCAAAGAGATACACCATTACCAGAGGCAAACAGGCAGCGAAAAAATTAACTTTATCGATATCACAGCATCATCTTTTAATGCTGCAACAGAAGGTGTAGACCCATTTCAAGTTCACAAAGTAATGCATGCTAAAAAACCGGATGGAACATTACTTACAAAAGTTGATGCTTTTATCGCTATTTGGCAGATACTTCCGAAGTATAATTGGCTTTATAAACTTTCTAAAAAGCCAATCTTAAAAAAAATGATGGATTTTGGATATATTGCTTTTGCTGAAATCAGACCTTATTTGCCAAAAAAGAAAATGGATTTATGCGCAGATAGCCCCTTTTGCGAAATTCACACAAATAAAAAAGAATAATGCTTAATCTAGCTTATATTTTACAGATTTTTGCATGCTTTTTTATGACAGGTCTAATTTGGTTGATTCAAACTTTGCATTATCCAGCTTATACATTTATTGCTGCTGATAAATTTGCAACATTTCATGCTTTTCATAGCAAAACAATTACTTACATTGTTGGTCCGATTATGACTATCGAACTTATTTCTGGATTCTATATTTTATATCAAAGCCATATGAATATTTATGCTGTTTTAAATTTATTAAGTATTATTTTTATATGGCTTGCTACAGCTTTACTAAGTGTGCCCACGCATAATAAGCTAAGCTTAGGATATAGTTTAAAGCATATTCAATTTTTAGTTAGTACAAATTGGATTCGCACTTTGCTTTGGACATTGCGTTCACTATTAATTATTTACTGTATCCTGTTTTTAAAAGGAATTTAGAATATGGATGAAATTGAAAAATTTTTTAAATGCCCATATTGCTTCGAAAAAATTTCTATGCTTTTAGATGTTTCAGATAGCAATCTTCAAACCTATGTCGAAGATTGCGAAGTGTGTTGCAACCCTATACAAATAAGTTATTCAAGTGTTTCTTCAAAAGTTAAAAATTTTTCCGCTGCAAAAGCTTATGGATAATTATTTAAAAGTGCTTCTAGAAGTTAAATTAAATTTAATTTAACTTCTATATTTCCACGTGTGGCATTTGAATAAGGACAAACTTGATGAGCTTTTTCAACCAGCGCTTGGGCCACATTTTTTTCAATACCAGGCAACGCAATATCAAGCTGAACCGCAATACTATAACCCCCGGCAATTGGGCCAATACCCACTTTCCCAGTAATCGATACGTCGGCAGGTAATTTTACTTTCTCTTGTCCTGCCACTACTTTTAATGCTCCGATGAAGCAAGCCGAATAACCTGCTGCAAAAAGCTCTTCTGGATTTGTTCCCAGGTTACCATTCCCGCCAAGCTCTTTGGGTGTCGTTAAGATAAGTTCGAACGTATTTTTTGAAGATGTTGCCTTGCCATCACGCCCACCTGTTGCCGTTGCTACTGCAGTATAAAGTACTTGGTCTAATGTTTTCATAGTCTCTCCTGTTATTTTGTTTAAGATACAACCTAAATATAGCAAACAAATAGATTGTATACAACTTGATTGTTTGCAATTATATGCACCTGTTGATTTGCAGAATATTTATGCTATTCTAATCTTAATATGAGAATAAAAAAACCATCTCCTTTACACCTTGATCAACAGCTTTGCTTCGCCTTATACACAGCTTCTAGGTTAATGATTCAAAATTACACCCCTTTACTAAAAGAGCTAGATCTGACTTATCCGCAGTATTTAGTCATGCTTGTACTTTGGAAAGATGATCAGCTTTCTGTTAAGGATATTGGATTACAACTTAAACTAGACTCTGGGACATTGTCCCCGCTTTTAAAAAAACTTCAAACCAAAGGGTTATTAAAAAAAATTCGCTCTACCCGTGATGAACGATCTGTTGCCATTGCATTAACTGAAAAAGGAATTCATATCAAAAAAATTGCAGAAAAAATACCCACAGCAATGTTCTGCAAATTATCTATGAAAGAGAAAGATTTTGCAGCTATTCGAAATAGTCTTCAAAATTTAATTTTGCATTTAGAAACAATTGCTATTTAATACTTAGCCTTACTTTAAATAAGGAAAATCATTCATTGTTTTTTTCTGTCTAGATAATGATGAAATAAAACTAATAACAGCTAATATTTTTCCAAAAGACAATAAGAGCGTAACTTTTTTAGGCTCACGCATGGCTGGCGCTGGCGGTTACGTCAATGACATTGCCATACAAAACAATGTTGGAATCAGTTCTTTCCGCTATACAGAGTCTATAGCAGAACGCGTTAATAAGAACCCAATTGAAAACTTAGGCGTAACACCAGATATTGAATATGAAATGACTGAATCAGATTTTACAAATAACTTTGCACGTTACGTTCAGCTAATTCAGTCCACGGAAGCTGGAATGAGTAAATAATAATTATTTTTCTAACATAAAATATTTAATTAAAATTCCAATTCCAAAAACTATAAATAGACCACAAGCAAAAGCGCGAACCCACTTCATGGGTATTCGCGCTAAAAACTTTTCTCCAAAAAATATTGCTAGAGCATTCGAAGCCATCATACCTAATGTCGTTCCGAATGTGACTAACATTGTATTTGAATATTTTGCCCCTAAGGCGATTGTTGCAAATTGAGTTTTATCACCCATTTCTGCTAAGAAGAACGAAATCACCGTTGTCATAAATACACCAAAATGCCCAGTCTCGGAAATTTCACCCTCTTTATCAGGAACTAAAATCCAGATTCCAAAAGCAAAAAAAGTGACCGCAAGTATTAAAAGCAGCGTGCTTTCTGTAAACATTTTTCCAACCCATGCACCCGCATAAGAGGCCAGTGAGTGATTTAAAATGGTCGCCACAAAAATACCAAACATCACAACCCAAGGCCGCTTAAATCGAGCCGCAAGAACCAATGCAAGCAATTGAGTTTTATCACCCATTTCGCTAACAAAAACCAATAAGAATGAATTAAATAATGCGATCATGTTTACCCCACGCTGTTAAACCGTGTGGCCATTTAGATAAATGAAACGACACGGTAATTAAAATTACCAGTGTCAGTCTCGTTAATAAGAAAAGATCTTACGCTTGCGCCGGGGGGTAACCCAGTATGTCGACACAAACCATGAACACGATGTTCATGAAACTACTCCCTAACAGGATTAGACTATCAAGTCCTCTTGAAAGTTCAACCATTGATTTCATACTAATAATGCTTATTTCTTTAGTCCAGTTCTATCCGTAAGCACACACACTAGATATCAACTTCTAGCTTAACTCAGTTAAAATGAAATCAGTTAACAACTTTGCAAAGGTTATCATTTTGGATTTAATTAGTTATCAACAGAAGCGCCAAAAAATGACAGAAAACTTACCCAAATACCGCACTTTGTGCAAAGTCTGCATTCAACCACATTTTAGTTGCTACTGCCCACATATTGAAACTTTTGATTCCAAAATTAGCTTTGTAATTTTAATTCACCCGATCGAGGCTCATCGTAGAATTGCAACTGGCCGCATGTCTCACTTGTGTTTGAAAAATTCGCATTTAATTATGGGGCAAGATTATTCGAATAATAAAGATGTTAATCAACTTATCAATGATTCTGACTACCATTCCGTAATGCTTTATCCAGGATTACAATCTTGCAATTTAACCCATCTGGCCATCGGCGATCGTGAAAATTTATTTCCTACAAATAAAAAATTACGTATATTTGTAATTGATGGCACATGGGCTACAGCAAAAAAAATGGTGCGACAAAGCTTGAACCTAATATCGTTACCACGAATTTGCTTTTCGCCAACGGCTCCCTCAAACTTTAGAGTTCGCAAGCAGCCACATGCAGCTTGCTATTCAACAATCGAAGCCATCCATCATACGATAGAATTGTTAGGAGAAAGCCAGGGCTTGGAATTAAAACAGCGCGAACATGATAAATTAATATATGCTTTTGATGCCATGGTTGAAAAACAATTAGAATTTATCAAAAAATCTCATGAAAATCCGCTTGCAACAACCTACCGCAGAGAACGCCAAAGATCGGCCTGATAGAATTCAAGTGCATTCGCAATAACTATTAATGATCTCTATTATCTTTTCTATATTGGGTGGCTTGCTCATTAAATCAAGCGCACCCAGCTTAATTACTTCTTCAACTAGAACTTCAGTATACCCACTTAAAAGTACAATAAATGGAATGTCTCCACAGTTAGTTTTTATATATTTAAGAAGAAAAATCCCATCTCCGTTAGCCATCCGAACATCAGAAACTACAAAATCAACTTTTTCTTTTTTCAAAACTTCAATAGCTGCGTTTCCACTGGACGCGACTAAAACACTAAACCCTTCTAATTCAAAATTTTCTTTTAGAATATCTGTGATTGCATCTTCATCATCAACAACTAAAATTACCACTTCATTACGATTACGCATTCAGACCTCCTGATAAAGGCAAAGTTACAACAAAACAGGTATTCTTAAAATTATTATCCACGATAAGTTCTCCATTATGATTCTTAATATACGAATTTGACAAGCTAAGACCTAACCCAGTCCCTTTTCCAACTTCTTTTGTTGTAAAAAATGGATTTAACATTTTATCTTGGATTTCCTTTGGAATTCCAGAGCCAGAATCTATAAACCGAAGTGTTATATTTTTTTTGTTTTTTTCACATTTAACCTGCACCCATCTGTCTTCTAAAGCTTCAATAGCATCAAAAGAATTGCCTAATAAGTTCAAAAAGACTTGCGACAATTGAACTCTGCGACACTGAATAACCGTCTGATAAACTTCATCTGACAAATCCAACTTGATTGGTATTTTATTAAATTTAAATTTCTCGCTGCATAATGCCAATACATCATCCATAATATCTGAGATTTTGCATGGTAAAAAATCTTCGTTCGAGGTGTCCCGAGAGACTGTTCTTAGACCAGATACAATTTTTGAAATTCGATCAACAGTCTTATCTATTTGATCACAGCCCTTGTTAAATTTATGCGGATCAAATATGCCTTTCTCGATATATTTTCTAAAAATTCTGGAAACACCTTGGATGACAGTAATCGGATTATTGATTTCATGAGCAATCCCTCCGGCCATAGCGCCAAGAGAAGCAAGTTTTGATGACGAAACAAGTGATGCAATTTGGCTTTCAATCAATCTATCTTTTTGCCTTAATATGGTCAGGTCATGAACATAAATATAATAACCTAATATTTGCTTTTGAACATAAAATGGAGATACATAAAGCTGGCAAATATTATTTAATATATTTACATCATCCGAAAGCTTACCTTCAGCTTCACGCTTTACCAGATCAATCATTTTTTTTAAGAGCTCGGAAATATTTTTAAAATTATTATTATCAAGAATACTAAAAAATGATCTATCTATCATCGCCTCTCTGGAAATTTGTACTTTGTTATGGTCTTTAAATTTAAATAATTTAGTTATACCTTCAGTAGAGTCCAACAATATGCCATTAAAATCTAAAAACAAAACTCCACCTTCAAAATTATCTAAGAAAAAAGCCTTAAATCTTTTATTAAAAGTTTCTTTAATATTCAAACTTTTACGAATATTAATAATTATTGATATTCTGTTATGAAGTCGATACGAATCTAACACTACATATTCACCTGTCGAGATAGTCTGCTCGTAAGCAAAATGATTAGACGATTTGTTTTGCAAAATCCATTGATAAAATGAAATTACTGCATTCGAATTTAATTTCTCAAAAACGATTGAACAGTCTAAGCCAATAATATCTTCATTGGCCAATCCAAAAAGACTTGGCTGATCACTGTTAAGATCTGTGACCTTCAAATTTAAGTCTAAATTAATTGAATACATCATTATCTATTTTAATTAACCCTTTATTCAGCTTGCACAGTATGAAATTCACAATGATGATCTTTTTTACTTAAACACATCACTTCATTTGTTTGAAAACTACCAACACGTTCTTCAAAATTACCTTTTTGATAAATCAATGACAATGTTCCTGAACAAATTCCGGTCATCATCAAACATTCACCAACTTTTGAAATTTTATTCATTAACTGCTGGTAACCATAAGCTTCATATCCATTGCCAACTGATAATTTTAAAAAATCCCCAGAGCTATGCTCTTTAATAAATATTCTTCCCCACCCCAAAGCATTCGCTACTGCAATTAAGCCAAATACATTATCTCTTTTTTCTTTTATCATTGGCTTTATTAATAAAAGCCATTCATCAGAATTCATAATTCCAGAAAATGTGTTCATAGCGCAAAACTCTGCGTCCCTGATTAAACTAAGTCGCGCTATTGAATCTCGGCCAATGTTGCTCATAGCTTCTAAATATTTTAAGCACACTAAATTATAAAAAGTTTGAGGTGTATTTGCCAAATAAACATTAAACATTGGAATAAGCCCATAATCATTCCCATAAATTGGCAAAGTTACTACAGCATCAATTACTCCCTGCTTATTAATATTTGAAGCTGCATCCGTATCGTTAATAAGTGGAATTTCTATAATTTTTAATTGAATGGGCTTAATCGTTTTAGTTAAATCTTTTTTAATTTTAAAGTTACAAAATTGCTTTTCTTCATTCATGCAGGACTCTTCGTTCACTTGATATCCATCACCTGTTACTGCAAAAAGTGCTGCTGCAATAAATCCTTCAGGAATGGTACAGACCATCCCATCCTGACGTAAACTACCGCACTGCCACCCACTGACAAAATGTGAAGAATTTGAATAAATAATATTTTCTTCCAATTTATCAAATAATATATTCCCGTAGCCCATTGTCGAATACAAATCAGCTATCGCCTTATAAGAATCTGATATGGAATAATTTTTTCCTTTTAATAAAATTAAAATTTGCTGAAGATAAACTTGTTCAGCAACTTCACGAATAATTTCTTTTCCTGAAATAGATGTTTCAGATTCAATTGTGTTTTGCAAACGAGCATTATAATGATGACAATGAATCACTGTGTTTTCATTGCATATAACACGTAATCCTTTTTCTTTATTAATTTTAATTAAATCTGTAGGTTTTAATAAATTGTAACTCATGAACCTACCCATAAATTGTTGGTTAAACAAGTATTTGTAACACACGCAAGAAACAGTTCAAGTCTTGTTTCTAATCTGAAGAATTAGTTTTCATTAAAATGCAAATCCAAACTTAAGTCGGGGAAGATCATATTTATTTTAATAATTGTCCCGACTGAAATAAGTTCTGCAAAATCTTAAAAATTTCAGTGCAATGTTTATTTTTTTTAAATAAAGCAGAATTTATAATATTTTCTGTATTCAGACTTTTAATAAATTCAATATTTGAAATTGTATTTGGCAAATACATAAGTTTGCCATGACTGGCCAAACATAAGTTATTATCATGAAGCTTGGCCCATATTATGGGATTTTGCAATTTGCATTTATCCAAGTCTTGTCGCCGTAATACTAACTTTGTATTTGGCTTAATTGCGCTTTTAAATCCATTTTTTGATTGTAATACCAGCCACTGTTTCATAAATAAATCATTCAGTTCATTCAAAGATAATGACTTAATTTGATTTACCGATCTCTTAAAAATACCTGGAATAGTTTCAACCAGCCCGTTCGCATTTTTTGTTTTTTTAAATTTTATGTATTTCTCATCTGCATCTGCAAGTAACTTTTCATTCAATAAAGGCTGTATCGTTTGCATAAGTATTTCAATGTAAGGCTGATCAACCCATATTCCAAGGCTCCAGGTTGCACTAAATGACCCATCCGATTCTGCGATATGCCATGATGTCGATGGCCAATAACTGATGTCCCCCGGATTCAGTTTAAAAAGTGTCGATTCTTTTAAATAACTCTGATAATCAAAAGCCAATTGAAGATCTGGATTTTTTTTTACATAGGCCGGTTCCCATATTCGAAATCTTTTTTCGCCAACAATTGGAATACTAAAAACTCCGCAACCATCAACATGAACCCCAAATGGGGTTTTTTTATAATTTCCTAAATACAAACCAATTTCGGATTGCCGATTTGGAATTCCAACAAATTGATACAATCCTTGCGTAAAATCGCTTAACACACTCCACCTATCTTGACTGACTTGAATCAACTCATCGCACACCAAACAGTAATCAGTAAATAGCTTCTGCATACGTTGGTGATATCCCAATAGTGATTTGTCTTTTTTTATTGGCAAGACCTGTAGCAATTCACTTTGATACTGAGATTCGCCATTGATAAAAAATTTTAGTCCTTCTGATGTTTTTGTCTTACGACAATAATCGCTATATCCGACAAGCCATTTAAATACTTGATCCGCATCAATTTCAAGAATAGATGCTGTTACATTTTTATAAATTGCAGGTTTTTTTTGCCAGGTTTTTTTTACAAACTGTGACCAAAATGTTTTATCAAATAATATTTGCTGCTTTTTTTTTATCATAGTTTCCTTATTTTAGATTTCGAACCAATCAAGATTAAGACATGCAAGCGTTTCATCGTCAGAATCTTTTATACGTGTCACAGCTTCTTCAAGCAATTGTGTCAGACGTTCACGCAACCATTCATAATCATTCTTAGACAAACTAATGACGCCCGAGTAAAATAAATCTGCATTACGCTTTCTTAAAAATGCTTCCATCGCTTTTAATCGCCATTGCGTATGATGCTGAGCCAGCAATGCCGATTCTTTTTCAAGATGCAGAACTGGCTTTAGTACTCGGAATTGTGCTTTATATACTTCTATAAGCCCATGTTCCGTTAAAAATTCAAGAGCTGCAATTATTTGAGGTAATGAAATATTGAAATATTTTTGCATCGCCTCAAGAGTTCGTAATTGAGGTATAAGACATGCCATGTGAAGGGCCGCATAATGCCAATTACTATAATAAATTGTTTGATCCTCTAGACTCATCTGGTCTTTAATTTTAAGTCTTTTTTTCAAAACTGTTTCTGATGCACGACGCTGAGAGATTTGTTTGGCAATAATCGCTTCAAGACCCTTGGTTCCTGCCCTTTGCTTTATAACCAGTAAAATGAAAAACTCGGTTTCATTATCATTTAGGCCCAACCACCTGGAACACGCTTCTGCTTGTTCCAGACTTAGGTGATAGTCTCCACCTAAAACATGAGTGATAAAAGGGGTTTGGCAGCTCATCGCCTGAGCTAATTGCTTACGTAATCCACGTCCATGGTTAGGGGCTCGCTCCATCCATTGAAGTAAAAACTTTTTATAATCCTGAAATTCGTATAATGATATTTTTTCCATAATTTAGTAATACTAAATAAAGACCTTGTTTTTTAGTAAATAGCAATGGATTATTTTCTAGCTTCGATTAATGTATTTTAAATACCGGAGGCACCTTATGAAACATATTCTTTCAACTCTGATTCTAATAAGCACCTTACCAACACTTGCTTTTCAAGGTGGCGTCAGCGGCGGAGGAGGAAATATCATATCTCCTGTTTTCCCAAATTCACCGGTTAGTGCAGAAACTGCGGAACACATTGTTTATGGGTCTCATACTATTTTAAAAAAATATATTAATCGGAAATTATTGGCTTATAAAAATAAACAACTTTCTGAAAAACAATATCAGATATTTTTACCAATTTTTAATTCTAGCAAAAATATAGAAACAATTATCAATACCGTTCGTGTGCTTGTTCCTGACGAACACTCGTGTTGGGATGCTCAGAAAAATCCTGTAGATGGTAGCACCATCACGAATGATCCCAATTCGATTTGCATCAGTGCTTACAACATTGCAACAAAAGTGGATGTATCTGACATTCCAGCTCAAGCTTCAGCTTTAATGCTTCATGAATACGGTGAACTCGCAGGACTTAATGAAGTGCAAGCCGTTCAAGCTCAAACTGAAGTCCTTAACGAATTACGTGGTCAATAATTTTAAATACAAAAAGGTGGCTTTATGAAAAATATATTAATTTCAGCTATAACAATTCTAACTTTTGGAATTTCGCATGCTCAAACGAGCCCCGAAGCTTTACCATTAACAACAACAAGCTTAGCCAGCACAATGAAAGCGATGTCAAATGGCTTAAAGGCAGTTTCGGCACAATCTGCAAATACGCAGATGAATGAAAATTCTGCAATTCTTGTTGACCAATTTATTCTTTCAGCTCTGCATGCAAAAGATTTTATAGCAGACTCTATAGCCTCACTACCCGCAGATCAGCAACAGGCAGCTAAAGCACAGTATGATAAATTGTTAGATGATTCTGCCGAATTGGGACGACAATTAGCGGCAGCATTCAGAGCCAATAATAATTCGCTTGCCACTTTAATTCTAAATCAATTAGTTCAAAATAAAAAAGAGGGTCACAGCCAATTTAAAAATTAAAAAATTTAATAAGCCCACTTATTGCATAGCTACTTAGTGTTAGGACAATACTCCACCATCTAACCTGATCGGAGCCCCTGTGCGAAACTTAACTTTACTTTTTGCTTTTAGCTCTTTAGTTCTTGGCTCCTGCAATTACCGCGAAAGTAAAGTAGCAGATAAGACCGCAGCACCGTCGGTTGTCTTTAGCGATCAAACAACAATTGACGCAACTACGATTCAAGAATCCGTATTGAACACATGCATTCGGTGTCACAGTGGAACAACTCAACCAAACTTATCTTCTATTGGTGGCATAACAGCTTCCATTGCTAAAATTAACACAGAAGTAACCACAAATGCCATGCCACCAGCAAGTTCTGGGTATAGCCCACTAACCGATTGTCAAAAAGCTATTTTGCAAGATTGGGTTGTGGCAGGAATGCCATCAACCTCAACCAAAAAAGTAGTAGATTTAGCTGCTTGTCATCAGGGATCATTAACTCCACCAACCGAAATTCCAATTCTTAATATGCCATTAAATTATCAAACATTAACAGCGAAAATTTTGCAGCCGCGATGCTTACATTGCCACAATGTGGACAGTGGCGACCCAGATGCTGCTGACATTCTACTTTTTCCTTATTCAAAACTAATTGCTCATAAAAATTTACTTGGTAGTGATTCAACTAGCAGTAAGTTTTTTACAATTATATCACGTACTGATGAAGAACGAATGCCACCACCTGAAGATTCAGAATCACTTACTGCTGACGAACAAGAATTTATTAAACGCTGGATTAACGCAGGACACCCCGAAAAATAAAAAATTAATTCTTTAAGAAATGTCCAACGCGATATTCAAGCTTTGGACTAAGTCCTGTAGTTATCCAATGAATCGTTTTATCTGCATCTATTAAAATTAATGTTGGTGTTCCCTCGACTTTAAAGTCATTTGCAATCTGCCCTGACGAATCAATTCCAATTTGAAATTTATAATCTCGTTCTTTTGCTACTTCTTGAACATGACTTCTTTCTTCTTGAAGCGAAATAGCTAGAACCGAATTCGGCTGAATTTCTTTATTCAAAATCATTGTGTTTAGTCGCGACAATTCAATCTGGCACGGAGCACACCAAGTCGCCCAAAACACTACAACAAAAGGCGAATGCATGTTTTCAGAATCAAAAACAGCACCTGCTAAAGTTTCAACTTGTATTCGGGCAGACGGAAGTCCTTGCTCCTTAAAGCGACTGAACATCTCTGGAATTTTTCGATAGCCCACAAATAAGACTAAGCTGATAATTAAAATATTTGAAATTTTATTAAAAATATTTTTTCTTTTCAATAAATTATTTTCCAGCATCTTCAAAATGAGCCTCACCTTCTCCAATTTTTTCATTATTTAAAACAACATTGTATTTTATCGGTAGTGCTTTCGCTAGCATAGCGCTAACACCGCAATATTTTGTTTGCGAAAGTTTTACAGAATCTAGATAGATTGTTTTATCAATATTTCCAGTCGCTGAAAAAGTAAGTAAAGCATTCTGAAATACAATGGGATGACCAGCAGTAGTGGAAGTGATTTCAACATCCACCTCAAAGCTATCAAATACTTGTTTATGCTTTTTTAATAACGCAATAACATCCATCGCTGTGCAACCACCCAAACCATTCGCTACCAACTCTTTTGGTGTCATACCTTGGTTTAAGCCCAATGGAGGCCTAGCATCCATTAAAACAGTATTCGAATCCGACAAACCTTCGAATAACATGCCTTTTGTCCACTTTACTTTTGCTTTCATATGCCCATTCTCCTATTAAATTAATTATAAAATTATGATACCGTAATAACTTAATATATGAAAAACTATTTACTTGAAAGATTAAAAAAACTTTATTTACAAGAGCTGGTAAACAAATGGAAATTAAAAACTATCAAGATTACTTAATCCCCCTACTTATTATTATTTTCTTTGCTTGGCGTTTTTTTAAATATAAAAAAATCAAATCTTTAATCCCAGTCTATTTAGAACAAGGCGCTATTGTTATCGATGTTCGCACCCCTGAAGAATTTAAAAAGGGATCAAGACCAGGCAGCCTAAATATTCCACTATCAGAAATTTATTCTAGCCTATCAAAACTTGATAAGGAAAAAACAATTATCCTTTGTTGTGCATCAGGAACCCGCAGCGGAATGGCCGCAGGAATTTTAAAAAAGCATGGATTTAAAAAAATTCTTAATGCAGGATCTTGGATGAATACTTTAACTAAATAGCAAAAAAATGAAGTACCGTCCCAACAATTGATAGAAAAAGTGATCCAAAAATTGCCGCCAAAAATCCTTTAATCTCAAATCCAGGAACAAAGATTGAGGCTATTTTTAAAACAATTCCATTTACTACAAAAGTAAATAAACCTAAGGTTAAAATATTCAAAGGCAAAGTTAGAAATATAAGTACTGGCCACAATAAATAATTTGCAAACTCAATAAAAATTGCAGCAATCAATGCAGAAAAAAAACCCGACACCTGAAAGCCTGAAATAATTTTTGAAGTGATTAAAACTGCTACTGCTGAAACAGCCCAATGAATAATATAAAATGTTAACGATGTGTTTGAATGTAATTCCATTTGATAACTAAAACACATAAGCAAATAAACGTATATTAAATAATTTATGGGTCGTTTTGGACTAACATTGGGTAATTTTAGCACTTTATAAATTTATTAAGCTTTGTGTCTATTTTGAAACAAGGCCTATAAAATGCATTGTGATCTTATATTAGCATTACTTTCTAAAAGGTGGACACATGTTAAATAAAGTAATTTGGATGGACTCAGAAAAAGCTATAGTTTTTTCGATGAAATTAGCTGGAATAGAACGATCGCAAATAAATAAACGCATATTGAATCATCATACGCAAAATAAAAAAGATATGCATACTGATAGCAATGCAGAACATTTTTATCATGATCTAGCCACAAGCTTAAAAGAAGCTGATCAAATACTTATTATGGGCCCTGGACTTTCAAAAAAACGTTTTAAAAATTATCTAGAATCCCATCCGGCGAATGGAATTGCAAAAAAAATTATTGCATTAGAAAACAGTAATCACCCCTCAGATAATCAAATATTAGCGGCTTCTAGAAAGTTTTTTAAAACTTTTGACCTTTATCATAATCCAATTTAAAAGTATAGAATACCGCGCTTTATAAAAAGTGCTTTACACTGGATGTGGTGACAATTGAACCAATGGAAGCCATATCTTATTGCCGTAACTGTAGGTTTACTTGTTGGCATAGAACGCGAAAAATCAAAGGCTGATCAAAAAGCTTTGGGCGTTCGAACATTTATTTTATTAAGCCTACTTGGGGCAATTGCCGGAGATCTTCAGACTCCATGGTTAACTGCGATATTAACAGTTTTTGCTTTAGGGCTTATTTTTTCTTCTTATGTTTTGCAATTTTTTTCAAAGGACGAAGCTGTCCAGTTAGGACTAACAACAGAGTTTGCTGGTGGAATTGTATATGCCATTGGATATGCATCACACGATTCTCCAATTCTTTCTGCCACGATTGGACCCTTTGTTGCATTAATTTTAGTTTCTAAATCTGCAATACATCGATTTACTCATGCCATAAATCCATTAGAATTAAAAACAACAATTACGCTTTTGCTAATCGCAGTGACAATTGTTGACTTAGCTCCAGATACAGCCCTAGACCCTTGGGGATTATTTAATCCAAGGAAATTTGGCTACTTGATTTTGATTTTAGCTACTTTAGAATTTTCAAGCTATGTCCTATTAAAAATTATTGGCGAAAAAAAAGGCTCTTTAGCTGTTGGCTTCTTAGGAGGCCTGGTCTCAAGCACAGCTGTTCTATTTTCATCTGCAAGGCAAGCCACAAAAAATGTTGAATCATGGCGCACTCTTCTTGGATCCACAATCGCTGCCCAGTTAGCCTCTTTGACTGAGTTGCTTTTGATTATATTTTTAATCTCGCCGGAACTATTCTTACGGCTTGCTCCTTCTGTAATTGCTGGAATTAGTGTGGGCTCTATAGCTCTATTAATTATTTTGAAAAACACAACCGTGCAATATTCTGAGCTTATTTTAAAATCTCCGTTGGACTGGAAAGGTGTTTTCCGGCTTTCATTTATATTCACAACTGTATTAGTTTTAATTTCTATAGCTAAACATTGGTTTGGAACGGATGCCACTTATGCATTATCTTTTCTAACAGGGCTATTTGAGCTTCAGGGAATTTCATTAGCCACGGCTACGTTATTTTCGCACGACCAGCTTAGTATTCAAACCGCAAGCACTTGCATTTTAATAGCTGTTGCAGCAAGTTTGGTCACAAAAATTATTGTCAGTTGGTTTTTTAGTAGAAATAAATTTGCTTTCTTTCTGACATCTATTTTTCTGCCAATGATTGGAATAATTGTTCTTGTGGGATGGCTATCTTCTAATTAGACAAGCTGCTCATTTTTTTTTCCGAGCCGCTGATAAGGACTACACTTGGGACTGAACCGCACACTTAAATTGCCGATGCTAATTTTTTATGGAACTGGAATGATTCTTGGTGCAGGCATTTATTCCATAATTGGACAAGCCGCTGGAATTGCAGCTGAGAAAATTTGGCAAGGTTTTGTTATTGCAGGAGTTGCCGCCTTATTAACTGCCCTATCCTATGCCGAACTAGCTACCATGTATCCTGCCGCTGGCGGGGATTACATTTATTTAAAAAATGCATTTTCTAAACAACGATGGTTTGCCGCTTCAGTTGGAATTATTGTTGCATTTGCAGGTTGCGCTTCTGCAGCTACCGTTTCCCTTGCTTTTGCTAGTTATTTGCAGCACTTTTTTTTTCTGCCACGCTTATTCGTTGCGGCCAGCGTTCTAATTTTTTTTACCGCCGTAAACATTGTCGGCATTAAAGAATCAGGCTGGATCAACGTAATCTTTACAGTTATTGAAGTTTTTGGATTAATTCTATTTATATGGCTAGGTATGCAAAATCCAAAATTTGGCGAAGCCCTTTTTACATTGCCAAATTTTTCGACTGTTTCAAGCGCAGCGCTTATTATATTTGCCTATTTAGGTTTTGAAAATATAGTCAATTTATCTGAAGAAACTATTGAACCCGAAAAAAATATCCCACGCGCAATCTTTTTAAGCCTACTTATTTCAATGATTATTTATGTACTAGTCAGTCTTGCCGCCGTTGCGCTTATGCCTTCCGAACAATTAGCGCATACGGAGTCTGCTTTATATGATGCCGCCATGATAACATCTAAACGCCTAGCTGGAATACTAGGAGGCATAGCACTTTTCTCGACGGCTAACACTGCATTAATTGGATTAATCTCTACAAGTCGAATCCTTTATGGAATTTCAAAGGACAAATCATTACCCTACGTTCTTTCCAAAACGCTGACTAAACGTAAAACTCCATGGGTTGCTGCTTTAGTTTCCTTAGTGATCACGATCTTGCTATTACCACTTGGAAAAGTTAAAACCTTAGCAAGCATCGCATCTTTTTCTACAATGATCGCATTTATTTCAATCAATGTAGCCCTTATTCGCTTACGACAAATTGAACCAAAAAAAGAAAGACCCTTTCGAATTCCATTTACAATAGGCACACTCCCAATTTTACCGCTACTGGCAATTGGAACGTGTATCGTTTTCATTTTTCAATTTGATCGTCAAATTTACATAATTACACTGCTTGCATTTGCCTGCTCTGCTGGAATTTATTTAATAAGTCAGCGCTTTATAACTAAAAGGTGAATAAAAAAATATTTCATTCGCTAGGCTTCCCTTTCATTTCAATCTTTGTATCATGAGATTTAATAATCATAATTGACATCTTTATATTAATAACAATGAATCGTATCAACTGCCAAGCCAAGCATGTTCGAAGATATAACATAAGTTTCGTTGGTCGAATGGCATAATATTCTTTACTATATAATTTAATATTCATCTTAAAACCCTTTCACTAATAATTATTCTGGGATTATCCACCAAAATGGTTTTGCTTTAGCCTTGTAAATAAATGCGTAGTGCAAAATCTTTTTAATCCAATGCCCAGCCAAGCCGATTTCACCGGTGGTATAAGTCAAACTTCTACCAAATTCAGGATACTTTTTAAAATCAAGAACAATGGGAAACATTGTCATTGATACGGCACTTCCAGAAAATAAATTTGCCCCTGCTGAAGCCACACACGCAGCGCCTAATCTTGCCATTGAAGCTCCATGATTTGGAACTTCAGTTTTATTCATAATCATATCTGTAATTGATTGAGCAACGGCGCGACCCATGATTGCTGAAGGCATTCCTGTTCGCGGCGGAGCTGGGGCAATCACAGTGCCTAATTTACTTTTTAAAGGTTTTGAAATTTGGTGTGGTGGTGCAAAAGCAATTCCTATTGCAAAAATGTTTTTATACTTTGTTTGATAAGTTTCGGGCCAATCTTTTGCATCCCACAACTCAAAATCCTCTTGTTTGTTTTTACTATAATCAGCATCTACTTTCATAAATCCACTGGGAGCAAAAAGGTCTTGCGTAATTTCTTTTTCATCTTTTGCAAAGGCCTTTAAGCCAACACCACCAAATGGAGGAATCAACATTGAAAAATCAAATGCCAGCTCGTGCTTTTCACCAGCAAGATTTTCATAAAAAATAGTTCCAACTTCAATTTTATTTACATGCGTACCAGTAATCCATTCAACATTTCGTTCTGTAAAAAGGGATTCAGCGAATGTGCGACTTTGAATGATAAACCCACCATTTTTTAAATGCAGCCCACCAACGCCAAAATCACCTAGCTCCGATTCATTTGTTAAATAAATAATCCGCGCTTTATCACGTACTTTATGGCGTTGTAATTCGAATTCCAAATTAAATACATATTCAAATGCAGCACCTTGGCATGTACATGTTCCATGTCCTGTACCAATGACAAATGTCTGCGGTTGACCATTTTTCATTTTATCAATACACACTTGTAATTTTTTAGCCGTTGCATCAGCATGACCAAATGTGCAAATTGAATTTGTAAACTCATCAGGACCCAATCCAGGAGTCGCCGCAAAATTTAATTTTGGCCCTGTCGCATTGATTAAATAATCATAAGAAATTTTATCAATTTTTTCAAAATTATCTTTGGAGGTGCTTTCAATCATTACAAATGGCTTGTTATCTATGTCAGTACCTTCAGGGAAAATTCCAATTGCCTTAGCTTGATGGAATACTATTCCCTGTTTGTCATAGACAGGCTTAAGC
>JBAQKN010000044.1:0-18147 GCA_049301055.1 Pseudobdellovibrio sp. | reverse complement strand
CGCTCAACGGCCCCGTACATCTTCCAAGTCACTCCGAAATGAAGGTCGATTCCATCAACGTGATGTTTCAAAAAATTATTTATGATGGCCTCGTTGGACAGTTCTTTCTGAGAGAATTTATTGTTACTTACGACTTAAAAAAATCAGAGATGATTTTCCGAAAGCCTTGATTATTTAGAGTGAAACCTTATCTGAATTCGTATTTTCCGTTTTCCAATAAAACGACGTGCTCGTTTTCAAATCGAGCGACGATATTTTGAATCGCAGCCCAACTCCACGCCCGACCTTTGCGAGACAAAACCTTAGCTCGATTCAGTTCCAAATTTATTTGGTGAATGACTTACCCTGGCTCCAGTGCCGATGGATCATTTGAAGTATCGGAGACTCGCGCGGGTCTTTTACAATCTGACCGTCAAAGTAACAGAATCCGTAATATGGCAAAGCGCCTTGCTTCCCAGACTTGAGCGAGCGCTCGTGAGTTGCTTGAGTAACTCCCATGCGAGGCTTGCCCCCTTCACGCCTGAGGATCGAGCGGATTTTGCTTTTCGAGCACCCATATAGCTTGGCAAGATCTCTCAGCGAATACCCGCTTTCATACTTTTCAGCGATGATTTTAACATCACCGGAAGAAATGCGATTGCGTGTTTCAAAAAAATGTTCTTTGAAATCAACGGGATAGATCCGTTCGGATATTAGCAAGCTTGGATCACCATTTTAACAATTTTTTTTAAAAAAATTAAATTTCGCCATTCGAATAGCCATCTGGGACTATTCAGCAAAAAATTATTTGCAGCTTAAACCAGCCGCAGATGGAGTTTTACTTTTCGAAAGGATGATCCGACATTCAATAACTTCTAAAGGAAACGCTTTTGCAAAAAGCATATCTGTTTCAAGGTAGGAACATGTAACCCAAATTGGACGCTGTCTCTTCTTTATAAATGTCCAAATAGTTTTTTAAATATCTAGATTATCTTCGTTATCAGGCACCAAAGAGACAAGTTCTTGAGGTGGACCATCAAAAACATTAACGGAGTTAAACCAATGCACAGATTCGGTTTCGCGAAGGGAAGTCCAGCCATCCAAAACTACGTCTTTGGCAGATTTCTTTTTCTTATGAAGCGCGATGATTCAATACCGGATGGCAAGACGTACAAATATAATCTAACAAGCCATCTTGATTTTCTTCAAGAACTAAAGTTGCATTACAGGTTGTGCACTTGTTTTGAAATATTAAATTTGATTTATTTAAAGAACTTATGCGAACTAATTCCCACTTTTTATCAAAGCCTTTAAGTTCGTTATTGCCAATATGTTCAAAGGACAAGCTTCCTGTAAATGCTGATAAATCGTCCCACAGCTCTTCCGTTACAACTAATTCATTACTATTTGCTTTCGAACAAAATCGCGAGGCTAAATTAACAGTTGGACCAATCGCTGTAAAGTACGCTTGATCGGAGCCTAAAAATCCAATCATCACGTCGCCTTTTGCTAATCCAAATTTGATTCCAGATTTTATACTTCCTGATACACCAACTGTTGAAGCATAAATTTTTTGATAATCTCTAATTAGGCTTCTAAAAAATGTAACTAAATTTTCTTGCCATACCTCTTTATTTACATAGTTAGCCAAAAAAAGAAATCCATCACCCAAATGAGTCAGCACAACTAAATCGTTTTTAAGAGCCTGCGCTGTAGCCGCTTCAAGAAATTTTTCTTTAAGGACCCAATCCATTTCTAATTCGATACTATTGGCAATTTGTGTTGAATTCGATATGTCTGCAAAGCCAACAACGACATCACAAACTTTTTTCTTTTTTCCAATAATATCAGGATTAGATTCGATTTCTTTTCGAACAACAGATGGGAAAAACTTTTTAAGCATTTCTGTCTTATTTAATCTTTCGATTTCAACTTTCATTTTTTGTTTCATTTTAATAAGCATTGAAAGATTATCTTCATCGGAAGAACCAAATATATATGATAAAATTGCCATACCAACGAAAAATAAAGACTGAATAATTCCTAAACGCAACTGATCTGATGGTGCCGTTAGAATTAAAATAGCTATCAGCGGAGCATAAGCAAGCCCTTGAACAATAAAACTATAAATTTTATTTAATTTGAAAAGTTGAATACCCGCAACTGCGCATAAAATAACTCCCACATAATATCTGGAAAAATACCCGCCGCTTTGGTAAACCATTACATTTACAATATTACATGCTAAAATCGTTATTAAAGAAACATAAGCCTGAATATAATTTCGACACTTACGAGATTTTACAAATGGAATAAATGTTAGCCATACAAAAATAAAAAACAACAGCCGATAACTAAACCATTTGGCAATATTTTCAGGTGAATAACAATAATCAACAATGGAAAATGATACGAAAAACGGAGCAACTAGCTTGCGCAAATGGAACTTATACCGCGAAAAGATATAGCGATTTTTAAAGTTTCGTATTTTTTTAGTTATCGCAATATCTACGTTCATTTAGAATTTACTTATAGGCTTCAATAAATAAATCTATGCCAATTTCATCTAAATAAAAATTATGTCTTTTAAATTCAGATGCTGAAATTAAATCCAACATTTGTTCTTGATTTCGATGAATCAAACGCCAATCCGCAACTAAATCTGAAATTGTTTTTGTCGGATTATCTGGATGAAAATTCCCAATAATAAATTCGCCGCCTTTAATAATTGATTTTGAAATAATAGTCGTTAGATTTTTTGCTACAGTCTGTGGCAAATAATCATAAAGCCCTGCCGTATAAAGTAAATTAAAATTAATCGCCTTTAGCACTTCAGACTCTTCTGATTGTTCTAAAATTTGCTTTACAGCTAAAGGTAATAAATTAATTTCGCATTCTAATTTTCTAGCACGCATAATTTTAAAAATATTTCTTCGTGCGTTTAAAAGCGCATGATGATCTTGATCCATCAACACAAATTTAAAGTTTTTTAAATTTTCTGGCGTTTCTTCTGTTAAAAATTCGACAATTTCTCTGGCTGGACCACAGGCTAATGTTCCCACTACAATTTCTGAATTTTGCGTATTATTTTTTGCTAAATTAAAAAGTTTTTTCTTTAAGTAATCCTTACGCAGACGAACGGAAACACTAGAAGCTTCGTTAATTCCATATAGATGGATAATTTTTTCGAATAATGTAGTTCCTTCAGCTACATTTCTATAAATCTGATTCATCATTTCATAATCACCCGCATAACCTCGCGGTTTATGATACGCACGTCCTGTAAATGCCGCAGACACAAAGTATTCACCTAAATGAGTTTTAAAAAAATCAGCATGCTTTTTTCGAACCTCTTTATCTGTAATTTTATTTAATATCTTATCTAAATTGTGCGCATATTTAGTTATTGCTTCAATTGCAAATTTGCCAAATATTTCTAGCCCCAGATCAATTGATGTTTTCTTAGAATCATAACTTAGTATATAATTAACCTTTTGAAAAGATTCGCATTTTTCTTTTAAATTAAGCATCAAGTCTTTTATCATTGTACAATTTAGCACAAAGTCTGGCAATAGGCTTTCAACTTTATCTTTTTCGATTTGTAGCTCTTGCAAAATATCTGTAGAAAGTTTTAAATTTTGAACAAAATTTTCTGACAACATTTCATCGCTGAATCGATAACCATATTGCAATTTACCGTCTTTACTTTTTTCCCAAATTAGCTCTGAATTAAATTCTAATAGTTTATTTTGATTATGGAATATTTGAATCAATTGTATTTCTTTGGCATTCATTTTTGATCTGGATTCGATCGCAATACCACTTTCAGAAAGATTTATAACATCCACGACATTTCCATCTACTTTGATAGAAATAGTTTTATTATCATCTAAAGTAAATCGTTCATTTCTAATGTTAATATCAAAATATTCGATGAGTTTTCTAGTTGTAGACATAAATGTCCTCCACCATTGCTTATCGTAATAAATAATAGTTAAAACAGAGGGCTAAAGACTAGTACTTTGCTAGACAGCAAAAGTATAATTAAGTTTTTCTTTTGTATTAAATATTTTTTGGTTTATTCGAATCGTAATGCATCTATTGGATTTAAGTGAGATGCTTTTCTAGCTGGGTAAACACCAAAAATAATTCCAATCATCGCCGAAGTTATAAAGGACAATAGTACCGATTCAATCGAAACAGAAGTAACCCATCCGGATACGGCTGATATAATCACTGTTATTAGCCAACCTAGGAAAATACCAGACAATCCCCCCACTGCGCTGACTACCACGGATTCAACAAGAAATTGCAGTAGGATATCTTTTCTTTTAGCTCCAACCGCTTTTCGTAAACCAATTTCACGCGTACGTTCTGTAACTGAAACTAACATAATATTCATGATCCCAATTCCACCAACAACTAATGAAATTCCAGCGATGATAGCTAATAGCATCGACATGGTTTGTGATGTTTTAGATAAGGCAGCTTGAATATCAGCCAAATTCATTATTTGAAATGCGTCATCTTGCTGAGCTAGTGGAACTTTATGCCGCTGATACATGACATTTAAGATAGAAACTTGGGCTTCATCTATATTTTCTGGCTTATCAACTTCTAATTCTATCGAATCTAAATAAAGTTTTCCTAGCAATCGATGCATGGCAGTAGCAACTGGAATAATAATTACATCATCTTGATTGCGAAAACCACTTCCACCTTTTTCAGGCAATACACCAATCACCTGAAAATTAACTTTATTAATTTTGATCATTTCGCCAATTGGGTTTTTATCTCCGAACAATTCTCTGACTAGCACAGTTCCAATAACTGCGACCCGAGCACGCAGTATATTTTCTTGTTCTGTAAAGAATCTACCTAATACAGGCTCTGCCGCATGCATTTGCGAATAAGCAGAAACTGATCCCATCACTTGAGTCGACCAGTTTTTACTTAAATAAATAACTTGCCCACGACCATTTACCTGCGGTGCAACACGCTTTAGCGATGAAATCTGATCGGACAGCACTTTGGCATCATCTTCACTAAGCCGAGTTGTAGCACCCGATTCTTGCGAGACTCCTGCAACACGCACTGCACCCGACCGCAACACTAGTAAATTAGAACCAAGCGACGACAGCTGAGTCTCTACCTGTTGTTGAGCCCCTTTTCCTAATGCTAACATTGCAACGACTGCGGCAACGCCAATTAAAATGCCTAACATTGAAAGCGACGTTCGTACTTTATTTGCTGCCAAGGTTCGGAAGCCTTGCAAAAAATGATTTGAAAATTCACTTAATGTAAATTTAGAAAATTCATTTATTTTTCGAACATTTGCAGAATCTTTTTTTTTCGTAAATTCTGTTTTTCGAACATCTGAAGAAATAACGCCATCAAGCATCCGAATTAATCGGTTTGCTCTGGCACCAATATCTTCTTCATGAGTTACTAAAATTACCGTTATTCCTTGATCATTTAAATCTTGCAAGGTCTTCATAATTTCTTTAGTCGAAACAGAATCTAAATTTCCAGTGGGCTCATCTGCTAAAATCATTTGTGGATTATTAACTAATGACCTGGCAATTGCGACTCGCTGTTGCTGACCGCCAGAAAGTTCATTCGTATGATGATCGATGCGATTACCCAACCCAACGCGTTCTAAAAGTTCTTTAGGCCGACTGGATTGAGAGGTTTTTTCAGAGTAAATTAATGGTAAAGCTACATTTTCATGAGCTGTCATTCTGGGAAGTAAATTAAATTGTTGAAAAATAAAACCAATTTCAACTCTGCGAATTGCAGCTAATTCATCTTCGCTTTGTTTGGCAATTTCTTTTCCATTAAACAAATAAGATCCACTTGTTGGTACATCTAACAATCCAAGAATATTCATTAATGTCGATTTGCCTGAGCCAGAAGGCCCCATGATTGCTATAAAATCACCATCTTCAATTGTTAAATCTATACCCTTCAAGATAGGTAATATCTGATTTCCCATTGCATATGATTTTGTAATACCACGAATTTGAATCATTTCATTTACCTATTTTTTACTTATGAACTCCGCCACTGCCACCACCCGTACTTTTGCGACTAGTTCCAAAGGGAGAAAAGGGGCTACTGGAACTAGTTTTGTCTAACTTTGAAATATCAACTCGAACCACAACATCATTTTCATTTAACCCAGAAATAACTTCAGTGCGCTTTCCATCAGATAGACCAATTTGGATTTCTTTTTCTTCAGGTTTATTTGAACCTTCGCCTTTAACTAATACTTTTGTTTTACCGTCAGAAACAATTAGGGCATCTGCAGAAACTAATAATACATTATCGCGACTTTGTTGTTCGAATCGAACATTCGCCGTCATTCCACTACGTAAAAAATCTGGCACTTTCGCTGGTAACACATCCACAACATACGTAGTTACGTTGTTTACTGTTTTTGCTTCAAAAGCAATTTGATCAACAACTGCAGAAATACTTTGATCTGGATAAGCATCTAATAATAATTCTGCTTTCTGATGCAACTTAATTTTTGAAATATCGGTTTCATCCACTTGAGCTTTCACTGTTAGGCGATCGGACATTGCAAATATCGCATCATTTGCTGTGATAGTTTGTCCTGGCTCTATATTTCTTAAAATAATTGTACCAGGTAGCGGTGCAATTATCGGCATCGCTTTATATATTTCTTCCCAGCGCGTCACCTCTTCTGGACCTCGTGCTCTTGCAGCATCTAGCAAAGCTGCACGGTCAGTAGAGCTCATCCAAGCTAAGATTTGTCCTTTTTTAACACGATTACCTTCGGTTGCTAATACGGTATCAATACGCCCAGCTATAGGAGCTTTAATTTCTAAACGGTTTTCAGGTTGAACTGTTCCAGTTGTTAAAATTTTAATTTGTAAATCTCCACGAGCTACCACATATTCTTTATAAAATGTTTTTGGCTTTGAAGAAATATTCCAAATTAATCCACTTGCAAGAACAACCACGAGCAAACCTATCCATAACCATTTTTTAGAATTCTTCATTAAAATACCCCTGTTCCACGAGCTTGATTCCAAGTCGCTTCGCTTAGCGCACGGTCTTTTTTACTTTGCAAATAAGTTTTTTGTCGCAAAATTAAATCGTTTTCGATATTATCCCAATCAATAAATGACACCAATCCATTGTTATATTGAGTTCGAGCAATTTCGGATCTTAATACTAATGCTTTTTGAAAGCTTTCATCAACTTTCATTTTCTCGATGGATTCAATAAATTTTTGATAAATTAACTTTAGATTTACTATTTCTTTTTGATCAACTGACGTTTTTTGAATCTCAGATGAATCACGAGTTATCGATGTGTTTTTTACTGTTGCATAATCGCGCCCACCATCAAACAGCGGAATCGTAATGCTTGCCCCGATGGACCAGCGATCATTTTTTGGAAAAAACTCTGCGCTATTTCTGCCAATGACGCCGGTTAAACCTAATGTTGGAAAAAAAGCTGATTTAGCAACACCCACCGATGCTAAGTTTGCATCGTAAGTAGATACAACTTGTTGATAATCTGGAGTTTCAATAGCTAATTCTGAAAACCGTGGGTTTTCTATTGGTGGCTTTGCGGGTACCTGATCAATTAAAACAATAGCTTCACTTTGCTGAAGTCCAACCATCTGTGCAAACGTCACCTGAGCTAATTCAACACTATGACGAGCCTGCAAAGATTCATATTTACCTTGCGCCAAGTAAGCTTCTGCTAAAAGTCTTGAACCTTTGTTTTCACGACCACTTTCAAATTTTAATTCGACTAAACGTAAATTTTCTTGGCGGCGGTGTAAGATGTTTTCAGCTAATTTAAAATTTTCTTGCGCGGAAAGAAGGTTTTGAAATGCTAAAGTAAAATCGTAACCTAATTTAGCATTTGCAGCTTGCAACGTAGCCTTAGCCAATCGCGTATTCGCCTGAGCCTGGCTTGATTTATAATAATCTTTTAATCCCGCAAAGACACTTTGTGATAGGGTTAACGATGCTGAATAAAAACTGTCATTCGTTTTGGTGCTATCCACTGACGTCGATGTTTGATTATAAGCAAGCCCACCAGATATAGAAGGGTAATAGCCGCTTTGCGCAGAATTTTCTAAAGACTTTATGGCCTGATAATTTAGAGTTGCTATTTTATAGTCAGGATTGTTTTCTTTAAGAAGTTCTAAACTTTTTTGCCATGTTAAATTTGAAGTTTCAACAGCGTAGACGAAACAATTGAATTGTAAAAATAAAATGCAGAATGCATTTAAGAATATTTTCATAAATTAATTATCCTTTTTTATTTTCATTAAAAAAGTTTCAAGTTGATCTAAGGATTTATTCAAACTGTTTTGTTCTTTTTTTGAAATGACTTTGATTTTTTTAGCCAAATTCTTAGCCGCTTTGTTTTTTAATTCCTTAAACAGAACTAGCCCTTTGGCAGATAACTTTAAATCGATCTGCCTTCGATCTTTTGAAACATAAGAGCGTTTAATAAGTCCTTTTTTAACAAGTAAATCAACCATCTTTGACATCGCCGGCTGGCTTACACCATGATCAATTGCAATTTGACTAACTGTAAAGTTGCCGCGGTCTATGCTGGCTAAGATACGATACTGCGGATGTGTAATTTGCCCATCCGCAGCGATTTGAATTTCTGCTTTTACAGCCCGAATCATTGAAGGCGCTATTCGAATAAAATGCATTGCTATTAGTTTATTTTTTTCCATAACTAAGTTATATATTAGGTATGTTATGCATTTCTAACAAACTATTTTTTTACATTAAGTTGCGTTAGGATAATCTGTATACCCTTTCTGATCACCACCATACAGAGTTTCTGGATTTAATGGTGTTAGCGGTAACCCGCGCTTAAAACGCTCGACCAGGTCAGGATTTGATATAAAAGGACGACCAAAGCAAATTAAATCGGCGGTATTCGACTTACGCGCATCTAAAGCCATTTTTAAATCATAACCATTGTTTGCCATATAAAGAGTACCAAATTTTTTGCGCAGGCCTTGGTAATCAAAATCTGCAACTATGTCACGGGCTCCACCTGTTGAACCTTCAACTAAGTGAACATACGCTAATTTCATTGGATTCATTTTTTCAGCCAAATAAGAATATGTTTTCATTGGATCAGTCTCGTGCATATCATTTGCCGGAGACACTGGCGAAAAACGAATACCCACGCGATCGCTACCCCAAATATCAATAACTGCTTTCGCAACTTCAAGAACTAACCGACAACGATTTTCTATAGAACCACCGTATTGATCCGTTCTTAAATTCGTCTTATCACTAATAAATTGCTGTAATAAATATCCATTTGCTGAATGAATTTCTACACCATCAAAGCCAGCTTTTTTAGCGCACAATGCAGCATGACGATACTGTTCAACAACTCCCGGCAACTCATCTAATCGCAAAGCACGTGGCGCTACACAATCTTGCATGCCCTTTTCAGTAAATGCTTTTTGCATCGGCTTTACTTCAGATGCAGAAACCGGCAATTCACCGTCTTTTTGCAATGATGGATGGGAAATTCGCCCCACATGCCACAATTGACAATAGATTAAACCCTTAGCCTTGTGAACAGCATCAGTTACAATTTTCCAACCAGATATCTGATCTTCCGTATAAATTCCAGGGGTAAATGCATACCCTTTACCTTGTTGTGAAATATTCGTGGCTTCGCTAATTATTAAACCAGCACCTGCCCGTTGCTCGTAATAAGTTGCATTTAAAAGTGTTGGTACATCTCCGGCATTAACTCGGCTTCGAGTTAATGGAGCCATAACAATTCGATTCGCTAAAGTTAAAGCACCTACGCGAATTGGCTTAAATAAATCTGAATCTTCTTGCAGTTTTTGAATTGTCATAATGTCCCCCGATGTATTTATAATATAATACCTAGCATAAGCATGCAGGATTTGTTCCACATCTAAAAATAATAGGTTACATTATGATCGAAAAGCTAAAGATCACAAGGAACTTCAGCTTAATCTGGAGCCACTTGTCTTTCTATTTAACAGTACAAACCGTTGAATTATGACTCGTGCTTGATTCTTTAAAAGTATACTCAAAATCATCACCAGCGTCAGACTTCCAAGTTTTGTTGATTATTTCGCCAGTTGGCAAAACATAGCTTTCGCTTTTAGATTTTGGGGTCTGCCTAACAGACTTCATCGCAAAACCTTCGCGGACAAAATTGGTTCCTGCGCTTTTAAATACTATTTTCATTTTAAGTGTTTCTTCATCTAGTCCAACCGATTTAGTTCCACACAATAGAACGTTCGCAGACGAATAAACAGATGCCAAAGTAACTAATGCTAAAATTAATGCTTTCATATAAAGTCCTTTCTGGTTAATAATTACCGATCCTCAACAAGGTGCAGTTCAGCGGCCAAACTAAGTGCCATTTAAATTGAGATAGTAAATCCAAAATGTATAAAAGCTAAAACTGTGACAAAAAAAGTCCATTATTCATGTTAAAACTTAGTCAATTCTTTAAATTATTATTCGTAAAAATATTCTTTAGCAATCCATCCAGAAGTCATTTTTTTCGCTTTAATATATTCAACCCTAAACCAGCCTTTTTTTTCATCCACAACACCCACCGCATCACCACTAACCACAAAACTTTTACGATGTGTTTTGCTATCCGCAGAATCAAAAAAGAAAGCTTTTTTTACTTTAATTATCTTAATAGCGTTCCAATTTTCATGAGCTTGTTCTAAACTAAATAAAGCTGGCTGATCTTTATCTGCAAAATGTTGCACGTTCCAACACCCACCGTGGTCCTCACTTAAAGCAATAGTAACTACATTGGGTTTTGTAAATATTAATTTTCCTTTAATAAGCTCAGCTGGCGTTTCTGGATAATAGCTTTCAATTTCTGCGGTATCTGCAATAATCTTTCCTTTTAAAAAAAAGATACATGTAAACCGACCAGCGCCAGTTTGATTATTATAATAACCTGTTACCTCTTGAGTTTTTGTATTTCTAGCAATTAACAAATCTTCATAAATGCCAGAAACCAGCGTGCCTTCAGTGGCATGGGCTGCAATAGAAAAAACAAAGCTTCCGACCATAATAAAAAAAATAAAAAATACACGTGAAAGCATAAATCCCCTTAATTAGTCGAATAAAAGCACTGCCACATTCTTTCAATAAACTATTTAATAGTCAAATGGGTCTAGCTAAAGAAATATAGCATTTAAAATATATACCAAGATGCTAAACTCTGCAGATTATGTAAAACTTTTTACTTAAGTTTAGAAGGGACTAAAATGAAACAACGAATTGTAGTTAAGGTTGGCTCGCTTGTTGTAACGGATGAAACAGGAGGAGCCAGCCCTAAAAAAATAAATCGCATTATCGCTGATCTTTATGATTTAAAAAATCAAGGCTACCTGCCTTTATTAATTTCCTCTGGAGCGATCAATACAGCCCGCGGCTTTATAAAGAAACCAGATGAAAAAAAAATGATGGTTTCCTATCAACAAGCCCTTGCAGCAATTGGCCAGCCCTTACTTATGAAAGCCTATATAGATGCTCTTACAGAATTTAAATGGCCTTGCGCTCAAATCCTAGTTACTCATGAAGATTTTAAAGATAAAAAACGTTTTTTAAATATTCGCAATACCATCAACACATTGTTAGATAACGGAATTCTACCCATTGTAAATGAAAATGATACTGTTTCTTTCGCAGAAATTACAGTTGGCGATAATGATCAGCTTGCTGTCATGATGACACAAGCTGCAGATGCCGAAATACTTATACTGCTTTCTGAGGCTGATGGACTTTTTAATAAAAACCCCAAAGACAAGAATGCCATCCATTTTGAAGAAGTTGATTTTCGTGACGATTTTAAAAATGTAACTATTGCTGCAAAAACAAATATTGGTCGCGGTGGCATGGACACGAAACTAAAAGCTGTTAGAAAACTAACACCGTTAGGTGTTGATGTCGTGCTGGGATCATACCTTCATGAAAAAGCAATTTCGCGCTTACTTTTTCATAAAGGTGGAACCAAGTTTAAAGGAAATCCCATTCGCGAACACTCACGTCGCAAATCATGGCTTTCAACACTGGTTAAAAATGATTGTTACCTTATTATTGATGAAGGCGCTTTTAAAGCCATCTTAAACAACCACACATCTTTGCTTCCTGTAGGAATAAAAAAAGTTCACGGAAAATTTAAACGCGGCGAAGTTATTCAAATACGCCATAAAAATAAAGTTTTGGCAGTCGGTATTTCTGAATACGACAACACAGAATTAAATTTAATTAAAGGTAAAAGATCACTTGAAATTAATGAACTTTTAAATATTCCACATTCTAAAGTGGCAATTCATAAAGATAATCTACTACTAAAAAAGGATGAGCTTTTATGAGTATTTTAAATAGCGCTAAAAACGCTAAAATTGCAAGTCAATTACTGCAAGGATTATCCGAAGAAACTCGAATAAAAGCATTACAAGCTATTTCTGAAAGTATACTTAAAAATGCAGATTCTATTTTAAAAGAAAACAAAAAAGATGTTCGTAATGCTATTGAAAATAATTTAGCTCCTAGCCTTATTGATCGACTGACATTGCTTGAAAAAAACATTCAATCCCTTGCATCAATGTGCCTTGAAGTAGCGAAACAAAAACAAATTGTTGGAATTCTTTCAGAAGCGCACACACGTGCAGATGGACTGCTTATTCAAAAGCAAAGAATTCCTCTTGGTGTCATTGGTATGATTTTCGAATCACGCCCAAACGTGGTAGTTGATGGCGCAGCGTTAGCAATAAAATCAGGAAATGCCATTATCTTAAAGGGTGGCAAAGAAGCTCAACATACAAATCGTAAACTTTTTGAAATTATTAATTTAGCAATCACTGAAATTCTGCCAAATGGATCCATAAGTTTAATCGAAACCAGAGACGATGTTGCCGAAATGCTAACATTAAATAAGTACATAGATCTTATGGTTCCACGCGGTGGCAGCGCACTAATAAACTATGTTAAAGCCAACGCCACAATGCCCGTAGTGGCTCATGACAAAGGGTTGTGCCATCTGTACGTTCATGCGGATTGTTCAGTGGATGCCATTGCCATTGTGCTAAATGCAAAAGTACAACGACCTGGTGTTTGCAACTCGATAGAAACTTTAATTTTAAATGAACACTATCCACATTCAACGGAAATTATTAACGCCTTAAAAAAAGCTAAAGTTGAAATCAAATTTCCAGCTACAGACGATGATTATGCAACAGAATGGCTAGATAAAAAAATATCCATCAAAATGGTAAAAAATCATCAGGAAGCTATTGAACATATAAAAAAATATTCATCCCACCACACCGAAGCAATTTTAGCTCAAGATCAAAATGTAATTGCTGATTTCATGAATTCACTAGATGCATCATGCATTGTCATTAATGCATCGACACGCTTTAATGACGGCTCAGAGTTAGGACTTGGTGCAGAGCTTGGCATATCTACTTCAAAACTCCACGCCTATGGCCCCATGGGAGCCGCTGAAATGACAGCAACCCGGTTTATTGTAACTGGCCACGGCCATATACGGAATTAACTCCTAAGTAAAAGGAAATACAAATGGCTAAAATTTTAATGATGGGAATGTCATTACGGAAAGATTCTTTAAATAAAAAACTAGCTCAAAATGCTTTTCGTATTTTAACTAATGAAAATTTAAATCATCAACATGAATTATTAATGTTTAATGATTTTCCAATGCCTGTTTATGACGGAGATATTGAAACTGATCATGGCATTCCTGACATGGTAAAACAACTTGGCCAAAAAATTTCTGAAGCAAAGGCACTTGTACTTTCAACACCAGAATACAATGGCGGAATCCCTGGAGCTTTTAAGAATGCAATCGACTGGGTTTCTAGAATTTCACCAATGCCATGGACTGGAAAAAAAATACTTCTTTTGGGGGCCTCACCTGGAGCCCTAGGAGCAATTCGCGGCCTTGGCCATTCGCGAGTTCCCTTAGATTCAATTGGCGCTTTTGTGTTCCCAGAATTTTTTGGATTGCCACTAGCACATCAAGCTTTTGATGATGCTGGGAAATTAAAAGATCCAGCGACTGAAGAGCGACTTAAAAAATTACTATTAAAATTTAGTACTTATGTTGGCGACCAGTAACTAATCAAATCTACTTTCGCGCTTCTATTAAAAGTAAATCTCTAAAAACTTGATTAGTATCTAAATCAACATGGGTCGAATCATTTCTGTTCCACGAGAAATCTAGCTTTGGTCGGCCCCCATATTATTATCTGCAGACCAACCGCTCAAAGTTGTTGAAGTTGGATTCACTGATCCTTTAAGACTTGCTTCAATACTAATTAGTGAAATTTACTTTCTAATTCTGGTGCATTCGGTGTTCTATTCAATATCTTTTAGTGGAATTTTTCTATCAACCCAGTACTTTAAGCCAACTGCATCTGGCTCTCTCATTAATAGTGTGTGATAGGCACTGATGATTTTTGCTTCAGTTGCAATTGCCGATGTAGATCCACCTGCTGTATTAGGCGCGGCCACTCCGACTTCTGTTTTAACTCTATCTATAAGTTAGCCAAAAACTTCAAAGCCGTTATTACATACTAGCCGGAACCCAATATTACTCTACCCTTGAAATGGATATTTCAAGATGGGCTGGATCTGCCTGCTGCTTCAGCCCATTCGTTGTTGAAACAAGAACCTTTATTTAGGTTTATCTAGAATTGCAGAGCGTGGTTCTGCCACCGCCGAAGCCTTGGCAAGCCCAAACTCGGTATGAACTATTTGGATTATTCATAGTTAAATTTATCATATCGCCTGAAGCGCATCCTGTACTTCGATCATTCACATCAAAGTAGGAACCATCTTTACTATTCCATAAGGACGTAGAGCAAGAAGCTGGGGGCTTGGTGAGGACCAATCCATTTGCTGGTCCACAATTTCCATCCTCTGAGGTTTGACTAGACTTATATTTAAAACAAAGATTATGGCCCTGGGGTACAGGGGGATTCTGTGATGAACCTTTTATGTTGGCGGCGCATAATTGATTGAATCCGCCGTTCTGGCCAAAACACATCCAGCTCATTTGACCCAAGTTATTAGGAGCAAATTGATCTTGCCCCATATACCGCTTGCCATCTGAAGTGATTCCAAATTTACTTGAGCCTGAAGCGCACAGTTCTGAATCTGAAATTGGTGCTCTGTTCACATCCTGACGGTCAAAACTGCCGCATGTGCCGTTCACAACTTTGTTGGCTAATTGGGCGCTGCATGCCGCAGGAGTAGTACCAAGATCACCATCGCAGGTCCAATAAAAAGGACCAATACCAGTGACTTGTCGTGATCGTGTTCCAGCACTACAAAAATGGCTGGAACCATTAAGCATAAGGCCTTCCGCAGTAAAATTGCCTCCGTCATTAGATCCGCAAGCACCTACAACTTGACCTTGATTTCCGCCCCCCCCTGAAGAGCCCACTGGTGCCGACGGAGATAGAGGTGGTTGAACCGCAGGCATCCTTCCTGCATTTGGATCGCTTATAGGAGACGACGACGAACCCAATACAGGTGAAGCAGAGTTCTTAACAGGATTTAAATACACTATCTCACCAACCGCATTTTGAGCGGTTTGCCCTTTAGAAAGAGCATCTGAGCTGTTAAGTGATGATTCAAATTTCGCCTTAGAACAATTCTGGCTACCCAGTACTAATGCCGCCAACAAAACTATTATTCCGGCTTTAGCTCTATTCTTACGTGTGAGAAATTTCATAACCACCCTTTGTTAAATATTAGTCCTACTTACCCCAACCAGTTACAAAGCAATCCGTACACCTAGCTATGTCGAAGACATTGATTTTAAATTCGAATTTATGTATGATATCTTTTATGAAAAGATCTTTTTCTTTGAAAGAAGTTAGCAACTTCAAAGCCTTACAAGATAAGTGTCTGGATATTTGACATGTATTGGGTGTGTGCGTTTCGTATTAATACAATTTGGATTTACTAAAGTATTGTCATTAAAAAAATCTCTAGCATAGGGATTATTTAGATGCATTTGATGACTTAAATTATTGATTATTTTTTTGCGGACTAAAACTTCAAAGTTCTTAAAAGAAGTTTGGAGCGAAAGACGGGATCACCCCAAGTTGTTGAAAAATACTAATTAAAAACCTACAAAGTCATCAAAGTGTCATCCTGCTAGATTAAATCATCATAGAAGAGCGACTTAAAAAATTACTTTTAAAATTTAGTACTTATGTTGGCGACCAGTAACTAATCAAAGCTACTTTCGCGCTTCTATTAAAAGTTCATCCCTGATGAATTCATTAATATCAAGAGGCTCCTGACCTTCAGGAGCAGTTCTGATGAATTCATCCTTTGCGTATATTCCGGCCCAATAATCAGCTAAAAGAGCTTCATCTTGCACAGTTTTAGGCACTTCGGCATAGGCAACATGCATTGTGGACCATGCGGCTCCACCTTTTGCGAGTAATGCATCTGGCACTTTTTTACCGGCAGCCACGATAGCTTGCGTTTCAAGAGCTAAGACATGGTAAGTTGCATAAGCCGCTAAAAAAACTGGATAACCTTTGAAAGCCTTGTTTCGTGCCCGATTCTCGTAA
Source organism: Pseudobdellovibrio sp. (assembly GCA_049301055.1). Classification (GTDB taxonomy): domain Bacteria; phylum Bdellovibrionota; class Bdellovibrionia; order Bdellovibrionales; family Bdellovibrionaceae; genus Pseudobdellovibrio. The sequence continues at coordinate 1,514 of JBAQKN010000044.1, read as the reverse complement.
TCTATAGTTATAGTCTGCAGTGAAGGAACCCTTGCAGCATCGCGCACTCTAATAGCTTCTTTGAGTTTTATTTTCGCCCTAGTTTCTACTGTCATGAACAGAGCCTGTGGCACAGTATTACTAGCCGCACCAAGCGCAGAAGTAACTGCCCGTGCCGTTGCTAGAACCGTTGCCGGGATTGGCGTTCCTTTAGTTGTTAAATCATGTTGGTACGGTTTAAAAATCACTTGATTTGCCCTGTAAGCAGTAACCGCTGCTATATAAGTTTTCTTATTTTCTGCCGACCAGCCGCTTGTTGCCGTTGGCGCTGGATTTGGCGCTGGATTCACTGATCCTTTAAGACTGGCTTCAATACTAATTAGTGAAAATTTACTTTCTAATTCTGCCGCAGTGGGGGCTCTGTTTAAAATTCTTTTATACAAATCGATCAATTCATTTTTTCTAACCCAAATAAAATTATCCACAATATCTTTTAGTGGAACTTTCTTATCAATCCAATATTTTAATCCAACTGCATCGGGCTGTCTCATCAACAATGTTTGATATGCATTGGTGATTTCTGATTCAGTTGCAACTCCTGCTGTCGGTCCAACTACTCCTCCTGAAACAGTCCCTACCTCTAGCTTTACTCTATCCATCCAATCTTTCGGAGCGGCACCAATCTGACCAAAAATCTGCGTCCCCCATAGACATACGCGAGGATTATTATTTACGGGAATACATTTATTACATTCTACCTGCGCAACAGCATAGGTAATTCCGTTAATACCATTAACACCATTGGGACTACATTTAGCTCCAAAATTAGCTGTAGCTGATGACGAATTTGTAGATGATACAGGTGATTTAGTTGTGGATGGCGCTGGAGTTGTCGCAGGATTACGTATTGTCGGTATAATAGAGTTTTTAACCGGGCTTGTAGATGACGACAATGTATCTACAGCACTTTGATTATTTTGTCCTTTTGAACAGCCCTGACTACTTATAATTAGTGCCGTCAATAGTATTAACATTCCAAAGTTTTCTGTAGTTTTATGTGCGAAAAATCTCATATTCATCCTTTGCTTAACTTTATTCCTACTTGCCCAATCTTAATTACATAGCAATTTTGAATCCTACCTATATCGAAGATATTGATTTTAAGTTATCTTTTCTGCATAGTTTATTTTATAAAAATGATCTTTTTTTTATAAAAACTTAACGCATTCAGTACGTTGCAAAACAAGTGTCTCTTCGTTTAACATGTCTTGAGTCTGTGCGCTTCAAATTAAAACAATTTCGAATTACAATGTACGCTGATATTAAAAAATATTTCTCTATTAGAGATTATTTAAGAATGTTAGGTTCTCCATCAATGACAGGGGCAGTCAGGGAATCTGTTAGAATATTTTTACTACGAAACGTTTTAACAAAAGGAACCCCAAATGCCCCCATCAGGTCACGAATCTATCATCGGATTACCAAATTATAAAATCATTTCCTATCAAGGAACCAAATGCGTTGAAATCATCGCA
>JBAQKN010000043.1:0-6681 GCA_049301055.1 Pseudobdellovibrio sp. | reverse complement strand
AAGGCTCGGTTATAACATTTGCTCCGTAAGTGGCTCCCGATTATGAAACTAGGTGGCTCCCGTTCATGCAACTCACTGGATCCCACTTATGCAACTGGGTGGATCCCGTTTGGTGAAATTCTGCACCTAGCTTGATTTCTGTAATAAACGAAAGTTTAGCACTTTTTAGTTTTTTTAAAATTAAACTTAAATAAGAAGAAAATCCGAATTCAGTACCGGAAATAGTGATTGAGTAATTATAATTTGCAGGCTTAAACTTAGATTTAACTTCATCCAAGCTTCCTATAATGCGACTTACTTCCCTTTGTAGTTGTTTACCATGAACCGAGATGGCTACATTTCTTCCTACGCGCTCAAATAGTTTTACTCCGAGCTCTTCTTCTAGTCGAGTAATGGCACGACTTATCGCAGGTGCTGAAACTGACAAGCGCAGGGCAGCCTTGTTAATACTTTCCAATTCGGCCGCGGCTAAAAAATACCTTAATTCAAATGTTTCCATATTCGTAACAATTATTACTAGAATATTACTTTTAACGCAACAAATTAAAAGTTATATAGACTACAAGAAATAAGAAGGCCTTAAAAGCTAATAACAAAGGAATTATATGAGAAGTTTATATCTTGTGGGGATTTTGATAGTATTTAACTCAGTAGTGGCATCTGCAATTACTTGCTCAAATGCCAACTCTGGAGAAACTTACGAACTGGTGTTTAAAGGTAATATTAATACGGATAACTTTGGAGTCTATAAATTTGATAACAATGCCCTGATTGATTTAACAGTTACAAAAGACGATGGTATTGAGAAGTACCGTGGAAATATAGTGGTTCAAAACTACGGTGCAGTTACTAAAAGAGGACGAATGGCCTATTATGTTTTTAATGTTAAAAACACGCAGCCAGCACTTTTTATGAAATCAGAGCTAGCGTTCGTTGTTTCAATTTTAGGAATTGACGTATTTGGTGATGATAGAATTCTATGCGCGTGGCTCTAAAGACGTTGGAAAATAACTTAAAACACTACCTTGTGAAAATTTTTAGTTACCGAAAATCCGCTCTAAAAAAGCGGATTTTTTCTTTCCCCAGCTTGTACCCGCAAAAAATATATAAATAGAAATAATTATTATTTTTCGACGGGGACACGGCTGGTATCACTATTTTCAAAAGTCAGTAAAGATCGCTTTTGTGATCTGGCCAGCAAAGCGACCCTTTCCGTGCAGTGCCATGGGGACGAAGTTTTAATTTTCAAAATTCTTTGTTAAAAACTCGTGAAAATGGCCGTCGCCTAAATTTCGTCCCCGCTTACCAAGCTTCAAAAGGCTAAAGCGAATATGTTGGCGCTGAGCTTCAGCGGGATTAGGTTCTGGCCCACCTTTTGCATTTATTAAATTTTGATGCTCGAATATCACAAAATAGGTGGTTACATGATTCGCATTTCAACAACTGTTAGGCATATTTTGTTTTGCGCTATCCTTGCGTATCAAGTTGAGACACTTGCGGCTCTTCTTTGTAAAGAACTCTTTACAACCACCAATTCCGAAGCTCAATTTCTTCACAGCAAAGATCCACAACTTCACATGTCTCCCTGGGTAGAAAAGGTTGTTGCAAGGCTTAAGAAAACAACTGGTATTTCCCTATCACAACCTTCAGATAAGCTAGCATCCTGGCTTGACGACTTAGCTCGCATTGCAAGAAAGGCCGACTCAAGTCCCCGTGTGCTTGAGCAAATGAGCTCAATAATTTACGATCAGTACGTCATGAAACTGAATGAAGTTCCTGAAAGCTATTATGCCATGCAAGTGCGTCTTGCTCGAGAGCGAGGGCATGGAGATATCAGTTTGTCGGCTGAACAGAAAATACAACTCGCTGAAAACGTGATTGAAGACCAAAGAAAAACGCTACAGCACTGGATTAATTATCTTGTGTCAAAAGATACATCTATGTATCCCATCTGGCTCAAATACTGGATGTTTACAGGGATGACTAAATTATCCAAGTACAACACAACGGCCGGTACATTTAACAATCGTGATAAGGGCACAGTTGCACCTTTTCCGGAACTTAACCGCGAAGCCTTAAGTCTGACTGTCGATTTAGTTCTTAAAAAAATGCAGAAAAAATCTTTAGAAGATGTAAGTGATCCCACTCTGGTAAAGCTTCTTGAGGGTATGAATTTGGGGAAGATCTATGGTCGAATTTTATTTAATCTCGGGGTTGGCAATGACGGCCAGTTTAAGACGAACCAGGGTCGATGGGTTGTTTATCCGAAAGGATCTGATCACTTGCCATTGGTAGAATCTCTTGCTGGGAAAAATACAGGATGGTGTACAGCTGGAGAGGCTACTGCAATAACTCAACTCTCGGCTGGTGATTTCCATGTTTATTATAGTCTTGATAAAAAAGGTGAACCCACTATTCCACGCGTGGCAATTCGAATGCAAGATTATGAGATCGCCGAAGTAAGAGGTGTGGCTCACGATCAGAATTTAGATTCTCAGATTAGCCAAAGCCCTGTTGTGACTCAGAAGTTAAAAGAATTCGGACGCACGGGACTGCAATATGAAAAGAAGGACCATGATGTCAAACTTCTTACTTCCATTGAAGCTAAAGATATTCTGAATCAGCCGCTTACAAAAGAAGAGTTAAAATTTTTGTATGAACTCGACTATGAAATTGAGGGTTTTGGCAATAGTATCGATCCCAGAATTGAACAAATTAAATTACGAAGAAATAAAAAAAATGATTTTGTCGTAATTTATGATCACAAATACAAAAGTGAAGAGATCTCTTTAACAATGGATGACGTGCTCACTGGTAAAATTAAAATTCACCTTGGGCATTTAAAACTGACAGCTGAACAAATCACGCAGTTGCAAACTCTTCCAGAGATCGTAACGGGAAACTTTACGATCATGAATCTAACTTCAGCTAAAGGTATTAAGTTACCAGAGTTAGTGGGTGGAGAGTTCCGCATGATGGGGCTTGTTTCGGCTGATGGCCTGATCCTTCCTACTCTGCATGGCAGTTGTCATTTGCCGGATCTTCAATCAGCACAGGGTCTTGTGCTTCCGGAAACAATGAATGGGAACCTACACCTGAGCAGCCTCAAGTCGGCTGAAGGACTTAGACTGCCAAGATATATCAACGGCGGTTTATTTATGAAAAAGCTCATCTCTGCTGTTGGTATAAAATTGTCAGAGGTAATCACTGGAAATCTAGATCTCAGCGGTCTTATCTCAAGTGAAGGATTGCAGCTGCCTCCGACTTTCAGGGGTAAACTGTATCTATGGAACATGCCCACCCATGAACAGCAACAATTGCAAGCTAAAATTAAAAACGATTAAAGTCATTTGCCGTAGGGAGTCCAAAACCCCTTCCTTGTGAAAATTTTTAGTTACTCATAATCCGCTCATAAAAAGCGGATTATTTTTCGTACCCGCCGCGTACCCGTCAAAAATTTTGAAAAATAAAAATTATTTATTTTTCGGTGGAGACATCGCCGGAACTACTTTTTTTAAAATTTAAAAGGGTCACTTAAACGACCGAGTCAGCAAAGCGATCCTTTCCGTGCAGTGCCATGGGGACGAAGTTTTAATTTTCTAAATTCTTTGTTAAAAACTCGTGAAAATGGTCGTTGCCAAATTTTCGTCCCCGTTTACCAGGCTTCAGAAGGCTAAAGCGAATCTGTTAGCGCGGGCCCAGTTGGATTACCCAACTTAACAGATATAAAAATAGTGCGATTGCCGCGCTGTTCGCGTTCACACTGTCGAACCTTTTTAGTGACTTTTAAAATAAATGCATGGTGCAGTTGACTGCACCACTTTGGTGCAAATGTTCTCGCTCTTTAGATATGTATCCTTTATAACGTACGTATGGAACAGTTTAAAAATTATCTTCAGCAAGAGTTTGTAAGAAGAACGACTAAAAATCCGTCGTACTCTCTACGAGCTTTTGCTCAACATCTTAAATTGAACCATGCGACGCTTTCGTCACTGTTATCAGGAAAACGACCGATCACAAAAGCCACTATCCAGAAAATTGCAACGACTCTTGATTTGGGCCCGGCAGTACTGGACCGATTTATAAACCCAAGTAACAATGGCGTAGGCAAAAATCAGAATTATTTTATGATTCAACAAGATGCTTTTGCTGCTATGTCAGAATGGTATTTCGACGCTATTTTAGAATTGAGTTTGATCCCTAGATTTAACTTGTTACCGGAGGTTATTGCGAAATCAATTGGCATCACGGCTCTGCAAGCAAAAATTGCTTTAGAGACCTTAGAAAGACTTGAGCTTCTTATTAAAGACGAAAAGGGCCATTACAAACTTCAGCACAAGAATAGCGTCAATATCTTAGATTCAGACTTTACTAGTGCTGCGAACAGAAAGTATCAAAAATCTGTTTTGAATAAATCAGCTGAGGCCCTCGAAAAAATTAATCGCAAAGAGCGCGACCATACTTCCACGATTATGGCGATTAATAAAAAAGATTTGAAACAAGCAAAAGAATTAATACAAAATTTTAGACAGGATTTGAATGCATTTCTTCAACGGGCCGATGCCAAGCCTAATGAAGTGTATCAGCTTCAAATTTCGTTTTTTCCTTTAACCCATAATTTAAAAGATAACGAACAGGAGTAATTTATGAAACAAGCACTTTTTATTTTAACCTCGCTTTTGATTGCACAGGCATCATATGCACAAACAACAAAAAATCTAAAATTATCACCAAAAGAAATTTTGGAAAAAAATGTTTCGACTATAAAAGTAGAGGATAAACCACTTCTAGTTAGGCAGAAAGAACTGCTGAGTAACACAAAACCAAATAATATTATGGACCTTAGCAATTCAAAAAACAAATTGAACAAAGCAAAAGAACTAGGCTTTGAAGGACAAGACCGTGGCGGCGGAAATATGCTCGGCGGTAAGATGATTGAGAGCTATATTAAAAGCCCACTTGAGGAACTTAAAGATGGTCGTGCACTTAACGAACGACTTCAAATAGTTAAATCTAAAAGCGAAGACCTATATAGTCTCTTGATGGAAGGTCTACACATGGGGACTTGGTATTTCATACCGGCTTCACTGAAAGAACTAAGTCAAAATATTACTGGCATTCCGTTTTCAAGTGATCAAACTGCTGTGCAAGTTTTTAGTACCCAAGAAATCTGGGTAGATCAGTCAATTTATAGTTCGGCAGATCCTTCTTCTGATGAATTTGGTGGGTCGATAGAAAGAGAAAAACTACTTGTACATGAAAGTATTATGGCAGGACTTAACTCGATGATGGATGGATACCTCATTCCATCTAGCGGCTATTTCGACATGGAACAATTTAAAAGGCGTGTTCGTAAACTAACGATGATAGTTTTTGATCCTAATCTTCGAAATTTAACAACAGACGATATAACCAAACGAATTTCGCAAGCTGGCTTTTTAACTGGTTCGAACGGCGAATTTTACTGTTTGAAAGAATTGGTAGATGAACGCGAAGTTACTGGTGTTTATCCAACATACCGTCCAAAACGATGCTCAAATGCCAGTAAGTATAACAAATAAGATTTACCACTAATCAACAATAAAGGAATATTTATGAAATCTTTGTTTGCAATATTATTAATGTCGTCACTATCACTAACAACAATGGCCGCGGACATTGAAGTGACGGTTTGTTTGAAGACTTCTAAAGCTATGCAAGTTATCATTAAAGGTGAAAGTGCTCTTAATATTTTTAGGGCGCTTTCACACAGAATTGGTCTTAAACCTGCTGAAATGATTAATACTCTATCTAACGGAATGAACTGTAAAGGAAGTGAGTTCACTAGCAATGGCGATGTGTCGGTGGCCGAATGTTCGTACCTAATGGTGGGGCAAAAAAATATACCGTACCCTCAGGTAGATGCTGGATTCGCGGGTGAACCAGTTATCGAATGCAATTAAAACCACTTCCTTGTGAAAAGTTTTAGCTACTAGCAATCCGCTCGAAAAAAGCGGATTGCGTTCAGCGTCCCCATGAATTGATTCAGAAAATATCTTTATTACACAAATAAATTTATTCTTAAACGGGGAAGAAAATCTTATTTCTCAAAAGGTGATCCTTCTGGTCACTTTAGACAAAAAAATATGGGAGCCATTCTTTGGCTCCCATATTTTTTACCCGATAATTTTAATCGTAAGTTTCATAACCTGCGCCGCCAGTGATTGCGTGAACTTTATTTCTGGCTTCAGTTTCAATTTTGACTTGAACTTGTTGGATGATGTCGTCTGATACATTCATCGACTTCATTGTATCAATCGGACTTTCAGTTTTGTTTTCAGAAATTTGCTTTTGAAGATCGTCTAATTTTTGCTGCTGCTCTTTAGATTTACGCGCTAAAAACTCCTTTTTCTGAGCGTGCACGCTTCCATGGCTGCACTTGGAACCGTAGAACCTCAATAAATTCCTTAACAGTCGTCGACATCGATTTAGATTCACTACCCAGTCTTTTTCTTCTTATCCGTAACGACGGTTCTCCATCAATGACAGGGGCAGTCAGGGAATCTGTTAGAATGTTTTTACTACGAAACGTTTTAACAAAAGGAACCCCAAATGCCCCCATCAGGTCACGAATCTATCATCGGATTACCAAATTATAAAATCATTTCCTATCAAGGAACCAAATGCGTTGAAATCATCGCA
>JBAQKN010000042.1:0-117702 GCA_049301055.1 Pseudobdellovibrio sp. | reverse complement strand
ATCGACGCATGGATGAGATACAAAACAGAGCTTACGGAATGCATAATTTTAATAATTATCGTTTACGAGTAAAAGCCTATTGCGGCTAACAGAAACTCCAGGTGCCCCTACCTTTGGAGGAGAACCGGAGAACCTTAAAACTTCAGGGATTTGTAAGTATATTGGTAGTGAGAGGCGGACTTGAACCGCCGACCTACGGATTATGATTCCGTTGCTCTAACCAGCTGAGCTACCCCACCACGTGATTGATTAGAACGATTAGGTTTAGATTTAGCTCGGTGGATTGTCAATCCTGTAGCTTGAAATGCCTAAATCGAAGTCAAATGCATGAAAAAAAACTGAAGTGCTGGCGACGATTGCAACTCTGCGTCTGAAACAAATCATAACACGACCTTCAGCCTGATTTTGTTCATCATGGGCGTACCAAAACATATTTACCTAAGGAGATTCTTATGAGTCGTATACTTTTTGCCGTTTGGGCCACAGTTTTACTAGTTGGCGTTTATGCGAATGCAGAAAATAAAATTATTAAAGTTGATGGATCAAGCACCGTTTATCCAATCACAGAAGCGATGTCTGAAGAATTTCAAAATATTAATAAAGGAAAAAGCGACACCAAAGTAACCGTCGGAATTTCGGGAACAGGCGGAGGCTTTAAAAAGTTTTGCCGTGGTGAAACCGATCTGCAAGATGCATCTCGCCCGATTACAAAATCTGAAATGGAAGATTGTAAAAAAGCGGGAATCAAATATTTTGAATTGCCAATTGCTTACGATGCAACTGTTGTGGCCGTAAATTTGAAGAACACATGGTTAACGGAAATTTCTGTTGATGACCTAAAGAAAATTTGGGAACCATCGGCTCAAGGTAAAATCATGAAATGGAAACAAGTTAATCCAGCTTGGCCAGATTCTGATTTTAAATTATATGGCGCCGGTTCTGATTCAGGAACATTTGATTATTTTACTGAAGCCGTTGTTGGAAAAGCAAAGTCATCACGCGGTGATTACACAGCTTCAGAAGATGACAATACCTTAGTTAAGGGAATCGCCGGAGACAAATTCGCGTTAGGTTATGTTCCAATGTCTTACTACATGGAAAACAGAAAAACATTGAAAGCTTTAGCAATCATTGGCGGAGAAAAAGCACCTTCAAAAAAAGGTATTTTGCCATCTAAAGAAACAGTCGAAAACAGCACTTACTTCCCATTATCTCGTCCACTATTTATTTATGTGAACGAAGTTTCTGCTAAAAAACCCGAAGTAAAAGAATTTGTTCAATTTTATCTTAAAAACTCTAGCAAAATTGTTATTGATGTTAAATATGTAGCGTTGCCTGCAAAAGCTTACGAGCTTGCAACGGATCATTTTAATAAAGGTCGTTTAGGAACTGTATTTAATGCGAATGAATCACATATCGGTTTAAAAATTGAAGAGCTTTTGAAGAAAGAAGCATCAATGTAATTTTTTTTATGATTGCTTTTGTTAGAGAGCCTTCGTTAAGAAGGCTTCTCTAAGGTTTGTTACCAGCCAGAAATTCGACGTCTTTTTCGACGTGATAAAATCAAACTTCCAACCTGTAGTTTCTTTTGATTGTTATTACCTTCGGCCATCATGTTCATATCATTTTTCATCACAGACCTCCTTGGTCATGCGGTTTGCTTGTTAAACTGAAATTACTATGACTGGACTTGGACTGGCTAGGCTAGTTTAGGAAATTTCTTTAAAGCACATATTTTCAATTTGGTTTGCATGTATATTAGAAAAGAGCTGCGTGTTAACTTTTTGCACAGCATCGCGGTCATTTTGGTCATGACTCCATGTTGAAACCCATAAATTCCATATGGCTGTTGCCTTCTGGTCATTTAAAGTAGCTAAAAATAACAAAGCTTTTAATGTCTGAAGCAGGTGTACGGGGTGCGAATTCATATCTGAAATAATATATTCGAAACCTGATTTAAATTTTGCATTTTTTAATAAGGATAATAATTCAAAATCGGTCTGAATTTTTTCAATCAATTTGTAAAAACCAATTTGACCTTTGCGTTGAATAGGATCTTTAAAAAAATGATCCGCATGAATTAAATCATGAATAATAAAACTAAGAATATCGCGTTCACCATATGTTTTTTCAGGCCATAACTGGTAATTTTCTATAAAAGTAATAACTCTTTTTCCATGAATTTGAATGTTTAGTAATTCAAAGGGTTCTGGTTCATGTTCAGTTATTATTAAAGGGTAGTCATTAGAACCTAATTTATATAATGATCGCAACGCGGATTCTGGAAGTGGCTTGATTCTGCAGTAATTTAAAAAACTTTGCAGGTCAATATTTGGATCAATTTGCAAGGGCCATTTTATAGCTGTATTAAAAAACAAATCTTTTATTTTTATCGATGATTTTTCAAATCCGTCATTGCTTTCAAAAAATATGGGTCGCATTCCTCCGAACCAATCATTAGGGCGACGTAAACAACTTAGGCCAACAGTCCATACTTTAATTTTTTCAACATCTGAAAAACTTGAAAAATTAGTTTTCCACATTTTGAAAATGGTCTGATGAGCTAAATAGTAATCAGGTTTGCAAAATAAGGGGCGATATCGATCTTTGCTCATACTTCCTAACAAAAATATAATTATTATAGCCTTGCACAATTCAGCAGACTTAAGTTGAATTGTAATCACAACAAAACATTTTTTATTTATCCATGGATGGGGGTTTAAGTGAAGAAAAGTTTTTTAATTTATGCTATTTTTATTTCGGGCTTAATTAATTCTGAATTTGCTTTTGCGCGGGTTTTGCCTCCGGGTGAATTTGGATCATTAGGATCTAGCCAGGAAAATTTTGATTATCCAGATTATTATCAAATTAAAGAAGATCCTAGGGTCGCGATCGTAGATCTGATGAACTTTGATCACGTGCAAGCCAAGCTGCCTTTGCCAACCACTCCCTATAATCGTGCTGCTCAATTTGGTACTTGGATTAATTATCCAGGAGACCAGGCTTGTTTAAATACACGTGCAAAAGTTTTAGTTCGGGAATCTAAAACAGCAGTTACTTATACTCCGGATGGCTGTGCTGTTCAGACAGGATCTTGGGACGAACCTTATGCGGGGCTTAAGCTAAGTGCACCAAAAGATGTTCAAATTGATCATTTTGTCCCATTAAAAAATGCCTATATGACAGGGGCTTTTGAATGGGATCAAAATAAAAGATGTTTATATGCTAACTATTTGGGTAATGCTTTTCATTTGCTAGCTGTTAGCGGTACTCAAAATTTACGAAAAGGGGATAATTCTCCGGCTGGCTATATGCCACCGAATAAAAATTACTCGTGTCAGTATTTAAAGCAATGGCTAGAAGTTAAAGTTATCTGGGCGCTTCGACTGACTCCAAAAGAAATTGAAGGCCTACAGAGCGAATTTTCAGCAGATGGCTGTGATCGGGCGAATTTTAAAGTAACAGCTGCCGATTTGGCAGTTCAGCGCCGGTTTATGGAAGATAACAAAGAACTTTGTTCGCAGTCCCAGTAAGCTTTCGGGATGACTTTTGATAAGAAGCTGTTTACTATATATTTATGCCTAAAGCTTTAAAAGTTAACTCTGAAAAAAATAAATTGGACAGGTCTTCTGCCAATTGTGAAACTTGTCCATCGAAAGACCAAAGCATCTTGTGCGCGGATGCAACTGCTGTTGAACTAATCGATAAAGTTAAAGTCACTTGCAATTTTTCGAAGGACCAAAGTATTTTTTTAGCAGGAGCTAGTCCACTTGGCTTATTTTCAATCCAATCTGGATTAATTAAACTTGAAACAATTTCTGAAAGCGGAACTTCGCATACTTTAAGATTAGTTGGTGCGGGTGATGTTCTTGGATATCGTGCTTTATTTTCTAATGAAACATATAAAGCTTCTGCAGTTGCTATGGAAGATGCTGTTGTTTGCTTTATTCCAAAGAATGAAGTTTTTTGTCTTTTTAACAGTCATCCGAAATTGATGCTTAATTTGATTCAATACTTATCAAAAGACTTAGGGAATGCGGAATCTAAATGGGTTGATCAAATGGATAAGGCAGCCCTGGCGCGTGTAGCAGAGGCTGTTTTGTTTTTAACTGAACAGTTTGATCATAGTCACTGGACAAGAAAAGAAATTGCTGACTGGGCCGGCACCACTTCGGAAACTGTAATTCGTACTTTGTCTCAATTTGAAAAAGATGGATTAATTAAATTGGATGGTCGTCAGATAAAAATTGTTAATCGCATGGGGCTTGAAGAGGCATCACATTTGCCAAGTCGTTAGTCTGAATACCCAGTCACATTGTGTATTTTTTCAAAACATGATCCATATCATATTTTGGTTTCTTCAGATCGATTAGTTTATAAAAATGCAAGTGGTACCACAGACAGTAATTAAAACAGATAAATGTTTGCATTGTGGCGATATGATTTCGATGGATGAAACATATTGCTGTCAAGCCTGTGAACTTCTTTATAAAGTTTCTCATGATTTTGAATTTAAAAAACAAATTGGTTTTCAATCTCAAAAAATAAATAAATATAAATATTTAGATCAAGACTCTTTCGAGGCAGCATACCGCTTAAATAAAAAAGAACGAAATTTTTTAGTTTATGTTAATGGAATGGAGTGCTCTTCTTGTGTTCATTTAATTGAAAAATTACCAGAGTTTTATTCTGAGATTTTAGAAGCGCGTGTTCAGTTTTCAAATTCAACAGTTTTATTTACGTTAAGTAATAATGGTTTGCTCAGTCAAGTTCTTGGCCTAATTGAAGAGCTAGGTTATAAACCTAAGTTATTAAAATCTGGTGAGTCGGTGCTTAACCAGCATAAAATTGAAAATCGTAAAATGTTAATGAGAATTGGTGTGGCTGGAGCTGCTGCTGGTAATATGATGTTATACGTGATCCCAATTTACTCTGGCTTAAAAGGTGAAATGGCTCAGACTTTTAATTGGATTTGTTTTTTTCTATTTTTACCAATTCTATTTTATTCGGCCGTCCCATTTTATCGCGGAGCCTGGAATTCATTAAAACATAAAGTAATAAGTGTTGATCTGCCGATTACGCTGGCCTTGTGGTTTGGTTTTGGTGTTTCTACCTACAATCTTGTGACAGGGCAGGCAGAAGTTTATTTTGATTCGACGGCAAGTTTTATATTTTTTATTTTACTAGCCAGATATTTATTAAAAAAAGTTCAGCAATTTTATTTATTCCAACCAGATTTTGATGACTTAATTTCAAGTGAAAAAAACGAAAGACTTTATTTAGGTAAATCAGAATTTATTCCATCTTCAGAAATTAAAAGTGGCGACATATTATTAATACGCAACCAAGAGACCATTCCAGCAGATGGTGTATTGCTTTCAGAGCAATGCCATTTGGACTTGTCATTACTGACAGGAGAAAGTTTGCCGCAAAGAACTTTTAAAGGAATGAGCGTTTTTGCAGGTACAAAAGTTTTTAGTGAACCCATTTGCATCGAAGTAAAAAAAACGGGTAATGAAACTCATTTAGGCCAGTTGTTAATGAAACTAAGATCTGCTTCTGAAACTAAAACACATTTTGCTTTATTAACCGATCGCCTATCGCAGTATTTAATTTTTACTGTATTAACAGTAGCTGGATTATTTTTTGCAATTTATTCCAAATATTCGGTGCAGGATGCATTAAACAGATCTTTGGCTTTGATTGTACTGGCATGCCCATGTGCATTGGCGTTTGGCACACCGCTGGCTCAGGGTCTAGCTTTAAGAAAAGCAAAAAAAATGGGAATTATAATTAAAAATCCTTCTGTATTTGAAAAGCTATTAAAAGTTACAGATTTGTTTTTTGATAAAACAGGCACGCTAACAGAAGGAGTGCTGCATTTTAATCAAAGTTTTCCAGCCAACCTAACCATGCACGAGAAAGAAATTATTCTGGGTTTAGAAAATGTTTCTTTTCACCCGATAGCGCAAAATTTACGTCAGCAATGGAACGATGTGCTTCCAGCAAGTATTTTAAGTCCTAAAGAAGTTATTAGTGAAGGTGTTGAAGGCTACTTTGAAAATGATTTTTACCAACTAAAATCGTCATCTGTTTCAGATGATCGTGGATTAATGCAAATTGAATTTTTAAAAAACAATAGGCGCGTTGCTTATCTTTATTTTTCGGACAAAGTACGTGCAGATTCCGTCGATATTGTAAATCAACTTAAATCAAGATTTGCACAAATCAGTATTTTATCCGGTGACCGCTCTTCAGAAGTAATGAATGTTGCGAAGCAAGTTCAACTTTCACAAAAGCAAACTTACATAGGTTATTCCGCAGAACAAAAAGAAAAATTAATACGAAGTAGAAAAAACACCTGTATGATTGGTGATGGTTCAAATGATGCCTTGGCTTTACAAGCATCGGATGTTGGAATTGCAGTAAAGGGTTCGACTGATTTGTCATTAGCTTATGCTGATGTTTATTTAACTGAATCTGGATTAAAGCCAGTTATGAAGTTGTTGGCACTAGCAGAAAAAGCACAACGAACGATTAAAACAAATATTGCAATTTCTCTTGCATATAACTTTCTGGGTGGGTTTTTAGCATTGAATGGCAATATCTCACCGATGATGGCAGCGATTCTAATGCCAATTAGTAGCTTCTTTTTGATTGTTTCTACTTTGATTGGTTTAAAATGAATATTTTAATTTTAGTAATTCCAATGTCTTTAGCATTAGGAATTGGATTTGTTTTCGCATTTTTGTGGGCGACATCAAAAGGGCAGTTTGATGATTTAGACACTCCAGCACACAGAATACTAGCAGATGATTTTAATATAAAAAAAGATAAATAAATGAACGAAAGGGTTATGAGTGGAAAATAAAAACGCACAAATGCAAAGAATAATTTATGACGATGGGATTGTTAAAAAATTTGTTTTAGCAACTGTTGTCTGGGGCGGAATTGCTTTATTAGTTGGTATTCTTGCAGCGTTGCAGCTGGCCTACTGGAAATTTAATTTAAGTCTAGAGTGGCTTACTTTTGGCCGTTTAAGGCCGTTGCATACGAATGCTGCTATTTTTGCATTTGCTGGAAATGCTATTTTTGCTGGTATTTACTATTCAACTCAAAGGCTTTGTAAAACCAGATTGTTTTCAGACATGTTATCGAGCATTCATTTTTGGGGATGGCAATTAATAATTCTGGGCGCGGCAATTACATTACCACTGGGTTTGAGTCAGGCCAAAGAGTACGCTGAATTGGAATGGCCACTTGATATTGCTATCGCTTTAATATGGGTAGTATTTGCGGTTAATTTTTTTGGTACTTTAGCGCGTCGTCGCGAAAAGCATATGTATGTTGCTTTATGGTTCTACATCGCAACAATTATTACAGTTGCGGTATTGCACATCGTAAATAGTATTGAAGTTCCTATTGCGTTTATGCAAAGTTATCCCGTTTGGGCCGGTATTCAAGATGCTTTGGTTCAATGGTGGTATGGACATAATGCAGTTGCATTTTTTTTAACAACGCCATTTTTGGGTTTAATGTATTACTACGTTCCAAAAGTTGTTAATCGTCCGGTATATTCTTACCGACTTTCAATTATTCACTTTTGGGCGTTAATATTTATTTATATCTGGGCAGGGCCTCATCATTTGCTTTACACGTCATTGCCTGATTGGGCGCAAAACTTAGGTGTAATATTTTCGGTAATGTTATGGGCTCCGTCTTGGGGTGGTATGATAAATGGATTGCTAACTTTGCGTGGAGTTTGGCATTTGGTACGAACAGAGCCGATTGTTAAATTTTTTGTAGCGGCCTTAACTTTTTATGGAATGGCTACATTTGAAGGGCCATTATTATCTATTAAATCTGTAAGCGCATTAGGACATTATACGGATTGGATTATAGGACATGTTCATAGTGGAACTTTGGGTTGGAATGGGTTTTTAATTTTTGGTATATTTTATTATTTAGTACCTAAGCTTTGGAAAACAGAATTGTTTAGTAAGAAAATTGCTAACCAACATTTCTGGATTGGTTTAACGGGTGTTCTTTTTTATTATATTTCATTAGTTACTGCTGGAATTACTCAAGGCTTAATGTGGCGTGCAATTGATCCAAAGGGTCAACTTGTTTATCCAGATTTCGTAGAAACTGTGACTCGCATTATTCCTTTGTATTGGGTGCGCGCTTTGGGCGGAACTTTGTATTTTGTGGGATATATTTTATTTGTTTATAATATTTATAAAACAATAAAAAATGCACCAAGCAAACAAGAAGATACTGTGGTTGAATTTGCTGTAAATATGAATATGCATCAAGCGGAAGCGCCAGAGCATGGTCATCGAAAATTAGAAGGCATGGCCACTGTATTTTCGATTTTAGCATTTGTTGCAATATTTGTTGGATCCATTATTGAAATTTATCCAACGCTTAGCTTAAAAAAATATTTAAACCCACAGCAACTTATAGAGCCATATACTCCGTTGCAATTGGCAGGGCGCGATTTGTATACCAAAGAGGGGTGTTATTTATGTCATTCGCAAATGATTCGTCAATTACCAGAAGATGTCCTTCGTTATGGGCCAGCATCAACAATTGAAGAATCGATATACGATCATCCATTTCAGTGGGGATCGAAGCGAACGGGACCTGACTTGGCTAGGGTTGGAAAAAAATATCCTAACTTATGGCATTACCGACATATGTTAAATCCACGCGATATTACGCCCAATTCAATTATGCCGAATTATGACTGGTTAGCATCAAACAATACAGATTTCTTTATTTTAAGAAAAAAAGTGTCTGTTATGAAAATGCTGGGTGTTCCATATAGCGATGATGTTCTAGCGAATGCAGATCGTATCGCAGAAGATGAAGCTAAGGTCATTGCTGATGATTTAGAAAAGCAAGGGGCTCCTAAAGGCTTAGAGCGAAAAGAAATTGTAGCATTAATTTCTTACTTGCAAGCGTTAGGTCAAAAAGCAAAAGGTGCTGGAACTCCAGTAGATAAATAAGGAAAGAAGTATGAAACAAGATGGCTTAAAATATTTTACTGACACGTACTTAACATCAATTGGGTTAATGCTATTTTTTACTTTTTTTGTTGTGGTCGTGTTTTGGGTGTTTCGCAAAGGTTCAAAACAATTTTATAATCGCACTGCTTTAATTCCCTTCGAAGGTGAAGATGTGCTAACTGGAACAGATTCTAAGGAGGCCTTATGAGTCAAGAAAATGACAAAGAAATAAAAGGCCATGATTATGATGGCATTACTGAATATGATAATCCGCTTCCGATTTGGTGGTTAGCAACGTTCATTGGTACAGTAATTTTTGCTTTTATTTATTTTCTTCACTACCAAGTGGGTGATGGGCCAACATTAAAGCAAGATCTTACCGTTGCATTAGCGCAGATTGAAAAAATAAAATCCAGTCAACCCGCGGATGATTTTACTGAAGAACAGTTAGAAACTGCTTTTAAGGATAATCAAAATATTGCACTGGGCTCTGAAGTGTTTGCTGGCAAATGTGCTGTTTGTCATGGAGTTGAGTTGCAAGGTGTGATCGGGTCCAATTTAGTTGATCAGTTTTGGATTAATACAAAGGGTACAAAAACAGGTCTAGTATCAGTTGTAAACAAAGGTGTTGTTGAAAAAGGAATGCCAGCATGGAAAGATGTACTTAAAGGCCCTGAAATTTTAGCAGTGTCAGCATTTATATATTCAAAAAAAGGAAATACGCCAGCAAATCCAAAGGCCCCACAGGGCGATAAATTTGAATCGTATTAAATTTTTCTAAAAAGAAGTGTAGGGATTTGTGGATCAAAAATTAGATTCGGATCGTTTAGGGTCTCTTGATGACTTAGGTCATCGAAAGGCAATGATTCCTGCAGAGGTTCATGGTATTTGGAGAAAACGCCGTGACATATCGCAGGCGTTTTTAATTTTATTATTTTTAATTTTGCCATGGACTAAAATAAACGGTGTTCAAACTGTTTTATTAGATATATCTCTTAAAAAGTTTCAACTATTTGGTGCAACATTCTGGTCGCATGATGCACCACTTGTTTTTTTTATTCTAATTATTGCTGCGATTGGATTGGCTTTTGTTACTTCGATTTGGGGTCGTGTTTGGTGTGGTTGGGCATGTCCGCAAACTGTATTTATTGATGGATTATTTCGTCGAGTAGAAATCTTAATCGAGGGAACTCATCTTAAGCGAAGACAATTGTTAGCGGCACCGATGTCATTTGAAAAATTTTTCAAAAAAAGTTCTAAGTGGGTTATATTTTTTATTTTGTGCTCTGTTATTTCCCATTCATTTATTGCCTATTTCGTGGGTGCTGACGCGCTATTAAAAATGATTCAAAATAGTCCCAATGAAAATATGTCATATTTTACTTTGGTAGCATCTATTACAGGGCTGTTATTATTTAACTTTGGATGGTTTAAAGAACAATTTTGTATTATTATGTGCCCATACGGTCGTATTCAATCTGTTTTGATGGATCAAAATTCAATGGCCGTTTTGTATGATGAAAAACGTGGCGAGCCAAGAAAAAGTCCTTCGGTGCCAGCTGCGGCCCAAGGTGATTGCGTCGCTTGTAATAAGTGTGTTCAAGTTTGTCCAACTGGAATTGACATCCGCAAAGGGATTCAGCTTGAATGTATTGCATGCGCAGCATGTGTAGATGCGTGTAATGAAATAATGACTAAAGTGAATAAGCCCTTAAATTTAATTCGCTATAGTTCTGAAAGTGGAGTTTTTGGAAAAATAAAAAGTTTTAGATCATTTATGTATTTAAGCATTATTATAGTTTCAGTAATTGTTTTAGTGTATCAGTTGTCAACGCGGCAATTATTTCAAGCTACTGTTTTGCGCGGCAAAGACTTACCTTATTCTTTAAGTAAAAATGAAAAAGATGAAGAAATTGTTGTTAATCACTTTAGACTGCATTTAAAAAATCAAGCGTATGAACAATTAAGATTTAATTTATCATTAATTCAAGGTGATAAAGATCAAGATTCTATTGAGCTTGCGGCCCCTGTTAATAATATTGAATTAAAAGCAGGTGAAGATTCTACAGTTCATTTCTTCATTAAGTCGAAGAAGCAATTAACATCTGGTGTAGGTAGTTATAGGACTCAGTTGTTACTAAAAGTAATTAAAGGTAATGACAGTTTAAATTCAAATTTAGACCTTCAATTAACTGGTCCTTTGTAATTGGAGCCATCCTCGATAATTCTAATTTTAAGTTTATTTACAGCCAGTTTCTTAGGAAGTTGGCATTGTGCTGTGATGTGCGGGCCAATAGCGTGCTTTGTGTCTAATCAGGGTCACGCCAAGCTTTATCATTTGGGTCGACTGATAACATACGTTTTGTTGGGATCGTTAGCCGGGGCTTTTGGCGACTTAATGTTAAATCAAATTTCACGTAGTTTTTATTTAGTAGTGATTTTTGGAGTCACAGGATTAATTATTTTTTCGGGTATTGTGCGATTGAACATTGTTTCAATTAAAAATGCTAAAGTTAATTATTTAAAAAATAAAACCAATTTGCTATTCATCCGCCTATTTAAAAAATGGGCTAATAGATCTTCGTTAATTTTGGGACTACTAACGGGATTTTTGCCCTGTAGTTGGCTTTATATGTTTGTGTTGTCAGCCATTACGACTCACTCTGCATTTTCAGGGGCGGTGGTATTATTTATTTTTTGGTCAGGTGGGCTTCCCGCGTTAATAGCTGTTACAAGCGGTATGACGAAACTAGTAAAAAAATCACCTATTTATCATCAAAAAGTGGCTGGTATTGTGCTAATTTTTGCAGCTTTATTTTCTGCATTTTCTTTTGCAATGAATATAAAATTTTAAAAAACTGTTCTGGATCATATTTTGCAACTTAAGAATATAATACGTTGTTTTTAAGGAGATATTTTATGATTTATGAAGTTACTGGTGACATTTTAAAAACAAAAGCGGGTGCTATTGCACATGGTATTGCATCTAACGATCATTTCAATCAGGGGTTAGCATTATCATTAAAAGAAAATTGGCCTTCTTTGGCTAAAGATTTTCGACACTATTGTCATACGCAAAATCCTAAGGCTGGAACAGTTTGGTCATGGATGGGAAGTGATGGAAAAAAAATTATTAATTTATTAACTCAAGAGGCAGCTGATTCAGAAAAGCAAAATCCGCATAAAGCAACGCTACAGAATGTAGCCCATGCACTTAAACAATTAAAAATTGAGATTGAAAAAGATAAAATAAAATCAATAGCAATCCCAAAACTAGCTACTGGAGTTGGTGGTTTGGCTTGGGAAGATGTGCGGGATTTGATTTATAAAAATTTAAATGAATCTTCAGCGAATGTTTATATTTATACTAAATATCAAAAAGATGTTGAAGCGACAGAGGTGTAGCGATGAAAATTTCAAAAAATATACATCCAATTGAGCGAGTTATTCGAATTGCATTAGGGGTGCTACTAATCTCAATGGCTTTTTGGGGACCTGCAAATTTATGGTTTCTAGTTGGTTTTGTGCCATTAATAACAGGCATTGTGGGATGGTGTCCGCCTTACGCATTGTTTGGAATTAACACATGTAAATTAAAAAATAATAATGCTAAGCATATATGATTCGAATCATATTTTTAAATAAAAGTTGGATTTAACGTTTAAATATAAACAAAGCACTGAATAGACAGAGCTTTAAAAGGGGAAAAAATGAAAACAAAAATTTTATTATTTGCAGCAATCCTTGGTCTTATGAATATTTCTATGGCGACTGAAAGTCAGCCAGCAGAAAAAGATGTAAAAATTGGAATCACTGGTGTTTATGTTCCAGGTGGTTTTGATTCTTCAGCAGATGCATATGTTGTTGTGAATGGTATTTTTCAAAATGGCTGTTATAAATGGAAAAATGCAGAAGTTGTTCATAAAACATCTACTGAACATGAAGTTACATCTGTAGCATCAGTTAGCCAAGGTATGTGTATTATGGTATTAATTCCATTTCAAAAAGATATTCACTTAGGCCAATTAGTGGCTGGTAAACATACTTTAAGATTTTTAAATGGTGATGGAACATACTTAGAAAAAACAATGAACGTAGAATAGTTCGTTTAACAAAAGCCATCAGCTTTGCTGATGGCTTTTTTTTTATAAAGGCTTTTTATGAATAACATATATTTGTTTTTAAGAGTTGCTGGGTTAAGTATTTTGTTTACAGCTTGCCAAGGCCAAAAAAAATTCGAAGTTGTGAATTGGTCAGAAGGGCAACCCACAAGTGCTGTAAAGAAAATTGATAATTTAGATTCGAACTTTGTTCATAATACTAAAACTAAATTTGTAGCCATCGAAAATAGTATTCAAAGGTATGAAGGTTTTGAAATTGAAAATAGTTTTATTAAAAAATCATATGTTAATGGAACTATAAAAAATATTTCAGCCCAAGTATTTAACCCCAAAAATTTAAACAAAAAAAAAATAACTCAATTTGACCTAACGTTAAGTCAAGATTTTCTTCAACTTAAATTATTACAAAGTTTAGGCATTCAGGAAAAAATTCAAATTTTAAAAGTTAAGCCTGTGCTAGTTGTTAAAAAAGACGAAGTCGTACCCTACTGGAAAGCTGATTATATTGATCGTATTGGGGTGCCGTGGGCATATTATTTAGATTCTGATTTTAAACTTATTGAAAAAGTACGTGTAGGATCTCAATTTAATGAAATTTCTGCTTTAGTCTTCCCAACAGGTCCTAAATTAAGTGTTTTAACTGATGTTATTTTAAGTAATTTAAAGTCACAGCCAATTGCTAATGATCAAATTACCGTAGTAAGTGAATCACCTTATAAAATTAATTCAATGTCTCAGCCATTAAATTTTGCTATTGATGATTTTCGGTTTGATCAAGTTCAAGTATTTTATTATATCAACAAATCTTTAGACTGGTTTAAAAGTAATTTCCAAATTGAACGATTACAAAATCTTGAAGCAGTTGTTCATATTGGTTATCCTGAAAAAACAAATTCAGCTTTTTACTATCAGGGTCGGATTCGAATTGGCGCGGGTGATGGCATAACTTATAATCGCATCCCCAAAGATCCAAGTATTGTTATCCATGAATCAGTTCACTCAATTGTCGAGCAAGTTGCAGGCCTTCCTTATGAAGGTGCCGGCGGCTCTTTGAATGAAGCATTTTGCGATTTTTTTACGGCTGTGCAATTGCAGAACCCTAACATGGGTGAAGTTGCATTTTTAAAAGGTCCATTCAAACGGTCATTAGAAACTAGAACAAACTTAAGTGAAGCAACAGCTGGTTTATACCATGATTCAATAATTATTAGTGGTCTGTTATGGCAATTGCAAAAAAATATTGCTCAGGATAAAATCACCAAAGTTGCTTTTATAACTTTAACAAAATTAAATTTAATATCTGATTTTAATGATTTTAGTTATAAATTAAAAAGTACTGCCTTAGAGAATTTAACTGCTGATGAATATAAAATTGTACAGGCTGAATTGTCTCAGCGGGGGTTTTAATGAATTCAATTATTGGAGTTTGGGTGTTCGTTGCAATAATTTATCGTGGTGAGCTTTTGCCAAAGCCAAACCCAAATTTGAATATCATCTTTGAATTTAGCCAAGATCAAACAAATAAAATTTACTACAAAAGAAATGATGAAGCTGGTTTTTGTGAGCGTAAAGCTACCTATAATTATCAAAATAACACATTGGTGCAAAAAAACACTTGGGTAAATCCTGATAACCAGCCATCATGCGCTCAGGATGCAGACATGCAATTAGGTTATGAATCTAGTGTAAAAGCTGTTGTGAATGAAGAGCAACTTTATCTAGACTTGCTTTTAGGTGATGAAGTATTAACCTATGTTTGGCAAAAAAAATAAGGAAAGTTCATGCGAAATTATTTAAAAGTATTAATATGTTTTTCTTTTATTATTGGTGCTTCAGAAGCTCATTCAGAAGTTAAGCCAATTATGGATCAGTTGTTAAATGAATTATTTATTTTGAAACCATATATTGTCTATGAAGAAGAATTTAAAAATCCAAAAAATCATGATATAATCAAGAAATCTTTAGATCATATGGCAGAGTTAAGTCAGCAAGTAAGTCATGAAAACAAAATTAAAAAATCTGCTTTTAAAGTGTCCGCCGCAGTTCTGGGAGAGCAGTTAAAAGATGTTGCCTCAGTATTTGGAAGCGGCAACAAAGAATTTTCTTTGTGGACACTAAAATCAACTTTTAATACATGTATGTCTTGTCATACCCAACTTCCAGGGGGATCTACTCGCTTTAAAATGACTAGTGATATGAAAAATATGACTAAATATTTCAGTGAAGCTGAGTTTTTATTTACGATTCGAAATTATGATTTGGCGATGCCAATTTATAGTTTAGCTATTAAAAACTATCCTAATGATATGAAGGTTGGCGATTTAGATAAAGTTTTATTAAGAAAAGCTTATTATTTTATTCGTGTTAAAAGAGACGCAATTCAATTAGTTGCAAGTCTAAAAGATGATCTAAATAATAAAAAATTGCCAGATACTTACATTAAAACTGTGAAAGATTTAATACAATCTGTCGAGGAAATGAAAATAGAAAATTATCCAAAATTTACGGAAAAAAATGAACTAGAATTAAGGGCTTATGTTGAAAAAGAACTTAAATCTGTATTAACAGGAAACTTGGAGTTTTTAACGGATAAGAATTTAATTACTTATCTTCGGATATCAAGCCTATTGTATGAATACATTGATCAAAATCCGAATACTGCGCTTTTGCCAGATATTTTGTATTGGCTTTCATTTTGCGAACGTCGCTACACACGGAATCTTTATTATTCATTGCCCGAGTTATATCTTAAACAATGTATAGTTGATTTTCCTAAAAACCCAGTGGCCAAAAAATGTTATAAAGAATATGAAGAAATGATTCTTATTTCATATACGGGTAGTTCTGGGGTCAATGTTCCTGCTGATGTTAAGGCTGAATTACTTAAAATGAAAAAAAGCGTCAACGCTAAATAATAGCATTTTGCTGTAATCAGTTAGCAAGTTATACAACTGCATAAAAAAGATCTGTCAAATTTTTTGACAGTCTACAAAATATCATAAATCGCTTATAATCGCGTTTATGATGAAACTATTTATAGTAACTTTTATATTTTCAAGCATTTCTCTCGCTCAGGTTACCCTAACTATGGGCGGCGACGTTAACTTCAATAAGAATTTAATGAAAGCTGATCCTTCGGGTTTTTTATCTAACAAGGGTACCATCTCTTGGTCAACATACACTAAAGCTTTAGAACCTTTGCTTGATGGAGATATTAATTTTGCTAATGTTGAAACAGTTATTTCTGACAACATAAGTTTACAACCGCAGGAAAAAGCATATGTTTTCATGACACATCCTGAAGCAGTAAAGCATTTAGTTGATATTGGTTTTAATTTAATGAACTTAGCTAATAACCATGCCTATGATTTTGGACTAGAAGGGATTCAAGAGACCATAAAGAACACAAAAAATATTCAAGTGCAAAACCCAAATGTTAATTTTGTTGGATTAGGTTATAAGAATGAAGAATTGCAGCCGTTGATATTTAAAAAAAATGGTTTTACTTTCGCAATTGCTAGTTTATCGATCCTTGATTCTAGGTTTAAGGCGACAGATAGTCAGCCGGGGTTAATTCATATTCGTGATCAGCAACAATTTCGAGAACTTGTGAAAAATATGAAAATGGTTTCAGCTCATTACAAAATACTCTCTATTCATAACGGAACAGAAAGTCAGGTTGAACTGGATGCTGGGCAAAAGGCATATTATGAATATGCGATTAAAAATGGCGATGTCGATTTGATTATTGGTCATCATCCACACTCAGTTCGTCCAATTGAAAAAATTGGTGATAAATATATTTTTTATAGTTTAGGAAATTATCTAATGCTTGGGTCTGCAAACATCACAGGTTTGTCAAATGGTTTAGATTTTGGGTTATTTTCAAAATTGTATTTGGTAGTAAATGAAAAAGGACGATTAGTTCCTGAGGCGATCGAGCTTGTCCCGTTAACAAATACTCATGCCATTGTGAAGCCAATGGAAATGAAACTTGCACAGCAACGGTTGTCTGCCTTTCAGCAATTATCAAGTGAGCAGTTAGGTGCTGACGCCATGGAATTTAAAATTAATTCAGTTGGGCGTGGAATCTTCTGCTTGCCTGAACTAAAATTAGATTCTTCTGTGAAAGCGTGTTTAAGGTAAATATTTTTTAAGATCCGCAGCGCCGCCAACAAGTATTCCTTTGTGAAATACTTGTGGAAATGTTGGCCAGCCGCTCCATAGCTTGATAGCTAAACGCAATTTCCAATGCGATAAGTAGCTGCCATGTTCAATATAAATAAAAGAAATATTTTTATCTGATAAATATTTCTTTGCTGATTTTACAACAGGATTTTGTTTCATTCCAACAATGACCCAGTCATTATTTTTTACTGCCGTTTCAATTTCAGTAATTGTATCAACGTGAAATTGTTCGATTTTTAGATATGCATCTTTGTGAATTTTATCTGAACTTAATAATGGTCGCATAAATTATTCCTTTATTTTTGGTTGATAAACTGACGTTGTAAAAGTTGAAAGTAAATACCATTTTCATTTTTTGATAACTCATCATGTTTACCAGCTTGCACAATTTTCCCGTGATCCAAAACAAAAATCTGATCAGCATCTTTTATTGTAGCCAGACGGTGAGCAATAACCAGCGTTGTGCGCCCTTTCATTAAGCGCTGTAATGCTTCTTGAACCAAGTGTTCACTGGCAGTGTCTAAATTACTGGTCGCCTCGTCTAGAATTAAAATTTTTGGATTTTTTAATAACGCCCGTGCAATGGCTACACGCTGCTTTTGACCACCTGAAAGTTGAATACCGCGTTCTCCGACAAGGGTATTGAAGCCGCTCGGAAAGGATTGGATAAAGTCATATGCATTTGCAGACTTTGCTGCGGAAAGAACATCATCATGGTTAGCAGTTGGCCTTGCATAACGAATATTTTCTTCGATCGTACTTGAAATCAGAATAGGTTCCTGAGAAACAATTCCAATTTGGTCCCGGATCCAATTTAATTGAAAATCCTTAAGATCAATATCATCAATTAAAATCTTTCCTGAATTTGGATCGTAAAATCTTGGAATTAAGCTTGAAACCGTTGTTTTGCCTCCGCCAGAGCCGCCAACAAGTGCGATCACTTGGCCAGGATTCGCGACAAAACTTAAATCTTTTAAAATATTTAATTCGGGTCGAGTTGGATAACTAAAGTTAACATTTTTAAATTCAATTTTGCCATGAAGTGATGGAACGGTAATGCCACTGTCAGCTTGAATTGTTTTTTTCTCTAATATTTCAAAGACTCGTTGGCTAGCGCCAACTCCAGCCATAATATCACCCCATAAACTGCCTAGGCTTCCCACACCAATGGCAACAATCATTAGATAAAGTAAAAATTGAGTCAGATCACCAATGGTCATTTGATCTGTAACAACTTCACGACCCCCGTACCATAATACAAAGCAAACCGCTGCAAAACCTAAAACCATAGCTAAGGTCATAAATTCGCCAATAGCACGAATTCGACTTTGCGCAGTCGCAAGTGCAAGTGTTAGCGAATTACGATAGCGTATTGTTTCTGATTTTTCTTGAACAAACGATTTTACAGTGCGAACTCCTGAAATAGTCTCTTCGGCGACAATGCTAGCTTCAGCTAGGGTCGATTGAAATTCCTTAGAAAATTTCTTAATTCGTTTCCCAAAGTAAGCGGCCATTATAGCTACGGGCGGAATTAATATTAACATCATGGCAGATAGCTTCCATGATGTGTAAAACATGAACGCAAATCCACCAATAACTTGACCAATATTACGAAGTCCCTGTGAAACATTAACGCTGACTGTGTTTTGCAAAGTAGTACAATCAGATGCTAGACGACTCATTAATTCGCCAGTACGATTTTCATCAAAAAATACAATATCTTGGCCTAATATTTTTTCGTAAAGTTTTTGACGTAATTGTAAAACAATTCTTTCTCCGCTTAACGTGAAAAAATAATAGCGAAGACTAGATGTAATTGCCTGAACGGTGAATGCGATAAGTAAAACGAATACGACTTTATTTAATAGTTGGAAATTTTTAGGTTGCAGTACATTGTCGACCATCCAACGTACTAGCTGAGGATAAATCAAACCAGCACCGCTAGATAAAATTAAAAATAAAAGTCCAAGTAAGATTCCATTTTTTTCAGGTTTAGCAATGGCATAGAAACGCTGCCAAGTTGAAGTGGTTAGGTTTATTTGTTTCGTAAAAGGTCCTTTGCTGGATGTTATTGAAATCTTTCAATATACTGACAGCGTTGGCATAGGTTTTCTACAAGTTTATTTTGTTTAAAACCATTTAATATGGAAACAGCTTTATCACTATTAAGAATTTCTAAGACAGTTTGATGCTGTAAATTGCCCAGTGGGATTGCAGCTTCTTTATCTAAACAACATGGAACAACTGTACCATCCGCTAAAATGCCAAAATGCGAAGATAGTCCGTAGCAAGTTCCGCTTGTGCCTAACACGGGTAAATCGACTGATGGCCAAATAAATTCAGTATCAAAATGTAGGTAAAGTTTATTTATAATATTGATGCTTTTTTGTTTTCTAACATCAATTGATTTATTTAGTTTAAAATTAAAATATTTTTCAATTCGATTAAGCATTTCTTTATTTTCGGTATCTGCGCCGCGAACATCTTGCAAATTCCAAAGTCGATAATTAATATATAAACTTGGTCTTTGAATAAAAGCAACTTCGGTCCATTTAAATATCTTATCTAAATAGCTAGATGGATCTTTACCTTTATAATTATCAAAAAAGCTATGCAAAGAAAAGTTAACTTGGTGAAAAGCTGGGCTTAAAAGTAAATTGTGATTTGCTTCTTTAAGCAATACTCCATTTGTTACAAAAAATATTTTTACTTCATATTTTTCACAAATAGCAACAAAATCAGATAGCTTGGGATGCACTAGTGGGTCGCCCATTAAATGAAAGCACACAAGTTCGGTTAACGGGGCAACTTGTTGGATTATTTTTTCAAAAAGTTCAGTTGGCATCAATTTATCTGCGCGAATGACTTCGGGGCAAAAGCTGCATTGTAAATTGCAGATATTGCTAATTTCGATATTTATTTTTGTAAATCTTTTTTTGTTCTTTTTCAAAGATAATGATAATATGCTAAGTTATGTCATCAAAGCAAGATCAAAAAAATGCCGTGCTCGTCGGAATACAACTACCTGGAACTATTGAAAGCGCTCTGCAAAGCTCGCTAGATGAACTTACTCGATTAGTAACTACCTTAGGCTATCATGTCGTTGGTCGTTTAACTCAAAAAAGAAGCTCAGATCGTACTGTTACCGTCCTTGGCGATGGAAAATTGGTGGAATTGGCAAAATGGACTGGTGGAACGGGCAAAGTTGCTAACTCATTTGTTCGTAAGAAAAATAAAGCTGCATTAAGGCGGGCTGAAAACGAAGATGAAGCTTCTAATGATTCTGATGATTTTGGTTTTGAAATTTTACCAGAAGATTCTGCGGACGATACTGATAGTAAAAAAGATTCATCAGATAAAAGTGATTTGGCCCAGATTATAATTGTGGACACTGAATTATCGCCATCACAATTAAGAAATTTAGAAAGCGCAACAGGAGTAACTGTTTTAGATAGAACGGGTGTGATCATAGAAATTTTTTCACGTCATGCAAAAACAAAAGCGGCAAGATTGCAAGTTGAAATCGCCAGATTAACCTACGTAGCTCCGCGATTAAGGGAAACGGGCGGCGGTGAGGATCGCGGCGGCGGCGGTGTTGGCGGCAAGGGAGCCGGAGAAACAAGTCTTGAATTAGATCGACGCAGAATTCGTGATCGCATTAAAGAATTGAAAACGGAACTAGCATCAATTGGTAATGAACATCAGCAACGACGAGCTAGACGAGAACAAGAAATTAGCGTTGCTTTAGTTGGCTATACCAACGCAGGAAAATCATCATTAATGCGTGCGATGACTGGCAGTGAAGTTTTAATCGCAGATAAACTATTTGCTACTTTGGACACAACAGTGCGTCCACTTGTTCCTGAAACTCGACCCAAAGTTTTACTGTCAGACACGGTTGGGTTTATAAAAAAATTGCCACATGATTTAGTGGCTTCCTTTAAATCAACTTTAGATGAAGCTTTAAATGCGTCGCTATTATTATTTATAGTAGATGCATCAGATGTTTCGTTTCGGTCTCAGTTAGAAGTAACTCAAAGTGTTTTATCTGAAGTGGGTGCCACCGAAGTGCCGCGCTTATTAATTTTAAATAAGCGTGATCGGTTAACATCAGAACAGGAAAGTGCTTTAGCAACTGAGTTTCCAGATGCAATATTTTTATCAACTCGTGATGAAAATGATGTTACTTATCTGCGTGAAAAAATAATGAGTTATTTTGAATCAGATATGATTGATGCTGATTTATTTATTCCATATCTTGTACCCGGTATTGTTGGTGAAGTTCGTGCAAAAATGCGAGTACTTTCCGAAGCGTATAATGAACTTGGTGTTACCTTGACGGTGCGCGCACCCAAAGATAATATTGATGCATTGAAAAAGAAAATTGAAATTCAAACGCCACGACGTAGATAGGTAGTACTAAATGAAAGTAAGGCATATTTTTTTAGTTATTTTTTTATTTTTAAACAATTCATTTGCAGGAATAAAAGAAGCTGCGCTTAAAGTTTTACCTGAAAGCAAAATAATTAATATTACCGGTCATCCAGATTATGCTCCGATTATATGGCAATCTAAAGCTTCTAAAGAGCTAGTTGGCGTAGCGGTGGAATTGGTAGAAAAAGCATTCGGCGAACTGAATGTAAAGGTTCTCTTTTCTAACTCTGGAACTTGGGGGCGTGCTCAAGAAGAGGTAAAAGAGGGGCGTATGGATTTGTTGCTTCCTCCGTATATTAATGATGATCGAGTACTTCATTATGAATATTATAAAAATCCAATTCTAATGGATGAAACAGTAGTTTTTGTAAAAAAAGAATCAAAGCTTAAATATGTAAAAAATGAAGATCTGCAGACTAAAACAGGTGTTGCAATAATTGATGATAGTTTTGGATCTGAATTCGATAAATTTATGAAAGAAAAATTAAAAGTTGAACGATTAACAAAAACAGAAAACTGCTTTGAATTTTTAATGAATGATCGTGCCGACTATATGATTGCAGGTCTTAATTCTGGTTTAGCTATGGCAACAAAATTGGGTATTGAAAATAAAGTTAAGATTTTACCAAAAAGGATTATTACAACAGGGTTATATATTCCTTTTTCAAAAAAATCACCATGGAATAAGCCAGAAATTCATGAATTTATTAATCAAAGAATAGCTAGTTATGTTAAAAATGGTTTGGATAAAAAATTAGTAAAAAAATATTGGGATTTATTAAAAGCAGAAAAGTAAATTTATTCTACTATCAAACTTAGGGTTTGATAGTTATTCGAACCATACGGACACAATTTTGACAAATTTCTTGTAATGGCCATGCCAGCAAGCCAGGATGTATTTTGATAATACTTTGACAATGTGGGCATGTTGTTTGGCCTTGCAAAACTCGACCCTCTATTTTTATTGTTTTTGTAAATGAAACTGCGCCAATCACTAAAAACAAGGGCACCAGGATAAAGTGCAATACAGGAATAAATACACATAAAATTGCCATTAACCAAAATAATGATAATTTCTTAGTTGCTGCAATTAAGCGATCCGTTGGATTAAATTGTTTGGCATTAATTCTACCTGAACCTAGTCTTTCATCGCCAACACTGGATATTACAAAAATAATAGATGATTTAGGCTGTATCATTTTTCAGATCCGTCAATGCGATCAATGTTTCCCATTAACCCAGCTTGATAATCTTGAATTGCCTGATTAATCTCTGTCATTGTATTCATAACAAATGGGCCATGCCCAACAATGGTTTCATTAAGTGGAGTCCCACCTAAAAACAGAATTTTTGTATCTTCCAAAGCTTGAATAGAAAAATCCGTGTTTGTGGATTCTAAAACAACAAGTTCAGCCGTTTTAAATACTTCGGAAGAGTTTGCAAGCTTGATGCTACCACTTAGTACAAACAGAACACAGGTGTCACCAGCAGTAACTTGAAATGAGGCTTCTTTTCCTGGATTTAATCGAATATCCCAAAGGTTTATTTTTGAGAATGTTTTTGCTGGGCCCTTAGCTTGTGCATATTCGCCAGAAATTATTCGTAGTGTACCAGCTTCGTTAAGCAAATTAATTTTTGGAATCTGAGACGATAAAATTCCTTGATAGCGGGGTTTTGACATTTTATCTTTAGTTGGAAGATTTATCCATAGTTGAACCATCTCAAAGTTTCCGCCTGTCTTAGAAAAATTTAAGCTATGAAATTCTTCATGAACTAATCCGGAGGCAGCTGTCATCCATTGTACGTCATCGGGTTTAATTGTACCACCGCCCCCGGCAGAATCTTTATGAGTTACTTCACCTTCGTAAACGATAGTTACTGTTTCAAAGCCTCGATGAGGGTGTTCTCCTACTCCGCGCGGAGTGGACGTCGGGGTAAAAACATAAGGACCTGCATAATCCATCAAAAGAAAAGGCGAAATCTGATCTGCGATATCATTGTAGCTGAAAAGAGTTCGAACAGGAAATGCGTTTCCCACCCAGTGGCGCTCATTATTTTTTCGCGTAAACAATAATTTTTTCATTTCAGCTATCCTAATCCTAAGATTGTTAAGCGTCAAATATAGTCACACAAGAAATTGTCTGCTTAAGTAAATTTATGAAGAAAATGGGATGGTTAATATTAGCAGGCCTTGTTGTAATTTCTGTCTGCATTGCATCCTTGCTTAAGTCCGGCATAGCGCTTCGGGCACAGATGTTGATAAAGCCAACACAAATCACTGCTGAAAAGCACACAATTTCAAAATCTGTGGTTCTGCGATTGTTTCCAAGTTTTCAGCAATCCTATTATGTACTTTGGAGCTTAGCGCAAACGCCTGAATCTCGGATAACATTTAATACTATTAAAGAAGATTACGAAAAAATATCTAGGCAGTCTGTTGGAGTAATTGAAAATTTTGAACAGGCCAGCTATCAGCAAATAAGCCAGTGTCCTAGACCGTGCTGGCTTATTTCTTCAACAGGGGCAGATGTTAATCAATTGAATTCAAATGAAACAATTGAAAAGCTAATAAAGCCTTTGGAAAGAAGTTTTGTAAGTGTAACATGGGTGCCGTTTAAAAGTGGGTTAGAAGTCCCAGAGGCTTGTAGGCTTGAAAAGCGATTAAGCTTTGATTGCTTAAAACGAATATCAGTAAATCGCAGCGAAAAAAAATTAGTAAAAAATCAACGAAGTTTTTTTATGAATGAATATAACGAAATAGATTACTTTTTATTTGTAGAAGATCTTTAATTATCTAGCCATTGGTAGTATTACCTTTGACTAGTCTGCCTATGATTTTAGATGCCGTCTGTTATGATTGATAACATGAGTTTCAAAAATCGTAATCTATATTATATTTGTGTTATTTTTTGCCTTTTTGCATACGGAATTTACCACTATGCATATGTGCTAAATGGAGTTCATCAGAGCGATTTAGCAAGTATTGAAGCTAAAGCATCATCTGAAGTAAGTAAATCAGCAGCAATCCCCAAAAAGGAATATCGTGGGCCAATAGACGATTGTTTGTTAAACTCATATCTTTACTCAAGGCAGAATCAAATTCTTGCTGATTGCACTTTAAATTATGTTCATCTTTATCCAAATCCAGAAATGACAAAAAATCTAAATACAATTCCAAATTTAAATCATGAATTGCGAATTGGATCGTTTAATCTTTTGCACTTAGGTGACAACCACGCCCCATTAAAGAATTTTTCATTGGTAGCAAATATTATGAACCAGTGGGACATTGTTGGTGCTCAAGAACTAATGCCTTTAGCAAGTGATATTGCAAATAATAATTATATGATTGGCGAATTAATAAAAAATGATACAGATAATTCATTAAAATTTCCATTTGAAAATTGGCAGGTGCAAAAACCTGGCTACTTTAAATTACTGCAGGAGCTTCAATTGTTAGATCCGACTTGGGCCGTCATACTTCAGTCAATGTCTGCAGGAGAAGGTGGTTCTGGTGAAATGGCTGGATTTTATTATCGATCAAGTCGCGTTGAACTTAAAGAATGGAATTATTGCTTAAATGATGCAAAAAATTTAGATGTAAATAAACATATTCAGGCAAAAAATTTAGGTTGTTTAGTGAAGGTCCCTGACGAGCGTCAGAAATTAATTTCAAGGACAGCATTTTCAGCATATTTTAAAAGTGGACACTTTGATTTTGTAGGTTTAACAACTCATATTCGATACCGCCCATCACAAAATCCTGAAGATGTAAAAAAGCAAGCAGAACAGATATGTTCTCAATATAAGAATAGCAAAAATAAAAAATGCAGCATGCCTAACGATGATATTGGCCGTTATTATGAAGTCTTAACTATTGCAGATCAAATTGCGGATATAAAATTAAAAGCTAAAGATAAAGATGTTATTTTTATGGGAGATTTTAATTTGCAAGTTGAAAATAAAACAATTGATTACTGGAAAGCAGCGCTACTAAAAGCTCCGGGCCTAGTTGTATTTCAGTCCGATAAATCAACTTTAAGTTCGTTATCAAAAAACATGGCAAGTAATTACGACCATTTCATTTTCGATCAAAATTTAACAAAAGTTTGCGATTCAAAAAAAGCTAGTGTTTATAATTTTGTTTCTGCATCAAAACCTAGTGATGACCCAGTATTGAAAGAAATTGGTTTATTTTTAAAGCCGGAAGTTCAGACAGAATGGGTTTTGGAAAATACAAAAGCTTTAGATAATTTAATTTTATTTGAAACCAAAAAATCTGCTCAAAGCAATCCAATTCGTGGGTTAAATAATGAAGAAAAGAAAGAAATTAAGGATAAGTTTGCAAGGGCATGGCATAGAATGCAACTAAATGAGTATTCGGCATCTATGGAATTAATAAGCGATCATATACCAATTGAAATGCGCTGTAAGACAGACCAGCAAGAAAATGAAACTAATTAAATCTACAAGTTACCAAAATAAAATATGGAAAAATGGCCAAGGCAGCTCGGCCGAGATCGAAATTTTTCCAGAAGCAATGTCATTTCAAAATGACAAATTCTTATGGAGACTAAGCTCAGCGAAGATAACTCATGACAATCAATTTTCAATATTTAAAGATTATAATCGGATTTTAACAGTTATCGAAGGATCAGGACTCTTCTTGAATTCTATGCCATTAGAAAAATTTAAAGTGGCACGATTTTCTGGTGAATCCATAATAAATTGCAGGTTAATTAAAAACGAGGTTCTTGATCTAGGATTAATTTTTAATCAAGATTTAGTGCAGGCCAAGATGACTGTAAAAGCATTATCCGCAAAAAAAAGTAAGCATGTTTTAGTTCTTACAGAAGGAACCCACTTTTTGTATTGTGCGACTGGAAGTTTTTCAACTGAAAATATTAAAATTGAAACAAAAGATACATTAAAAATTGAAGGTCCACTTAAGTTAGAAGTGACTTTAAATAATTTTGTTAATTATGTTCATATCAAAATTTGCGAAATTAAAAACAAACCTTCTTTTTGTAAGGATATTTCTAAATGAGCCAATTGTGTCCAAAGTGTGGATACAAATCAGCTGCAGATATTGAATGCTTAAGGTGCGGAATTGTATTCGAGAAATTTAAATTATCGGCCTATAACTCAGTTGTACCCATTTCTGATACGGAAATTGATGAAGTGGTTATTGAAGAACCAAAAAACAATATATTTAATAATTACAAATTAAATATTTATGCTTTGCCGGCTGGATTGATGATTTCATTTATGATTCAAAAATTATGGGTTTTCCAATATTTAGTTTTTCTATTTTGCGTAATCCCACTTCATGAGTTAGGCCATGCTTTTACAGCATGGATGACCGGACATATTGCAGTTCCCATTGGGGCCATTGTTCCGACAGCCGGGATGACGATCATTGGTCAAGATCGACATATTTGGGTAAATATTGTATTTATATCAATTTTTGGATATTTGATTTTTAAATCTTGGGCTCAAAGACTTTTATATTTTTGTGCACTAGGAACGGTTTTTATTCTTGTATCGCTTTATTTATGTTTGAGTTTAACAAACCAACAGATTAATACCTTAATATCATTTGGTGGAATTGCTGGTGAGTTTTTACTTTCGACAGTGTTAATTTTATCCTTCTATCAACCATCATTTAAAAAATTACGCTGGGATTTTTTCAGATTTCCTTTTTTTATTATGGGTTGTATGGCTTTTGTAAATGCGTGTTCGATGTGGATTCGAATTAAAAACAAATTAGATAGTTTGCCTTTTGGATCGGCTATTAGCACAGATGGCGCAGGAGATTCTAACGGTGATATGAATCGATTAATTACGGCTGGGTGGAGTGAAGAACTAATTGTATCTAGGTACTTAATCCTTGGAAAAATTGCTGCCACATTGATAATAATTCAATATATTTATTATTACGTAACAGCAAAAACCAAAGAATAACTAATTTACTTCGATAAAAAATATTTTTGTAATTCGGACCAAACAAAATCTCCAGCAACTTTTGAGAAACCAGTCGTTGGGTGAATTGTGTCTGCGAATTTAAATTTCTTATTTGCTCGTGGTGAAACTAAAGTTCCTTTTGTGCAAAATAATGATGATTTTCCAGGAAGTAATTGAAGCCGACACGCTGGAGATGTTATATTTGTAAAACCGTAAGATTCGTAAGCTAGGTTAAATTTTTCATCAAAAGAATAAAAATCAATTAACAATACATTTTTATTTGCTAACTGTGCCTGAAGTGTTTGATTAAATGTTTTGGTAACTACTGAAATAAAACCTTGTGTTTGCGGGTCTTGACTTAAAGCACGAGGAGTTTTTTCAATCATAGGTAAGTTTAAGACAATTACATGCGTTGCTCCGGAATCAGAAATTTTTTGAACAATTGCCGCAAGTTTTGCAGCCGCAAAGGCTGTAGCTTTAACAGCATCTTCAGGTGTCATTGTTCCACTAGCTACAGCGTTTAAATATGCTTGCTCATCATTTGCGCCAGCTAATAGGAAAACAATATCTGAATCTTTAAATGAACTTTGCTCAGATAGAAAATATCCAAGTTGAATTTCAACAGAACGAGCCGAGTCTTTACCTAGTGTAGTTATGGCTGGTTCTGAAATTCGCGCTCCACCTTGAGCGTAATCAAAACCACCTAATAATTTTAATGGGATGCCAAAACCTTCTTGGCGATTTGCTGAAACAGGTAAGTTTAAATAGTCAGCAACAACTTCAATCCAAAGTTTTCCTGGGTTTGTGGTAAACTTACCACCACCGCGTGCACCGGCATATGCCTTATAGGTACCTAAATCAGACAAAGAGTCGCCAAAGACAACAATTCGTTCAAAAATAGGAAAAATTGGCTTTATGCCCTGAGCATAAGTTGCAACAGTTAAGCTTAAAAATAAGAAAAAAGAAAAAATAATTTTCATATGAACTCCTCTATAATTGAAAGTGTTTTTAGAACTGAAGATCTTAAAATTCAAGTTTTAAAAGAAATGCTGCAAATAATTAATAGGATTGGGGGGGCTAAATATTTTTAATTTTTTTTTAATGCCTGCAAGACAGTAGACTTCGCTAAGTAAGATTTATACGATTGAAAAATGATAAGCAAATTGAGCAGTGTAAAAGTTGAGCTGATACCAATTTTTGAAAATAATTACGTATTTCTAATTATAAATACTAAAAACGAAGCCATTATTGTTGATCCTGGTGAAGCCTCGTTAGTAATAGACATTATAAATATTAGGGGCCTATTACCTGTTGGAATTTTGATTACCCATCATCATCTTGACCATATTGGAGGGCTTGAGCTGCTTAAGAGGATGTATCCCGTTCCAATTTATGCCCCTCTATTAAATAAATCACAAATTATTCTAGCGGATCACTTTGTTTCTGAGGCTGATTCCGAGCTTACAATTGGCTCTTTTAAAATAAAAGTGATTGATCTGCCTGGGCATACGCTAGGTCATATTGCCTATTGGTTTTATGAAAACAAATGGCTTTTCTCAGGAGATGTTCTTTTTGGTTTGGGGTGCGGAAGACTTTTTGAGGGCTCATTTCAGCAAATGTTTGAAAGTCTACAAAAGATTAAAACCTTGCCAATGGAAACATTGATTTATTGCACCCATGAATATACAGCATCGAATTTAAACTTTTGTAAAATCAGCTTGAAAATTACAAACGATAAGAAATTAAATAGATATGAAACTGAATTATTAAAATTGAGAAATTTATCTATACCTTCAGTTCCCTTATCACTTGGTATTGAATGCACGGTGAATCCATTTTTAACAGCAACTAGTGTGGATCAATTTGCTCAGATTAGAAAATTAAGAAATAATTTTTAATTTCAAATAAAGAGATATTTTCATTTTTACAAAGACATTTTTTGTAAATTTGATGCCAATCAGTCATTAAATCGAATGTGGACTTCTAAAACGGTTAGTAAGTTTACATATAATAATTACTACCGTCTAAATCATGACATCTATGATCTAGCGTGTGGTTGGGGTATGTTCCCGCTACGTAAAGCGGGGAGTTTTAGAATGAAAAAAAAGTTGATTTTATTCACATTGATTATTTCGTTTGGTCAAATTACTTTTTCTCAGGTAAGTCAGCTTGAAGATGATTCACGTTTTCAGGAGGGACTTTTTGAAGAGTATTTATCCGAATATGCTGAGATTATAAATCATGAACAGTTTTTAGAAGATTCCTCATATCAGATTTCAAAATTAATAGTATCAGATAGCTGTAAAGTTTTTATGGATAAAGATGAATTATTAGGTTCAGTTGGCAAAAGCATATTTAAATCAATAAGTACTAACAGTAAAAACTATCCGCAACTTTTATCAAATGGAACTTTAGGTAAGTTTTGTCGTAAATATCCGAATATGACGACTCAAAGGAAGGCGCTAGTTTGGGTAATGCTTATGACTGCGGTGGCTCACTTCGAAAGTTCATGTAGTGATTCGGCAAGCGCCAAAGGGCCAAATGGCACAGCCTATGGTCTTTATCAGCTACATAAGGGTAAAGAAGAAAACTACGATGGTGCCACTAAGGCCTGTATCAAAAATGCAAGTTTAGACCCAAAGCTTTCAAGCACATGTGCATTAATGATGATTGAAAACCAATTAACCAAATCGGGTGGAGTGTTGTTTTATAAAGATTCGTATTGGGATGTGCTTAGACCCAACGGACGTTCCGGCAAAGCAAAGTTTATAGCCGAGACTTTAGTAAAATCAAGCCTGTGTAATCCGCTAACAATTTAACTTTATTAGACTTCAATTTATTGAGCGCAGTTGCTTCAGACTGCGTGTCAAAAAGTTAGACATTACAAAAATTGGTCGGTCGAAAAATGTTCATTCGGCAAGTCTTTGGCCAGTAGTATCCTATTAATGCGTGTACATTTGTTATAAATTTGGCTCGATCAAAGCAAACGTGTAGGTATGACAAAAAAAATAATTTTTGCACTACTTATTCATTTAGGCTCAAATTGTTATGCTAAAGCTAAAATTGATAATCTTAGTTTAAAGGAAATATCCCTTAATGCGCTTCAATATGCTTTAGATTCGCAAATTCAGACAACCTTAGATTCAAATTATTTAAAAGGAGAATGGCCAACGCAAATACAATCAACATTGATTCCGTCGCTGGTCGGAGTTGGGCGAATGTTTGGTAAAGACCAAGAAGCCACAGCTTTTACTACGGCTTCGGTAATTAATATTTTGTCTCAAACGTATTTGGATAATCCAGAACTGGCTAATGAGTTTCCGCTAAATAAAATACCCAATGCAATTCAACAAGGCGTTAGCACATTTTCTCGATATAAAAGTGATGACACATTTAATTTTTATCCACCACTAAGGGTAAAGGACCAGGTGGCTCATCGGCCGATTAATATGACCTTATTCCCAATTTGGTTTGGGTTTACAAATGTTCCTAATGATGCAGATACGACTTCAGCTGCTTTGGCGGCGTTAGTTTTTAATTCGAAAATAAATAATGTAAACTATGAAGTGCCTCAAAAAGCTTTAGAAGAGTTTGCTAAATATCGCGATGTAAATCGCAGTCCTATGTTTTATAATAAGCGACTTCACCGCAAGCAGACCGGTGGGTTCATGACATGGCTTTATGATGAAAAAAACCCTGATATGCCAAGATTTTATTTTGCGTCGACAAATAAAGGGAAACGGATTCCATTTAATAAAAATGACGTAGATTGTGTTGTTAATAGTAATGTCTTACGATTATTGGCTTTAACAAAAAAACAAGACCTTTCAGGGCGTAGCGAAGCCTGTCAGATGCTAAATGATATGATTGAAAAAGATGAACATGCAACATGCGGAGTTTATTATCCCAACACGCTAAACCTATCTTTTGTTATAGCTTCCGCAGAAAAAGCAGGAGAAAATTGCATCAGTGATAAGTCGCATGAAAGTATCATAAAAAAGATTGTTGAAATGCAAAATGCGGATGGTTCTTGGCAGAACGATAATAATATTTGGAAAGACCCGGTTCTGACAACGGCGTTTGCTTTGTATTCATTATTGCATTATGTAGATCGAAATGATCAAAGAGTAAATAATTCGTTAATATATGGGACTCATTATTTATTAGCGGTGATTAAAAATAAAAATAGTCAATTATATTGGACTTCGGATAATTTCTTTACAGCAACAGCAATAGCCAGATCGCTGATAATGTGGAGATCGAAAGCTTATACAAACTCAATTATTAGTTCCGTGCTGCTTGAAATGAATAAACGATTTCCGTCATATACAGCAAAAAACTATTTACAAATTAAGTTTGAATAAGCCATGCCTTTTTGCAAATTAATTAGTTGCAGCAGAAGCCAATCGAGCTGCAGCTTTTTTCTGCTTGTCTTTCGCATCACTTAAACGCTGACGCTTTAGTTTTAAACGTTCTTGCATTTGTGTGCGGTGTTCAACAACAAGTTTTGTTTTTTTATCGTATTCGTCTGCTTTTGCAAGAGCTTGCTTAGTTTGCTTTTCAATTTTAATAGATTCTGATTCTAGGAATAATTTAAACTTAGCCAAACTTGCTTCCGCCTTTATTAAATTACTTCCAGCAAGGGCCTCTTGACTACGTGCAGACTTTAATTCGACTTGCATAAGCTTTAAAGTTTCTTGATTTTTTTGAATTTCAGCATTCGTTAATTTTAAGTCACTGATTGATTTGTCTTTACGAACAACTGATTGATCGTGAAGCTTTTTAATATCAGCCAATTTTATCCTAACTTTTTCTGCTTGAGTTAAGGCCTTAACTTCGTTGGCCTCATTTGTTTTAATATCTTTATTTAGCTGAATTATTTGCCCCGCTAAACGAGCAGTCTCTTTTGTATTTGTTATTTGTTGATGACTTAAATACTGAATCTGCTTTCGTATTCTGGCCGCAGTTTCATTATTTTCTTTAATCTTGTAGGTTCGATCTAGCTTAGCTTGCTTCAATTCTTTAGTGCTAAGCTCTAATCCCCCTTGTGAATCATCCAGATTAGCCTTCAGGCTTTCAACTTCTGATTGTGAATCAACAGAGACATCTGTTTCTTGCGCATGGCTATAGCCGCCAAAAGCTGCAGTGAATAGGAAGATACTTAAAATTTTTGGAACATAGGTTTTTTTTAGCATAGAACATCCTTTTTAAAGCTGTTGCTTTAAAAAGATATCCACAAACTGTGCCGTTTAAAAAAAGCAGTGTAATCAGCGGAATAGCTTTATAGAAAAAATTGAAAGTAAAATATTCATGAATGTAGGCGTAGTTGGACAGTCTAATTAAAGCCCGCACGCATCTGAAATTTTATTAGCTTCTTCATTATCAAGAGTTTTTATTTTATCCATATATTTAGTAATATGATTCAATGTGCCCCGAAGCTCAGAGGAAATATCTTCTTTGTCTTCTTTTGCTAATGTTGTTTTAAGTTGGCTAGCTTTTGCATTGTGCATTTGAAGGTCTAATCTTAAGTTGGTAAGTGTAAATTTAATAGAATTTACTTTTGTATCTGAATACGATTGTGAAACTTGACTCATGCATTCATAAGTCCCCAGTTTGTTTGTGGAAGCAGCCAGTAGTGTGGTCGTTGAAATCAATGCTGCGCATAGAACGAAGATACTACTTTTCATAAAATCACCTTTATTAAGTTCGTTTCAAACAAAGGTAATGCGAAGCCTGTGCCAAATAGGATTAAGTTAGGCTCTAATATATAGCTTTTGGTTTTTTATTTTTAAACAAAATTACTTTTTGCGGCTAGTCAGCTAAACTGCCTTAGCATTGAAGATCTTATTCTTAATAAGATCTTAACAGCGTGAGAAAATGATTAATTATTATATTTTCTGCCGACTAAAGCATTTTTTCTAGGTTGTGCTTTAGTATTATTTGACCAGTTGGTTTCAGTTTTCTCGCTTGCAGTATGCCGCTTTGGTTTTGCTTTTTTTGCAGAATTTTTCACACTTGATGCTTTTCTACTTTTACTTTTTTTAGTACTTGAACTTGTGTGATGTTTGGCTGTTTTTTTAGTATGCGTTTTTGCATAACTTGGATTTGCAATAAAAAAGGCAAAGCAGAATAGTAATAAGGCAGCAGTTGTTTTATTTAAGTTGGATTTCATTTAATACTCCTAGTTCATTTTCATCGGTAGAATTAGTTAAGAGTTTAAATATATGGAAAAAATAATTTAAGCTGTCTTTTTTTGATACAAGTAGTAAGCAAGTCCTGTTAGAGCTCCACCAAGATGGGCACCATGTCCAATTGGTAAGCCACCACCTTCAGCTTGAGCAACTAGTCCCCAGATATCTAATCCGACAAAGGCCAATGCGCCAAATATTGCTGGAACTGGAATCAAGCCAAACACTAAAATTTTCTGTTTAGGGTATGTTAAGGAAAACAATAAGATTAATCCAGAAATTGCCCCTGAAGCACCTAGAGCAGGTAAGTTGGGCTCGTGCAAAATTAAGTTAGATACCATGGCATGGCTAAGCGAGCTGATAATTCCAGCGATAAGGTAAAATTTAATAAAAGCATTGCGACCCAGAGTGCTTTCCATGATTGGACCAAAACTACCTAAGGCTAGCATGTTTAATAGTAGATGAAGTGCGGACTTATGGGAAAATACAGAAGTAATTAAAGTCCAATATCTTCCTTCTGTAAGCGCCGTCCAGCTGATAAGGAAATGAGTATGCATAAAGCTGGAGTTATTAGATCGAAAAAAATACCAGGCGATGAATACGGCCACATTGATTAGGATTAAAATTTTAGATATATTTTTCAATTTTACGATCCTTATTTAAAAAAATGATTATATGCAAACTAGTCTATTGGTATTTCCAAGCGTAAAAGTAACTTCTGGAGTTCCTTGCGACTTACGAACAAGAAGGAATGAGCTCCAATGTTTAGGTTGTTTTTTAGAGCCAATTTCGTACGAAAGAATTGAATCATCGTTGTGCTTAATAATAAAAGCAACCTCTAGAAGGTTAGCCTTTGTAAGTTGATCTGAGGTTATGGTGGCAGCAAAGTTTTTATTATCGATTAATTCGCTAAGTCTAATCTCTTGGGTAATAAAAAGAGTGTTGTTTTCATTGGCGTCACTATCGATAGTAATATTCGGATAATGATTTGAAAATAAATCTAAGGCTTCAGTCAGTTCAATATTATTATAGATTAATGGAGCAACTTCCTTAGTTTTTAATGTTCGAAACGTTAAATAAATTGATTCAGGCAAAAGAATTCCATCTGGTTTAAGAAATCTTTTT
Source organism: Pseudobdellovibrio sp. (assembly GCA_049301055.1). Lineage (GTDB taxonomy): Bacteria > Bdellovibrionota > Bdellovibrionia > Bdellovibrionales > Bdellovibrionaceae > Pseudobdellovibrio. The sequence continues at coordinate 82,671 of JBAQKN010000042.1, read as the reverse complement.
GCATCAGTTAAGGTCAAAATAACATTTTCTGCAAAAGGATCTGAACCAAAAATTTCGTGAAGGATAATATCAACTTTTGGTAATTCATTGAGTTCAAGTTTAGTGGAATTTTTGTTAAATAAGGTAAACCTATTTTCTAGGTTTAAACGTTTAATTAGTTTTAGTGAACTTTCAGCTAACTGGGTGTTCTCTTCAACGGCATAAACGTGTTTAGCTCCATGTTGAAGTGCTAAAGCGGACAGAAGGCCCGAGCCCGAACCAATTTCTAAAATCACTTTGCCTGCGCAATTTTTTTTAATAATATCTTCATAAAACTGAGTTCGTTCAGTGTCTCGAAGCATTCCGTAGTGCCAAAAAGGTATATTCATCAGGGGCATAATCAAATTGTAACAGGGGTGTTGAATGCAGCGCAAGTTCTTGCTATGTTTTAAATTGATTTAATAAAATTATTTCTTTAGGAGTGATAATGGCTAAAGTAAGTCTAAAAAATATGAACCCAGCCGGCCATCCGTTTTGCAAAAATAAAGAGGAAGCAATACGGGCAACTGAAGAGCTTCAAAAAAAAATATATAATCTTCTCTATTTAATGTTTGCTCATAATAAGTACTCTTTACTAATAATTTTGCATGGAATAGATGCCTCCGGAAAAGATGGCACTGTTCGGCATATTTTTTCTGCAGCCAATCCACAAGGAATAAAAGTATTTTCCTTTAAAAAACCCACGCTTGAAGAATCAAGACATGACTTCTTATGGAGATGCCATCTGCATACTCCAGAAAGTGGTTTAGCCGCGATATTTAATAGATCCTACTATGAAGAAGTAACAACGGTTAGGGTTCATCCTAATTTGTTGGAGGTGCAAAATATTCCTGATGAGATCGTGAAAAAGCCAAACTTTTTCGAACTTCGTTATGAAAGAATAAATGAATTCGAAAAACTACTTTCTGAAAAGGGGACTGTTGTAGTTAAGTTATTTTTGCATATTTCAAAAAAAGAACAAAAAATAAGAATTCAAGAGCGCTTAAGCAATTTAACAAAAAACTGGAAATTTTCAAAAGAAGATATAAAAGAGCGCAAGCATTGGGATCAGTATATGAATGTCTTTGATAAGATGTTAAATGCAACAAGTACAAAGTATTCAAAGTGGAATATCATTCCTGCAGATAACAAATGGTATCGTGACTATTTAGTATCAAAAATTATTTTTGAAAATCTTGAAAAAATGAAAATGTCATTTCCAAAAGCAACTTTAAAGGTATCCAAATTTAAGTGATATCAAAATAGTATTTCGTTGCAATAAGCAAGCGGGATAGTTCATCATTTTCTGTTAAGCAACTTCTCGATTTTTATTCCAAAGAAGGCGACATATTTGTCGTATTTTATATCTTATATCATCAGTTAGTCCTACAAAAGAAAGATTAACTCTGTATTTTGAGCCATTTTTTTTGCAACTAATTACTCTGCTTAGGACAAAATTTATTTGAGCGTTTTTAAATATATTGGCAATAAGTTCAATATTTTCGCCTTCCTTCCATAATTCATTGGACTCAACGGTTATACCAACTTCACTTAATGATATAACTTGAAATATTTTTTTTACATGGCCAGCTGATTCTTCAGATAGCCTTGAATTCACTAAATATTCTTTCCAATCATCTGTTTTGCCAATGAGTTTGTTAAATTTCTCTTCAAAGATAAGCCCATCAATTGGTTTTACAAGATAGTCATTGGCTCCGACATGAACTGCTTCCATAACATCTTTTGATTCCTGTCGCGCGCTAGTAACTAGTATTGGAATTTTTTTGAATTGCGACATTTGACGGACTGCTGTTATAAAATCAATACCGCTCATTTTAGGCATTTGTAAATCGACGATAATTAATTTAAAATCAAAATCATTAATTTGTGATAAAGCTTCGCGACCGCCACTAGTTCGAATGGGAGCGTAACCCATCTTCTCAATATATGCACTTGTAAGAATTAAATCACTAGGGTTGTCTTCAACGACCAGAACATATTTGCTCATTTGAATTCCCTCCTTATCCCATCCTTATTGCAAAACGCCTATAACTGCTGGATATAAACTACTTACTGTTCTTATCGGCAAAATAAAGGTTTAACAAAAATTAGTTAATTTATAATAGATTGTTTTGTTTCAGTATGAGATTTTTTATAAAAATTAAAGTAAATTCATTTAATAGATTAGATTACTCCAACAATCTTTTGTTTTAACTTCAAACTAAGAATGTGTTTACCGATAAACAATAGATGATGATTACTTGATAGTTGGTCTTAGTAAAAGACAAGCTTTTTGGTAGCAAGAAATTAACGGAGATCGTTCATGTTTAAAATACTTGTGGTAGAAGATTCAAAGGATTATCAGTTAATTATAAAAACTGTTTTAGAGCCATTGTTTGCAATTACTATTTGTGAAACAGGAGCTGAAGCTATTCAAAAAATCAATTCAGAAGATTTTGATTTAGCTCTTATTGATATAGTAATTCCTGACATGAGTGGTCTTCAAATATGCAATTATATAAAGACTCTAAAAAGTGCAAAGCACACCTCTGTTATTTTGGTGACTTCAAAGGATACTATCGAAGATAAATCAAAAGGTTTTGATTGTGGAGCAGATGATTATTTAACGAAACCGTTTCACCATAAAGAACTTTTAATGAGAATTAATGCTAGGCTTCGAAATAATGAAACACATAAAGCTGAACAAGTTAGTGTGCCAGGTTTAGAAATTGAAATTAGTAAGCAAAGGGTTATTCGCTTATCTGATATGAAAAGTTTAGATTTAACAAGATCTGAATTTAAGCTATTACTTTGTTTTGTACAAAGGGTTGATCACTTATTATCAAGACAGCAAATACTAGATTTGGTTTGGCCGACAAATTTAAATATTTCAGAACGTACGGTTGATTCGCATATTAGTAATTTACGAAAAAAATTACTAGGCGTTGATGTTGAAATATCAGCAGTACATGGTAGCGGCTATAGATTTAATTATTACAAAAAGGTTGCTTAGTTTAAACTTGATAATGCCATACAGGTTTCTGGAAATATTTTTTCGATTTCTGTAATAAGATTCAATAGTAATTCCGGCGTGCAAGCTTCATTTCGAATAATTTTATATTCGATGGTTCGTGCTAATTCTTCAATTTTAATGGCTCCAATGTTGGCACTACTTGATTTAAGGCTATGTGCTTCGCGCGATAAATCTTCAAATGCATTTGCCTTAAGATGTGTTTTCATATTGATAAATATGGGAGGTGTTGTTTCGATATAAAGTTTAATTAAATCTCCAAGTAAATTGCGACCTGTTTTTTTTTGCAAATCACGTAATGTTTCGATAGCTGATTGATTTAAAATATTCATTTTTGCCCCTTCATAATTAATAGACATAATCCTTAGGTATTAGAATAACATGGATGGGCTATTATGGATTAATTTTAAATGTCTCAAATTAAAAATAAATAATTACTAATTTGGCACAAATTTATGTAGAAAATTCGACATGAATCCAATAACTCTGCATTAATGTCGGCATAGTATGAAAGTGTCCTTATAGATGGGAGTAGAATGTATGCGAACAATCTTATTTGTGGACGATAGTCGCTTAGTGGCCAAACTTTTTGATTCGATGTTAAAAGCTGATTTTAAAATACTTGGTCATGGTCGCGATGGTAATGAAGGTTTATCTTTATATAAGGAATTAAAACCAGATATCGTTTTATTAGATATTACTATGCCTAATTGTGGTGGTCGTGAATGCTTGGTTCGAATTTTAGAGCACAATCCTAATGCATCAGTAATTATGGTATCCAGTTTAACGGATCAATTAATAATCAGTGAATGCCTTTTAGCTGGGGCTAAGGGTTATATTATTAAAGATACAATATCTGCTAAAGAAGAAAATTCTTCTAAAGAATTAGTATTTAAAATTTTAAATATAATCGACAATTCGCTAAAGGAAGCAGTATGAAATCAAGTGTTATGAAAATTGATGTAAATAATAGCTGCAATATTTATTCTGAATCTATACAAAATGCTTTAAGTACTTTTTTGAATGTTGAAGTAAAGAAGGGGCAACTTGGCGCCTTAACTTACGAATTGGATAAAAATGAAGAAATATATTTTTCAATTTTATTCTCAGGTCAAGTTTATGGCGAATTTATTTTGGGTGTTAATAAATCGACGGCGCTTAATGTTCTTAATATTGAAATTGAAAATCAAGATATCGAAGCGACATATAGAAAAAATCGCGAGACCATTATTGATTCCTTTAATGAAGTTGTAAATATTGCGGCCGGAGCTGGATTAGCGCATTTAAAAGGATATTTTCCAGAACTTTCTATTACACCACCTCGGGCAATTGAAGGGGCTATTTCATTATCACGCTATGAAATTAGTAGATCGATTTTGCATTTTGGCTCAGAAAACATCAGTTGTTATGTGTATATCGATTTAATGCAGTTGGATGTTGCGATTGCGTTAACAGAAAATGTTCGCACCATCGAAGAGCAGCGCATGAAGCAAGAGCAGCTAAGAAAACTGAATGAGGCGAAGTCAATGTTTTTAGCAAATATGAGCCACGAATTGCGTACGCCATTGAATGGTATTATTGGTATGTTAGATATTTTGAAAGTTTCTCAACTGAATCGTCATCAAATTGATAAAGTTAATATGATCTGTAGATCAGGAGAATTTTTACTATCTATCATTAATGATATTCTTGAATTCTCTAGAATCGAATCTGGAAAATATAATATTGAACAACGTGAATTTAACTTAAGAGAAAGTATTGAAGCAGTTGCTGAAAATTTAGTAACATCAATTTATGCTAAAGGTTTGGATTTTAGATTTTTTATTTCTCCAGAAATTGATGGCAAATTTATTGGCGATGAAATGAGAATTAAGCAAATTTTAATGAACTTAGTTGGAAATGCCTTAAAATTTACGCCAACAGGTCATATTGGGTTAACCGTTGAATTTGTTGATTCAGATAATATTTTATTTAAAGTCGCTGACACAGGAATAGGAATTCCTGCGAACAAAATGAATTCAATATTTGAATCTTTTGCACAGGTAGATGTATCTGATACACGTAAATATGGCGGTTCCGGTTTAGGTTTAACAATTTCTAATTCATTGGCAAAAAGTATGGGTGGATCTATTACTGTGAAAAGTGAAGAAGCAAAGGGTACAGTATTTTCTGTGGAAATTCCAATTCGATCAGCTCTTAGTATCGTTGAAATTAAAGATATTAATCGGTCTAAGTTTGAATATTTGATGCTGTTGTCAGACGAAAGTTTGTCTGAAATTGCAAAAATATATATGCATTATTTATTTCCTCATGCGACTGAAATTGTAGCTGACACCGAATTTTGCAACAGTCCGAATAGTTTAATGGTAATACTTGATTTACCATATTTCCAAAATTTAGATAGTCCTCAAAAGGCACTGTTAGTTGATTTTCTTAATAAACAAGGTGTGTTTGTTCGATTCATATCAAAACCAAACGAAACGGAGTCCATGTTGGCAGATTTAAAAAATATAGCTATTTCAAAATTTGATTATTTAACCTTACCGCTTAAATTAAGTGATGTCGAGATTAGTGTAGAAGAAGTGTTTCGTTCGACGGTGCCTATGGAAAAAGATAGCAAAATTATTGATGAACCCACTGTAGTTTCAACTAAAAGAAAAATATTACTTGTAGAAGATAATTTAGTAAATCAAGCCGTACTAACTAGCATGTTAGATATATTGGGATATAAGTACGATACAGCTTTAAATGGTCAAGAGGCTCTTGCTTTGACTAAAAAAAAATCCTATTCAATTATACTTATGGACTGCCAAATGCCGATTATGGATGGATACAATGCAACTAAGGCTATACGTCAGCATGAAAGTATTTTTGATAAACACACTCCAGTTATTGCGTTAACCGCGAATGCCTTTCGTGAAGTAAAGGAAAAATGTTTTGAGTCAGGGATGGACGAGTTTGTAACAAAGCCCATCCGTTTGGATGAGCTTGAAAAAGTTATCAATTCAATATTTATTAAATTTAATAGAGCTAAATAATAATTTACGGTTTTTTTATATAACGATCGCGAAGACTTTGCCATTCTGGGTCGCCAGCTAAAATTATTTCTTTCATTCCTAGTTCTTCGCATAAAGGTTTCCCTTCTGAAGAGCTGCAAGTTGCAATAAGTGCTGCTGCAACTTTTGCTGAGACATCTTTTGGAATTCGGTTATTTGCAACAAAAGGATGTGGGACGACTTCTGCAGTTTTATAAAGTACGCGAAGTTCTGAAGCTAACTCGGGTTTTAACTGAGCAAATGTTCGGGTTACGCCACCAGCCGCATCGGCATAACCGCGCACAACAGAGGTATAACCTTTATCATGGTCACCGCTATATTGAGTTTTAATATCTTTTTCTGGATCAATGCCTACGCTTTTTAATTCTTCTTTCATCAGAACAGTTGCGGCATAAGCTAATGGGCTAGGAAAAGTAAAACGAGCGCCCTTAAGATCTTTTAATTCTTTATAAGAACTTTTTTTACTTACCACGACAATGCCGGCTAATTTAATATTTTCTCTGGCAATGGCGTAGTAGCTATCTTTGAACATTACTGCATAATGATATGGGTTCATGTATGCAAAATCATAATCACCAGCTTTTGTGGCTTTTTCGAAAGAGGTAATGTCCACATTTGATTTATATTCTAAACGAACACCGCTTCGGGTTTCAATTTGGGACATGATTTTTGGCCATAACTTAGTCATCACCGATAAATTTTGTTGAGGTACAATTCCAAATCGGTAAGTTGTTTCAGATTGAGCAGTTGCGGTTATTATAGCACTCAGTAGCAATAGGATTAAAAGTTTCATCTTTTGTGACCTTTGTCGTGTTAAATTTGTTAAGGCTAAATCGAATCAGTAAAAAACCCGATTAGCTGTATGTAATTAGAATCGAAAGGAATATTAAATGCAACTATATCCATCCACTTTACTGGGGCGGATTTTGCTAGTAATCATATTGTCGATTACATTTTTAACTACTGTTATTGGTGTCACTTCGTATCGGATGATAAATTCTATTTTAAATGAAGAGCAAGATATTCGATCCCAAAGAGCGGGTGAATTCGTCGTAAGTCTTGCGCGTCAGGAACTTGCTGATTTACAGGACCGTATTGAGCTTGTCGCATCACGATTCGAAACAGGAGTTTTTTCTTTAAATCAACTTGATGGCGTTCTAGAACAAGCAAATTTAACAGCAATAGAGATTAGCGGTGTTGGTATAAGATCCATACAGGCAAGTAATAATATATTTTCATTCGATAAGACCAGTGATGAAGTTGAACTTATCGAGTGGGCGCAAAAAAGAAAGCCATTGTTAGCTAAGTTTATTCGTCGTGGTAATTCGATTTATATGGCAGTTTCTAGGCATGCTGTCATAAAAGCGGCAAGAAAACCTGATGTCTTAGCTGTTGTTACTGGTTGGGTTGCAATGGATGACACGTGGATGTCGCGTGTTTCTGCACTTGCTAGAACTGAGATCCAAATTGTTGTCGATAATAAAATTATCGCAACAAGTATTAATCGTTTAAGTGGATCCTTGATAATACCTAAACGAGATATTTCGCACGCAGATTATCAAGTAGATTCGATTGTATATCACATGAATGTTATTCCGTTTGGAAATATTGAAACCGAAGTTATAGGCTACTTTGAGACAGGAGAAGACAGTGAGCCATTTGTATTAAAATTAAGATCTGCTTCATTAAAAATGATAGTAATTTTGCTTTTAGGTTTGGCGCTATCGATTTTTTTCGTTACTTATGTAATTAATAGGCAAACAAAATCACTTAAGTATCTTGTGTTGGCTGCAAAAAGAATTGCTTATGTTGGTCCAGAAAACTTTAAAGGAATCCCACACTTTGATGATGAAGCCTCAGAGGTTAAAACAGTTCTGCAGTCATTTAATTTAATGTCTGCAGCAATTAAAGAGCGGATTGAAAACTTAAATTCTGCAAAAAAGCAGTTACTGGAATCCAATAAAACGCTCATGATTGCAAAAGAAGAAGCGGTTGCGGCGAACAAAGCAAAAAGTCAGTTTTTGGCTAATATGAGTCATGAAATTCGAACTCCATTGAATGGAATGCTTGGATTTTTGGGTTTATTAGGAAAATCAAATCTTGATCCAGATCAGCGGACGCAGCTAAGTATTGTTTCAAAATCAGGACAACTTTTATTAACAATAATATCTGATGTGCTTGAATTTTCAAAAATTGAAGCGGGAAAATTTTCACTTAATAAGGACAAATTTAATTTAAGTAAGTGCGTGGAAGATATTGTTGATGTATTGTCTTTTCAGGCATTCGAAAAAAATCTTGAATTTCCAGTCTATATAGATCAAAAAATTCCACAAATTTTGATTGGGGATGAGGGCCGATTGCGGCAAATTTTATTAAATTTAATTGGAAATGCCATTAAATTTACTCATGATGGAGAAATTTCTATTGCAGTACGTTCTGTAGGCGTAAATAAAAATGGAATGCACAAAGTATATTTTGAAGTTAAGGATACCGGTTTTGGAATTTCTAAATCGGCATTAAAATCAATTTTTTCTGCATTTTTCCAAGCCGATGTAAGTGATATGAGAAAATATGGTGGCACAGGTTTGGGATTAACTATATCAAAACAAATAATTACAGCAGCGGGTGGTGATTTAGAAGTTGAAAGTGAAGAAGGCAAGGGGTCGAAATTTTTCTTTACAATTCCTTTTCAAGAGGTAATATCCGATGATAAATCACCATTTCTAAATAATAAATTTAATCAAGACGCTATAATAATAGTAGCTAAAAACAATACGGTTCGAATTAATCTTGCGGAAGAGCTTCGCTTTTGGAATATAATTAGTAATCCGATGCAAAGATTTAATGAACTAGATTGGGCTTTTGCAGCAAAGGCGAATAAAATATTATTAATCGAATCAACCTTGATAACATCTTCTGTTGATTGGGATAAAATTAGAACTTTGATTGAATCAAATGTTCAGGTCATTGTCATGACTCCGCTAAGCGAAAAAGCAAATTTAGTTAAGCATGTCGCCGATTTGCAACTTACTATTTTAGCGAAACCATTAAAAATGGAGGAATTACTTTTTGCTATTCAGAAAAATAAAATTTTGCCATCACTTGAGAAAGAAAAAGTAGTTTTAGTAGAATTGAAACAAAATTTAAATGATTTAAAAATTCTTATTGTAGAAGATAATGTTGTAAATCAAATGGTTGCTATCGCCATGCTAGAAGCTAATGGCTATAGGGCAGATATTGCCAACAACGGACTTGAAGCAGTTAATCTTCACACAGCTAATAAATATGATCTTATTTTAATGGACTGCCAAATGCCAGTAATGGATGGTTACGAAGCAACTTTGAAAATACGCTGTTTTGATTTAAATGTACTGATTGTTGCAATGACTGCAAATGCATTTAAAGAAACAAAAGAAAAATGTTTGGAAGTTGGTATGAACGATTTTGTAACGAAGCCAATTGATGATAAAAAATTAGCTGAATTGATTATTAAAAATATAGAGATAAACAAAAAGAAAAAAGTTTCAAGTTAATTACCTTAATACGTTTTGGGACAAAAATGTCCTGAATTGGTTATCTTGTCCCACTAAAGCATCCTATTCATAAGAAATTTATTGGTATCAACATTGCTGCGCATAATATCATTAACCCTTATATTTTTGAATAAATAATGGAGTCCCAATGATAAGTAAGCACCCAAGATCAAAGGTAGTGGTAATTGTAATATTAATTATTATAGGTGTTTTGATTACGAAGCGTGGGCTTTCAAGTTCTGATATGAAAGTTGGCTTAGTCGATTCATCAATTACAGCTCCAGCTGTGCAGTTAAGTAAAGCCTTCGCAACGATTTCAGACTACGTCAGGCCTGCTGTTGTTAGCGTATTTTCTGAAAAAATAGTAAAGTTTGGTAATAGCGAATTTCCGTTACCATTCGAGGATGATTTTTTCAGAAGATTTTTTAGAGACCCTATTCCAAATCTTACGCCACCTAATACTAGGCAACGCGAATATAGTATTCCGCAAAAGGGAATGGGCTCAGGAATTATTATAGATAAACTTGGTCATATTCTTACAAATTATCATGTTGTTGGTAATGTTGATAAAATTAAAGTTCTATTGGCCGGAAAAGCAACTTACAATGCAAAAGTAACCCAAGTTGATCCTAAAACGGATATTGCAATAATTCAGCTGCAAGGGAAATTTCCAAAAGATCTATCAACTGTTGTCTTCGGAGATTCAGATGCGTTGCGCGCAGGAGATTTAGTAATTGCCGTTGGCGCGCCATTTGGGCTTCCACAAACAGTAACACAGGGAATTGTTAGCGCAACGGGTAGAGCCAATGTTGGAATAGAAGATTATGAAGATTTTATACAAACAGATACCCCAATAAATCCAGGGAATTCGGGTGGGCCATTAATAAATATGAATGGGGAAGTGATCGGAATCAATACGGCCATTGCAACAGCAGGTTCTGGACAATCCAGTGGCGTTGGCTTTTCAGTCCCAAGTAATTTGGTTAAATTATTACTTCCAACACTATTAAAAGGTGAAAAAATAACTCGTGGTAAATTGGGAATCATTATTCAAAATTTGAATGATCAGTTGGCCGAGCAGTTTAATGTTAAAGAAAATAGCGGTGTTTTAATAGCTGATGTGCAATCAGGATCAGCGGCGCAAAATGCGGGGTTAAAAACCGGAGATATCATTTTAAAATATGAAAATAAAGATGTTTCAGATACTGCAGAGTTAAGAAATCTAGTCGCAGCAACAGCGCCAGGAAAAGAAGTCAAAATTAGTATTTTAAGAAATGGTAAACTTCAGAGTATAACAGCAGAAGTTGATAAAGATAATTTTGAACTATCAGCAGCAGAAAAAATAAATCAACATGAAGGGAATACTATAGATCGGATAGGTATTTCAATTCATGATATTGATGAGTCAGTTAGTAAGGCTATAGGAATTCAAAAAGGCGTACTTGTAGCTGATGTTATAGGTGGTAGCCCAGCCTCAATGGCGGGTATCGAGCCCAATGATATAATTGTCGAGGCTAATCACAAAGTCGTTAAAAACGCTAAAGAATTACTCAGTATTCTTGAAAATTCAAAAAATAAAGATTCTGTTCTGTTTCTTATAAAAAGACAAAATGCAAGTTTGTTCGTAGCTATTCAATTACGATAAAAGTGGGGGCGATGTGTGTTTTTCTGCGAATGCTAGTTTTGGTTCAGCGGTCGTTCTTATTTCTTTAGGAACTTCTGCTTCATTAATAAATCAAGACGAAACACAAAAAATGTTTACAGCAATACCATTGTTATTTGGGATTCAGCAATTAGCTGAGGGAATTGTTTGGTTAACTATTGATCGTGGTGAAATGGTTTTTTTAAACCAACTTTCATTAATTATATATTTAATATTTGCTTTGATTTATTGGCCAGTGTGGTTGCCATTATCTGTATTGAAAATAGAGCAAAATATGAAACGAAAAAAGTTTATTAGAATACTAGCTGGATTTGGCATGATAGCCTCTGTATATTCTTTTTGGCTGCTTTTAAGCGGAGCTCCGCAAGCTAATGTTGTTGGCCATAGTATTAAATATTCATTTTTAAATTGGGAAAATAAATTTCCATTAAATTACTATCTGATTGGATATTTAATACCTTCGGTTCTGCCATTATTTGTTGCCACATTTCAGTACGCTAGAACGATAGGATATTTGATAATTAGTGGGCTTCTGTTGACTTTATTAATTCGGAATGAGTCCGTTACTTCGGTGTGGTGCTTTTTTTCTGCGATTATTAGTTTATTCATAGCATTTAATAGTATTAGGTCTAGATATTTAGTTACTGAAGTTATAAGAGAAGATATTAATTAGTCCCTTGGTCGAACTTCAATCATTTCAATATGAAAAATTAAATTTGAATTTGGAATAATAAGCTGTCCAATTTGACGTTCTCCATATCCTAAGCGGGCTGGCACATGAAGCCAGTATAATTGCAAATAACTAAAGCGCCTTTAACAACTTCTATTCCAGTTCTAATAAGGGTATCTATTATTTTTAGCTCATTCATAAATTCGACCTGTTAAGTGTTAAGTTCAAATTTTAAACGTTTAGATTCAATTCCATTTAATTTAATCGTAAGATGATGTATGCCTGAATGAAATTTACGAGTTGTTATAGGCCTGAAAGCATATTTTTTAGCAATTGATAACTGTTGTTTACTTTCTAAGAACCCATTTTTTAATTTGAAAACTTTTGGTTTTAGTTGTCCATTAGCTTTTTGAAAGTAAATAACAAAGTCGACGATAAATTTAATTCGTTTCTTAGATGTGTTGGTAATTAAAAAAGTCATCTCTAGAATGTCACCCATTTTGAATTTGGTTTTATTAATTTTTAATTCTGACTGATTGATACTATTATTATTGGTTTCAATTCCTGAAAATTTTAATGCATCTGTATTGCCATTTTTAATAAGTGTTCGTAAGGCACGATTTGTTATAAATTGAAACTCTTTTTGATAATTTTCGGGCACCTGTTTTTTCCATCGAATAAGTGTTTGCACAACAATTGTAGGGTGATCTTTAGCGATATCGTTTAAATGATTTGCAACACTTTTTCTTACATATAAAGATGGATCAAATTTTAAATGCTCTAAAATTTCTAAACCATAGCTGGGATTTTCAACAGCTAGTTGCAATTTTTCGCCCCACGGAAGCCGTGGTCGCGTTCCTTCTGATAACCAACGACGAATATGTTCATTTTCATCATGCTTCCAAGCTTCTAATTTTTCATAAATTTCTGCGCCATATTTATTAATAAATGGTCTAATGCTGAATTCAGCAGTAAATTTTTGAGTCAATTCATACATTGCGGTTAAAGATTTTTCGATATGGTTTAAGCCATAAATCTGAATAAACTCTGTTGCCGGCCAAAGTTCAAAAGATTCTAAATTTTGCTTGCGTGTTATTTGTAAAAGTTTACTAAGCGCAACCGAGAAATCATCTGGTAAAACTTTTTTTAATTCATAAGCAATAAGTTGCACACGCTGACGCAATTCAAGTGAATCAATATCTTTTGCAATTTTTTGAATTTCCTTTTTAGTTAGCGCTGTTTCTTTAAAATATTTTTTCACAATAGCGCTATTGATTACCAGTTTGAATGCATTTGGATTTTCTTTTGACATTGTTTTTTCTAGCATAAGCTGTCTAATTCAACAAGGCTAAGTATGTTTATTTATCATCTGCAAGCTATGTTGACCAATGAGCAATTAGCCAGCTAAAGTGTAATGACATGCATAAAATTAAAAAAAATTATTTTAAAAGCGCTCGCGAAATTGTTCTAATTCTATTAGGAATTCTATCGGCAGCCATTGGGTTAAAAGGTTTTCTTTTGCCAAATGGATTTTTTGATGGTGGAGCGATGGGGATTTCATTGCTACTGAATCATTTTGTCAAAACGGATCTTTCAATTTTTATTGTCGCAATTAATATACCCTTTGTATTGATAGGTTTGAAACAGGTATCGATTGAATTTGCTATTAAAAGCGCGATTGCAATTTTAATTTTAGCTTTGCTAGTTCATTGGATTCATATTCCTGTTTTTACTGAAGATAAGCTTTTGATTGCAGTCTTTGGTGGTGTTTTTTTAGGTTTAGGTATTGGCCTTTCAATTCGAGGCGGTGCTGTAATTGATGGAACTGAAGTGCTGGCTATACAAGTTAGCCGTAAATCAAGTTTAAGTGTTGGGGATTTTATTGCAGTATTTAATTTCATGCTTTTTGTATGTGTCGCTTTTTTAGTGAATCTTGAAACAGCAATGTATTCAATGCTAACTTATGCTGCGGCTTCAAAAAGTGTTGATTTTGTTTTAAATGGAATCGAAGAATATATTGGTGTTACAATCATTTCTCCCAAATTTGAAATTATTCGAAAAATGTTAGTGCATGATCTTCAGCGTGGTGTAACAGTTTATAAAACTGAGGGCGGATACGGAAAGTCTGGAAGTATCACTGAGGAACGTAAAGTTTTATTTTGCGCAGTTACTCGACTTGAGGTCTCAAAACTTCTTGCAGAAATCGATCTTCTTGATCCAGAAGCTTTTGTAATTCAGCATTCAATCAAAGATACGCGTGGCGGAATGATAAAAAAAAGACCATTGCATTAGTATTTTATAGGTATTTTGTTTAAAAGGAATAAAATGACGGAACAAATAAAAGCAAAAATGACTTTCGACGTGTTGTCTAAAAGAATCAGTTCTGAGGCAAGTATTGCATTTTGTAAAAATGCGAAAATTGACTTAGATACAAATTTGGCTGGAAATCCGAACGCTTTTAATCCTGCAGAATTGCTTTTGGCAGCATTGACTGCTTGTATGATTAAAGGTATCGAACGTGTCGTGCCAATTCTAAAATTTAACTTGCGTCATGTTGAAGTTAAGATTCATGGAGTTCGGCAAGATATTCCTCCAAAATTTGAATCAATTACTTATGAAATTTTTGTGGATACAGATGAAGTTGATCATAGACTTGAATTATTACATGATAATGTTAAAAAATACGGTACTGTCTTTAATACAGTAGCGCCGGGGACTGAACTTTTTGGAAAACTTATTCGAATGGAAAAAAGATAATGGGTGAAAATCATAATCACACACACCAGCATCAACATGCGCATGAGGTAAAATCTTTTGGTAAAGCCTTTGCTATAGGAATTATTTTAAATATTTTATTTGTTCTAATCGAGGGTGGCTACGGGTTTAAAATAAATTCGTTGGCACTACTAGCGGATGCGGGTCACAATTTAAGTGATGTTGCGGGATTAATTTTAGCGTGGGCTGGTATGGTCATAGCTCGAAAAAAAGTAAATGCTAAGCATAGTTATGGTTGGAAGAAGGCCTCAATTCTGGCCGCTTTTGCAAATTCAATTTTTTTATTGGTTGCGATGGGTTCTTTAGCTTGGGAAGCAGTCGGGCGATTTAACGAACCCGTGCAAGCTGAAGGTTTAGTTATCATGGCCGTTGCCGGTGTTGGAATAGTGATTAATTCAGTGACCGCATTTTTATTTATAGCAGGCAAAGATCACGATATAAATATTCGTGGAGCTTTTTGGCATATGTTAGCTGATGCTTTAATTTCTGCCGGAGTTGTAATTGCCGGAGCTATCTCTTTAAAATTTAATTACAGTTGGATTGATCCGGTTACTAGTTTATTAATAGCTGTAGTGATTGTATTTGGCACCTGGAGACTTTTTATTCAATCGATGCATTTATTATTTGATGGTGTGCCAGATTCTATTGATTTGGAAAAAGTAAAAGAATTTTTAGGCTCACAACCTGGGGTTAAAGCTGTCTTTGATCTTCACATCTGGGCACTTGGAACAACTCAGATCGCATTATCTGCACATCTTCAAGTTCCAGAAGGTAACGAAGATGATGAGTTTTTGGCAAAGATCACAGATGAACTTCATCATAAATTTGATATTGATCACGCAACGATTCAGGTAAATAAAAAACCGCATCTAAATGAGTGTTGTTGATTTTTATTTTCCTGTCGTGATGCCACCTGGTTTTGTCCAACCTGGGATTCCGCTGATAATTATTCCGATTGCATAATAGGGTCCAGTTAGATCAACGGATGAAATAGTATTTGAAAATGCACCTTCAAATGTTATATCATCAATAGTATTCCACTCTTGGCCAGCTTCAAAATAAATTTTATCGATGGGCAGCCGACTTCAATGGATGCTCCTGCGCGTTGATACAGTCCACTATACTTTGGTAAAAGTACCTTTGCCAGTCCCAGTTGAAGAACTTCGATTTTGGTATACGTAACTCGGACCATTTTAATCCGTCAGCAGAAATTGTATTTATTGTAAAGAGGTGAATGATAACCAAAAAAATATAATTTGTTATTCGCATTTAAAAAATCTTAATTTAAACGCTTCGTAAAAAACAAAGTATTAGATATTTTTTATCGTCTTTTAAAAAGCATCTGTCAATTATAGAATAGAACAAGTTATGGAGGTATTTAATGGCAATGTTTAAACGGATCGGTCTTTTTATAGCGGTGAACGCTCTTGTGATCGTAACACTTTCGATAGTTCTTAATGTTTTAGGTGTTAAGCCTTACATCACTGCATATGGTTTAGATTATCAATCGTTGATGATGTTTTGTTTGGTTTGGGGTATGGGGGGTGCTTTTATATCACTAGCACTTTCTAGAATCATGGCTAAGTGGCTGATGGGAGTTAAGGTAATTCCTGTAGAAACGCAGGACCCTGAACTTCGCGATTTGATTCACGTGGTTTATGCGCTTTCAAGAGCTGCAAATTTAACGACAATGCCTGAAGTTGGAATCTATGAATCAAACGAAGTAAATGCGTTTGCCACGGGTCCATCAAAAGCACGATCACTTGTCGCAGTATCAACTGGATTACTTCGACGCATGAAACCCGAAGAAATTAAAGGAGTTATTGGGCACGAGGTAGCCCATATTGCAAACGGCGATATGGTAACCATGACATTAGTTCAGGGCGTGGTGAATGCGTTCGTTATGTTTTTGGCTCGAGCGATTGCTTTTGCGTTAACAATGAATAAAGACGAAGGCGAACAGCGCTCGGGCACTCCGATGTCTTTTTATATTACTCAATTTGTGCTTGAAATCGGTTTTATGTTTTTAGGGTCCATCGTTGTCGCATGGTTTTCGCGACACAGGGAATACCGCGCTGATTCGGGCGGAGCCCGTTTGGCTGGACGAGAAAATATGATTCAAGCGCTTGAAGGATTGAAGCGCACGTTTGATGATGTGGATTCATCAGCGCAGCCAGCGGTACAGTCGATGAAGATTTCTAGTCGTCAGGGTGGAATTATGAAATTCTTTTCGTCACATCCTCCTCTTGATGAAAGAATTCATCGATTAAAGCAAAACATTTAAAGCAAAACATTTAAAGCAAAACAAAAAAACAAGATATCGCTTAATTTTTTAGATCAAATCAAAAGGTATTAAATGAAAAAGATTGAAAGTATTTTTGAAAGTATTATTTTCTCGAGTCGCTGGGTTCAGGCTCCAATTTATGGCGGTCTTATTATTGGCGGTATGCTTTACACGTATAAGTTTCTTGTAGAGCTTATTCATCTTTGCGCCACAGTGGGCACAATCACCGAAGAAGTGTTGATGCTTGGAATTTTAACTCTGGTTGATATATCGATGGTGTTAAATTTACTTATCATGGTTGTTATCGGTGGCTATGCCACTTTCGTAAGTCGTATGCACCTTCACCATCACGAAGATCGACCAGACTGGCTAGAAAAAATTGATGCGGGTACTTTGAAGGTAAAGTTAGCTGGAGCTCTTGTGGGAATATCGGGAATCCATTTATTAAAATCATTTATCAATATTAATAATAAAGACTTTGAACAAGTAAAATGGCAGATTGTAATTCATGTCGTCTTTTTATTTTCGACATTGATGTTAGCATTTACTGAGAAAATTCTGCATGCGAATTATATTGGATCTAATCGCAAGACTTCTCAAACGAAGGATTAACCCTTAAAAGAAAGAATTAAATTATGACGAATATTATTTCAAATGTTTCAGTTGCTCCTATGTGGTTATGGATTACTTTTAGTATTGGTATACTTATTTTACTTCTGATTGATTTGGGTTTGTTTGGAAAGGGCGGACACAAAATATCTCGTAAAACAGCATTAATTGAAAGTGGAATATGGATTGCAATTTCACTGTTGTTTAATATTTGGTTCGGGTATGCCTTCGGCAAAGAACTAGGTATGGAATTTTTGACTGGGTATTTAGTAGAAAAAAGTCTTAGCGTCGATAATTTATTCATCATACTTTTAATTTTTAGCGCTTTTAAAATTCCAGATAAATATCAGCATCGGGTATTATTTTATGGCGTTCTAGGAGCCATCGTCTTACGCGCCTTCTTCATTATTGCCGGAGCACAACTTCTTTATATGTTTCATTGGATTCTTTATGTGTTTGGTGCAATTTTGGTTATCACAGCCATTAAATTTTTACGCGAGTCGGATGACAGTGTGGAAGTTGAAGAAAACTGGGCTATTCGTCTGATCAAACGTTTTATACCAACGACAAATGCTTTTGATGGCAATAATTTTTTTCTAATTGAACAAGGTGTTCGAAAAGCGACTCCGCTGTTCTTGGCATTAATTGTAATAGAAGTAACGGATTTAATCTTTGCGGTTGATTCGATACCAGCTGTCTTTGCAGTAACACAAGATGCATTCGTCGCATTTGCATCAAATATTTTAGCCATTTTAGGATTGCGAGCTCTATATTTTGTATTGGCTGACTGGGTTGGAAAGCTTCGTTATTTAAAGCCTGGTTTAGCTGCCGTATTAGGGTTTATCGGAATCAAAATGCTGATATCAGATTTATTTAAAATTTCAAATTGGGTATCACTTTTAGTGATCTTTTCGATACTTGCTACAGCTGCTTTAAGTTCTTGGTACGTTGCGATGATTGAAAGTAAAAAATTGAAGTGATTTCCAAAAAAGTGCATGAAAAAATTAGAAGATATATTCAAATACTTCAGCACTATGCTGATCGAAATTGGTATCCACCACTGATTGGACTTTTGGCAGCACTCGACAATCTTATTATTATCATTCCAAACGATGGAATTCTAATATCAAGTTCAATGTTAACTCCAAAAAGGTGGTTCCTGTTAGCACTGAGCGTGGCTATCGGGTCAACGCTAGGTGCACTTTTGTTGTTGGCTTTGGTGGAAACTCAAGGTCTTCCTTGGATACTAGAACTTTATCCTGGAGTCACTGACACGAGGACTTGGATTTTGTCGATGGAGTTTTTCGATAAATATGGACTGTTTTTAGTATTTGCAGTTGCCTTAACACCCCTCATGCAGCAGCCCGTAGTCATTCTTGCAAGTTTAGCTCATACTCCTTTATTTGAATTAGCCGCCGTAATTTTTGTGGGACGATTAATTAAGTTCATGATCATGGCTTATTTGGGGTCACATGCACCAAAACTTCTTAATAAAATGTGGGGACTTCAAGCCGAGCTTGATGACGTCGGCATAAAAATTAAATAGGTTTCGATTTCTCAATTCATTTTCATTCGCAATAAGTTTTCAGTTATTCAGAAGAATTATCATTCATTTGATTTTAATTTAAATCAGGTTCATTTTCAATCCTCACAAGGATGTGATTATGAGTAACAGATCTTATTTTTTAATTTCTCTTATTAAAGATAGAAAAAAGATAACAGCGATGGATCTTTGTAAACTTCGGATCTGTCCAGTGATTTTAAATAAACTTCTTAAAGGACCTTATGAATCCCAAAAATAAAATACCTAGATTTAAACTTCAGCGTCGATTGATGGTTGAATTGCCTGGCTTAGGTAAAGTTGGTGCACTCGACCGCAAACCTTATCCTCCTGGTCAACATGGCCAAAGCAGAATAAAATATTCTGAGTATCGTCTTCAGTTAGAAGAAAAACAAAAAATAAGAATCCATTATGGCCTTCGAGAAGAGCAATTAATTCGAATTGTTAAAAAGGCAAAAAAATCAAATAGTCGGTGGTGTGATTCATTAATTAATCTGCTTGAAAAACGATTAGACAATATTGTTTTTAGAGGAGGCTTTGCTCAAAGTATAGCGGCAGCAAATCAGTTGATTTCTCATGGAAAAATCTTAGTCAATGGGAAAAAAGTCAATATACGGTCATATACTGTTAAATCAGATGAATTGATTGCTTTAAAAAAATCTGCTTTGCAGGAGCAAACTTATTATAACGCAAATCAATCACCTCGGTTGCCATTACCAGAATGGCTAACGAAAAATGAAACGGACGGTATAGTTACATTGAAAATAAATGAAGAGCCTACTCTTCGTGCTGTGCCATTTTTTTTAGATGAGTCTTTAGTGACTTCCTATTATTCGAAAGTTTAATTGGGTATATTATGGCCAACATCTTAAACGATAATGACATCAGAAGCTATGCTATCGATAGCGACAATGCAGTTATTGTCATCTCTAAAAAGAAGTACATTTTAGATTATTCATCGATGATGGATTTATTAACGAATTTGGCCGAAGTTACAAGTCTAATGGAAAATTATAAAAATATAAAACCAAACGAAACAAAGGAGTTTCAAAATGAATATCATTAAAACAGTTATTATCGCGTTAACAGTATCAATTAGTTTGTCTGCATTAGCTTCAGAACCAAGCGCAGAGGTTATCGAGCATTGCTCGCACGATATTATGAAATTAGTGAAGCAAAATAAATTACCACCAGAAGCTGCGTCTAAGTTGCACATGATGCGTGTAACAGAAGTGGTTGATGGTTTTGAAGTCGTAGCTGTTTTAGATCACAATGAAGATCATACAAATCCACCGGCTCAGATTAAATTTCAGTATAATGCCGCGGCAAAGATGACAGCATTTCAATATGAAGCTGGCTATGTTAATCCAAACGCTACACCATTTAATAAAATATCAACAGCTAAACTATATGATATCGCAGCTGAAGTGTTACTTGATTCTGAAGACATGATTTTGAAAGAGTATGCTAAGGGTGTTGAGATGATGCACTTAAGCTATGACAAGACTCGAAATGCGGCTTTATTTGAAATGATCGATACTAATAAAAAAGAATTAAACTTATGGTTAGATTTAGATGGCAATACACTTGAAGTTCAGTTTTTGAAGTAATAATAATTTTGCCAGCAGAAGCGAATTAATTCTGCTGGCTTAAGCTTAACAGTTTTTTGGTTAAAAGAATATGGCTGGCTATCGCGCTCCAGACACAAACAGTCGCTATCATATGATATGGAAAGTATGCAATTAGCTGAGCTGGGTTTTCCAGCGGCCACGCAAAAGGAAGTGGCGATGACATTAAGACTACGCTGTCCTTTTTCGAGAAAAAGGTTACAATGGTGTCGGCTTGGTTGAAATTGCTAAATTCGCAGGTCTGACGAAGGGAACTTTTTACGTTCATTTTAAATCAAAGCGCGATCTTTTTAGTAACGTAATTAAAAGAACATCAAATTATAGAAGCAGTATTTTTTTAGGTATTCAAGAATTGTCCCCACAAGAAAAAGTTCACTACCTTATAAATTGGTATTTAGGAGAAGAACACTTTAGAAATGAAAAAAGCGGTTACTTAATGCCGCGATTAGCTTCGGATTTGAAAGATCATGGACATGAAAAGTATTTAGAAAGTTCAAATTATATTTTAGATTTCATAAATTATTTCAAGAAATGCAAATTGCCGCCTGATGAATCTGAACTATTGGCCTCCAGCTTAGTCGGTGGATTAACTATGGCCAGAGCCCTTGGTGATTCCGCAGGGCTAGCTATGGTGAAAAGACTTAGAAAAGAACTCTTCAAATTTGTGAATGATTATTTTACTAATTAAATAAATATTCGCAACGCATTTTTTTAAAACGCATCGAACTTGCTTCAGGTGATTGGTCACCTGAAGGTTTTACGAAATTTAACGGATTTTTTAAATCTATTGTTAGGCCTTCACCTGAACGGCTAACAAAGTGTAGGCGCATAATTTGTCGTGCAGGATCTACATTTAAATAAAAAGTTGTCATTACTTCAGGTTCTATCGGCATGGTAACACCTGTCAGTTGTCTAAAAATAAAATCCATTTCATCGGATTGAATGACGGTCGATTCAGTCGGTAATTTATGATCAATATTAATATCCACGTAAAGAGTATTTCCGTGAATCGTTTGTCGCATAGACTCTTCTGCGAAGCGAATGGACCGCTGCTCGGGTTCTTTTAACATTTGTATGTCCTTCGCGGGTGATCCTGGTGTCCAAACTTTTGCATTCGTGACACGGACGAAGCTTTGATCAATCAATAATTCACGCAAAGGTTCATTTGCAGTGAAAATAAATCGTAAGTGATGTCCTTTAGGAACAAAGGCCTTATTTTTTAACGAAATCCAATGTTCCCCATCCCATGTTTGAATAGATTTTAGCTGTGGCGCTTGACGTTTAAGTGGTTGTTGTTTTTTTCTGGCAATTATGGTTTCTGAGGGTAAAAATGATTTAGCCATTAAATCTGAATTAGCAACAGCTAAGTTTTCTCCAGTTGCTTTAAAATGAATGTCTGCTATTTTGACATCGCTATCAACGATCGCGGAAAAGTTTTTTAATACAAATTTATATTCGCTGTTTTTAGGATAAAAATCGTTCGCTTTTAAAACCACCTGGGTGTTGTTGATTTGAACAGTAATCTGTGGCCAAAGATGTTCGACGACTTTGTCAGTTTCGAGCACTGGTAAACTCGTTTCACCATCAATCTTGTAGTAGATTTCTAAGTTATCACCTTTTAATTTTTTATCTAAAAAAGTCACTTTGAATTGTGGCATAGTAAACGTGTGCACAATTGGCTTAGCTGATTTAAATTTATAATCGCTGGTGATTTTTAGCTCTTGAGATTGGTCTTTTTCCAACCAGGGCACCATCGAACGAAATGCTTTTTGCATAAGTTCGTATTGTAATGGATTGAACGATCCATTTTTCATAAAGGGTAAAACAATCTGGCCCACATTTGCATTTAATATAAGTTTGAATTGTTCGGTGCTTTTGCCTTGGTTGTTTTCGATTGGACTAACAACCAAGCTTGTCGGTAGAATTACATTTTGACGAAGGAAGTGATAATTAGGTTGATCTTGAAAATTAATGAATTCGTTTTTAGAAGCTTGTGCAATAAGTAACGGTGTTAAATTAGTAATTTTATTTTTGTCTTCGACCCATACGTAAGCCCCTTGCCCGTCAACGACGGTTAATGCTTGCTTTGCGCGTGGTTTTCCTGACCCGACATCTTCGCCATAATAAATATTTTCAATCCATCTATAAAATGGAAAATTTTTAAAAATCAATGTACTTATTTTTTTGCCCTGTATTTCGGTGGTATTGGTCATCGAACGAATATAGTTTTCCATTTTTGCTGCAAAAGAATTCACAGCCTGTTGATTCTTTTGTTGAGCTAATTTGTGCCCATATTCGTGAATAAGTAATGAAACGACATTTGCTAAATCTAGATCTTGTTTGGCATCATTTATTTTTTGTAAGTTGATATAAATATCTTTGTCTAAAGCGGTTTCGGTCATGGCGGTCCGGCTCGGTTCATTGGGATCTAAAATAAATATTTTTTGATCATCTGAAAATTGCAATTGAATTGGTCGGTCTATTTGCGTCGTTAGCTGGACAACTTCGTTTCGAAAAACCGTGTACGCATAAAAAAAGCCGTCTTTCTGCGGATAGCGCTGGGCCTTATGTTTTTGTAACCAACGAATGGAATTCATTACAGAAGATATTTTGCTGGTTCCAAGTAACATGCGTCGTTCTTCGGCCGTCAGAGTTGCGACAAATTGGTTATCCAAGTAAGCCATACCTAGAAAAAAGCTTAAGCTTTCATTCCCTAATTCAAATAATTCTTGTCGTTGAATTTGATGAACTGCTTGGGCCTGTGAATGTACCGATATAAAAATAATGCCAGCAACCAGCAACCATATCATTTTAAGACACGTTCCTTTTATTGCGAAGATTGTCTGAAATATCGACAGGATGAAGCGCAGAACTGACTTCTTAAGGTATTCATTAAGATATGAAATGAAATTTATAAATATGGAGATCATTCGCTATTTAACAGCAAGTATAAAGCCGCTAATTTATCTTGAGTTAGATTGGTTTTTGACTCCGGTCTGCCTTGTTCTAACAATTCTAATCAAATTATTTCATTTCAGCCCCTCTTTTAACCAAATCCCAATTTTCAAATAGTGTATCAGTATTCGACCAAATCTTAGGCTATCAACGCACTGTCCAGATTTTAAATAGTATTCAAGACGATTAGTTTTAAGGTGATTCGGCAATTCATCCTCAAAAAATTCGGCTTCTTCAAGAGGTGACATTTGTAATTTTAATGAAATCTTTTTTTTAAGTTGTGGGCTAAGGGGTCTTTTTCCTTGTAAGATTTCAGACAGTGCCCCAGAGCTGAGCCCAATTTTCGCAGCATAGGCACGTTGGGACCAGCGTGCATTTTTTTGCTTACTTTCTTCAAATTTTTAAAAGCATAACAACTGCTTTATTATTTAGACTTTTGATTTCCATAGGTTTGTTTTAGCGAAGCCATCAATTGAGGTCAATTCGGGCAATGAATAATGCGCTCCAAATGCGGAGCAGGACTACTCTATTTCCAAAGCGACGAATTTTTTTGTAACGATCTTTCTGAAGACAGCAGACAAGTGCATGTTGAATACGTGTCCTGTAATTACCAACGATTAAAAGAGAAGAGCCCTTAGTTAAGCTTGGCGTTCCCAACGAGATTCGAACTCGTGTATCCTCCGTGAAAGGGAGGTGTCCTAGGCCACTAGACGATGGGAACGTGTGTGAGAAAAAAAAATCGATTCAAAGAATGGTGGCTCGCGATGGATTCGAACCATCGACCCTTTCATTAAAAGTGAAATGCTCTACCAGCTGAGCTAGCGAACCATCTTGAATCGAATCGACAATTTCTATTAAACTTTTGATTCAGTCAAACTTTATTTTTCTATGCCTAATCATTAAACACGGGCTTAACCCAAAGTGTTTGATCGCGGTCGGGGCCAACGGAAATTATGTCGATCGGACAGCCCGCAACGGATGAAACATAGTTAATAAAATCCATCGTTTTACGAGGTAAATCCTTTAAATTTTTAATTTGAGTCAGGTCTTCTTTCCACCCAGGAAGATATTCAATCACGGGTTCAACTTGGCTGACTAAATCTGTGGCTGTTGGGAAATCGTGTATTATTTCTCCGTTCAACTTATAAGCTGTGCAGATTCCAATTTGGTCATGTCCCGATAATACATCTATTTTCATCATCGCTAAGGCCGTTATTCCATTTAATCGGATCGCATGTTTTAGCGCAACAAGGTCTAACCAGCCACAACGACGAGCACGACCCGTTGTTGAACCGAATTCAAAGCCCTCTTTTTGTATTTTTGCACCGACTTCATCATGCAGCTCTGTTGGAAATGGTCCGCTGCCTACGCGCGTACAGTAGGCCTTAAACACGCCAACGATTTTTTGCAGATGATGGGGGCCAATTCCAACGCTAGTGCTTGCAGAGCCTGATAGCGTCGACGAACTGGTAACAAATGGATACGTGCCATGCTGAATGTCTAATAGCGTACCTTGAGCACCTTCAAACAGCACACGACGACCTTGCTTTAGTTTAGTAGATACAATTAAACCTACGTCAGTTGCGCGGTAAGGGCGAAGCTCTTCGACAACGGTTTGAATTTGGTCGTAAATTTCTTTCGCACTAATGGCCGGAGCATCATACATTTTTGTTAGCAAAACATTTTTTTCTTTTAAAACGAATTCTAATTTTGAAAGTAAATTTTTTGAATCAAATAAATCACTCATAACCAAAGCGCGGCGTGATGCGCGGTCTTCGTATGCAGGGCCAATGCCTTTTCCAGTTGTTCCAATTTTACCTTCGGATAAACTTTTTTCGCGCGCTTGATCTAGGGCTTTATGATACGGCAGTAACACGGTGGCACTATCCGAAATTAATAATTGTTCACTGGTGATATTGAACTCAGACGTTTTTAATTTATTGATCTCTTGAACAAGGCCAAAGATATCAATCACTACGCCTGATGCGATGATACACATTTTATCAGTGTGTAAAATGCCTGAAGGGATTAAATGCAGGACGGTTTTGACGCCATTTACAACAAGCGTGTGACCAGCATTTGATCCACCTTGGAAGCGAACGATGATATCTGAATTTGCGGCAAAGACATCGACAAGTTTTCCTTTACCTTCATCACCCCATTGAGCCCCAATAACTACTAATGCTGACATAGACTAAGTCCTTTCCTGAAATGATAACGAACCCCAATTATTTTCAAGTGGTAGCGCATTTTCAATTTGATTTAAGTCAAAATAATTTTCAATTTGTTTGGCCCCTTGTAAAGAAGCTTTTGTAAAGGCTTCTTCTGTAAAAGCACCTAAGTGTGGAGTCATAACAACATTTGTGCATTTCATTAATTTAGAATCGATGGATAGCGGTTCTTTTTCAAAAACATCTAAACCGGCAGCGCGAATTTTTTTCTGTAATAAAGCCTCGGCTAAATCTTCTTCATTGATCACAGAGCCACGCGAAGTATTTATTAGAACCACCTCAGGATGAACAAATTCATAATGTGTGCGATTAAACATCGACTTCGTTTCTTTGGTTGCGGGCACATGAAAACTAATAAGATCACTTTGTTTTAATAATTCTTCATAACTGGCTCGGGTGGCCTTAGCGGCAGTAAATGTGTCATCATCTTGATAAGGATCAAAAGCTAAAACAGTCATACCAAATGCATTGGCAAATTTAGCAACCCTAGAACCAATACGACCAAGGCCAACTAGGCCAAAAGTTTTCCCGGATAATTCAAAACCTATATGTGGTTCGCGAACCCATTTGTTCGATTTAATATCGCGGTGGCCATTTACTATGTTTCGAGCGCAGGCCATAACTAAACCCCATGTTAATTCAGCAGCTGAAATCTGATTAGCTTCTGGAGTATACATGACGGTGATATTTCTTTTTTTAGTTTCAATCAGATCAATGTGGTCATAGCCACTGGTGCAAGTAACAATAACTTCTAAATGTTTAGCGTGTTCTAAAACGTTTGCAGTGATTTTTTGCTTAGAACGAATAATTAAACCATCAGCCGTTTTAATTTCTTCATTAAAATGAGCTTCGGATTTTATTAAGACAAGATCAAATTTCGAATTTTTTTTTAATTGAATATTTGCTTCAACAGAAAAACGTTCGCAAATCAGAATTTTTTTTTGAGCAGATTTAGAAGCGGTCATAATGGATTTTCTTTCAGCCACGTTTCAGAAAGATTTTTTATTTCAGTGGCATTTACGTTGAAATTAAAATCGGTTAAAGCCATAGCTAAACGCTGCATCGTTTCAATCATATGATGTTCTAAAATATAACCCATGTGTCCTAGGCGTAAAATTTTACCTTTGGCCTGATCTTGTCCACCCATTAGGGTTACTAAGTATTTTTTTTCTAAATGGGTTCGCAACTGAGCGCCGTTAATTTCTTCAGGAAGTTGAAAGGCCGTTACGGAATCAGACGGGGATTTAGAATATAATTTTAGCCCCATTTTTTGACCAAGGCTTCTAGTGAAATCAGCACGTCGTTTGATTTCTTTAAAATGTTGATTAATTCCCATACGTTCGATCATTGATAAAACATGATCCAAAGATTTTACTAAAGGCACCGGCGAAGAAAATAAAGTTTCTCCGTTAAGATTTGCTTTTAATTCTTTTCTTAAATCAAAATAATATCTGGGGCAACTTGCGGTTAAAACATGCTTCCATGCTTTTTCAGAAAAGCAAACAAAGCTAAGCCCCGTTGGTAACATAATACCTTTTTGGCTACCAGCAACAAGGCCATCAATTTTGTAATCATCCATTGGAATTGGAAAAGCGCCAACAGCAGTTATTCCATCAACTAGAAATAATGCGTTTGTCTTGGCAATAATTTCACCAAGTTTTTTTATATCATGAACTGTTGCCGTACTTGTTTCGCAGGCCTGTGTCATAACAATTTTAGTTTGTGGATTTTGTGCTAAGTAATTTTGGACGTCATCTGGATTTACTGCCGAACCCCATTCCACATTTATACGATGCACTTTGGCACCATAAACTTCTGCGATTTCGGCCCAGCGTTCTCCAAATTTTCCTGAAATAATGGCTAAGACTTCATCGCCAGCATTTAAAACATTTACTAGACATGACTCCATACCGCCACTTCCTGTTGAAGTGTGCATAAATACAGGTCTTTTAGTTTGAAATAAAAACTTCAAGCCAGAAAAAGTATGTGACAAGATCTGATCGAACTCGGGGGTACGATGATGGATCATATTTTGTGCCAAGATTTTCTGCACCTCGGGGTGTAGTTGAACCGGGCCTGGAGCTAAAAGAATAGGGTTTGACATACGTCTTTCCTTGCGACTTTATTAAAGCAGATGAAACCTAATTTGACCTTTATTATTTTACTAATAACAACATCAGTCATGTCATCTTGCGCCTACAAGCTAAGCACAAATATTGAATCCTTGCCAGGTGGAGTTCGCCATATTTATATACCACTTTTTAAAAATACAACGATTGAACCCGGTGCTGAAGTTGTCTTCACAAATGCACTAACAAATGAAGCTTTGCGATCGCGGGTAACTAAAATTGAAAATAGCGAGGCAAATGCAGAGGCAGTATTGCAAGGATCAGTTGCAGTGATCGCAGTGTTGGCTGATGAGTCTGTTTTAGAAGCAGTTAATGATATTTATTTACCAGGTGAAACAGTTTTAGCGACGCAATATCATGTGACAGTAACTGTTGATTTAGTTTTAAAGAAAAAAGGTAGCAATGCGATCTTGTGGAGCGGAACTTTTACGCAGTCAAAAAGTTTTACGGCTGCACAAATTACGCTACCAGTTATTAATACTAGTAACAGTCTTTACAACGAGTCTGCAAAACGGCAAACTCTGGACGCGCTTTCAAAAGAAATGATGCAGGCGGGTTTTGATCGCATGATCGAAAATTTTTAAGAAATATAGATTCAACTTTTTTAATTCAATGGGTGCAGATGGCCTTAGTAGACCAAAATAAATTATATAAAGATCTGGAGTTAAAAAAATTCCAGCCCATTTATTTTTTATTTGGTGATGAACCCTATCTTTTGAATCAATGTGTGGATCGATTTAAATACGCAGTTTTAGATGAAAACACGATGGATTTTAATTACGCATTATTTTATTCTGGCGATGCGGATGCAAGTACTATTCGTGATACGGTTGAAACACTTCCTGTATTTTCTCCACAGCGATTAATTATTTTAAAAAATGCACATGAGCTTAAAGATAGCGAACTGTTGCAACTAGAACCTATTTTTGAAAAGCCTGTTGAATCAAGTGTCTTCGTAATCTTTGCAGATAAAGTTGATAAGCGAAAAAAAGCAATAAAGCTTTTATTGGATCGAGCTATTTGTGTTGAATTTAAAAAACCGTATGAAAATCAAATTCCACAATGGATTTCTCATTTATGTCAGAATTTAGATTTATCTATTACAGCGGATGCTACGCATAGGTTACACAGATTGGTTGGAAATAATTTATCTGAACTGGATAGTCAGATTCAAAAGATTCAGCAATTTATAGGTTCAAAAGATAAAATTGAATTGGCAGATGTGAATTCAGTCGTTTCATTTAGTCGCGAAGAAAGTATTTTTGATTTTACAAAAGCCATTGGTCAAAAAGATCGAGTCAAAGCCCTAGAACATTTAGTATCTTTGCTTGATCAGGGCCAAAATGAAGTTGGTATTATTTCATTATTAGCTAGGCATGTTCGAATGCTGTTAACCGTTCGCTCAGGAATGGATCAGGGTATCGGCGGAGCCAAGCTTGCCAGTCTAGCGCAGGTGCCAAGTTATTTTATTGAAAGTTATTGCGATCAAGCGCGCGTTTGGCCAATTCGTAAATTAGAAGATGCGCTTGTTGTTTTGCATGAAACAGATAAGGCATTAAAATCTTCGCCTGTATCGTCTCATATCTGGCTAGAGAACATGGTTTTAAAATCCTGTTCATTATAATCTAAATCAAAGTTTAGTTTCTTAGCATTGGAAAAGCTATATTTAATGTAGATATGATATTTAATTTATCAGCATCTGATAAGGTATCGTTATCTAATAGTTTTAAGATCTGAAAAGCTTTATCAGATCTATCTGTGGTCAGCCTAGCCGTGGCTAAAAGAGTCGTTAATTGATTTGTTAAATTTATAAGCGGATTTTCAGTTACTGCTTTCAATACAATTGGAATATCAAATTCTAGAAGACTATTTTCAAGCTGAATATTATTAATTTTAGCAGATAAAATATTTTCTACTTTGGAAAACTGAACATGATCTGAAGATTCAGTTATTTTTTTAAGAAGCTCTTCAATAAGGTAAGCAGTTCGATAAGAAACTAACCACGCGTTACTAAGGCTGTTTTTAGTATCAGCTATGGATTCTATAAATAATATTTTGTCCTTTTTTTTGATAGATCTTTTTATATCAAGAAATCCTATGCGACTTTCTAAAGCGTAAGTTTTTATTTCATCAAATGAAAGCGAATCGCGATAGGTTTGAGAATGGGGATTAACATTATCTGGAATTTCGCCCTCTACGGCGAAGACTCCTCCATAAAAAGGGGATGATTTGTTTTTATTAAGGTCGATAGGAAACGTTTTAATGTGTGAAAGCTCATGCAGAAGGGTATGATCACGCATGATTCTACGGCCGCTAAAAAGTGATTCAGCACCAATAAGTATAACGGGGAAGCTTGTGCCATTTGCATCATTAAATGCAGTCGCATATCCATTAGCATGAAGATCGCTTAACATTTTTGGATAAACAAAAAATTTAACACCATATTCTTTTTCTAAAAATGAAGCGGATTTGTTAAGCTCTGAATTATTTGAAGCGTTGATTATAAAAAAGCTATTGTCGGGGTCGGGTGCAGAATTAAAAGTATAATCAATGGAATTATTTTTAAAATAGATTTCGCTTTCAATGATAAATTTACGAATCAAATCTTGATCAGACATAGTTCTTTCAAAGGAACGGATTTGATCGATCAAAGTTTTTTGTGTAGCTGTAATTATGCTTTTCTTAGACCATAAATCTTCACAGCGATTTGCAGACCAGCAAAACGAAGGCAAAAAACTAACGGTTATAAGAAGTATGGAATAATAAAATTTAAATTTCATTAATAACTATTGTAGCAAAGGTAATGCCATAAGCTATAGATGCCAATACAGAGCCGTTGCAAAAATATGACCAATAGTTGTTCGAAACTAACGTCACTTTGTAAAAAGCTTGGACACTAAATTTTCATTAAATCGATATTATTCAGCCGCTGACTGAACATCTAATTGCAGAGCTAATAGTAAAAGTTCAGGAGGATT
Source organism: Pseudobdellovibrio sp. (assembly GCA_049301055.1). Lineage (GTDB taxonomy): Bacteria > Bdellovibrionota > Bdellovibrionia > Bdellovibrionales > Bdellovibrionaceae > Pseudobdellovibrio. The sequence continues at coordinate 51,550 of JBAQKN010000042.1, read as the reverse complement.
CATGTTAAAAAATAAAATGCTTAGAAGTCTGAATAGTTCCGTTTTCATTGGCATTATAATTGTTTGTTTTAGCGGAATAGCTCATTCCACAGTGGCGCCAACCTGCATGGGACTTTTTGGCAATCCTGAGGATTCAGAACGCTTTGGTGCGCGTGATAGTTTAAAAATCAAAGCCCTATTGCTAACGGCTATGGAAAAAACAATGAATTCTTTTCCTACTTTAGATAGCCGGAAATTATTAGAGATTGATATGGGTTTATACCCGGTTGCTGTAAGGGGCACCTATGAAAAGAATAAATTATTCATTAAAACGGATCCAGCTGAAGAAAGCATACGATTAAATGAACTGCGGTGGGCATGGTTTTTTAGTGAAGTTGGAATTGGCCCCAAGCTACATGGATTAGTAGAATTTCAACATGGTGTTAATGGGATGGCACTTGAATACATTGATGGGCAAGTCGTGATGATTCGTAATGCAAATAGAATGCAGGCGGGTAGTTTTAAAGTAACTGCGCAAATGAAAAACGATATTCGCGCTATTGGAAAGTTGTTAAAGAAAATGGGTGTTAAGTATGCCACAGATATGCAGTTTTTTTTAGCCAAACCAAATCAAGAATATCCGAATGGTCGAGCGTTAATTTTTGATGCTGAATATTTCAGTATGACAACGAATATAGTTCCAGATGATTTTTTAAAAAATATTGAAACCGACCCTGAAAAAGCAGCTGAAGCCATTGCAAATTCAATTTAACTAACAATAAATGTTGATAATTTCGACGACATTTGTAAAAAGTATTGCTACACATGGCCTTGTTTAGATTCAGTTTAAAATTCTTTCTAAGCTGTGGTACAAGTTATTAAATTAAAAAATACCAATGCCTTTTAGGATAAATTTTCTATAAAAAGCAAATTGGTAAAACAACATTAAGGAGATTATTTTATGATCAAAGCAATTCTACTAATCGCAACATGTTTAATTGGTACTGTATCTTTTGCTTCTGGGAAAAAACAAATTACTGATATTCAGTGTGGTGCTAGCACTTTTGATAGTAAAGTATCTTATCAAAATAAAGTGACACCATTGGCAAAAGATGACCAACAAGATCATTTGGTTTTTACGGGAAATGATAGCGGCACTCAGTTTAAAGTTGTTATTAGTAAAGCTGACTACAGTATTGTTGGCAGCATTGAAACAGCTTCGGGCACAAGCTATTCTTCTAAGGGCAGTTTTGATACTTCTGGAAACTTTGAATTTTCAGCAATGTCGGGTGGAAATGTTATGATGCCAGAAAAAATGATCGCCATTGGTTGTCAAGCTACTTATTAATTAGGGTATTTAAAAAGAATCAGATTTAATTTATTAAAATCTGATTCTTTTTTCAGTTATTAGATTCCGCTTATTTTATTAAGCTCTGTTTCAATTTGCAAAATTCTTTTTTGTGCCCATGTTATTCTAGCTAACAAAGTTTTCTCATAATCTGCATCACGGTCTTCACCAAGTTTTTCAGTAAAAACAAGTTGATCATAAAAACCATTTTTTAAATCGGAAAATTTTATTTGAATATTTCCGAATGGAGAACTGGTTTGATGGGTTCTGTCATCCGCAATAATTCTTTCTTGAATTTCAGTAAGAACTACTTTTCCTTCATGAATAAATCGCGATAGTAATTCTGCTTTATCTGCAATTTCTTTAAGAATGTCAGCATCTAAAGCGTTTAGATATTTTTCATTTTTTGAAAATTTATCTAAACGTGGTGAAATATTTTTTAAATAACGTAGGTCGCGTAAATAAGTTTCAATTTCATCAAAAGACAAAAACATGCCATATGGTTTATTTGATACTTGCGAGTTTCTAACTTGAAAGCTTGCCAAGGTTTGTTCTCCACGATCGCGTTTGGCTGCTTCAAAGGCGTGTTTGACTTCATGTCTTAGGGGATCAATTTTTCCTTGTATTCGATAGACAAGAAGCGGAAATGCAAAATTGATGTTAGCATCTTCTCCAAGAATTGCTTTAGTATATGCGCCGGCATTCATTGGATTTGTTAAAATTCTTAAAGGGGTGAATTTAATTTTAAGAGACCCTAATTTTTTATTCTTATTTACACCATTAATAAATTTACTGTTTAAATCACCGGTTTGACTACCAGTTAAAGTATACACGGAATGGGTTAGTGTCGGTATACGAGCATTAAAAGCATTAACATTTTGATCTGTTATTTTAGTAATCTCATATGAAATTTTACTAACTGTAAAATAGTCCACTGAAGCTTTGTCAATTTTGTCTATAAAATGTTGAATAGTTTCTTGATTAACAATTTGGTCTTGTTTAGTTTCTAAAAAATCAATAAGTTCCCAATTTGCATTTTCTAATGCATCTAAAAAAAGCGCTGCTTTTTCGTTAAGTGTCGAAGGCTTTGATTTTTCAAACAAAGCAATGCAACTTGGCGCCACTGCGAAAGAATTTAAAGACACAGTTGAAAGTATCAGCAGGATGATTATTCTTGATGGGTTAGTTAGTTTAAGTTTTTTATTCATATGCGTTTCCTTTCGTATTAAGTAGAATCTATAATGCAAATATATTTTCACAGCGATTAGTTAGTTGTTTATTCTGAACGAAGCCTTGTTTTTTCATCATTTCGAAAAACAATTTAAATTTTGGATGAGCAAATAATTTATAAGTTGATGAAAGCTTTTCTCCATTTTGATATTTGGCAGTATTTAAACGCGCTATATTGAATCCTGATATATTTTCAAAAGTACTTTCGAATTCTTGAAAAAAGACTTTTTTCCATTTTAGAGTGTGTACGGATGAATTTGCCCAAGAAGGTTTTTCGTTTCCATGAAGTGGGCCGAATCCAGCATTAATGAAGTCTATTAAATTTGTACGTTGATTAAATTTAATTAAAAGAGGGCTATTCGCACCTTGTAAGGAAGTTATAAAGTTAACGTCAATGTATAAGTCTGATAAGTCGCGAAGTACAATTTTTCCTGTTGGCTTCATTTTAGAATCAAGTTCGATTAAAAAATTTTGTGAATGTGGAGAATCAAACTGCATCCCTGTGCGCGCGGCAAGTTCTCCGAGGGCTTTACCCACGGCTTTAATATAATGATCAGTCCAATACTGATAGGGGTCGGTAGAACCGTTTATACGAGCAATTTCGGCTCCGACTTTATCGTGTAAGGCTGAAAAGCCAGGTAAATAGAAATTTTCATTATTTGCTTGGATCATTGGCCCAAGATCGCGAATAACTAAAGCTTGATCAAGTGCAGATATAGTTAGGATGGCAGGTTCATCTAAGAAAATAAAGTTTTCAAATAGTCTTTTTTGGTTTTGATCATTTAAAAAATCTCCAATCAGGCGGGCGTCTCTAGCACTGCCAATGGTTTGTTTTTTATCTGCGGTAAATTTGCCACCAGCGACATTTGTCGAAGATTTTACTGAAAATTGAATTCCTGTTAGTGGATCTTCAGCGATATAACTTCGCGAGGCTGTTTGATGGCCAATGAAATGATATTTGATTTGTAATGGAAGACCTAACTTTTGAAAATGTTGAATTAATTCAGATCCCCATTTTGTGTCTTCAGGATTAAGTATCCAATGAACGAACGGTTGGCCATTTTTTTCAAACGATAGAGATTTGGAAATTAGTGGGTTTATGCGTTCAGCAAAATCTTTTTCGACCATTGCTAATGGAATTTCGACCTCTGGTAATAAAATAGCGTCTATAGATCGCTGAGCGGCAGCGTTGGCTTGTGTTTCAAATTCAACTAATTTTTTTGTCACGCTGTTTTCGGCATATGCTGTTTGCAGGACCATTAGACAAAACAAAGCCCATAGGACAATTTGTTTGTTCATAGTTTCACCTGGAGGTTTGTTAGGTATGTTAAAAAAATTTTACGCATAGTTGCCTCTTAATTTTTTTTTCTTATATATTAAAGAAAGCAAATGCAGTGCTAGCCATGATTTGGTCCTTTCGAATTGAGACTTTTGAGTTGTCGATCGATTTTAAAAGTTACCTAAAATGTCACCTAGTTGTGGATTTTCTAATTGAAGTTGATGAATTGAATCGTAGTTAGGATTAGTTTTTCGTCTCAATTTGAAACAGTTAAGTATTAAAAATGAATGTCCGATAAGTTTTGGATGACAGGTAAATTAGCATTGCCAGCAAGAAGAAAATTTCCACGAAAATATTTTCGTAAAAACATAACTTTTTTATGCCGGGGCAAAGCTACAGTAGTTGAAGGTATTGAAATTGGCGAAGGTGGAATTTCGTTTAAATCAGATTTTATCTTAGATGTAAATCAACAAATTATTATCAGTTTTTTTATTTCAGATGGAGATTTTTTCTCGGTTCGTACAACTTTAAAAAATAAACAAAGCGGAACAGGTCACTTTATTTATGGCGCTGGCTTTGACGATATTTCAATAGCCTTAAAACGACAAATCCGAGCTTATGTGGCTCGGAAGTCGACGAATCAATTTGAACTAGCTTAATTAAAGCTAGTTTACCAAATTAAAATTATTTAGCAGAAGCTTTGTGAACTTGAGTAGATAAACGAGCAATCTTACGAGATGCTGTTGATTTACTGAAAACGCCTTTTTGAGCAGCTTTCATCATTTGGCTAGTATAAGCAGATAATAATTCAGGAATAGCTTTCTTATCACTTTTCTTGATAGCAGCAGCTAATGTTTTTTCGCTAGTACGAACTTTAGATTTACGGTTCGTATTGATGATGTTTTTCTTAACAGCTTGACGAGCTCTTTTTGCCGCTGATTTGTGTTGTGCCACTTAAAACCTCCATATAGGATTTATAAAATAAACAAAGGTTAGGAATTATCATAGAGCATTCAGACAAGCAACATCAATCTGTAATGAAGAATGCATTGAAAATGGCTTTTGGTACAATGGCTAGCCGGGTGTTGGGGCAATTGCGCGAAAGCTTGCTTGCTGCTTATTTTGATAAGCGCATTACCGATGCCTGGGGGGCTGCCTTCAGGCTGCCAAATCTATTCCGTAGGCTTTTGGGCGAAGGTTCCCTATCCGTTAGCTTTATTCCAGTTTTTGTTGAAGCCAGGCTTGATTCTGACGTTAGGGCTCAAAATTTAGTCAATTCTGTCTATTCCTTTTTATTACTGATTTTAGGGTGTTTGACCACTTTTGGAATTTTACACCCAGAGCCACTTTTGAAAATGGTTCTGGATCCATCTTATATTTTGGATACCGAAAAATACCTTCTGACCTTGCGGCTTACCAAGATGATGTTTGGGTTCATTTTTTTTGTAAGTAGTTATGCCTTTATGATGGGTATTTTAAACGCCCTAGGTCAGTTTTCGTTACCGGCATTGGCTCCGACACTATGGAATCTGGCCATGATCATTTCGACAGTGCTTCCTAATGACTGGTTTCCAGTTCGTGGGGATCAATTAGGATGGGGCGTTTTAATTGGGGGGATGCTACAAGCTGGTATTTTAGTTCCAGCTTTAATAAAAGCGGGATTTTTTCCTAAATTGTCATTTGATATTCGAAATAAAGATTTTCAAAAAGTGATGCGTAATATGGTTCCAGGCTTATTAGGAATGGGTTTGTTGCAGTTTACAACGATTGTTAATTTGCGATTTTCATCGTCTTTGCATGAAGGTACTATTTCATACATTAATTATGTCGATCGATTGATTGAATTACCTTTGTCATTAATTTCAGTAAGTCTTGGTACGGCGCTTTTGCCGATGCTATCGGGATTGTTTTCTAAAAATGAAAAACATCGCATGTCGGAAGTTGCACAAAACTATTTAGAGCTTAATTTATTATTAGCTATGGCTGCTGCAGCAGGCTTATTTTCATTAGCCGAACCAATTGTGCAATTACTTTTTGGCCGTGGGCAGTTTAAGTTAAATGATGTACTAGAAACTGCAGATATTTTAAGAACTTATTGCTGGATTATGATTTTTTCAAGTGCCGTCCGTGTTTTGACTCCGGCATATTATGCGATTAAAAATACGTGGTTTCCGGCGGTTGTGTCGGCAATTTGTTTAACTGTTCATATTATTTTAGCGCCCATTTTGATGGGGCAGTGGCAGGTGCGTGGTCTGATGATTTCAACAACGATATCTGCAATGTTGAATTTGTTTTTGTTATTAGTTTTTTTTCCACGTTTTGTAATTGGGTTTCATTTTAAATCTTTTTTTAAAAAGGTTATTATCTTTGCGGTTCTTGCAACTTTGACGGGTGCTGTGGCTCATGTGTTTTATGTTTTACGGCCGCTATTGCCAGCAGGAATCTTTGGTTTGATTTTTGGATTGGTGTTCAGTGTCTTTGTGGCAATTTCTGCATTTGTTTGGATCGGTCGTTTATTTGGGGTTACTCAAATAGAAGATATCGTGCAGAAATTGTTGAAACGATTACGTAAAGTTTAGTTTTGTTAAAAACTAAAGCCTAAATAAAAATTTGTAACTAGTAGCGAACTCTTTTTTAAATAGTTATCTTTTTCATCTGCCAAACGAGTTGGGTTTTGTGCAGATCCATCTGTGGATTCAGATATCGTCTGGTAAATGATGGGTAGGTTAATTCCAACCCAGTCGCAACCAAGGGTGAAATTGCTGAATTGCCAATGGTTGCCAATTGCAAATGTAAGCGCTGTTGAAGACCCAATAAATTGAGTATTCTCGGTCGAATTGAACCATCCTGTGTAGTTATAGGAATAATCGACAGTGCGGTAATCAACTCCGGCCTTGAAGTAAAATGAAGTATTTGTGAATTGTTTGTAGTAGATACCAAGTGAAGATTGGTTAACTCTGTATTGCCCAAGAATATCTCCCAAAAAAGAAAATTTTTTTCCATTTTTTAATTCAATATTAATTACAGAATTGGGATTAATAAAGAATCCTAAGGTAAGTCCTTGAGTAATTGTACCTGTGGGGCCAAAGCCAACAGGGTGAACTAAAATAGATAGGTCTTTGTCTTGCCGATTTCGTTCGCTTGCACCCATGTCATTTTTTGAACCAGTAGTTTGAGCATGAATGGTGTTTAATGTTCCGCAGAAGACAACTAAACTAATTAGGTAGTGGCGTAATTTCATGCTTGAATCCTTTGTTATATTTACAAATCGAGCTTAATTATTGTATTAAAAGGACATGAGTGACAAAGGAAAATATTTTTACTTTGTAAAAATCAATTTGTGATAACCACTTGAAAAGACGATAGCATCTGTGCTTTATGTAATTCATGGAAGCAACTTTTGAAATAAAAAAATAGAGCGTCCTCGAATTAACGACTACGCGGATCCCGTTCTATTTTTGAAGCAAATGCTTGAATATAGAAAGTCATCAGATAAATCATTTTCGGTTATGACAGCAGCCAAAGATCTAAGGAAAGTTTCATCTTCGTTGGTTTCATTGGTTTTGCAGAAAAAAAGAAAAATTACTCTTGATCGCGCAGATGAATTTGCAAAGTTAATGGCTTTGACGGCCGCTGAAAAAATGTGTTTCAAGAATTGGCTTAAACAGGAAGATCAACCCGAAGAACAAAAACTTTTAATTCAAGATTTGAAAAAGAAAAATAGAAAAGATTTAACCATTCATCTGTTAAATGATTGGTTAAATATTTATGTGAAAGATGCCTTTCGAATCGAAGCCGTGCAAAAAAAACCGACTCTGATTTATAAAGAACTGGGTACGATTGCTTCGAAAAAAAGGATTGATCGGTCGTTGCAATTTTTATTACGCGAAGGTTACTTAAGAAAAACAATGGATGGCCGTATTGTTATTGAAACAACTTTACTAACCAATGAGTCTCCGCCGCCAGGCTTAAAGATAAGTAGTTTTCATAAAGCAGCATTAGCGATAGCAAAACAAAATATGGATATGTTTGATGCAAATGAACGATTTGCAAACACCATGGTTTTAGATTTAAGCCCTGAACGATATCAAGAGTTAATCGAAATGATTCGTGAATTTTCTAAATCTCTGCAAGATTTTGCCACAGTTGAAAAAGAATATGGCGATAGATTGTACCAAGTACTTATTAATTTATCGCCAACCGGAGGGCGCGTCGAATGATTAAATATATAGGACTAGTGTGTTTATTAAGTCTAGTAGCTAACGGAAGTACTTTTGTTGGTAACGGTGGCAATGCCGGAGACCTTGAACTACAAGTCACTTTGACTCAAGTGAAAAGATCCTTAACCGATGTGGTTCAAAATAATTTTATTAAAAATCAATTATGTACCTGTGATGAATCTATGGAAGGTCATAAGATTTGTGAAACTTTAAAAGTTTTAAACATAGAGCAAAAAAATTATTGTGAAAAAAAATTAATAGCTCGTGCTTCAGATATGTTGGATTTAATGAATGATAAGCAGGGATTATTAATATTATGGACTTCAGAAGCTATGCAGGTTGCAGAAAAATCGGGATACCGTGAAGCCGAAGGTATTTCAGTACCAGAAGAGAAAAAAATATTATTGAATCAAGGTCAGTTTTTAGAGTTGCGAGATTATGAGCGCATTTTTTTAGTTACTCATGAGCTAGGGCATTTGATTAAGGTGTCTAATAAGTATTTGCGTGATGATGAAGCGATCGGCCCATTTAACCAAGCCGATGGGGGGCGCCACCTATTAAATGCATTAGGCGCGTCAGTTGCAATGAAATCTTTAACAAATGGCGGAGTTAATGATTACCGAGGAAGTTTAAAGCGTTCAAAAAGTTATAAACAGCATTGGTTTAATCTATCTGTGGGTGGTGATTCTGCACATAATGATGAATCCACATTCGCAATAAAAAAATACAGTGGGTATGATACAAGTTATCGATTTCAGTTAAATCAGGATATTGGTTTTTCATTGGGTTTGAAATATCTGCATGGTGATGAAAAAATATTACAAACAGTTAAGGCAGTCAGTGAATTGAATCTTTGGGATATTCAGGCGCATTATCGGATTTTTCCATTCAGTAATCCATTATCTTTCTGGGGTCAGTCGCATCTAATTTTTGGATTAGGATTAGAAAGCGGCAAAGCAACAATAAAATTAGATGACGGGTACACTGTAGCCAGTGATGAAGCAAAATTATCATCTCCGATTATTTCGGTTCAATATTATCTACCATTATATGTGGGGTTATGGATAAGCACTTGCGTAAGTTATACGGCTCATAATTATGAATATACACAGATAGGATTTAAATCAGAAAAAAAACAAATTTATTTAAGTTTAGGAGTTAATTATGCGTTTTAATGTTATTTGCACAGCTTTCATTAGTTGTTTTGCTATTAGTCATTTGGTCGCATGCGCTCCAAGCAAAATAAATGATAAAGGTAATGAAAATGTAATTGGTCAAAAATTAGAAGCGATGACTCCGCTTAGGGCTACCGATGGTTCAGAAAAGCAAACTATTGCCATTTATGATCCTATTGTTAAAAAAGTTCATCAGTTTGATTTAAACCTAATGATTGTCGATCGAACGCTTTCTGTATTGAATCCAGATGACCAACATTTTGTTTTGCATTCTGGATTAAGTAATTACATTATTGATTTAAGTGAAAAGCATGTTTCTATTTTTGATAAAAATTCTGTACCACAGCATCAACCTGTGAAATTTCAAGGTAAGCCAATTTCATCTGCCTTTAGGCCAGATTTGGGTCTATTAATAATTTACGATGATTTGCAGTCAGTAGGTGTTATTAAATTAGCCCAAGATGGCCAGGTATTAGATAGTCATACATTTGGGGCTGTCGTTAGTGATGATAACTCAATTATTTCCGGAGACCTTCGAGATGATGGTCACTTAATATTAGGACTAACCGATAACTCAATTGCAGATGTCGATGTGCAAGCATGTTTATCAGCAAAAACTTGGCTTCCACCAGTTATTCATATGACGACATTAACTAAGATAAATTGGATAGCTCCGTTAGCTGGAATTTTAAATCATAAACTACTAATTAAAACAAATGATCAAGTAGTGTTATTTGATTTAAATACTAATACAATAATTGATCATATGGATATTAAGTCTACAGATGTGATTAAACTTTCTAAATCGTATAATCCGCATGTTATCGTTTCAACATCGCTTTCAAGCATGGATTTAATATTTACGGATGGAAATTTTCTTAAGAAAAGATCGATTCAAATACTAAATTCAGCAGCAAATGATCAGTACGTATATCCTATTTTAAGCAGTGATTTAGATTTAGCAAATGATACTTGGACGTATGTTTATATAAAAAAATATTATGGGAATATTTTATTTAATAATGTGAATGAAAGAACTGAGAATAGAACACTTGTAAGAATGCGAGTATCTGATGGACTTTCTTTGCAGAGTAAGCAAATTGTCGATAATGCACAAATAAAATTGGGCGCTGATTTCTTTTTTGCATTATATCCATCAGTATTAGGTAAGGCTCAAAAGTTTTCTATTGCTGATGACAGCAGTCAGGTAATTGAAAGATTCAATTTAAAAAAGTTTTAAAATTAAAAGGGTCTAGCTTATTCAGCTAGACCCTTTTAATTTTAGTTGGTTATTACTTTTGTTCTGCTAAACCTTGATAAGTGTCATGAATGCGTTGTTGCTTTTCTGATTCGGCGGCCCAACGTTTTGTTTCACCTTCGTAACCTTTCTTTTTATTAGACCAAGTGGCCTCTTCTGAAGCTAAAGAGCGAGCAGTTTGGATTGTTTTTGCTTCTTGTGCGCGTAGTTCTGTTTCACGATCCTTCCAAGCTTTCTTTTCTTCATTTGCTAGGCGAAATTGGTTTTGATAATCTGATAGTAAGGCTTCGCGCTGCACTTGATTTTGTTTAATTTGTGCGATCATTTTTTCTAGCTGCTCTAATTGCTTTGTTTCGATTTGAAATTTTTCTTTTTCTTGTGCAATTAGGGTATTTAGATCACGTTCTTGAACCAAAGATTTTCGTAAGGCATCGTTATTTTTTAAAATCTCTGAGGATACTGTTTCCTTTTGTTTGATAACTGATGACTTTGCCTTGGTGACTTCATTTAGATTTTGACTAACGACATCAAGATTTCGTTCATATTCTTTTTGATTGGCTTTTGAATTTTCTAAATTTGTTTTAATTTTTTCTAGCCCCTGTGCTGCTGACATTTGTTCTGCAGCAGATATTGAGGTTAGGCATGAAATTAAAAGTACAGTTAATAAATTATTTGTTTTCATTAGTTACTTCCTTGATTAGTTGCTAAATCGTCAGATGGACAAACATTTTTTAAAGAAGAGCGGTAATGACCAATTTCATCTTCCCAAACTTCGCCTTTAAATTTCCATTTATAACTTTCTTTTTCATCCGGCGCTAATGTAGCAGTATTACGCTCTTTGACTTCTCCGCCAGCCATTTGGTAGCGAATATGTTCACCAGCTCCAGAATATATTTCGTAAGATAAGACATCTTTTTGATCTACTAAATTTCCTAAAGTTGCCACGAAATCTGTGTACCTTGATTTTAAATTCTTAGAAACCTTTAAACGAAGTTCTTCTTTTTCATTATTAAGTCGTGCAACGGCAGCTGCTCGCATTTTTTTTATGCCTTCACGCGCACGGCTAATAATCATATGCTCGACCCCGACAGCTAAGAACTCTTTTTCTTTAGTGTGTAATCTATCCGAACTAACTTTGTCGCGCTTCATGACAGCATATTCATTTTTTGACTGAAGCATTTTTAGTCGCGCTTCACGTTCTTTGCGTATTAGATCAATTGTAATTTTATTAAACAATGAATTTTCATCTTCATAATTATTCATTTGCTTTTGAATTGAAGTAAAGTTTGGATGACGTGCTAATTCAACTATGAAAGCTCTTGGCACACCTTCCACCTCATCAACGTTGGTATTTCGTAACCATGTTTTAACCAAGTCGTAGTATTTCGAAGGATCTGTGTTATTTTTTTTAAAATTTTCTAATTTTTCTTGAGTCGATGTATAGCGTTTTTTTAAATCATTTAAAACACCAACACCATCACCAAATTGACACAGGTTCAAGTAACCAACCGTGCGAACAATATAAGTATCTGGTGCATATGCTTTGCGAAAGTAGTCTGTATGCAATGAAAACATATTTCCAGCAGCGCCTTCATAATCGCCAGCTAAAATTTGTGTCCAGGCTTGTTCAACCATACCTTGCAACCAAGAAGGACTAGATTTATCAATCTTTAAATATGTTTGGTAAGATGTTTTATATTCTCCTTTTTGAAAGTAAAGACGGGCTAGTGTTAGCGCTGATAAGTTTCGAACTTGATCTTTCTTCTTATCTTCAATTAGTGGCCAAGTGCTTTCTAAATCTGCAATGGCAGTATCAATTTGACCTTGTCGGTAATTAAAAACTGCTTTCAATAGTGAAGCTTCTGGGTATAAAGGTGATGCTGCCGTAATAAATGCTAATGCGCTTTCAAGTTGTCCTAAATCGCCTTTTTCAGAATAGTATTTTGCTTTTCTTAATAAGTACTTATCGTTTGTCGTAACATCTATATCAAAAGATTCAACCAAAGGATTGATTAATGCAATGTCTGAATTTTCTAGTGCAGCAACATTTTTAACTAAACTTTCCGTTGCTAATTTTTTTAAGGAAAGGTCTTTTGTTTCTTGCGTAACCTGAATCATTTTATTTCTGAATTCAGAAAATAAACCTAAGCCAAATGCTGTTTGTGCATAATGGAATAAGGCCTCGGCACGATATTCTTTAACATCCATTAACTCTACAAATAAATTCATCGCTAAGTCATATTTTTTTTGATATTCCAAAAATATCATAGCTTGCAACATTTTATATTCATCAGGTTTTAGTTCTACTAAATTGGTAATTGTTGCTTCAGAACTGGTAGTGATCGGGTCAGGAATAAATGCCAATGGATTTACAGCAGGTATTTTTCCTAATTCAGATTCTGTTACAATAGATTTAGCAGAATTAACTGGATTAAGCATAACTTGCGGGATAACTAAAATTTCCGGAGAAATTTTAGTTTGTATTGGATTAATCTTAAATTCACGTTGAGCGGGTAAACGTAAATCTGCTTCATTAGCAACGACTTGTTTTTCATCCCCGATATCAAGTCTAGGAATTTCTTTTACTTTAACAACATCATTTCCTTGCTTTCGAATTAATTCAAAAACAGGAACTCCAGACTGACGGTATTTAACGTCAGAGACTGGCTTTCGACCATCTGATTTAACAGATAGGGACGTTTGCGTCCAACCTGATGTTGAAGTTAATAGGGATAGTAACAGAACCTGCAGTATATTTTTTTTGTTATTTTGCATTCGCTTTCATATTTACTTCACCCTTATTTTGTGAAAACAGTTAAACCAAAAGTAATTGTTGTATCATTGATACTTTTAGTTGTTTCGGTACGTGAGGATTCAACTTGTGGGTTGGTTGCTTTGTACTGTTGTATTTTTTGATTATAAAAAGTGTTTTTAATATCAACTCGGAATGCGAAAAACTGGCTTATAAAAAGTTGTTGCATAACGCCAATTTCAAAGTGTGGAGCCGATTTTGTTTCATTAGCCTGAATGTCAACACTAAGATTGTTTTGTAGAACTTTTTGGATTTCATAATCCGTAGTACCAATGCCTAAAGTAAAGCCCATATCAAAATACAGAATAGCTTTATTCATAAATGCCATTTTTGCATAAAATGGAGTGTACGTTATCGATAGAGATTTATTAGCTTTAATTAAATTGTAGTCAGGTTTTACTCCGCCGAATTGAGTCTCATATGCGGATACAGTGTCATTTTGTTTTGATGCGTAGGATAAGTAACTGGCCTCAACTCCAAAATCTTCTGATAAATAATATCCAATCATTAATCCAGATGCACGTGCTTTGGCAAAAGAGTCATTTACTAATGGTCCATAAACTAGTGAACCGTAGAATTTTCCTGTTTTAGTAAAAGTTCTATTTTGAATAACGCCGTAGTCATCATCTTTAGAAGACCAGTATTTATCTTCTAGTTTTTTTAAATCTACTTTGTCAGACCCCCGTGATGCAGGAGTTGCCGCCGGGCTATTCTTAGCATCTTCAGCTAAAGCGGGTAGTGAAAATATTAATAATATTGCAATTGCTGTTGCTATGCTTAGTTTTGTTGTCATTTGGTTTCTTTTCATCGTGTTGTTTCCTCTATTGCCATCATTAGCGGTGTATCATCCGTATTAATTTGTGCTTTTAAATAAAAATGGATAAGTAACTAAAACTTTGGTTCCACCCTTTGGTTCTGGGAACTTCCATTTAGAAACTTTACTTAAAATACAGCCCTCTACAGGGTTGCTTTTCAAAGTCGTATCATTAATTGATTGCGCTTCAACTTGACCATTACCGCTGATTGTAAACTTAACAGCGACTTTACCGTAAAGATCTGGATTTGCAGATAACTGTCGTTCATAACAATAAAGAATTTGTCCAAGTTGAGTTTTAATGTACTGAGCAATAATTTCGCGATCAAGTCCACCAACAACTTCAGATTCTTCTTCAATAAGTCCGACTCCGCCTGAACCCGTTTTACCTTGCCCTAAGCCTCCGCCTAATCCTTTGGTTCCATTACCACCACCAATGCCGGCAGTAGAAACTCCAGTACCACTTCCTGCAGATTCGCCATTCCAATTACGACCTGATGATTCTACTTTACCCACAGCTGATAACGCTCGGCCTGAAGTGCCTTCGCCAGCTTTAACACCTGCTGCAGTTACTAAAACATTTGCCGTTCTTGCATCTGTCGCAGAAACTTTTCCAATTAGTTGTGAAATACGAACGCCAACGGCGCCCTTTAACATTGCAGAAATTTTACTTCCGCCAGAAGTGGAACCACTTTTTTCTTTAGGAATTTTTTCAACTTGAGCTGGAGCCGAAGAAGCGACTGTTGTTTTTTTAATTTCCTGATGCTTTCTTTTTTCCATTTTTACTACAACATTTGTAGAAACTTTAGGAATCTGATTTTCTGTTAAAGAAGGTTCATTTTTAGGCGCAAGAAAAGCTGTAAAAGCTATAAATGCAAAAAGCGCAAGTGTTGCAATAACAGTACGCTGTTCATTTTTATTTAAAGCTTGGTTCTGCGACTTTTCTAAGTGAACTAAAGAATCAACTTTAATAATTTTTGATTTGATTTCAAAACCATCTTGTTCTTGGGCTGTCCAAGTTACCGAAGCTGGTATTTTAAATAAATTCTTTTTTCCATGAATCGGGTACTGAAAAGATCCATTTTTTTCTGTTATATGAGTTTTTAAAATTCTATTGTTACGGCTAACTACATAAATTTGCTTTTCTAGGCCTCCAGCAGATTCTAATTTGTCAAAATTATTATATAAACGTTCTTCAAAATCATAAACCGAAAATTCAAAATTAGAGTTTTTAATTTGAAAAACTGTTTTAGAATCAATTTTAATATCTGGATTTTTATTTGAAAGTTCAAATGAAATAAAATGCCATCCATCTTGACGGTATTCAAAAGCTCCTTCAAAGCGAGATGATTCGGGGTCGATAGAATATATGTTGGCTTTTCTAGATGATCCAAAAGTTTTTAAGTTTGATTTTGAATCAATTTTAAATACTTTTGTATTTCCATTTAAAGTCGTTTGTTTTAATTTAAGTACTGACATACGTCACTCGCTCCCCAAATTGTTAGTCAATATATGATGAAGTTTCTCGAAGTTTTGCATCCATGTCTTTTTGCACATCATGCAATGGCATGAACTTAAGTCCTTTTTTCTGAACCAGATAAGCCCCATCAGGATTACGAATAGTCCCTTTAAGATTCATCTCAGAAAAATTTACTTCTTGAACTTTTCTGACTTCAGTTTTTTTGGCATAGGCAATCGAAGAGTAGGTGATAAGTACCAATGACAATGCCAATATCAAATTTACGTCCCGTTTCATACATCGTTCCTCTATTTTTGCAGTCCACTTTAATTCCCACCAACGTACGACGTTATTTGACTGTTTTTAGTACTTTTTAAAAATTCAATTTTCTTTTTTAACCATTCCTTTTGCTCTAAGTCGGATGATTTTGAAAGTGCTTTTTTATAACTATTAGAAGCACTTTCTGTATTCACAGCAAACGTTTCAAAAACCCGTGCTTGCTCTATCCACATATCGACAGAATCCGAGCGAGAATTAAGAAATTTTGTTGCTAATTTCAAAGCTTCTTCTGTTTCTCCCTTTTGCACAGTTGCTTCAACATACAATACACCTAGACTATAAGTATAAAGCTCATCGTTAGATAATCTAGAAAATTCCTCTGTAGCAGTTATATAATCTCTATCCGAGAAGGATTTTAGTGCGCTCATGACAACAAGATCAGGTGATGTTTTCTTCATGTCTAAAACTTTTTCAAAAAATGGTAAAGCACTGTTGATTCCTTCGACAGAATATAATGATTTACCTTTTTGATAATTGATCATCGAATTTTCGGGCTCTAAGGCAATGGCTTTTTCAATCAGCCAAAGTGCTTTGTCGTATTCACCTTGTTTGTCTGCAATGATGCTTAAGTAGTAAAGACCTGTCGCACGAGTTTCTTTGGCGCCGGATAACTTGAAAGCTAAGGCTTCTGCTTCAGAATATTTTTTAGATTGAATGCAGCCACCTAGACTAACTGCTGTTGCATTATTAGGATCACATTTTTTTTCTGTTGCAGGAAGGCGGGTGTAACCATTGTTTGTAATTTCAAATTGAGATGGAATAAAATGAGACAGTTTTTGCGCAGAAGGAAAAACCACACGCGGCTCTACTGTTTTTTCAATATTCATCTCTGACCAATTAATTGATTCAGAAACGCTTGCTGATAATTTTGAAATTTTTCGTAATTGAGCTAAATTTTCTGTCTTTTTAGTTACAAACGGTGAAGTTAATTTTACAAGCTCAGCTCGTAAGGTTTTTTGCTCTTCGGGATTTAATGATTCAGGAATTGGCATGTTCGTAATCGCTTCAATGTAATGAGCATATAAGCGATCGATTCCGCTAAGTGCCTGAGCTTGAACTAAATCTGATTTTGACATTTTTATTGTTGTTGAATAGGCAGTATGCGCTTTGTCTAGCTTTTCAGTTTTTAATGCTAATACGGTCGCAAATTTATTTTCTTTTGCTTTTACACTTTGATTTACAAATTCCTTTTCTAAGACTTGAGCCTGAATTAGTCTAGCTTCTGCACGTATATCTGCATCAACGGGGCGAGAGTTGATTTTTAAAGCTAAATTAAATGCTTCACCAATTTTCTTTTCTGCAAGAAAGTTTTTTGCCTTAGTGACTAATAGCTGAGTTGCATAGGGTTCAATATTTTCTTTTAATATTTGATTTTCTAATGATTCAAGCTCTGATGAATTTTTGTTATCTTTATACGATTTGACCATTTTAGATAAAAGTTCTGCTTTTTTATTTTTATCTACTTGATCAAATAATCCTTTATAACATCCTCTGGCTTCTGCTAATTGATTATTAATTCTTAATAGGTCGCAAGAGGTTTCTAAATGAGCCAAGCCTTTTTTTGGCTCTAATCTAGCAAGCTCGCGCAAAGTTAAAATACTTTTTTTAATTTGTCCGGCATCAATGTATGCCTTAGTTGCTTCTTTAATGGAATCATTTTTTCTGGGATCAGTAGGGTACTGCTTAGCAAATTCTAAACTTAAGTCAGCACCTAAGACATCAAAACCTTTTGAAAATGCTAAAGAGATAGATTGCCAAAATGCATCTTGACCAAGTTTAGATTTAGAATGCTCTTGAGAAAATGCATACAACTGATTTATTTGCTGAGTAATTGGCAAAGATGAAGCGTCTAATTGAATTTGTGCATAATGTGACTCTTCAACAATTTTAGTTAAATTGTTTTTTCTTAATTCGTTTGCTGAAGACTTAAGAATATTTTTTGCAAAAGCTTGAATAGATTTATTATCTTTTTTAATATTATAAATATCTAAAATTAAATCTTCTGATTTAGTTTTGATTTCTGGATATTTGAATTTTGCTGATAATGGAATTAATAGTTTTAATGCCGTTTCGTAGTCTTGTTGTTTGTAAGCGATAAAGCCTAATTTGTATTGTAACGAGGTAACATGTTCGCCGTTAGGGTATTCTTTTAGATATCGATCGGCTAATGATTTTTGATGCTCTATAAGTGATGAATCATCTTTCTTATCTAGTGATTTTTCTATTGAAAACAATGCGCCGTAAAGCGAGTCATGGCCTAAAGTTTTTTCGATATTTTTTTGATTTGAAACATCTTCATAGTTTTTACTTGCTTGATCGTATTTTTCTTGTTGAAAAAGTAATTCAGCATATGCATATCGCGATTTAGCTTCTGGCTTTAGAACATCCTCGTTAGCTAATAAAATTTCAAAAGCTTGTTCTGTAAGTTTTGAAAATTCATTATTTTTTTTGTTTTTTAACCAGATGTCCCACCATTTTTTTGAAATTTCTAAGCTGATTTTTCGAAAATCATCGTGACATTCTACGTTTGGTTTATTCACACAGAATTCAGCCATTTTTTTCATGAAACTTAGAACTGTGTCACGTTGTTTTAAAGTTTCGTTGGTATCAATTAGTTTTGCATAGCATTTTGCTGTATTTGGACTTTCTGGATGCTTTTCAATAAATTCTTTTACAAAAATATTAATTTCTTTAAATCTAGAGTGTGATTCATAAATCGAAGAAAGGCTCATTAGAGCCTCTCCAAGTTCATCTATAGTCGTAATTTTGTCGAAGAAACTATATAGTTGCTCGGGTGGAAGTGATTCACCAACGAAAAGTGTTAAATCGCGTAAAGCTTCCTTACGTAAGTTATATTTCTTTTGATCTGTGGAATCTGCTGGGTTTTGCCGAATAACTGCTAAAAGTTGCTTTATACCTTCTTCGGTTTGCTTTAAATTATAATGACACCAAGCTGACTTGTAAACGCCATAGGGAAAGGCCTTTGATTTTGGGAATTTTTCAATCGCTTTAAATTTTTCGAGGGCAAGAGCAAAACTTTGCTGAAAGTAATAGACCTCTCCAACTTCTAATAAAGCATCGGGTAGTAAAGCTGATTTTGGATGTTCGTTAACTAATTTGTTAAAAAGTTCTTTAGCACGTTCAGCTTGTTTGGTTTGTTGATTAGCAATTGCATTATTAAAAAGTACAGCATCCAGTTCTTTATATTTTGGAAATTCTTTTTCTATGCGGTTGTAAATTTGAATTGCTACTTTCAATGATTCTTGTGCTTTTTGGCTTACAGTTGGTGCTTGCGCTTTACTATTTAAATCAAAAAAACGACCAGATTTTGCTCTACGCATGTATAGTTCAGCTAAACGAAATAATAAATCTGACTCTTCAGCTGTTCCTTTTTTTTTAATTATAATTCGGTTTAAAGACTCAATGGCTTTATTTTCTGCTTTAGTAATCATTAATTCTGATTGAAAAGCTTTTTCATTATTTTGATCTTCATTTTCAGAATTAAGTTTTACTTCAGGAAGTAAGCCTTTTACATTTTCTTGATTTGCTAATGAATTTTTTGCAACCAAGGTTAATAATGTTACGAAAGCGAAAAACGTAAGTGTTTTAAAATTCATACTAATTACCTGCTGCAGTGGTCACAAATTTTACGTTTGGGAATCCTGCCATTGAAGCTGTATACATTACTTTTCTTAAAGTTCCATAAGGCATGCCTTGGTCAGCAAGAAATAAAACTTTACCAGTCTTGGCTAATTTCTCATGTTCTTTGTTAAATTTTTGTAGTTCGTCGAATAAGGGTTTAACAAATTGTGAATCATTTGGATCAATTGCAGAAGCGACAATTGCATTGTTTTGAACATCTGCAACTTTAACTTGATCTAATTTTAATTCAGTTGGAGAAATTGATATTTTAACTCCATTTACTGGATTCTTTTCAGAATTTGAAGAGGGTAGTCGAACTCCTGTAACAGGATCAATGGGAACTTCGCCGGCAGAAAATGTTTGCAGCAAGAAAACCAATAAAATTGTAAACATATCTGTCATTGAGGTAATATTTAGGCCAAAAGTTTGATTCTTCTTTATTTCTGGTACGTACCGTGTTCGTTTCATATTAACCATCCATCATGTTGCCAAAAACGACTTCTGGAAACATATACAATGTTGAAGTATCAGCGCCTGTTTTTAAATCTTTAACAGGAAACGTGATGCTGTTATTTCTTGATTTTCTTGCTTCGTCCAAAATTTGAACGACTTCTTTATAAGGGATATCTTCATCTGGATTCATTTCAATTTTAAAAACTTCAGGATGTTGTTTTTTTACTTCTTGAAATTTAGCATGCACACTGGGTAAATCTAATTGTTGATCTTTATTTAATGATACTGTTTCGATAGTTTGCTTGCCGTTTTCGGTAATAATAATTTTTAAGCCAAGTTTTTTTGATAATTCTACTGCAACTTGTGTTGGCTTAGGATTATTATTCTGCGCTTCGATTGCTTGTTGCACAACCTGCGGTAGTTCTGTTTCTACAATCATCATTTGTACAAAAGCTGATGATACAAGTAGAACGGGCACCAACTTAACCATAACCGCAAGCAATGGAGCTAAATCCAAATCGAACTCTGAGTGATGATTAATTTTTAGTTTAAACCGTTTGCGCATACTTTTCTCCTAAGAGGAAAATTTAACTTTAACTGCAAGATCCTAAGAAACTTTTGAATTTACAGATGGCGGTGTTGGACCATTTGTTTTCATACGGTTAGCTTCTGGAAATACATTATCTTTACTTAAGCCTGGGATATGATTACTTGTTAAAACTTCTGTTAACTTAGAACATTTTTCGGTTAATTGTTCTAACAACTGATTTTGTCTACTTGTTAAAAAAGAAAACGTAACCATTGATGGAATTGCCACAGCAAGACCTAGAGCTGTTGTATACATCGAAACCGCGATGCCGGCAGCTAGCAGGGCTTGTTTTTCAGCGGGGTCAGCTTGAGCAACGGCTTGGAACGATAAAATAAGACCATGAATTGTACCTAACAAGCCCAGTAAGGTTGCAACGTTGGCTAACATTGATAAGTAGTGTAAACGCTTTGTATACAAAGGAACGATTTCAGCCATGGCAATATCTTGAGCCTGAAATATTGTTTCATCATCACGATCTGATTTTTCTAAAATAACTTTAAAAGCTCTTGCTAAAGGCTTTGATTCTAATTGCGCACAAGCAATAATTGCTTCTTCATTTTTTTTACCAAGAACAAGCGTTTGAATTTTCCCAGTAAACTCTTCGACATTTAAACCGTAATGAAAATATAAAGTTCGAACTCTTTCAACAACAAGTGCCAAAGCGGCAATACCTGTTAAAAGGATAGTCCAACCAACAACACCTGCATTATTCATAAAGTTAAAAAAAGCCATTATTCCTCCTTAAAGGAAATTAAAATATAATTAAGCAGCTACCAGTTTTTGAATCTGGTTCAGACCTACAGAGTGTATATCGTTAAATCGGATCGCATAATAAAGGCCAGATTTGGAATTCAAGCGCTCTTTTGAGAAATTCTTGCGAATTACTTCAGCTTCAATGTTAAAGGCAACATCAGACTGGTCGTTCGCCTTGATATGGATCTTTAATAAATCACTAACCTGGACTAAGGGAGTGTTCAGTAAACACAGTGCTCCACTTTCTGAAAGTGAGGTTACGATTCCATCAAAAAAACGAATTGAATTATGGCCTAACAAAGGAATATGAACATCTACGCGTGGTTTGTCTCTTTTTATAAAAGATGATAAGTAGTCTGATTCTTTTTGCAATAAAAGTTGAAAACGATCCTTGCTAAATTCTTCTAGTTGATGAATCGGGGTCCAGCTTTCTAAATGCGCAGCCCATGCGTAATTATAATCCATTAATTGATTTGTCTGAATCATGTTAATCATTGTCTTATAATTGTATGGTCCGTATTTTTGATCTCCAAGAAGTACGAACCAATTGTTTTCAGGGTGTAACATTTTAAACTCCTATTAATTAAAATTATATTGTCGCCGGATCAAAGTTAATTGTGATGCTAGAACCTGATTGAGGTTGGTATGTGCTGCCATTGATTGTAATTGTGTTTGTGCTGCTATTATAAGACCAGCCATTAGTTGAGCTTTGCGGAACAACTACGCCGTCTATGATTACGCGAATTGAACTTTCAGTAGGACTTCTAGTTAAGTGGAATGAGGCTTGGGTTTGAGTTGCAATTGAAGTACTAATGTTATCTAGAACTGTTGCGAAAGAATTACAGATCGAATTTTTACTTCCGCCTGTTAAGTCTGACAAATTCATGTAGCGTGTTGAAATTTTGTTTTCAGAAGATTGGCTGCGGCAAGCGCTATCTAAAACTCCGATTGTTGAAACGGAATAGTCATTCACAGCATGTCCGTTAGTAAATGAATCTAAGAAATTTACATAATTAGAAACTGGGTGTAATGTTGCTTGGGCATAGGATTCATCAAAAGTAATTGTATCATGAGAAAAGTCATCCGCATCTGAAACAATAATTACGGATAAGAATGCATCGGCTCTGTGAAAACCGACATTCAAAGAACTTGATAAAGCAGCTTTAAAACTTGAAAACGCACGCTCATCACCACTGCCAGATGTCCCAACCAATGCATTTTGAGTAAAAACAGATTCTAGGTTCGATGTATTATTATCTACAATATATAAACCAGAAGCACCAGCACGAAACTTTGTTTGGTTTACATTACATAAAGTGCATCCATTACTTATAAATTGGTCTCCGTAGAAAGCATCTGTTGTAGTAACGGCAATTCTAAAATCATAACCTTTGTTTTTAAAATAATTAATGAATGAAGGAAAGTTTGCAACTAAGTTGGCTTGAGATGTGCTCATTGATCCTGAGTTGTCTACAACAAACAATACATCTAATTTACGTGGAGTAAATGTTGAAGCTTGTTGAAATTGAGAAGATGCTGCTAGAACAGAAAAGTTGCTTCCACCTTTGTCACAGCTAGATAATGCTAATATATTTGCTGCCGCTACCAGTAATAAGCCAAGATTTTTATTCATATGCTTTCTCCATTTGCCTTGATCAGTCGACATCTTATCGTCTGATTAGAATGAAACTTCTATAGTTGTTAATGAAAGATTATCTGAAGTGCAGGTATTAGCGACCATGCAAGTAACGGCATGAAATATCTAAGCTATTTGATGAAGTGTTTTAGAACGAGACAGACTAAGGTATTGAAATGATTAGAAACAATATTTTTTTGCAAATTTAAAATAAATTTAATTGGAAAATGATTAAACACTTTACTTAAAAATCGACAGTGCGAATTTCAATTTTTTGTTGAAAGTTCAGTCGATAAAATGAGAATTATCTTTTTACTACGAAAAACTAATTGCCTTAAGTTATATCGTGTCTGATGATTTATGCATGAAGATAGCTACAGACGTAAGCCTTACCGATATCCAAAACGAGATTTCGAAGTTTCATTTCTTCCAAAAATTTCCATCTGATAAGTTAAACACATTCTCTAAAATGATAACCGTGTTGGACTATCGGGCTGGTGAAACAATTCTAGAACAAGGGCAGACCAATGAAGCCTTGTACTTCTTAAGACGTGGTGAATTGAAAATTTTAGTTGATGGAGAGCTAGTAAGTTTAATGTCTAGCCCCGGCGAAGTATTAGGTGAAATGAGCCTGATCAATAAAAGTAATGCATTGGCTACAGTAAAAGCGGTTAGTGATGTTTCTATGTTTTTTGTTCAAGAGTCTAATTTTAAAGGCATGACATCTGAAAATCAAGAATCATTTCAAAATCTAATGAATCAGGTATTAACTCAGATTTTAGTTTCAAGACTTTTTAAAACAAATGAGAAAGCAAAGAAGTTTGAATTAACAAATCGAGAACTAGAAAAGTCTCAGCAAAACTTATTAAAAGTAAATCAAGAATTAGAAAGTGAAATCGCTAGGCGGTCTCATGAGCTGGTTGAGAAAGTCCGTAATTTGACTGAAACGCATTTGTCGATTGCAGCACAACAAATGAATTTAGCCTTGCAAGATAATTCAACTTCGATAAATTCACAAAAAGTTCGTGATTGGTCGACATCTATCGGTGAAGTTGTTGATTTATTAAAGCCGATGATCGATCTATCGCAAGAAACAGGAAAAAATAAATTTCGACGTGTTTACTTGTGTGATGGTAATAAAAAACAGCAGGGCATTGCAAAATTAGCATTAGGCGGTACTGGTGTAGAGTTGGGAGTGTACTCGACAGCAGAAGAATTAACACAGGCCTTGGAGCTGACTCCAGCTGATTTAATTTTGATTGATGCCGATATGTCGGTTTTAATTCTGACTTTGAAATTGCGTTGGCCACAAATTCCAATTGTATTAATGCTAGGGCAGGATATTTCTGCCTATTTTGAGCTGTTAAATCGCTTTCCTCAGCAGCCTTATTTTGTTTCAAGAAATCCTGAAAATAGATCATTAACTATTAAAAGTTTAACAACAACAGTGGCTAAGATCTTGAATAAAGATTTTTTTGGATTCGAAAAGTATTTGTCTTGGGGAGCTCATGTCGTTGAAAGTAAAATTAAATTTTCAACACAGCGAATGGATGAAATTGAAAAAATGAAAGATCATTTTAAATCATTTGGTGTTCGCTCAACATTTTTAGATCAAGCTCACACGGTTGCTGAAGAAATGTTGATGAATGCGATTTATGATGCTCCTATGGATCAAGATGGGAAACCAAAATACAATCACTTATCTAGAAATGACGAAATTGAATTGTCTGACGATCAAGCGGCCTGTTTGCGCTATGGAACAGATGGCGTCTTGTTAGCAATCAGTGTGACAGATCCGTTTGGTTCATTAACAAAAAATATTTTGCAAAGTTATCTAGAAAAAAATTACAACGGTGAAGAAACTGGAACAGCCGATAAGGGCGGTGCTGGTAAGGGGTTGCATATGATAATCTCCAATTCTGATTTTGTAGTATTTAATGTAAAACCACAGAAGAAAACAGAAGTTATTTGCTTTTTACAATTAGAAAGAAGTAAAGAAGAAGATCCAAAGCCAACATTTCATTTATTTTTTCAGCCTTAGTTTTCTAATTTTTTAGCGGCACTCCAGAAGTTTTGTTTTTCTTCAGGTAAAAGATTTTTAAATTTTTCAGAGGGGACTCCACTAAGTTCTACCATTTTTGCAAATCGTTTTAAAAAGCGACGGTTTGCTTCGCGTAAAACAGATTCGGGTTCAATTTTTAAATGTCTAGAAAGTTGTGCTGCTGAAAATAAGACATCACCCATTTCATGTTCAACGTGTAAAAAACTTTCTGGCGAAACAGTTTCATCCATGGCCTGTTCAAGTTCCACAATTTCTGCTTTTAATTGCTGTAGTACATCGCGAACTTCTGTCCAATCAAAATTAAAAGTAGCTGTCTTTTCGCCAATTTTATAAGAGCGTTGTAGAGCAGGTAGGCTGTCAGGAATATCGATAAGTTTTGATTTTTTAGGTTTTAATAGAGCTTCTTCTTTTTTAATTTGGTCCCAATTGGCAATGATTTCCTGATTATTTGAAACTTTTAATCCAGAAAAAACGTGGGGATGTCTGCGAACAACTTTGGATGAAATGGATTCAATGACATCACTTAAGTTAAATTTATTTCTTTCTTCGGCCATTTGCGCATGCAAAACAACTTGAAATAAAACATCACCAAGCTCTTCGCACATATGAGAATCATCATTTTGTTCTATGGCTTCGACAAGTTCATGAACTTCTTCTATGGCATAGGCTGCTAAACTTTGATGAGTCTGTTCTAAATCCCAAGGGCATCCATCGGGGCCGCGTAGATCCGATATAATTTGTAGCAAAGATTTAAAATCTTTGAGATTGCTAGGTGGTTGAGGCATAGTTAAAAGAATTCCTTATGAAGATAACTGTTGTCAATCAGACTCAAGATAAATTAAACGCAAAGCGCTTAGACAAAGCTCTTGAATCCATCATTGTGATTTTGCTTAAGAAAAAACTGCGCTCAAAGCAAAATTTAATAGCTAAAAAAGAAATTACTTTTGTTTTTTTATCAAGCCAGTCCATGAGGGAAATTAATTTACAATTTCGCAAAAAAAATAAGCCAACGGATGTGTTAAGTTTTTTATCGGAGGATCCAGAATCCTTAGGTGAATTGCTTTTTTGTCTACCTGTGCTAAAAAAACAAGCGAAACTGCAAAAACACAGTTTAGACCGCGAACTATTGTATATGATGATTCACGGAGTTTTACATTTGCTGGGGTACGATCATGAAGTCTCTAAAAAAGAACATAAAATCATGTTTCAAATTCAAGATTCCTGCTTTGAGCACGTTGGTCATTTGGAACGTATTATTTGATTCCTGATTGACTCTGAGGCTAGTTTTTTTAGACTAGTAAATATGTCAATTGTAGCAGAAACCCCAGATATTAAAAAACATATTGCTGAGCTAGAAAAATTCTCGGTAGAGCTTCGGGGGTATCTTTGACCTCGATAAAAAGAAAAAGCGTTTACAAGAGTTAGAGTTAGCTGCGCAAAATCCAGAAGTGTGGGGGAAGCCCACCGAGATGCAAAAATTAAATAAAGAAAAATCAATTCTTGAAAAATCCATTAATGAATGGACTTCGTTTAACAGCAAAATAGAAGATTCAAAAATCTTATTAGAAATGTCCGTTGAAGCTGAAGATGAAGAATCATTTAAAGAAGTAAAATCAGAATTAGATCAAATCGAAAAGCTAGGTCAAGGTTTAGAATTAAAGCGAGTGCTTAGCGGTGAACTTGATGCAAATAACACCTACCTTTCGATCAACTCAGGAGCCGGCGGAACGGAAAGCTGTGACTGGGCCGAGATGCTTTTGCGAATGTATTTACGATATGCCGACAAACATGGTTACAAAGTTGAAATTACGGATCGCACAGATGGTGAAGAGGCTGGAATAAAATCCTGCACGCTAACTATTTCTGGCGAATATGCTTATGGATATTTGAAAGCCGAATCAGGCGTGCATCGGCTAGTTCGAATTTCTCCATTTGATTCAAATGCTAGACGGCATACATCGTTTGCATCTGTTTTCGTATGGGCGGAAGTGGATGATGATATAAATATCGAAGTTAAAGCGGATGATATTGATGTCGAAACATATCGTTCTAGTGGCGCCGGTGGGCAGCATGTAAATAAAACGGATTCTGCTGTTCGAATGCGCCACAGACCATCAGGTATAGTTGTAGCTTCGCAAACCCAGCGTTCACAAATTCAGAATCGCGAAAAAGCAATGAAGATGTTAAAAGCTGCTTTATATGAAAAAGAAGTCGAGAAAAGAAATAAAGAAAAAGATGAAATGAATTCTCAGAAAAAGGCAAATGAATGGGGATCGCAAATCAGATCCTACGTCATGCATCCTTACCAAATGGTTAAGGATCATCGAACTGCATTTCAGACAAGCCAAGTTCACGATGTGATGGATGGTGATTTAGATTCATTAATTATGGCTTATTTAAAGGCTCAGTTAAACGGAACTTTAGGTGCTGTGGCACAGACTGATGACGAATGAAAAACAAAATTACAATTCTAGTGGAAAAGCTTAAAAATAGTGTTAAATTAAGCGCAAATTTTCGACTGAAGCTATGGATTGCATACCGCCTTTTGTTTTCAAAAAATTTCTTACAAGGTAGTCCAGCAATACTAGCTTTTTTAGGATTAATTTTAGGAGTCGCTGCCTTAGTTGCTTCGATGGCTGTGATGAGCGGTTTTGAAGAAACTTTGAAAAATGCCTTAACTGATGTTTCAGGGCATGTGCAGGTTGTGCGCCGTGGAAAGCTTGTCGAAGAGTGGTCCTCTTTTTCTAAAAAATTAAAATCATTAGAGCCCCAGATTGATTCCATGATGCGCATTGGTTTTGCAGAAGCTGTTTTAGCTAGTCAGGGGCAGGTTTCTGGAATTTTGTTTCAAGGTGTAGATAGTGCTGAAATTAAAAAAGTATTAAGATTAGAAAACCGAATTAAAAGTGGATCATTGCAATTAGATGCAGAACATATTGTGATTGGATTTGGCTTAGCTAAGAAATTTAAACTCAAAGCAGACGATCAAGTCTATATCGTTGTGCCATTAGCTACGCCCTTCGAAAAGTCGGGATTTCGTAGGCAAGCTAAGCAATTTAAAATCTCTGGAATTTTAGATTTCGGAAAAAATGATTGGAACGAGCGTTTGATTATTGGCGATCTTAAGTCGCTTCAAGATCTTACTGAAATTGGTGATCGTTACACAGGTGCTTTTTTAAAGTTAAAAAGTCGTGACGAATCCGCCTTGGTGACCGCTTCATTAAGCCAAAAATTAGGTGCACAGTTTGCGGTTATGGATTGGTATGATGTGAACCGTAATCTATTTGAAGCCGTTAAGATCGAGCGTATAGTTATATTCTTTGTTGTTCTTATAATTGTTATTGTCGCAGTTTTTAATATCTCAAGTACATTGTATGTTTTTATTCGTCAGCGCTACGCAGATATTGCTATTTTGAAAACCTTAGGTCTAAGCAGCTCGGATGTTCGAAAGCTTTTTATTGGCCAAGGGCTTTTGGTTGGCTTTGTTGGAACTTTACTTGGTTTTGCATTAGGTTTTCTTTTGTGTTTTGGTTTTATGTTTTTGCAAAATCATTTCAGTCTTATTGCCGGTTCAGTTTATAAGATTGATAAGATTGATGTGCAAATTCGGATGATTGATTTATTTATAATTAGTTTAGCGACTTTGCTTTTATGTTTTTTAGCGACATTGGCGCCAGCTATTCGTGGAAGCAAATTAGAAGTGATTGAGGGATTAAAAAATGGATAAAAAGCCTGGAACATATGGCAACGCTATAAGCGGAGCTGTTAATAGCGATATAAACAGTAGTTATTTAATCGAAGCTAAAAATATTTATAAATCCTATCCAACGGGTTCTTCTGAACTTCATGTGCTTAGTGGCATTTCACTGCAAGTACAAAAAAAAGAAGCGATTTGTTTGTTGGGAGCATCAGGGGCTGGTAAATCAACATTACTGCAAATTCTAGGAACCTTGGACAGGCCAACTTCGGGGGAAGTTTTTTTTCGAGGACAAAGTATATTTTCAATGGGGGATGAAGCCTTAGCTGAATTTAGAAATCAAAAAATGGGTTTTGTTTTCCAATTTCATCATTTAATCCAAGAATTTAGCGCTATTGAGAACGTCATGTTGCCCGCTCTTATAGCAGGAGCTAGGAAAAGTGATGCAAAAGAAAAAGCACATGGATGGCTAAAGTATTTAGGTTTGGAAGAACGAATCAATCACTACCCGAATCAGCTAAGTGGAGGAGAATTGCAAAGAGTGGCCATTGCTCGTGCTTTAATCAAAGATCCCGAAGTATTATTTGCCGATGAACCTACAGGAAATTTAGATTCTGAGAACTCTTTGAAAATTCAGCAATTATTTTTCGAGCTTAGACAGAAGTTAGGTTTAACTTTAATAGTGGTGACTCATGATTTGCAGTTTGCCACTCTTTTTCCTCGTATCTTTAAAGTCAAAGATGGACGTTTTGCGCAATAGAATTACAAACTCTTAAACATGTAGGTTTGACAAGGTAGATAAGTCTAGCTAGCCTTCATGACGTGTACATAAGCCTATCAAATAAATTAAGAAATCCATTGATGTCGACATTGTTTTTAGCGGTGATGATAACTTCATTGCTAGGTGCGAAAACAGAGGCTGCTCCACTTCCTAAAAAAGCCAAGACAGCAGTGGTTGCAACTAAAAAGAAATCTGAGACTTCAAAGCCTGTTTCAAATTTAAAAATTGATGCCATTATTATAACGGGTCAGTTAAAAATTGAAAAAGAAGCTATTTTAGCAAAAATGGTTTCGCAAGTTGGTGGCCTTTACTCAGAAACGCAAGTAACTCAAGACATTCAAGCCTTATTTAAAATGGGCTATTTCGTTCAGATTGAAGCCTTAAAAGAAGTAAAAGGAAGTTCAGTCACCTTAGAATATAAAATTGTTGAAAAACCAACCATTGCAGAAGTTACTTTTGAAGGCCATGTTGAAGTTAAGACCGAAGATTTGGAAAAAGAAACAGGCTTAAAAAACTTTGAAATTTTAAATACAACAAAGATTAAAGAGGCCGTCGCCAAACTAGAAAAATATTACGAAGACAAAGGTTTCTACTTAGTAAAAATTGAGCCTGTAATTGAAGACGTTAAAAAAGATGAATCTGTTCGAGTTAAATTTGTAATAACTGAAAATGAAAAAGTTAAAGTTAAGAAAATAACTTTTTTGGGTAATAATAATTTAAAAGATTCATTGTTAAAAGGTCGTTTATTTACTCAGGAAGCAGGTTTTTTCTCTGGAATGAGTAGCTCAGGTTCTTTTAAACAAGAGGCCTTTGAACGCGATATTCAGGTGCTTAAGTTTATGTATTGGAACTTAGGTTATGTTCAAGTTAAAATTGATCGCCCGTTGGTAACGGTAACTCCTGATAAAAAATCTATTTATATTACGTACCATATTGAAGAAGGCGAACAGTACAGCATCGGCGAAATTGATTTTGCCGGAGACTTATTGTTTTCAAAATCAGAATTATTAAGCAGCGTAAAAATTAAAGACAATGGCGTATTTGCTGTTGATGTTATGCAAAAAGACATTGCAGATCTTCAAGCTAAATATGGCGATTTGGGCTATGCTTTTTCCAATGTTATTCCACGTTATGCCTTTCATGAAAAAGAGAAAAAAGTTGATTTAGTTTTCGAATTTGAAAAAGGAAATAAAGTTTATTTTGGCATTATTTCTGTCGTCGGAAATTCAAAAACGCGCGACAAAGTTGTTCGTCGTGAATTAAAAATTGTTGAAGGCGAACTTTATAACGAAACTCGAAAAAGATTATCCCAAGAGAACGTGCAGCGTTTAGGTTTCTTTGATGAAGTAAATTTTAAAACAAGCACAACTCCTGAAAAGCCAGATGAATTAAATATCGATATCGTTATTAAAGAAAGAAACACAGGACAACTGCAATTAACGGCCGGATATGGCAGCGTTCAGGGATTAAGTCTTGGTGGATCTATTCAACAAAATAACTTTCGTGGTTTGGGGCAAACGCTAGGCGCACGAATAGATGCTACAAAAAATAGACAAGATTATTCTTTAAGTTTAACCGAACCCTACTACAACGACACGTTATGGTCTGCGGGTTTTGATCTTTTCTATATCGAAAATAAAGAGCGCGTAAGTTACGACAATCGCAAAACGGGTGGGGCACTTCGCTTTGGGCATCCAATTTTAAATGATAATACACGCGCGTTTATTCGTTATAAATATGATAAGACAGAGCTTTCTCCGGGAACCGAGTATGATGCATCTTTATTTCCATTGGACACAGCTAGCGGCATAACTAGTTCTGCGACTATGACATTGGAATACGATACAAGAAATGATCGATTTTCTCCGTCAAAAGGTATCTTCACAGATATTTCTTATGAGTTTGCAGGACTTGGTGGAAACTTAAGATACCAAGAATTATCGACTCATTTTAGATATTTTTATAATTTATTTTGGGATGTGGTGCTGCGAAATAATTTAGCCTATTCTAATCTTCAATCTATCGATGGTAAAAGTAATGTGCCTTTTACAGAGCGCTATCAAATGGGTGGAGCTTACACATTAAGAGGTTATGGTTCGGGTACAGTTGGTCAGCGTATTTTTTCTCAGGATAGATACAATAAGATTGGTGATTCCACGGTAACTGTTCCGCCAAATCCATACTATATTGCTGGAATCACCGATGAAGAGCGAATTAAGCGCGCGACATTAATCTTTGGTGGATCGCAGCAGTTATTATATCAAGCTGAATTGCAATATCCACTTATTAAAGAGGCAGGCTTATCAGGAGTTTTCTTTTATGACATTGGACAAGCTCAGGATGCGATTACGCAAAGTGCTTTGATGAGCGATTTTGGTATTGGTTTCCGTTGGCAATCTCCATTAGGATTATTGCGCTTTGAATGGGGCTGGCCATTGTCGAAAGACGCTATTGATCGGGACACAGTCAATTTTGAGTTCTCGATTGGTCCGCCATTTTAATTTTATTTTAAAAAAAGTTTTGTAATTAAATTAATAAATAAATAAGGAGATATGTATGAAAATATTTTTAACTTTAGCAACCATTTTAATGGCTGCGTCTTTTGCCTCTGCAGATTTTAAATTAGCTTATGTGGATGTTCAGAAAGCGATTGAAAAATCAGCTGCCGGAAAAAAAGCAAAAGAAGAAATGAAAAAAGAGTCTGAAAAAAAGAATAAAGACTTAGAAAAAAAGAAAACAGATGTAGATAAAATGCGTGAAGATATTGAAAAGAAAAGATCAGTATTATCCGAAGAAGCATTTGGAAAGCGTGCAGCAGAACTTCAAGAAGAAATGCAAAAATTTAATCAATTAGCGCAAAAAGCACAAGCCGAACTTCAAAAGAAGGAAGCTGAATTGTTACAGCCCATCGTTGATAAAATGAAAAAAGTGATTGAAAAAATTGCCAAAGAAAAAACGATCAGCATGGTTATTCAAAGCAATCAAAATGCACAA
Organism: Pseudobdellovibrio sp.; assembly: GCA_049301055.1. Lineage (GTDB taxonomy): Bacteria > Bdellovibrionota > Bdellovibrionia > Bdellovibrionales > Bdellovibrionaceae > Pseudobdellovibrio. Next base: position 19,030 of record JBAQKN010000042.1, on the reverse strand, counting down.
ATCGTACTATATGCTACAGCAGAATCTGACATTACTGAAGATGTAGTAAAAGCATTCGATAAAGAGAAATAACATTTAATTTAAAGAGATTTTTATGAAAATACATTCAACAAGCATTATTTCATCCGATGTAGTTTTAGAAGACGATGTTGAAATTGGTCCTTATTGCAATATTCAAGGTCGAGTTCGAATCGGCCAAGGAACTTTTGTTGAAGGTCATGTAACTATTGGTTCTAGATTTGGTGTGGTCGAGATTGGTAAAAATAATCATATCTCGCCAGGTGCTGTTATTGGTGGCCCACCCCAGGATATTAGTTATAAAGCGGAACCAACAAAATTAATTATTGGCGATAACAATGTGATTCGTGAATTTTCAACTTTAAACATCGCGACAAGTAAAGGAAGCGGAGCCACAGTGATTGGTAACAATTGCTATTTCATGGCTTATTCTCATGTTGGGCATGACTGTGTTATTGGCAATAATGTTATTGTTGCCAATAATTCACATTTTGGTGGCCACTGTGTTGTCGAAGATAATGTCGTTATTGGTGGAGTCTGTGCATTCAATCAATTTTCAAGAGTTGGCAAAAATTCATTTGTTGCAGGATCTAGTATCGTAAATAAAGATATTTTACCATTTTCAAGAGCTCAGGGTAACTATGCTGTTGTTCGCGCAACAAATAAAGTTGGATTATTACGTAAAGGCTTTTCAAAAGAAGAAGTTACGAATATTCACAAGGCAATTCGCATTGTAATTATGGGTTCAGCTACTTTAGAAAATGCTTATGAGCGTATCGAAAAAGAGTGTACTCCATCCGAAAATATAAATTATTTAGTTCAATTTATTAAAAATTCAAAACGTGGAATTGCGATAGTTAGAAATACCCGTGTCGCTGGTTCAAATTTAGCAGCAGAGGAATAGTAGGATGTCATTACGTGGAGCTGTCATAGGGGTCGGATATTTAGGACAGTTTCATGCTCAAAAGATCAAAGCTAGCAGTGATGCTGTTTTGGTCGCAGTGTGCGATTTTTCTTTTGATCAGGCGAAAAAAGTTGCTGCTGAATTAGGAACAAAGGCTGTCGAAAAAAAAGAAGAACTTCTTGGATGCGTCGACTTCGTTACTATTGCAGCGTCAACCCAGGCGCATTTTGAAATTGCAGAATTTTTTTTAAAAAACAATATTCCTGTTTTAGTTGAAAAGCCAATTGCGGCAACTGTCCAGCAAGCAAAAATTTTATGCCAACTTGCTGAAAAAAATAAAACCTTATTTACAGTTGGTCATATTGAGCGTTTTAATCCAGCGTTTACTTATCTTAAGCAAAATATTAAAGATGCGACATATTTAGAAATTAATCGGTTAGCTCCGTTTCGTCCCAGTGGTAGCGATGTCAGTGTTTTGCATGATTTAACTATTCACGATATGGATTTGGTTCACTGGCTTTTTAATGACACTGTGGAAAGTTATGAAGTTGCTGGGATGAAGATGATTCGACCAACGATTGATGATGTATCCATTCGAATGAAATTAAAAAGTGGCGTTCAAGTAACAATTAATAATTCACGTATATCTCCGCAAATAATTCGAAATTATCGTTTAGTTAAAAAAGACAAAGTAATTTTAATGAACACAGCAACTCTTGAAGCTGAGATTTTAAAAGTTACGAATCAAGATCCTTTTCATGAAATTGAAAAAGTTCAAATACAAAAGCAGGATACTCTTGGTCTAGAAATCAACCATTTTATTCAGTGTTTGTTAGGAAAGGCTGAATTGGCTATAACTGCTAGTGAAGCTACTTTAGCATTAGAAATGATTGAGCAAATTGTAACGGCTTTAGAAAACAAACTAAAGGCATTAAAGTAATGAAAACTGAAATTATGATTATCGCAGCAGAGGCTTCAAGCGCTCATTACGCTTTAAAGTTAATGCAGCATTGGAAATCTGAAGGCAAAGATTTTCATTATTTTGGTGTTGGCTCTGAAGAGATGGAACAAAATGGTTTCGAACGTATTGGCAAATCTGAAGAAATGGCAGTTGTTGGTGTGGCCGAGATTTTTGAACAGTATTCGAAATTAAAAATAATATTTAATCAACTCGTCGCCTCAGCAAAAGATAGAAAGCCTAAAGTTGTTATTTTAATGGATTATCCTGAATTTAATTTAATGCTTTCAAAAAAGTTATTTAATTTAGGAATTAAGGTTTTTTATTATATTTCTCCACAAGTTTGGGCGTGGCGCAAAAGCCGAGTCGAAATAATTAAGAAATATTGTGTTAATACTTTTTTGTTATTTCCTTTTGAAGTTGATTTCTACAAATCTAAAAATGTTCCCTATGAATTTGTTGGACATCCCTTGTTAGACGAGCTGGACCCTGATCTTTACGATCAGCAAAAAATTTCTGCAAGGAAAGAACAATTTGGCATTACTTCTAACGAAAAAATCTTAGCATTGATGCCAGGATCTAGACGCGGGGAGCTTGATCAACTTTTAAATATTCAGTTAGAAGTGGCAAAAAGATTATTAAAAAAATACGCTCACTTGCGGTTAATGATATTTGTTGCTCCATCTGTTAAAAAAGAAGACATGCAAAACCGATTAGAAAACTTTAAATCTCCGTATATTTTAATAAAAGATGATCCTAATAAAATGATCTGCTTAGCAGATTATCTATTAGTTGCTTCGGGCACAGCCACATTGATGGTTGGTTTGCTACATAAGCCAATGGTTATTATGTATAAAATGAAATGGTTAACGGGCATTATTGCTAATGTTGTTGTACGTGGGGTGAAGTTTTTTGGCTTAGTTAATCTAATTTTAGGTAAAGAAGTTGTTCCAGAGCGTAAACAGAGTGAAGTGAACCCTGACGAGCTATTTAAATTAATGGATCGATTTATTGCGGATCCGGCATATTACAATTCAACTGTTGAAGAATTAAAAAAACTATCAAGTTATTTGGGTGATCGTGGTGCTACGGCAAGAGTTGCTAAAAGTCTTGAAGCTTATTTATGATTTTAAAACCTTTGCAATTTATTTATGAATTTGGATCTGATTTTAAAAATAAATTGTATGATCGAAATTTTATTAAAAAAATTAAACTAAATGTTCCAGTTGTTTCAATAGGTAATTTATCAGTTGGTGGGACTGGAAAAACTCCATGTGTTTTTTTATTGGCACAAGAATTTATAAAATTAAGTCAGTATAAGAAAATTGTTATCGTCAGTCGCAGTTATAAAGCTTCTTTAAAGTTTCCTCAGAAAGTCGATTTATCAAACAAGAGTGCAGTTTTAACTTTTGGGGATGAACCCTGTTTATTGCAATCCCTGTTGCCGCAGTGTTCAGTTTGGTCAGGACCAGTTAAATACTTAACAGCTCAGGCTGCAGAAATTGCAGAAAAGCCTGATTTAATATTAATTGATGACGGTTTTAGTCATCGTAAATTAATTCGTAATTTTGATATAGTGCTGATTGATGCAACAGCTCCAATGAATTATTTCCAATCTTTACCTGTAGGACGTTTGCGCGAATCTTTGGATCAACTATCGCGAGCGGATGCTATTTTAATAACTAGAGCGAATCTTGTAGACATAAATAAGGTGGAAAAAATAAAACAACTTATTCTAAAAAATAATTCAAAGCTGAAAGAATTAATATTTGAATCTAGTTCAGTAACTGTATTGCCAGATAGTGTGAATAAACAAGATCAATTGTTTGTTTTTTGCGGGCTTGGTCATCCGAAATCTTTTAAATCGTCTCTTGAAGCACTTAATTATGAATTACTTGTTTTTAAAGAGTTTCAAGATCATTACATGTATAAAAAATCAGATTTAGATCAAATATTTGAAGATTTTAAAACTTTAAAAAGCACACATTTAAATTTGAAATTAGTTACGACTGAAAAAGATTTAATTAAAATAAAAAATCATCCTATTCTAGATTTTATTCATACTGCGAAAAACTTAATTGAAATTAATGATAATAAAAAGGATGTTCTGATTGAAAAAATTTGCCAGCATCTTTAGTTCTATTTTATCAAAATTATGGAGTCTAGTTCCATTTAGAATAAATTTATGTTTAGGTAAAGTGTTGGCCTTTTTATGGGTGGATGTATTTCAAATTCGAAAGAAAGTAATATTTAATAATTTAGATTTAGTATTTCCAAATCTAACCTACGATGAAAAGAAAAGAATTTCTATTAAATCCATGCAAAACATGTGTCGTAGTTTTTTTGATATTTTGAAAATTCCTTCATTAACTGATGCTTGGATTGAGAAAAATGTAATTTTTGATGGACTAGATAATTTTAAACTGGCTAAGTCTCAAGAAAAAGGAATTTTATTTTTATCTTTACATCTTGGTAGTGGTGACTTGGGCGGAGCAATTATGAGTCAAAAATTGTTGCCGGTGTATATTATTACTAAAAAAATTAAAAATAAATTTTTGAATTATTTTTGGTTTAATATGCGGGGTGCTTCGAATACCCAATTTATTGATGCGCATAGCAAAAAAAATGCATTTGAAATTCTTGGTGCCATCAAAAAGCAGGCTGGCGTGGTTTTTGTACTTGATCAATTCATGGGAAAGCCCTACGGAATTCTGACTAACTTTTTTGGCAAACCAACTGGTACAGCCTATGGTCTAGCTTTATTTGCAAAAAAGACGCAATCTCCAGTAGTGCCAGTTTGTACCTATTGGGACAATAATGACGTGTTTCATATTTGCTTTGGCCAGAGCATTGATTTGTCTAATCTTTTTAGTGACAATGGAAGTTCGTATATTACGAATGCAACGAATCGATTTAACGAAGAATTAGAAAAAATGATTCTTCAGCATCCAGAGCACTGGATGTGGGTTCATAGACGCTGGAAAGATTTTGAATGAAATTACTAGTTATTTTTTTATTTTTAGTTTCATGTTCGTCTAGTATTTTAAAATACCAGGGCGATCATAATATTACTAAAAATACAGATTTTGAAAATAAAGTCAAAATTAAGGGCGATAAGGTTGCTGAAGATAAAGCATCAGAGGCTGTTAAGCAAACTGATGATCTTATTAAACCAGTACATACTGAAACAAAATCACCACCTAAAATAGTTAAAGCAAAAAAAAGTAAGCAAGATAAATCAATTCTTAAAGAGACTTTGCCAAAAATTATAGTACCGCCTGTTAGGCAACCTGAAGTTGAAGATTCCTCTGGTTTTGAAGCGGGTAGTCGTCGTCCAATGGTTGATCCATTTCGTGCGGGCGAAATTGTAACTCATTCAGTTAGTTATTTTTCAGCGCAAGCAGGAATAATGACATTTACAGTTAAGCCATTTGTTGAAGTGAATAATCGCAAATCTTATAATTTTTTAATAGATTTGAAATCAAGTGGAATTTTTTCTAATTTTTATTCTGTCGATGACCAAGTTGAAACCTATCTTGATTTTGAAGATTTGGTTCCCCATGTTTTTCAGATGCATTTAAAAGAATCAGCTCAGTTAAAAGAAGCTCAATCGTACTTTGATCAGAAAAACTTAAAAGCTACCTATTGGGAGCACAAATATACTGAAAAAAAAGGAAATGAAGAAAAAAAACTTGAGTGGGATATATTAGCCTATTCGCAGAATGCATTCAGTGGAATTTTTTATATGCGAATATTCAAATGGGAAATTGGTAAAGAGTATTCATTTCGTGTTTCTGATAATGAAAAAAATATTATTTTCAAAGGCACTGCTTTAAAAAAAGAAAAACTAAGTACAGACGCTGGCGAATTTGATGCTATTAAAATTAAAGCTCAAGTTGTTTCACGTGGTTTATTAGAGCAAGTTGGAGATATCTATATTTGGGTTTCGGATGACGATCGTAAGTATATTCTACGCGTTGAGGCAAAGATTAAGATAGGTACAGTGGTTTCAGAAGTGATTAGTATCAAGCCTGGGAAGTCTCAGGAAAATGAAAAATAACCACGTGCTGCACCACGTAGTTATGCAGACAGCATTTCTTGGGGATTTGATTTTATCAATTCCATTGCTAAAGCAAATTAAAAGAAAATATCCAAATGATCGGTTAGTCCTAGTGTGCAAGGCGGGTCTTGGCGAATACTTTTTAAATGAAAAAATTGTAGATCTTGTCTTTGAAATAAAAAAAAATGATCGCACTAGCTATCAAAATATGATTACAAAAATTAATTTATTAAAGGTTGATAATCTTTTTTGTATTCATAGATCATTAAGAAGCCAATTAACATGCTGGAAAATAAATGCCAAAAATAAAATAGGATTTCAGTCGAAAATTGGTTTTTTTATTTTTAATAAATTAGTTCAGTTTCAAAATGCATGGCCAGAAGCTTTACGGCAGCTTTTTATTTTAAGCGAAACTGATTCTGAGGTTAAAAATACTTTAGCTTTGAAAGAGTGGTCTTATCTAAATAAACCCACTCATGATGGTGTGTTGCCGCCACTACCAGGCAGTTCCATTTTTAATACGAATGCTATAGTAAAAAAACAGTCTTCAAAAAAAATTGCAATATTTCCTGGTAGTGTTTGGGCAACTAAGCAGTGGACTGAAAATGGATTTGTATTCGTGGCAAATTCGTTTATTAACCTTGGTTATGAAGTTTTTTTAATGGGTGGCCCTAGCGAATTGCAACTTTGCTTGGCGATTCAAAAGTTGTGTGCAGGAAGCCAGGTGCTAGCCGGTGAAAAGTCAATTTCACAGTCCATTGAATTTATTAAAACGTGTGATCTTGTAATAGCAAATGATAGTGCTCCAACTCATATGGCAGCTTTTCAAAATATACCTGTGATTAGTATTTTCGGCCCGACAACTTTAGAAATGGGATTCCGACCTTGGTCATCCAATGCGATAATCATTGAAAATAATGATTTAGATTGTCGTCCTTGTGGTAAGCACGGCCATCAGCGGTGCCCACTGGGGCATCACAAGTGTATGAAAGATATTGAAGCTAGCCGTGTTTTGAAAGCAGGCATTACCCTGTTAAGTGCAAGCCAAACTTAATTCGAATAATCTTTTACATTAATTCCAAATTTACGTATTTTGCGTAGCAATGTATTTTTCGGAATATTCGCCTGAGCAACAGTTTGATTTATTTTACCTTTATTCGCTTTAAGCGCACTTATGATAAAATCTTTTTCGGCCTTTTCTTTATACAATTCAAAATCTAAAGCGCCTGTAGAGGGCACTGAGGACGTATTCATTAAATTAGAATTTTCAGTAGCTGTCTGTTTGACATCATTTATAATCTGATCTGGTAAGTTGGCCTTGGTCATATGAGTGCCAGATTCAACTATAAAAGCGCGTTCGATAATATTTTCTAATTCTCGTATGTTGCCGGGCCAGCGGTATTTTTTCATGGCATCTAAACAGTCTGGTTCTATTAAAGTTATTTTCTTTTCATGCATTTTTGAAAACTTTAATAAGAATGTATTTGCCAATACAGGTATGTCATCAGGTCTGTCACGTAATGGCGGCAAGAAAATTGGCATAACGTTTAATCGATAAAACAAATCCTCGCGGAAAGTTTCGTTTTCCATCATTTTTTCTAGATTTCTATTGGTTGCTGCAATAATCCGTGCATTTGTTTTTACTTCTCGGTTACTACCAACGGGAGTGAATTTTTTTTCTTGAATTGCACGAAGCATTTTAACCTGCATCTCGGGTGCTAATTCGCCAATTTCATCTAGAAATAAAGTTCCATTATTTGCTAATTGAAATTTCCCAATTTTACGTTCGATAGCTCCGGTGAAAGCTCCTTTTTCATGACCAAAAAATTCACTTTCCATTAAATTCTCTGGAATTGCACCACAGTTTACAGCGACAAAATGACCACTTTTTCTAGGCGAATTAAAATGAATAGCACGAGCTACTAATTCTTTACCGGTTCCATTTTCACCGCGAATTAGTACTGTCGTTTCTACTTTGCAAAGCTTGTAAATTAAATTGAAAACTTCTTTCATTTTAGAATTACTACCGACAATTTCACTTTCAATATCATCATCAAAAATTGGGTTCGATGCCGTTAGGCTAGAAACCATGTCATGAGCTTCTAAACTTTTCTTTACGATGTCGGTTAGTTTTTCAGGGCTTACGGGTTTTTCTAGATAATCATAAGCTCCTTCTTTGATGGCTGTAATTGCATCCGTTAGATTCGAATGCGCCGTCATGATAACGACAAATGTGCTAGGGTCATGTTCTTTAATTTCTTTAAGAGCCTCAAGGCCATCCATTTCTGGCATTCGAACGTCCATTAAAATCAGATCCCAGTGACCACCAGATTTAACTTTATCAAGTGCTTCTTTTCCATTCGTAGCTTCATCAATATCAAATTGAATTCCTAGCTGAGTATTTTTTAAAATAGATGAAACCGATTTTCGTAATTCCGTTTCATCATCCACAATTAATGTTTTTAAAATCATATAAGCTCCGGTCTGCATAATATTTAATTTAGGACCTAATTTTCTGAGATCAAAGGTAAACTAACATAAGCGGTTGTACCTTTGCCTAATTCTGATTTGAGCGATATCTTCCCACCGTGAAGTTCAATGAAGTATTTCACCAAATACAGTCCTAGTCCAGAACCCTTTGACTTGTAATCCTGCGTCTTGCCACGCACAAATTTTTTCCAGATGTTTTCTTGGTCTTCGGGGCTAATTCCTTCTCCACTGTCTACGATTTCAATATGAACATCCGTTTCTGTTTCATAAGAATGAATGCGTATACTACCGCCTTCAGGAGTATATTTAATTGAATTTTCGATGATATTTAAAAAAACTTCGGTCATTAAAGTTACATCAAACTCAATTAAAAACATGGGTTCTAGTTGAACTTCTAGCTTAATTTTCTTAGAATTTGCCAGCGGTTTTAAACGATCAATTACATTTTCAATAACCCCATTTATATCAGCAGTTTCTTTTAATATTTTAAAATCACGAGACTCAACACGAAGTACTTTTAAGATGGATTGAATGTATCGATTTAATTCTTCGGAATAATTTTTTAAACTAGATAAATCCTCATTCAATTCCTTAGGAATATTTCCTGTTGATAAGACTCGATCAAGCACGGCCTGAATTTTTGCTATTGGAGTTTTTAAATCATGACTGATTAAGCTGATGAAATTATTTTTTAATTGCTCCAGTTCTCCTAAATAACTTTGTTCTTGTTTTAGTTTGGAATTCGCTTTTTCTATTTTTAAAGCCTGATAAGAAGTAAATAAAACCCAAACAAATATAATTAAAGTAATAGGGCTTAATATGGGAATCCAAATCGAAAAGCTGTCAAAAATCCATGCTGAAAAGGCGGCTGTAAATGTTGCTAGCCAAAGAAAGAAAAATAGCGCAACCGTCTGTGGATAATTTGAAATAATTGCGATTGCCGCAACCGTTAGTACAAGCAAAAATAAGGCGTACATCCAGAATGGCAGTTTCGTAATAAAATTATTCTGAATTAAGTTTTCGGTAACTTGTCCCCAATATTCATGTCTAGACATAAGCCCAACAGGAGTTTGAATTTCTGAATAAGCAGATTTCTCAGTTCCAATGAAAACAATTTTATCTTTAAAAAAACTTTTTGGCACATTGCCATTAATAATTTCTGAATAGGATATTTCTAATAAGTGTTTAGAATTTGAAAAGTTAATAATTGGAAATTGATGTAAGTTTTTAGATTTTTTTCCTGTTACTCGTTCGGCCAAGTTTGGAAGATAGCCAGGATTAATGCGCAAACGTCGACTTACCCCATCATCATCTTTTAGTGCATCGATGTGTCCAAGATTTGATCGATCTGGACGAGTTGCAATGGGTAATGAAAGTTTCTCTAGTTCGCTTGAATTAGTAGCCCAAAACACTTTTGGGTCTTTGAAGGTTATTATTTCTTCACTGGTGAATCGTATTTGGCCAACATTATCGCCAAAATAAAGCGTAATACCCACAGATTTTGGCTCTTGCTTTAAGATATCAGATAAAAGTTTTTGCCATAGGATTCGATCCCAATAAAAACTATCACTTAAATCAGATAGTTCATTGGTATTAATTAAAGCACTGGTCTTTAAATCATAAATTTCTGAAAAATCGTTAGTTTTGACGGTAACCAAAACAACCTGATTCGATATTTTCTGAGCCCCACGAATTCTAAAGCGATTGTCATAGGTGCCAACTTCATCAAACTTTAAAAAAGATAAAGAAATAAGCCAGCATAATAAGGCTCTTAGCCAAAAACCACGATTGATGTTAAACCAACGGCTCCAGACCTCAAATTTGCTAAATGTTAATTTCACGCAATGCAAAAATAACTAATTTCTCGGGTTATTTCAACTGGTTATTAAGCTATTATATCCCCATGGAATGGATTAAAACACAAGATACTGCGATACCTCACTTTGAATCATCTGTTTTAACAATTGGAAACTTCGATGGCGTCCATTTAGGGCATCAAAAATTACTGGCTGAGCTAGTCCACAGGGCTCAAATTTTAGCGACAAAATCGGTGGTTTGCACATTCAAACCTCATCCGCGTGTTATTTTAATGCCTACCGAACCCGTTCATCGTCTGTTTGATTATCGCGATCAGGCGGATGTTATGGAAAAGCTAAAAGTTGATTTTTTAATAGAAGAAAAATTTAGTAAAGATTTGTCGTTAATGACGGCGGAAGCGTATTTAGAAAATTATATTGAACGCTTTTATAAACCAAAACATTTAGTTGTTGGGTATGACTTTATTTTTGGAAATCAGCGAACAGGTAACACCGATTTTTTAAATCAGTTTTGTCATAAAAAAAAATGGGGTCTAACTGTTGTGCCTGCTTTTGAAAAAGATGGTCAAATAGTTTCATCATCGCAAATTAGAAAATTGCTAGAACATGGTGATTTAAAAAAAGCGGAAGAATATTTAGGACGTCCATATTATTTACGAGGCCCAGTGCGGGTGGGGCATAAGCGGGGAAGAATCCTTGGTTTTCCAACGGCTAATTTAAGTCCGGAAATAGAATTTATTCCTAGAAAAGGAGTGTATTTTACAAAAGTAACTTTTAAAAATAAAATTTATCCTGCAATAACTAATATTGGATTTAATCCAACTTTCGAAAATAAAGATTCCTATCTAAAAGTAGAAACGCATTTATTTAATTTTGATCAAGATATCTATGGGGAACATTTAAGTGTAGAATTATGCCATTTTCATCGTGATGAAATGAAATTTACTTCTATAGATACTTTGAAGGCTCAGATTTTTAAAGACATTGAACTTGGCAAAATATTTTTTGGAGTGAAGTCATGAAGCTATTGAATTTTTCAGATGAAACTGTTTTGCATAAATATGAAGAATTAGCTGAATTAAAAGGGCTATTTGAATTGCATACCAACGAAAAAAAATTAACTGCAGCCGAAGTTTTAAATGGTGGGTTTGATATTATTGAATTAGCAGAAGGCGAATTTGCTCAATTTCTTCCTAGTATTCCGGCACTAAGTATTGTTATTAGTCGTTTGGTTGTAGCAGATACGATATTAAAAATTGGAAAAGTTCTGAAGCCATTTAATTTATTAGCAGATTCTGTATATAGAACAATTTCAGAAAAAGTTCCAAGTTTGAAAATTTCAGAACCGGCAGTTATTATTGGTGAATATGACTTTGTTTTATCAATGAGTTATAAATTGGCTCAAAGTGGATTTTTAAAAGTGATCATAGCTTTAGAAGATATTGAACAAGGAAAAAAAATTAAAAATTTAATTCAGGGATTTGTTTTTAATATGCAAATTCAATTAATTTCGCTTGATGAATTAACTCAGCTAGATAGTTCTAACGGCCTATTAATCATAAACTTTGAAAAAGAGAAAAATCCTGAAATCCATGAATCACTGACTTATTTCAATTTTTTATCTCCGAACGCGGTTTTTGTTGATTTAAAATCAAGAAAAGAGCCAAGTTTAATTGAAGAAGCTAGACGAGCCGAGCTAATTGTTGTCGAAGAAGTTGAGATTCTAAAGACTAAGTACGCTTATCTCCTAGATTTATTTAAAAACCCTTCCTTCGTCTAGTTACAAAAAACGTCACACTCATTAAGATTATTCTATGTTACCGAATAAACTTGGAGAAATTCTTATCAAGCAAGGTCTACTAAGACCTGATCAATTGCAAACTGCAATGGTTGAAGTGCAAAGATTAAAAGGCCGACTTGGGCCAGTTCTTGTTGGTATGGGCATCTTAAAAGATGCGCAAATTTTACGTGCACTAGAAAAGCAATTTACTTTGCCAGGTGTTGACGTTTCACAATTTGAAATTGATCCTTCGGTGACGGCATTAGTAAATCGCGATTTTTGCGAAAAAAATTGTATTATTCCTTTATCAAAAGCAGGAACAACTTTGGTTGTAGCTTTTTCTGATCCTAGTAATTTACAAGTCCGAGATGATTTGCGCTATGTAACAAAATGTAAAATTCAACCAATCGTCGCCACTGAAGGTAATATTTTACAAGCAATTGCAAAATATTATGCAATTTCTACTGACGATTTGATGAATAAAGGGATCGAAGCTGAAACTGAAATTCAATTTACAAATCAGACATCAGCTGTTGAAGTTGGCGGATCAGATGTAGATGATGCGCCAGTTGTTAAATTTGTAAATGGAATTTTATTAGAAGCAATTCGAAGAAGGGCGTCAGATATCCACTTCGAACCTTACGAAAAAAAATTTCGAGTTCGATTTCGTGTTGATGGCGGATTAATTGAAGCAGCAAGTCCTCCACTTAATTCGGGCCCAGCGATATCTTCACGTATTAAGATTATGTCTAAGATGGATATTGCAGAAAAACGGCGGCCTCAAGATGGTCGTTTAAAAATTAAATTAAATAGAGAAAATCGTGATATGGATTTTCGTGTGAACTCAATTCCAACAATGTGGGGCGAAAAAATTGTAATGCGCCTTCTGGATAAGACAAACCTGCAATTAGACATGGCTAAGCTTGGATTTGAAGAAGAGGATTTAGTATTACTTAAAGGTACTATCCATTTGCCACAAGGAATGGTTTTAATTACTGGTCCAACAGGATCAGGAAAAACAACAACAATTTATTCAGCTTTATTCGAAGTAAATAACGTAGACACAAATATTTGTACTGCTGAAGACCCAATAGAATTTAACTTAGAGGGAATTAATCAGGTTCAAATGAATCCTGAAATTGATTTAAATTTTTCTACAGCATTAAGAGCATTTCTTCGTCAAGATCCTGATATTGTTATGGTCGGAGAAATTCGAGATTTAGAAACAGCAGAGATCGCCTTTAAGGCGGCATCGACTGGACATATGGTTGTAAGTACTCTGCACACCAATGATGCGCCATCAACTGTTAATCGGCTTATTGAAATGGGTATAGCTCCATACATTATTACGTCTAGTTTAAATTTGGTTGTCGCCCAAAGGCTTGTTGGAAAAATTTGCGAATCTTGCAAAGAATCTGTAGATGTTCCAGAGGCTGCTTTACTGGCAATTGGTGTACCAAAGGTTGATATTCCAAAATTTACGGTTTGTCGCGGTAAAGGTTGCGGGTCGTGCAATAATACAGGGATCAAGGGACGACAGGCAATTTACGAATTGATGCCAATGACCGAGAAAATTAAAAATGCCATTCTTAGAAATGCCAGTACTTCAGAGCTTAGACAAATTGCAAGAGACACCGGGGTTAGAACTTTACGACGAAGCGCTTTGCTTAAGTTAGCACGTGGACAAACTACAATTGAAGAAGTGATAAATGCATCAGTCAAGGATAGTGAATGATAGATAATATACTGAATTTGTCTGTTGAAAAGAATAGTCATCAAATTTCATTTATGCTGGGTCATAAGGTATTATTTAAAACTGATTTTGACTGGAATGAAATTGGTGATGCAACTTTAAAAATTGATGAATGGGAAGATTTAAAAGATTTGGCTTTGAAGCCAAATGAAAAAATTCAGCTTGAAACAAAAGGTTATGTTGGCGGGTTATATCAAACTAAAAATGACTTGATTTGGAAATTCTCTTTTATCGAACAGAAAGATTGTTTTCGTGCATTTTTTTCAATTATTAATTCTAAATTAAAAACAGACTGCCAAATCCAGAATCCGCTTTTTTGGGATTTGTTAAAAAAAGAAACAGGACTTTTTATTTTTGCAGGTCCGCGAAGAAGTGGAAAATCCAGCTTGATTGCAGAAGTTTGCGATAAAATGAAAAATGAAAAAATAAATTTAACGGGTATTCATTTAACAGAAAATGAAATGACATGGTCAAATTTTGAAAACATGGTCCATTTGGGTACTGATGCGACAGATTGGGATATTAATCATCCTGTTTATGATGGGCTTGAACGAATCATTGTTGATTGTAATTCAGTAAGAAAGTTAGAAAAATGGATCGAAATGTGTGAACAGGGTCGATCTGTGTTTATAACTGTTACTGCTGAAACTGTGCAAATAGCATTACAACAAATTTTAGAAAAACTTAGCCCAGGATATATCCAGAGATTTTTTAATAAACTAAATGGCATAGTCGTACAGAAGTTATCTGGACCTAGTCGCGCACCCATTCATGAAATGTTCTTAAATAATAATTCTGAGGTTGAGCAAATAAGAAATGAAATTCAACGTTTTAAGGCTGAAGGTTTAATAGAATTAAAATCTTTTTCAAATAAAAGTTACCAATCACTGAATCAATCAATTAGTCAAAATTTAATTCGCCGACAGATTGATGTGAAGAGCGCTTTCGCGTCCTCTAATGATCCAGAAGAGTTAGATCAACTTCTTAAAAAGATGGGTCTGTAGTGGCTACTTACCAATACCAAGCACGCACAATTGCAGGCAAGCTAACACGCGGAAAAATTGAAGCGCGTGACGAGGCTGATGTTAAAATCAGATTGCGAGCAAAACAATTGCTACCAGTAAAAATCGAACTGGATGTAGTTGTTAAGTCGACAAATGAATTTGAAAATTTCTTAAAAATTTATTTTAGCCCAAAAATAAAATCGAAAGATTTACAAATTTTTACTCGACAATTTGCAACTTTAATCAATGCGGGTATTCCGATTGTGGACGCACTTAGAATTTTAGGTGATGGTGCGCCAAGTATAGTTCTTAAGGAAGCTTTGTTTGATATTCGAAGTGCGATCGAAACTGGGCGTAGGCTATCGGACTCCATGGCAAAGCATGATCGCGTTTTTGATCGATTGTATTGTAATTTAATTAAAGCTGGAGAAGAGGCAGGTATCTTAGATACAATACTAACTCGATTAGCTATATATATTGAAAAAAATGAAAAAATAAAAAGCCAGGTAAAAGGGGCTCTTGTTATGCCCGGTGTTATAACGGCTGTAGCTATGTTAGTAATTACAGGAATTATTGTATTTATTATTCCAAAGTTTCAGGGATTCTATGCGGGATCTGGAAAAGCACTTCCTGCATTGACACAAATGATTGTAGATTTGTCGAATTTTTTAAGAAATAAATGGTATATTCCTATACTTTCTTTGGGCGGAATTTTTGCAGGTTTAAGTTATTATTTAAGTACTGATGAAGGTCAATTATCAAAAGATCAATTCATGATTAATGCTCCATTATTCGGAGAAGTAATTCAAAAATCCAGTGTAGCAAGGATGAGTCGTACATTATCAACTTTGCTTTCTTCAGGCGTTGGTCTAATTGAAGCTATTGAAATTGCTGCAAAAACCGCAGGTAATGCTGTTATCGAAAAAGCATTAACAGACTGTAAGACATCGGTCATGAATGGTAAGCCATTTCATCTTCCGTTATCAAAGCAAAAAGAGATTCCAGTCATGGTTTCTCAAATGGTTGCGATAGGTGAACAGACCGGCGGAATCGATACTATGTTGGGTAAAATTGCTGACTTTTATGAAGATGATGTTGAAAATGCAATTAAAGCAATGACCTCGTTGATCGAACCCTTAATGATGGTTGTGCTTGGTGGAATTATTGCCGTGATTATGGTTGCCATGTACTTACCAATCTTTGGTCTTGGTGATACGATATGATGCAAATTACGAAGCAAGTAATAGGATTTAATTTTTTATTGAATTCTCAATCAAGAAAAATAATGCGAACCGTGGTTCTAGTTATTTATTTTGTCTTGTTTCAAACAGTTATTTTACTACAGAAGCCATTTCTACAAACAGATTTTGTATTTTCATTTTACGCTTCGTTTGCAATATTATTTTTACATCATTTGTATTTGCACTTTAAATCAGATAATGAGCTAACAGATTTAATATCATTTATTTCTTATGGGTTCGATTTCATAATTATGATACTTTTCATGAGATCATTTCCACAGTTATCTAGTTTTTTACTTGTGATACAGCTGTTCTTATTATTCATTGCTAGTTTTGATTTAAAGTTTATTCATTTATGCGGTTTAGGATTAATGGCTTCAGTTGGAGTTTCATTGATGAACTTGACCGTATTTCAAGTTGGCTCAACGCAGAAAATTTTATCATTAGCTTTGTTTAATTTATCATACTTAGCTGTTATAATTGTTTCGGGTCAGTTAAAAGAAGAGATTTATGGAATTCAAGACGATCTTATTAAAACACGTAGAAAATGGAAATCTCAGGCAGATTTTTCAAAGGTGTTAATAGATAAAATGCCTCTTGGTTTGATTGTGACAGAGAACAATAATTCCGTATTAATGAAAAATAATTATATTTCAACACAGTTAAAACTAAGTCCGGAAGAAATTAGTAAGCTTGCGGAGCTAGCGCAAATTAAAAATTCAACATCTGATATTTATTTAATAAAGCCTGAAGGTACTGAAAGAAGAATTTTTCAATTCGATAAAACTGAATATTTTGATGAAGACTTAGATGAGAAATTAAATATTTCACTGATTAAAGATGTTACCGATTTACGTAAACTAGAGGCCGAATTAAAACAAAAAGAAAAGTTAGCGGCAATTGGTCAATTAGCTGCAGGAATTGCTCATGAAATTAGGAATCCTTTGGCGGGTATTAGTGGAAGTGTTCAATTGCTTTCTGTTGATGTTCAAGATGATGATCAAAAAAAATTAATGAAGATTATTTTAAAAGAAATTGATCGGTTAAATAATTTGATTACCGAGTTTTTAGATTATGCAAAACCAGAGCAAAAACCAAATCAATTGGTCCAGTTAGCAGTTCTGCTTGAGGAAGCAGTACAAAACGTAAAATTAAATCCTCGTTATTCTGGAAATATTGAGTGGAGTCTGCAACTGTCAGAGCAAAAAGTTTTTGGTGTTTCTGAAAAATTAAAGCAAGCATTTCTTAATATGATTATTAACGCTGTTCAGGCAACGGAAAGTAAACCAGATCGCAAAGTTAGTGTATCTTTAAGTTTAGTTAATGACGATGTTATTGTGTCGATTCAAGATAATGGTTCTGGAATGAAGCCAGAAACTAAGAAACGATTATTTGAACCATTTCATACCACAAAGGCAAAAGGTACTGGTTTAGGGTTGGCTATGACTCATAAGATTTTAGAATCTCATGGTGCAGTAGTTGAAGTGAACAGTGAAGAAAACATTGGAACAGAATTTAAAATTAAATTCCCTACAAAGGGTCATTAAAATTCGATGCTTTAGCGTCGAAATAAAGAAAGAGGAAGTTTATGAAATCGCGAATTTTAGTAGTTGATGATGAAGAATCTATCCGCGAATTTTTAGAGATCATGCTAAAAAAAGAAGGCTATGAAGTCTCTACTGCTGAAGATGGATTAGTAGCCAAAGAAATGTTAACGAAAAAAACTTTCGATATGGTGATTTCGGATATGCAAATGCCGAATATGACAGGAATCGAACTTTTAAAATTCGTTAAAGATACCTATTCGGATATTGTTTTTATGATGATTACGGCTTTCGGTACCACCGAAACAGCCGTCGAAGCCATGAAAATAGGGGCTTACGACTATGTCACAAAGCCTTTTAAAATTGATGAAGTTCGTTTAAATATTCAGAATGCACTTAGATCTAAAAATTTAGAAACTGAAGTTCGCGTTTTAAAAAAAGAATTAGTTAAAGAATATTCTTTCCAAAATATGGTCGGAAATTCTCCAGCAATGCATGCGATTTTTGATTTAGTTAAACGTGTATCCCAATCTCCAACAAATGTTTTAATAACAGGTGAATCTGGTACAGGTAAAGAGGTTGTAGCCAAGGCAATACATTATAATGGGCCCTTGAAAGACAAACCTTTTGTAACGATTAATTGTGGCGCAATTCCGGAAAATTTAATGGAATCAGAAATGTTCGGTCATAAAAAAGGATCCTTCACTGGGGCTATTGCAGACAAAGCGGGTTTATTTGAAGTAGCAGATGGCGGAACTTTGTTTTTAGATGAAGTTGGTGAATTACCACTTTCAATTCAGGTAAAATTACTTCGTGCTATTCAAGAACGAATTATTCGTCGTGTGGGTGCAGTTGACGATATGAAGGTAGAAGTACGAATTATAGCGGCAACAAATAGAAATCTAGAGGAGATGGTTCAAAAGGGCGGATTCAGACAAGATTTATATTATCGTTTGAATGTTATCGGAATTAGAACTCCAGCTTTACGTGAACGCTCTGAAGATATTCCATTATTGGCATTACACTTTTTGAAAAAATATAATGCTAAACTAAATAAAGCTATTTCATCAATTTCTACAGAGGCAATGGAAGTTTTAAAAAAATATAATTATCCAGGAAACGTTCGTGAATTAGAAAATATGATTGAACGAACAGTCGCATTAGAAGCTGGTTCTACAGTTTTGCCCGAATCACTTCCGCCGATGGTAAATACCTCATCGGGCAGAAAAATGGCTTCGAGTCACGAAATCGATGTAGGCGAAGACGGTTTGGATTTAGATAAAGTCATGGGCCAAATTGAAAAAGAATTGTTAGTTAAGGCAATTCATTCAGCGGGCGGCATAAAAAAGAAAGCATCCAAATTATTAAAGATTTCTTTTCGTTCTATGCGCTATCGAATTGAAAAATACAACCTAGGTGTCGTCGGTGACGATGAGCTAGAAGACGAATAAATAAAAAGAA
>JBAQKN010000041.1:0-9118 GCA_049301055.1 Pseudobdellovibrio sp. | reverse complement strand
GAAAGTTATCGAAAAGTAAAAGCAAAGAAACTTGACAGTAAGGATTTAAATCACTAAAACTTTTTCTATATCCGAAGTGGCTCCCAAACGTGAAACTGGGTGGCTCCGATCAGTGAAATTCTCCACTTAGAAATCGTATCTGAATTTGCTTTAAAGTTTTACTTAAAAGAATCTGCTCCGAATTATCAGATTTTGTTTTTAAATAAAGACCGACAATCATCACCTTAATGTTAAAAACTGTCATTTTTCGAATCGCTTGGCCATTGAGAATTAGTTTTTCACTTTCAACCACAGTTTCATTTGGGAATTTGAATTCTTCAGAATCACTAGAAAAGGCGTTGGTTGAAAAAAGAACTGAAAGTAGAAGACCCATTAGATTAAAGTAATTTAAACGTACTAGCATAGTGCTAGTCCAATGTATGATGAAATCGTTTGTAGCTTACTATCGCCGTTAAAACTGCCATTAGGAATAAGATTCCAATGTAGCTCCAAATAAGCTCAGGAGATCCGCCTTTAAGCATAATATTCCGAATAAGTCTGACGAAATAAGTCATCGGATTCATATAAGCAGCAGCTTTCATTAATAGGGGCATATTATCAATAGGAAACATAATCCCAGCCAGAAGATTTGAGAGGAACAAAAAGATAAATCCCCCCATCATCGCCTGCTGTTGGTTTTTGGCGAACGTTGAAATTAATGTTCCAATACTAACTGTCGTCACAATAAATGAAAAGGTTGCAATGGCAAGTTGCCAATAAAATCCCTTCATCGGCACTTTAAAAACAAAAATAGCAAACATGAATATCGAGGCGGCATTAATCATTCCGATTACAATAAACGGTATCGTCTTTCCAAGAAGGACCTCCCAGGTTTTGACCGGAGCTGAAATAATCATTTCAAATGTTCCCATTTCTTTTTCTCTTGCGATGGACATACTCGTAAGAAGAATAGTCACAATACATAGAATCATCGCCATAGTCCCTGGTACCATAAAAATGGCACTCTCAAGAGAGGGATTATAGAGAATTCGCACATCGAAAACAACAGGTGAAGTTACCGTCAAATGAAAATCATCACGAAGAACTTCATTGATGATTGATTGCATGTAACGTTCGATACTTTGTGCACGGATAACATTTGATGCATCTATTAAAAGTTGAACGCTACGCTCGCCGCGCTCGATGGCCTTTGCAAGGCCACCTGGGGGAGATATCAAAACAACATCAGCCCGACCAGAGCGAATTTGCTCAAGGGGGTCAGCATTCGCGTCATTAGAGGTCCCCCTGCCAATTGCTGGTATAAACCATTTTGAAGAAAAACTTCTTTCTTCAATGCGCCTTAGAATAGTATCATTTGGGTTATAGGCGGTGCCGAGTTTTATATTTTTAACTTCCGTAGAGATAGCAAGTCCAAATACCGCCATTTGCATCACGGGAATTACAAGAAGAATTATGCGCATCCGTGGGTCACGCAACACTTGAGAAAACTCTTTTCTTAAAAAACCAATGACGGTTGCAAAAGTTGAAAGGTTCATGGTTCGAGATCCTTTTTGAATTTTTTAGTAGCCGTGACAATTAGAATTGAACTCAAAATAAATAGACCAAAAAATGGAATTTTAAGATCGACTAGGTCAGCACCTTTCAAAAATATTCCCCGACTTATTATCATAAACCACTTTGATGGCAAAATAGATGTAAAGTTCTGAAATACCATGGGCATGCTTTCTAAGGGGAAAATGAACCCGGAGAGTAGAAGCGATGGAAGTAGGCCTGTAATCATCGCAACTTGCATTGAGAGCTGTTGTGTACGGATTAAAACAGAAATCAACATCCCTTGCGCTAAACATGCGATAAGAAAAACCAAACTTCCGAATCCAAATAAAAAGATATTTCCAGCGAAAGGAATTTTAAATCCAAAAATCGCAACAGACACGACAAGTAAAACAGCAGCCAAACCTATTATTGTATATGGTATAAGTTTGCCTATGATTATCTCAAGAGGTTGAACGGGAGTTGAAAGTAAAAGCTCCATTGAGCCATTTTCCCACTCTCGCGCAACAGTTAGGGCAGTTAATAGAATTGAAAGAATAGCTATAACAACGACGGCTAGGCCTGGAACGACAAACCACGGACTGCTGAGTTCTGGATTAAAAAGATACCGAGTTTTTAATTGAATGAATGGCTGACCCTCCTGTCCCGTAAGCTTCAGAGCTGCGGCCTGTTGAATCCCTCCGAGATACCCAAGAATAACCCCAGCAGTCGAATTGTCCGCGCCGTCCAAAAAAAATTGTACTTTTGCACTTCCGTCAGAAAGAAGGCTGTGCTCGAAATCGGGTTCAATGATTAAAATTGCTTTTGATTTCTCAGAATCAAGATTATTTATGGCATTTTCTGTAGAACTTTGATTTTGAGTTATTTTAAAATATTGTGAGCTTGAGAAAACCTCTACAAGCTTGCGAGATGCAAATGTGCGGTCTGAATCATGAACGGTCAGTCCGATATCTTTAACATTAAACTCAATAGCCAATCCAAAAATAAGGACTAAAAGAACAGGAAGGATTGTTGCCATCGTGAGTGTAAATGGGTCTCTCAGTATGTGAAATTTCTCTTTTTTCGCTATTGAAAGGGCTCTTCTTAAGCTGAACTCAAAAATCATCTCGCAGCTCCTTCAACCAAGCGAATGAAAACATCTTCGAGTGATGGTTGAATTTCCCGAATTGCGAATGAGGACGAAAGGTCCCCACGAAGGCTTTCCCATTTTAAAGGGTCACGGATTGTTAAGTGATACCGCATCCCATAGCTGTCAATAGAACCAATGGCCTCATGGGTCTGAAGGCGTCTCAAAATGTCCTCAGGAAGATCGCCTTTGGGATCAAGTTCGAAGAGCGAATCAGGAAAGGTATTCTTCTTAAGATTCTCTGGACTATCAAGAGCGATGATTTCACCAGCTCGCATAAGTGCGATCCGTCCGCATTGCTCAGCCTCATCCATATAGTGAGTCGTTACAAAAACGGTTTTTCCGTTACCAGAGAGCTTTCGAATAAGCGCCCAGAACCGTGCTCTTGCAGCTGGTGTTACGCCGGCTGTAGGCTCGTCGAGAAATATAATTTCAGGATCATGCAAAATGGAAGCTGCCAGTGAGACCTGTTGTTTGATTCCACCTGGAAGATCCCGAACTAATGTGTTTGTAGGCTTAGAGAAATTGATAAATTCGAGGAGCTCGTCTTTCCGCTTCTTTAGGGTTAATCTGGGCAGCTTTCTGAGACTCGCTGTAAATGCGAAATTTTCGTCGACAGTTAAATCATTGTAGAGCGTAAATTTTTGCGACATATAGCCTACTTTGGATTTCATCGCCTCACTACCTTCTTCAGAACTGATATCGGAAATTTGAACCCGGCCTGAGGTTGGGACCAAGAGACCACACAAGACGCGAATAGTTGTTGTCTTTCCGGCGCCGTTAGCCCCTAAAAATCCAAAGATTTCTCCTGTACCCACAGAGAAAGAAATGTTGTTAACAGCAATAAAGTCGCCAAATTTTACTGTGAGTTCTGATACATCGACCGAAACCGTACTAAGGTTTTTCACAATATACCTTCAGTGGTCTTTTTTAAAAAAAGGGCATCGTAGTTTTTAACATTTTCTTGCTCTAGAATACCGCGTGGAGTTCCTTCCGCGATGAGAGAACCTGACGATAAAACATGGACGCGATCACAGCGTTCAGCTTCGTCCATATAGGCGGTGGCAAAAATGATGAGTATTTTTTCTTTTGAAAGGCGATACAGTAAGTCCCAGAATTCTCGTCGACTTATTGGATCGACTCCATTTGTGGGTTCATCCAATAAAATTGCCGATGGCGATTGAAGTAATGCGCACATCAGACCAAGTTTTTTATACATCCCGCCGGATAGCTTTCCTGCAGGTCGGTCAATAAACTTGTCAAGGCGAGTAATGTGTAAAAGATCTTCTCGACGTTTTTGATAAATGGCACTTGGAATTTGATAAAGGTCACAGAAAAAATCAAGATGCTCAGAGATTGAAAGGTCAGCGTAAAGACTTTGCTGTTGTGGCATATAGGCAACTGACGAACGAATATCTTTGTACTGAATTAAATCACCGCGATTTGTGAATTGAATTTCCCCTTGGTCCGGTTTTAGGAGACCGAGCAGAGTTCTTAGGAGCGTTGTTTTTCCAGCACCTTCTGGACCAATGACGCCATGTAAAAGCCCTTCTTCAAAATTTATGGAAATTCCATTGAGGGCTTGGTTGATACCAAGTTTTTTTTTAATATTCAGAACTTTGATTCCAATGCTGTTCTGTTGCATTTCTACTCCAGCTTAACTTCTATGGACATACCTGGCTTTAGCAGCTCATCAGGATTTATAAATGTTATTTTCACTCCAAATACTAATCGTGTTCGTTCTTCACGAGTTTGAACGTTCTTTGGCGTAAATTCGGCGGCATCGCTGATAGAGGAGATTTTGCCCTCAAAACGACGCATGTTTAGCTCCGGCAGAAAGCCTGTCACTTTCATTCCTGTCGATATCTGAGAGAGAAGGAGCTGCGGAACATAAATAACGGTCCAAACTTCAGACAGATTAACCAACGTGAGAAGTTTGGTTCCTGGATTTACGTATTCACCCTCCTCACGGTAGGTGTTGAGAACGGAGGTGTCTTTCGAAGCGCTAATTGCACACCAATCCATTTTTAAAGAAGATTCGTCTTTTTTTGTTTTGAGGTGATCAAAATTTTCCTGAGACAGGGAGCCTAGCTTAAAAAGTCTTTCGGCGCGTTCAAAATCTTTTTTAGCTGAATCTAAGCTGAGCTTAATATCCTCACAGGCCATCTGAACAAGAAGGTCGCCTTTTTTTACTTTAGAACCTTCACTCGCGGGAAATGCGGAAATTACGGAAGAGATTCGAGACGAGATGTCAATTTTTGTCGCCTCGACAGTTCCAACATAGAGGAATTCTGGTTTTCGTCCAAAAACCAGGTAAACAATGACCGCAAGCAAGATCAACGGAATCGGAATTAAAAGTTTTTTATTGAAAGGCTTTTTCGAATTCATGATTATTGCTCCTCAGAGATACTTGCCAGATAGGCCAGTTGAATTAGAATTTGAACATCATTAGTTGTGGCTTGTACTTTTGCCTCTAGAGCATGTAGATTTGCGCTCTGAACCTCTAAGAAACTCGACCGCCCAGCGCGATACGATCCATAGACTAATTTTGCTCTTTCGATACTTTCATTTACTGAGTCGTCGTGAATTTCACGCTTATCACGAAGGCCCTTAAGTTGGTCTTTGGCTTTTTGCCAATCTCGATAAATATCTATTCGGGCTTGTTCTCGACGGTTATCGCTTGCGACGGCCAAGTTCTGTTTTTCAGCGGCCTCGCTTGAGGACCGACTGCCCTCATAAATCGGCATACTTAGAATGAGGCCAACTGTATTTTGATTGATGTTTTCTAAAATGGGACCATTTGGATAGTCGATCGATGTTTTTAAAAAAAGCGACAATTTTGGAAGTGTATTTGCGCTGAAGCTTTCTGATGTTAAACGAAGCGACTCGGCGGTGGCGGAATGCATTTTCAGGAGGGGGTGTTGGCTTAACCCATTATCGCTCAGATAAGCCTCTTCATATTTACCGAGAGCGACCAAAGATTTTTGAATAGGGTCAATCCCGCCTGGGCCTGGAGCGAGTGATGATTCATTGCGACCAATAAGTGCATAAATATCTCTTAAATCCGAAGAAAGATCTGATTGTAGTTGGCGAGATTGAAGTTTTAAATTTAATACTTCTTTGTGTGCCGCAAGTAAGTCTATCCGATTTGATGAACCGATATTTTTTCGATTTTGAATGTCTCTATGTTGAGACTCCGCAAGTTTTAAAGAGTCTGTCACTAACCTTTGTTGCTCGGCTCTATGCTGAATTTTAAAATAGGCTAAGCGAGCTGCGAGCAGTACTTGTCTGTTAATTAAATGCTTCTCAGCTTCTTTTGAGGCTTTTAATGCTTCTGCCCCACCTACCAATTTTCTCGTTGAACCAAAATCCAAAAAGTTCCACGTTAATATCGGACCAATGGAATAGTTTTGATGGTCGCCAAAAGGCGTGGTAGCTCCTCCAGGAAATTTGAGAGTGGGCACTTCCGTAATATACTTGTAGGTTCCTTCCAGCGTGAGTTTTGGATATAGAAGGGAATGCTGGGCCTCAGCTCTATTTTGAGCCGCTTCCAGCTCGGCATTTATCGTCTTTGCATTAAATGATGAATCTAAAGCCTGACGCTCGACTGTGGATAGGGTCAGTGGAGCCTCATTGTCTTTGGCGACGGCCCCACTTGTGTAAACGAACAAAGGGACTAATATCAGAAAGCATTTCATTTTTTGCCCCCTGCTTAGCATTTGCAATCGATTGGTTTAAGTACTTCTGCCCTTAAGGAAAAAAGTGCGATGGCTATCCATATTCCAGATCGAAGCGTCATAGCAACAACCGTTCGAAGTTCATAGGCGCCTCCGTTTAAAATATGGACTCCGAAAATCATAAATACAATGACTGTGGCGATCGCAATTACAGACGAAAGTTTTCGAGAGCAACTTTTCAGCCTAAAAAGCATAATACCGGCAAGGATATATGCAAAGCCTGCAAAAAAATTGAACCATAAGACAAATGGGACGAAGTTCCCCGCGCCTTGATTGCCGGCCTCAGTAAAGAGAACAGTCCCACCTTCTTTTATGGTCGCAATTCCGAACAGAGTGGCAACGATAGATAACAAGGTTATTAAAAGTGGCCTTTTAGGTTTCATTTTTTTCGTGTTTTCCATAGGTCCTCCATTTTGTGAGCTAGCTAGATTGAAAGAGAATGATCAAAATATTTGGTGTAACTCTTTAACGTTCGAGCAAGGCTTTCCAGGGCCGATTCGACTTTTTCTGTTTTTTCTAAGTCAGCAGCCACCGCGAACAATTCGACAAGTAAAACGTGAAAAGCTTCATCTTGTTTTTGTTCCATTTTGCACTTACTTATTATGTTTTTAGCGGAAGCATTGATAACTGCACTCAGCTTATGAGCATCTTCATTTGTAGACTTTTTCGATTTTGATAGTTCACTAAAGATTTTAAACTGCTGATAAATTGCACCCATATTTTCCTTCATGTCCTGATCAACGGGCCATTTTTTTCCATTGTTTAAGACCAGTGAGCTTTTTGAATGGCCACTTTTTCCTTTGGCTATGGGCTTGCTATGTCCGTGATGGTTTTCTGTGGCAAAAGCACTACTTAACAAAAGGGTTATCGTTATTGCAGTAAAAACAGTTTTCATAGGATTCTCCATTTTCTTATTTCTTTCCAAGAAATAAAGTAAGTATGTTTTCAACCATAAGTTCTTTGCTATCGTTGTGTTTTAATTTTTTGTGGGATAGCAGTCGCTCTCTGGTTGATTCTGTCCTCATAAAATGATGCAAGATGCCCATTAGTGATTGAGTCAAAAAGAGCGGATCTAAATTATTGGGAATAAATTTCTTTTCTTGGCAAATCTTGAAAAATTGGGCATAGGTTGCTGTCATTGCAACCATTGTCTTTTTTAGTACGAGATCCGCTCGATGATCCGTTGATTCGACTTCAAGCAGTAACAGTTTTGTTAGAAATGGATTTTCATTGTGAATTCGGAATACGTCATCAATCGCATATCCTAGACGAAGGCGCATATCTTCAACGCTCTTAGGCTCTGCATCCAAAAATCGTTTTGCCGACACAAGTCGACTTTCACCATGCTTTGAAATACAGGCATTATATAGATCCTCTTTGTCCCCAAAGTGATACCGAATACTAGCAAAATGTACGTTGGCCAAGGTCGCGATATCCCTTATGGAAACCCCATCGAAACCACGTTTTGAAAAAAGTTCTATTGCTGCTGTGTATATTGCGTCTTTTGCGCTCATAAATAAATATTATATACAATTGTATAAAAATACAATATAAATGTATATCTCGGCTAAATATGAGATAAGGGGGCATGAGTAAGTCAATAGATAGGAAAATGGAGCTAACTCTGTGGCCTTTTCGATAGAAGCTGAAACAAGGATCATTTCTGCTGGAAGCTATTTTGAAATCCCCGCAGATATTGAGCACGAGGTAAAAGCTATCGAAGATTCTCGATTGCTTCTTATTAAGTAAATGAGTAACGGACCTCGAGTTAATTCTATAATCAAGAAATTTGGCAGATCAAAAATAGAATTTATTAGAGGGTCTGGATGAACTAATATTATTTCACGTCAGGAGCAAATTATGAAAAATTGTAAGGTAAGTTGGTCTTTAGTTTTTATTTTGTCCATTATCGTTGCTGTGTTTTCTTATAAATTTACAGTAGGTGAAGTTAAGCCGTCTGAAGATGGAAGACTAGCAGTCCAGCTTACAAAGGATGAGCGTAACGCATTATTGCTCGAGATGAGAACTTGGTTGCAGAGCACTCAGTCTATCCTAGAAGCCGTGTCTGCAAAAAATTTTGAAGAAGTTAACAGAGTTGCCAAAATTTCTGGAATGTCTGCCGAAGCGGACACGCCGGCGTCGTTGTTTCGCAAACTTCCTGCCGCAATGAAAGCTTTGGGATTTGATACGCGTAAAAAGTTTGATGAAATCGCCGAGGATGCCCTTAAGCTTAGAAATCCAGAACTTACAATTAAGCAATTGAGCAGCACGATGAATAGCTGTATTGCCTGCCACTCAGTCTATCGTTTTACTGAGGCATACAAAACTCCTTTTCGACTGGAAGGTAACTCATTTGCGAGTGCTCATGTTTACTCAACTAGAAGGATCCATGATTCAAGAACGCGCAAAAAGGAAATGCTAGCTCGCAAAGCTAAAGAACAGCAGCAAAAATCAGACGATCTTCAGAAGCAAATTACTGAAAATAAATCCGAAAGTCCGATTTGATACAATGAAGTCGATGGGCTCTTCACCTTTAAGAGTTGGAAGCGCTAAGCTGGTTCAGAGAAGGGCTTGCGGGGTTCTCCATCAATGACAGGGGCAGTCAGGGAATCTGTTAGAATGTTTTTACTACGAAACGTTTTAACAAAAGGACCCCCAAATGCCCCCATCAGGTCACGAATCTATCATCGGATTACCAAATTAT
>JBAQKN010000040.1:0-4261 GCA_049301055.1 Pseudobdellovibrio sp. | reverse complement strand
GTCGTATCCAATACTGGAGCTACCTCATTCGGAGCAATAAAAGTAACAGAAGTTTCTTTCGCTTTACATCCAGAAAAAGCAATTCCGCCAATAAGAAAAAATAATTTTAATCCATTATTAAATTTCATAATTCCAATCCCTCTTCCATATAAACGTACTATAGAGTTAGATTTAAAGTCGGTAGTTGTTTAACTTATCGGTCTAAAATAATAAAACTTTATTTAAAAAATTGAATCGTCTCAAACTGACACACCTGTAGACAATTTGCGGCGCTTTGTCTAAAAAATACAAAACAGCTCAACCACATCGTTTGTATGCTGGTCTCAAAATGGCATAGTATTTAATCGAAAGAAATAAAATATAAACCCCAACACAGAGGATCTTATGAATAAAAAAGTTATCGCACTGGTAATTTCATCAACATTACTATTAAATTCATTTCAAATGGCACTGGCATCGACTGCTGCTGGGGATTTAAAAGCAAGTACTGAAACTTCAAGTTCTTTAAGTGATGAACAGATCAATCAATTACTACAACTAGCTCATAATAAAACGACTGCTGAAATGGAACAAACTTTAGTTGCTGTTCAATCGTTGATTCAAAAATTGCAATCTATGGATTCTTCAAATGAATCTGACAAGATACTTCGTTATGCAAACAAAATACAAATAGTCTTGGTTGCCATTTCAGCTTACACAATGCATTCTCATTTAAAAAATGATGCAGAAGTGAAAAAAATCACTTTAGCAATTAGCACAGCTTCATTAATTTTAAATAAAGTCATTACAATGTATAAAGAAAAAAATAGATTAGATTCAAAGCAAATTAGTAAAACTATTTTTGAAACATCAAAAGAGTTAACAAAATCTGGCGTTCTTACTCCAGAACTAGAAAAAATCACAAGCTCATTGGATGGAATTAGCGCTAAACTTCTTGAAAACCAAGGCAGCTTTGACAGTCTAGTTCAGAATCTAGGCGGAAGCCAAGATATGGCTTTAATGGCAAGTGTTGGATATTTAGTTCTTCATATCGTATATCCAAAAATTGCTACAGAAACAGATGGTCTATTAAAAAATATTTTGCCAAAAATTCAACAAGGCACACAAAAAATTGCTGAGGTTTCAAAAAAACCAATTGCTTATGGAACAGCCGGAGCAATGGGTATACCAGATATTTTAAGCATGACTGTTGGACTTAGCTCAGAGCAGTCTAAAAAAATTATTGATTCCACACTTATTCAGTTAAATATTACGCAAAACAAATTAGCTACTGAAATCAACGAACGCAAAGGTCAGTAACTAAAATGAATTTGAAAATATTTGCAATTTTATTTTCAATTTTTATGTTTCAAAACAGCGAAGCTCAGCTTCGCTGTTTTGATTTATTTATGCCAATTCAAAATTCATCCCTGCACTTCGCAAAACGAATCGATGAATTAAATGCCACCTCGAATAACAAGTTATTTAATGCAGAATTATCACAGGCGCTAAAGCCTGATTTAGCAGACAAGCAATTTTCAGAGCAATTAAAACTTCGTTACCGTGCTTTCAACCTAAATCGTTTATTAAAAAAATTAAAGACAGCTGAAAATTGGGATCGCTATGAATTCGAAAACTTTGCAAAAAAATTAGAAAAATTATCTTACTTAACAAATTCTGAAGTAATAAAAAACTTAAGCAAATCTGACTATATAATTTATCAACAAGCTAGGCACTCATTACTAGCTGATGGCCTAGAGGGCTACTTTTTCAATGACGCAAATCTTTCGACTTCTTTGCAATTAAAAATTTTTGATTTAATCATGATGCCATTTAAAGATATTTACTTTCGATGGACTTATTCTCTGTTTAGCATGCCAAAGATGAATGGTGCAATTCTTCCCCCGGATATTGCTGCTGAAGTGCTATGGAAGGGTGTTAACAACACACGCGATCTAGTTGCACCCTATTTAGTGCAAACTAATGGAAAACATTATTTCAATGTTTTTTCTTCCGCATATAATTGGGCGCTAATTAGTGCTTTATTTTTAGGAGCCCCTACTTATGGGTATCTAACTTACACAGACTTGGAAGCAAAGGGACAGACTCAAGCCATTGCTTTATTTACTCCGATGCTTAAGCAATCTCAAGAGGCCGCCAATCAAGATTATCATGTACTAGCTAAAGAAAAAGAATCTAAATATTTTATTCAAGAATTTAGACTTTTAAAAAATCGTGATCCAAACCCACAAGAGCTTGAAATAATCAAACGACTCAGCCATTCAAGTAAATAATTATTTAACTACTGAAGTTCAGCAATTTCTGCATTATCAATGCGACCTGTTCCATCAAGAAAAAAAGTATGAGACCCCAATGTTTTCTTAACAAGAGTTGAAACATTCCATCGAACGGTCAAAACCATTCCAGCTAAAGGATTTGCATGAGTTCCTTTGTTTGAAATATTCATGACTGCCGCTTCAGCATTAAATGTATATAAATAAGCTGTTGTCATTTTAATTGGTTCAACAGCTGCATAACCAATGTAGCTACCCACACCATTAACATCCCCACCGGCTACTAGAATAATTCGGTAAGTAAATCGAACCACTTCGACACCATAAAAGTTTTTATAGGCGACACTTAAAACTTTAGTTTGAGGCTCTTTCCAGTTTTCTAAATCATTCCAGCTTTTAGCATTTTCTGGCAAAGCGCTAGCTACTGTATTTTGGTAACTCATCCTTGGTTGTCCTTTTTCGACAACTGTCCATACTTTTTGACCTAAATTAATTATTTTATCTAATGCCATATCAGCGACATCTAAAGTCTCAATTCCAGAAGCAGACTTGCTGAATGAAGGCATAGCTAAACTTGTACTCATCGGGGCAGACATGATTCGGCTAGATTGATAACGATGTTTTATATCATCAAAGTTTCTTTGATATTTCTGGGTATCATCAATCACTTCGACAGAACTAATTGTTAAATAATTTTCTGTCTTTTTAGTTAATGCAGGTTTCTTTGATGCTGCGATAAGGTTTACAGAATTTAATAAAACTAAAATTATCATTACTTTTTTCATAAACACCCCTAATTGAGACTTATAAAACACTTAAGATAATTAAACAAATGACATGCGACTTTTTTTGTCAAATCACGCTTAATCAAGAAGCTCTTACATGATTGTCAATTTTTTTGTCAGTGAAGAATTTTTTAGCTATCGACTTACTCTTACTAAGGATGCATACTCGGTTTTATTAACGGAGACATCTTATGCAAGACCACATACCCGCTCAGCCTGCAAATTCATTTCGTATCATCATTACCCAGACTCGATCTGGTGAAAGATTAGATGGCGTTTTGCTTAAAGCACTTCGCGAACAAAATGAAAATATTAATTTAAAAAATATTGCACGCGTTCCATTTAAAGAACTTTTCTCAAGTGGAAAAATATTTATTAAAGGCCAACGCGCAAAAACCTCATCAACCTTAGCTCACGGAATTACCTACGTAGACATTCTAGGTTTCTAAAAGTTAAAAGAAAAGGTTCCAGCTCACTTTTAGGGATGCTAAGCGTTAGTACAACTCTTGCATCTCTTAGGAAAATGGCACGACTTCATACTCCCCAATTTTCAGATTATCCATTTCACATTACAGCTAGACACCATAATAAAGAAGCTTTTCATCTTAATTTGGATCTTGTCTGGAAGATTATGAGTGAACAGCTTTATTTAATTCATCATTTTTTTGGGATTAAAATACACTCGTTTGTGCTGATGCCAAACCATTTTCATTTAATTTGCAAAACGGATAGCGAACTTCTTGGTATTGCTATTGGCCATTTTATGCGGGAAACAAGCAAAGCTATGAATCGATATACAGGCCGATGCAACCAAACTTGGGGATCACGCTACTATCGATGCGAAGTGATATCTCAGCATTATTTTTTAAATTGCTATAAGTATGTGTATCAAAATCCAGTGCGTTCAAAATTAGTTAGTACTTGTGAAGAATGGAAGTACTCAACGTTGAATGGGTTACTAGGAAAAACACATTTGCTAATTCCGGTTGAAGATGATTCGATCCTATTTTCGGATTGCGGAATGATTATCAAAGAGAACTTATCCTGGTTAAATAAAGTCGCTGACGCAGATAATGTTGATGCTATTAAGTTAGCTCTGAAGAAAAGAATATTCAAACTACCAAAAGCTAAAAACAAAAAAGCTCACTTTTTAGAAAGTGAGCTTTTTTAAATCAATTTTAAGGTTCCAGCTCACTTTTGGGG
>JBAQKN010000039.1:0-31451 GCA_049301055.1 Pseudobdellovibrio sp. | reverse complement strand
CCCTTATGTGGATTCAGCAAACTCTGGATTAACTCATGCGGTTGAACGTTTCAAAGGTCAGTCTATTGCCGCACACGTAACCCTTACTAAAGGTGAGCGTTCTCCGTTGGCTGAATTGGCTGCAAATATATTATAAGCAAAGGATAATCTGAAAATGAGTGATTTAGAAAAAGATGTTGGCTTTAAGGCCACGAAAGCATTTTTAATAACGGATAAGATGGTAAAGCAATTTGCTGAAATGTCCGGAGATTTTAATCCCATCCATATGGATGACGAATATGCTTCGACAACTCGTTTTAAACAACGAATTGCACATGGAATGATTTTAGCTGCATTAATTTCTAGATGTTTAAATGAGACGATTGGATCCGGTGGAATTTATTTAGCTCAGACGTTAAAGTTTACCAACCCTGTATTTATTAATGACGAAGTTACTTTTGAGCTAGAAGTAACTAAGCTTCATAAAACGCGTGGGTTGGGAACAATTTCGACTATAGGGAAAAAGCAAACTGGTGAAATTGTAATTAAAGGTGAAGCTACTATTATGATGGGCTGGGGCATTAAATCAACATAAGGATCTGATTGGATACTAGAATAGAAAATCAATTTCGCTTAATGATTTCACTGATAGATTCGTCCGCGGATCTGTTCGGCTTCACGGATAGTTCAGGTGTTCCAATCTATATGAATAAGGCTGGGCAAGAAGTATATGGCATTGTTCCAGGGTCAAAGTATTTTACTGATTACGTTTCTGAAAAAGATAAAAAATTTATACATGATATTGTGATTCCAAGACTGCGACTTAATAAAGGCTGGGAAGGAGAAGTCCTTTCTACAAATCCATCAAACGGGTCCGAAATACCTGTTTGGCTTCGAGTGTTTTCTGTAAAAACGGGACCAGAGGAGAAAGATATGTTTTATGCATTTAATGGAAGTGATCTAAGAAATTTAAAAACAATTCAAGAAGCTTTAATAACGCAAACAAAGATGGCTGCATTAGGCGAGATGGTTGCGGAAATGGCGCATGAAATTAATAACCCATTAATGATTGTGCAGATTAAAACACAAATGCTACTTCAAAGGCTGATAGATGATCCAAAATCTTTTGATGTGGATAAGTTAATTAGCGATTTGCAGTTGATCGAAAAGAACAGTTTGCGTATTCAAAAAATTGTAAATTCATCAAAAGCGATTTCTAGAAATGCCAAAGTTGATCCGTACACACAAATTTCTATTTTAACTATAGTTGATGAAGCTGTCGAAATATACGCCGAAAGATTTGAAAATAAAAAAATGCAATTAAGATTAACGATTGATCCGCAAATATCTCGTGAAGATCAAATAGAGGCTAGGGGTTCTGAAATTCTTCAGGTCCTGGTTAATTTAATTGGTAATGCTTACGATGCGGTTGGCGGCCAGCCAGATGCTTGGATGGAATTAAAATTAACAAAAGCAGTATCTCAATATGAAATTCAAGTTATTAATTCGGGCGAAAAAATACCCAAAGAAATAGCTGAAAAAATGATGAATCCATTTTTTTCTACAAAGCCGCAAGGACATGGAACAGGGCTTGGTTTAAGTCTATCGCGGCAAATTATTGAAAATCACAAAGGACATTTCTTTTACGATTCGGCATTTGAATACACGCGATTTATTTTACTGCTGCAAAAAAAAATAAGTTAAAGTAAGTTCAAACAATTTTGTTTTAATAAATCTTTAAAATCTTGCAATGAAACTTTTTCGTTTAAAAGTTCTTCTAAGCTAATCATTGTTGATGACTGATAGCCACATGGGTTTAAGCCCTTAAATGCTTTTTCATCATAAGCCACATTGATAGCGGCCCCATGAAAACTAATCCATTTGCGTACAGCAATGCCTACAGAGGCAATTTTTTTTTGCCCAATCCAAACACCTGTATCTTCTAGCGAGGTTTCATTTTGATCAGCGTCCACGGTTTTTCCTAGGGCATGGATGCCATACTTTCCTAAAGTTAAAACAATCGCATTTTCTATCGCGCGAATAAATCCACGAATTTCTTGTGGACCGCGACCTGCGCGTTGATTTTTTAAATTTAAAATAGGGTACACAACAACTTGCGATGGGCCATGGTAAGTGGCTCTTCCACCACGTGAGACTTCGATTATTGGTCCTGACCAGGAAAAGACATCTTCAGGTAAAGTTTGACGACCAATTGTTACAACAGCAGGATGCGAACAGAAAATTAAAAAACCGGGATGGGATTCATCACCAGCGACTATTTCTAGATATTTAATTTGTTGATTAAGGGCTTGTTGGTAATCAATCAAGCCCCAATCTTCGAAAATCATTTTTGTAGCGGTGTCGCTAGACACATGAACCTACGCGTGTGCTGACTTCGTTGCCGAAGAAAGTGGTTTTTGAATAATGTGAATGGCGTGACCTAATGTTGCTTCTGCAGCTTCCATCATGGTTTCGCCAAGAGTTGGATGTGGATGAATTGTTAATGCAACATCTTCCAAACGGGCTCCCATTTCGATTGCAAGTGCTGCTTCCGAAATTAAATTTGAAGCGTCAGGTCCGACGATATGCACGCCAAGTAAAACATGCGTTTTTTTATCGGCGATCATTTTAATAAAACCATCCGTTTCGATCATGCTGACTGCACGGCCATTTGCAGCAAAAGGAAATCTAGAAATTAATAAATCTGTGTATCCTTTGGCTTTCGCTTCAGCTTCCGTCATTCCGGCTGCTGCAATTTCTGGATCAGTAAATACAACAGCAGGAACAGTCTTAGCGTCATAAACGCGATTGATTCCAGAAATAATTTCAGCAACCATTACGCCTTCATGGGAAGCTTTGTGTGCCAGCATAGGTTGACCACAAATATCGCCGATTGCGAAAATATGAGAAACATTCGTGCGACGTTGAGCATCGACCTTAATAAAACCACGTTCATCAATTGTAATGCCCGCGGCTTTCAAATTTGTTTGGTCGCCATTTGGTCGTCGTCCAACAGTAACTAATATTTTATCTGCTTTAACAACTTCGTCTTTGCCATTTACTTCGTAGGTAACTTCGAAGCCATCTTTGGTTTTTTTCTGACTTTTTGCTTTGGCAGCGTAAATAATTTTGATTCCAGCTTTGACAGCAGATCGAGTCACAACTTGTGCGCAATCAGGATCAACAACCCCAGCTAATAATGTTGTTTGAGCTTCAATGATCGTAACTTCCGTGCCTAGCTTCCTCAGGTAGGAAGAAATTTCTAAGCCGATGTAGCCGCCGCCAATAACAACAATGCGTTTTGGAATTGTATCAAAAGCTAATGCGCCCGTTGAAGAACAAATATCTTTTTCATCAAATGGGAATCCACCGATTTCGATAGGTCTTGAACCCGTGGCTACAATAAAATACTTAGCTTGAACAGAATCAGTACCATCGGCTGATTTAACAGTAATTTCTTTAGCTGTTTTAAATTCTGCGGAACCCTTAAGAATGGTTACAGAATTGCCTTTTAGAAGTTGATTTACTCCGCCAGACATTTTGTCGCTAACCGATTGTTTCCATGAAACTAATTTTTTCATGTCGACTTCGATGCCACCTTTAATATTTAAACCCATCGTTGGAAAATCATGCTGAGCTTTATGCAACATATGTGTTGCGGTGATCATCGCCTTTGAAGGGATGCAGCCTACGTTTAGGCAAACTCCACCGATGGCTTCGCGCTCAATGATTGCAGTTTTAAAACCCAATTGAGCCGAACGAATGGCAGCCACATAACCACCAGGACCAGATCCAATAACTACAACATCAAAATTTTGCATTTACGACATCCCCATCATCAAAATACCTGGATTTTGAATTTTTAAGAAAAATGATTTTAAAAAGTTTGCAGCAACAGCACCATCAATTAAGCGGTGATCACAAGTGACAGTGTAGTTCATAACTTTAATTGCAGCTAATTGGCCATTTTTAATAATTGGTTTTTCTGATATTTTATACATACCAAGTATGGCAACTTCCGGATGATTAATAATTGGAGTTGCATACGTGCCACCAACAGAACCAATGTTCGTAATTGTAATTGAAGCCCCCTTCATTTCGTCGGGTTTTAATTTTCCATCACGAGCGCGTTTTGATAGATCAATAATTTCTTTAGAAATATCTAAGATAGATTTTTGATCTGCATTTTTAATTACGGGAACCACTAGACCATTTGGAGTATCTGCAGCAAAACCAATATTAAAATATTTTTTGTAAACGATTTGCGAAGCAGCATCATCGATGGATGCATTAAACATTGGGAATTCTTTAATTGTTGCAATTAATGCTTTTACTACAAATGGTAAATAAGTAATTTTTGTACCATTTTTTTCAGAATACTCTTTAAGTGATTCACGCAAAGCAACTAAGGCTGTTACATCCACTTCATCCATCAAAGTAAAATGAGGAATGATTGATTTAGACATTTGTAAATTCTGAGCAATTTTTTTGCGAATTCCAATTAAATCTACGCGCTCTTCCATAGCTGCATTTGAAGATGTAAATGCGGGTTTTGGAAAATTCATGGTTGGTGTTCCGGCAGTTACAGCTCCAGCACCATGCGATATTACAGCGGCTCCGCCTTTAACATTGGTAACATCATCACGAGTAACCCTTCCGGCTAATCCGGTGCCAGTCATCACATTGATGTCGACTCCCATTTCACGAGCTAAGCGTCGTGTCGCTGGAGTTGCTAATACTTTGGAATCAGCAACGGGTGGGTAAATTCCAACAGAAGCAGATGCGGACATAGGCATTGAAATTGCCGCAGCGGCAGCCGGAGCTGAATAAGGTTTTGAACCATTCGTTGAATGGGAACTAGCAGCAGTTGGAGTTGCTGCAGATGAGGTTGCTGTTAGCGTCAAAATTGTACTTTCAACTTTAATGACATCACCTTTTTTAAATTTTAATTCTTTCACAATACCCGCAACCGGAGTTGGAACTTCAACAGTTGCTTTATCCGTCATGATTTCCGCAACCGTTTGATCAGCTTTTACAGAATCGCCTGGAGCAACTAACCATTTTACTAATTCACCTTCGGTTACGCCTTCACCTAGCTCTGGAAGCTTGATATCAGTAGGAGCGCTATTCGTCATTATTGCTGCAACGGTTGCTGATGTTGCTACAGCAGCCATAGTTTTCGGAGCTGTGGTTTCAGCGCTTAAGCCGCCTGTAAGTGTTAAGATAATGCTTTCCACTTTTATTAATTGTCCGGGTTTAAATTTTAATTCTTTTACAACGCCAGCAACTGGTGTTGGAACTTCGACAGTTGCTTTGTCCGTCATAATTTCTGCGACAGTTTGATCGGCTTTAACTGAATCGCCTGGTTTAACAAGCCATTTTACTAATTCGCCTTCGGTAACGCCCTCGCCAAGTTCTGGAAGTTTTACATCTGTTGTTGCCATAATTATGAATTCCTTTCTGAATTGTCTGTCGTATTAAGTTCAGTCGTTAAAGTAATGTTCTGTCTTTTTTTTTCGATGATGCCCTTCATGAAAAATTCTCCGGCGCGATAAGAGCTGCGCACAAGGGGGCCTGAAGCCACATATAAAAAGCCCATGCTTTCTGCGACATCTTGCCAGTGCTTGAATTTTTCAGGGGTAATGTATTCGATAACTTTTAGATGTTTTACAGTGGGCTGTAAATACTGACCAAATGTTACAACGTCGCAGTTGATTGCACGCAAATCTTTTAAAGTTTGAAGAATTTCATCATCCTGTTCGCCTAAGCCCAACATGATAGAAGTTTTAGTGTAAATGCTGGAATCAAATTCTTTCACAGTTTCAAGAACACGTAATGACTGGCGATACTTTGCGCGGGGGTCGCGTACTCGTGGAGTTAATCTTTCAACAGTTTCGATGTTATGTGCAAAAACATCCGGATACGCATTAGCTAAATGATGAACTAGTTTTTCATCGCCGCAGAAATCAGGAGTTAATATTTCGACAATTAAATTGGGATCTAGTTTTTTAATTGTTTTTACAGTTCGTGCAAAATGATCAGAGCCTTGATCGGGCATATCGTCGCGATCAACTGAGGTGATAACGACATATTTTAATTTCATCTGCGCAATCGAATAAGCAACTTTTTCTGGCTCGAATGGATCAACAGGGGGTAGACCTAATTTAGCGTTGCCGGTTTTAACATTGCAAAAACGACAACCGCGGGTACAGACTTCGCCCATCAACATGAAAGTGGCGGTTCCGCCAGACCAGCATTCGCCCATATTTGGGCATTTTGCCTCTTGGCAGACGGTAGCTAATTTTAATTCGCTAAGCATGCCTTTGATGCGTGTGTAATTTTCACCAGAGGGGGCTTTGACTTTTAGCCATTCTGGTTTTGGAGTATGTTTCTTTTCAACAGCAACTTCTGATGACATAAAACCTCGTTAAAGATTATCAATTTGGACGATGTGTTCAGTTCTAACGCCGTTGGCATTAATTAACAAGGTTTCGCATTGCAAAAATGGTCCATTTTGTGAGAATAAATAGTATTCGAATTTACGATAAAAACTACAGAGATCCGAGGATATATGAATTTACTACACGAGCCTTTACGATTAAGCCTGACGGCGCCGTTGTTAAAAGCAATTGAACAGGTTTTGGCGGCGGCAAATGCTGAAGTTCAAGTCACTCCGACAGAAATTTATAATCAATTGGTTGAACCGCCAAATACGGATCTAGGCCATTTAGCTTACGGTTGTTTTCTATTAGCTAAAGCTTTAAAAAAATCTCCCCCGATGGCTGCGGCCGAATTAAAGGCAATTATTGGAAGTATTCAAGGTGTGGCATCGATTGAAGTTGCAGGACCCTATTTGAATTTTAAATTTTCAGCTGAAGCTTTAGCAAATTTAGTTGTAAAACCCGCTTTAACGAATGAATTATTTAAACAAAAACTGACCGAAAAAAATCCCAAAAGCATGATCGAATTTTCTCAGCCAAATACGCATAAAGAAATTCATGTGGGACATATGCGAAATCTTTGTCTTGGGGATGCGTTGGTAAAAATGTTGCGCTATTCAGGCAATGAAATTATCAGTTCCACTTTTCCTGGAGATGTTGGAACACACGTGGCGAAGTGTCTTTGGTATATTCAAAATCATGTGGGCTTAGATGTTTTGGCAGAAAAAAGAAATGATCCCGAACGTGGTGAATGGTTGGGTCAAATGTATTCGTCAGCTAATTTAAAATTAGAAGACGAAGAAAAAACTGAAAAATATGAAACCAATAAAAAGCAATTAACAGAAATTTTAAAACAATTAGAAGCCGGACAAGGCCAGTTTTATGATTTATGGAAAGAAACACGTGGCTGGTCGATTGAACTGATGAAAAAAGTTTATCATTGGGCGGGTGTTGAATTTGATCAATGGTATTGGGAATCCGATGTGGATGCGGCATCTGTAAAAATGGCAAAAAAATATTTTGCAGAAGGTAAGTTGTTTGAATCCCAAGGGGCTATTGGACTTGATTTTAGCAGTGATAATTTGGGTTTTTGTATGTTGTTAAAATCGGATGGAACGGGATTGTATGCGACAAAAGATATTGAATTAGCCCGTCGTAAATTCGAAGATTTTAAAATTGAAAAATCAATTTATGTTGTTGATGTGCGCCAAGCGTTGCACTTTAAGCAAGTTTTTAAGGCGTTAGATATATTGGGTTTTTCGCAAGCTAAAAACTGCTTTCATTTGCAATATAATTTTGTAGAGCTTCCAGATGGTGCCATGAGTTCGCGTAAAGGTAATATTATTCCGTTGATGCATTTAGTAAGTCAGATGAAACATCATGTGAAGACTGAATATTTATCGCGTTACGAAGTAGAATGGAGCAAAGAAGAAATCGAAACTGTTTCTGATTGCGTAGCACAAGGTGCGATTAAATACGGAATGCTTCGCCAGGATACAAATAAAAAAATTGTTTTTGATATGAATGAATGGCTTAAATTAGATGGTGAATCAGGGCCATTTATTCAATACAGTTACGCCCGTATTCAATCGATCATAAATAAATTTGCAGTAGCGGATATGCATTCGTTTAATGGTGCATTATTAGATCATGCAGCTGAAATTAAATTGATGCAGCATTTGATGAATTTTAATTCGGTAGTGCTATCTGCTTCTGAAAATTATAAGCCAGCTTTAATTTGTACGTATTTGTATGAAACTGCCAAAAAGTTCAATGTGTTTTATCATGAATGTTCAATAGGAAAAGCCGACACGGAAGAGCTAAAAAAAGCACGTTTAGCCTTGGCCACAGCAACGGCAAATATTTTAAAACAGGGCTTGGCGTTATTAGGAATACCAGTTCCAAATAGGATGTAGAATACTATGAAATTTGCAAAAAAATTAATTCAAGGAACGCTGCTAAAACGCTACAAACGTTTTTTTGCAGATGTTGAATATATCGACGAAGATACCAAAAAGAAAATAGCCATAACTATTCATTGCCCAAACACCGGAAGTTTAAAATCGGTGATCGAAAAAGATCAACCGCAGGCCTGTTGGTTGTCGTTAAGCGATGATCCGGCAAGAAAATTAAAGGGCACCCTAGAGGCCGTTCAAGCCAATAATCAAGCTTGGGTGGGTGTGAATACGTCGTGGCCTAATCGCATTGTACAAGAAGCAATTTTAGATTCTTTTGAAGCTAAAAAACCATTTTTCAAACATTGGGGCGAATACACATTTTACAAATCAGAACATAAAATTTCTAAAGAAACACGTTTAGACGGCGTTTTTTGTTTTAACGAAAGTGATTTAGAAAATTCAAAAGCAAAAAAACATTTCATAGAAATTAAAAATGTAACCCTAGTGCGCGATGGAGTGGCCCAATTTCCAGATGCCGAAACAACGCGTGGGCAAAAGCATTTGCAAGAGCTTACCGATTTAGTAAGGCAAGGCCATAAGGCTGAATTAATTTTTACAATTCAGCGTAATGATGCCAAGTCTTTTTCTGTCGCAGAAGATATTGATCCAGTTTATAAAAAACTTTTTGATCAAGCCGTAAAAGCAGGAGTCATCATGACTGCTGTGTTGGTGGATTTAAGCCAAACGGGGATTAAGTTAAGTTCGCAGACTGTTCCAGTTGTGTAGCGATACGTAAGATCAAAATTTGCAATACATTATCGGCATGAATGTTAAAGCTATTCTAGTAACTATAACTGAAAAAATGCCGTCGGTAATTGTCGATTTGGCTATTCTTTTACACTTTTGTGTTTTGTGGTTATGACATCGATTAGTGTTCAGGCTGCTGGTTCAAAATGTGAAAACTTATTCCAACAAAAACAAGCTATATTAGATTTATCTTCGAACCCAACTGAAGAGCAAATTTACTTACAGATCGGCGCCCTGGTTGAGGTTTATTTAAAATTCAAAGCAAAGATTTTCCTAATGAAGATCAACTTAAACAAAGTATTCAGAATTTTAATATAAATCTGAAGCAAGTCGAAACCGAAATCACAAAACCATTTGCGATAATGGATAGTCCATTTACGCAAATGATGTATGTACGACTAATGATTGCGCTCGGTGAAACAGATCCAAAAATTTTTAAAAAAGCTAATTCCAGGCCACGAAAAAGGGACTCACTGTGATCAACCTTTACGGACCTGGGGATCGTTACAACTTTATCGGGTTCCGCCTCTAGTAAGGACTCGCCCGTAACTATTGGCTGTTTTTACATTTAACTCTTGAAAAGCTGAATGCGCGGCCTGATTCTTAAGAACCCACAAAATGTGTCTTACTTTTTGCAAATTAAGAACAAAGTCAGCCAGTTAATATTTTAAAACCATTTTAAGGAGTCTTATGAAAAAAATAATCACAATTTTAAGTCTAATGTCTATGTCTTTGGCAGTTCACGCTAAAATGCTATCAGAGACGGAACAGTTGGCAGCTCAAGTTGTCGCAGAATTTAAGGCAGAGAAAAATGACCGTGCTGAGTCTAGAGCTAATGCTAAGGACTATTACGATAGAAAACTTTCTTTATGTTTATTTGAACAGGATCTGGAAAACTCTTTGAATAAGTCTAAAAAGACAATCGATTTAAAAAGTTGTACTTATGTTATTTCTCAAGCCTTGAGTCGCGGCGATCTTACAGAGTCTGGAGTTCGAGAAGTCATTGATTCTTTATCTGCACGACGAAACACTGCAGATTCTGAAAATGAAGTTAGAATAGAAAGACAGAAGCAAATTCAATTAAGGGCTAATGAGTTGGTTGATTATGGAAATCAAAAATTAAATTAGTTTATTTGGCTTTTTTCGTAACTTCGAAGACTGTTCCAATTTTCATGACATAGGTCTTGGAACATAGAAGAATTTCAAATAGTTAGGTGCCATTGCGGCTCTGAATTGTGTTGGTTCAATAGTTGCTATCTGGTTAAAGCGTACGAACACAACCACTTTAGGAGATTAAAATGACACCGACTAATTTTAAGAAAAGTCTTTTCATTGCAACCTTTGTTATTGCAGAACAATCCTTCGCGGACACGCAAATTGTTGGGGTTCACGATTGGTCGTTATGGGAAACCACAGTCAATAATACAGAAATATGTTATATGCATGATTTGAATAAAGCCATATTTCGTGCGGAAGATTACTTTATTGAAATTTCTAAAGTTAAAAATAAAATAAATAGCCCGGTTGAAGTGTTAATGAGAATTCAAAATAATAAAAAAGGTAGCACAGGATTAGTTGCGGCTGTGCCAGCGGGATCTTCTGTTATTTCATTTTCAGATTTAGATGGCAAAAAAGAAAGTTTTTGGGGAGTTCCAAAAAATTTATCTTTATTAATTGCGCAATTAAAAGCTAATCAAGACGACATCGCAATTACCGCAAAGGGTGGCAAAAAAGAAATTGATTTCTCATTTGCTGGTCGTGGCTTTAAAGAAGTTTTAGCAGAAATGGAAAAGCGATGTAATGGCGGTTTACCAATTGTTAATGCAGCATTTGAAAATGAATTTTTAGGGTCTGTCTCAAGCACTATTGAACCAACAGCGCTATCTAGCGTTGTAACGAATCAGCTGCGAGTTTTGTATTTCAGTTCGTATTCTGTATTTTCTCAGTTGTCAGATTCTAAATCATTACTAGAAGGCGTCTTAGCAAAATATAGACCCCTGGTTGATGAGTTGAATTTGAATCGTAGTCGTTCAAGTCAAATTGCAAATCAAGAATTACCAAATAGTCAGAAAACTTTAGCTGATTCTAAAAAACAGCAAGTGGATTCAAAAAATGAGATTGCAAAAATAGATTCGTTATTACCTGGCTTGGTAGCTCAGGTTCAAGCGGCTCAAAAAGCTTACGATGCGGCACGTGCCGTGTTGTCTCCGTTAGAGCCAGAATTTAATCGCCTGACTAGTAATATTGAAAATACGCAGCAGTCGTTAGGCGATGCCCAATCGCGATTAGCAGCAGTTGATCGTCGGCTTCAGGAAATTGCTCAGCAGGCACAATCGCTTGAATCAGAAGCTAGAAGTCTTGAGAATTGGCTGCCTCAGAAGCGAAACGAACTTGATCGTGCAACAACAGCTAGAC
Source organism: Pseudobdellovibrio sp. (assembly GCA_049301055.1). Classification (GTDB taxonomy): domain Bacteria; phylum Bdellovibrionota; class Bdellovibrionia; order Bdellovibrionales; family Bdellovibrionaceae; genus Pseudobdellovibrio. Next base: position 19,912 of record JBAQKN010000039.1, on the reverse strand, counting down.
GTAATGCAGAAGTAGAAAGAAATCAGTTTAATGTTTCTTGGGAACGTGATCGTCGTTTAAATAATAATGGCGAATACCGCAATATGCAGAATGAAAAATCGTCTGTAGATGGTAATATTTCTTCAGTGCAAATAGATCTTAATCAAGTACGTGCCGAACGAAATCGTATTACAAATGATTTGAATCAATGCCACGCTAGCGCTATTCAAATTACAGCTATTGTTGAATCAGGACATATTGTGCCAGGTCCAAGTGGACAGGATTCTGCAGAAGCTCCGCCGTTACCTGGTGATGTTGCAACTATTGCAGCAGCCGATTGCAGCCAATTAGAACAAGCGTTAAATGTTGCAAACTCAGCGGTTGCTGAAAAAGAATCATTATTAAATAATCTAGTAAGCCGCAGAGACCAGCTAAGTTCAGCGATTGCTTCGATCGAAAGAGACGTGGATTACACTGTTCGTCGCGAATACGAAGTGTTAGTAAATCGCGAAGATCAAGCCCGCAAAGAAGAAACGCGAAAACAAGATGAAGTTCGCCAAGATCAAGATCGCATTACTAGAATCCGAAATTCTGACTTACCACGCTTAGAAAATGAACGTTCACAGCTTTCAAGCGAAAGACCATCTGTTGTAGCCAGAATTGGTCAAGCAACTTCAGACATAGATCGCCTAAGCCGTGAATTAGCAAAATTTAAATTAACCAACGATTGGGATCGCAAAGCAGCAGCTGTTGATAGCAAAGCCAATCAGCTGTCATCAGATCAGTCAAACTTATCAAATGCCCAAGGACAGAAAGTAGCAGCACAAATTCGCATAGAAAAAAGCGCAGCAACAGAAGCCTTAATGAAAAAGAAAATTGATCAACTAACTGTAGAATTAGCAGCCTTAAATCAAAGAGCAATTGCTTTAGAACAAGGTATCAAAAATTTACCAGCAGAACGCGCACCACTTGATGCAAAAATTGCAGAATTGCAAAACGATGTAACAGCTAAGAAAAATGATTTTTTATTGCTGTTAAGATAGTTTTTAAACTGAAAAAATATGATTAACAAAAGAGTAGCATTTGCTGCTCTTTTGTTTTTTTAGGATAGGTTATACGGAGAATTTATGAAAGCTCTTAAGATTTCAAAGATATTATCACCCTTACCGAATTTAAAAATTCAGCGGTTACAATTCTAAACCATATTGGCGATTCTTCGCAACCTGTCTTGATCGCTCAAAATGGCAAACCTGCGGGTGTGCTATTTTCACCTGCTGAGTTTGACCGGATTTAAGAGCAAAACCGTTTCTTCATATGGTGCATTATTTAATTGAACAAAAATAGTTTTGTAATTTGATCTACTCCAGTCTGTGGGTAATTCTTTTCGACTATAAATCTAGTCTGTCATTTTTGCGATGATGTTGCTTTGGTTGTGTTTTTGGACTCAGCAAGTAATGCATTTTTTGATTCATCGAAAAGATTGTAAGCCTCTACGATGGGTTGGCTAACAAGTTGGGAATATTCATCGGACTGCAGAAATTTTTTATATTTTTGGAACAACGAGTGTTTCGAAAGTTCGACCAGATATTTTAGTTCTGCTGACGAAAAGCGTTTCATTATTTCTTGCGAGAATTTAATATTTGTTTTTTGTAAAAAACTTCCTTTTTTGAGTTTAAATTTTTGTCTAGCTACGGCTAATGCTTTTTTATTTAGAACATTAATTTCTTCGTTCTTTTCTTGCTTGCGCGCACGAACCAGTAATTTTTCAGCGTCTTCTGAATTTTGTGCGACTGCGCTTTCTATTTGTAAAATGATAAATAGTTCTTTGCTTAATTCATTTATTTTTGAATTTTCTGAAGCTGAGGTATTCATGTTTGTCTGGGCGTTCGACGTAGTTTGAGCTTTGAGTGAGAACGTTATAAAAAAAATAGTTAGAATTAGAAAAAAATTCATTAATAGATTTCATTACTTTCTGGTTAAAGGAGCAAGGAATATTTATGGTTTGCGAAAGAATGCCTTTTTTTAAAAAAAAGTGGCGACTTCTACGCGTCGCATTCTAGAAAACACTCTGTTTTCTAGAATATTGATTCAATGTTTATTGCGTGAGACTGTTTGGCTTGTGATGCCAAATAATTATGTTGATTTACTGATAGATGAATATATCCAAAGAAAAAATGAATATAGAGCTTATTCCGAGCGGGCCTTTGCCAGATCTTTAGGTTTGTCAGCAGGTTTTCTAAAGCTTTTGTTTCAAGGAAAAAAGAATTTAAGTTTTTCAAGAGCGAAAGTGCTGGGTAATAAGCTTGACTGGAGCGAATCGAAAAAAAGTCTTTTCTTAAATAAAGTTAGAGCGTCATCATCTGTAAAAATAAAATCTCAGATTCGCGGGAAAATAATTTTAAAGGAAGAAGATTTTTTTGAAATATCAGATTGGTATCATTTTGCAATTATTGAGTTTGTAAAGTCTTGGAGCTATAAAGTAACACTGACTGACATTTGTAAAGGGTTAAAGATATCAAAAACGGAAGCAAATTATGCAATTAAAAATTTAAAAAAAATTGGTCTTATTGTCGAAACAAAAAAAATGGGAATTCTGATTCCTGAATACTACGAGATTCCATCTATTTCTTCTTCGGGGATTCGTAAATATCATAAGCAAACATTAGGCTTAGCAATAGAGGCAATCGAGAATCAGTCGTTTGATAAACGCGATTATCGTGCATTGACTCTTTCGTTTGATTCGGCGCGAACAGAAGAAGCAAAAAAATATTTTGAAAAATTTGTTTCTAAGTTTGATAAAAAATTTAGTTCGAATGGAACAAAAGCTGTCTATCAATTAAATACTTGCTTTTATCGATTAGATTCGACGGAGGGGCTATGAAGATTTTAGTTTATGCCTTTATATTGCTTATAGCATCTTCAGGCCATACTGCTGGCGGTACAGTTGGTAATGGTGGATTCATATTTTATTGTTCGAACTCTTATCGAGTTGTTAGTTTAGATTATATTCTCGCGAAAAGCTTTTTTGGTGATAAGTTAAAATCATCCAAAGTTTTAAATTTGGATGAGTCACTTCTGCGAATTTCGAAACTGTTGAAAGATAAGCTTCCGATGTGGAGTCATTCGTTTTCAATTTATATTAATTCATTAAAAAACTATTCAGATTATTCACAGTCAAATGTTTGGAATGAGGTTGGTGTTAATTTACCTGATATTGAAGATCAGGAATTAGAATACGCACCAAATATATGTCAAAATCAAGGCCAAGGGAATTTGCAGCAGGCCATTCTTCGTGTCGATCATGCGCTTTCATCTGGAAAGCATCAAATTATATTTAATTTTGATGGAAACGCGCTGTCAGCACTAGATGGTTTGCAAAAATCGTTTATTTATGTGCATGAGTGGCTATGGAGTGTTTCTACCGACGTTAAGCTTAATCGAAAAATAAATTATTGGCTTCATTCAGAATTGTTTGAAAAAATTTCAACTTCAGATATGGTTTCGGTAATGCTCAAATATGGAATTGATACGAATAGTATTAAAAACAGTAATTTAAAGAAAAAAAAGGTGCATTTGAATGCAAAAAATAAATGAGCAAAATGCTAATAGTAATCGAAGAGATTTTTTAGTTACTATTTTGAAAAAAACCGGACAAATTTCAATAGCCAGTTCAGCTATCTATACTATTAGTCTTGTAAGCTCAGATGGAGCGTTTGGTGGGTTAGCTGCTGGTGCAAAGACTTGTATTCTACCTAAACCACCTCCCAGTTGTGGAGGGGGTACTCCAAAGCGATGCGGGCCAGGTTTTACTTGTAATTCGAGCACAGGACTTTGGGAAGATAATAGTGATTGCGCTCCAGGGCCACTTTGTCCGTAAATTAAAAATATAAAAAGCCGTAAGTAGTAAACTTACGGCTTTTTATATTAATTATAGAAGCGAATCGCGAAAAAAATTTAGTAATTAATTTTTTCCCGCAACATTAAATTCTAAAGCTCCGTTGGCAATTGCGGTACTTATGCGTTTAACTTTTACAGTCGCAATAATTTTAGTATTTTTGTTTAATTCAGTTGTAATGCGGGTTACTGATTTGCCTGAAGCATCTGCTTTGTTAGCCGCAATTTCTTCGATTAGATTTCCAGTTAAGGCATCTGTTACAACAATTGAATAACTTGAAGCAACTTTTGCAGATTTAAATGTATCTGTAAAAGTGATGCGAAATTTTGTATATGTTGATGAGAAGTCTACTTTTAATCCCTGAATTGTACTTGGGCCTGCGTTTGATAAATCGAATTTTGGCACAACTACTAAATCAACTAATATGCTGGCTCCGCTTACGGATTGGTTTGCAATGGCGTAATTATAAATTGAGTTTGAAGAATTGATTGCGATAACCGCAGGGTCCGCAGAAGTTAATTTTAATGTAATTACTTCGGTGTCGGCACCGGCTAAAATTGCATTTTGTGGAAAGTTAACACTAACTTGAAATTGCAATTGGCGATCAAAAACTTCGCGCGTTTTAGTTACGCAGCAATGTTCTTCCGTACGCGTTTTAGTTACTTCGCGAGTTCTAGTTTCATTACGGTAATGAGTTACAGTACGTGTTCTTGTTTCATTTCTGTATTGTGTTTCATTTCTGTAGCGAGTTACTTGTCGTTGGTAAGGTACGCTTACGTTACGGCAATCTTGATCTGTGTAGGGCACATTGTTGCAAACTTGGCGATTTTCACAACGTTGCTGAGGTCCACCCGAGCCACCATCACATACTTGGCGTGTTTTGCAAATATATTGCCCTTGAGCATTTGTGCCACACTCTTGCACGTCACGACATTGTGGACCATCGCCTGGCACAATATAGCACTGTTGTTCATTATGACATTCGTTGCGGTAACGAGTTACAGATTCACAGCGATATTCGTCGCGATAATCTGTTTCGTAATCTGTGTAAGGAACGCTAACAACGTACGGAACTGATTCAGTATAAGTTTCTGTTTCTTGAAATGGAACTTGAACAACATATGTTTCAGTATCTTGATATTGAACATCAACATTATATGGAGCTTGGTAAGTTTCTGTTTTGAAAAGATTTTTTGATAACGTAACAAGAGCTGGATTTGCAGTTGTTGCTGATCGCTTGATTTGCACAGATGCAACTTCGGCTGGAGCCGCAAATGCAGATGTGGTAAATAAACCGGATAAAGCTACAACTAAACTAAGCACGCGAACATGCGATAAAATTTGGATCATTTTGTCCCCCTTTGTTTAAGACATTTATGCAGTAAGCAAGCTTAGTGCCGAAAAATGTCATCCTAAAGGAGTTCGCTTTTTAAAAATTTGGAGTCACTGTGACATATAAGTATGGATTTTTGCCACTTAGATCAATATTTAAGCAAAAAAAAGAGAGCCAATTGGGCTCTCTTTTTAAAGGAAGTTTTAGTGAGGCAATTATTTTTTAGATAAATGCTGATCGATAATTTCTTTAAAAGCTGGGAATGGGTAAGCTCCACGTAATGAAACGCCATTAATAATAAAACCGGGTGTTCCACTCATGTTAAATTTCTTAGCTTCTTCCATATCTGCAGCGATTTTTTTTGCAATGCCTTCGTCTTTAAGATCAACTTCAAGTTTTTTCATATCAGCGCCAACTTTTTTAGCCACTTCTTTGAAATACCCTTCGCCTTTATCTTTTAACATCGCTTGATTTTCAAAAACCAGATCATGAAACTTTTCAGCTTTCATATGATCTTGCTTAGCAAGAGCTTCAAAATATTTTGCAGCAGGCATTGCTAAAGGATGGAAATCAAGAGGTAAATGTTTGAAAATAATACGAACTTTGTCGCCATATTCTTTTAATACTTGCTGAGCAGTTTGGTAGCCACGAGAGCAGTATGGACATTGGAAGTCAGAGTATTCAACGATAGTAATTGGCGCATCTTTTTTACCGAAAATTACACGTGTTTCATCAATTTCTGGTTTTAAAGGATTAGCAAATTCTGCTTCGCGAGATTTTTTTTCGTCATCTTGAGCTTTTTCTGCTCCTGCTTTTTGGGCTTCTTGTGCTGCTTTGTTTACGATTTCAATAAATTTAGCTGGATCTTTTTCGATCGCAACAAATACGATGGATGGATCTTTTTCGATCGCTTCTTTAAGTTGTTTTGCAGTTGGCGCACAAGCGGCAAATGCCAAAGCTCCAATGGCTACGATTAATGGTGATAAAATTTTTGTTTTCAAAGTTTCCTCCGTTAGGGTGTCTTTATTAATTAAGCTTCAATAGTGTGTCACAGCATTTCGTAAACGATAAATCTTTTTTTTCTTCGACATGACTCGTCTGAAGTCTAGTCTTTGAATTTCTGTTCTTTAACGACGATGCAAAGCTATTATATAGTAATGATATGAATAAATTATTTGCTAAATTAATAGTTGTTGGACTGATGAGTTTTTTTACGTTGGGTTGCGCGACTTCGACGACTTCGGCGGTAAAACCCCAAGTCACAATGTCGTATAATCAGTTGAAGCTAATGGATTTAGATCAAATGACAGATATGATGCAGCAAAAAAGCCAAGAGTATAAGCGGACAGACAATGTAAAAGCATTACAAGAAGGATTACAAATTTGCTTTAGCCGACCTAATGAAGATGGCTTGATCGAGAAAATAATTTCCATTATTAAAACACCAATGGAAGATCACGATTTATGGGAATCTTCTATTGTGGAGCTTGTAGATAGAGGAATTGCAAGTTTTGGTAATGAAAACACAAGTGGTGCTGATCAGGTTACTTACGGATTTGTTCTAGAAAATATTGTTTCTGAGTTTAAGCCACTTTTTGTGAAGCAATACGAAAGTCCAGGTTTTGAAACACAGATCATAGAAAAAATAGCAAATGCTGATGTTGAATTTTCTAAGCAAGCTGCCGCTGAACGCAAGTTGGGTATTATGCGTGGTCATATTTCTCCGTCCGTATTCGCTAAGAAGCTTATTGAACGAAAAGAAGAAGTCTTAAAAGAGCGAAATAAATCAAAATAATTCAGTTACAGAAAAAACAATTCTTATATTAGAACATGTCATAGGTCATATCAATTTTGATACATCTTGCTTTGCCTATAAATTTCAATGGCTTATGCGAAAGCGAAAAAAAGTTAGACAAAATTGGGCAGATTAATATGCACACTTTATTTTTAGTCTTGATACTCTAAGTAGGTATCCGTGGGGGAAACAGTGAATCTAATTCGTAGTGCAATGAAGAATGCAATTACATCTATTTATACGAAGCGCAGAAAAATTTGTGCTGTGGCATTAATAGTGCTTTTGATTCCTATGTTTCAAAATTGTGGCGGTGGTCATAGTACTCGCGCATTAAGCTCTACATTATCTGGAACCGACGCCGCAAATTCAAATGATAATGGCGGAGCCACAAATCCGCCCGTTGTTATGCCAACCCCAGCCCCAACTCCTGGATCAGTTTATCCCTTATCAGATGTTCAAAAATTTTGTAAAGAAGCAGTATCTTTGCCAAGCATAACTAGCATGAGTGTTGCGGATGTAACTATTAAATCAGGTTTAGGAACTGTTGATTCGGGTGATGCAGCTGCTGCCGCAGTTCATGTGGTTGCAAATCGTGGAATTTCAGATTTAGCAAAATATAATAAATATACTTGTGATACACAATTTTCGATAAATTTAAATTGCTCTGTTGTTTCGGATAATACAAATTATCCAATATCAATTACCAATGCGATCAGTACTCCGGGTAATGATATGCTAAAACAAACTCCAATAAAAACACCAATGGATTTAGCAAAAGATTCAATTAAAACAGGAAATTGTAATGCCATTTTTAGTCCGGGAAGCAATTCATTGGATTTTATAATTACTCCTAATTCTGGAACTAATGGAGAACGCTGTGTGCAGGGTTCTTATTGGTTAAAAATAAATGTAACAAGTCAGGTTAATGGAACAGCAGGGTCAAATGTATCTGCTGAAACAAAATATTTAAAAGTTAATGTTAATAACGGATGTTGGGCCGAATCTAGGTTGAAAGATGCTGCTGGTAATTTATCAGCAGTTGTAAACTTTGGGACTGTGGTTGCAATGGGAACCGGATGGACCGCGGTTTTGGCTCCTACAGATAATTCAGCATCAGCTGCAGGAGTTGGTTCCGTTTATATGTATATGTATGACGGATCAAATTGGGTTCAAAAACAAAAAATTATGATTGCAGATGCTATTGCGCGTGAAAGTTTAAATTCAATTGCGATTAATGGAGATTCGATGGTGATTGGTAGTCCTTACCGCAACAAAATGGGAGCCGTCTTTTTTTACAGACGCAGTGGTGAGACTTGGAATTTAGTTCAGAAAATTGATGCGCAAGATGTGTCTCAGCAGTATCAAGATTTTGGTTCTTCCGTAGCAATAAGTGATAGCTATATTTTTGTTGGAGCCCCAAGTTATATGTTTGGTGGAATGGCAAAAGCAGGATCTGTTTCGGTCTACAGTTATACAGCGGCAGGTGCAACTTTTGTAAAAACATTAACAGGTGTTGCCACAAACTCAGCATTTGGAACAGCGTTAGCAGTAAGTGGTTCGACGTTAGCAGTTGGAGCTCCACAAGCAATTGGTAAAGAGTTGTTAGCTGAGGGTTCAGTTTATTTATTTTCTGAAGCTGCTGGAAGTTGGAATTTAATTTCTGCAGCTACAAAAAAAGGAACATCATTGGCTGAAAAATTTGGTGCCGCAGTTGCTTTACTTGGAACTAAACTAATTGTTGGTTCTCCGAACTATACGGCAGATGTTAATAAACCATCAGCTGGACGAGCAACTTTTTATTCCGATTATAATGTCGCGACAGCAACTAAAACTTGGGATGGGAACGAGGGTTCTGGAAACCTAGGCCAAGGTATAGCTTTATCTTCAACGGGTATTTATATTGGGATCCCATATTCTGCGTCTCGTGCGGGTGGAGTGGATCATTATTTATATTCAGCATTAACAAAACCTTATTTTAAAAATGCAGCTTATAATGCAACGGCAAACAGTGCTTTTGGCTGGTCTGTGTCTGCATCGGGTAATAATGTAGCTATTGGAGCGCGTATTAAAAATGATCCTAACGATAATTCAGGAGCAGCATACATATACCGATACAAATAAGTAGAAGTTTTTAAGTGATTGTTCTTTGGGGGGCCTAAGACATGTTAACAAAAATTATTTTGTCATCATTATTATTAGTGACTGTGGCCGAAGCCCAAATGGATATGGCGTTCCGTCGTGCAAATGCAATTGCATTATATGAATTTGCAGATATCTCAGGAAGTATTATCAAAGATACTTCATCTTTGGGAACTCCATTAGATTTAATAATCGCTGACCCATCAGCTGGCGCAATCCAACGTGGATCTGGTTATATCGATATTCAAACACGAAATTTAATTTCTTCATCAGGTCCTGCAACTAAAATTATTGATGCCTGCAAACTTAGCGGAGAAATGACAATCGAAACTTGGGTAGAAAACAATGATCCAGCCCAGTTAAGTGTAGGAAAATATCCAGGTGGTACAGATCAAGCAAATCGTATTGTATCGTTATCTTCGAATTTACTAAAAAATAACTTTTACGTAGGTCAGTTTTATGACAATGCTGAATTGTATTATGCGGCAGTTAACACAAGTGGAAATGAAAAACAAAGTGAGCCTGGTGGATCTTTAAATAATCCATTAGTTAGCACTAAAAACCAAATTATTATTCCAGCGTTGGAAATCAACAATCCGCCAGCGGTGAAGATGCAAAAAATAATTATGACTTTGAATAAAGACGCGGTAGCGCGGTTTTATTTAAGTGATCGTGATGGTAATATTTCAAAAGCCGCAATGACTGCAACTGGTTTTAGTAAAGGTTCTGCAGCTTATTTTGCTAACTGGTACACAGATGCTAAGTTAACTTTAGGTAATGTTTCAACAACATTTAATGAAGTTAAAAATGCAACAGGCGATTTTACAAAATGTGATGACGCCAAATCAATTGATGCCTACCCAAGTTGTTCAGCCAATAGCCGTTACTGGAAAGGTCGCATTAGTTTAGTAGCGATTTACTGTAAAGCTTTGACCGACGCAGATATCGTTGGGAATCGGTCAAATTCTCAAATTACAAATAAAGTTATTCCAATCGATGCCAATGTGGTGGTAACAGAAAATTTAAAAAAGGCTCAAGAGATTTTTCAGCGATTAACGGGTGTTAAGACTCCAATTTATGATCCCATATTAGCAGAAATGGAGAAAAAAATAGTAGCCAATGATTTAATTGGTGCAGCTGCGATGGCTACAAATGATTCTAGATTCTATAATATAACTGTTCGTGATTTCGCATCTAAAATGTCAAATCGTTCCGAAACAATAAATACTCCATTAAATGATTTTACTGCGACTGTTATTGGATCTGTGCGTGATGAAATTAATGCTCAACGGTTGTTGTGGGATAACTTAGTTTATGTTGCTGATCCTACAAAAGCTTCAGTGCCTTCATCAAGTGTTGCAGATTTATTGCGATCAAATAATCATTATGAATCTTTAGATACTCAGCGTATCGATTTAGCTAAAGTATTGATTCCAGCTAAACAAAAAATATTTGATGGCTCTAAATCATTAGATATGCCAACACCTTCGGGTTTATTGACAACTCGTCAATGGTTATCGGCTCATGCGATTGCTGGAACAAATCGTCGTTTAGTAGAATTTAGTTTTCGCGAATTTTTATGTACGCCTTTAGAAAAAGTTGCTGACAGCACAGGACCAGATAATGTTGTTGGCCGTGATATCGATCGGTTTCCAGGTGGAAGTCATACTAAATTCACTACAACGTGTCGTGCTTGTCATACAATTATGGATGGATTTCGACCGGCTTTTGGATATTTTACTTTTAATAACGATTACGTAATGCATTCTTTTACAAGTCCAACAGTAAAGACCCAAGTTGATGAAGATAATGGTTTGGGAATGTTTAAAACGGCTGAAGCTGGGGCAACTTACGTTCATGATAAATTAAATCATAATTCAACAGTATTTCCTGGTGGACGAATTACTGTTGATGATAATTGGGTAAACAATGCAGTTTACGGAGTAAATTTGCCTTATTTTAATTGGAAAAGAATGTCTGGCAAAGGCATTCAAGATTTTGGAAAAATGCTTTCTGAATCAAAACAATTTCCATTGTGCATGGCCAACCGTGTTTATACTTCGGTTTGTAAGCGTGCACCGTCTTCGTCAGAAGATGCTATGTTAAGTGCTGCAGCGACTGAATTTTCAACAAAACGAAATTATAATTTAAAATTTTTATTTCAAAAAATTGTAACATCTAAAGAATGCCTTGGGGGAAATTAACAATGAAAGCTAATAAACATAAAGCTATTCTGATTGGTGTTTTAGTTGTTGGTGTGGGGGTTTTAAGTATTGGAAATGGGTGTAGCAAAACATTTTCTAATCGCGCACTAAACTCTACCGAACAGTCTTCTTCGGCTCCAAGTGTTGCGGCGACACCGACCCCGAGTACAGATATTGAAATAATTCCTGGCTCAAAAACTGTTTCAATCGTTTATGCAAAAGAAATATTAGATCATTTATCTGCATGTTCTGGGTTGGCATTACCTAGTGATAAAACAATTGCAATGTATCAACAAAAGCAAGGAGCTATTTCAACAACAGGATATGTTAATACCCTGACTTCGCCAATGATGATGGCAGTAACAAGTATTTCAGGAGAAGTTTGTAATGATTTAATTAATCAAGAAGCAAGCATGGGACCACGTTTATTTGTTGGCTATAATTTCAGTAATGCTGTTTTGCCAAATTCAGCTCAGTTATCAGATAGTATTTCTAGAATCGCTTTATCGTGCTGGCAGCGAAATGAAAATACAGTTGAACGCCAGGCATTGTTAGACATGGTGAATTCATCAATTGGAGTTGCAGAGGCGATGGCGGGTCGCAAATCTGCGATTATGATTTGTACTGCAATGTTATCAAGTTTGGATTCTATTCTAAATTAATTCGAATCAAAACGGTTTTTGGGGTAATTGAAAATTTTTTAATAAGTTAAATGGGTGGGGAAAATGAAAAAACATAATTCAAAAATTTTACTTAAAGAAGTTGAATCAAATGAACCTAAAAGAGAAACATTTGAATATCTTCATGCGAAGCCTGTATCACGCCGTGATTTTTTATCCAGTGGCCTAATTGGATTTTCTTCATCATTAGTATTGCCTTCTTTTTTAACTATATTAGCAAAGTCCGGTTCTGCAGAAGCGCAAGATATACTTTGTAAAGTTTCAGGTGGCGGAGACTTGTGTCCGTTTATCAGTATAAAACTTTCTGGCGGCGCGGCGATGTCGGCAAATTTTTTACCATTAGATAAAGGACTTCAGCTGTTGCCATCGTATTCTAAAATGGGAATGGGTATAGGATCTGCAGTTCCTGTTAGTTATGAATTTGCGAACAAGGCTCCATTTTATGCGGCATCTTCAATGTTAGCTGGAATTCGAACTGGTGCATCGGCAATGACATTAGCAAATGCAAATTTTGTTGGTACATGTGTTCGATCACAAGATGATTCGTCTGGAAATAAATTTGATATTACAGGCCTTGTTGTAAATTCGGGTCTATCTGGTAAAATTCTTCCAAATTTAGGAAAATCAAATACTGAAACAGGAGTAAATAATAGTTTTGCTTATGTAAGACCTCCGGCTCCGTTGATTATAGGTCGCTATGAAGACGTTGTTGGTTCTTTAGGTGTTACGGGGTCTTTAGCTGCATTAAGTGCAAATCAAAAATCGAATTTATTTAGAACCATTGCTAGTATTTCTGGTACTCAAGCAAGTGCTATTCAGAACATGACAGGCGGCAAGTTATTAGCGCGTTTATTAGGTTGTGCAAATAATGACAACGTTAAATTAATTTCAAATACATCTTCGCTGGATATTGATCCTTTAGCTAATGCTACATTTTCTCAGGCTTGGGGAATTACTACAAATACGAATAAAGGCAGCCAAGATTTTACTTTTGCAACTATGGTTTACAATGCCTTAAATGGTAATGCCAGTTCGGTAAATTTAGAAATTGGTGGATTTGATTACCACAATAACACGCGCACCAGTGGTGATGCTGCAGATTTAGTTGCAGGTACCGTGATTGGTAAAGTTTTACAATCGTTAGCGATCATGGGTAAAAAAGGTTTTATCGTTGTGACTTCTGATGGATCTGTTTCCAGTGTTGATTCCGATGTTGCAGGCAGTGCATGGTCAAGCGATCGTGGTTCAGCGGGATCAACGTACATGATTTGTTATGACCCAGCAGGAGCTCATCAAGTTAAATCATCACAATTGGGCCATTTTACTTCAGCTCAATCCGCAGATGATACATTTTTAACTGGTGGCAGTGCGGAATTAGCAGCGGGTGCGATGTTTGTGAATTATCTGTCATTTAATGGAAAATTAAATTTAGTCGAATCTTATTTGCCACGTGTTTTTACATCGACAGATATCGATTTAATTACAAAAATTGGCTAAGTAAAAAAGTTAGTTAGTTGTTTGTGCTCGTGGGGGGCCATCGGGTGAAAAGTTTGAATAAAAATTTAATTAATAAAATAGCAGTGGCTGTTACATTTCTTGTAATGGTCGTGTTTTTTAATAATTGTAAGGGTAAATCCGAGGGTGCATTGGAATTGCAAAGTCTTTCTCCGGTATTGGATTCATCAAGTGGTGGATCAACGGCTCCGGGTGCGGCTACGGGTACTTTGTGCGAACAAGATTTAAAAAATTTATACGCGCGAGGATGGCAGACTTTTCTTAAAACAAATTGCGCAATTTGCCATTCTAATGGACCAGGAAAAGGTCGTTTTGCAAATTCTGATTTAGATATTGCTTTCGGTGACTTTATGCAAGTTGGCTATACAAAAGTAAGCGCAAATGCAGTAAATCCGACTCATAACCCACCTTATACAGGCGTTCAGCACACTCAGGCTGCGAATGAACTTAAAGTGGAATGGCTAACAGGGCTTCAAGAAAATGCTAAGTGTTCGGGTAGCAATGCGGACATGCCAACGGAAACACAAGTCCAAAAAATCACTTTAAAAACATCCGAGCTTGCAACTGGCTTAACTAAAGACGGAGACAAAGTTGTATTATCATGGACTATTAATTCTGATTTAATTCGTACTAAAGGTGCCGAAGCTTTACCAAACATTCCAGGTGGAAAGATTTCAATAACAGTTGCGCGTTTAAAAAATGCATCGGGAGCAACGTATTATGATTTTTCATTACCAACTATATACGGTGCATCTGTTGACACCCGAATTCAGGGTTTATTTATTAATATGAATGGATTTTTACTAGGTTACCCAACGACATTTAGCTATGTGGATAAAAGTGTTCGTCAAGGTAGCAAAAACGATATTACCGGATTAGTTTCTATAGGTACACTTGTGGCACCTAAGGCTGTATTGCCAACTGATACAGTATCTTTGTCATTTATAAATATTTCTCAGGTGGTGATGCCTCCTCCTCCTGCGGTTGTCACTGTTAATATTTCAAATTCAAAAAATGTTGTCGTGCCGAAAGGAACTGATTTCATTGATGTGACGTTAAGTTTATCTGAAGCAGCTTCAGAACCTGTTGTTGTTACTTTAAGTGAAGACACAGATCTTTGTGGTAAAGCCGTAACATATACAAATTCAAATACTTATTTTCAGACAGTTGGTGCAAGCTGTTTAAAAGATGTTTATGACGTTGTTTGCCCGGGCGGAAGTTGCGCAGCAGCAGCAAAAGATTTCGGACGTGCAAGATCCATTGTTGGAACAACTTGGAATCGCTTTGATTGGGATTATAAGTTCCCCTTGAGTTCAGTTATTTTTAAAATGGGTGAAAGTTCTAAAACGTTACGAGTGTTTTTTTCGAAAGATATTCGCAATGAAAAAAATCGAGTTTTATCTTTTGGTATCGCTTCGGTTTTGGGAACAGTCCAGATTGGTGCAAATAAGTCGATAAATTTTATTATTAATAAATTCAGCAACCCAATTCCAAGCGGAAATGTATTAACACTATCTGAACTTATGAATGAAAAAGCCGGAATCCTTGGGCAAAATTGTGTAAAGTGCCATAACTCTGCGAAATTAGCTGGTGGGTATGACATGACTGACTATGAATGGATGCTGCAAAAACGTGTTGTAATTCCGGGTGATGTGAATAGTAAAATGTATGCGCGGATGCATGACAGTGGGAATACATTGGTTAAGCCAATGCCATTTGATGGGTTTTTACCACAAGCTTTAGTTTTAGAAGTAGAGCGCTGGTTATTAGATGGAGCTTTGAATAACTAATTAATTGTACGTCATTAAATAAAGTATGAGGGTGATATGAATTTATTAAAAAAATCGACTGTAAAATCCTTAGGATTAGTGGCATTTAGTTTTTCGTTGGTTCTATCTTATCAGAATTGTTCGAAACCTTCCGTAAACATGGCTTCATTATCTTCGTCGTCGAGTTTGTCGGCATCGGATGCTTTAGAGCAAAAAGCATTAACCGTATTGGTAACTAGATGTTCAAGTTGTCATAGTGCGGATTTAAAAACTGCAGGAATTGACGTAATGAATATTAATGAAATGCTTGCCTTAGGGGTCATCGTTCCAGGTGAACCATCATTGTCATTAGTATTTACTCAAATTCAGGGTGGTCAAATGCCGCCGTCAAAAGCGTTAAACCAAACAGAGATTCAAGCTGTCTATTCATGGATTGCGGATGGCTTAAAACCGGGTACTCCCGTCGGGCCTTTGCCACCAGTTCCTGTTGATGTTTTAGAGGCTAAATATGCAAGTATTTACAAATTTATTTTAGCGCCTAAATGTTTAGGATGCCATGGAGCTAACTCTGGAAATGGAGTTAGTTTTTCAACATATGCAGCAACAATGAATACCGTTCAAAAAACATTACCTATGAGCAGTGCTTTGTACACATCCGTAGCAACTCGCAAAACGATGCCTCGTGGAGCCGCCGGATCAATAACTGCAAGCGAATCAAAAACAATTAGTGATTGGATCACTGCCGGAGCTTTGAATAACTAAAAATTTATTTAATGTTCGCGAGTTAGATTTTTTTATATAATATTTGTGCCTCATAGCATTATCAGTATTTAAATTTGTAAAACTTTGCTTCACTGTCTTTAAGTGAAGTTAAAATTTATATATTTATTCTTAATCTTACTATTTCCTTTCAGCGTAGTGGCATATCCCGATTTTATTTCCTATGGCTATCGCACTTGCATTACCTGTCATTATAATGGCCAGGGTGGTGGAGCATTAAATGATTACGGCCGAGCTGTTTGGGCATCAGAACTAACATCACAGGCGTTCACTGGGAAAAAAACTTCGGATGAGCTTGGTGAAAGTTCTGGTTTTTTGGGTAAGACAGAACTTCCTTGGTATGTTCGACCTGGAGTAAAATATAGAGGTTTGTTTTTGCGTACGGATTTAGGCTCTGCAAAAGCAGTAGATCGTTTTATTAATATGCAAGTTGATGGAAATGTCGCTTTTATTCTGGATAAGAAATATGAAAAAGTAGTCGTATTAAGTTATGACTATACTCCGACTCCAATCAGATTTTCGACATCTAATGAAACTAAACCTTCAAATTGGCTATCGCGTGAATATTATTTACGCTGGCAATTAGAGAAAAAACAATTCTTGTATGTTGGTTTTATGGATAAGTTTTATGGCTTAAAACATCCAGATCATACGGCTTTTAATCGCGCCTTAATTCGAAATTCTCAGGATGATCAATCGCATGGAATTGCTTATCAGTATTTGGCAGAAAAATATGATTTAACAGGGCATGTTTTATTAGGAAATTTATCCCAGGATAAAGATCTTAGACAAGTTGGCTTATCAGGAATTTTTGAATACGCATTAGCAAAAACAATTACAGTTGGCGCTACGGCCATGTCGATGAGTAATGATTATCTTCAGCAAACAAACTTGGCGATGATTTCAAGATTATCTTTTGCTAAAGGAAAAAGTTTTATCACTGAGCTTGGTTTAAAAAATGATACCAATAAAACTTTAAACACAACTATCTTAGGGTATTATGGGTATATGCAGGGTTTAATATCCGTTGAGCGAGGATATAATTTTTTAACAACTTTACAGATGTATAAAGCAGAATTGAATTCATCTAGTTCGGTAAGAAATAGATTTTCGGTCGGTGGATTGTTTTTTCCATATCCCAAAACTGAATTTCGCATTGAAGTAGTTAATAATCGTACAGCAGTGCCTGAAAATTCAAGCCCTGATCAGTGGAATTTGCAGGCGCAGGTGCATCTTGCTTTATAAGCTAATTTTTATTTTATTAATTTCTTTAAACGCAATGGCTGATGTTACAGCCGGGCTTGGAATATTTTCTTGGCAAGAAAAGGTTCCGGTCATCGTGAATTCGAATAAATTTGATACTAACGCTACGTTTTCATCATTAGGTCCAAGTATTGGCTATGAAGGCTTGCTATCTTTACGATATCGTTTGGGTGCCAGCTTTTCATATCACAGCGGTGTTGTTGATATATTAAAAATTGATGGAGCCGTCACGCCCAGACGAAATTATAAATCGTATTGGCTTGCAGGTAAAGGTTTGTACCGCTGGACAAAAACTTTTGCTTTTGGACCAAATATAATTTTTAGTCAAAAATCTATTCAAGATCTGCCCGATTCAACTAGCTATGGTGCGTTCATGAATTTTGAATATGATATTTTTAGTGAAGTTAAATTGATTCAGTCTATCGGATCTGTTGGTGACAGTGGATCTTTGGCGTATTCGTTTAATTTGATACGCACTTTTTAGATAAGTTATTTTTTTTAAAGACCGTTGATCCAATTTATCATATTTTGAATTTCAGCAGCACTTAACGCCGGGTTACCACCACTTGGCATGTTCTTAGGCCCAGGTCCTGAAGTTGCTGTTTGATTACGATAATATATTTTAGAAGTGTCGGGGCTTTTAGCAACAACTAATCCTAAAGTTATAAAATCAGCCTCTTTAAGTGAAAGCCACGATCCATGGCAGGCCTGGCATTTTGATAGAGATGTACGAACAGACGCAAACAATGCTGTCGAGCCAGATACGTCAAGAGTTGATCCATAAAGTGTACGATCTAGTGATGCTGAGTTTTCAACGGGGCCGCAGCTTTGTGAGCAAAGGCTTAGTGCAAAAATAATTAATATAAAAAAACGATTATTATAAGTCATAACTACTTTTTTGGTTTCACAGTAGCGGGTGCTGAAGCTGCAACAGGAACAGTGATTTCGACTTTAATTTCATCATCAACGCCAATGCCCTTATAGTTAATTTCTTTAATATCGAAGCTAGAAAGTTTGGTTTTAAAAACAGCTTTTAAGAATTTATTATTATCAACAAGTGTATATGTTCCATCTACTTTTGTTTCTTTGCCATGAATCTTTAAGACACCAGCACCTTTGCCATTTTTTCCAATCGCTGAAATTAAAATGGCCTCAGGAAACTTTTGCACTTCTAAATATTTATTTTTTGCATGATCATCGCGTGTTTCCATGCCAGTTTTTAAGCTTTTTAAATTAATTTTAATATCTTTAGCTTTTACTTCAGTTGGACTGACTAATTCGGCAGCGCCGGTGATGTCATTAGTTTCTGCAATAAAATCTCCGGCTGGAAATAAGGTTACATACACCTTTAAGTTTTTTTGATCAGCCCAAGCAGAAGAAATTAATAAAAATGATAAGACAACAAAGGATTTAATGGAATTTTGAATTGTATTTTTCATGTTGTGGTACTCCTGTTATTGCTAAGATTAGCTTACTTTAATTAATTATTTAATTTGAATAACGAATATAATACTAAAGACTAGTCTTGAAATGATTCAGTCACTTTAGAACAGTTTTTTTTAAATCTGCGGTAAGCGTTTAAAGTTTTACAGTTGTTAAAAAGTTCTTCAAAAAATAACAAATAATTATGAAAAATAATTAGGACTCATAAAGTATCTGTTGTTTTGTTCCGATATGTTACTTATGAAGATGCGGAACGTTTGCGGAATAGTTGTTTTAATATTAGCTCAATTGCTAGTGTCTATAGGGTATGCGGCTCCTAAAACGATTACCATTCAGACTAAAATTTTTAAACCGGATGGGCATCAGTTAGAAGCTACTTCAGTTAACTTTCAATTCACTACATTAACGGGTACTGGTACTTGTGTCTTATATGTGGAGCAGTTTAATGCAATTAGTATGGCGGGCTCTGGTGGTTTAGCGATCTTGAATTTAGGTGGCGGAAATCAAATATTTTCAGCTACAGGTACTGCTTTTTATACGGATGTGTTTAACAATTCTTCGTTATCAATGAATTGTCAGGGTAGTGGCACCTATGTTCCATCAACAAATGATCGTCGTCGTGTTATTATTCAATTTAATGACGGTTCAGCAGCCGGATGGCAAACATTACCATCTGTTGATGTAAATAGTGTTCCCTATTCAAGTTATGCGGGTGATGCAGAAAAATTAGTTGGTCATGCAGTAACTGACTTTGCATTAAATGCGGCGTTTCCAGATTGTGTGAGTACCGGTAAAGTTTTAACATTTAATGGAACATCTTTTTCATGTGTAGCTGGTGGCGGTGGTTCGGGAACAGTAACAAGTGTTACTTCAGCAAATACTTATTTAACCGTAGCGACCACAACAACAACTCCGGTAATTACTGCAAATGTCGGCGCTGCTGCAAATACACTAGCAGCAGGTGATGACACACGAATTGTCGGAGCCGCGCAAAAAGCAAATAACTTATCTGATTTAGCATCAGCTACAACAGCAGTTACAAATTTAGGTGGAACAGTAACAGGTGCCGCTTTGTTTACAACAGCGACACCTGCGGCTGCACGCACAACATTAGGTT
>JBAQKN010000038.1:0-26094 GCA_049301055.1 Pseudobdellovibrio sp. | reverse complement strand
CTGATTTCATAGCAGCTACTTCTTTTTGAATAAATCCGCGTTCTTTTTCGCCAATCGTATCTGAACCCGCTTGGATTCCTAATTCTCTTAATCGAGTTACCATGTTTGATACTTCACCCATACTTTGTTCCGCCGTTGATATCATCGAGATACCATCGTTCGCATTTCGCGATGCTTGACCGTAAGAACGGATTTGTGATTTCAATCCTTCACTGATTGCTAAACCAGCAGCATCGTCACCCGCTTTAGTAATACGCGATCCTGTTGCTAACTGTGACATACTTTTTTGCATCTCACGCGTGTTAGTAGACATGTTACGCTGAGCATTTATAGATGCCATATTTGTTGCGATTCTCATTCCCATTAAAACCCCCAAAAGTGGTCACTTCTTTGAGTGACCAGTTATACACGTTGTAACATCCACTTTGCTTATTCTGGGTTTGCGAACGAAAACAAAAAGATAGTCACATCAATTCACTTTCTCAACCAAGCTTCGTAAAGTCTCTGTCGTTTGTTGTGATATACCTTTCGGCTAGGTCTGGCTGAGCTTTAGGCTAGTCGAGTAGAACTAGACCTTTGTCTAATGAGAACTAGACCTTCGTATTGAAATTTCAGTAAAAACTATTAGTTTCCAGGACCTTTTGGTTTATTTCGAAACGCCTAGTCTGTCTAGGCACAGACCTTTAACCAGCAAACTATAATCTATTTTAAGGCTCTCAATATAAACAGCATGTACATTAAAAAATAAAAAAAAAGCTGATGAAATTTCACCAGCTTTTTTTTTATTTTTTAAAATTTATTTTTATTCTTATTAATTAATAAGAATTTATTATTTTTTAGGAGACTGTTCGATTTTTTTTAAAATAAATTTGTAAGAATCTGTACCTAAGGCATCAATTACAACATCAACAACAACACCATCGTTAGAGCGAACAGATTCTGGAGTTACATTTGTAATATCAATTCCAACTTGTACTTGCGATAAGAAATCTAAAGGACAAGCCATATCAGCAGTTAATGAATTTTCAACAACAGTATAAAGACCAGTACAACCCGGAGCCGGCATAGCAAAATCAGGAGTTGTTATATTGAAAACAACCGATCCATCCGCGCCCATAAGTAAAGATGAAACTATAGTCTGGGTATCCACATCAACGGCAGAGTACAAACCTGGTTCAACTTGCTTATTGGCAGCAAAGCTTAAAGTAGAAAAAAGTGTAATAGTTAAAAGTAATGATTTCATGAATTCTCCTTGTTAAGAATAACTTTATTTTTTAACAAAGAGATATTTGAAAGGCCAGAACTATTAGGACTTCGACACAACTAGGCCGAATTATTAGCGACTATCCTTTGAAAATTTAACACGGTTAACCCCCGCAAAATGCCCTGGCAGAGGATAGCTGCCAGAGCTGGGCTTAACAAAGAAGTCATCAATTAGGGGACAACTCCTTCAACTACTTAATTTAATTATAAATTATCCGATCAACTTCATCGCAACCATTGGCTGCTGATTCGCTTGAGCCAACACAGAAAGCGCGGCGTTCTGTAACATTTGCGACGATGCAATATCCGAAGATTCTTTTGCCACGTCTGCATCTGAAATCCGCGATTTAGCGGCTTGCAAATTTTCAGATCGCGAATCTAATCCGTTAACTGTAGATTCTAATCGTGATTGCAAAGAACCGAATCCAGCTCGCATTTTCGAAACTTTATCAATTGCTGTTCCGACATTACTTAGTAAATCTCGTGCTCCACTTTTAGAAGAAATATCAATTCCTTCAACTCCTAATTCCGAAGCGGATGCTCCACCAGAATCAGTTTCATATTTAATAATATTTTCACTTGTTGCCTGCGTACCCACGTGGAATTCAAAAACATTTTGCGAACCATCAATTAAGTTTTTATCCGCAAATGTCGTGGT
The DNA here is from genome assembly GCA_049301055.1 of Pseudobdellovibrio sp. Lineage (GTDB taxonomy): Bacteria > Bdellovibrionota > Bdellovibrionia > Bdellovibrionales > Bdellovibrionaceae > Pseudobdellovibrio. The sequence continues at coordinate 24,173 of JBAQKN010000038.1, read as the reverse complement.
TTTCGAAATACGATCAATCTCGTCCACTAAAGTACTAGCTTCTTGCTGCAGGTAGCCTCGTTCTTTTTCTCCGATATTATCCGAGGCTGATTGCACACCCAACTCTTTTAGACGTGTTAATAAATTGGTTTGCTCTGACAATCCACCCTCACCAACTTGAATGGCCGAGATGGCGTTAAAAGCATTTGCTCTGGCCTGCCCTAGACCTCGTATCTCTGATTTCATATTTTCGGAAATCGCTAACCCTGCAGCATCATCAGAGGCTCGAACTATCCTTGAACCCGATGCTAATGCTTGCGAGGCATGCTCTAATCGCTTCGATTGAGCACCCATAGCTTTCTGCGCGGCAATTGATGCCATATTTGTTGCTATCCTTAAACCCATAAACGTCCCCCTGGTTTACCCATTGTTTATAAAAAAAGTTTTCCCAAACTTTTTAGTTCTTTTTAAATTTTATAAAAAAGGTTGGAACAAACTCGCAAAGATCAGAGGTGACTCTCTGAACTTTACGAGCTTTGTCCCTTTTCAGGAGATTAAGGCCGATCAAGTGACTGCTAGATCGAAGGCTTACTTCCTTTGAAGGTTTGTTCTCAACGTGTATGGTCATTTTATCGGACCAAGGTCTAGGAAACTTTAGCCCTTGGTCTAGGTTTTATTTAACGCGATACGTTAAGTATTTGTAATACTTAAGTTTTGAAAATAAATTATTTTAGACCTTGGTCTAGTTTTTTAAAAGCTTGCTAAAATTTTTAACCCACTAATTTCAAAGCTAGACCCGCTTGGTCATTCACTTGCTGCAGCATGCTAGCCTGATATTGCTGTAGAATTTGCCCCCGACGTAAATCAGAAATTTCTTTTGCTAGATCAGAGTCCGCAACTTTAGAACGGGCATTTGATAAGCCCTCAATTCTAGAACCCAAACTACTATCAACTGATTCTAAGCGGGACTGGGTTGCACCAAAGCTTGCGCGCTGCATAGCTATTTTTTCCAAACCCTGATCAATATCACTTAAAGAATCTCGCGCATCACCCTTTGAAGATACATCCGAGCTACTGATACCTAAATTATCTGAAGTCGTATTGGATTCAGAATTATATGAGATTCTAGATTCGGCCCCAGCAGTACTTCCAACTTGAAATTCAAATTTATTAATCGAACCATCTAATAAATTTTGCGTTCCATATTTTGTGGATTGAGCAATACGATCAGATTCATCGCGAATTTCTACAAATTCTTTTTGCATCATACTTCGCTCTTTATCAGAGTAGGTATCGCTTGCCGACTGAACAGCCAGCTCGCGCATCCGAGTTAAAATAGAACTTTGCTCGCTTAAAGATCCTTCAGCCACAGACACAATTCCGACGGCAGAGGATGCATTCGATTTCGCGGCACCTAAACTAGTAATTTCTGATTTCATTTGTTCCGCGATGGCTGTTCCCGCAACATCCGAAGCTGGATTAGATAGCCTTGAACCTGTGGCTATATTATTTATTGCCTGATCGGTTACACGCTGACTTAAGGTCATTGCATGTTGAATAGCTAACGAGGACACGTTGGTATTAATTCGTAGTGACACACAATCACCCTTCGTTAAAAGTAAAGAGGTAAGACTTTCGTCTAGCAGTCACTTTACTTATCGACGCCTTGCGTCATATCTTGAGCAAAACAACAAATATTTTTATATTAATATCTAAGCATTTGAATTTTAATGATTATTTTTTAACTATAAGGTCTGGAAAATTTCTCTTTTTAAGAATATCCTCTGCCACAGAGCCTACCACAACATAATAAGGAACATTCGTTTCTTTGTCTGAAAACCCAATCTGAGACAACGGATTCCGACTGGTCGAAATTTTAAACCCCGTAAAAAAATCAAATCGACCATACCCTTTTATCGCCCCCCCCGAATCACGCACAATAAAATATCCATCATGAATAGACCCATCCGGCAAAACAACACCCACCGCTGTTGGAATATAAATCACATCTCCTAAATTATAAATCGACAGATCCGCAGCAACAGAATGATAGGGGTCTAAGCACATCATACGGTACCCGTTCACTTGATCACGGCGCGCACCATTTCCAAAAGGGCACTGCGAATCGCTGGCCATATTAAAACGACGCTCACCCTTAACGACGACATCCACATTTAATAACATCTTTTTCTGATTATTTAGAATTAAACACGTACCTTCTAATTCGCAAGAACGAAACACATCACTACAAACTGTAACTAACGTTTTACCGGCAGCATCTTTAATATTTTTTTGATCCGAGCACGTAATAGCTGATTGATCAAATGTTGGAATTAAATAAATGGTCGGAGTTATTAATTTTTTAGATTGCTCTAAAGATAACGGCACATATTTATGCTGAGCCCCTACGGCAGTGCTGGATTTTTTAGATCCGCAACAGACAAGAACAAAGGATAACAAAATATAAATTAAAGCCTTCATACTTACAAAATAGTCGATTTTAAAAAACTGTCGATATCTAAATAATCAAATTGTAAAATTGAATTAACTGTAACAATTTTTGACACTTTCAAAGCGTCCGTCACGAATAGAAACGATATGATCCGCCAATATTTTCACGTCCGATTCGTCATGCGTAATTAGGTAAACTGGTATATCTAATTCGTGAATAATCGACTTTACCAATTGCCTAGCCTCATCCCTAGCCGCAGCATCCAGCGCAGAGAATGGTTCATCTAATAATAAAATCCTGGGCTGGCTAATTAGGGCTCGAAGCAAGGCAACTCTTTGCTTTTCTCCTCCTGATAAATCAGAGGCTTTCGTTTGCCAACAGTTCTGTAATTTTAATTTTTCTAAATAAGTTTGAATTAAAATATCAAACTTAATTTGCTTATCATTTCTTGCATCATAAACAATTTTTATGTTCTCTTCTGCCGTCATATGCGGAAATAATTCATAACTTTGAAATACAACTCCAAGGCGTCTATCCGAAATAGTCAATCTAGCTAAATCTTGCTGCTGAAAAAGCCATACCCAATTATTTGGATTATAAACGCCAACAAGAGTATTAAAAAAAGATGACTTCCCAGAGCCCGATGGGCCAACAAAGGCTGTAACACCACGGTCTGACAATTCAAGCTGATCTATAATTAACGAAAATGAACCTAATTTTAAATTAATGTTTTTTATGATCGACATGAAATCCTTCTATTAAAAAATAGGCCACGCTACATATTACTAACCACACGATTAGGACATAGAAACTAACTAAGTAAGCAGCACTTAAACGATAACTTGATAAAAAACTTTGCGTAATTAACCCCAAAGTTTGTGTTTGCGTTCCTAACGAACGCAAAATTGCAAAATCGCTTAAGGTCCAAATACTTAACAATGACACTGCTAAAAATGCTGGACGTCTTATTTGCTTAAAAACAACCTCAAAAATTATTTTTGAATTTGATAGACCAAAAATTTTTGAAACCAAAATTTGCTTTTTTAACTTATCGATATTTTTTTCAAAAAACATTTTAAATAAAAATGGAAAAAATAAAATTACAAAAGCTAATGGGATTTTTATGAAATCAAAAACCTTAGCCCCTGGGAAAAAAATATATAATGAAAACCCTACCAGCACGGTAGATGCTGATATCAAATGAATAGCCATATTATGGCGTAGATTCTGAATATAATCTGTCATCCAGGCCAACAGCACAGCATAACAAATCAACAAAACACTACTTAAAATAAAAATTGTATTTACGGTGCTGGCAATAATTTCTTTTGCGTATTCACCAATTATATCAAAAGCTGCAACAGACTGAACTAAATTAAATAAATATCCACCAATATAAATTAAAAGGTATAGCAATATTCCGACCGCTGCCATTTTAGATTTAACAAACTTATGAACCACAAAAGATTTGCCTTCGTGGCTTTGGCTTTTTAAAAAAAAATAGCTTAGACTAAACACAATAGCTACCTGAACGACCATCATCAACCAAGCTGTACTCCAGTTTTGATCAATATAAATTTTTTCAAAAATAAGAACTTCCAAATTAGTTCCTTTGCCACCGCCAGCCACCAGTGGAATCGACAAGCTTGAAAAGCAAAACAGGAAAATTAAAGTAAAATTTAATTTAATGTCTGACCACAACAGGGGAATCAATATTTTTCTATAAAATTGAATAGACTTAATGCCAAAAACTTCACTGACTAATGCCAAATTTCCAATTTTATCTTGAATCGCATTCGAAATTTGAAATACTGCAAAACCCAAATTTATCAAAATAAAAATAAAAATAACTCCAAAATGCCCCATTGGAAATGGCTGAACCAATGAAAACGCAATAAGAATAGAAAATAATGAAGGCAGAACCTGAGGCAACAAAACTAATTTCAAAATCAGCCGCCGCATGCCCGGATTAAATTGAAAAATCCCAAACGCCAGAAAGCTGCCCAAAAAAACGCATGCAGTTGCCGCTAATGAAGACTGAATGAATGAATTTTTTAATGCCCAAAACAATTCGGACGAATTAATATCTATATTTAAAGTGAAGAATTTAATCAGCAATATATATGGCAAAATAAAAAATGTTAAAATCCCATATTTTAAAGTTTTCGATAATACTTTAAAATCCTTCATTCTTTCTTACTTCAGACCAAATCTGAATCCATTCGTCTAATTGAGCTTTGTCATATATTTCAAAAGATTTCGTCTTATACACTTTAATGCTATCAAACGCGGTTGAACTTTTAACCTTACTGTCTACTGGAAGCATATAATTTTTTGTCATTAAAATTTTCTGGGCCTCACTTGACTGTAAAAACTGTACAAACTTATTTGCGGCTTCGCAGTTTTTACACGTATCTGGAATCCCTGCAAATTCGATTTGCAAGGAGTGTGGCTCTTTAAATTCTAAGCTTACATAAGACGAATCTTTTTCTTCCACCAAATGATAGACCGGAGAAGTGACATAAGAAAATACCAAATCAGCTTGTTTGTTTTTAAATAGGCCGTAAGCCGTAGACCAACCTGAAGAATAACTATGTGCCTGATGATTTAAACTTTTCAAAAAAACTTTTGCATCAGCAATACTTTTGTTTTCAAAAATCCAAATTAACAACTGCAAACCTGGCGAACTAGTTCGTGGGTCTTCTAGAGCAATTTTACCCTTTAATTCCGGCTTCAACAAATCATCTAATTTTTCAACTGTAACAGGCAAATCCTGTCTAGCTACAAAAGACATTGGCGCCCAATCGTAAGCTAAAAAAGTATTCAATTTAACAAGATCTGTAATTTCAGGGCTGTAAGTTAAACTTGAATTTTTAACTATATCTTTCCATTTTGTTTTAACAGCTGATCTAGCAATATCAAATTGATCTAAACCCACAACAACATCGGCTATTGAATTCTTTCCTTCAAATGAAATTTTCTGCAATGTCATTGCAACATCTGATGATTCAATAAATTCTGCTTTTATATTATTCTGCTTTTCAAATAAGGCCGCTAAAGCTGGACCGGGACCCCACTTAGTAACAAACGATGATGACGCATAAATAGTAACTACGCGATTATTCGTCGACGTTTTACTTGATTCCGAATTCATAAAAATAATTATCAGGCCCGAGAAAACTAATGCGATAAAAATAATAAAATGTTTCACTACCACCACATTCCGCGACGACGTTTATAAAAATAATAATCCAAACCCAAACAACGACCCGCACCGACCCATGCCAATAAAATATGACATGCGATCATTAACTTATAAAATGTTTCTTTGTCTGAAGACGAAATCGTTAAGTAATTTAAACACAAAAATATTGCAATTATTGAAACAGGGCGCACGACGTAACCTAAAATATAGGATATCCCAATCGCGACTTGCATACCAATTAGAACAAAAGCAACGATATTCCAGTGAGGAATCAACTGTTCGCTTAAAAGAATACGATACCAACTTGGCATCATTGGTTTATTTAGCGCTTGAATAAATAATTCTGAAGCAGAACTTCCAGCTATTAAATATTCTTTCCAACCCGACAAAGCCAAGTCGACGTAAAAATAGCCTAAAAATATTCTTAAAAAAGAAACTGGAAGTAAATGACCAACATATTTAATACTTTCAAAATAAGACTGAAGCATGAAATAACCCTACCTAAACTCCAAGCTTAGGACAAGAACTCTGCAAAAAACATTTTCCACATATTGGACTTCTAGCTTTACAAATAGCTCGACCATGGGCGATTAAATAATGCGAAAGCATAATCCAATCACTTTGCGGGCAAAGTTTATTTAAGATTTGTTCGATTTTAACTGCGTCGGTAATTTTGACCCACCCAAACCGAGTAGCAAGTCGAGTCACATGAGTATCAACAACCACTCCACTTGAAATATTAAAAGCATTTCCTAGAACTACGTTGGCAGTTTTGCGTCCGACACCTGGCAAATCATGCAACTGCTCTAGGGTTTTAGGAATTTCGCCATGATATTTTTCAACTAGGATCTGACAGCATGCTTTAATATTTTTTGCTTTATTACGGTAAAACCCAGTGGAATAAATAAACTCTTCTAACTTTAAGATATCTAACTTTGCTAGACTTTGGGCTGATGAATTTTCTTTGAACAGATTCTTTGTGACGATATTAACACGTTCGTCCGTGCACTGAGCCGATAGTATTGTGGCTATTAATAATTCGAAGGCATTTGTAAAATTTAATGCGCAGTGTGCGTCCGGGTAATGTTTCTTCAATTCTTTTAAAGCAAAAGCGAACTCGACCTTTGTCGACTTCGCTTTTTTAACCGGTATAACTTTAGACGGTTTTCTTTTCTTTAATAGACTTGGAGTCTTAGGCTTTGTCGCCAAAGTCGCCTATGGCTTCAACAGGACAGCCTTCCATCGCTTCTTTGCAGGCAGCCTCTTCTTCTGGAGTTTCTGGCTGTCTAACAACGAAAGCATGGCCATCGTCCTCATCCATAGCAAAATTTTTAGGTGCGGAAAGAACGCAAGCATCACACGCTATACACGATTGATCGACAAACATTTTTCCAGCTTTATTTTCTTTCCATTTTTGCTTTAGATCAGCCAAACAGACCTCCGAATAGGCTCAACTTAAAAAACTTCTAGGCTTAAGTCAATTTCATGTTCACAGGACGTATCATCATTACACATATGCCGTATAAAATAGGGTTTTAGGAGGAATTTCTATGCAAGGACCACGCTCTCCAGAAGCAAACGAGTTTTTAACTGTTGTTGAGTTTCTAAATCACAATTTAAGACATGATAACGCTTGGACGATTACCAGCGAATATCCAACAGCTCTTTCAACAAACAATATTCACAATATGAGCATTATTACAGAGGACGAGAAAATTGTTTCTCATGCTGTTTTAAAGCCAATTATCGTTAAAACACCTTTTTGTATTTTAAAAATTGGCGCCATAGGCTCTGTGGTAACAGACCCTCAGCATCGACAAAAAGGATTAAGTCGAAAAAATATTGAAAACTGCCTTGAATTGGCAAAAAGGCAAGATTGCGACATGGTCGTGTTGTGGACGGATCAATTTGATTTTTACCGAAAATTTGGTTTCGAACTTGCCGGCTTTGAAGAAACCTATCAACTGACAAACAAACTGACTATAACTAACCCAAATCTTAAGTTTATGACGGACAACAAAGTTGATCCAAGTGCTTTATTAAAACTATTTTCACAACACACAGTTAATTCTGTGCGGACTGTTGAAGATATTCGTAATTTTTTAAAAATACCTAATTCAAATTTGTATACAGCATGGAACGAACATAACCAATTGGTCGCCTATGCTGCCGAAGGCAAAGGGGCTGATCTTGCAAACTATGTTCATGAGTGGGCTGGAAATGTAGATAGCCTTTTAGACTTATTTGCATTTATGCAAAGTAAACAAACAACTTCTGATGCTCCGTTAACAATTATGGTTCCATCGCATTCAACAAATTTAAGATCTAAATTGGAACCGGTATGTACAACTTCGCATGAAGGCTACCTAGGTATGCTTAAAATTATAAATTATGATTCGATATTAACTAAAATAAAAAAAGCATTTCGAGCTGAAGGACATGAATTGATCGTATTTGAAAAACAACCCGATCAAATTGTTTTTGGCTACGGCACTGACCTTTACACAATCAACAATGAAGCTGATTTGGTGCAGTTATTATTTGGCCCATTAAAACCTCAAAATTTAGAATTCATTAAACCAGAGACTCAGCAAAAGTTAGCGACTCTTTTACCTTTGCCTTTATGGATTTGGGGTTGGGATTCAATATGAAAACATTGTTGATTTGCATTTTAAGCATTGGAATTTTATTTACAGCAACATCTTGCTTAAAAAAACAAAACTTAGATGATGATAATCTTGGACCTGCCATTGAACCTATGCAATTAACTAAGATCCTGGGCGAAGGCTTTGGCGCTTACGATTACAATGATATTAAAAAAGATGAATTCACAAGCATGATCTATTCGCAAAGATTTCAAGATAGCTTAACTCAAAATCTTGAGCAGCAAGGAATTACCGTTCAAAAGTCAGATAATACTTTTGATAGTTTAAATTTAGATGTGATCGTACAAAAAGAAGTTTATTCTGGTGGGCAAAGCTCTCAATCAACACGCGCTTGGCAACTTGCTTTCGAAAAAAGCTCTGCAAAAACTGCTCATGCTGAAAAATCAATTACAACTTTATCAGATCCTGATCGACCCATCTTACTTTCATTCTTTTTTCAAACTTTAGCTTTTGGATCTTGCTATGACACCGGAAAAGCGCCTGAAACATGTCATAACTTAACTTCAACCGATATTAAATACCGAGTTCCTGTTGCTGCGGCAACACAACACGGCTGCACCGATGTAACGAATTGTTTAATTGATGCAAAAAAAATTGAATATGATGTCATCGAAAAAACTGTTATCGGAAAAGATGGAAAACCAAGGCGAACTCATTATTCATTAGTTATGAGTCCAAATGTTCCTTTTTTATCGCGCATCTTACAACTTTGCACACGTGGTATTTATGAACTTTCAAGTTCTAACCAAAATATTTTAGTTGATATGTGTTATACGATAAATAGTTACAGTTTTGGCAATTAATTTGCTAATTTATATTTATTAAATAAACACTTTTCTAGGATTTAAATTTAATTATGAAAAAAAAAGTAGCCCTTATTTTTGGTGGTCGCTCTGCAGAGCATGAAGTTTCAATTATTTCTGCAAAAAATATTTATAACGCTATTGATACAGCTACTTTTGATGTCCAACTACTTGGAATATCAAAAGAAGGCACTTGGTATCACTTTAAAAATGCAGACGTTTTTAAAAAATATCCTGCTTTGAATGATTCCTCTTTAACCTCTGAAAATCCGATTACCTTAGTTTCGATTTCTGGCAAACCCGTAATTTATTCTTTAAAAACCAGCGAAAAAGAATCTGTCGACTGTGCATTTCCAATTATTCACGGAACTATGGGCGAAGACGGTACGCTTCAAGGATTATTTAAAGTCGTTCAACTGCCATTTGTTGGTTGTGATGTTTTAAGTTCTGCGGTTGGAATGGATAAAGAATTTATGAAGCGGCTAATGAGCGAAGCCGGTATTAAAAATTCTAAATATTTAATTCTACGTAAACATAATTTACAAGCCTATGCAGATATTGTGAAGCACTTGGGCAGTCCATTTTTTATTAAACCCGCCAACGCCGGATCCTCTGTTGGAGTTCATAAGATTAAGTCTGAAGCAGATTTTTCTACAAAAGTGAATGACTCTTTTTTATATGATCACAAAGTTTTAGCTGAAGAATTTAATGATGGATTAGAAATCGAATGTTCTGTTTTAGGCTTAAATCAAAAATCCAAAGCATCCTTACCTGGACAACTTATTGTAAATCACGAATTTTATTCGTATGAAGCTAAATATCTAGATGCCAATGGTGCAGAAATTATTATTCCAGCTCGAATTACTGAAAAGCAAACTGAAGAAATACGCGCCATGGCTATTAAAACATTTAATACGTTGGGTTGTGATGGTTTAGCTCGGGTTGATTTTTTCCTAAATAAAAATGGTGATATCTTAGTTAACGAGATCAATACCCTACCCGGCTTCACACAAATTTCGATGTATCCAAAAATGTGGGAAGCTACGGGCTTAAAATATTCCGCCTTAATTACGGAATTAATTCAATTGGCATTTGAAAAATTTGATTCAGATAAAAAATTGAAATTAGATTTTAATTAATTATTTCTTAGTTTTCAATGCACTCTGTTTTTTGATCCATTGAAGTTACGCAACTTTTTTGCGCGGATCCATCACTGCCATCATTACCCGGATCTCCTTGATTACCCTGAGCCCCTGAATTACCAGCCTTGGCAGCATCACATTTCTTAGTTAGTATTCCATGCATTACTTCCAAATAAGTACTAAATCCGGGGTATTTTATAGCTCCATTTTCTTGTAAATAAATTTCTAAATCACCCGCACCGCCATCACCTGGAATACCAGGCTCACCGCCCTCACCACCTTCGCCACCTTCACTTTTATAACCTTTTTTTCCACCGGCACTTGTTAGAATGACTTGTAATTTGTTTGAATTATTTTCAACAAAAGCAGATCCGGAATTTCCTCCCATCATTCCAGAGTTTCCTGGAAATCCTTTTAATCCATTCTTTCCGTCAATAACTATTCCTGGAGGTGTTATGCATTCATACGTAAAAACAACTCCCAAATCTCCAACTGGTTTCATTATAAAATCTGCTCGCCGACCAGGTGCAACCGTTACACCTTTTAGGGAAGTATCTGGTATTTTGGCAGGGCTTCCATTGCCTCCGGATTCTCCAATCATAAAAACATTGAGTGTTCCCGATCCTGAAATTACTTGAATTTCTAAATGCCCTCCAGAACGTCCATTTTTACCATCAGAGGCTCTTCCATTGTGTGGAAAAGTTTGTAGATAACCTGAGTTAGAATCTAATTTTTGAATTACAATTTTCCCTGTGTAATCTTCAAAATACAAATGACTTTTATCATCAATACTTAATCGACTAAAATAGATTAATTTTGTTTTTGAATTAAGTTGGTACTTCTGTGCTAAATTTAAATCTTCATTTAAGTCTAAATTTAAAATAGGTATAACTTCAACTTCATCTAACAGAATTAATTCAGAACCAACTTTCGAATAAAATTTATATGTTATTTTATTTTCAGAAGCCAGAAAATCTATCCATATCTTATTAGCATCAAATTGAATTCCAATTTCTGTTACAATTTCCTTATCAATTTTTTTAAGAATTAAAGCATTGGGCCAATCTGTTGGCGCAAAGAACTGTACTTGATTAAGTGCTTTTGCATTTGCTTCTAAATAATTATACGTGAGTTCTTCACGATATGCTTCCACTGCCTTAGGTTTCTCGATAGTGGCCTGAATTTGAACAGGTTCATTTCTTGGTGTTACACCCTCTTCATCTTTTTTTTTAAGTTTCATGCACGATGTGAACACGACCAAGGTTATAGTTATTAAAATTTTATGTTTCATAAATCCTCCGTTAATATTCAAGAACTGCAAATATTAAAAACAACTTGGATTTCATATCGATTCACATAGATTCGAAGTCCGGACTTAAGTCTGTGGCCGGATCTTGCAGCGCATTCTATATAACTAGATATAACTTTAGGAGCCTCAATGAAAGCCATTCAATATTATGAAAAATTAGACAGTAAAAAACAGAAGGCTTACATGCAGATGCAGTGCCGATGTGCGCTTTGCAACACGTCGCTAGAGCTAAAATTTGAAACGATTAGCCAAGATGAAATCAAAGAAGTTGCCAGCTGTCCCCAATGTGAAATTAGAACACGAGCCAAAACTTATAGTATTCAATAACAATTATGTTATTTTTTTGACGTTTGAAAAAAAATCGCCAAAAACTTGATAGTCTTGCAGACCAAATCCAGATTGTTTGACACCCTTGTTCGGCAAATGGCACTGAGCTGACCATTTATTTTTAAATACTTGAGCTACTTCTAACTGCTCTGCAATCTTTGGAATTTTACTTTCTTCAGCCCAAATATGAGCCGACTGCCCGTAATAAGAAACATTGGAATACTTTGCGATATCAAATGGGTACTTCACCACACTTAAAATAAATAACGGGGCCAGCACTTGGTCTTGCTGCAAAGTTGAACAATTCGACATGTCTTTAGTAAATGTTGGCCTTAGATAACAATTTTTTTGTGTTGCAGTTAGTGGGTGCTTTGCTTGAATCAATTGCGCCTGATCTTTAATGGCTAAATTTTCAATTTCAGAAAATTGTATAAATGATTCTGGCTTTAAACATGGCGACCACAATGAAGTGTCTTCAATATCTTGCGCAGGCAAAACCTCTGTAAAATAATTCTTAATTTTTTCAACCCATTCCGCTTCATGTTTTTCTAAAACAAATAAACGATTCGAATTCCAAGACAGCTGCCCTTGGCCTGTCATAAATGAACTTATAATTTCATTAAAATTAGTTTCTATTGGGCTATTTAAAGCCACTGCTGAATTTTTACTTCCAGAAGCAATTTGAATTTTTTTAAATTGGTTTAACGACTGACTTGATATTTTTTTTAACACATCCGATGAATTTTTCAAATTACCAACAAAGCTTACGGCCTTAACCCCAGGATGAGTTATTAACAACTCCTGCATATCTTTTTGATTTGAAACTAAAACTTGAATCAATCCGCTTGGCATTTGTGCGTTAATAGCAATTTGACCCAAAATAAATGCCGTAACTGGTGACCACGAAGAAACTTTAACAATCACAGAGTTTCCAGCAGCAAGCGCAGGCGCCAAACGTTCGCAGATTACGCGCAAAGACAGGTTCCAAGAAGTTACTATCACAGTAACACCATTTGCAAAAACAATTTGGTTATCATTGTGACTAAAATTTTGTAATTGATCTATAGCTCTTTCAAAGGAAGCTATTGCCGCTTGAATCCCATGCTCTAATACAAAGTGAATCGGAAGCCCTTGATCCAAGGCTTCTAATTTAGCGTACTCAGTTTTATTTTGAACTAAGCTATTTTTTATTTTGGTTAATAGTTCTATACGCTCTACAAATGAAGTATTTTTCCAATCTAAAAAAGCTTTTTGTGAACCTTGAATAGATTGAACAACATGCATGACTTCGCTGGCTTCAACCAAATGAAGAGCCTCCACAGTAAATGGGTTCATTTTGGTAAAAATAGAAGAACTTTTTTGAAACGTTGAATTAATAAAGCTTTGTATCTGCATTTGTAAAACTTAAGCGATTTTTAAAATAAAACAAGTTAGAAAATAGGTTAAATAAGAATTACTTCAGCATTAATTTCAGCGCCTAGTTTTGCACTCTTCGCTTATATCGCCGTCATCATTATATTTACAACAAAAACGCTGGTTCTTACTACTGTCAGAATAACAAGTCTGATTGCCGCCATCGCAATAGCAAAGTGTGTCTGAAATTTTATTGAATACACTGCCTTTATATGAATAGCTGGTAGCTGAAATAATTTTCACATTTCCACAGATATCTCCGCGACACTGAATAGATCCAGACGCGGGACCGGTAACATATGTAAAAAGCCCGTTAAACTTAATTGATTGGAATATGGATTTAAGATCACCATTCTCGTATTTGGGGACCACACTTTGATTTAAGTATGCGGATTTAGGGCTAGAGTATTCACCCGCAGAAATTCGAGCGGACGAAACAGCAAAAGTAGTCGCTGCACACAGCATAAACCCAACAGAGGTAATAACTTGGAAATATTTCATAAGATCCCCTTTTAAAATGTTTTTATATTTCACTAATTATCTAAAGACTAAGCGGCTTAAATATTTTCAAACTATCCTCTAGCGCCCTCATCGCCGCAATTTTTTCAACCGCTTCACTTTGTGAACTCGGAATTCCCAAACACTTGTATCTAGCGATATCATTAGTGTCGAAGTATTTTAGCGCCAAGTTCATAATTTTCGAATCGAAGGTTTTAATACCCGCTATATAAAGAGCTGAAAAATTAGCAAATTTAATACTGCCAAATTTAGGTATTTCGCTAATGTTTCTTGGTAATTGCTTAAACTCAAAATCTTCTGTTTTTAAATCATAATTCAGCATGCGTGGAACAAAAGAACTACCTGCCGTACCACATGTTCCCCATTCTTGAGCAGCATAATAAATTTCAATGGCATTCGGCGTTGCTTTTAGAACTGGTTTATCAACAGTCAAAACGCTTTCGAAATCATAGTAATTATTATTTGCCTCAGTCGACGGAATCACAAAAAGATATTTGGTTAATGAGGCCGTTCCACCACAATGTCCTAAACGCTTAATTAAAAAACCAATATTCTTTCCATTAACCTGAAGTGTTTCAACAAAATCCGATGGCAATCCTTCATGTTCATAAGCACAAGCGACCATAGTTTCACCTGAGGTCTGACCTGGCCTTAATATTTTTCCATTTTTCTTAACAGAATAATCAATTCGAATTCCTTCAAAAGAATTCGTATTTTTTATCCAGCGCTCTTTTCCAACAATTTCATAATGGTCATTGTTAATTGTATATTCTGCTTTTTCTGTTTTGATTTGATAATTTTGATTTGCAAGTGATGCATTAAGTCCGAATTCAGCCAAATAAATTGCAGAATAATGATAATAGCCCGTGTGTTCTAAATTGATTAAACTCAATATTTCATGAAGAGCAAGACCTTCCTTAACATGGCTGTCTGCAATCGAATTCCAACGTTCACGATTTAATTTAATTAGTTGATTTTGTGGAAAGTTGACAGCGACGCATTCTTGAGTTTCGTTGCCAACTTTGATTTCAAGTGGTTGATCGACAACAACTATCTTAAGATTCGAAATTTTTTTTTCGATGTCATTTTTAACTAAACCTTGAAGACCATGGATTCCTTTGCTTTCAATATTAAATAGAGCATTGCGGAAGGAAGCTTCAAATTCGATTCCCGCTTCGTCACCTCCATTCCCAGCGTGGTCACCACCCGCAAAAACTTTTAGTCCCAAGATGCACACAATAAAAAAATACATTATTATCCTCATTTAAACTTCCTTTTGGTAAGTGGAAAAAACTGAATATTAAGCGAGTAAACCTCTGATGGCTTTCCCGCGCCGCTCAAGTTAATCATCCTATTTTTAAATAATTTAATTTCTTTTTTAATTTGTTCTGTCATTTTAGGATCAAAAGTCATTGTTACAGAACTAATATCTCTTGTCTCAAGTGGTACAGTTTCTAGTGCATTAATGGCTAATTCCATTTTTTCGCGGTTATGCTTTCGCAGAGCTTCGGAAGGGATATCCGTTCCAGCATCTAGAGCATTTTTGGTCCTTCGATATATACCGTTTTCTTTTTTTAAAAACCCAAGTTTCTGTAACCGAACTGTAGCATCCATGGCCACTTCTTTCGAAATACCTAGGCGTTTTGCAATTTGCAACGGAGACCTTATATCATCAACTTCACTAAGATTTAATATTCCAAAATGATACCATTCGGCCATAAATGAAAAGGTTTCTATTTTAACCTCTGTAGCTTGTGACAACTTGCTTAAATTATTTTTAAATTCCTGTATTCTTTCTATAGGAAGACAAAGTGAACTCACAATTCGATTTAAATTTGTTGGAGAAAATCTTCTTTTATTCGATAAAAATTGAGACAGAGCTGTGGGACTAACTCCCAAGTCTCTAGCAAAGGCATTTTTTGAATAACGAGAATTCAATGTATTTCTTTTTTGATATGTGCAATTTAATATTTCTTTAAGGTCAAACATGACATTATGTTCATTGCCTACTTACGATCTGTCAATATAACTCGAAACAAAGCGTTTCGAGTTATATACGAAATAGTCTTAACCTTTTTTTCTGATGCGCTAAGTTTTTCAGCCACTATTTACAAATCCAATTTTTACTGTCCGCAAAGCGCGTTGATGAAACACGGATACAGTCTGGCGATGTCACGCGGTAAACCCAGCGATAGGCATATTTTTTATCTGGAGCACTCCATCCAAAAGCTTTTTCAAATAATGCTTTTGTTTTAAAATATGGTCGATAAATTGTTCTAGCCCAAGTTAAATCTGGATTTACGCTGACTATCACTTGTTCGTTCTTTCGACTGACTTTATTCCAGTATTCAAAAACTTCTTCCGAAGCTTGAGATTTTTTTCCACCGACAGTCACTAGAAAGGTGGCCAAATCAGTAGGGTTACTTTTTATTGGAAAAAATAATTCCTTTCCAATGGATTCAATTTTCTCGGCGTATCCAATGCTTCGTGCAAACGCCATAACTTTGCCACGTTTTGGATTATAAAATGTAACAGTTAAATTATTTCCGAACGGCCTGGTATTTTGATGAACAAAAATGGCAACACCACCATCCGGTCGAAGAAATGCCACCGTGTCTTTGCAAATCGATTTTGCATTCGGAGTTAAAAAAAGAAGCTCGTTATATTCTTTCGGTGGTACAGCAGAAACAGATCTTCCTTTAGCTGTTACAATCCAAAAATAAGGAAATCCAAATCGTTTTCTTTCTTCATCAACTTCTTTACTGTCGTCCCCAAGATTTAATGTGAATGCAATTTTTCCAACCTGACAGGTTGTCGTTTGATGCACAGTCGCTGCATTGTAATTTGCAGGCAAAAGTTTTTCCTTTTGTTCTTCAGCATGGCCATTTATTAAGTAAAGAAAAAGTGTGAAAAAAGTAAAAGCGTAAGCCATTAAAAACCTCTGCGCTTATTACACACTTTAGTATGCAAAATGGTCAAGTTAGCCCAGCCCATCACCTTTCCGTATTAGGAATTAAGAACCTTAATTTATTCTAAGTAGCAAGATGAGAATATTTTCTACAGACAACGATAAAAAAACTGCCAGATGAATTCTTTTTACAAATCTCATCTGACAGTTCACATGACGTATACGGCGAAGGGTTTCCCCTTAGTTTACCGCGTCAAGCTTGGTAACGGCTATGAAGAAGCCACCTTCGCCTTTGTTATGTCATTTTTTTCAATCATAACATCACCTCCTTTAAAACCGTTAGAACGGCTTAAGAAAATAATATCGCAAGCAAAGTGCTGATTCAAAACTATAATTTTCATATGATCTATAACTAAAATTTATTGATAGACTTTGATCTATGACAGTTATTTCGAAAAAAAATAAATTAATATTTACTTTAATTCTTTAATTATTTTTTCTTGAATAGACTTCATTTCCTCGTCAGAAAATCGACGCGCTTTTTTAAAATCTAAATCTGGGATTCCCCAAGCAGGAATTAAATGGACGTGATAATGTGGTACTTCAAATCCAGCAACCATGACGCCAACACGCGGACAGTTTGTTGCGGCTTTGATCGCTTTTGCAATTTTTTGAGAATTTAAACTAACCCGAGTAAGAATCTCGGGTGGTGTATCGAACCAATGGTTTACTTCTTGTTTTGGAATAACAAGTGTGTGACCTAAATGAATTTGATCCAAAGCTAAAAAAGAAAACGTCAGTTCATCTTCATGTATTTTATAACATGGAAGTTCGCCTTGAATAATTTTAGTAAAAATTGAGCTCATCTAGTTACACACCCTAAAGATTTAACGTTTATCAGCAGACTGCCACTTAAGGCCTTCTTTTCCTAACCATTTTCCGCGTGGACGGTAAATACGATTTTTTTCGTATTGTTCCATCGCATGCGCAATCCATCCGGATACGCGTGAAACTGCAAAAATTGGAGTAAAAATATCTGTGGGAATTCCAAGCGCATGATAAACAGTCGCAGAATAAAAATCTACGTTCGGCATTAAGCCCTTTTCTTTATTCATTGTATCATCAATCATAACTGATATTTCATACAATTCAGGTTTACCCATTTTTGCTGTTAATTCTTTAGAATATTTTCTTAGTATTGCTGCACGAGGATCGCCATCTTTATAAACACGATGACCAATACCCATTACTTTTTCTTTTGCATCAAGAGCATCTTTAACAAATTGTTTAGCATTTTCAATCGTGCCGATCTTAGCTAACATAACCATAACCTGTTCGTTGGCTCCGCCATGCAATGGACCTTTTAATGCACCAATCGCAGACACTATTGCTGAATGCATATCCGATAAAGATGATGTTGTTACACGTGTTGCAAACGCAGAACAGTTCAGCTCATGATCTGCATGCAAAATTAAACAGATATCAAAAACTTTAACTTGCTCTGGATCTGGTTCAGACCCTTTAAGCATGCGCATGAAATTCCAAGCCAATGATTTACCAGCTACAGGATTTAATATTTCGCGCTTACTGCGAATAGCTTCAAAGGCAGTTACTAGCGCACCCATTTTTGCAGTTAAGCGAACTGCTTTTCGTAAGTTTGATTCTGTTGTGATATCATTTGCATCTGCATCCCAATGAGCCGACAACGAAACAGCTGTTCTTAACCAAGCCATTGGATGCACGCCTTCAGTTGGCAATGTTTTTAAAACATTTATTAAAGCGGGATCAAGAGCCATATTTTTATTTAAATCTGTTTTAAATTTTTCAAGTTCGCCCACAGTTGGAAGACGATCGTTCCATAAAAGAAAAACAGTTTCTTCAAACGTAGAGTTTGCAGCCAAATCATCTATTGTGTAACCACGATAGTTTAGATTGTTACCCACAATAAAAGAAATTGAAGTTGTACATGCAACAACGCCTTCAAGACCTTTGTCTAATGCACCTTCATAGATATTAACTTCAGCCATTTAAAAACTCCTTAAAATTTGTTTTACACACAACTAAAAAAATTATCAGAGCTATGTCGTCTTGGCTAGCTTTATCACTCTGTCTTTAACATCGATAACGACTACTGTCTGGTCGCGTATAGGATCTGCTAACTTCGAAATCCGACTAGCCTGAAAAAGTAATTCATTCCGAACCTCATGAACTGACTTTTTACTACTTTCAGTCAAAATTTTAGCAATTTGATCTAAACCTAAAACATCAGACAACCCATCGGTCATCACACAAATGCGCGACCGAGGTTCAAGCTCAATATGCGCTGAGCTTAATGCTTCACTAAAATGCTTACCAAAGGGACTTGCTGACGATTTTAGAATCTGTAAAGAATTACCCGGAGCTAAATAAAACCCTAGAATCTTTCCAGCTGAACAAAATCGCAGTGAATAGTCACGACGATCTATCACAGCATAAAAAGCATGGGTTAAATCATTTTCTGCTGCAGATGCTTTTAATTCATCGGCCACCTTTTGCAGTATCTGTTCTGGCGGAATACCCTTCTTAGCTTGAAGAATATGTGAAAACTTTAAAATAAAAGAAAGAAACAAAGCTGACATTGAATAACCTGAAGATGACGCTACTAACAATCCAAAGCGAAACTTATCTTCGAATTCAAAAAAATCAAAAAAATCACCACCCGACTTCGAACCAAATACAAATTTACGACTAATTTCAAAACCAGGAATAGTTGGCAATTCCGCAGGAGCCAAAGTTTTTTGAATTTCAGAAAGATACTTCATGTCAGTTGAAACCCCTGACATCAGATGATCTAGTTGTCTTGAAAATTTGACTAGCTCTTGCCGGTAAATCATGACTTCATCATTTTTGCTTTGAAGTTCGCCTTCAAGTTGCGCAACAATTCCCTTTAATTTTTTTACTTCATCTTCTGACATAAGACTAATTTTGACAGATGTTAATCAATGGTCAACCGAGAAGACGCCATTTTTAAATAGATGATCTCGGTTTTAATGATCTGACTGATTTGAAAGGGAATAGAAACTGGACTTAGATCTTTAATAGTTGCTAATTCGTCTAAATTTTTTTGGTGCAAATCTAAATATTTGTTCGTCTGGTCTTGAATCAGCTTTTTAAAATAAGGGCGCATTTTGAACCGCAAAATCCAAGTTGCCGTTGTATAACCAATTGGAAAATTACTTGTCTCTTTGTAGTCCATTTTTTCATTTTTAAATCTAAAATGTCCCCAAACACTTGCTAAGATAAATTGAATAAAATAAATCAACACCACAGACAAAAGCAATACTTCAAATCTATTGCTTGTAACAGATTCGGCAAAATAGCGATTTGATTGCAGCACTTCGACTACGTAAAATATGGCAATTGCTGCTAGCACGCATCCAACAATTTGCAACGAAGCAAATGAAGTCCATATTTGTCGCGATCTACTTTTTAAATCTATGTGCAGCCACCATAAATAACAACATCTTGAAAGAATAATTCCAATCACCGATGACAGCGCTAAATAAAAATGAATATCCGATTTTAATAAAAAATAAAAAACCAATCCTATCAATAGAATCTCGTGACGAAATATCCATTGAATTAAAAAAGCCAAACTAAAAAATATTACCATGTTTGTCATTCGCCCATCTAAAAGCCAAAAAGAAACAGCTGAGTAATTTTCAAGTATCTTTTGCAAAGACCAACTCATCCGAGTGGGATCAAAATATAAAATGCTAATTAACAAAATAAGAGGCCACGCCGCAAGAGCTGAAAAACATAATTGCATAAAATGAGTACGTTCATGCCCAACTTTAAAATCTATTTTCATCATAGCCTCTTGCTGGCAACGTTGAGGCGAAAAAGACAAAAATACTTCGATTAATGCATTCTTAATAAATTGCTTCATTTAGTAACTCCATAAACATCAAAACGAATTAATTTACCTAAAATTTGATTTTGTGGTTTTTCAAACAACAACGAAGCCTTAATCGGACGCTTTATGACTAACCGCTTGGCTTTTTTAGTTTTAAAAACTGTTTCAATAACATCAGCAGCATCATCATCAGATCCAACTAAATTTCGAAATAAGACCATTTCTTGCTTGGGTAATGCAGATTTTTTTTTCTCTGGAAACATAGGATCAAAATAAATGACATCGAAAGTTTTTTTAGTTTCTACTAAAAACTGATTCGCTGATGCAAAATAAAATTGAATATTTTCTTTTTGTTTTTCAGACAATTTTTGCTGAGCTGTATTTAGTGCTAAATACAGAAGTGGATTCCGTTCAAGAGCTGTGACATTAAACCCCAACTGATTTAAAAAAATTGAATCAACACCAAGTCCGGCGCTCAGATCCAAAATGGAATGTCCTAGCCTACCTGAACCCATTGCTTTACCAATAATTTCAGTCTTATTAGAACCTTTTTTTTTATAATAATTTTGTCGATCATGAATAAAATCAATACTAAACTTACGCCCTTCATGATCTGTCAATATTGGGTATTCGGTCGTTAAATCGATTGATTTAATAGTATTCTGATTAATAGGATTATCTTTTAAAAATTGCTGCCATTGAAATAGCAACTTCAGTGAATCCGGTTCATTCGAATGAATCCAACTAATTACAGAGTCCAATTTAACTTAGTTCCTATTGACCAAATATTTTCAATGAAAAATATTGTAACCATAATTAAAAAAGTGCGATGTGCACTTTTTCTAATAACAACCAATCCAGAACCGATCGGACTTCGAATTTTAATTAATTTTATAAACAACGGTGACGAACTTATAATTAATATCAACGAAGCAAACCAAGTCCAAAAAATTAATCCAAAAAACCAGTGAAAAACAACCCACAAGATTAAACACAAGCTCCACCAAATCATTAAAAAATTCTTAGCTCGGTCAAAACCCAAGTTTGTCATTGTGTTTTTTATTCCGGCCTGCGCTGAAGTCAGCAAGTGACTAAAATTATTAACATGGACTAAAAAAAGAACAGCGGCTCCCCAGAAAATTCCTAAAGCTAAGCTTTCTGTATCAATTCCTGCACCAAGTGCAACTTGAAAACCCGAAGTTATTCCAACACCAATTAAAAGAAACAAAATAATTTCGCCTATTTTCTTTTCCTTGTAGGAATTCTTTTTAAGAAATTGACCTAACAATAATAATGCAAAGGTTGCAAATAAAACTTTTATTTCATCGGGCTGTAATAATAAAACAGGAACTGCTAAAAGAGCTCCAATCCCAAACAACACCCAAGATATTTTTGCTAATTTTTTTGCAGTAACCCACCCCAATAAAATAGGCTTTTGAGAAAATGGAATATTCACTCGATCAAATCCCGAGATATGGTCGGAAATATCATTTCGAATATTCAATGCTGCATAGATAAAACACATAGCCACAGATGCTAGCGTTAATGAAAGCGAATCATTAAATCGATCACCTGCATAATTTTTCACCGCAATGTAAAACAATGGAAACAAAAATAAAATATAACTTTTTAGTTTTATCAAAGTTGCCCAGTATAAAAAAAACCCAGGCTTAGTAATTTCACCATCTGGTACCAGTTCAAATGTTATTGCTTCATCATCTAGTCCAACATTTAACGACTGAACAGGCAGCGCTTTAACGTTTGTTTTTGTATTGCCCCATAAATATTTTGAAAAATCATTTTCAAATTTCTTTACTGTAATAAATCGACTGCTCATGAACTTGGCTTTCTGCGCCAGTATAAAATGTCAGTTAGTGGTTTTAAATTTTTTATTAATGTAAGTTCGTTTGGTTTTAATAATTTTTCCAACTGTTTCAAATGATGAAAATAAAGTTGAATTAGTTTTTCATTGATAAAATCAAATTCTGCTACCTTAGCATCAAATATCTTCTGCCCTGAATTTGAGTCTGTCGCAAAACAATTTACTAATTCTTCTAAAGTATTAGATTTAATCATTTGGTCTATTTGTGGACGAGACATATCTTTTGAAATAAAAGCGCCAAAGGAATTTAAATAACCGGATTTCAAATCTCCAAGTAAAATTTTTCCTTCATCATTGCGAATATTAAAATCTAAAAGATCGTCGCCACGCTGAAATAATTGCCCCAACAAGGTTCCAATTTCTTCTAAGACTTGGTGCAAATTTTCGTCATATCTTTCAAGAGTCATAAACGGGGCCCGTAAACACCATTTAAATAACGAAGCTGTTTTCAGATTATGAATGCGATCCAGCTGATCCATAGAAATAAAAAAATCTCCGACGACCGAATCTTGCAGCCATTCACCTTCTAATAAATCTGAAATAATTTCGCTGGTATACTGAACTAGCTTAATGTTTCCGTGCTTTGATAAATTTACCATGACTCGGGCAAGCAAATAGTCACCTGCTAGCACTGCATATTCGGGAGTGTACTTAAGCCATGCCGCTTTTTTTCCACGGCGCAAGTTTGAACGATCTACCAAATCATCATGCAGTAAAGAAGCATTGTGAATAAATTCGATCGTTTGATTTAATAATAATTGAGCTTTTGCATCAACACCCAATGGCTCGGCAACAAAACCTATAAGTTTTGAACGAAAACCTTTTCCACCCGAGAACAACTCATCATAGAGTTGATTCAACTTAGGTAAATAAGCAGGAAAGTCTTTCTCTGAAAATAATTTAATAGCCATGACGTTAAGAGTTTTCTTAATTCTTGTCGTTGAGTCAAGGCAAGCTAAGGCATTGGATTAAACTTTGCTAATTATCTAAAAATCAGGCGTTTCTTGCAACTATTTAAGGCCTTTTTGACTTGCCTGCCTTTGTGATGTTAAACAAAAGTAATTGCTCTAATGACATGATCCATGGAAAGAAGCCTATACAATGCCTAACGAAGATAAATTTTATAAAGATGGATTACGTTTTGAATGCCAAGGCTCTGGCCAGTGCTGCACTTCACATGGCGAATATGGATTTGTCTACTTAACCCCTGAAGACCGCAAGCGGTTCGCAAAATTTATGAAAATACGCACAGCTGAATTCACAAAAAAATATTGCGACCGCACCAATGGCGTTTGGCATTTGAAAGAAGATCCAAAACGTCCAGATTGCATGTTCTTAAACGGTAAGCGCTGCTCTGTTTATGAAGGTCGCCCGACCCAGTGTCGTACATGGCCATTTTGGAATGAAGTTATGAACGCAAAAACTTGGGCCAAAGAGGTCGCTGCTTTCTGCCCTGGCGTTGGAAAAGGCAAATTGTGGTCTGTTAAAGAAATTGATGCCATTCTTACGATTGAAACCAAGAACGAGAAAAATTTAGGTAAATAACTTTGAAACTCCTACACATAAATGCTCTTGAAGAAGTTTGAAGTGGTAAAATTAGCCTAATTCCCGGATCTTAACATAGCTTAAATGAATTTTACGCACTTAGCAGTGCGCTTGGGCTTTGCAAGTTC
>JBAQKN010000037.1:0-54765 GCA_049301055.1 Pseudobdellovibrio sp. | reverse complement strand
TGCTCATCAAGGTGCCACTGCTATTTCAAATAGATTAGGAGTCATCTCTAGCGATGGTTATTCGATTGCTGCAAATTGTGTCACTGGTTACCAAATTTCATCCGTAACGCATACTTATGCTCCTAATATTACTGGTCCGACAATTGCCTTCGCCGCAACGGGAGTAAGTCCAACAGCAATGGTTTATATTCCAACAATAAGCGGAACGCCCAATGTCGGAAAACTAATTGTTGCGTACTCATCAACGATTTCCACTGAAATAAATAATAATACAAACTTAAATTTTGCGATTGTTATGTGGACTGTTACCGATACAAATTCAACGACAACTACATTAACGGCACCCGTTGTGCTTTATCGCGATTTTTCAAATGTCTTCGGAATATCTGCTATGGCTTATGATGCCGAATCGGGATCACTTTATGTTGCAGCAGCTAGTCAGCCCGGTGTTGCAAACCAAACAACTGCTGGCTACGGGTACAAAATTGAAAAATTTAATTTGGACTTAACTACACCTGCGTTAACCATAGTTCGTAATAATAACTTACCGTTTGTTGATCGCAGTTCGACTACAAAATGCATTACTAGTATGGTTATTGGATCAAAATAATAATTTGTATTAATGTATACTATTCAGCTAACAATTCGCTGATTCTAATTTTTAACTTTTCTATATCAAATGGCTTTTTTATATAATCGCTGGCTCCAACTTCGCGCGCTTTTTCGAAATCTTTTTCATCTGCCTGAGCTGATAAAAATACCAAGGGTATTTTTTTTAGATCGCGGTGATCCTTCATCATCTGAGCTAATTCAAAACCATTTATCCAAGGTAGACCAACATCCATTAAAATTAAATGTACATCTTGGTCTTCATCTAAGATCTGAGTTAACTCAGCAGCATCAGCGGCTAACTTAACTTGATAGCCACTAGATTCCAAAATTCTTTTTAAAGAATGTCTTTGGGTCTCATCATCTTCAATTACTAAAATAATTTGCGGATGAATTTTCTTTTGAGCATCGCGAAACTGATCCAAACTAACAATCGGCTGTTCAGCCATGCGTTGTTTCGTTAATTTTTCAATTTTTTTAATCAGGTCGCTGGTGCTTACTTTTTTAGTCATACTAATATCCTTACGCAGAAACTTAAGCGATTCAACTCAAAGATTTAATGGCCCTCGGACTCTAGCCATCTTTCGGCATCAATTGCTGCCATACAACCCGTTCCCGCTGCTGTGATCGCTTGACGATACTTAGGGTCTTGCACATCGCCCGCAGCAAAAACTCCTGCATAGCTTGTTTTCGTTGTTCCTGGTTCTGTTTTTAAATATCCCGCAGCATCTACCGCCAACTGGCCATTAAAGACTTTTGTGTTTGGCTGGTGACCAATTGCAATAAACAACCCCTGCAACTTTTGTTCAACAACTTCATTTGTTTTTGTGTTTTTTAGTTTTAATGCTGTCATGGATTTCCCATCACCCAAAACTTCTTCAACAGCTGTATTCATAATAAAATGAATTTTAGGATTTTTTTGGGCTCGCTCTAACATAATTTTTGAAGCTTTAAAACTTTCACTTCTATGGATAACAAAAACCTTCGAAGCAAATCGAGTTAAAAAATTTGCTTCTTCCATAGCTGTATCGCCGCCACCCACAACAGCAACTTCAACATCTTTAAAAAATGCTCCATCACAAGTTGCGCATGCAGAAACACCACGATTCATGTATTGCTTTTCGCTAGGAATTCCCAAATACTTCGCGCTAGCTCCAGTTGAAATAATAATAGTTTTTGCTAAAAACTCCTGCGTCCCAACATTGACTTTATACGGACTTGAAGAAAAATCGACCTTTGTTACGTTACGAGTTAAAAATCGAGTTCCAAAACGTTCCGCTTGCTTACGCATAACCGCTACTAATTCGGGTCCAGTAATACCATGTTCAAATCCTGGATAATTTTCAACTTCAGTTGTAATCATCAATTGACCGCCTGCCTCTTCGCCTTCAATCATCAATGGATTTAATCTAGCTCGTGCAGAATAAATCGCAGCCGTTAAACCCGCAGGCCCTGACCCGATAATAACAACATTTTCAACTTTTAAATTCGCAACGACATCTGACATAATAAACCTCGCTTTATTGCTTTAGAATATAGTGTATATTACTTACTAAGTAACTATTAACGCTGATTGTTTTTTTCTATGATAGCGATCAGTTTTTTTGCAACCAGATCAACAGTCTGTGCCAAGCCACTTAATCTGGGTGGACTATTTTGTGGAAGCATCTCTGTTTGCATATATCCTGGGCTAAAAAGAATAATTTCTGGAGTTTGCAAACTTTCGCTTTGCACCGTACTAATCAAACCTTTCAAAGCATGCTTAGCAGCCGCGTAACTTGCCGCACTTGGATCAGGCTTAGATTCAGCAACTTCAGAACCAACAAAAACAATTTGCTGCAAACTAAACCATTGCTCGGGTGACGATATAATCCGATGTAACAATTCAGCTGGAAATAAAAAAGTAGTATTTAACGCCCATAAATGATCCGCCCATTTCTTTTTGTGAAATTCTCCGAAGGGTCCACCACCCGCCATATAAATTAAGCGCGTCGGAGCAAATTTTTGTAAATCTTGTAAAAATGAATCTTCTATTGGAGTTTTTGAAAAATCTTGAACTTTAAAAATAGTGCTCTTTGATAATTCTGATTGCCGCTGATCAATTTTTCTAGAACTTAAAAAGAAACATGCATTTTTTTGAATGCTTAACAGCTCTTGGTACAAAGCCCAACCAAGTCCCCGACTAGCACCTAAAATAGCTATACGATCTTCTGCAGAAATTTCTTTTATTTTTAAATCAAAAAACAGTCGCGAATTCATAAATAAATGACTACAATAAATCAGGAACTTTGTATGCCAAATATTTTTATACCGCAAAAAAGCATGACTATTACAGTCGCAAGTGGCGACAATCTGATGCAAGCCCTACAGGCCGCAGAATTGCCCGTGGCCTCTTCATGTCTTGGAGATGGTATTTGCAGCATGTGTAAAGTAAACATCGAAGGCAAAGTCCCTGGGGCAGCCCAGCTGGAACAACAAACCTTGCTACGGAATAAATTAAGCGCTGACCAACGTTTGTCCTGCCAAATAAGTGTGACCTCAGACATAACAGTTACAACAAGCTATTGGTAAAAATGCACTACCCTGTTCAAGTTACTCTTTAATCAGTTTAATATAGTTAATTTCAATACCCTGTTTTACAAAAATTTTCTCGAACGTTGTTTGGAAATTTTCTTGCCTATAAATAGTATTGTTTTTGTATAAATCGAAAGTCTGAAATTCAATTTTATATTTAGATTCCTTAATTTCATCCAAAGCCCACAAAAAATATTCGCGTGAATCTGTCTTAAATTCTAAAAAAGAACCTGGACGTTGCATTTCATATATCCAATTTAAAATATCACGATTTACAACTCGATTTTTTGGTTTTCTAGGGGTCACCCATGGGTCAGGAAAATGAATATACATATTATTGATTTCATTTTTTGCAAAAACCAAATCTAAATTAAAAGCATGATACCGACAAATTGCCGAATTCATCAGTCCATCTTTGCGTGCACGGCGAATCGACTGAATCAAAGGTTTATACTTAAGCTCTAAACCAACTAAATAACGATTAGGAAACTTGTTTGCATGGTACGCAAAATGCATTCCCGAACCTGTACCTATTTCTACATCCATGGGCTCATTTTCTGTTATATGAAAAACTTCAGTACGCCACTTGCCAAAATTTAATGGCGTGCGCTCTTCGTTAAAAGCAAATTCTTTAAATTCGTTATCTAAGGCAAGAGTGTACGCATTTTGCTTTGGCAACGTTCTGGTTAAATTAATTTTTGGGCGGCGATCTTTATATTCCATATTGCTCTTTTATTTTTACTCTGTTTCTGAATACTTCGGACCAGAAATCATATGATGGCTTGTTAATTTTTTTAAATTTTTAAACGCTGATTTACGTATTATACATTTTTCTACGGCACAAACCGAACAATACATTTTTTGACAAGGGTCTACGTGAAACGCAAACTCACCATCAAATTCATATTCTTTAACCACAGCTAATTCAAACTCATGAGACAATTCGTGCACCGTTTTAATATCATAAAATTCAGGAACAACCATATGCGCATCGATATGATGGAAATTTCCAGAACGAATCATACGTAGGTTATGTATATCAATAATTTCTGGCATTCTGTTTTTTTCAATAACAATCGATAACATATCCAAAAGCTTAACATCAGCTTCATCTAGTAAAGCACCCGAATTGGTACGAATAATTTTGTAGGATTCATAACCCAACCAGAAACCCATCAAAATACTGATAACCGCATCAATCCAATATAGTTTCGTAAAATAAACTAACCCCAAACTAATAAAAACACTTAATGTTGTTACCACATCAGATAAAACATGTTTCCCACTGGCCTTTAGGGCTTCTGATTTTTCTTTGGTTCCAACTCGAACTAAATAAAGACCAGTAATTAAATTAAATACAGTGGCAACGAAAGAATAATAAAATCCTGTTTCATAATTTGCTATTTCAGCATTGGAAATAAGTGCCATAACACCATTATAAAGAATGGCTAATGAGGCAAAGAATACTAGACCGCCTTCAAAGGCAGCCGAAAAGTATTCCATTTTTCCATGACCATAAGGATGTTCTAAGTCAGCAGGTTCTGATGCAACTTTAACGGCGTACAGAGCAACAACGGCTGTTACGACATTAACAACAGTTTCCAAAGCATCTGATAATACTGTTGAGGAATTTGTGGCAAAATAAGCTTTAACTTTTAAACCTAATACAATAAGACTAACTGCTAATGATACATAGCTTGCTAGCTGTGCTGCGCTTATTTTTTTCATACTTTTTTATGACACGAAAGCCTTAGGCTGTCTTTCTTTTTTTATCAAAAATATCTATAACGGCTGAATGGTCAATATCATAACCAGATTCTTGATTTTTGCGATCGTTATTCGGTGAGTACGCGCAAACCTGATTGCGTCCTAAATTTTTTGCTTGGTACAAGGCCCTGTCTGCACGACGAACTAATTCTTTTGCTGCAAGCGTTTCTCCTGGCTGAGATGTACAAAAACCCATTGAAACAGTTAATTTAATCGAATCCGTTCCTTGTGAAAATAATGCTGTTTCAATTCTTGAACGCAATCTTTCGCAAAACTGCTCTATACCCGCCAAGGGCGTCTCTGATAATACAATTAAAAATTCGTCTCCACCATATCTGGCTGGAATATCTACAGTTCGTGTAGATGATTTAATTATTTTACCGACTTCAGATAAAACATAACTTCCAAACAAATGATCATGGCCATCATTCACACATTTAAAGTGATCCATATCCATCATTACAACTGTAACCGAGCGATTAAATCTTTTACCACGTTCCATTTCAAATTCTAACTTTTGAAAGATTGATCGCATATTAAATAATCCCGTAAGGTCATCAATTTCAACCAACTCTTGCAGTCGTTGATTGGATTCAATTAATTCTTCTTTGGCATCACGAAATCTTAGTTGTGCACGAACCCGCGCCAAAAACTCTGTCGCTACAAATGGGACAGAAACATAATCGCTTGCGCCCATATCTAAACACTGAGCTATTCGATCTTTTGAATGATTTGACGATACAACCATCAATGCTGTTGTATCTAAGAATGGAGCCAAGGAATTTAAATAATTCAAACCATCTATCTTAGAAAAATCCGGATCCACAATAATCATTTGAGGCTTCCAATAATTTAGAAACTCAGTTGCCTCACTTGGGCTTGTTAGACCACGCACATCATAACCTTCCCAACGCAAGGGTTCGGCCATCAACTCTAAAGTTTCTGGGTCTTCATCAAGCACTAAAATAGGTCTGTTTCTTGGATCTTTCTTCACTGGTTTCTTATCGGCATTTTGACCTGATTTTGAAGGTCTAGTTTACCTTTTTTTGTCTGATTTTAAGACGGATCTAGGTCGTGGATTATTTTGAAACGCGCATTAATTAGAACTCTATCTTTTTGTCTTGATCAGAATACCGCCAGATACCTTCTTTTATTTACTTTTCTAAAACCAATCGCTAGACTTCTGACCTATGAAACACAACGAAATCGAATCAAAATGGCAAACGACTTGGGCTGAAAAACAAGCTTACAAAACGGATCCTAAATCAACTAAACCAAAATATTATGCGCTAGATATGTTTCCATATCCATCAGGATCTGGATTACACATGGGACACATTGCTGCGTATACACCGGGTGATGTGATTTCAAGATTTAAACGTGCCAAGGGATTTAATGTTTTGCATCCAATGGGTTACGATGCCTTTGGATTACCTGCGGAACAATTTGCAATTCAAACTGGCGTACACCCAGCAATCACAACAGAAAAAGCTATTGAATCTTTTCGCGCAACATTGCAAAAGTATGGCTTTAGTTTCGATTGGTCGCGCGAAATTTCAACATGTGAACCAAATTATTACAAATGGACTCAATTTATTTTTTTAAAACTTTTTGAAAAAGGCTTAGCCTACCAAAAAGAAGTTCCCGTAAACTGGTGCCCTGCTTTAAAGACGGTTTTAGCTAATGATGAAATTGTGGATGGCAAATCAGAGCGTGGCGGTCACCCCGTAATTCGCGTTCCCATGAAGCAATGGATGCTAAAAATTACAGATTATGCCGAAAGATTATTAAACGATTTAGACAGTCTTGATTGGCCAGAACGCACCAAAGAAGGCCAACGCAATTGGATCGGAAAATCAGAAGGTGCCTCAGTTTTATTTTCATTAAAAGGTTTACCTGCATCCGAAAAAGTAGAAGTTTTTACGACTCGCCCAGATACTTTATTTGGCGCAACGTTTATGGTTTTAGCGCCAGAACACCCTTTGGTTAGAAAATTAACTTCGGCAGATCAAACAGATCGTGTTACTGACTATATTACCCAAACTTCTAAGAAATCAGAAGTAGATCGTAAGGCAACGACAGAAAAAACAGGTGTATTCACGGGAGGATTTGCAATCAACCCACTTTCAAAAAAAGAAATTCCCGTTTGGATTGCTGATTACGTTATGATGGATTATGGCACTGGCGCCATCATGGCAGTTCCCGGACATGATGAACGTGATTTTGATTTTGCCAAGAAATTTGATTTACCCATTCTTCGTGTATTACAATCTGAAACAGAATTGCCCTTTACCGAAGACGGTTTACTTTGTAATTCAGAATTTTTAAATGGTTTATCTAAATCGGATGCCATTAAAAAAATGATTATTTTCTTAGAAAAAGAAAATCTAGGAAAAAAACAAATCAATTACAAACTACGCGATTGGCTTTTTTCACGCCAACGCTACTGGGGCGAACCATTTCCAATTGTACAAACTGCCGATGGAACCTTAAAAGGAGTTTCTTATAATGAACTTCCAGTTATTTTACCAGAAGTTGCAAACTACGAGCCCTCTGAAAGTGGCGAAGCTCCTTTAGCAAAAAATGCAGACTGGGTTCAATACAAACAAAATGGCTTAGTCGGCAAAAGAATCACAGATACTATGCCAGGTGCTGCGGGCTCATCATGGTATTTTTTCAGATACACAGATCCACATAACGACAAAGAAGCCTTCAGCCAAGATGCTGCTAAATATTGGATGCCCGTCGATCTTTATGTTGGTGGTCCCGAACATACCGTTGGGCATTTACTTTACGCCCGCTTTTGGACCAAAGTTCTTTTTGATGTTGGATTGTCTCCGGTCAATGAACCCTTTAAAAAGTTAGCACATCAAGGAATGATCTTAGGCCCTGACGGAGAAAAAATGTCAAAATCGCGTGGCAACGTGATTCCTGCAGATGATGTAGCTGCTAATTATGGTGTCGATGCTTTACGCTGTTACGTTTGCTTCTTAGGCCCTTTAGACAAAGATAAGCCTTGGTCATCAACAGGAATCGATGGCGTAAAAAGATTTTTAGATCGATTTTATCGCCTGGTTGCCAGTGAAGAAACAGGTATCGCTCATGCAACAGATTCTGATTTACCCTCAGAGGTTGAAAAAAGTCTTCATAAGACTATCAAAAAAGTGACGGAAGATATTGAACACTTAAGTTTCAATACTTCAATCAGTCAGATGATGATTTTTGTAAATGATCTTTACAGGTTTGATTGCAAGTCCAAAAAAGCCTTGCTTCCATTAGCGCAATTATTACAACCATTTGCTCCACATTTAGCTGAAGAAATTTGGCATAAATTAAATGGAACAGGTTTAGTTGTAAATGCCACTTGGCCAAGCTTCAAACCTGAACTTTGCATTGATGACACAGTCACAATGGGAGTTCAAGTAAACGGAAAAATGCGCGGAACCATTGAAATCGCCATTGATGCTGATGAAAAAACAGCCGTTTCTGAAGCTTTAAAAATTGCAACTGTTCAGACAGCTCTTGCTGAAAAACAGCCTAGCAAAATAATTTACAAAGCTGGCAAAATATTGAATCTGATCGTACCAAATTAGTTGCAACCCCCTTCGCTTAAATGTAATAAGTTTGCTTAAACATTTTTACAGTTAAGCGGGGGTTTTTTTCATGAGTCTTTCCACCGAACCAAGCAAAGCTTCAACAAATTCATCTGATTCAACAACTCACGCTTTCGCACAACTTAAATCAGACAATTGGTCGGTAGAAAAAAGTGCTCAGACTTATGGAATCAATAACTGGGGAGCTGGCTATTTTCGCATTAACCAAAATGGAAATGTTTCCGTAACTCCAAAAGGTGAATCTGGACCTTGTGCAGATTTATATGAACTAACTCAAGAACTTCAAGACCGTGGAATTCGTATTCCAATTATGATTCGTTTTCCTGATATCATTCGCGAGCGTGTTCATTTACTTCACTCTTGTTTTCAAAAAGCGATTGCTGATCATAACTACAAAGCTAATTACTGTGGAGTTTATCCCATCAAGGTGAATCAACAACGTCACTTGGTTCAAGAATTAGTGCGTTTTGGCAAAGATGTTCGCCTTGGCCTAGAGTGCGGATCAAAACCAGAATTGTTAGTTGTACTTTCATTAATGAATACTCCAAACGGAGTCATCATATGCAATGGCTTTAAAGATACAGAATATATTGAAACCGCTTTGCTTGCACAAAAAATTGGGCGCGAAATCATTATCGTAGTTGATCGCAAAGATGAATTAAAAATTATTACCGAAACTGCAAAAAAATTAAATATGCGCCCAAAAATTGGTTTTCGTGCAAAATTAAATACTCAAGGCGCAGGCAAGTGGGTTGATTCAGCCGGGGCTCGCTCTAAGTTTGGCCTTACTGCAATTGAAATTGTTGAAGGTCTTGAATTCTTAAAAAAGCAAAATATGTTAGATTGTTTAGAATTGCTTCACTACCACATTGGTTCTCAGGTTCCATCGATTCAAAGTATTAAATCGTCATTAAAAGAAGCCGTTCGTTTTTACACAGAAATCTACAGCCTTGGCGCACAACTTAAATACATCGATGTTGGCGGCGGGCTTGGTGTTGATTACGATGGCTCTGGTCATTCGGACTCATCAGTAAATTATTCAGAACAAGAATATGCAAATGATATCGTTTCGACATTACAAACAATGTGTGATGAAAAAAACATTCCACATCCAAATATTGTTACTGAATCTGGCCGCGCTCTGGTTGCTCATCACTCGGTATTAATTTTTAATGTTATGGGTGTTAATAATTTATTTCTTCAAGAGCCGCCTGCAGCAGCTACAAAAAAAGATCCAGCTTTGATGCAAGAGATGCAATACATCTACGAAAAAATGAATCCTGAAAATTTAAATGAATGCTTCAATGATTTACTTCAGGCTAAAACCGAAACTTTAAATCAATTTACTTATGGCGTTTTAAATTTAACTCAACGTGCTTGGTGCGAAAGCATGTTCTTTGCCATTGCTACAAAGATGTTAGCCATTGCACAGAAAACTGCTGATAATGAAGATATCGTTTCTGAATTGCGCGAAAAATTATGCGATACTTATTTTTGTAATTTTTCAGTTTTCCAATCTGTTCCCGATTCATGGGCTGTTGGTCAACTATTTCCAGTTATGCCAATTCATAATTTAAAAAATGAACCTTACCACGAAGCGACTTTAGCCGACTTAACATGCGATTCAGACGGAAAAATAGAAAAATTTATCGACACTGAAACTGGCGAAATGAAAAAAACTTTACGTGTTCATCCGTACAAAGAAGGCGATGCGCCCTACTACTTAGGCGTTTTCCTAACCGGCGCTTACCAAGAAATTTTGGGCGATCTGCATAACTTATTTGGCGATACCGACGCTGTTCATATTTCTATTCATGAATCAGGCTACACCGTTGATCACTATGTTCCCGGAGACACCGTGACCGAAGTATTAACGTACGTTCAGTATGGTCGCGCCGAAATGGTTGATAGCGTTCGTCAGTTCACGGAAGAAAGCATTGCTTCTGGCAACATCACGAAACAAGAAGCCAAATCTTTGATTAAACATTATGAAGAAGGTTTGTCGGGTTATACGTATCTTGAAGATATGGAGTAAGCGGTTAAGAAATTAACTGCTTATTTATAACAACACGTTTTAACAACTTTAATTTCTTGAACTTTATTGTCAGAACTAATTAGAAAGCTAAGCGCCCACTTACGCCTTATCTATAATGCATGCTTTTTCAAAATCATGTCACATCGGGCGGTACTTTATTTTTGAATCAAAAAAAAATATATTACTGTTCATTTCCTTTCTAAGAAATTCTTGTTCTCAATGTCCCAAACAAAAAATACACGCAACAAATGACGCCACGCTTTACCAAAAGTGAGCTGGAACCTTTTTTACCGTTCTCGAAATGGTAATTTTCTAAAAACGTATTTCCAATAATTATAAAGTTTTGATTCTAAAGAACCTGATTCAAACTTGTTTTTTTTATTTTCAACTACAATAAATTGATGCCACTTTTCTATTAGCTCAATATCTTCGGGTGTACCCATTTGCATAAAGTGCGAAATAGGATAATTTAAAACATTTATTTTTTTTTCGGTCATTAAAGCTTGAATCGCAAGCGAAGTATAAAATTCATTACCCGATTTTAAATCTTTATCTATTTGCAATTGTAGGCCCTGCTTTAATAGATCAAGTGTTCGAAAATAATAAAATCCAGTCGATGTCCATTCGTCTTCTAAATCAGTGCCAAATAATTTTTTTTCTTGAATTTGATCTACAGCTTTTGTTTCTTCATCCACTTTTAAATGAGCATAGGTATTAGGTCCCAAGTACGTCGGGTGAAAGCCGCGGTAACTAACAATGCTTATGTTACATTTAGAATTAACAACAAACTTTTCAAAATTTTCCGCATTCCAAATCATAGCATAATCGCAGTACGACACGGCGACAGAATCTTCAGGATCTAGCTTTTTTAATACGGCCAGCACAGGATCAATCGGTCCGCGCTCAGAATACGGCACGTAAGTTATATCTGCATCTGGGCAAAGTTTTTTTATTTCAGATTCAATCGCAGTTTCTTTAAAATGATCACCGATTACAAAAAATAATTTCCACTTTGAAGAAAAACTAGCAATTAAATAACTAATCGCAGGCAATCCCATAACGGGAACTATCGGCTTAGGTTGCGAATAATTTTTATTTTTAAAGCGAAGCCCTTGCCCCGCCAAAGTAACGATCACTTGCATAACTTGGTTTATCCAACAGACGATTTAGAATCGAATGCATCCCGCACAGCAAGACCAATATTAATCAACAAAGTTAATGTTAATACTAAGGCTACAGAAGGCCACCAAACAAGCCATTCTGCCGTGCTAAAATACTTCTGAGCTTGTTGCAACAATTCACCCCAGCTAGGCGTCGGAGCACGCAAACCCAAACCCAAATAATCTAAAAATGCCAAATAAGAAATATTAAACGCAATATCAAACGGAGAAAAAGTCACAATTGGAGTCAACCCATTCGGTAAAATATGCTTGAAAACAATTCGCGCATCCGAAGCCCCTAAGGCTCTAGCTGCCTCAATAAATTCACGCTGCCGCAATTGCAGAAATTGCGCCCGCATATAAGTAGCAATCTTCGTCCAATCAAAAATAGATAAGAAAATAATTAAAATAAATATATTCGGAGTAAAAATTGAAATAATAGTTATTAAAATTAAGGTTACGGGCATTGTTTGAATTATTTCAACGGTACGCATTCCTATTAAATCAACTTTGCCACCAAAATAACCCATCAAAGAACCAAAAATCACACCTACAAAATAACTAGCAAGCCAAGCGCCCACAGAAAAAATTAAGGTGTAACGAAGACCATATAATAATCTTGTTAGCACGTCGCGACCACGATCATCAGTTCCCATCAAATTATATTTTGTTGGAGCCGATGGATATGATTCAACCGTTTTATTACTTTCAAATGGGTCCCATTGCACCAATGGCCAAACTGCCCAATCATCTTTATCAAATTCTAAAACGCGATAATCCATAACATAAATATCATCACGACCAAATTCCGTCGGGTGATATTCAGTAAATAATGGCGCATATATTTTTCCATGATATTTCATTAAGTGTGGTTGATTATTTGCCCAAAATTCTGCGGTAAAGCTTAAAAAAAACAAAAGACCTAACAACCAAACCGACATAACCGCAATTTTATTGCGCTTAAAACGTTTGTAACGCTTTAGAGTTAAATCATTTTTAATTCGCTTTTCTATTAAATTCACAAAACCCCAAATACTTATTTAAAATCAATTCTTGGATCAACTAGCACATAAATAATATCACTTAAAATATTTCCTGCTAACAAAAGCATTGCTGATATAAAGGTTAATCCCATAATCACATTATAATCGCGTGACAGAATAGACTGATAACCCAATAAACCAATACCATCTAAATTAAAAATAGTTTCAACAATTAATGATCCAGCTAAAAATACTCTTAAAAAACCACCCAAGCCTGTTGCCACAGGAATTAATGCATTTCTTAATGCATGCTTAAAGTACACCATACGATTCGTTAAGCCCTTAGCTCGTGCTGTACGAATGTAATCTGATTTAATAACATCCAACATGGTATTACGAACCAGCATGCTTAGTTCTGTAAAACCACTCATCACGTAGCAAATTAGTGGTAAAACAAAATGATAGCCACGATCCATAATTTTTCCAACGGTCGTTAGCGAATCATAAGCATCTGATTTTATTCCACCAATTGGAAACCAATCAAAATAAGTTCCGCCAGCAAACCAAACAATTAAAAATATACCCAAAACTAAAGGCGGAATTGAAACCATAATATATAAAATAATTCCTGATACCTGATCAAAAATTCCACCTGCATTGATTGCTTTTTTTACACCCAATGGAATACAGATAAGATAAGTTAAAATTAATGATGCAATACCAAATTGTAACGAGACTGGAAATTTCGAACTAATCACATCCATTGCGGGCTCTTGAAATGAAAAACTTTCGCCAAAATCTAAACGTGTTATATTTTTAAGCCAAATCCAGTAGCGCTCGTAAATAGGTTTATCAAACCCATATTGCTTAGAAATACTATCCAAAAGGTCTTGAGAAATGCCAGTACTTCTACCGCCATCTCCGCCACCCATACGAATTTTTTGCATTTTCTGTTCAATTGGCCCACCCGGGGCCGCATTGATAATAAGAAATGTAACTAATGTGATCCCTAAAAAAGTGGGAATCGAAATCAGAATACGCCGAAGTAGATAAGTTAACATAATTACTTAGCTGCTGCTGCAGACCAAGATCTATGACCAAAATCAAACTTAAAGGTCTCTGTTACTTTTTTCATTTTTTCTGAATTTGCATAATATTCATATTTTTTGTTAAACATAAAAACATATGGAACATCATCAGCTATTAGACCATATACTTTTTTAAACATTTGCTTACGCTTTTCTTTATCCATTTCAGAACGTGCTTGATCAATTAATTTATCAACCTCTGAATTTGCATAACTGATATAGTTTGATCCACCCTTACCGCTTGAAGTGGAGTGCCAAATTTGTTTTGGATCATCTTCAACATCTCCACCGCCCCAGCCCATTGCCATCATATCAAAATTTTTATCATCAACATTTTTGATAAAACTATTCCACTCTAAAAAGCGTAGATCTAGCTCAATGCCCGCCTTCTTGGCGTCTTCTTTTACGATCGTCCAATATTTTTCAGAGTCTTTGCTTGCATAAATCAATGTAATCTTGAATTCAACTTTTTTACCATCGATCATTTTATCTAGGATTCCATTTTTATCGGAATCAGCCCAACCCGCTTTTTTTAAAAGCTCTTGAGCTTTTTTAGGATTAAAATCAATTGCTTTACTAGCAGGGGCTTGATCACTTTTTACATACACAGGACTTGTTGCTAAATAATTCCATCCATTAAAAAACTTAGTATTCATTAATTCACGGTTCACCAAATGGGCGAATGCCAAACGCACATCTTTATCTTTAAAAATATCTCTTTTAAAATTAAACCCTAAAAATCCAAAACCCTTTGGTTGGCTATTTTCAACTTTGTTTGCAAATACTTTTTTCCCAAATGGTTCGCCAGTCGCTTTCTTATAAGATTCAACAGTTAAGCGTGCAAAATCAATTTCGCCTTTTTTCAGACGCTCAATTAAAATATTATCTTCTTTTGTAAAACGAAAATTCACTTGGTCAAAATTAAAATACCCTTTCCATTCAGGTGTTTTATCGCCATACCATTTGTCGAATTTTTTAAGAACAATCATTTGTCCTTTGTCATATTTTTCTAACTTATAGGGACCAGATCCAATGGCCTCTTTTTGCATCTTTACTGATTTATCAATATTTCCATAAACTGATTTTGGAATTATCCATGTAGTACACAAAGTAGTTAAATTTTGAAAATAGGTTTCATTTGCAGTAAATTTAACAGTGTATTTATCGACGACTTCAATTTTAGAAATTTTCTCGTAATATGGAATGATGTTCAATGCTTGATGTTTTGGCTCGCGAATAGCCTCTACTGAAAACTTAACATCTTCCGCAGTTACATTTTCGCCATTATGAAAATAAGCGTCTTTACGTAAAAAAAATGTAAATGTTAATCCATCTTTTGAAACTTCCCATTTTTCAGCAAGTCTTGGCTTTAGATCCCACGATTGATCGCTGTTCGAACAAAGCTGATCAAATACATATTCTTTAAAATAAGTTGCATAAAGATCACCAGACATAATCGGATGTAAACTTTCAGGTTCAGCATCTAAATTGTAATTCATTATTCCGCCCTGTGGAGCATTTTTATTTGGCTCAACTGCGGCGAATGCTAAAGTGCTTGCGATTAATGTTAGAACAAGTGTTCTTAAAAACATAATGTACCCCCAATAAATGGATGTGATATTTCAGTCTTTAAAAAGATGATCGAATTTGCTTTTTTATTCAACTTCTGATTCATGGCGCAACAGGCAAAGTAAAGGATTTCATTTTCTTTTTTTGAATTTCGTCCTAATTCAAAGACTCTGTTTAAAACACTTTTTTAGTTTAAAAAAATCTGAGGAATTTCACATGGAAACAAAAAAATTCGACCCGACGACAACGATCTCTTCTGAATTTGGAGTTTTTGGAATTCCTTTATCCGAATCTGAATGCAAAGTTGTTTTGTTACCCGTTCCTTGGGAAGTAACAACCTCTTATGGTCGAGGCGCCTCAAATGGGCCTCGCATTATTCGCGAAGCCTCGGCTCAAATTGATCTTTTTGATTTTGAAACTAAGAACGCTTATGAAGCTGGCTATTTTATGAAAGAAATCTCTGCAGAATGGCATGCCGAGAACGTTAAATACAAAGCTTTGGCTCAGGAAGTGATTGCTCTTCGCACATCTCAATCTGAAAATACTTCGCGCATCGATCAACTTGTCGCAGAAGTGAACGAAGCATCATCGCGTTTAACGAAATGGGTTTATTCAGAAACTAAAAAAATTCTTGCTGCAAAAAAACTTTTTGGTCTAGTTGGCGGCGATCATTCAACTCCTCTGGGGGCGATCCAAGCTATTTGTGAACATCACTCTGCAAACGGAGTCAGCGAGGTTGGAATTCTGCACCTTGATGCTCACTCAGATACACGCAAAGCTTACCAAGGTTTTCAACAGTCTCATGCTTCGATTATGTATAATGTTATGCATTTGCCTATTCGGCCCAAAAAATTAGTGCAAGTTGGAATTCGCGACTTTTGCGAAGACGAATATAAATTTGTAAAATCGCACGATGCAATTAAAACATTTTTTGATATTGAAACAAAACAACGTTTATTAAAAGGCGAATCGTGGGCTTCTGTAGCTAGCGACATCGTTAACGAACTTCCGCAAAAGGTTTATATTTCTTTTGATATTGACGGTCTTGATCCACGCTACTGCCCGTCAACAGGAACTCCTGTCATTGGCGGACTTTCTGCTGATGAGGTTTTTTTCTTATTTAATTTAGTGGCTCAAAGTGGCCGCCAAATTGTTGGCTTTGATCTGAATGAAGTTTCTACCGGAGATGCTGATTCTGCAGAATGGGATGGAAACGTTGGGGCTCGCATGCTTTACAAACTTTGCAACTGGAGCGTTGTAACCAATAAATAGCTTTTGATTTTCTTTTTTAAGTTTTCTAACCGAACCCTAATCCACGCCCGTCTTATGTTTAATAACAAGCCAAGGAGGCTTTTATGAATATTCGCTGGGCGTTTTTCATTTTGATAGCGATATGCGGGATCAGCGTTTTCGCCTCAGTCAGCGATTTCAATCAAATCATTGCTACGAATATTCAAGATCAACAAAAATTAGCGTGGGAGATTCAATCTCAACTTGGTCGCACTCTGGAATTTGGTGGAAATAATCTCGTAAATAAAAAAACCCTCGAAAGTCTTGCCCAAAGCGAATTGGTAACTTTAGAGGGTTCGAATTTAAAAATATTTAATAATTAAACGCACAGCATCCACAAAAGTGAGCTGGAACCTTTTTAACGGGCGTAACGTTTGTTTAATGATTCGCGAAGTTCAGCGCCTTCAATACTTAGGCGAGTCCAAGGGATTGCTCTAAGACGTTCCGCTTCGATCGGCTCTTCTGTTTCTTCACACATACCAAAAGACCCACTGTCGATACGACCAAGAGCACTTTCGATTTCGTATAATTGAGAACGTAAACGGTCATTTAAATTTAGCATCTCTTGTTCAGCTAACAAACGCATTGTCTGATCAGCCTCATCTCCGCCTTTTTCGCCAAGATCTAACTTTTCACGAGCTTCTCTCACTCGATTTAACAAATCCATTTTTGATTTTAACAGCTTATCGCGACAATCTTTGATCACTTTTTCAGTGATTTTAGTTGATGTGATTTTTGCCATCTTACCCTCCGTTAGTGCTCGTTTTCGAGTTTATCGTACCTGGGTTGCTTACTTGGCTACCCTTATCGGCATCCTTGCCAAAAACTTAAGTTCCAAATTGGAACCGCCTTATCTAAAGGTATTCTTGTATTTTTTGCAATAAAAAATCTTAAATAAAATTAAATTGTGCAACTATTCGATAATAAAGAGTTATTTTAAAATCAAAGGTCTTAATTCATTGCGTCAATTTGATAAATCTGTCGAAAAAGTGATTTAAACTTAAATTAATTGATATTTTTATCTATCTGATTTTACTGAATTAAAGCCTTGGTATCTAAAGTAAGCTGAATTAGCTTAAAAAAATGAAAATCTTAAATTCAAAAAGGTACCAGGTACCTTTTCTATTAATAGGTACCTGGTACCTTTTTTCTGCCACTACAGTCTTCGCTGTCGGCTTGTCAGGTAATTGGAAAATGGAATGCTCTAATGGCCTTCGCAAAGAACAAATAGTTACTAATTTTGATGTTTCTACGACCGAATTTTTTCATCATGATAAAAACTGCGCAAAAGAGTCGTTTCGCTTTAGAACTACAGGCCAAATCGCTTTTA
The DNA here is from genome assembly GCA_049301055.1 of Pseudobdellovibrio sp. Taxonomy (GTDB): domain Bacteria; phylum Bdellovibrionota; class Bdellovibrionia; order Bdellovibrionales; family Bdellovibrionaceae; genus Pseudobdellovibrio. The sequence goes on along the minus strand of JBAQKN010000037.1, from coordinate 36,746 downwards.
ATGATGATCATCCAAATTGGATTAACTTTACATTTGCCTCAACAGAGCTAACGGTTTTTGTTTCAGAAGTTATTGCCGACTTCAATAAACGCTCTGTTTGTGGATTTACAAACTGGATTGCGGCTGAAGCCAAAGTTATTACAGGCCTAAAATGCGCTTTATTTAATTATAATAAAGACACTCAAATCCCAAGAGTCGGAGACCTTAAATACGGAATTTATAGCGTTGATAATGAGCGACTTTTTTATGGTCAAATGACGCAAGAAAAAGATGGCTCAAGCGCCGGCAAAAGACCCAATAGCTATAGTTTAGAATTTTTAATACGGTAATTAAGTAAAAGAAAAAAAGTACCTGGTACCTTTTCAACTAAAAAGTACCAGGTACTTTTTTTCTTTTTTTCTTTTACTTAATGCACTTTGAAACTCTTTGGATTAGATCTTCGCTGGCTAGATCTAATTTTCGCGACATTTTTTGGGCCTTTAGACCGCGCTCACGAAATGATTGAGAACTACTAAGCATATTATCCGAAACTGTCTTATGCGCCCGCCCAGCAGTTTCAGACAGCGCTTCCGAGTAGCTTTCAAGCGTCGTCGAAAACATCTCGTGATTAGCAATCAAAGAGCTATGAATCGCACTATTAGCTTTTTTCATAGCTTGTAGCTCTAATACAAGCTGCGAACACTCCCCAGCCAATAAGGAAACTGAAAATAAATAACTCACCAAACCCACAGCGCTAGCCAATGTCTTTTGCTTCATAAAATTTCTCCCACCCAGGCTATAGATATAGCAAAGGCGCTGCCACGTTAAGATTTGGACAGAAGCCCACAGATTTGTTTACATCAAAAAATTTAGATTACTTTAGACAAAATTTTCAAAACTGTTCTTAGTTTCGACACTTAAATAGGGCATCAACATGCGCATAATATGCCGCTGCGCTTTTGCGATAGTTCGCTGATTTGGAGAACGATCAACCGTTTCAAAAAATTGCATAAAACTGTTCGAGGCCACAAATAAAAGCTCTCCCACAAATTCCATCTCTGCTTTAGATTCAATTGGTAACATGGCTCCACTTCGAACCCAGTGCTTATGCATAACGATCATTAAACGACTCATTTTTAATAAGTGAGCACGCCACAATTTTGATAATTCAGGATCTTTTTTTCTTAACGTGTAAAGCTCACGGTGGAAAAAACGATATTTCCAATACAAATTTAAATTGCGATCAATAAAATCAACTAACTGTATTTTTTCTTTAGTTTTTGCTTGTTTAGCCTGTGGTTTCCACAACAGAGCCGTCTCTTGGGCCAGTCTTTTAAAAATTTCGCGTACAATTTGTTCTTTATTTTTATAATGAAAATACAAATTACCTGGACTCATTTTTAATTCGCGCGAGATATCATTCGTTGTAACGGCTGTAGCTGCATTTGTATTAAAAAGGTCTAGGGCTCCAAGCAGTATACGTTCTTTTGTTTTCATTTTTTTATCATCATTCGAACTGTATGACTTGAGTAGATCTTTTTTTTCATGTTAAGATAATTAAATGGTACATGGACGACGTATAGCATCATGGATGTTGATGCCTTTAGCTTTATTTCTATCGGCTTTTCTTTTCTTTAACGAAAAGTCACCCCCTACAACAGAAGACGACTGGCTTAAGAAAACTTTAGATGCCCGCGTGGTTATTTCAGGATCTTTAGCAAAAGCTATGAAGCTGAATCTAAAACCAGTTACAGCCGAATTTGCCCCCGAAGGAGAAGCTCAAAAATTAACACTTAAAGTTAAATACACTTTAGATGAAGAGCTTCAAAAAGAATCTGACAGTTTACTTAGAAGATACAAACCCGATTATGCCGCGATCTTTATGATGGATGCAAAAACTGGCCAAGTCTTAGCAATGTCTAGTTTCGAAAAAGCGAATCCACAAGGAAGCAATTTAGCATTGCGTGCGACTTTTCCTGCAGCAAGTATTTTTAAAGTAATTACGGCCGCGGCAGCTGTCGATCGCGCCGGAGTTAGCCCTGAACATCGCATTGGATACAATGGCGGAAACTACACTTTATATAAAAAGAATGTTTTGTCTGACAAAGTAAATAAGTGGACTCGTTTTATTACTCTTAAAGAAGCATTTGCTCGGTCGATCAATACGGCATTTGGGCGCTTAAGTTTAGAAAATCTAGAGCCTAAAGATATTTCTGAATATGCAGAGCGATTTATGTTTAACCAAACAATACCTGCAGACTTTCAAGTGGAAGCAAGCCAAGCAACTGTACCCACAGAAAAAGGCTTTGCCTTAACGGAAGTTGCATCCGGCTACAACCGTTTCAACACCATGAGCCCCGTTCATGGCGCCATGATTGCTGCATCAATAATTAATGACGGTAAAATGATTATTCCCTACATTGTTGATTCCTTAGAAAATTCAAATTCTGAGAAAATTTACCAGGCCCAAGTCCTTGAGCGTGGTCAAATTCTTAGACCCGAATCAGCCACGAAAGTTCGCGAAATGATGGAGCAAACAGTTCTTAGCGGAACCTCTAGAAAAACATTTCGCAAACTTGTTCGCGACAAACACTTTAAAGAAGTTGAAATGGGCGGAAAAACCGGCCATTTCTCTGGAATGAATCCGCGTGGTCGTACAGACTGGTTTGTGGGTTACGCAACGGACGAAACTGATAAAATTGCAATTGCAGCAATCACAGTAAATGTTCGCAATTGGACTGTGAAATCATCTGCTTTGGGCGAGATGATGTTTCGCAAATATTTTAAAGACCGCCTTGAAGAGCGCCGAGCTGCAAAGAATTAAAATGTAAATTCAGCCACAACTGGGCAATGATCCGAGCCCAGTTGATTCATTAGCACATCACATGATTTTAAATTTTTAACTAAATCTTTTGTTATACAAATATAATCAATCCGCCAGCCCTTATTATTTGCTCTGGCTAATTCGCGATAAGACCACCATGAGTAAATCTTTTTTTGATCCGGATTTAAATGGCGATAAGCATCTACAAATCCTAATTCCATAAACTGATCAAACCATTGTCTTTCTTCAGGCAAAAATCCAGACTCTTTGGATAATCGCACAGGGTCGTAAATATCTACTTCTTTATGAGCAATATTATAATCACCAACGACAATGATTTGTTTTCCACGTTTAATTTCAAACTGCAAATGAGCCGATAAATTTTTTAAAAAAATCTGCTTAAAGTCATGCCTTTCAACACGGGCTCCGCCATTTGGAAAATAAATATTATAAATATCAAACTGTTCATAACTAGACCAAATAATGCGCCCTTCTTTTTCATATTCAGGGTGATCAATCGATTTTGAAATTTTAAGTGGCTCGATCTGGCTAAAGGTTGCAACGCTAGAATATCCCTTACGCTCAGCTGATGACCAGGCGTCAAATGGAAAACCCAAGGTCTGAGTTTCTGGTTGCACTTGCTCTCGGTGAGCCTTTGTTTCTTGCAAACATAAGATATCAGGCTTTATCTCTTCAACAAACTGACTTAAGCCTTTTGGGTAACTTGCGCGAATACCGTTCACATTCCAGGTAACTATTTTAATCTCTTTTTTGGCATCATTTTTAGTTTTCATTGAAACAAATCCTTGAATGTGGCAACACTAATTGGACATGAGTTTGAAATCAAGTTTCATTCAACACTTACTTCAAAAATATCCTAAGTTAACAGCTGAGCAGCTTGAAACTTATGTCTCGGAACAACTGATATCTCCGTTTCAAGTTCCCATTAAAAAAAGCATCATTTCTGATATTAAAAATGAAATTGAAGCTTATTGGAAATTGCGCTCATTCAGCATGGATCAGCTTTCTGCAAAATTTGATTCTTTAAATTTAAAAAAAGCAAACAACTATTCAGCCTGCATGAGCTACGATTTTCATTTAAATGAAAATAATCAACTTGAGCTTATCGAAATAAATACAAATGCCGCATTTCTAGCATTAGGATTAGAACTGTATTCATTTTGGAAAATTAAAAACTCAGCCGGAGACTTTGATACACAAGATTTAGTAAATATGTTTTTGCATGAAATGCAATTGGCAGGAAGCTCATCGATAAATCCGTCCATCGCTATTTTAGATGAAAATCCAGAGCAACAACGACTTTATTTAGAATTTTTGGTTTTTAAATATATTTTTGAAAACCACAACATCAAGTCAGATATACTTAATATTAATCAAAGCGAATTGTTATCTGAATACAGCCTAGTCTACAATCGCTACACTGATTTTTACCTGCAAGATTCAAAATCTCAGGTAATGAAAAATCTATATAACGCCAATCAAATACACTTATCACCAAACCCTTGGGAATATTTTTTATTGGCTGACAAGCAACGACTAATTGATTGGAATCAACAAACAGAAATTGCTAAGCCCACAAGTCTATTGCCGACCTACGATTTGGCCGCTGAGTTGCCTGAAAAAATTTGGGCCGAGCGTAAAAATTTATTCTTTAAACCAAAAAATTCTTTTGGCGGAAAGCAAGCCTATCGTGGAGCTTCTATATCCAGAAAAGCCTTTGATGATGTTTGTACAGATGGTTTTATTGCACAAAAAATTTCAGCACCCGCCGAATTGGAATTCATACTGAATGCGGATCCAATTAAACTTAAGTATGATCTTCGTTGTTATGCTTACCAAGACAAATTACAACTTATTGTAGCAAGGCTTTATCAGGGCCAAACAACAAACTTAAAAACAACTGGCGGTGGTTTTGCTTGCATTGTTGCGGTTGATTAATTTTACTGATTAAAGTCTTCACTAGAAAACAAAGTGGCCATAAATGATGAAATACGATGGCATGACAACACTTCTAAACCCTTGCTAAGCACAGCATCAGCTTGATCAAAATCTGAACCTGGCAAACATTTTTCAAGTTCACTCGAAAAATTTTTACTTTTTGTAGATGGTAAAGAATCTAAGTACTGATGTGAAGTGATCGGGTTATAATAACTGATTTCTTCGCGCATTTGCACATGCTGTTCGCTTTGAATAAAATCAGGAGTTACTCCTTTTAGCTGGGTTGATTCTCCTGCGGGTAATAAATAAAAACCTTGCGTCCTAAAAAGTGAAATATTTTTGTTTTTTCCCCAAACTTCAGATTCTTGGAATGTTCCTTTACCAAAAGTTCTTTCACCCACAAGCACGGCTCGACTGTAATCTTGCAAAGCTCCGGCTAAAAGTTCTGAAGCACTAGCTGAAGAACTGTTTACCAAGACCACTAAAGGCCCTGTGTATAATAGGGAACCTGTTGTTAAAACAACTTCATCTGGTTTTAGTGGATCGAAATATTTCACAGAGTAGATTTTTTTATTCATCCCTATAAATAACCCAGCAATGCAAGAGGCCTCATCCAACTGGCCACCTGGATTATCACGCAAATCCAAGATGACTCCAGATACTGAATTTTCTGAAAGCTCTTTAATCTTCGTAGCAACTTCAGAACACACTCCCGAATTAAATTTTGACAATGTAATAACTGAATAATCACGCAGTCCTGATTTTTTTTCAGCTATGACATGCTTTAAAACTTTGTAAGAACGCTTGATCTGAAGTTTAATCGCTTGGTTATTTCGTGCGACCTCAACTAAATAGCTATTTGCATCAGGTAAGCGCAATGCCGAGCTTATGTCCGACATTGTTAGCTTCGTAGCCTCAATTCCATCCAAACTAACCAATCTATCTTGTTCTTTAAGCCCAGCGGCTTCCGCATCTGAACCTTTAAATACTTTTCGAACAAAGATCTGTCCGTTCTTTTTCTCAAACGACAAACCTATGAATAAGTTTGAACGTTCAACTTTTGAGTTATTTTCTTCATAGTACTTTGTTGGTAATATATATGTGTGTGGATCTTTATAGACCGATAAAAATCCATTAATACCTATTCCAATAGCCAAGCTTCTTGATTGTTCTGATTTATCGATTTTTAGGATCTGCGACCATATCGATTGAAAATCAATCAGCGTGTTGTTTTGTTTTTGATACATACTAACAAAATTGGCTAAATTTTCTTTTTCTGTTTTGCCGTCACTGTCGGAAACGGGCTCTGAAGCTTTATAAGCTACCATTTGGCCACTTTTTTCAGACAAATTAAAATGATACTTCGGAGCAACCTGTAAAATGGAGTTAACGCATGCTAAGAAATATTTTTCTGAAGTTTGACAGTTTGAATTCGAAACTAATTCAAACAACTCTTTAGAACCGACCCCCGTCTGATTCCAATAATATTCAATATTATTTTCGCCCTTCGCCAATACGTTGGGATTGGTCTTGGCAAAGAGTCCCCCGACCCCAGCCAAGATCATTCCAACTAAAAACCCCATGGCACTAACTATGATTATTCCCCATGACTTCACAATAAGATCTCCCCGCAGTGACAAATTAGAGCAACCCGCATGCCTAGGTTTTTAGTCGCCACAGCCAGCCAGGCTGCTTATAAAGTTGCCTGTAAGAACTATTTTCATAACTGATTAATAGAAACACAGTGAAAATAGTTGCGAATATTGTGAGTCATGCCAGATACTTAAACTTATGATTATTGTAACTGGTGCAAATGGATTTATTGGAAGCGCAATTGTTTGGGAATTAAACCAAGCTGGAATCGAAAATATCACTGCAGTTGATAGCGTTAACTTAACTAGTCGGAATTTATTACAAAAACGAAAGTACGCTAATTTTTTTGAAGCCAATGAACTTTGGAGTTACCTAGCAACGCCAGAGGCAAAAAAAAGCGTGTCTTGGATTATTCATATGGGCGCTTGCTCTTCGACAACAGAAACCAATTGGGATTTTCTGTATTCAAATAATTTTCAATATTCGCAACGCCTATTTGAATGGTGCGCGCAAAACCAAAAAAAATTAATCTATGCTAGTAGCGCAGCAACCTATGGCGCCGGAGAAAATGGTTTTGAAGATACCTTTGATTCTGAAAAATTAAAATCTTTAAATTTATATGGTGAATCGAAAGTCTTAATGGATCGCTGGGCTTTAAAACAAAAAGCAACTCCTACGCATTGGTATGGTCTTAAGTTTTTTAATGTTTTTGGACCCAATGAATATGAAAAAGGTCCTATGGCCAGTGTCGCCTTCAAGGCTTTTCATCAAATTTCTCAGACCGATAAGCTTGGTCTTTTTAAATCTTACAACGCAAATTTCAAAGACGGCGAACAATTGCGTGATTTCGTTTACGTTAAAGACGTAACCCGATGGATAAAAGAAATTATGGATAAAACGCCAGAAAGTGGAATTTATAATATGGGCTTTGGCGAAGCACGCTCTTGGCTTGATATGGCCAAATCATTATTTGCTGCTCTTAGCAAACCGTTACAAATTAATTGGCTAGAAATGCCTGAATCAATTCGCAATCAATATCAATATTTTACAAAAGCCAATATGACCAAATGGCAAAGTCAGAATATGTCTGGGCCACAGTGGTCTTTAGAAAAAGCTATTGAAGACTATGTAAAAAATTATTTATCTCAAAAAGATCCGTGGTTATAATATATGGAATCACTACCCCAGCATTTACGAAAATATATCGTTGACCAAAATTACCAGAAATATACGCCAATTGATCAAGCGGTTTGGCGCTATGTACTTCGTCAATTAAGAAATTTTTTAAAAACTCATGCTCACTCTTGTTATTTAGATGGTTTAGAAAAAACTGGAATTGATGTTGAAAAAATTCCTAACATTGATGCCATCAGTGCTAAGCTAAAACTTTTTGGATGGAGAGCCTTACCCGTTAGTGGATTTATACCGCCGGCAGCATTTATGGAACTTCAATCATTAGGTGTTTTACCTATAGCATCTGACATGAGATCAATTGATCATCTTTTGTATACTCCAGCTCCTGATATCGTACACGAGGCCGCAGGACACGCTCCCATTTTAATTCAACCTGAATATGCAGATTATCTTCGTCAATATGCCCAAGTTGCCAAGAAAGCAATCTTAAGTCATCAAGACTTAGAACAGTACGAAGCCATTCGTGTTTTATCTGATTTAAAAGAAAATCCAAATTCAACAGCAGAAGAAATTGCAGATGCTGAAGAAAATTTAAATTTCGTATCAAATTCGATCACCTCTATTTCTGAAGCCTCTGAACTTTCGCGTATGAACTGGTGGACCGCTGAATATGGTTTGATCGGCGACACTGACAATTATAAATTATTTGGAGCCGGATTATTATCTTCTATTGGTGAATCAAAATTTTGTATCACTGATAAAGTTAAGAAAATTCCATTTTCAATTAAATGTGTTCAGCAAGGTTATGATATCACAGAACCTCAACCTCAACTTTTTGTGGCAAAAGATTTTAAACATCTAGTTGATGTCTTGCACCAAATGGCAGCGGGAATGGCCTACAAAATTGGTGGAATTCGCGGGCTTGATAAGGCTATTAAAGCGAAATCTTTAAACACTGTCCAACTAGACACAGGAATACAAATCAGTGGAATTCTTGAAAAATACACCTTAGATTCTTCTGGTCATATTGCTTACCTTCAATTTGCTGGCCCTTCGCAAATTTCCTACGCAGATAAAGAACTAGCTGGTCATGATAAAAATTATCATGTGCAAGGGTACGGAACACCTTTAGGCGACCTTATCGATCAAGATTTACTAAAACTAACTGTTGGAAAAAATTATTTCTTAAAATACACATCTGGCGTTCAAGTTGATGGTGTTTTAGAGAAAGTTGTTAAACTTAGTAAAACAGCTCAAATACTTACGTTCAATAAAGCCACATGCACTTTAAAAAATAAAATGATATTCAAGCCAGCTTGGGGTTTATTCGACATTGTTGTCGGAAAAAAAGTAACATCTGTTTTTGGCGGACCTGCTGATCGCGGAGCTTATGGCGAAACAACAGATTTTGTAGCATCAAAAATTAGCGCGCCAATTTATACAGATGCGCAAAAAAAGTTATTTCAAGTTTACCAAAGTGTTCGCGATATGCGCACAGACAAAAAAATAACTCAAGCTGCCTTCGAAAAAGTTTTTAAAAAAGTAAAAGCCGAAGGATCCAACGAATGGCTTCTTTATGTCGAACTTTTAGAAATTTGCATCGCCAATAAGCTAGCTGATTCTTCAAAAGCGGAACTTAACAATCAATTGGAATTGTTAAAATCCAAAGATGAAAAAATAAACAATCTTATAACTGCTGGAATTAATTTATCGCATGAGTTCAAATAAGCCGGTAAGCCTTAGACCTATTGATTTACGTATTGTCTTAGTTCGGTCTATTTACGAACGAAACATTGGCGCAGCTTCAAGAGCTATGGCAAACATGGGTTTTAAAAAATTAATTTTAGTTGATCCAAAATGTGAAATTACCATTGAAGGCCATCAAGCTGCAGCCTCTGGCCAATTCGCATTACAAAATAAAGTTGTCTATTCTAGCTGGGCCGAATTTTATGAAAAAGAGCCACGCGGTTTTCAAATCAGCACTACAGCCCGCGATGGTCGCGGTCGGCAATCCAATGATTTAGAAACCACATTACGACTTATTCAAGACACTCACCCATCGATATCTAAAGAATCAGACCAAGCCTTGGTATTTCATTTAATTTTTGGCCCAGAAGATTGGGGTCTAAGTGGTGATGATATTCAATACTCTAATCATTGCTGCTCACTTCCCACTTACGGAGACAATACCAGCTTTAACTTGGGTCAAGCTGCACTTATGGCCATGTATATATTTAGATCTGTATTTGGTGGAACACGAACTCAATTGGAAGGCCAACAAGTTCCCAAAGAACGTCAAAAAAAACCAGCCGTTTTTCCTGATCAATCTTTAAAGCTTTGGCTGCAAGTTATGGGTTTTGATTTAACGAAACGAAAAATGAATGTTTTCACAGTATTAAGACGCATGCTTTTACAAAATGCACCATCAACAAAAGAATTTCGCATATTAGAAATTGCTTTACAGCAAAGCATCCGCAGAATGAAAACAGGATCCGAAGATCCTAATTTAACTATTACGCCTGCTGATCAGGATTAGAAATTAAAATAAGTTGATCTTTCAATTCATGAATTTTATTTAACTTAATATCTAAAACTGAAATTTCGATAGATATTTTTTCACCTTCGATATTTAGTTTTTCAATTTCAATTTTAACATGACTTGATTCCGAACCCACAAGCTCTAAACTTTCAATAATAGACATTGATTGATCAATTCTATTTTTAATATTTTCAATTTTTAAATTTAGACTTTTTCTTTGATGACTTAAATCGCGCTTAGCCACTTTAATTTGTTCAATCGTTAGATTTTTAAAATCTAACTTTTCATTTTTTTCATCTTGTGATTTATTGCTGTCAATAATGCTGTGAACTAACAAAGACCACTCTTCTCGCAAACCACTAAAATTTTTGGAACCATCTGTCATACCCGATTACTATATCACAATTTTTACTTTTTGAAGTAGCGATTACGATGAATAATTTTGCGATTGTCGTAACTTATCGAAACCACTGAATAAATAACTTTATGTTTTTTAAATCTAGACTTTTCTCTAGCATAATCAGAAATAAGGTTCTGTTAAAAATCAGGATTACTGCCCCAAAAAATCTAACCATCCGACGGACTTAAGCTAGAATCAACATTACTCACACTCAGTTCCTCTATTTTTTGATTACAGACCTCATCGTACAACATCAATGGAATACTTAAAGCATTGTCATCAAACCCTCTACCCAGTGAAGATCTCCAAGACCTGCCGGAGCAGGCGCACCCGAATGTTCTTTTTTCCAGGTGATAATTTCTTCTTCTTTTGCGAGCGACTCCCAAACTTCTCCATTATTTCTTCGTTTATGAAAGTCTAAGAAAATATTAACATTAGATTGATCTTCTGAACCTAATGGTACTTTTGAAGTTAAAATATCTAATGCCTCTTGATATAATGAGACATCTAATATTTGATTTTTATTATCCCATGGTGCTGATTTATAAAAACTATTTATCTTGCAAATTTCACTTTGCTTGTACCAATCAATAAAATCTTTTGCGTTAAAATGAGCTGCTGTTATTTTGTCTTTCCCTATAATTTCAGCATGACTATTGGTTTTATTTTTTAAAACAATTGTTACAACTATACCGATTATTATAATTATTATCTTACGTGCCATTGAAATATTCATTCAAGATTCTATCTAATTCTAGATTTCGTATCTGGATTATTTTAATTTAGACTTATAGCATTTGTTGAAGCGGTACTTAAAACGGTAGAGCTTAATTCAGGTGATAACATATCATAAAATCCACTTGCAGCAGGGCCTGTGTAATTAACTGCCCCTCCCAGCCCATCAAAATCGACACGCTCTTTTGCGTTTCCAGACACGTCCCAAATGATTTGTTCATTTGATAACACATGTGTTCTTTTTTGTTCACCGCCAGCGCCAAAAGCTTGACTCGAAGTATTTCCAGTTCCCGCATAACTATCAGCACTTGCCACTAATAAAAAGGATGCACCAATTGCATACCCATCTGTTACCGCCGTTCCGCTAATTGCCCCATCTGTATGACCTTTCGCTAATAACCCAGAGCCAACAGCTCCTGAAGACCAATTTGCACCTACAGATTCAATATCACGAGCTAACGCATTCCATTGCGCCTGAGTAATTAATTTATAACCAGCGCCAAGACTTGTGCATTCTGAAATAGCTATTGGTAAAGTGATTTGCACCCATGGCAAACCTGAGGCGCGCGAATCTGGAATATATAGCGAAGCTTCTAAAGGCGGACCTCCACCCCCTGCACCATCATCAAAATTTATACCAGCATTTGTCTTTGCTTTCATCTCATACTTGGCCACACAAAACTCAGCTGTACCTAATGTGGCATTGGCTGGAACCATCACGTAATTAAATGGGCACACTAGCACAAACGGACTACTACTACTGTCTGACTTAAAAAGAACAGATGAATTGCGAAACGGAGAACAACCAAATAAACACTGCACCATTATAAAAATTAAAATTGATTTCATTTTCATTCTAAATTTCCGGTAATTAAAATATCATTTCCAAATTTTGAAATATCAGTGCTTTTAAAATTTATTTTATGCTTCAGTGATGATATCCCAAATCCACTTGCCCAAGACAAGCCATTCAAACCACCAATAATTGTTGGAGCTAAAAATAAATATATTCGATCTATCAGTTTGGCTTCTAAAAAGAATGAGTAAGTTTTTGCTCCACCTTCAATAAAAATAGATCGCAAACCTATTTGCCAAAGTTTTTGCGTGAGCATTTCTAAATTAGAAAATTCTATTTGCTGAAAGCCATATGCTTGATTACTTTTTCGAACAGCAAAATAAATATTTTTTTTATTATTTAATTGTAGAAATCTAAATTCAGCACCCTTGCTAATTTTTTCTAAAATTTTTGATGATGGATCTATTATTATAATTTTACTTTCTTTGGTGATTTCAGGATGCCGTATATTTAATGATGGATTATCTACTTCAATTGTATTTCGACCTACTAAAATAGCATCATAGTATGATCTAAGTTCGTGTACGAAATTTCTTGAAGCCTCTGATGTAATCCACTTGCTTTCGCCAGATTTTAAAGCTATTTGCCCATCTAAACTGGATGCTATCTTTGCAGCTATAAAAATTTTCTTTTCTGTAAAATTCTTTAAAAAAATTTCGCACACTTCATTTAACTTATTCTTTAATTCACCCTGATATTCAACCGCTTGAATTCCAGCTTCAATTAATATCTTAGCTCCTTTGCCAGCAACTAAGGGATTTGGATCGATTAAGCCAAAAATTACTTTTTTTATCGGCACCTTGGCTAAAGTTTTTGCACACGATGGAGTCTTACCTTCATGAGCACAAGGTTCTAAAGTTACATAAAATATTGCATCATTAATTTCAGCTGCTGATAATTTCTTTAAAGCATCAACTTCGGCATGATCAAATCCATATTTTTGATGAAAACCAAAATTTACATACTGATGATTTTCATTAACTACCACACACCCAACTAATGGATTTGGAGAAACAAAAGGTGCGCCAAGCTTTGCCACATCCATCGCCAACTGCATTGCTTGATCTTGGGTAATTAAATCACCTTTTTTATAAGGGCTGATAAACTTTTTTATTTTGTCATCCAAGACTGCCAGTAGGATTTAATTTCTAAATTTTCAAAATAAGGATCAATTTCTAGCGGATTAACTGTATCAATCATGACAGCAACTTCATCAGTAAAGGTTTTCTTATTTTGATTTGCAAATGCTTTTGGGTGTGGCCCGTGCGGAAATCCCGCCGGATGATACGTCATCATATTCGAATGCAAGTTATCACGGCTAAAGAAATTTCCAGCATGATAAAATAAAACTTCATCGTAATCAATATTTTGATGAAAGAATGGAACTTTTAGGGCATCTGCATCGGACTCAATTGGGCGTGGTAAAAACGTACACACAACAAAACCATTCGCCGCAAAAGTTGTATGCGCCGAAGGTGGTAAATGCACCCGATGCGAAATCATTGGCATAAGATCATCAATGTGCAAAGTAAATGGAAAGTAATCACCCTTCCAGCTATCGGTATCATAAATACATTCATCATAAGTAAACTTAGTTACACCCTGTCTTAAAACATTAATTACTTTTGATTCAAACGAATATTTTCTTTTAAACTCATGGAGCTCTTCAAGATTTGGTTTTCCAAAGCTTGCTGGATCATAAAATGCATTCCGTCCAACCATGCCGCGCTCTGGTTCCCGATAATAACTAGTTCTAGATTCTATTAGAATAAATTGTGTTTTTTCAAAATATACAATCGTATGCACAATTGCTTTTGGTATATTGATATAAGAACCCGTTTTAAAATGTAACAAACCGTATTCAGTTAAAACAATACCAGATCCAACGTGACAAAAATAAAGCGTATCACCCTCTGCATTTCTTAATGCGGGATGATCTTTTTTTGCCGCCAAGTCAGTAACATCACTCCACATACTGTAAATAATAACATCTGAATTATACAGTAACCGATACCACTTATCCGTTTCATATTTAGCCGGCACTAAATCAAACAAATGGGGACGAAGAGTGCCCTCTACATTTACCCATCTAGTTGGAGCGCTATTTTTAATTAAGTGGGAAACTGGGCCAAAGAAACCTTTTCGACCATGCTCTTCTTCGAACTTGCCTTCTGGTATTGCTTTATGACCTTGGGTATGATTTTTACCTTGCGAGTATTGGTGCATATAAAACCTTTTTTTTAATTTTTATAGATAACCACGTTCACGTTGATCGGCTTCGATCGCATCAAACAAGGCCTGAAAGTTTCCATCGCCGAAACCATCATGACCTTTTCTTTGAATCACTTCGAAAAAAATTGGTCCAATGACATTCTTTGTAAAAATTTGAAGTAAATATCCATGCTCATCACCATCAACTAAAATAGCATTTTTTTCTAATCGGGTTAAATCTTCTGCCACTTGCGGCAGTCTATCTTTTAACATTTTATAATACGAATTTGGCGGTGCTGAAAGAAATTGAATTTCATTTTTTTTCAAATTTTCTAATGTTGGTATAATATCATCTGTCGTAAAAGCTAAGTGCTGAATGCCAGATCCTTTATACTCTTCTAGGTATTCTTGAATTTGTGATTTTTTATCTTTAGGCTCATTAATAGGAACTGAAAACTTTCCACATGGAGATCTCATTGCTCGTGATAAAAGTCCTGTGCTTTTTCCACGAATATCAAAGTATCTTGATTCTCGAAAGTTAAATACATTGATATAAAAATCACTCCATTTATTCATTTCACCGACGGGGACATTGTTTGTAAAATGATCTACGATATTTAACGATAAACCCAAAGGGCGAACTGAAATATCAGCCAATTTAAATTGATTTTTATATAGATCGATATGATTTTTTTCATCAATAAAATAAACTAATGAATCGCCGATTCCATAAATAGCTGGGTAAGGCAACACACCCTTTGAATCCGCTGAACCTTCATAAGCTTTTGCTCCACGCTTAACAGCTGCTTCAAATGCTTTGTTAGCATCCCCGACACGAAATCCTGTCGAGCAAACTGCTGGGCCATGAAGTTTTACAAATTCGGATGCGAAAGTATTAGGCTCAGAATTTAATATAAAATTAATATCACCTTGTCGATATAGCTTAATTTTCTTATTTGGAACTTCTGCCAAGCAAGTAAAACCCATTTTAATAAATAGTTTATCAAAATGTGACGCATCAGTTCCTGCGTACTCAATAAAATCCACACCATTTAAGCCGATTGGATTTTGTTCTGTGATTTGTCCGGCACTCCAATTGATTACTAATCGAGACATCTAAACCCCCTTAAATAATGAATACTTTTTAAATTAGCAATTGCCATTGCTTAGGTCAAAATGAACTTGCTAAAAAATGACTGATAAATTTTGATAAAATTTTTGCACAGCGGGATCAACAATAAAAGAACGCGCATTCCATCGGACAATATGCAATCCTGATGGATCACGTAAACGTGAAAGTGCCACATAAGCGTGACCAGGCTCCCACAATGAACCTAAGTCGCACCACAATTCATCTAAGGTTGCTCCCTGTGATTTATGAATAGTTGTGGCATAAGCCAAATTAACAGGAAACTGAATAACGCTGGCCTTCGCATTTCCATCCGCATCCAAAAGTGAAAAAGATATTTTTTCTACTTTGACTTCACGTCCACCCTCTTTTTTTACAATCAGATGATCGGATTCGTAGGAAACCAACGTTCCTCGCGTTCCATTTACATATCTTTTTTGTGGATCATTTTTTAAAAATAAAATACGACAGCCAATTTTTAATTTTAATTGAGCAGGCACTGGAGCTGACTTACTTAACATATCCACAAATCGTTTTTCGCCTATGAAAATTGAATCTACAATATGTTCAGGCTCAGAAATCTCAGATAATTTTTTCTGATTATACAACTCAGCTTGGTCACGACGAGGAAACAGGCGCGTGCCAGGATGATCTTCATCATGATCTTTCGTATGCTCTTGCAGAAAATTACGCGCTAAATCAGTTATTTTACCATCGCGCACATCCGCCAATACTTTTAAAAAATTACCATCCTGAATACGCTGATTAAAATTTAAACTGCAGTTTTGAAATCCTGAGTTAGCCCAGGTCTCTGTTAAAAATGACCAGTCTCTTTTTTGTCCAGTTTTTGTAACTGGTGGCAGCTGACCAAAGTCACCCACGGCGATTATGCGCAAACCTCCCCATGGTAAAGTGGATTCTTTTGCCATTTGCGAAATAAGTTCCGCAATTTTTAATGCATCACCTGGGATCATTGAAATTTCATCAATAATTACCCCTTCAACTTGGCGAATACGTTTTAGTGTTTTTGCATCTTTCATAAGTCTTTGATAAGTGGCATCCGGGCCACCTTCCATAATACCTAATCCAAAAAAACTATGAAATGTTCTTCCACCCAATAAAACAGCGGCAGCACCTGTACTAGCTAATATTGGCATCTGCTTGGAATCAATATTTTTCATAAATTCGCGAACAACATAACTTTTTCCAGAGCCTGCGCCACCTGTTAAAAAAATGTTTTCACCAGAACGGCAAAGATCTAAAGCAATCTGCTGCTCTTTTGACAGAGTTGTTTCTTTTTCGGTCTCTTTTATCATTCTGCAAATCCTAAATTTAAGTCAGACTCGGGGCCTAAAGACTGCGAATCTAGTCTTTAGCGGCATTTTCAATGTAATCCAGGTGTCATTATGACTCGAGACAGAAATAGACACAAGACAGTTACTTTTAACGCGGCTAACTGTTGCTGTCACGCTCAGCATTCATGTACTATAACTGACCTATGACTTATGAATTTAAAAATAAAACAAAAAATCCGCACTTTGAAATCGTAACCGACATTGACCCTCAAGAGGTTTTTGCCAATGCCGATCAATTAACCCTTATCGATGTTCGCGAAAATGAAGAATACAATGGCGAACTTGGCCATGCTGCTCAGACAAAACTAATTGTGCTGAATACTTTACCTGATCAAATTGCGAAAATTCCAACAACAAAGCCTATCGTTTTTATTTGTCGCTCTGGCGGCCGATCTGCGCAGGCAGCTGCATTAGCAGCACAGCGCGGAATTAATAACACCTACAACATGCGCGGCGGTATGTTGCTATGGAACCAACTGCAACTTCCTACTGAAACTAACTAGAAAAAGAAATTAAGACGGAGCTAAGACTATCTATGCAACAAAAAGTATTTGTTAATCGCACAATGAATTTAAAAAGAATTAAATATATCGGACTAGATATGGATCACACCTTGATTCGTTACAATACCGAAAATTTTGAACGCTTATCTCACACCAAAATTATCGAAAAGTTAGTTTTACGCAAAGGTTATCCTGAAATAGTAAAAAGTTTCCAATTTGATTTCCATTTTGCTTTGCGCGGACTTGTTATTGACCGCAAAAAAGGAAATTTATTAAAATTAAATCGTTACACGGCCATTCGCAATAGCTTTCATGGTTTAAAACCTTTGGAATTTAAAATTCACCAAAAAGTTTACAAATCGACTTACATTGATCTCAGTAAAAATGATTACATGGCGATTGATACCAGTTTTTCTTATTCACTAGCTCAGGCCTATTCGCAAGTAGTTGAGCTTAAAGATTCTGATCCTACTTTAAAAATGCCAGACTATGAACAAATGGCTGATGATGTTTTGGATGCATTAGATGAAGCTCATCGCGATGGGTCTTTAAAAGAAGAAGTTCGAAAAAACTTATCTCATTATATTATTAAAGATGAACAAGTCGTTCGTGGTTTAGAAAAGTTTAGAAAACATGGAAAAAAGATTTTTGTTCTAACAAATTCTGATTTTCATTATTCGAAATTACTTTTAGATTATGCAATTAATCCCTATTTAAAAGATTTTAAATCTTGGGAAGATCTTTTTGAAATCGTAGTGACTTTTGCTCAGAAACCAAAATTTTTCTATGATGATTTAAAATTCTTAAAAGTTAATCCAGCCGATGGAACAATGTCGAACATGGATGAAAAATTATCACCGGGTGTTTACCAAAGCGGTAATGCAAGAAAATTTACCGCTGATCTTGGCCTAGATGGCGATGATATTCTGTATATTGGAGATCATATTTACGGCGACATCTTGCGATTAAAAAAGGACTGCAACTGGCGTACTGCAATGATTATTGAAGAGCTCGAGCACGAACTAGAAAACAATAAAATTGCCGAACCCATCATGCAAGAGATCGAATCGTTAATGAAAAAGAAAGAGCCCTCAGAACAAGAACTAACAGATTTGATGACCAAAAAAATTGAAAAAGAAACCAAGGTCGACGAAAAACGCATCGATCAATTGCAAGACGAAATTACAGCAATTGATACTCAAATAAGCCAACTTATTAAAAAACAACAGGCCTTATACAATCCAAACTGGGGCCAATTAATGCGCGCAGGTAATGAAGAAAGTTATTTCGCATATCAAATGGAACGCTACGCTTGTGTGTACATGAGCAAGGTTCAAGACCTATTTGATTTATCGCCACGAACTTATTTCAGAGCTCCACGCAGACCACTTAGCCACGAGTTTAATAACGAAGGCTAATGTGAATGGCAAATCTACTTTTGATGGAGCCCACAACGCAAGAGCCTTTCTATGACTAAACTAAGCCATATTGAAATTAACGTTTCTGACTATTCTAAAAGTATTCGCTTTTATGATATGATCTTAATACCACTTGGCTGGAAAAGATTGGTTTGCACATTAGACTGCACAACTTATTCTGATGGTGTAATGAAATTTATCATTTCATCGACAGATTCAAAGTTTTCATCGTTTGGATTTCATCGAAAAAGAGTTGGTTTAAACCATCTTGCTTTTTCAGCTTTATCGTCAGATATAATTAATAATTATCACAAAAATGTTCTTCAGAAAAATTCTATTGAATGCCTTTACGAAAAAGGACCCCGTGGAGATAAAGATTATTATGCTGTTTATTTTGAAGATCCCGATCGAATAAAAATTGAGGTTGTTTTTTCACCGGAGTACTGCATAGACCATCATTGGACGAATCAATTTGAAAATAATTTTGATCCTTATAAAACTATTCCAGAATTTATTAAAATAGATGACACTTTAGTTTTAAAAGCAGTTACCCAAAATGATGCTGAAGAATTTTTAATTGCAATAAAGAACAATAGATCGTTTTTTGATACTTTTGACTGGAACTTACCTAAATTTGAAACACTTGATGAAGTAAAAAACGCTATCGCAACTTTAACTAAATATAAATCCGACTATCGCGGCGTTTCTTATGGGTTATGGAAAAATGATTCTAAATTGCTAGGGCTTGTTACCGTTAACAGCATTGATTGGTCAAAAAAATCAATGGATGCTGGCTATTGGCTTATCAAAAGCGAAACAAATAATGGCTATGCACGAAAATCAATTTTAAAATTAATAGAAACATTTTCTGCCGATTTAAATATTTGCGAAATGACTGCAACAACTGCTATTACTAATATTCGAAGTCAAAATCTTTTAACAAAAATTGGCTTTTGTGAACATTCAAGATCAATTGGAAGTTTAAAAGTTGATGAAAAACGTATCGATCAAATTACTTATCTTTTTAGAAAAGCGTGATTTTTATCAATGAAAATGTTCCGCTTAAGGTAATTTTAAGTAGATTCGAAAGATTAGTTTTCTATACAGATCTTTACTAAATCTAGAGCAGCGCGCGACAACACCGCCGATTTACGTTTGGTGAATTTCATTTTAAACTCGAACTTTTCTTGAGGATAAAGATCACTTAATACGCCATCTTTAATTTCCTGTTTAATTAAAAAATCTGGCAAAATCGAAACCCCTAGGCCGTTTAAGACCATTGATTTATGCGCTGTTAAATTATTACTTGAAATTTTGATATAGGCTTTGGGATAGTCATTTTTAAGTCTTTCAAGTGTGGGAAATTTTTTTGTTGACGTGTCATCAATTTCTCTTGAACCGATAAATTTTGAAATAACCTCTTTATTCCGCTTAAGATCTTTTCGCACAACCAATCTATGCCTAAACTCTTTGACCTCGAAAATTTCAAGTTGATCTGGCAATTCTGGCGTATGAAAAAACATTCCAAATTCTAAAAGCCCCTTAGTAAGATCATAAAAAATTGTGGATGCAGGTCCAGAGTATATATTTGGATAAACTAAAGGATGGATTTGAAAATACTTTGTTAAAATTTCTGGAATGTAATGACTCACGATGGGTTCTGATGCGCCTATCAGTAACGGCCCCTGACACGACCCGCTTATTTGCCCTAAAGATTGCTTAAGATCTTCAACTGATCCAAATATTTTTTTACAATGTTGAAAGACCTCATGTCCTTGTGCGGTTAAATGAATGTTACGCCCAATTTTTTCAAAAAGGCGAATTCCAAGATCTTCCTCAAGAAGCTTGACCATCCGACTGATCGCTGGCTGCTGAATACGTAAAGCCTTAGAGGCCTTCGTAAAGCCCTGCTCTTTTGCGACGACATAAAAATATTGAAGGTGAAGTAGATTCATATATACCTATTTAGCATAGATTATATACAAATTATATATTTTTTTGTTAAAAATAATTGAGCTATATAAACTTATATTAAAACGGAGGACGAAATGAAATATTTTATGACTATGGCTCTTTTAACTTTTACTACATTTACGTATGCGAATGATAGTTTGCCAGTTGAGATACAACCAGCGTATGAAGCCGCGCATAAGGTGATCAAAGAAAAGTTGGGGACTGATAATTTTCAAATCTTCTACGAGTACCGTATTGCTTATGAAGATGATCAGTTAATTAGATTTTCTTTTAAAGGCGATTTTCAAAATTGCGAAGTTGAAGTTCGTAGTGAGTCAACTCTTGTGGAGTCCTTCACTTGCTCCACTTCTTTAAAACCCAAAGGCCATCTTATTTGTGACAAGGACAACCATTTTATTATCTTAATTGAAAATGGTATTTTTCAACTTGTAGGGAAATCGAAATTTCAATTAAGCAAAGATTGGAGTGATCTACACTATGCCACCTATGGAACAGATTATTTTATGTCTGTTACATTTACTGACAAAAACATGCAAAGTGCTATCATCGAGCAAGGCCTTTTGTGGGTCTATGGCGATGTCGATGAATCTTCAGTAATTAAAACAGAACTTTCAAAAAGCTATTGTAAATAACCCATCCATCCTAAATTACTCAGGCACGCCCGCAAGTATTAAGCGGGCCCACGCTTATACAAAAAAATTAAATCTAAATTAATTTTGGTCTTTAAAATGCAATAAAGCGAGTCGAACCCTTTCGATCTCGCTTTAAAAGTATTTGAACCCTCTTTTTATGAAGGAGGTCCGAATGACGAACACTAACCCAACAATTAGTATTCGACGTTTTGCCAAATTAGCTAAACGAGTCTTAGGCCTAGTTTTTTTGGTGCTTAAAATTCTAAAGCTAATTCATGATCTTTTGTAATTAAGATTTCTTAGGATGTTGGTTTTCAACGTGTATACAGTTCTAAGATGGGACTGAAAATCCTAGACGGTTTTAATTCATGGAAAAACGAGTTTCGAAAGGGTTCGCTTATGGTTTGAATCTTAAACTTCGCAAGTAACAGCATAAAAGGTGCATAAATTATTTTTGAAGGATACTAATTGAGTATTTGGATTAAAGCTTCAGTTAATTTAGCTTTTTCGTCATCACCCCATTCAATCGTAATTTCAGATTTAAAGTCCCACGTAAAAGAGCATCCATCTTTAATTATATTTTTCCAAAAGAGTTTGTTCAATAAACTTTTTAATTAATTATCCCGATTAATATTTCGCTTCGCAGCGCAATTAGCCCTAATTATAAAATTTATACACTTTAAACTGTGGTTTTTTAAATAACCACAGTTTGTGGTTATTGTGACTAGCAAATCTTCTATTTCCTGGTATGAATCTGGTCAGGTCTTTAACTGTGGCTTGAGAAATAAAATGAAGAATGATCCCTTAATTGAAATTTTAAAAAAAGATCTTCAAAAGAAAAAATCCAGAAATGGATCTTATTCTCTACGATGTTATTCAAGAGATCTAGGATTAGACCCAAGTAATTTAAGCAAAATAATGAATTATCAAATCGCAATCGGAACTAGCTTACGAAATAAAATTGGGCAAAAACTTGGTTTTGAAAAAAATGAAATTCAACGTTGGCTAGTCCCCGCATCGCAAAAAAGCACTTCGGATGAAAATTATAGTAACCATAGTTTAGAGGTTTTTCAGGTTATTTCCGAATGGCAACATTATGCAATCTTAGAATATTTTAAGCTTAATAATTCAAGCTCTAAACCTGCGGCAATTGCTAGTCATCTTGGATTAAGTCTGACTGATGTCAATAGCTCTCTACGTCGGCTCTTGGAAGTTGGCCTTCTTAAACCGACAGAGGATGGCTATATACCAACCGACGAAGCCAGCTCTTCTATTTTAAATATTGATACAAGCAAAGCTCATCGCGAACAGCAAGTACAAATTCTTGAGGGCGCCATCGAAGCCCTAAAAAATATTCCGATCGAGTTTCGCTCACAATCATCAATAACTATGGCCATCAACACAAATAGATTACCTGAAGCCAAAGAACTTATTAAAAATTTTCGCCGCGACATGGGCAGGTTACTAAGTTCGACAGAGCCGCTTGACAGCATTTATCAACTTTCAATTTCAATGTACCCACTAACCAAAATAACAAAAACCAAAAAAGGAGAATCAAAATGAAACTAGTTATTATAACAGGACTTTTACTAAGCTCGGTATGTTTTGCAAACCGCGAATCCGGCGGACGTGAAGGCGCTTCAGCTATTTACGTTGATTTTAAAAGCATAGGTTCAGGTATTGACACAGTATCTGCAGAAACATTTGCTAAACTTTCTAGCGAAGCATTAGAAAATGGAAACGTTGTCGATTCAACAGCTGAACAAATTGGACGCGAAGGTGAATCACTTTATTGCATTAAACTTACTAATGCGAATCTAAGATATGAATTCATTAAAGCATTAGCTGTACCAATTATAGCAGACCGCCAAGCAACAGGAGTTCAGAGAACAGCTGTTTATGTTGGAATGGAATGCCATAGTTTTGAAACTGCAACTGAACAAGATATTACAAGAAATTAATCAGAATACACTTAAGAGGGATTTCGATCCCTCTTATTTTCGCTTACGAACTAAAAGCATATAATCATTGGGCTCTGTTAAATCCAAAAGCCCTGACCAAGGGTTTTTATTTTGCATATCAAACTTACGTCGCGTATTGCGCGCTTTATTGACGACAGCACAACCCCAATTCGATGTTCCAGATTTATCTTCAGTGCTGCATGGAAACAAAATATTTTGTTCCTCTTGAATTTCGGCAGCATAATATCCCATTGAAATCACTAGTGGATTTATTTTAACGATTTCTTTAATTTTATGTAATGGGTTATCTTTAATTGTTGAAGCTGAATACACAGAAGCTGTAATTAATAAATACTTTTGATTTTGCTTTTCTAGACTAACTAATACATCTGCAACTGCTTGAATATTTTCCTTTAAGAAAATATTCTGAGTAGCTTTAATTTTATTTTTAAAATCATCTGAAAATTGCAATTCGGAATCTAGAATAATTTGATCAAAAGCGCCGTTCTTTTTTTCGATTTGATTCTTTATAGCTTCAACTAGGCCTAGTTGTTCAAGCTTTTCTGGTTCGACCCCGATCCAATAGGAATTTCCCGGGGCTATCATTAAACCTAGTTTTTCAATAATTGACTCACCCAACTGGATTTCAGTCTGATAATAATCTAACTTTAATAGGGGTGTTGTTGAGCTATTAGCGTCTCCAAGCACGATTGAAATGAATATTCCTAATGCGACCACAAATACGCTGATAACCCAATATATTGCTTTCATATGCGTTTGTTTTATCAGCTTGCATTTCATTTAAATAGTGATATTTCTAAATAGAGCAATTGCTCCAACTTTTGGAGCAACAGCAACGCGGACCTGATCGATAAGTTTGATTTACGACGGGTACCTAAGGATAATATGACGACGCAAAATGAACATTCAATAACTATTCTATTAATTGGCTCTGGCCGATTAGCAAAACATCTTCTTTATTGGAATTCACTACTAAATAACCCCAATCAGATTCTGATTTGGGACCGCTCACAAGCTCCAGAATTATTAATTCAACACTTAAACCAAAGCAAACTTGTTTGGTTAGCTATTTCTGATTCTGCGATTATTCCATTTTTTGAAAAAAATCTAACTGCCTGCAACCAGCAAGTAATTCATTTTAGCGGCGTCTTGCATGATTCGCGAATGATTAGTGCTCACCCACTTATGAGCTTTCCCACGGAACTTCTTGCTGCGCCGATTTATAATGAAATCTATTTTGCACTAACTGGAACCGCCACATTAAATCTAGCTTTACCTGGTTTTTTGAATTCTTTTTTTACACTATCTGCTGAAGAAAAACCTTTGTATCACGCTTTGTGCGTGGTTGCCGGAAACTTTCCGCAGTTATTATGGTTAGAAGTAGAGAAAAAATTCACAGATCTACAAGTACCTAAAAAAGCTTTCCATATTTACCTTCATCAAATTTTAAATAATTATTTACTATTAAAAGAAAAATCTTTATCAGGTCCGATTATTAGGAAAGATTTTCTAACTTTAGAAAAAAATCAACTTGCCTTAGCTGGCTCGAAATTAAAATCAATTTATCAGTCTTTCGTAAGGGAGTTCACGACATGAACACAATTTTAGACTTCAAAAAGAAAAAATTGGCTAAAGAAAAAATCACAATGGTTACTTGCTATGATTTTGCATTTGCAAAAATTATTGCAAAAACAGATGTAGATTGTATTTTAGTTGGCGATTCATTAGCACAAGTTGTTCATGGTCACTCAACAACCTTGAAAGCAACCAGTCGATTAATGGCACTTCATACCGCCGCTGTCGTTCGCGGCATTGGTTCAAAATTTGTTGTCGCTGATATGCCCTTTCTATCAACCCGCAAAGGTTTAAGATATGCCATGGATTGCATTGATATGATTATGAAGTCAGGCGCGCATGCTATTAAAATAGAAGGTGCGGACGGTCATTTAGAATTAATTCGGCACATTGTTGAGTCAGGAATTCCGGTCATGGGCCACTTAGGGTTAACTCCGCAGTCGATTCATCAACTTGGTGGGCCAAAAGTACAAGGTAAAAAATCAGAACATGCGCACAAAATTTTAGAGGATGCTGTAGCTTTGGAAAAAGCAGGTTGTTTTAGTATAGTTTTAGAATGCATCCCGGCGACCCTTGCAAAAGAGATCAGTGAAAAACTTGAAATTCCTACTATTGGCATTGGTGCTGGCGCCAGCACTGACGGACAAGTTTTAGTGTTGCAGGATATGCTGGGTATGAATACCGAATTTAGCCCCAAGTTTTTAAAAAAATATTTAGCTGGTGCTGATTTAATAACTACTGCATTAAATACCTACGTCACAGAAGTAAAAGAAAACACATTTCCGAGCGTGGCAAATCAGTATGAATGAACTAAAAGTATTCAAATCAATTACTGAATTTAATAGTTTTCGTAAAATGATTTCACCGGACGTTGAAATTGGATTTGTTCCTACCATGGGCGCTTTACATGATGGGCATGCAAGCCTTTTACAAAAATCATATTCAGAAAATGATATGACTGTTTTAAGTATTTTCGTGAATCCGACTCAATTTAATCAAACTTCTGATTTTACAAATTATCCTAAAACATGGGATGAAGATTTCAAGCTAGCAAAAAAATCTAATGTAGATATTATCCTATTACCTACCTATGAATCTATTTATCCAGATCAGTACCGATTTAAATTAATTGAATCTGATTTTTCAAAAAAATTATGTGGCCTAAATCGAACTGGTCATTTTGATGGCGTCTTAACTGTCGTGATGAAACTTTTGAATATAATTCGCCCTTCAAAAGCCTATTTTGGCGAAAAAGATTTCCAACAATTTCAATTAATAAAGGATATGGCCGCAAGTTTTTTTCTACTTACAGAAATTATACCTTGTCCAACTTTACGCGAAGACAGCGGTTTAGCAATGAGTTCACGTAATTTACGCCTATCAAACGAAGGCAAACATAAGGCTGCATTAATTTATAAGTTCATAGCAGAATCAAAGTCCTCAGCAGAAGCTTTTGAAAAACTAACTGACAATGGCTTTACAGTTGATTATGTCGAAGATTATTTTAAAAGACGCTATGTTGCAGCTTCCATAGAAGGGATTCGGTTAATCGATAATGTTGAAATCTAATAAAAATATTTTAGTTATTTTAACTGGATCCATTGCTTGCTACAAAGCATGTTCTGTTATTTCTGCTTTATCGCAAAAAGGATTTACTGTTCAAGTTGTACTGTCTCCAAGTAGCTTACAATTTATTGGTGCAGCAACGATTGAAGGATTAACTGGCTTAGCTCCTGTAACAGATATGTATGCTTCGGGTTCTGTTATGGATCATATTCATTTAGCTAGATGGGCCGATTTAATTTTAGTGGCTCCAGCTACTGCTAATTATATTAATAAAGTAGCCTATGGATTAGGTGATGATTTATTAACGACTTTGTTTTTGGCTCATGATTTTAAAAAACCATTTTTAATTGCGCCTGCAATGAATACGATGATGTATTTGCACCCTACGACACAGGAATCTATAAATAAATTAAAATCTTATGGTGTTGAAATTTTAGAAACTGCCTCTGGCGTATTAGCTTGCGGCGAAGTTGGATATGGACGTCTTTTAGATCCCCCATTAATTGTTCAAGAGGTAGAAAATTATTTAGCTCTAACCGTTCCGCACACTATCACCTCAAATAAAAATGATAGCTCTGTTAATTATATTTCGATTTTAATTACTTCAGGTGGTACTTCTGAACCCATTGATGATGTTAGAATGATAACCAATAAAAGTTCTGGAAAAACAGCTGCCTTCTTGGTAGATCAGTTCATTCAATCAGGAATTAAAGTTGATTATTTGCATGCTAAAACGGCCGCGTTACCCAACGCAGATTGTGAAAAAATTGAATTTGAATCGTTCAATGATTTCCAAATAAAATTTAAAAAACAACTTCAATCTAAAAATTATTCTTGGGTGATTCATGCAGCTGCACTTAGTGATTATTCTGTAGACAGAGCTATGGGAAAAATATCAAGTGATCTTAATAATCTTCAAATAAACTTGAAGAAAAATCCAAAAATAATAAACGAAATAAAAATATTAAGCCCGCAAAGCAAATTAATAGGATTTAAATTAACTTCAGGTGCCAGTGCTGAAACAATTAACTTAAAAGTAAGTCAGCAGTTTATAAATGCACATTGCGACTTTGTCGTTCAGAACGACTTGCAAGAAATTGAAAAAGGTAATCATTTCTTTAATATTTTTAATTCCAATTTGGAATGTAAATTGGCAGCAAATAAACAAGAACTATCATATTATTTATTAACTAAAATATTACAGGAAAGGCCTTTATGATTTTATCCCTTGATGTTGGAAATACTCAAATTTACGGGGGCGTTTTTAGCGATGATAAAATGTTAGTTTCTTTTCGTCGTAGCTCCAAACAGGGCTCCTCTTCGGATGAAATTGGCGTTTTCCTAAGAATGGTTATTCGAGAAAATGGCATTGACCCCAAAAACATTACTCAAATTGTTTTATGTTCTGTTGTACCAGAGGTTATATTTTCGCTAAAAGGTGCTTGCCAGAAATACTTCGGATTAACTCCATTTATTTTACAAGCCGGCGTAAAAACAGGTTTACGTATTAAATATCGCAATCCTCTTGAAGTCGGCGCTGATCGCATTGCCAATTCCATTGCTGCTGTTAGCTTGTATCCAAATAAGAATTTAATATTAGTTGATTTAGGAACCGCAACAACTTTTTGCGCTGTTAGCAAAGAACGTGACTACCTAGGTGGTTCAATTATTTCTGGATTAAAATTAAATATGGAAGCCTTAGAAGCTAAGACAGCAAAGCTACCCTCTGTTGAAATCATTCAAAAAAATGAAGCTTTAGGGCTATCTACAGTTGAAAGCTTGCAATCTGGATTGTACTACAGTCATCTTGGGGCTATCCGCGAAATCAGTACCCGACTTAGCAAAGAATGTTTTAATGACGATAAAGCTTTTGTTATAGGAACAGGTGGTTTTTCTAGTCTATTTGAAAAAGAAAAAATATTTGATGCCACTATCCCTGATCTAGTTTTAAAAGGAAATCTAATCGCTTTACAAATGAATCCAAGTCACGCAAAGACACAATCGACAGGAGCTGACAAATGAAAATCAAAATGATGTATTCAAAAATTCATAGAGCAACCGTAACTAATGCGGATTTAAATTATGAAGGTTCAATTTCTATAGATAAAAGCCTAATTAAAAAAGCAAACCTTTTTGTAAATCAAAAGGTAGATATTCTAAATTGCAACAATGGAGCACGCTTTTCAACTTACGTGATTGAAGGAAAAAAAGGCGAAATTTGCCTTAATGGAGCAGCTGCCCGTCATGTTCAAAAAAGCGATGTTGTTATTATTGTAGCCTATGCTTCTATTGATCTTGAAAAAGCTGCAAAACATCAACCTACGGTTGTCTTTGTTAATGAAAAAAATGAATTTAAAGAAACCCGTAAAGAAATTCAAAAGGGTAAAAAATAATTATTTAATTTAAAAAATGCTTATTTTAAAGTTATTAAATAAGCATTTGAATTAAATGATTTAATTAAAACTCGCCATTTTTTCATATTAGATTCAAATTCGATCTGAGCCAAAGCCATTTCGGCTTTTAGTTCAGCCTTCAATACCGCAACCTTCTCAGTTCCAGCATTTTTATATTCAATTTTAAGTTGTTCAAATTTTTGCTGTGATTGAATTATTTTTTCTAATACTGGTTCAAGTTTTTCAGCAAATATATGTGAATTTTTAAATTTATCGCTTTCAACTTGAAGTCTTGCTTTTATAATTTCTGAAAAATTTACTGTTTTTAATTTTTTAGCTAGGCCAATTATGTGCGCCAATTGAATAGACCATTTGGTTGGATCCCAATGATACCAACGAATTCCATTTCGATAATCAAACTGAAACTTATGATGAAAGTTATGGTAACCTTCACCATGCGTTAAAAACGCAACGACAATACTATCTTTGGCAGTCTTATCTAGACTGTAAGGTGTTTTACCAAGTGTATGACTTAATGAGTTTACAAAAAATGTAGACTGTTGGGTTAAAAATATTCTAATTCCTCCGCCAATAATTAATCCAAAAAATGCATTTCCAAAAAATGCTCCGATTACCATGGGCAATATATAACCAACAAATACAGCACTACTTAAATAATATTTATGTTGAAAACGAACTAACTTGTTTTTTTCTAAATCAGGCGCATGGATAGGAATACTTACAGATTCGTTTTGCATCATCCAACCCATATGCGCATACCAAAAACCTTTTTTGATTGAGTATGGATCTTTATCAGTATCTTCAAATCGGTGATGAATTCGATGATCGCTAGCCCATTTCAAAGCCGAACCCTGGAATGCACCAGCGCCTATAAATAACAAAAAGGCTTCTAGGATTGGATGAGCTTCAAACGACTTATGTGCAAATAGACGGTGGTAACCCATTGTGATAC
Source organism: Pseudobdellovibrio sp. (assembly GCA_049301055.1). GTDB lineage: Bacteria > Bdellovibrionota > Bdellovibrionia > Bdellovibrionales > Bdellovibrionaceae > Pseudobdellovibrio. Next base: position 7,016 of record JBAQKN010000037.1, on the reverse strand, counting down.
TTAGATTCGTAAGTATCGCGAAAATTGAAGCAAATAAAATACTCCAAGCTAAAACTGTTGTTGAATATGAGCTTGAAAAAACTAAATACAGAACTAACAACGCAATAGATATAACCGGATTTAAAATTAAAAATAAAGTAACATGCCAGCAGATTTTTTTTATGTTTTTAGCCATGTTGTTATTATAGCAAATTTAATAATTAAACTCACTTCCAAAAGTCAGACCCACTGCAGAAATTTCTTGTTCCAATCTTGAAGAATAGTAATACAGACCAATTGTAGACCGCTGAGTTCGGGTTAGCCATGAATAACCCGTTGAATAGTATGCGCTTTGACCAAAGTACCTTATGTCAGAATTAATTAAATGGCTAATGCCACAAAGAAACTGATGCCCAAAATCAGAATTCATGCGATAGCCAAACGTCTGAGTTGCCCTAAATCTGTAATTTAATTCAGATTCTTCATCCAAATTTGTATCCGTTAAAAATTCGTGATCACCAATTTTAAACCCATGTCCGATGATTATACTGTTTCCAAAGAAAGTAGGCATTGTATTTGCGCTATCGGTTTCAAGCAGTTCCTTTTTGTAATCTGTAGCACCGGCCGCACCATAAGAATAAATAGTTCCAGAGCCTGTTCTTTTTTTATAAATAGTTAACCGTCGTGATTTAAAGTTAGCTCCAAAAGTGTAATTATCAATTGTGAAGTGTCCTGAAGCTGAAACTCCCAAACCAAATGAAGTCAGTTCTGATTTTGATGCCGTCGTTGATTTTAGAATCGATGTATTACTATTCGATTCTGCGAAACTAAAACTTTTAAACTGCAAATATTCGGCAAAATAACTTAATGCAAAAGGAATAGTTTGGAATGCCATGGAATAACCGAAATTAATTTGGTTATTATCAGATTGAGTCTCAGTCGAGTTTGAAAATTCTGCAGTTGTTGTTTTAGTAATGTAATTAAGCTTGGAAGGCGTAGTACTATAAAAAAATATTTCATGCACTAAATAAGAGCCAACGATCACAGTACTTAGATACGCAGGATTTAAGGTTAATGATGAATACTCTGTATCTTGATTTTTTGATTTTACCGATCCAAAAGAATTAGCACTTAAACTATACGAATTGGCTTTTTTTTTACTTAACAAACTTGGATTATAAAATGACGCTGCCGTTGTATCTGAAATCGCAGCGCCTGAGTTACCCAGCATACCTTCATAAAGGCCCATTGCAGATTGCGGCAATACAGTTGCCGCGCAAAAAGCCTGTCTTGATACAAGGACAAAAATGAAAGTTATTACTAATAATGTTAATTTATTTCGGCTCTGAAAAGTTCGATTGCATCGATTATTGCTTCGGGTTTGTAAGCCTGTGAATCTTCGTTCCACTTAATCTGACTCCACCCTAAGGTTTGAAATTCACTTTTATTAACATCTCGGTTTTTAACAAGCTCAAAAAAGTTCTTTATATGCGCTAGTTCTTTACCTTTCATTTCAAATGATGGCAGATGAAATTGAATAAAGGCAAGATTTTTATTGTGACTAGAAAAACTACGCACTCCGCCCGAAACTAATGATGCAAAATCAATTTTTATTTTTTGCTCGCAGCCCTTAATTAAAAGTAATTTTTCAGTTTGGTTAAAGAACTGAGGCATATTGATATCCTTTAAGCCCAAGCAAGCCAAAAATACATGCTGCTGCGATTTAATTTGATCAAAAGTTTTTAAAGGCAAACTAGATTGTGTTGGCAAAATCCAAATTTGATCTTGATCTTTAATTGCAATTTGTAAACTTGGATTTTTAATTGCTACAGCAACTAAGCCCTTAAATAATTCAGATTTTGTCGATAGTAAATCAGGATATTCAAATAAATAATCAAAATAAGCCTCTGCAAAAGAATCATTTACCCCTGACTGTTGCAGATTAATGGCTAAACGGGCATAAAATTCGCGATATTCTTTTTGGCTTTTAACTAGGTTTGAAGAATTCAAAAAATCTGTCATTTTTTTAATATTCATCATTCCTTGTTTCAAGGGATGAGTATCCATTAACGTCATTTCAATCGCTTTTTCAGAGTTTAAATCTTGAGTCTTGAGGTACTCCGAAAATCGATCTATAAAAACAACCTGACTTTTATGATTGAGTTCCGCATAAGACTTAATCCATACAGAAGCCAGCAAAGGCCGCAAGCTAAGCGCTAAAACGGATTGGTTTGAAAGTTGACTTTCTGACTCTATAGAACCACAAATTTCATAATGTTCAGAAATCTTCCATGGGGATTCACAATAGCCTTCTTTCGATTTTAAAACATTTGGCCATTTTGAAGTACCCACTTTAGTTTTAACTTTAATTAATGGATCTTCGATATTTAAAGACCCATTATAAACATAATATAAAAAGTCAGCAGCAACCTCTGTAAATAAGTTTTGTTGGTCACCTTTGCTATTTATTCTTTCATTCAGCCAAATTTTAAATAGAGCGCGCTCAAAATGCCCCGGCGATTCTAATAAGTTCGAACCAATTCTTAATTGATTATCCAAAATACTAAATTCAATTGGTTTATTTTCATTTATTAATATTTTAATTTTATTTTTCAATGGTTCTATTTTATTTAAAAATAAAGAAACATTTTCTATACGATTTTCAAGCATATCTTTGTTTTGATCAAAGTAACTTGAATAAGGAACCCTAATCTGACTTGAACAACGATAAATTGTTTCGGTTTTATTTTGCGAAACCCTGTCAATCTTTTCGACAATACTAGAATCAATACATTGTGGACGCTTGGTTACCAGGATTAATCCCTGCAATACCACGTACAATGTCACTAAAAGGCCTGTCAGCAAACGTTCCATATTCATGCTTTTAGATAAAGCAATTTCAGGTCCAACGCAAAATAGTTTTTAATTTAATATTTTTTTGTTAACTACAACTTACCTAAACCAATACGTCCAACTTTTGAAGGCAAAAGGTGGTCCATTTTTGGTTGAAGCCAGCGATGAATATTAATTAACTTCTGTAAATTTACATTTGTTTTAGCATTTAGGCCTTGAAACATAAATACGACATCTTCGGTAGCCACATTTCCAGTGGCTCCGGGGGCATAAGGGCAGCCACCTAATCCAGCTATACTGGCATCAAACGTATGGATTCCAAGATTAAATGCAGCAAAAATATTTGTTAGTGCCTGCCCACGCGTATCGTGAAAGTGCCCCGCAAGTTTTTTTGCTGGAATAACTTTTAATAATTTTTTAAATACAGATTGCACTTGCCCCGCATGAGCAATTCCAATGGTATCCCCAACGGAAATTTCATAAACTCCTAATGCATTCATTTTTTTTGCTAATTCAACGACTTTACTTTCACTAATCCCACCTTCGAATGGGCAACCAAAACAAGTTGATAAATATCCACGTACTTTAATTTTATTTTTCTTGGCTAATTTCATTACTACTTCAAACCGTTCAAAACTTTCATCAATGGAACAATTTATATTTTTTTGAGAAAAAGTTTCTGAACACGCTGCAAAAATTGCAACTTCCTTAACTCCGTTACTAACAGCCTGTAGCATTCCTTTTTCATTTGGTACTAATACGCTTGCTGAATTATTTTTATTATTTAAATTACTTTTCAAATATTTTTCGACCAGCCTGCTAGTTGCAGCCATTTGTGGAACCCAATCTGGAGACACAAAAGCACCTAACTCAAAATTTTTAATACCGGCATCAATAAGCTTTTCTAAAAGTTCGAACCGCTGATTTACCGTTAGATTTGTGGTCTCATTTTGCAATCCATCACGCAAACCTACTTCGACAATTTTAACCGATTTCATAATTAAATCTCTTTTTTCTTAAGCTGCATTAGCATATGACCCAAAATGACCTGATCCCCAACTTGCACATTGATTTTTTCAACCTCAGTATCCAAATCTGACTTTAAAGTGTATTCCATCTTCATCGCTTCCATCACTAATAAGGCCTGTGATTTCTGAACAGCTTCATCAATGACTACAAAAATCTTTGTAATTTTTCCTGGCATAGGCGCTAGTATTTGATTTGATGTTTTTTTGGCAGCGCCTATTCTTCTTCTTGTAGTCGATCCACCTGTTAAATCCGCAATATCTGTAGAAAAAATCTGATTGTCTATTTTGTACCAAATTTTTTGATCAATAACTTCGGCAAAAACATTTTTTTCAATGCCGTTTATTTTAATTTTGATCTGTTTCATTTCGTTAGACATTGGTTAGATACCTCTCCAAAAACTTTGCCATGGCGATATAACTTGCGAGCTATTTATTGATATGAAATTTAAGTCATTTTTTGAATTTGCTACTGAGCCCGATAATTCAATATATTTTTTGTAAACTTCATTTGAAGTGTCTTTTAGATTATTATTTGAATCTGATGTCAGTCCTTCAGGAAAATATTTTTCTATAAATTGAGTTGTCATTGTTCCGTTTTTAAATTCAGGATGACTTAATATTTCTATTAAGTAGGGTATATTTGTGTGCACTCCAAAAACAACAGAGTCCATTAAAGTTCGTATCATTTTTTGAATTGCTCTGGGCCTATTTTCATCCCAAACGATCACTTTAGCTATCATTGGATCATAATAAGAAGTAATAGTATCGCCCGCTTCAAAACCATATTCATAGCGTCGGCGCGGCCCCTCGGGCCAAAGAACAGTACCCAATTTACCTGTTGAAGGCATTCCATTCATATACGGATTTTCAGCGTATACACGGCATTCGATCGCATGGCCTTTTGGAATTCGAATATCTGTTGCGTTAAAAATGAATTTTCCGGCAGCAGTTAGGATCTGCATTTTAACTAAATCGACACCAACAACCTCTTCTGTTACCGGATGTTCAACTTGCAATCGGGTATTTACTTCTAATAAATAAAACTGATTATCTTGTAATAAAAATTCAACAGTTCCTGCATTTTTATATTTTCCCAATGTAGCAATTGTACAGGCAACTTCAGCCATGCGCTTACGCAAGTCATCTGTTAAAGAAGGTGATGTAGCTTCTTCAATAATTTTCTGATGGCGACGCTGAACTGAACATTCTCGATCAAATAAATGAACTACTTTCCCAGTGCAATCTGCAAAAATTTGAAATTCGATATGTTTAGCATGACCTAAATATTTTTCTAAAAAAACTTGGGCCGAACCAAATGCTGATAATGCCTCACGCTGTGCGGATTCAATTAACTCTTTGGCCTCTGCCATATTACGAATCAACTTCATACCGCGCCCACCGCCACCGGCCGCTGCTTTTACAATGACTGGCATAGCAATTTTTTCGACTTCAGCTAATAACGTTGTAATGGATTGATCTTCCCCTTGGTAGCCAGGTATTAAAGGCAAGCCCGCTTGTTTTGCTAAATTTTTAAATCGAACTTTATCCCCTAATGTACGAATTGAATCCGCAGAGGGGCCAATAAATGTTATACCTTCTTTTTCGCAAGCTTCTGCAAAATCTGCATTCTCAGATAAAAATCCAAAACCTGGATGAATCGCATCCGCTCCTGCAGCTTTTGCTCCGTCAATGTTTGCTTGAATATTTAAATAACTTTCGGCTGTCGGAGCTGGACCTATGCAGATTGTTTTTGTTGCTAGACGATAGGCTCTAGAATTTATATCTACATCGGAATGAAGCAATACTGTTTCTATTCCTAGCTCTTCACAGGCTCTGATTATACGTACGGCGACTTCGCCCCTATTCGCAATGGCAACTCGGTGAATTGTTTTCATCATTTTTTTATATTCTTGTTTTAAAACAAAGTCACTTTTAAGTAACTTTTAGTGTTTTTAAGTTTCATTAAGTATAGTCCTACTGTAAAGTGAACCTATGAAAGTCGGCCTTTATCTTGATCCTATCTCTATGGAAATCTTAAAAAATGGCGTTTTTGTCAGCTGTGAACCTACGGATCGAGTCGAGCAAATTGCGCCCGGTTTAATTGAAGAGCGTATTGCTGAAGTGGGTCAAACTTATTTGATCTGTGATATGAAAAAAGAAGAAGTTGGTAAAGCCAAACTGGCCGAGGCTTTCACTACTACTTTTGGAAACCCAGATCCTAGATTGCTTGAGTTACTAGGTTTTGCAGGACAACCCGATAAGTTTCATTCACAATATGCAGGTTTTTATCAACAACAGTTTCCTGGCGAAGTCTTAATTGAAGATACAGAGTTATTTGTCACTGTCTATGAACCTGTGCGCGATAGTTAACTTTATTTTTCTAAAAACTTATTTAATCTAGTTTGTCCCTCAAGACTCATGCGTCTTTCAGAAATTACTTTAGTTGTTAGTTTTTTTTGTTTTGCCCAATCCGCCGCTTGTATTTCGTTTAATAGTTTTTTTGTCTCTTTCATAGCTTCAAGCCCATTTCCTGAAAAAACTTTTGCAATGGATACTAAATCTGCATTTCCTGCAAATTCAGAATGTACCAATCCAATCTTTTGCGCTTTTTCTGAATTAAAAACTTCCGCTGATAGCATCAAAGCCCTGACATGACTGTCTGACGTTTTTCTTAAAATAAAACTAGAAATAACCGCCGGGGCTAATCCAACTTTAACTTCACTGAAGCAAAATTTTGTCTGCGCTTCGGCTAGAACATAATCACATGCTGCAGCCAAACCTAATGCTCCACCGTAAACAGCGCCATGAATCACGCCCACAACTGGAACAGAACAAAATGCGATGGCCTCAAACATTTGCCATAATTTTTCCGAGTCTTCCACGTTTTGTTCGAAACTATACTTAACCATTTCTTTCATCCAATTTAAATCAGCACCTGAGCAGAAAACTGTGCCCTCGCCCTTTAAAATGACTGCTTTCAGTTTTGGTTCTAGATTAAATTTTTGAAAGGCCACGGTCACTTCTTGAATCATCTCGGGATGAAATGCATTCTTAACATCCGCCCGATTCAACGAAACCACTTTGATCTGCTCATCACTAACTAAATTTTCAATTTTTAAAAACATATATCCTTTTCGTTCCAGCTCACTTTTGGGG
>JBAQKN010000036.1:0-13846 GCA_049301055.1 Pseudobdellovibrio sp. | reverse complement strand
AAGTCAGTGGCAATCGCGTAAGCTGGATAAAGCGCGATGGTTCGGCTAACAATTGGTGGAATGGTGGCAACGTCGGCACTATAAATATGAGCAATAACGTATTCGGAGATACTTCAATTAGCCCTAGCATTTGGAATGAAACATTTCCACAGTGTCAGTAAAGCTTTAAACAAAAACTATAATTAAAATAAGCAGTTGCTAAATCAACGGCTTATTTTGATTTATTAATACTCAACCATGCTATAAAATATATCCCTAATTATTACGTCTCAAAAAAATACGTAAACACTATTAAAATTCAAAGCCAATTTTTGGATAAAACAACTTCAAACGAACCTGTGCGAATTAATACTTAATTTATTTAATCTGGCTGGTCTCACCATTGCAATAGTATTAAGTCAGAAGCAGTCACAAAGTCTTTCCCCCCCGAAGACAGATGTTTCTACCCCCCAAAACCTCGTTTCCCCCAAACGAGGTTTTTATTTGCTTTATGAAAACAAATAAAATTTGGAATTGATGACTTAGCACGCACTGTCGGAGAAAAGATATACACAGAAATTCAAAAACTAAATTAATTAAAAAAACCACTGGGCATTCGACGGAAAACTAGAACATCGTCACCCAATGGTTTTTAAGCTAAAGAACAATCAGCGATTTTACTGACAAGCGCGCCATTGTAAATGGTAAATGATTGCTGCGCTAACGTCGGCCGAATCAACCGTTGCAATGGCCTGAGCCGTACGACTTTCGACTCTTAGACTTGAATTTGTTCTTAAGTTTACATCTGCTCCACAAGGGCTCCACACCAAAGCACTTACTGTTAATGGATTAACAATGAAGAAGTTATTATCTATTGGCCCCATATAAGTTTTAGTAAACGAAGGACCTCTGCTTCCAGCAAAAAAATACTCTACATTAAAAATAGATTTTGCGTTTTGCGGTAAGAAATTATAGCCACGATAATCAACTGACAAAACGGACACGCTCATTCCTTGTGGGATATGTACAGGAATAGCTACGTTACAGCTTTTACGATCGATGACCCGCCCTGAAGTTCCTCCAGCTTCAACTTGATACGAATCAAATAGTAGGCTTAGCTCTTTTGAATCAGGACTTAGTGTTGCCGATACAGTTCCTGCAGGGCAACCTGTTCCACCGTATCCAGGAACTCCTAGCGAAATATCGTCAGCCATAGCAAATGATGCTGTAACGAATAATACGGTTGTTATAATTAATTTTTTCATTTTATCTCCTTATGTTAACTGTCTGTGAATGCGCTTATCGCATTGTAATAGTAACTAGTCTTCTGAACGCCTGATTAGCCATTCTCATGCCAAGCATAAGTTTAACTAATCTTAACGTCATAAAAAGACAGCATAAGAACAGAAATAGCATATCCATTTTTATATTCTTATGTGCATTTTTGTGATCAACAAGGAAAGGGAATCTAGAATGAGTTTCGTAACATTTAAATTAATTTTAATATTTGCGTGGGGTATTTTTTTTAAAATGATTCTTGGGGTCAAGCTACTAATAATGGCTGTTCATTAGGTAGTTATTCAACGGTATTTACTGCTGGTGGCAGTGCGCTAAGCATACTATTCGATAGCTTTATTGTCGCAGCGGCTGGACACAGTGGCAACACTGCCAAGCGTAAAACATGTTTACTAACAATACCAATTCAGATACCGAATAATACAAGGAGCCCTGAAATATGCAGGCTGCTGCGGAACTTTGAATCTAGTCATCCAAGCAAGTCTTGAAATTGTTGCAGATGGTTCCGCAGAACAAGCTCGATCATGAATTGATTCAATGGACGCAATAACCAGAGGATGCCTAATTTATCATTTTGCATTAAAAAAATGCCACTAATATAATTATTCTTTTAGATTGCTTTCATTCCTGTAAATTTCTATTTTAATACGATGTCACTAAAAATATCTCGAATACTTCACGCTGGTTATGTTTTCGAGTGCAACGAAACAAAAATTGCTTTTGACCCCATTTTTGAGAACCCATTTAGTAGAAACTGTTATGCTTTTCCAAACATTCTCTTTGATCAAGAGAAAATTATAAAACTTGATTTTGCAGCTGTATTTATTTCTCATTTTCATGATGACCATTGTTCGTTTGAAAGTTTAAACTTACTAAATAAAAATACTCCGATTTATGTTTATTGTGTATTTGAAGAATTATTTTCATTAATTAAAGAACTTGGGTTTAAAAAAGTCTATTCACTAACTATTGACGAATCCATTCAAATCAATTCGATTGAAATCATTCCACGAAGAGCCTTAGATTCCGAAGTTGATTCCATGTTTCATATTAAAGCGGCAGGTCTTAATGTGTTGAACGTCGTGGATTCATGGATAGACACTACGACACTTAATGAACTTGCCCATATGGAAGCTTGGGATATGATTCTATGGCCCTTCCAAACTATGCGCGAAATCGAAGTACTAGCACCTTCAAGAGTCCCAAAAAATTGTGAACTTACAAATGAATTACCTAAAGAATGGATAGAACAATTAAAAATATTAAATCCTAAATATATTGTACCAAGCTCTTGTCAATTTATTCAAGAAAGTTGGTCTTGGTACAATCAAGCTTTCTTTCCAATTACTTATAAACAATTTCAACTTGAAATCGAAGCAGCCTTACCAAATACAAAAGTTATTCGGATGAACCCATCTGTAGCAATCGAATTAAATCAAATTTCGCTTCAGTACCAGCCCCCATTAGATTGGATTCATCCTATTGGTGATCAAAACGTTGACTATACTTATAGTTCGGATATCACCCCACCAACGACTGCAGAAATTTCTAGAAATTTTTCACCCTTAAATAAAGAACAAACTGAAATTGTTTTTAATTACTGTCATACTGGCCTACTTAAAAAATACGCATCTTTGGATGCTTCTGATGAACCCTACTTTAAAAAAAATAGACATTGGCAATTATCAATTTATGATCACGAAGGCATAGTAACTAAGTTCAGCTATCAACTTCGAGCTAATACTATTGAAAAAATTAATAGCACAGATCAACACCTAGCTTGGACAACTGAAGTACCAATCTCAAAGCTTTATGCCGCTTTAATGCTTGGAGAATCTTTAACATCAATGTACATGCGAATTAATGATATTACTTTTGACACTTCCATTGAAAGTGAAATTAATTCTGTAGAGTGTGTCGAAGATCCATTAATACGCTGTCTTTTTAATGGTTCTTTCGGAGCTTATCAAATCGCTCAATTAAAGCGAATCAAGACTTTAGTCAAATAACTTGAATTTTCAGACACTTACTTATTTAATTATAGCATGAAAAGATATTTATTTATTTCTTTATTTTTTAATTGCATCTCAGCTTTATCGCAAACATTTCCAAACAAAAATGTTCAAGCTTATTTTAAAGAAACTTATGAAGAATCAAGACAGCAGTTTTTAGAATCACTTGAATCGCTAAAAAAACAAAATAATTTATCTATCTCTGCTCAATTTTTTCCAGATCCTGAAAATGGAAGTCTTACAACAGACACAGCTTACATTAAGTCTTCAAAGGCTATATCTGAAAATCTAGTTGTAATCATGTCAGGACTTCATGGCATAGAAGGATTTGTTGGATCTGCGATACAGAATTCAATTTTAAATAGTGATTTCATACTAAAGAATAAACATACAGATTTCTTATTTATACATGCCTTAAATCCATATGGTTTTAAAAATAAGCGACGTGTAAATCGGTTCAATATCGATCTGAACAGAAACTTTTTGCTTACTGAAAAAGATTTTAATTTAAAAAATGCAGCCTACACTGAAATAAATTATTTTTTAAATCCAAACGAAATTGTAAACTTAAACATTTTAAGCCGTTATGGTTTTATTTTATCGTCCATAAAACTAATTTTACAGTATTCGTTAGAAACATTACGTGAAGCCATTCTAAAAGGTCAATACGAATACAATAAAGGACTTTACTATGGTGGAAATAAAAATCAGTATCAAAAACAAATAATCGACGAACTGTATTCTTCCATTATTCTAAAATACCAAAAATCCTTTATTATTGATATTCATACGGGTTACGGAGAACGTAATAAATTACACATATTAGCAAATAGCATGAATCAACCAAGCGCTACTACTTTAAATAAAATATTTACTGCAACTCGAATTGATTACGGAGACCAAAAGAAGTTTTATAAAACAACGGGCGACTTAATTGGATACCTAGAAGCAAAAACATCTTCACAAAACCAAATTAGTGGCGTCACATTTGAATTTGGTACTTTAGATAGTCAAAAAACATTGGGCTCTATAGAATCATTAAGACGAATGGTTTTAGAAAATCAGAATTTTAACTATCCAAACACACCTAAAGAAACAGTTGAAGTTACTGCGCTTTTTCAGGACATGTTCAACCCTGCTGACGAATTTTTTAGAAAACAAGCAGTTGAAAAAGCCCAAGAAGAATTATTTAAAATTACAACTTTTTTAAAAAAGTAATATCATGCAATTAAGTCTAAAAAAGATGCGCTTCTAGTTTGATCTTTAAGATTTTTTTGAATTTCTCTATAATTAGGACACTGATCACTAACCAGATTCCAGAACTGTTCGGAATGATTTAGATGCTTAAGATGACAAAGTTCATGTATAATTACGTAATCAATTAAAGCTAATGGAAAAACTACTAACTTCCAATTCAAATGGACGGCCTTTTTTGAATTACAACTTCCCCAACGCGATCGTGCCGTCTGTAATTTAATACAACTTGGATGAAGTGCCGTCATATCACTTAAAAACTGGCACCGCTGTATTAAAAATTTTTTCGCTTCATTTTTATAATATTTAATCAGCCCTACTTGTAATTTCTTTATATCGTATTGCCATTCTATATTTGAACTAGGAACATAACATACCAAGAACCCATCTTCGCATGAAAATTGAATTTTTTTTAATTTTGTTAAAGCAAATTTAAAGTATTTCATTTCACCAAATAAGGGGAAAAGCTGCCCTTCTTTAAATTCTGGAATCGGAATACTGCTTTTATAATTTTCAATTTTAACTAAATTTTTTTCTAGCCAATCTTTCTTAGATGTTAAAAATTCATTTATAACTTTTAACGAAATAGATTTATTAGCTAACACTTGATTTGGCTTATTTGGGTGTAATTTAATAATTAACGACCTTCGCTGTTGCTTGCGAATAATATGAAATGGATAACTTAAAAAATAGATAGTTTCTTGCATCAGACCAATAGTCTAGCTGATTTCTAATATGAATAACTAGCCAAAAAAATAATAATTAACTTTAATTATATGGCAAAAGGCTAGTTCCAGGTCTAGCACTTATTTTATTAAATATTGATTTTGCAAATATACTTAACTTTATTTGAACCAATACCGAGAAGTTAGATAATAAAATTTTACGATTTTCCTAATACAAAATACTTATGCACAAAGGATATTTTAAATGAGCTGGATAACCAACCTAAGCCTTAAATCAAAAATGCTATTTGGCATTATATTATTTATTTTTATAAATATTGTTATTTCATTTTTAGCATTGCAAGGATTAAATAAAGTTTCTTTAACCTATTCTCATGTCGCTAATATTAATTTGCCTAATTCTGATACCTTAAATGGAATGCTACAAAATGAACTTGAATTAAAAATTCTTAATTTGCGCTATTTTGCTCTTCCAATAACTGCAACAACAGAAACTGAAGATCTTTACAAACAAATAAGTTCAAAAATTGTTGAATACGAAAAAGCTGATGCATTGTTTGAAACGATTCCTTTCGTTGAAGGTGAAGAGCCCATTTATAAAGAGGTAGCTGAATCATGGAAAGCTTTAAAAGCTGAAAATGAACAAAAAATAATCGAAAAAAAATCTGGGAGAATTATTGCAGATCTTAAATTAGACAAATTAGATAGTTTGTCTTCAAATTTTCATACTAAATTAGAAAAACTGATTAACTTTCAAAGCCAGCAAGCTAAAATTTGGAAAGAACAAGCTGAAGCAGTTTCTAAGTCAACATTCAATACTCAAGTTATTCTTACTTCGCTAGCAGGTCTATTGTCTTTACTATTTGGCTACTTATTTTCAGAAGCCATTTCAAAATCATTAAATAGTTTTGTTGTTTCAATATCAAAAACTAGTAAACAAGTTGAAAATGTAGCTACTGAAATAGCTTCAGAATCGCAACAATTATCACAAGCCACTACGGAGCAAGCTGCTGCTGTTCAAGAGACATCATCAGCAATCGAAGAAACTAGTGCCATGGTTAATAAAAATTCTGACAATTCAAAGGCAGCTGCAACAAATTCTACAGAATGCCAAATCAAAGCAGAAAAAGGAAAAGATGTTGTCGAAAAAATGATCCAATCCATGGATGAAATTAACACAAGTAACAATAATATTATGACTCAAATTAATCATAGTAATGATCAATTTATTGAAATAGTAAAAATTATTCAAGAAATTGGTATTAAAACTCAAGTCATTAATGACATCGTATTTCAAACAAAATTACTTTCATTCAACGCCTCTGTTGAAGCCGCACGAGCTGGAGAAAATGGAAAAGGTTTTGCAGTGGTTGCAGAAGAAGTTGGAAATTTGGCTCAAATGAGCGGAAATGCTGCTAAAGAAATTACAGCCCTACTTGATGGTAGTATTGAAAAAGTTGAAAGCATTGTTACAGAAACAAAATCTAAAGTTGAAAAGCTTGTTGCCGTTGGAAAAGATAAAGTTGATTCTGGAATAGATATCGCTAAGCAATGCAGTGAGGTCTTAACAGAAATTGTAAATGAAATTGCCACCGTATCTTCTATGGCTGGTGAAATCTCAGCAGCTAGTCAGGACCAATCCTTAGGTATTCAAGAAATCAGTAAAGCAATCAATCAGATCGATCAAGTTACACAAATAAATGCAACTAGTAGCGAGAAAATGGCTAACGCATCTGTTGGATTAACTACACAAACGGTTTCACTAAATTCTGCAATTCAGGATTTAGTTCAAACTATTCAAGGCAGAAGTGGCACAATCCAGAAGGCAACTTCAAAGAAACCTATAGAAACTAATGCTAAAGCAAATTCTAAAAAATCTTCGAAACCTGATTCAACTTCAGTAGGACCTAAATATTCTCAACCAAAGCAAGCAACACCAAAAAATGTTATTCCATTAAAGAAAAAACAAATGGCAAGTGAAGAAACTGTGGAACAAGTTGAACGCATACATGTTGACACAACACCCTACAAATCCCCAGGTGGCGATGGCGCGGCCCCATCGAATACGCACCCTGGCTTTAAAGACGTTTAAATCATACCCCTTTTAGGAATTAGTTACTGTTTAGCGAATTCCTAAAAGCATATCAAAATCTTGCTTACTTAAAGCCTGACTAGCATTTCCAATTTCAACATCTTTTTCAGTTGCAGAAAATAAGGACTGAAATTTTCTATCTTTTCGATCTTTTAAAAGTTCAATTTTTTCCTCTAAAGATTCATGCATAATATATCGAAACACCTGTACCGCTTTACTTTGCCCTAATCGATGCGCACGATCGGTTGCTTGATTTTCAACAGATGGATTCCACCAAGGCTCTAAGTGAAATACATAACTAGCTTTCGTTAGATTTAAACCAACTCCACCCGTCTTTAAAGTCATTACTAAAACGGCTCCACCCACAGTTTGATTAAAATCAGATAATATTTTTTGTCGCTGTTTTGTCGGAACACCACCATGCAAAACAAAAACAGCAATTCCAGCTTTTCTAAAAATATCAGCGGCATGTTCTAATGTTTGTAAAAACTGGGTAAATACTAAGGCACTTTCACCAGATTCAACAATTTCTTGAATAGATTCAAATAAAGTTTGCAATTTCGGCGGAACTTTATCGTATTTAACATTCGGCAAAGCAGCTGGATCAGAGCAAGCTTGTCGCAAGCGCAGTAAAGCTGTTAGCATCTGCAATTGCACGCTGGACTCCCCTTGCGCCGCCATTGTTTCCTGAACGCGTTGATTATACGACAAAGCGATATCCCGATATATTTCTTTTTGCTGCTCTTCAAAGGCAATACTGACTTTAGTTTCCTGCTTTTCTGGAAGCTGATCTAAAATTTCTTTTTTTGTTCTTCTTAGCATCAATGGTTTAATTTTAATTTTCAAATCATCCATTTGTTCGCGCGTAACCATTTCTGAATTTACAAATTGTCTGCGAAAATCAGAAATTTCACCCAAACATCCTGGCACTAACAAATCGACTAATGAATAAAATTCTCCATAATGATTCTCCATAGGAGTACCGGTTAAACATATTTTAAATTGCGCAGTTAGCGAACGTGCAGCACTGGTTCGTTTAGTCGTTATATTTTTTAAATTTTGAGCTTCATCAAAGATAAGTGTTTTCCATTTATATTGATTAAAATACTCTTCGTGCTCCATCAAAAGTCCATAAGTAGTGATAACAATAAATTGCTCGCCATTAGCAATTCTGCGACCAATTTTATCTTGCTCACGACTTGTAAATACAGTTAATGAAATTTCTGGAGTAAATTTAGCAACTTCATCTTGCCAGTTAAATATTAAAGATGATGGCACAACTAAAAGTACCTGACCTAGTTCTTCTTTATCACGCAAATCATCTAAAAAGCATAATGTTTGAACAGTCTTACCTAACCCCATATCATCAGCAAGCAATGCACCTAAACGCAAATTGTACAAATCTTGTAGCCATTGAACCCCAAGAACTTGATACGGCTTAAGATCTGCCTTCATTGATTTTGGTAATTTTAAATCACGTGTGCTCGATCCCAAATTATCATAGAAATCACACAATTTCTTCCATTCTTGATCACCGCGAATTGAAATCCCAGAGGCTCTTAATGCCAGCAATTCTAAAGTCTGACTTCGTGGCAATTTGTAAATATTTTCGCCATTTTTTCTTTTAGCACTTTCCGATTTACCTTTTTGTAATTTCATCCAAAATGTTTCAAGTCGACGCAATGAAGGCATTTGTTTTTTAGGAACTAAATAAAGTTTTCCTTCAAATTCAATCACACCACCAGAACCAAGACTAAGAATCTGATCTGGATCAACTTCTTCACCTCGTAAAAAAAACTTGGGGTTTAATTCAAACCAATTAAATAATTTCTGATCACCATCTGTTTGCAAAGCAAAATCAACATGAAATTCATCTTCCGACAACTCTTGCAAAGGCTGATCTTTATAGTAAATCTTAAAACCATGCGGAATAATTAATTGTAATGATTCTACAGATGTATTCAAATTAGTCGGAACTTTAATATCACCCGTTGGAAAATAAAATGAAACATCAATTAATCGCAAATTATTTTCAAAATCTGCATTCGATATTTTTGACAAAAATGCCATTCGTGACTTTTTGAAAGCTTCACCAAAAGAAGTTAATGCAAGCTTTCTTAGAAGTTCAAACAATAACCGAAATTCACGTTCAACAATTCCTTCCAAAATAACTTCGCCATCTTCAGAATAAAAAGATTCACTTTCAGATAAAGCTGCAAAAGCTTTTGATACAAATTCTTCAAAACAAACTAAAACAGCTTTTGAACACAATTCAGCTAATGGAACATCGCGTACAAATGTTTCTCCAGTGCCAGAAATTAAAAGTATTTGAATTTTCTTTTGTAAACTATTAAAAACATTTTTTTTCTCAACTACTGAACCATCTGTTAATGAACCATCAAAATGAACTGACAAAACTTCAAGAAATAAATACTGAAGAATGCCTAAATGCTTCAAAATTTTCATATCCCAATCACGCTTGGCACGTGCACGAGCTGCCATATCTTTAGCCTCGACACGCAGCAAATAAGGAAGTCCCTGTGATAAAGTTTGCAAAAATAAAACTGTTTTCGAACTCCAGCCTTTACGTACCAAATTTTTCTGCCCTAAGACGCGGGCTTCATGTTGAATATAAAATTGACCCGCTTCATCTAGGCGAACTTCTGTTTGGCTTTGATGGCTTCCTAGTGTTCTTGATTCGCCAGTTATTTTAACCGGCAAAGCACGCGTGCGAAGATATTTCAGTATTGCTTTTGCTTCGGCTTCGCCAGTGACTTCAATGGATGGCATTTTTCTATCGGTCAGTCTTAAATTATCTGAAATTAATGATAAATTTTCTTGCAATAAACTAATTTCTTTTAACCATGGATGAACTAAAATTACTCCATCCGTCATTTCTATAGCGAAAGATTCGAAAAAATACAACGGCTGCTTTCTAAAACATATTAATTTAAATTCACAAATTAGTTCTTTTCTTTCTGCGAAATCAACGCGCCAATCAACTTCTTGACTAGGATCAAATTCAACAGAATTAACCATCATAGCACGTGTTGAATTTGATTTGCTCTGCAAATAAAGTTCAATTTTTTTCTGTCGATGTGCTGTTGCCACATTCGCTAATAGCGCTTGCATAACTTCTTCAAGTTCCAGAAGTGGTTGGCTAACAAAATCATTTCCATTCAACAAACTGAACCGCTGAATTAATGGCCACTGTGCAAAAACAGAGGCTGCAGTTTTAGCTTGTGGCAAAAGATGCAATGGTACTTTTTTATGTAAAGGATGACGTAAAATTTCTTGAGCACTTATTTGCATACCATTACTAAAGTTATACCTAATAATATCTGCTATACGATTTTGCTTATTTGCTTCATTAAAATAATGTTCAGAATATGCCATTTGCTTACGTCGAAAGATTTCTGGTAAATTCCATAATCTTGGCGAAAGCATCTCTTTTTCTTTTACCACTTCAATTTTTTTATATTTAGTAAATTCTAACTTTAACAATTGTCCTAAGGAGTCCCCTTTTAACAAAGCAGGCTCATCCATAAATAAACTAATTGAATCTAATTCTGTAGTGACAAACTCCGCCAAGGGGTCTCTTGAATCAGTTAACGCACCTAAAAATCGCGGCCCTTTTAATTCTTCAGATAATTTGGCTAATTCAGGATGGGGTATATCCTCTTGATCAACGGTTAATGCCTGCCAAATCAAAACAAATGAAGCCCATTGATGTTCGCAACTTGAAACCTGTCTCCCTGAGTTTAAACAATACGAACACGAATAAGAAAGTGGTCCATGTGGTTTTTCTTCATCAATGCGAACAATTGCATTTTTTTTAGATTCTGCATTCTTAAAAAAAAATTTAAGTTGCAACAATTTTGATGATTCAGAGCTTTGCAACTCATAACCATCAAAGCCACCATCTTCAATTAAACTTAAGGCGTCTTCATAAGAAACATGCTCCGCTAAAGGAACTCGCTCATTGGGGTTTCTTAATTCAGAAATATTTTGCAATGTTAATGGAATTAATAGCACATTCATCCTTACTTAGCCCAGTTAATGGCCATCAGCTAGAGTCCCATGGAAATCAGATTTTGTCACTAGCCAATATTATTTCAATTAATGAAGTAATTCTTAATTATAGTGTCTCTTTTATTTAAAAGATGTGATAATGTTCGTTTTTTTTGTTTTTAAATAAAATCCTAGAAAGAATTTTAATATGCTATCTATTCGCTTTGCCACTCCAGCCGACACCCCACAAATCCTAACATTTATCAAGGCTTTGGCAGAATATGAAAAATTATCTGAAGACGTAATAGCTACAGAGCCTATGCTTTTACACACTCTTTTTGTGGAAAAAGCAGCAGAAGTACTTATTGCCACTTGGAATAATAAGCCTGCTGGGTTTGCACTATTTTTTCATAATTATTCAACTTTTTTAGCTCAAAAAGGTATTTATCTTGAAGACCTATTTGTCGCGCAAGCCTTTCGAGGTTTTGGCATTGGCAAAGCCTTATTAAAACATTTAGCTCAACTTGCTTTAAACAGAAATTGTGGCCGTTTCGAATGGTCAGTTCTTGATTGGAATAAACCTGCTATAAACTTTTATCTATCTTTAGGTGCAAAACCAAATAACGAATGGACAAATTATCGCATGACTAAAACTGCAATGGAAAATTTCACACGCTCTATTTAATATAATTAATCTATTAAAAAATTCGTCGCACTTTTTCTAAAGCATGCTGGCACCCTAAAGAAAATTTCCTGAAGCGCCCGTTTTCAATAATCTTTAACCACCTAACAAGTGTTAATGTTCTTGAAAAATAAAAAAATATGAACGCAATAGCAATGGGCCGAAGTAAATACCAAATGACAATGGATTTATCACTTTCAGAGTAATACAGAAAGATTCCCGTCATAAGTAACGAAACCAAAAATAAGGGTTTAAATAAATCTTTTACCACTAAGACAATAATAGAATTAGAAGTTTTATTATCAGTTACCAAAATATTTTTTTGCTCAGCGTAATCAATTAAACGATCTTGAATTTTAGATAAACCAGTAGTTCTAACAGCTAGAATTGCCAACACAATGCTGGTTATAGCTTTTAACACTACAACACCAAAAAAAATCCACACCACATATTTAGTCTGAATTCCGTAAACAGGTAATGTCTTTTCAAACAAATATTCAACAGCTTCAAAAAGTTTCTTTCCAAAAAAAATATAATATGTAATTAATGGCTGCAAAAAAGTCCACACAGATAAAAGCAACATCCCTACAATTAGACCAAATTGATTAACTCCAAAAAGTGCAGTTCCAAAATTAAATAAAAGCCCCTGCATGCTGATGCTTAACATGGGACCAATTTTCTTTCCTGCAGGAGAAAGTGATTTTAGAACTGCAGCCACATTAGAAATACCATAAGTTATCCATACTGAATTTTCCATATTTTGACTTAATAAAGCCGCTCTACATAAAAGAAAACCTTGATTTAACGATAAAAAAATTCCACTAAATGGAATATGAAACCCATGCAAAATCGAACCTAATGAAATCTCGACAACAGATAGTGTTGCGCCAAAATGACCATAAAATTCTATATCATTTTCTATTTTGGTTTGCTTTAATATTTTTCTAAACACAGCAACACATCACCTACATTAGACATAACTATTTTTAAATTTTTTGAAAAATCATTTAGTGTCGCACTATTTGAACTATCACTAATACCACGTACTTCCAAAAATGGAATATGATTATACAAACTTGCTCGTGCAGCACCCGCGCCCTCCCAAGCAACAGCTATGGCTGAAGTCTGGGCCCTAATTTCAAAGGCACGCTCTGCCGTAACAATATCTTCATCACCGCTTGCAATATCGCCGCAATGAACTTTGAAATTAACAAACGATTTGTTTTTAATTTTATTAATCTGAGTTTGATCGCCATAAAATTCTGGGTCATTTTTTTTTATAAATTTTAATCGAAAATCATGTTCAATTGTTCTATTTGCGACAACCACATCAAAAACAGATACCTGATCCAATAATGATCCAGCAGTTCCAGCACATATAATTAAATCAATTTCTTTAAAATGGCTGATTAGTAATTGAGTCTGAATACCGAACTGTGCTTTACCATGCCCAGCAACAGAACATTTCCAACCTAGCTTAGGAAATTCTAAAATCTTCATTTTTCCAACATAAGATTGAATGCTCTCAAAGCCCAACTCGTGCAATCTTAAAATTAGGGAGTCAAATTCAATTTTTAATGGCGTTAGAAGCAAAATATTCATTATTAACTTTTAACACACTTCAAAATTCATCTCAAACTGAAACGCTATCTATCTCATTTTAATAAATATTACCTATTTTACCTAAGTGCTCTTAAAGAATTTAGGCTTTCGTCCGATAAGTATTTATCATGGGGGATGTGATGAAATTATCTCGTTTGGTTAAAATCATTGTTTTAAATAAATTTGTTCTTATCCCCCTAGTTACAACTTTAATGGTTGTTGGATTTCAAAA
>JBAQKN010000035.1:0-15948 GCA_049301055.1 Pseudobdellovibrio sp. | reverse complement strand
TCCGTACGACCTAGCGTAATATCGAACACCGTATGTTTTTGTAAATTCACAAGTGTTGTTTGGTAGCCTAGTTTTTTATTAAACTTTTTCTCATCGATTCCTAAAACTTTAGGGCAGCTTGCGTTTTGTAGTAAAAACATCTTAACTTAAAACCTGTATTCCCCCTATTTTGTTGTAGAGCCATTCCTTTAGATAGTGCATCTCTGTAACCTAAGGGGGCCGACCATAAAGCAAAAAAAAACCTCGTTTGGGGGAAACGAGGTTTTGGGGGGTAGAAGCATCTGTCTTCGGGGGAAAAGACGTTGTGACTGCTTCTGACTTAATACTATTGCAATGGCGATACCAGCCAGATCAAATAAATTAAGTATTAATTCACACAGGTTCGTTTGAACTTGTTTTGTCCAAAAATTGGCGTTGGATTTTAAAAGTGTTTACGTATTTTTTTGAGACGATGCTCGAATATCAAACCAATCAATCGCTAGGCATGAAAGTTCTTGTGATTCAGTTTCATCCATCAATTTATTTATTCGTTCAATTGCTTGAAGAATAATTTCGCGAACTTTTTCTCGGTCTTTGGTTGCAATCGAAACTGGAGCGGTAAATGCTAGCTCATGTTTCCGAAGATTTTCGTGGGCTTCAAGTGCTTTAAGCCGCCAATTTAAATGATGACGAGTCACCAGCGGAGAATCTGCAGGAATATGGGTCCTAGCTGGCCCCATTTTGACTTGTCCTTTTTCATAAACACAAAGGCCCGATTCGACTAAGAACTCGATGACTTCTCGAACTCGTTTTACGGAAAGGCCTAAGCGTTCTGCTAATGCTTCGGGACTTTGTAGTTTAGGAATAGAAGTACCTAGCCTGATGCCGCTGTATTGCCACGAAGAATAGAATTCGATCTTTTTGGATTGTGATAAATTATATGTAGGTGATAGACGACTTGATACGGTTCTATTTTCTTCTCGTAAAGATTCAATGCGACTCTGCCAATGTTTTTTAAGAATTAAGTTTCCGGCTCGCTCGCGTTCAACCAGGGCTAAATAAAATCCAAGTTCTTGATCGTTCATTCCAAAAAACTCGGCCGCCCGGCAAGCTTGTTCAGAAGTTAAATTTTTATCACCGCGAAAAACTTGACTGATCAGCGTTGGGTGTACCGCTAAAAATTGAGCTAGCTTTTGAAGCTGTCCGCGGCCCGCATTTGGTAAGCGTTTAATATGTTTCAAAGAAAATTTTTTATAATCTTCAAATTCAAAAATTCGCATAGGTTCCATAAATGACGAGTAACTCAACTTTACTTACAGGTAAAGAAGTATCGTGATATTTTATCTAAACAATGTATTACCATACGGTTTTTGGGGTTAGCGTGAGCCTAGATAAAACAGCAAACCACTTAAGGAGGTTTTATGCATTTCATATTAACAATAGCGATTCTGTCGGTTATCTGCTTACAAGGTTTTGCAGACAATTGCAGACTTCAGAATCCAGTGGCAGTTCCAAAAAATTTTTTAGAAAAGGGAGCTTACTATTCAAATGCAACTTTTGACCAAGTCCCTAAGTTCACAGACCCATCAGCATATGCTCCGGGAAAAGACAGGCTGGCGTTTCAAATTTTCCCCGTATTCTTAAATGATGTAAAATTAGCTTTTCTAGCCTCAGGCATCAGCGTCTTGGGAAAAAATGAATCTGTTGGAGCCTCGGGCTATTATAGCGGAAATTTTTCTATGACAGGTTCTACAAACAGCAGTGGAAATGAAACGACGTATACATTTCAAGAGACTCATCATTACGATGGGCATTTAGAAAATGGTCGACCAAGACATGCGGCAGGAGATGCGGTGACTCAGAGTGCAGTCACGATCTCGAAGGGGATGATAACTTCTGCGCTTATTCAGTTTCCAGTCTATACCATCTGGGAGCAGAATCCGTTTGGTACTCAAGTGGCCTTCACAGGGCAGCATCAGACCTTGTGCCTCCAGTTAGTCCTGTGATAAACGTACACCATTAGTCAAGTGGGGGATCATGCGCTTTTTAATTCTTATTATTTTTTCACTGAGTTCTTTCTTGGTTTTTGCACGCGGCGGCGGGATGGATAGTGGCGGCGAAGATAATAGAAATATTCTTTTTGGTAGTGCCTGGTTTCTTGGAGATCAACCCGTGCGGTATTGCATTGAAATGGCATCCGATTTTGGTGTAACAAAAAATAAGGCTCAGCAAGATATCGAAAGCGCGGCAAAAATTTGGCGCGCTTATATTTCTCAGAAACAGGTTTTTAGCGGCAGCGATAAAAAAGAGGGCCTGTATCCATCGACAACTTATCAATATTTACAAGCTTGCAACAGCTCGGTGGATCTTATTTTTTATCTTGGAATAAATAATTCAGTCACGGACGAACAGAAAAAATTATTTGAAAACCCTACCGCTTTTGCGCACCGTGAAAGTTTTGATGTCGTTAAGGGTTGGGGTAAAGGATGGATCTGGGTTTCTTCGCCTAAAGGCGTCTATCCTGGCGCTAATTTTCCAGATTGGACTCGTACAGCTAGATTGCATGGAACTTTTTTGCACGAGTTAGGTCATGTGTACGGAAACGGACATGTCGATGGAACTATCATGGAAGAAACTTTAACCAGCTGGATGCAGTTTTCACCCGAAATGGATGAAAGAGCTGTTGCCGTGCTCACTCAAATTGATGACATCAAAGAAATGTACATTTGCGATATTTGCGCTTTTGATTTTAAAGGAAATTTTGCGAACGCGTATAATATTATTGAGCAAGATCAACTATTCAAAACATTTGTGGGTCGCTCAGCCCAGGGAAAAATAAAAACGCATTTTAAATATACGCCCGCCGAAAATGTAAATATCTATCATTTGTTTCTCGAAGACGACTTGGGTGTTGCAGATTTGTCTATTCAGCTTAGTGGTGCTGGTTCAAAGTTTGACCTTGTTGGAGACCTTTTTAGCGTTATTAGAAGGACTTCTCCCGCAAGCGTGGGCGGATATTCTAGGACTCAAGTAGGGCGCTCGATGTTGGGGCAAATTAATTTGAATGGGCAGAAAAAAACAGTTATGATTAATTGCAATTCAAGTGATGAACAATCTCCTCTTTTCATGTCCCTTGTTGAAGACGGAAAAGTTACAAGGCTTTTTTCCGCTGCTTTGTTAGGAATGGACTGCAGCCGTTAAACGCACTTTCTAGGTGGCAGTAAGTCGCTTAGGCTATTGACTAAAAAGAAACTCAGCGAAACCATGAACAAATGAAATATTATTTTATTTACGTAAATTTATCTTTAGTATTAATAATTTCAACTCAACTTCAAGCAAATGAAAAATGCAAGCAATGGAAGGTTGATTGGAGTTCATGTAAAGAAAGCTCTGATTGCGTTGTTGTTCCCAATCCTTGCGGTTGGCCGACTTCTGCATCTAATCAACGCAGTTCAGAAGCAGCTTCAAAATGTAATAGACTTGAAGGAGCCTCCATTAGTTGCCCAACTTGGAAAGCCAATTCTAAAGATAAGCAGTTTGCTGAATGTGAGTCTGGTGAATGCAGAGTAAAGCCAAAATGAAGGTCTACTGTTTGGGAGTATCAATCTCAAAAGCTTCTGCGTAGGCTTCGACAGTCTGTGGTTGCGCTCCAACAAGGGTAAAACGCGGGTAGCCGTCATCTTCGCCTTTGCGAACTTGGTAATGGTGTATTGCCAAGCCTGGTTGAGCCGAACAATCGCCATCTTCTGTGATTTCAAGTATGACTTCTAGTTCAACGGGTAAAGAGTCATCAACGTTTTCTAATGCTTTCTTAAGATCGCCGACAGATAGTGTGCGTTTTAATATGTTTGCTATTTCTTCATTGTTTGCTCCAAGTTCTTGGCGCATAGAATCTGTTATTTCGGCCATTTGATCTTTAGTTAAATTAAGCATTCAGAACTCCTAAGTTTTATATTTATTTAGGATGGTTTAAAGTAAAAAAGACCAAAAGTCCAAACTCTTTTCATCATTGGTAAATTAAAGTACTAAGCTGATTTCTTTTTACTAGTCAGCTTAGCAATTGGAAGTATTAAAATGAATGTGGTGTTTTTTTCTTTTGGATCATATTCTAAAGTGCCATTATGAGTTTCAGCGATCCCCTTAGAAATGCTAAGCCCAAGTCCTGTGCCTTTGCCAACTTCTTTAGTGGTAAAAAAAGGCTGCATTATTTTATTTACGATATCGGCAGTAATTCCGCTACCACTATCCGAAATAGTTAATTTTACTTTATTTGTCACTACGCTTACCGAAATATCAATCCATTTATCAGTTAGGTTATTTACCGCATCAAAAGCATTAATTATTAAATTCATTAGCAACTGTGAAATCTGAGCTGTGCGGCACTCAATAAATATATCAGAAGCGCAATTCGAGCGCAGTTGAACAGAATTAAGTCGTAGTCGCTCTTCGCAAAGTGAAAGCGTATTTTCAATAATTGACGAAAGAGAGGCTATTTCAAAGGGATCTTTTTCAGCATTTCTTGAATACGTAAGTAAACCTTTTATGATCTTAGCAATGCGATCAACTGTATTTTCGATAATTGTAAAATCTTTTTGAATAAGTTCCTTATCGTAAAGGCCTGCATCAATTTTTTTACGTAAAGAAATACTTTTACCTAGGATAATGGCCAATGGATTATTAATTTCATGGGCGATACCGCTGGCCATTTCGCCAAGTGAAGATAGTCTTGATGATTCTGTTAATTGTAATTCCAGATTGCGGCGATCAAGTTCTAATTTTTTAATTTCGGTGATATCTGTAACAACCGTTAAAAAGCTAACGACTTTTCCATTTTCAAAGTTAGGAATATAAGTTGCAAGTGTGTTACGTACTTGGCCTTCAGGCGTTGTTAAATCGCGCTCAAAATTTATTAAATTCCCTGAAAGAACAGCCGTTAAGTAGGGTAAATTTTTCTTATATAATTCCGGGCCAAGAATAAATTCAATATGTTTATTATAAATTTCGTCCGGAGTTTTTCCAAAATAAGTCGAATAAGTTGAATTTGCATCAATATTTATTAAGTCTGCATTCCAATAGCCAACCATAAAAGGCAAGCCATCTAAAATAAAGCGAACTGACTTTTGATTTTGCATTATTTTTTTTTGCGAAAGTAATTGCTCGGTAATATCAGAAAAACTTGTAACGGCATGAGTAGGTAATTTGGCTTTATTTAAAAACAATGGAATTGAGGTAATGCGGATCCATCGAATTTTATTCGTTTTTGTTTGAATACCCATGATAATATTTTCTTGTTTTTTTCCAGTCTTCAAGGCGACCATCGCGGGATGTTGTTCTCCAGGAAAATCTAATCCATCTTCGCGAATCGCATGCCAGTCGGGATCCATTGAAGATTTATCGGACATTTGGTCTGCGGTAAGCCCTAAAATCAGAGAAGCTGATGGATTAAATTCAATAATTTTCCCATCTGATGACTGTAAAACAACGCCTTCTGTAATATTATCCAAGGCAGTTTCTTTTATGACCATATTTTGATGAGTCGTATTGGCATTTTTGATTTGAACTTTGAGTTCTAACAATCGGGTCACTTGGTTTGATAAGGCACTCATCGCACTTATCTGAGCGGCTGTAAGGGTTCTTGGCTTTGAATCGATCACGCATACTGTGCCAATCGGATAACCGTCTGGTGATAACAATGGGGCGCCAGCATAAAAGCGTACGTGGGGTGCGCCGGTAGCTAGTGGATTATCAAAGAATCTTTCATCCTTCGAAGAGTCCGATATAATAAAAACATCATTCTGAAGAATAGCATGGGCGCAGAAAGCAAACTCACGCGGAGTTTCTTCAGCGGTTAAGCCAACTTTTGATTTAAACCATTGTCGTTTTTCATCAACTAAAGAGATAAGTGCAATCGGCGTATCGCAAATTTGGGAAGCAATCGCAGTAATATCATCAAAATCTTTTTCAGACATAGTGTCCAAGATTTGCAAAGACTCTAAGGAAGCAAGTCTTTGTTTTTCATTTTGATGTTTAGGAGCAATCTTCATAGGTATTGTTATCGGCCTTTTAAAAATATTGTTTACAGGACTAGGCTAATGGCAACCAATGAAGATAGCCATCCAATTTTTTACGCAGGACTATGGTCCTTATGAAGTTAAATTGATTACAAATCTAGAGGCACTTAGCGGCGACAAAAGGAATTACTTATTTTGAAATATAGGATAACCATCGAAATATTGTAAAAAATTAACTCAACTGATAAATGAAATAGAATGGAAAGAAAAGTCATATTTTGATCACAAAAGAATAGAACTGTTCATTTAAGCTTAGGCATAGAGGATGCGAAAAAAGACTAGTCATGGTTTGACATCGTTTCGTTATTTTCGAATACTCACTGCTGATGAATTTCTTAAGACTACCAGATTATCTGCTTACGGTTCTATTTGAAGACGATGACATAATCGCGATTGATAAGCCATATGGGTTTAATGCTCATACTAATGATTCAAAAATCGAACATTCTGAATTTATTCAAGATGGATTGATAGAAATTTTTGAAAAACAGCTAAATAAAAAGCTTCATATCGTTCATAGGCTGGATCAAACTACAACGGGAGTCATGATTTTTGGAAAGTCAGTTGAAGCCGCAAAAAAATATGCTGAATATTTTTTTAATAGACAAGTAAAAAAAACGTATTGGTTTATAACCAAAAACGAATTCACAAAAGAAAACTTTTTAATTGATCAGCCAATAATCCATAAAGCGAAAGAGCTTGATGCAAAAACACAATTAACTTTACTTAATAAAACCAAAGATTTATCTTTATGGAAAGCAAACCCTTTTACAGGGCGGAACCATCAAATTCGAATCCATGCCAAGGCGGCCAATATTTCGATATTAGGCGATCCTAAATATGGCGGAGCTGCTTTCCCTTTTTTGTGTTTGCACAATTATGAAATTGAATTCCCAAATGGAATTATAATCAATTCAAGGCCACCACTTTATTTTGAAAATTTAAATTTATTGGATGATCAAGTTATTGCTAAGATTGTTTTTGAAACAGATCGTAGACTTCGATTATTTTCGGAAAGTTTGAATTCTAACCAAAGCTTTAGACTTGTTCATAATAAAAACAACTCAAATGAGCCAGGTTTTACAATTGATCAGTTCGGACAGAATATCATTGTTGGTTGGTATAAAGAAAACTGGAGTGAATCCGAAGTAAGAAAATTTTCATATTACGCTACAATTTTAAGTAAGCCTGTTATTGTTCGACTAATGTTTGATAAAGGAAAAAGTGTACTTGATAAAAATCAGTTTATATTTTTTCCTGAAAATTCATTGGAAAAACCTAATGATTCGAAAATGCCAACGCACTGGGTTGCTAGCGAAAGCAAAACGAATTATGAAATTCGAACAGACTCTGGGCAATCCGTTGGATTGTTTTTAAATCAAAGATTGCAAAGAAATTGGGTTTTAAATAATTCAAAAAATAAAACTGTTTTGAATTTATTTGCTCATACAGGCGGTTTTAGTTTAGCTGCGGCATTAGGGCAGGCAAGTCAAATCACCTCAATAGAATCAAATAAAAATAATTTAAACTGGGCAAAGAGAAATTTTGAATTAAATAATTTAGATGGCAATAACTATAAATTTCTTTTTCGCGACAGTATTACATTTTTAGAGCAAAGCCGAAGTAAAAGTTCTAAATATGATTTAATTATTTGCGATACCCCTTCTTTTTTTAGAAGAGAAAAAGGAATTTTTAAAATTGAAACAGGCTTAGAGAAATTTCTTGAAAATTGTTTAACCTGTCTAAGTAAGAATGGCGAACTTTTATTTTCAACAAATTTTGACGGATTTTTCATTGATGATGTCCGAAAAACTGTTTTAAAAGCTCAAGCATCTCTAAAGATTACTAAACTTGAAGTAAATTGCGTTTTGCCTTCTTTAGATTTCGAACTGCCCGACGATAAAACAAATTTGAAGTCATTTCTTATCCGACTTGGTTAATTTGAAAGTATTTATCGCAGTTGCACTTTGTATTTTTTTCCATAGCCTAAATGACGCTAGCTTAGTCAATTTAAGTCGGGTAGCTAATCAGCTGTCTGAATAAACAAATAAACATAGGGATTTAAGATGAAAAACATAATCGTAGTAGTAACTTTAATTGCTGGAGTTTCTGCGCAAGCCAGCCTATTTAATTTTTTTGATTTTACTAAGTTTGGCGAAGCTGCATTAGTAATAGCAGATGGTATTAATGAAAACTTAGAAAAAGTAAGATTAGTTCAGCATGAAAAATTGAATATTCAAGAACAGTGGGATATTACTTGTGAAACCACACAGGCCTTAAACAAAAGTGTTGAGGCATTAAATCTACTTTTAGGAAAATATAAAGTTAATCAACAAGTTTGCCTTCCTATTTCTGCTATTTTAAATTTGCAAGCGGATATTATTAAAAATTGTCAGAATTATTACTCTAAGCCTGTTCCAGATAATGCAGAACATTTGATTAATAAATTTACGGCTACTTTGATTCAATCAAAAATGCTTTTAAATAAATGTTATCCAATTTTAAAAAATATCAAACTGCCAGGAATTGGTTTTTAATTTTACGATTTTTTTGTTAATTTATTAAATAAAAAAAACAGGCGGTAATTCCTGGTTTTTTTGTATCAATAGTTGTTCATTATATGAGTGAATTTTTTTTACTTAATATTAAGTAGGGGTTGAATAAACTTCGATCTACTTTGTTTGGCTTTAATCCTTCGATGTAGTTTTTATATTTGTTATAAAAGTCAGGAAATTCTGTTTGCGAATTCAAAATCTTCATGTGGATTTCTTTTTCTCTAGACTCTTGAGCTATTTCAAATTCCTTAAGTATTTTTGAAGCTATTGAATCTTGGCTATTTCTATGAATCAAGATTGCCTTTCCTTTTCCGTAGTTAGCATCAACCCAAAATTTAAATAACGGATCCTGAATATATTTTTTCCCTAGTTGGCTAGACGGGTGAAGCAAACTGTTTTGTGCTTTTGTCGATTCAATTAATTTCTTGGTATTCGATGGATTTTCGCCGGCCGTTAAAAGTAATTCTCGTGTAACAACATTGATGCCATTAGCATCAGTATGATCAAAAATATAATGCCCAATTCCAGGCTCAATTGTAATGGTTGCTGCCTTAAATATTTTTTGAAGTGGTTCAGATATATCATACGTATTTTCGCCAATCGGCGTATGGTTTTCTCCACCAATAGGAGCCGGTACATACTCTTCTTTATTGCCGCTCAAAATTCTGATATTTAGTTTTGGATTAATTACAGTTGGGTCTGTTAATTTTGCTTTATGCCAGATAAATTGTTTTGACATGGTTCCAGCCCAAAGCCCCCCATCATCATTACTTTCAACGTTGCCGCCGAAATTCATTTTTGTTGTATAGTTATCGTACCATTTTGATAGCTCTTTAGTAAAACCTGCAGGGGATAGTGCCGTCACACCATCAATCATTTTTGGGTATCTAGTCGCTAGTTCCAGTATCACGTCTGGGCCAAAAGAATGGCCAGCTAAATAAACTGGTTTTCCAGATTTTTTAGCTTCTAGAATTATTGAACGAGCCCACTCCATAAAGTAAGGTGACTTGTTAAATTCTTCCTTTATTGGCCCCTCGCCATGAAAAGGCATATCCATACTAATCGCGGAATATCCCATATTGGCCAGTGTATTCATGTTGGCAATAAAGTTTCTACCACCAGAATTTTTAGTGCCTGAACCATGAAAAAAAATAAATACAGCCTTTGATTCTGGATCCACTAAAGGTACTTTTCCATGTCCATCGGGTAGAGCAGTTTGTGTGTAATATATTTGGGTATCCCATTTTTCTGAAAAAAATGTTCCAACTTGGCCAAGTGATTCTTTTCGTTGAAGTGTTTCAAGATAGGATATGTCATTATTCCATTCAATAGTTGGTTCAATGACCCCACGTTGTACGGTTGCTTTAAATAGCAATGCGCATTGGTTGGTTTTTGAAAAGCCGTTTAGCGGCAAACCTGCGACTAATAAGTGGACAGAAAGAAGAGCCCACTTTAGGGTAGAATTGAACATAGATAACCTCCATTACTTATGAAAGTTAACTTCCAAATTTAGTGCCAGATAGTTAAACAAGATTCTGTAATTATTGAGTTTTTTATTTAGGATTTATTAAACTTTGAATCCAAGGGTAAGCGGCAGAGATATCGCTGTAGCCTTCAACATTAGATTGTCGATTAATAAAAGCTAGCCGGCATGCAGAGCCCCAACTTATAATACCAATCTGAATGTATGTGTTGATATTTTTTATTAATAATGGGCCGCCGCTATCCCCAGCGCAAGTCGCATTTGTCCCAAAGTTTGTTTGTGTACAAAGAGTATTGGCTTCAATTTTCCATCCATGGTCAAGAACCCAATTGTCTTTGTTGCAAATTGCTTTTGGCACTATCTGAAGGTTTATTTTTTTTAAAAAGTCAGATTGAATTTTACCGACAGTATCTACTAAGCCCCAGCCAGTTGCTATAGCGGATAAATTTGGAAATGATTCAATATTTGTTTTATCATTTAATAAGACATATGGAATATCAGTTACGGATTCGTTGATTTCAATCAATGCGACGTCATAGTTTGGCCAATTAAAATCAGGATGTATTTTTATTTCCTTAACGGTTAAGGCTCTTCCATATTTTCCAGTTATATCATTGCTACCGATATACAAAGTAAGCTCATTTTTTTTAATGACCCCCAAGCTTTTGTCAGTAACATCCTCAAGAACGCAATGAGCTGCAGTTAAAACCCATTTTTTTTCAACTAATGTAGCGCCACACAAGTGATCTGTATAATCTAAACTGTGATTGTAGATATTAACAACAAATGGGAATTCATTGGATATAGCAAATTCACCACCTATTATAGCATTAGCTTTTGCATTTAAAATTAGAAGGATAGTTAGAATTTGATTAAATAAATGCAGCCAACGCATATTGGGATCTCCGTATGTAAACTATTACCGAAAATTTATGGCGAATGTTAAAGAAAATTATTTTATTACAAAGTACTGCAAATATTTCATGATTGACGTTGTTTTTTTAAGTAGCCAATTCTTCAATTGATTTTGGTTGTTATCGGGTTGGATCGTTTATTCGAATCAAGGCCAGCAATCAGTTGTGACCTGTTTTGAAAAAAATTGTGCTTTAAATGGTTGGTTGGCTAAGGATATAAATACCAATCTTACGCGTGTGAATTGCAAAGCAGGTGACTGTTTTGTTGAAGGATGGGCTGAAACGTATTAACTTTTAATTTGTGTCAGCCGATTCTAATCGATTCTGTTCTTGAGCATTTTGAACATTTGTCCAAATTTTTGCAGTAATCGGTCCAGGTATTAAATTGGAAATTTTTTCTGTTTCATTTGTTGTTGATTTGGCAGTCCATGAATATAGTATTTCAGCTTTGATATCGGCCATAGCTTGCCTATCGGGCAGGGGTAAACTTTCGTCTTCTATCTGCTTATCTTCAATAATTGAAAATAAAGCAGCGGTAGCCTCTGCTGAGTTTGTATCGATACTGGCTTCGATTAATAAATCAAGAGCAATATTTTTCTGATTATATAGGTCTGAGCCAATTTCGATGGATTTTGAATAAAGCAGTACGTTTTGTAGGTCTTTTATTAAATTTATATTTGAAAAATATCCTTTCCTTATTTGTTTTTCATCATCCGTTAGGAAAACTTTGTTTTTTATAGATTCATAATTGGCAAGATCCTGGATTTCGGATTCAGTTAAAAATTTATGATTAATTTTTGAATTTTGTGCTGCAGCTTGTGGAATAGAAGCAATATTTCTGTTTCTTGTGTTTAATACCTCAGTAGAAATTAATTTATTGATTGTTACCACTTCTTTGTTTTTTGATAGAAGTGGTAAGTCTGTAGTTTTTATTGACCACAGACTTAGTGTTAAAATAGTTAAAGGCATAACTTTTAATATTTTCATTTGCTAAAAACGCCTTTAGTTAATTTTTGTCTTAATAAATTGCGATTCATATTTACTGCGCCTTCATTTTGAAAGAAAGCGGTGCCATTCAAATAGCCATTTGTCACTACGATATTTTCTAATGGTTTCGCAGATTTTACAAAAAGATTATAAACTTTGCCAATGTATTTAGTTTCAACAATGGAAGTGATTGGATCTAATTGGCCACCTAATTGAACTAGACTGTCTCCTGCTTTAAATGTTTCCGCTAATTGCATTGAACCATTTGCAGCAACTACTGGATGATTTGGTGTTAATCGAATACTGCGTCCTGATTTCATATGAAATTCTAAGATTTTATGTTCAGTATCTAATAACTCTGTAACCCATTGTTCAACTTTTGTCGTTTTTACTTTTGTGCTATTCATGGTGCTTGATGCTGATAAAGTACCAACTCCAGAAAATTTTTGTGTTAAGGCATCAATGTAGGATGTGTATTTCATTTTATTTATTTGTTCCTTTGCTTCTACTAGTATTTGTTGTTCTGGTGTTGCGCATGAGGATACGCAAACTGCAGCAACGTATGCTGTTGCAGGGGCAACACAGTCAGATTTGTCAGTAGTCGGAGCAATCCAAACCGTTTCTTTTCCACTAATTGTTCGTACTAAAAATGTAGGATATAAAACGCGGCTTGTTGAATTAATACCAAAAGTTCTACTCCCTTTAACTGTATCAAAATTATCTAAGAATTCCTTAATTACAGGAATTTTGTTTTCGCATTTTACCATCCACTTGTATCGTCCTTGGGCTTGCGAATTATTTAAACTATCTTGAGAACAACGGTGAGCAACATAGTCACGGCAGTACTCATGAGTTTCCCAAGCACTGTATTCAATATGTTCTTCTGTTTTTTGCACAGAATGATCTACGCAGGCATATGATTTAACAGTTGTTGCTGTTCGGTTTTTAACAATCACACCAATTTGATTCTTCGGACACATGACTGAACTTCCACTTTCTTCTTCAGCAATAGTACGATCGATGTGAGCTACAGCCGCTGGGTTCCCGTCACAAGCACGTGATTGAGTAGGTTTAAGTGTAGTACATTTTTTTTCATCAGCCGGTTCGTTATTGTTATTTTGACAATTAAATATTTCGGTTTGATTTCCGCCGCAATCTGCAGAGCACGTTGACCAAATTTCAGTTGCTTGCCAGTGATAAGATGGGCATGTGTCAGCATGTTTAAGATCCCCTTGATGTGTATTCGATAAAACTATTTGACCTTCAATACACGATTTATCAGAAATCTGATTGAACGTATTGAAGAAACCAGTTTCATTAAATGAACAGGTGATAGCAGTTTGAATTTCTCCGGTAATCACTCCAACTTTTATTGTTCCATTTGCCCCAAAGTCTCCGCATCCGTTATGGCAAGTTAGTGAAGAATAATTTTCAGAACCACTTAAAACACCATTTAAACATGTTCGAACTAAACTTTGTTCCGTGCAAAGACCTGCCGGATTACTTGAAGAATAAAGCGTAACTGACTTACCGTCAGAAAGGATTGAGTTATCTGGAAGGTGGCATGATTGGCCTTGGCAAGGACCTTCACTTTGCAAAACATTATTTCTAGAAATTTCTATCCAAGAAAGTGTACCTGAAGTTAATTTACATTGTTCAACAATATTAGTTTTATATATTTGGTTCTTTTTTCCATCTAGTCCGCACGCAATTACTTGAGTAAAACTATCACTTAATGTTTCACGAGTAACACCATCGCCTGGACAGTTTGCAACAGTATCTAGGACTTGAATAGTTTGAGTCAATCTTAAGTAAGGAATATTTGGATCATCTTGGAATATGGTACCAATATTTAAGTTAACTTGAAAAGATCCTGCATTTGTAAAAGTATGATCTGCTGAAAGTGCAGTTCCGGTTGTTCCATCACCGTAATCAAAAACAAAACTAGTCAGGTCCACTTTCAGACAATCCGGAATATAACCAGAAATAGTTAATGGTGAATTCACTGTGCCTTCTGTAGGGCTAGATATTGTGGCCTGGCTTGCGCAAGCTACTTGCGCGCTGTCTGTAAAAACATTCACTGTTTGGCTTATAACGTATAGTTTGTTTAATGAGTCGCGAGCATTTACTGTTAATACAAATAATCCGGCTTTAGCGTATGTATGGCTTACAGAACTTGAGCTAATAACAGCAGGTGTTGAATCTCCAAAACTCCAGCTAGCTGCATTCAAAACAAATCCTGTTGGTAAAACTAAGGAATAGTTAGAGCTCGTATTTAGAAGTACAACCTGAGGTCCTAGTAATGCAGGAGCTTTTGCTACAATGATGGTTTTCTGAATGGCTTGTGAAGATAAAGAACTATCCGAAGTGTTTTCAACTTTAGCAGAAATAACGTAAACACCTGCAGAGGCAAATGATGATACTAATTTTGCATTTGTTGCTTGAGTGGGTTTTGAACCTTCGGAAGTCCACAACACTTTTTGCGATGAACCGCAAACTTTTTTATTTAATTGATAACTAACTTGTTCTCCGGCTTGAGCAGATGCAGAACCATTGATTTTTAAAGTTAGGTCTTCAGAATTAGTATTATCCGAACACGTTTCAGATAGTCCGCTGTTCAAGCTGTCCAAATCAGATACCGAAGTCGTCTTTTGACAGGCTGTCGTTAAAACCATTGCTAACAAAGTTGTTATAATTATCTGATTTGAATGCATTGTGAATTCCTTTTCATTTGTCTTCATAATTTAAGTATGACTGCAGTTTGGAAAAAAAAATTAAATTAATGCAAAGTGATTTAACTTGATATGCTCTTTTCGAAGGATGTTGGAAAGTTAAACAGAATACATGAAGTATCAGAATTGAATTTAACATTTAATGACTAAGTTATTGATAGCTTTAAAAAAATGAAACTTAAAGGTAAGTTAAATAATTTGGTGGCAAAATATTTTTTAGGTTAGGACATAGAAAATATTTTTTTAGCCTCATTGGTTCAACGCTGCCTTTTTTGACTACATCTTGTTAAGTCTCAAATTGGTTCAAAAAGATGACTAGCCTGTCTACATAAAAACAACAAATCTCAAGATTAGGCCTTTATTATTTTAGAATTATTCCGATAGGCTATATAGGAGTCTTTCAGATGAAAATAAATGTATCAGGGTTAAGTATAATTTTTTATTTGTTTTGCGGCGCTGTTATTATTTCTGAATATAGTTATGTTGGAAATCAAAATGCAGTTGCAACAGCTCGTAATGGATACTTTAAAAAAAATGGTGCAATTGTGGAAGTTCATAACCGACCAAAGGTTGGTAATAGTAAAAAAGAAAACTGGCCTAGTCGAAGTCCTGCAAGTCAGTATTCCGGAAATTTTGGTTTAAATAAATAACATTAGTTACGGCTTTTTACTTTGATTTAAATTCGACTTATCCGCTAAATCATTAATTTTGTTTTTATATGTTGTGGCATTGAGTTCAAAAAAGCAGCGGCATCTCGGCTGGCATTATTTAAAATCGCACTCATTATTTTAGAGTCACCATTTGCCTGAGCTACAAGTACGGGCATGATATCAGCGGCGACACCATACATTTCTTCAGTAGAATTTCCCATAAGTTTTCGAACCTCATCATCTAGATTCTGAGCAAAACAAAAACTCGTAAATAAAGACAATAGAATTATTAATGTTGTTTTATTCATTTTTTGCCTGCCTTTGTTAAATTACAACCCGAAGTTACTTTTCGGCGTTTTAGATTAATGGCTGTAGTTCTCAGGTTAAGGCAAGTCGCAAAAACGACAAAGAAATGAAGTGGTGGCTTTGCTAAAATAAAAAAAGCAAACTCTTGATTTAAGAATCTGCTTTTTTAAATAATAAATAATAAAAAATAATTATTTAGTTTCTTCGATTTCCACAACACCTTTGCCAGCATTTGTAATATTGATGTAAAGAGTTGATGCTTTTTGGATGA
>JBAQKN010000034.1:0-14779 GCA_049301055.1 Pseudobdellovibrio sp. | reverse complement strand
TTTTGAAATCCAACAACCATTAAAGTTGTAACTAGGGGGATAAGAACAAATTTATTTAAAACAATGATTTTAACCAAACGAGATAATTTCATCACATCCCCCATGATAAATACTTATCGGACGAAAGTCTAAATAACTGTAGATGATTAAAGCTGTATCAATTTGAAACAAGAAAATGAATAGTAATGATTAAACACTTTTTAAAAGTTCAAAAACTTTATCAGCACAATTAATTCCATCACAAGCGGCTGAAGTGATTCCGCCGGCATATCCAGCACCTTCGCCGCATGGATAAAGCCCGCGATGACTTAAGCTTTCCAGAGTTTCTGAATCGCGCGTAACGCGAAGTGGGCAGGAAGTTCTAGATTCAACTCCGTAAAGTTGTGCATCTTCTGTGATGAAACCTTTCATGTTTAAATTAAATTTTTCTAATCCTTCTTTTATTTTCTGAAACATGAAGTTTGGCAGAAGTTCATCTAATCGAATTGCTTTAACTCCAGAAGGTGATGACGTTGGTTTTAAAAAATTTTTTGCAGATTTGTTTAAAAAAGAAGTTAAACTTTGTGTTGGTAATTCTTTAGTGCCACCAGCACTTTGTACGGCTTTAAAGGCATTGGTTTCAAGTTCTCGGCGCAATTTCATACCACCTAATTTGTCATCACCAAAAAGCTCTTCATGATTTATGCTCATAACAATCGCGGCATTCGCATACGGAGAATTCCGATTAAAATTGCTCATTCCATTACAAACAACACCATCTTTTTCAGTGCCACTTGATAAAACGTAACCGCCAGGGCACATGCAAAAGCTATAAACGCCAATTTCAGTTTTTTTATCATGGTGAACTAATTTGTAATTTGCGGAACCTAATTTGGGATGATCAGAATATTGACGATATTGAATTTCGTTTATTTTTTTTTGTGGGTGTTCGATGCGTAAGCCCATTGCGAATGATTTTCCATCCACATGAACACCCGAATCCATGAGGTGATTTAGCATATCTTCTGCAGAATGTCCTGTTGCTAATATAACATGGTCTGAATGATAGGTTTTTCCTTGTTCGGTGATGACACCTTCAATGCTGCGATTGCCATAAAGTAATTTGGTGACTTGAGAATTGTAATGAATTTCGCAACCATTTTGTTTTAAAAACTCGCGCATTTTCGGAATAACTCTGCGAATTTTATCTGATCCAACATGAGGATTTGATAACCATTGGATTTCAGCAGGGGCTCCAAATTGAACTAAGCGATTTAATACATAGGGAATATGTTCTGATTTTATGCGGGTGATTAATTTTCCATCTGAATACAGTCCAGCACCGCCTTCACCGTAGCAGACATTATTTCTTTGGTCTAATTCTCCGTAGCGCCAGTATCTGTTGATGCCTTTAATGCGTTCAGAAGATTCGCTTCCGCGTTCAAATAATATGCAGGGAATACCGCGCTCAACAAATCTTAAAGCAGCAAATAATCCAGCCGGCCCAGAGCCAATTACAATTGGTTTTTTAAAGTTTGCAGGTAGTTTTTGAATGCGTGAAAGACTAAATTCTTCTAATTTTAGGAGTTCATCTTTTTCAGCAATTTCAATCGAGTAAACAAAATGAGGAGAATGCTTCTGTCTGGCATCAACGGATTGCTTTAAAATGCGATAGGGTCCATGATCAGGCATTAGCCATGCTAAATGCTGTTCAAGGTCATCTTCTATTTTAATTTTGATATCTTTGAAAATCTTCGACATTTTAAAATAATCATAGCAAAGTTATGGCATGTCAGCAATCACTCGATTTTTACCAAAGAACCATCTTAGTTATATTGTAGGTTTACTTGTTCATTTAAAGCTGCCAGCTTTTTTAAACAACGTTATCATTGCAAATTTTGCAAAAGCATATCGAATTCGCCTAGATGAGGCTGAATTTACTATCGATAAATACCCAAGTTTAGGCGAATTTTTTATTCGTCGGCTTAAACCAGGCATTCGCCCGATAGCTGTTTCGTGGGCGGTGCATCCAGCAGACTCTGTCATTACTCAGTTTTCGATCATTCAAAATGGAAAATTAATTCAAGCAAAGAATAAAACATACTCGGTACTTGAATTTACTAAAGATCAAAATGCTCTGGCTAAATGGGATCAAGGAATTTTTGTAACTTATTATTTGTGTCCGACAGATTATCATCGTGTTCATTCGCCTGTGAACGGAATCATAAAAAAAGTTCGGCATATTCCAGGTGCTTTATGGCCAGTTAATAATTGGTCCACAGAGAATATTCAGGAATTATTTTCGGTGAATGAACGGGTATTAGTAGAGATTGAAACGGATCGAGGCCTTGTTGGGGTCATGTTTGTTGGTGCTACCAATGTGGGGCAAATTATTTTAGCTTTTGATTCCGAAATAGTTGGCAATCAGCTGCTATCATCTGCAATTCATGAAAAGTTGTATTCGCTTCCGATACAGCGTGGCGAAGAGCTTGGTGCCTTTAGAATGGGTAGCACAATTGTAATGCTATATCCAAAAGATGCCTTAAAAGATATTTCAGTGAATAAGTATTTAAATCAACAGGTTCAGGTAAATGCAGAACTTTGTTGAATTAAAAAATAAAAAACAAAAAAGATAAAAGTTTTTTTTCAGGCATGATTGGGTAAAAAACAAAAAAACAAAAGTTGAATTCATACTAAAGTTAGTTTATCTAAAGGGCGATTTTAGTGTCTAAACTGATTGGTTGTAGGAAATTTTTTCTTGCGCAGTTTAGGCCCATATCTGGATATACCCAGATATAAACCTAAGGAGGATACTATGCGTATTTTTTTAGTTGCAGCCGCATTGCTGTTAAGTATGAATGCAAAAGCTATCGTAACAGTAGCAGCAATTGATTACACCTGTGCAGAGCTAAAAGCGCTTGTTAAAGCAAATGGTGAGTTGAATATAACGAACAGGTTGGGTGAATATACTATTTATCCGAACGGCGTTGAGTGTTTCAAGCAAGGAATGCCGTCTAAGTTTGAAACTATGAAAGCGAAAGATAAAATGTGCTTTGTGGGGCATTCTTGTGATCCCTATTTTGGACCCTAGTTATTAAGTAGAAGTTAAAGCAAAAAAGTCAGGTCATCTGGCTTTTTTGCTTTTTTAAACAGGGTAGCGACACTCTGTTGATAAGG
Source organism: Pseudobdellovibrio sp. (assembly GCA_049301055.1). GTDB lineage: Bacteria > Bdellovibrionota > Bdellovibrionia > Bdellovibrionales > Bdellovibrionaceae > Pseudobdellovibrio. The sequence goes on along the minus strand of JBAQKN010000034.1, from coordinate 11,623 downwards.
TTTCCATAACAGAAACGCATTTTAACAAGGGTAAATTAACTCTTGCACGATCAAAGATCCATTTAGCTAATAGTTCAGATGTTGGATTATTAAGATCAGCGACATCATTTAAAGTCCGGTGATCAAGTTGTAAAATAAGCGGTTTCATGACTTCGGCTATTTGGTGATAATCAACGACCCAGCCAATTTTTTCATCTAATGGGCCAACTAAAGTTAAAACTATTTTAAAACTATGACCATGCATCCGCGAACAAGGATGTTCTTTGGGTAGATGTGGCAAAAAGCGAGCTGATTCAATTTGAAAGTGCTGTTTCAATTCAAAGTTCATGTTATCATCCTAGTTAATTAATATATAGGGGGCATTTTATGATTTTGACAACTCTTCATTTAGCTAAAGAAAATTTTAAATTCTCGTCGGCGCATTTTTTAATTTTTGATGAAAAAAGTGCAGAAATGCTTCATGGCCATAACTATCAAGTTCGCGTCGAAATTGCTTGCCCAGAGGATACAGACAAAAACGATTCTGGCTATTTTGCAGACTTTAATATTTTCAAGAAAGTAATTAAAGCCAAAGTAGATCAATGGGACGAACATTTGCTACTTCCAGCACGTCACCCCGATATGAAATATAAAGTAAGTATTGATGGGAAAAACTACGAAGTTCATTTTCGCGATCGCCATTATTCATTTCCTATCAATGAAGTTATTTGGTTAGAAGTTACTAATACCAGTGTAGAGCAATTGTCTAAGCTTTTAGCTCAAGAATTTTACGCCATTTTTAAAAAATTTCATATTCAATTCATAAAAGTAGAAGTTGAAGAAACTCATGGGCAAAGCGCTTCAACGACGTTTAATGGGTAGTTGCTAAAAGATTGTAAAGTAAACGGACAGTGTAGAAATTAGTACAAATTGATAATGTAGATTCTTGTAAAAATAGACAAATCTAGTATAAATCAAAGTCTTTAAAGAATATTTCGACAAAGGTGCTAATATGAAATCAATTTGCTCTGTTTTTTTAATTTCAATGTTTTCTATTTGTACTTTGGCAGATGCAAACATAAGCGTTGCTGGTGTTCGTGCAGATAAAGTAACTATTGCGAAAAGCAAGGGTTTTCAAGTTGGTGTCGTGTATTCTAATTTATCTAATATTTTATTAGATGGATCTACGAATTTTAAAGGTGATGCTAATTACCAAGCTATTAAAGGTGGTAAGCATGTGGATTTCGCGGGATTTAATATAGGATACAAGAATAACTATGCCTTTGGGCCCGTTGGATTTGAAGTAAGTGCAACGGCACTTAAAGGATTTTATAGCACAGAGCTTGTGACAATGGGAACAATCTATAAAATACAATCAGCGTTGGTTATTCCACTGTTGGATACTTTTAATGTGTATGGTGGAGTAAATGTAAGTCATTTTGGTTCTGCACCTGGGACCACTTATAGTCCAGCGGTTGGTTCTGATTTTGGGGCAAAGGTTGATGTGGGTGCCATTGGTATGCGGTTTGGTTTTCAAACTTTGGGCTATTCAGCCCAAAGTAGTAATTCTTCTGTTTCGGATAAATCCTCTGGTTATATTAGTGGAATTAGCACGGAAGTCGCTTATACATTTTAGTAGTTGCTACTAAAGCGCAATTTGAGTTCCAATTTCGATAACTCGGTGTTTTGGTAATCCAAAGTACTGAGTCGCTGGCATTTCATTTTTAGACATAAGTGCAAATAATTTTTCGCGCCAAATAGCCATTCCAGGAGTATCCGTAGCAAAAATATTTTCTCGGCCAATGAAGAAAGTAACTTTTTCAGAATCAAATAATGAATTTTCAGGTTTAATCAGATTAAAAACTTTTGGAATATTTGGTTTTTCTAAATAGCCGTAAAAAATCAGCAATTGAAAGCAACTGTTGTCGATTTGTTTAAGTTCATATCGTTCAGATAATTTTAATCTAGGTTTCATTTTTATTTCGACTGAAACGAAAATTAAATTTTTGTGAACTGTTCTTAAGTGTTCATAAGTCTGCATTAGTGCGACAGGGGTGTTTAATAAATTGCGATTCATAAATACACCGGTGCCATCCGTGCGATAGATTTTTTCATTTTCAATTTTCATGAAAAAATCAGTTAGTGGAATTGACTTTTCTTTAAGGCGTAATGCTAAAAGTTCTCGACCTGTTTTCCAAGTGGTCATAAAGATAAAACCAAATAAACCAAGTAGTAAGGGAAGCCATCCGCCATCTGCAATTTTAAGTAAATTTGAGCTTAAAAAAGCAATGTCCACAATTCCAAAAATAGTACACAAAGTAAAAGTAAAATATGGATTCCAATTCCATTTATGAACAGCAACCATATAAAATAATAGGGTTGTGATAACCATAGTTGCTGTGACGGCTAAGCCATATGCTGATGCCAAATTACTAGAGGTTTTAAAAGTTAGAACCAATAAGATACAGCCCAGCATCATAAAAAAATTAATGTTTTTTATATAAATTTGGCCAAATTCTTTTTCTGAAGTATGAGCAATTAAGAATCTAGGCATGTAACCTTGCTGAACAGCTTGCATTGAAATTGAAAACACACCCGTAATTAAAGCCTGAGATGCAATCGTTGTAGCAAGCGTAGCTAGAATAACCAGGGGAAATAAAGACCAGGTTGGCGCCATAAGGTAAAATGGGTTGCCAATCCCTTCTGGGTGCAACAACAAATAACTGCCTTGTCCGAAATAATTTAGTAATAAGCAAGGCAGCACAATAAAAAACCAGGCTTTGCGAATCGGATCTATTCCAAAATGGCCTAAGTCTGAATACAGCGCTTCGCCACCAGTTACGACAAGAAAAACTGAGCCTAAAACAATAAAGCCACTGAATGAATTATGCTCAAAGAAGGCAAATGCATAATAGGGATTAATGGCTTTTAATATCTCAGGATTTTGAAGTATGTTTTGTAAACCAATTGCAGCAATTGTGATGAACCAAATGAATGTAATGGGGCCAAAGACTTTGCCAATAGACCCAGTTCCTTTTCGTTGAATCGAAAATAGCAAAACAAGAATCATTAAAGTAATAGGAATAATATAAGAGTTAAAAAAAGGTGTAATAACATCAAGACCCTCTACGGCGCTAAGTATAGATATGGCTGGGGTGATGATTCCGTCCCCATAAAGAAATGCGGCTCCAAAAATCCCTAACAGAATCATTATTTTTTTTGTTTTTGGATTTATAGTATTATTAGTTTTAGTTTCAATTAAAGAAGCTAACGCTAGGATTCCGCCTTCGCCATTGTGATCAGCTTTTAAAATAAAAGTTAAATATTTTAAAGTAATAACAATAATTAAAGACCAAAAAACCAAGGATAAAATACCTAAAATATTTTCAGCAGTTGGTGGAATGTGTCCATGATGAAATGCTTCTTTAAGAGCGTAAAGGGGGCTAGTTCCAATATCGCCGTACACAACACCTAATGCCGCAAGAGAAAGAAGTAATTTATACTTTGTTGATTGATTTGCATATGTTGCGGCAGAGCTCATGACACCTCTTGTATAAGATAGAATAAATTTATTATCGATGAATGGTTTACAAAAGCAAGATATTCAATAAGCCTAATAGAATTTCAAAAGGATGCTGTTGTGAGCCCAGATAAAATGCAATCAGTAGCTGGTTATTATTTAAAACAGATGAATAAAGACGATTTTTTCCATTATTTGGCCAACATTATGATAGTTTATTTGGTAATGATCATACTTTTTTTCCAGAAAAATATTTTTTAGTTTCTGAGAGAGAAAAAAACAAAAACTTTCACATGGTATGTTCTGGTGTTTTAGAAAATCATCGGAATAAAGCTTATAGAGCTAAGTTTGAACTATCGCAGTGGTTTTAGAAAGCCAGATGAAGCAAATAATGCGATTAAGTTAATAACCAGTTGCAACTTCAGAAGGCGTTAGTTCTTTCTTTATGCGATAGCTCCAGAAGCAAATTCGGCCTGGGTTACCAACCCAAGAATCGACACGATCTTCTAAGGCTTGGGGTAAGCCATTGCAAGCGGTGCTTCCGATGTCAGAAATATTAGTAATTTCAGCTGTTGACCAGGACCATAAGCTTTTTTCTTTTTTGGACCAATTTCGATTAAAACCAGATGAACCTTTTTGTATACGAGCAAATACTATTTTTTCTAAAACAGGATTGCTAATTTGTTCACGCGCTTTGGCGATCATGGTTTGATCGGTTATTTTAATTACAAATTGATCCCCAGAGTTGTTGCGAAGCCCGACAGTAAAGTACGCAGCAGTCTTATCGATGCTGGTTTTTTGAATTTCAATACGAAGTGGATTTGTTGAACCTGTGGTTGTTAAATTATATGCAGTAAATCGTTCGAGAGCTTGAATACGAAGATACACCCAAGATTTTGTAAGCAATTCATGTGGGACTTTAAAAGTTCTATTTTCATAATTTGTTAAAATAAAATCCGATGTATAAAGTACTTTCAAATTTTTATTTAAGTATTCGATTTTTATAGGATTATTAGCTGAGAATAAATTTTGCACCCAAATCTTATTTTCATCAAGGTCCGATTTTTTATAAATATGGACTCCACCTTCAACAGAATTTGCTGGGTATACTTCTGAATTGCATTTAAAATTTGCTTTCAGTGAATTTGAATTCTCAAAATGAAGTAATGAATATTTTTCGGATGACGCTTTTGCATCAATATTTATGATTAACGTAGTATGTGGATGAAATGTGAATTGAGTTTCATCAGCTAGTGATAAGTTGATTTTTTGCAGCCAGCCATTGATTGAAATTGCAGTCGTATTTGTAATTTCTAAATTTCCAGATAAACAGACCTGAGGCCAGCGTAGAACTTCGGCAAGAGAAGTCAGAGTAAATAATGAAATGATGAAAAAAAGAACACCGTTTGTAAGTAGTTGGGGTTTTAGACTCTTCATAAGTCTAGAATCGGAAATATTGAAGCACGACTTGAGGCGCGGCTGGGATAAAATAAGAAAAAACAATTAAACTAGACTTTAGGTGAAGTCTTTTTTGAAGTTAAATATTAGAATGAAATTTGTAATAGTCATGGCGTTAGTAATTTTAAATTGCGGTGTTTGTTTCGCAAGTGAAGACAAACAATCTGAAGTTATTCCTCAGGAAGTTGGTGCCAGAAATTTTAAAATTGGGATTCAACTTTCATCATACCGTTACGTTGAGCCTGGTCTGATATCGCATTCAGGCATTATGTATGGATTTAATGGAGAATGGTCATGGAAAGTATCAGATACTGTAAAGGGAATTTTAATTGGTGATGCGTCTATCGGAAAATTAATTTATGATGGCGGTGTATGTGATGTTACAACAAAAAAGTGTTCTGATTTCGAGGGTCTAACAAACGATTTTATTTTTCGTGTAACGCATCGATTTGATTTTAAAGTCACTGATGAGCTTAGTTTTTTTACTGGTCCTGGTTATCGCTTTCTTTACGACCGTGGCGAAGGATCAAGCTTTTACACACGATTAGGAACATATTTATTTGCTCCGGTTGGCTTAACTTGGACAACAGAAATTTCTAAGGAAAAGTTTTTTTTAGACCTTGAATATGATGTCTTTTTAGTAGGAACAATGGAATCCAAAGTTTCTGAAGTGAACTCAACTTATGAAGATTTAACTCATAAGCAATCTTCAGGTTCTGGGCATAAGATTGCAATAGGGTATCGCAAATTACTTAACAATGGGCGTAATCTGGATGCGTCGTTAATTTATGAAAATTGGAATATAGCTGCATCCAATTCAGAACGTTTAATTATTAGCGGAGTTGCTAGTAATAGTTCCTTCACAGAACCTAAGAACTTTTCAGAATCCCTTGGGGTTAAGGTCAGTCTTGATTTTTAAGCTGTATTTGGTGAACTTAGTCTATAGCAACTTTCATCTTGTTTTCAACTAGAAGAATTCTAATTAATGTGACTGTTTTTTTTTGCCTTTTAGAGTATGCTGTAAGCCAAATGAAAAAAAATGTACTGATTATAGAAACTATCCAAGGACCTGAAGATATTGTGATTCGTCTTTACGATTTGGGATTATTTCCGGGCATGGATATTCAGATTGTTAAGAAAATTTCTTTTAATTCGGTAACAATTATCCATTTTGGCGAAACATTTCTAGCATTAAATCAAGAGGAGCTTTCATGTCTGCGTGGGTCCTAGTTGGTTCCCCGAATTCGGGAAAGACGACATTATATAACTGGTTAACGGGGTCTAAATTTAAAACAGTAAACTATCCAGGTGCAACTGTTGAGTATTGCGTGGGAACTTTACAAACTCACTTAAGCCAACAGCTGGGTGGCGAGCCAAGTTATATTCCAACAGTTATTGATACGCCTGGAATATATTCATTACAGGCTCAATCTGAAGATGAAAAAGTAACATATTCTACTTTGTTTGACCAAAAGGCGAATCAAAAAGAAATTAGCGGCATCATTTTTGTTATGGATGGGACTCAGTTGTCACGCCATTTAGCTTTAGCAAATCAACTTCGTCAGACGGGTTATCCCATTATTTTTGTAGTTACCATGGTTGATTTATTAATTAAAAATAAATTAATATTTCAATTAGAAGTATTAAAAAATGAATTTAATGCCCCAGTTATTTTGTTTGATGGTTTATTGGGTTCTGGTTTGTTAGAAATTACTAAGCAAATGAAGCAAGAAGATGATTCGCGATCTAATGTTCAGGGACAAGATCATGTTTCTATTGTTGCTCCAGCGGCTCCAGTTTGGAATATTCAGAAACAAGAACAAAGCATGAAATATGCAATTGCTCTTGCGAATAAAGTTATTTTAAATCAAAACGCAAATAAATCCGTAACCAAATTAACACAAAGAATAGATCATTTTTTATTACATCCAATTTTTGGGATTATATTCTTTTTGTTTTTTATGACGATTCTGTTTTCATCTGTTTATTGGATGGCTCAGCCTGTGATGGATCAAATTGATGCTGGATTTAGCTTTACATCCAATTTTGTAGCAACTCGTATCCCAGGTATTTTTGGTGATTTTTTAGGTAAAGGATTAATTGCTGCTATTGGTGGAGTATTCGTTTTTGTACCCCAAATATTTATTTTATTTTTTGGCGTAGGCGTTTTAGAATCTACAGGCTACTTAGCTAGGGTTGCAGCTCTTATCGATAAGCCATTATCAATGGTAGGACTGGGCGGGCGATCATTTGTTCCGCTTTTGTCGGGTTTTGCATGCGCGATACCAGCAATTATGGCGACTCGAAATATTACCTCAAAAAAAGAAAGATTAATAGCTCAGTCGGTTATTCCGTTTATGACGTGTTCCGCACGCTTGCCTGTATATGGATTAATGATTGGTTTTTTATTTGGGGATCAACATCCTTTGTTAGCCGGGTTAATAATGGCAAGTTTATATTTTTCATCGTTAGTTGTTGGTGCTATTGCGGCCGCAATTTTATCAAAAATTATTGCTTCAACTCAAAAAACTCGATTAATGATGGAATTGCCATTATATCGTAAACCAAGATTTAAAATTTTATTGAATCAGTCATTTGCTAAAGCAAAATCTTTTTTAAGAAAAGCAGGCCCAATCATATTAATTTTAGCGATTGTCTTATGGTTTGCCACTAATTTTCCAAGACCTACAGCAGGCCAGATCTTAAGTGATTCAGAAATTGCTAAACAAAGTTATGCGGCTCAAGTTGGAAAGGCCATAGAACCAGTTTTTAAACCCCTAGGCTTAGACTGGCGCGTAGGTTTCGGTTTAATTTCAGCCTTTGCTGCACGTGAAGTTTTTGTATCAGCATTGGTTTTAGTATTTAATGTTGAAGGCGAAGGCGATGCTCAGGCGGCTGGATTAATTAAAAGTATGCGCGAAGCGACTTTTGAAGATGGTTCAAAAATATTTACAGTTGCATCGGTAGTTGGAATTTTTATATTTTTTACGATCGCATTGCAGTGTATTTCTACGTTTGCAATTTTAAAGCGTGAATCTGGTTCATGGACGCCAGCAGTATTGCAGTTAGTCTTAAGTAATTTAGTCGCGTACGGACTGGCCGTGATCGCTGTGCAAAGTCTGAAGTTTTTAGGCCTTTAAGCAATTATTTTTTTCGTTTCCAACAATAATACCTACGATACCATGAGGATGTTTTTTTCCAAAGACTTCCCATGGTTTCATTCGGAAAAATGTTTACTCGAAATATTTGAAATGGATTTTCTTCTAACAGTAATCCACCTGAATCTGTATTTACCGCGAAATCATAGCCTTCATCGTAGGCAAGCCTAGCGCATTCAATATTGGTATCACCATAAGTAAATGCATAAACTAGGATATCTGTTTTAAATTCAGACTCAAGATTTGCCTTTGATAAGCGTAATTCGTCGCGAGCTTTTTCAGTGGTCATTGTCGTAATTTTTTGATGATTAAAACCATGTGATCCAATTTCGAAAGCAGAATTCAGCCATTTTTGGCGATCTACGTTAGCAATAATGCTATCAGGTGTTTCAGTTTCAGAATGGTCCCATGTATTACTAGCAATTGTTTTGTCTGCAAGTAGAAATAATTGAGCCTTAAAGCCAAACTGTTTTAATAAGGGGGAAGCGTTTGTTAAGTTATCTGTATAACCATCGTCAAAAGTAAGTATTAAGGGTTTTTTTGGAAACTTTGTGAAATCTACTTCAGCAGACTGAAATTTTTTAAGGTCGCTAAAAGTTAGGGTTTCAAAATTATTTGATTTAAAGAAATGCAAGTGCTTTTTGAAGTCTTTTGCGGTAACAAATATTTTATGCTGTGAATTTAATTTTTCATCAGGAATTTTATGGTACATCAAAATAGGAATCCATTTTGAATAGTTTCTTAGAAAATAACTAGACTCATAAATGCGTTGAATTTGTTTAGCTATTTTAATGCTATTAAATTCGTTTTCAATTTTTTTAGAAATTTCTTTTCGCTCATTAAAATTAAAATCAGTAGAAAAAAGTTGTTCCAAGTCTAAAGTAAGCTGGTTTGGATTAAGTACAGGCAAGTGAATTTTAAGATCAATGTCGCCAAAATTTGAAAGCATAAACTGATCAAGGTTCGTTAGCCTAGCAAGCCCAAGATAACAGGCTTCACCAAAGCAAAGTGTAGGAACTCCTGTTATTAAAGATTCTATAGCAACTCGTCCTGAGCCAATAACTAAGTCGTAGTGTGCATAGTCTGAAGAGGCTAGTTTATCTATTTTAATCTGTTTCAAATTTAAAGCAGCATCAATTTTTAAATTAGCATTTGAATCGCCGACCAGAAAATAATCTGCAGAAATATTTTTGGCTTTTAGGAAATCAGGCAAGGCTTTTAGAATGAGTTCAGTGCGTAGACCCTTTGGGCCGGTGGTTCTGCCAACAACAGCAATTTTAATTTTCTTTTCAGTGCTAAAATTAGAATTTTCTTTTAAAAATTTAAATTCATTTTGACAGATTGGGTTTGGAATAACCAGCATACGTCTTTCTGGTAAATTAAAATCTGCTACTAGTTGTGATTGAATATTTTTGCAAACAGAAATCATAAAATCACCATAGTGATTCCATATTTTTTTTGATAAAGACTTATGCTGACGTCCATGAATGGTTGAGACCAGGCCAACTTTTAATCCAACACGTGCCCAATACGCCATTTTGGCAGACGCTCTGGAATGAGTATGAATAATATGAATGTTATTATTAATAATAAATTTTCTTATCCAAAGGACGCTTTTCCAAAATTGAATTTTTGATTTGGTCTCAACAGCTATTTTGTGTCGACTGGTAGCCATTGATTCTATGAAAAAATCATTTGAAATTTGATAGACTTTATTTTTGCCAGAATGATTTTGCTCTTGTATTAACTGAGCCGCATAGACTTCAGATCCAGTTAAATGATTTTGAGATAATAGATGCAATATGTTCACTGAAATCAGTATAGATTAAAAAAATGAATTTTCAACTATAACACTGTACTTGGAGTAAGTGCCGTGCATGTTTCTGGTGGAATGGCCGGTAATAAAACAGACTGTTTCCAATCAGCTTCATATAAATTAGCCATTTGAGATTCAATCAAGGGATCGTTAAAAATTAGACCTAATTCGCGCGAAAACAAAAGTGAATTGCGCGAAAAATTTTCAGAACCCAAGAATACAGTTTGGTGATCTACATTTATAGTTTTTGCATGAATGTACGGAATTGCACTTGAGGCTGGAAAAGGAACAGCTTGTATCATGATTCCACTTAGAGCTAAGGCTGATAAGTTTGCATAAGCAGTAACGGATGGTCCACCCATGCCGCAAACAGAAGTTAAAATGCGCACCTTAACATGACGTTGAACTGCATTTTTTAGAGCCTCTTGTAATTTAACATCACCCATATTCTCAATCCAAATTTCTATGCTTGATTTTGCTGAGTTTATTAGCTGAACAAGTTTGTTTTCGGAATTAATAGGACTCCACACTAAATTAGGCTGTGTAACCATCGGAGTCAGCGCTGTCGCATTTTTTGAATTTTCAATATCGGCATTAAATACAGCTAAAATTTCTTGAACGATCGATGGATTTGTTAAAAATATTCCCATGTCGCGCATTTGTTGATGTCTAGTAATGAAATTCATTGTTGAAACAAAAACCATAGATTCATCGATAACAAACATCTTCCAATGAGAAATATTAAACCCAGCGCTAGCAATATAGAATTCAACTCCGTCCGCACGAAGTTGCTGTGTAATTGCTAATCGGCTTGGGCTTGCTTCGCAGTACTTGTCACATATGACTGTGACCGCCACACCACGTTTGGTGGCTGCTGATAAACTATCTGCAATAAGTTTGTCAGAGATTCCAAATATACCAATTTTGATTGATTTTTTAGCCGCATTAAAAGCTGCAATTAAATCCTCATGTCCATTATTAGGTGTTGAAATGTATCTTGCATTTTGCAGAGGCTCTAATTGGCCAAGGAAAGCATTTGTTACAGGGGGAGTATTGGATTCTGCGATAACAGCGCTATCTTCTGCCGCAAAAGTCTTAGAGGTTGTTGCGGTAGTGCCTATTAAAAGCAATAATGCCCATAAAACTGCATTCGGTAGCATGCTAGCTTTAGATGATTTGAAAGACATAACGTTTCCCCCTCTGAATTCGTTACTAACCAGATCTCAGTTTTACATTACCTTATGAATCTAAGGGGGCGGGCAACCTAAAAACTGCTGGCTTAGTTGTTTTACATATCGTGTTGCAGTTATCTGCATAACGAAGGCTCAGTCGTGTTGGTCTTTTAATAAGAAATCAAATGCTTCAACAAAAGCACTATTTATTTGCTGTCGAATGTTGACAGACGGGGTGGTTTCTTCTAATTTCAAAAGTCTATTTTACGTTGCGGGAGTAGCTCAGTTGATAGAGCGATGCCTTGCCAAGGCATAGGTCGCGGGTTTGAGTCCCGTCTCCCGCTCCAAATTTCTTTTAAGAACTTTGGAGTTTTGGTCCGCAAAAAAATAAGGTTCTCCTCCAAAGGTAGGGGCACCTGGAGTTTCTGTTAGCCGCAATAGGCTTTTACTCGTAAACGATAATTATTAAAATTATGCATTCCGTAAGCTCTGTTTTGTATCTCATCCATGCGTCGATGTA
>JBAQKN010000033.1:0-7577 GCA_049301055.1 Pseudobdellovibrio sp. | reverse complement strand
GCTGCATTTGAAAAGTCAGCTCTTGAGCTGTTCTGGGTAAATCCCAATGGGCAGTTCTTCAAAGAAGTGGTGGAGTCATAAGTTATAGTTTTTAATAAATACTGTAGCTTATGCGCCACCATTTTTTATTTAAGGTGATAATGAAATGACTTTACCCATAAAACCAATTTTTATTGCTAAAAACTTGTCTAAAAAATATCGAATGGGTGATTTTGAAGTTCAAGCACTAAATAATTTAAATTTAGATCTTTATCCTAAAGAATTTATTGTATTACTTGGTCCTTCTGGAAGTGGTAAATCGACTTTATTAAATATTCTTGGTGGTCTTGATAATCCATCATCTGGGCAGGTTTTTTATGAAGATCATGACTTGGTTAAAGCCACCTCCAATCAATTAACTAAGTACAGAAAGGAACATGTAGGTTTTGTATTTCAGTTTTTTAATTTAATTCCAAATTTAACAGCTCTTGAAAATGTGCAACTTGCTACTGATTTGGTTGCCAATCCTATGCTTGCTGAAGATGCTTTAGCATTAGTTGGTCTTGAATTTAGAAAAGATCATTTTCCATCACAACTTTCTGGAGGCGAACAACAGCGAGTTGCTATTGCTAGGGCCATAGCTAAACGTCCCAATGTGTTATTATGTGATGAGCCAACTGGAGCATTAGATATAAAAACGGGTCGATTAGTACTTGAAGCTATTTCAAGAGTTAACAAAGAGTTAGGTACTTTGGTCGTCGTAATAACACATAATTCTGCAATAGCTAATATTGCAGATCGAGTGGTTCATTTATCTGATGGACAAATAAGTAAAATAATTAGCAATCAAAATAAAATATCAATTGCAGAGGTGCATTGGTGAAAGGGCTTCAGCGTAAACTAATTCGCGATTTTAAAATGATGTTTATGCAAGTAATTACTATTGCACTACTTATCATGGGTGGCGTTTCGGTATTGGTGTCTTCGTGGAGCTCTTATCAATCCTTACAACGCGCAAGAGATATATTTTATGATCAGTATCATTTCGCGGATGTTTTTTCAGAACTTGTTCGTGCGCCTCAGTCAATTGTAACAAAAATAAGTGAACTTAAAGATGTTGAACTTGTCGAATCAAGAATTATTAAAGATGGTCTTGTCGAAGTTAATGGGCAGGTTGAACCTGCATTAGGTAGATTTATTTCTTGGAGTGGAAATCAGCAGCAATTAAATTTAGTCTATTTAAGGCAAGGGCGAATGCCTCAACCTGGATCTAATCTTGAAATTGTTGTTCATGAATCATTTGCAATTAGTCATAAGTTAAAATTAGGTGATAGCATAAAGGTATTATTAAATGGGCAGCAAAAAGTATTTATAATTTCTGGAATAGTTATTTCTCCGGAATATGTTTATGCATTAAGTCCGATAGCCCCATTGCCAGATGATAAACACTTTGGAATATTTTGGTTGCGGCAAAAAGATTTGGAAGAATTGTCTGGATTAACTTCCGCATTTAACAGTTTGCAAATTAAAGTTTCAAACGAAAATTCAATTAATGAAATAAAAAGACAAGTCGACTTGATACTTGGACCTTATGGCAATATTCAGTCTTATGATCGAAGTCGACAGTTAAGCAATTTATTTGTTGAAGATGAAATTCGACAACAAAAAATTATGGCAATTGTAATGCCTTCTGTATTTCTTGCAGTAGCAATGTTTATATTGAATGTTATAATTTCAAGATTAATTGCATTAGATCGAGCAAAAATCGCAACATTAAAATCACTTGGTTATGGTGCTTGGTCCTTAACCATTCATTATTTTCAATTGGTTACATTAATTCTATTAGTTGGAACAATTCCTTCTATTTACATAGGTTCATTGATTGGAAAATGGTATGCAGGATTATATCAAGATTTTTTTCGCTTCCCAAGTATTGATTTTTCACTTTCATTAAGCGCTGTTATTATTGGTCTGCTGGCAGGACTGGTTCCTGGGTGGATTGGTGCCGCCGGAGCTTTTTATAAAGTATTTTCATTAAAACCTGCTGAAGCTTTGCGGCCACCTAGTCCACCAGAGTTTCATAAGGGATTATTTGATTTATTTGGTCTGACTAATCGTTTAGGCATTTTTGCAAAAATGACTTTAAGATCACTGACATTTCGTCCGCTAAGATTAGTGTTAAGTATATTGGGAATAGCCGCAGCACTAGCAATTCTTATTAATGGTTCATTTTGGACAGATGTTATAGATTTTATGATGAATCGACAATTCTATGAAATGCAGCGTGAAGATTTAACTGTAAGATTGGCTCATCCAAAAAGTTATTCAGTATATTCTGAATTAAACCAAATTCCAGGTGTAATTATGACTGAAGGGGAACGTTCTGTTCCGGTCCGTTTACAGTTTAAGAATTATAATAAAGATTTGTTATTAATTGGATGGAATGAAAAGTCGCAACTTAGTCGAGTTATGGATAATAAAGGTCATATTATTCAACCAATTGCTGAGGGGATTCTTTTAAGCAGATATTTTGAAACGAAATATAATATTCGAAGTGGTGACAAAGTTCATATGAAAGTTCTGCAAGGAACTCAGACAGAATTTAGTGTTCTGGTGATGGGATTTGTAGATGATTTAGTTGGTCAGCAAGCCTATGCACTAAATACAGATCTTCATCGATGGCTAAAAGAACAAAACGCAGTTGATTCGATTCAACTTAAAATTGACCCTGCCTTTGCAGAAAAAATATATGTGAATTTGAAAGAAAAGCCAGAAGTAGTTGCAGTTAGCATACGTCGACTTATGCTAAAAAGTTTTAATGAGACTGTCGCAAGTATGATTTTAACTTTCACATTCATACTTTATATTTTTGCAATTGGAATTGCTGGTTCTGTTATTTATAATTCAGTCCGAATTGAGTTTTCTGAAAAAGGATGGGAACTTGCTAGCCTTCGGATCTTAGGTTTTGATGTTTGGTTAACTTTTGAATTGCTATTTATTGAAATTGGTTTTCAGGTTTTTTTAGCATTAATTCCTGGGCTTTTATTAGGTTACTGGTTGTCTTTTTTAAGTACTAACTTTATTCACAATGATACTTTTAGTTTTCCTTTGGTGATTAACTCCTCTACTTATGCAAAAGCAGTATTACTATTGCTGTTTACATTTATTGTTAGTGGATTATTTTTGTATCAAAAAGTAAAGCAACTTAATTTTTCAGATGCACTGAAAGCAAGGGAATAGTTATGAAAAAAATTTTCTATGTAGCAGGTTCTATTATTATAATAACATCGCTTTATGTAATATTTAGACCTAGTCAAATTCCTGTTGAAGTATCATTTATCCAGCCAAGCGATTTTGAAGAAACACTTTCTTATGAAGGTAAAATTCGATCAAAAGACCGACAAACAGTTTATGCATATGCAACAGGAACAATTGATAGTTTGAAAATTAAATTTGGCGATCAAGTCAAAAAAAATCAAGTCATTGCTAATTTAGATTGGGATAAAATTCATTTGGTTAGAAGCCCAATGGATGGTGTTATTTCAAAAATTTTTAGGGACTCAGCAGGTCCGATTGTTAGAGGAGAGCCACTTTTTGAAGTTTCAAATCTTTCAGACTTAGAAGTAGTTGTTGATTTGCCAACACCTGAAGCCGTTCGACTAAAATTACAATCAGATGTTAAAGTACTAAATTGGGGTGGCCCCGGAGAATTACCTGCAAAGATTTTTCAGATCAGCCGAGCCGGAGCAGTTAAGATATCAGCTCTTGGGGTAGAAGAAGAGCGGACTGAAGTTAAATTAAGTTTTGAAAAAGTTCCTATAGAATTGATAAAAAAGTTTGGCGATAATTACCATGTGGATGTTGTTTTTATTATTTCAAGAAATTCACAGGTCTATACTGTCCCCTTAGGAGCGTTATTTAAAAATGGCAACGAATGGGCCGTTTATACGATTCAAAATGGAAAAGCTGTTATTAAAGAAATTAATATTTCTAAAAAAAATAGTTTGGTTGCTATGGTCGATAAAGGTCTAAGTCAGGGTGATCAGGTTATATTGTTTCCTAGTGATAAAATACGCAATGGAATTGGCGTAAGAATCAGTCAAACTAAATAATCAGATGAACAAGATAATCATTCTATGAAAACAAAAGTTAATGAATTAACAAAAGCCGCACGTATAGCAGCGAAAGCTGTTGTTCGATTTCAAGTGCATGGCTTCAGTGAAAGTCATATACCATCCATTTTAGATCCTCGTATTGCTTCGCCTGAAGAATGGTCTGGCTCTGGATTCTTTATTCGTTTAAATAATGAAACTGGTTATGTATTAACAAATTGTCATGTTGCGCGAAATGCAACACATATTCAAATTCAATCAATTTTAACAAGTGATGAATTATTTAGGTTAGAGATTATTGGTTTAGTTGAAGGTATGGAACCAGATGTTGCACTATTAAAATTTAGTTCAGGAGAAAAAGAGCGATTTTTAAAATTATCTTCAGAAAAAAAAATTCCGTATTTAAAATTTGGCGATTCAAAAAAAATTTCAAGAAGCGAAGAAATTAGAGCCATCGGGTATCCATTAGGAATGAATGAACCGAATATTTCAGGTGGCCAAATATCAAATTTCATATCAGGTTCTGATGAGGCTACGGAAAGGCTAGTAACAGATGCGTCAATTAATCCAGGAAACAGCGGCGGTCCAGCCATAGTCTATGGCGGTAAAGTGATTGGAATTAATACAGCCATTATTGTCGGAGCTAATAATATAGGTTTTATAACACCCATTCATCTTATAAAAAAAGTACTAGAGAATTTAGAAACTCACCATCGTACTGGAATTTGTCAACTAGCTGCAACAGTTCAAAAAAATTCTGCAACAAATGCTAGTCTTTTGAAAATGAAAAATGTAGAGGGGTTGATAGTTCGCAAAGTATATCGAAACGGATTTGCTGCCTCTATTGGGTTGCGAACAAGGGATGTAATACTTTCTGTAAATGGATACAAAATTGATCGTCATGGAAATGTGCGTGGCGAAAAAATTTCAAGAAAAAGAAATATTTATGATATACTTTATGAAATTCCTTTAGGCCAATTTGTTAGACTGATAATTTCTAGAAAAGGGGTTAGGAATGAACTTTTAGCTAAGGCTATTAATTGGACTGGCGAAGGATTTCCTAGCCAACCTATTCTAAGAGAGCGACGGTTTATTTGTCTTGGTGGCTTAGTTATTCAAGAAGTTTGTAGCGAAATTGCAGAAGCTTTGACAGCAATAATGGTTGGCGAAGAACTTTTGTATCAAGAATTAATAAATAGAAAATCAAATATAATTGTAACACATATATGCGATGATTCTCCGGCAGTTGATTTGGATTTAATGTTGGGTGATTTCATTATTAAAGCACAAGGTCATTCAGTTAAAAATCTTAGTAATTTAAAAGCAGTAATTGAAAAAGCAATTGTTAATAAGCCGTCTTCATTTTTAATTGAGTTTTCTTCGGGTGCTATTGCTAATTTTTCAAATGAAATTTTATCTGCAAAGTCTGCGAAAATCTACAAATTTGGTGAATCTGCCTCTTAATATTTTTATTTTAAAGATAAGATTTTTTTTAAATTTAAAATAGAATAAGTGTTTATAATATCATTTTTTTCTAGCCACCCTCTTCGTGCTTGATCAACTCCAAGCTGCATATAATTGAATTGACTCAAGCTGTGGGAATCTGTTGAAATCGCAAATTTTACATGTGATTCTTTAGCTAACCGACAATGGAAATCAGTTAAATCCATTCGTGTTGGTTGAGCATTTATTTCTAGGATTCGATTTAATTTCTTAGCTTGCAAAATTATTTTTGTAAAATCGAATTCAATTGGGTCTCTTTCGTTAATTAGTCGGCTTGTTGGATGTGCAAATATTGTAAAGTAAGGATTTTCCATAGCACGAAGTATTCTGTCAGTTTGTTTAATTTTCGATAAATTGAAATTTGAATGAATTGCACATACCGTTAGGTCTAATTTTTTTAATATTTCTTCGGGCATATCAAGTTGTCCATCAGCTAAAATATCAACTTCAATAGACTTAAGAATCGTAAAATTAGTATCTACTTTATTCATTTGATCAATTTCATCTATTTGTTTTAGTAAACGATGTGCATTTAATCCATTTGTTATAGTTAATTTTTCTGAATGATCAGTAATTGCAATATAAGCATAGCCTTTTTCTTTTGCAGCAGTAACAATATCTTTAATGGAATTTGATCCATCTGTTGCGTTAGTATGAATATGAAGATCACCTTGGATATGTTTCATTTCAATTAGTTTTGGTAATTTGTTCTGTAAAGCAGCTTCAATTTCTCCATTATCTTCTCTTAATTCAGGTTCAATATAAGGCATTTTAAGTAATTTATAAATATCTTTTTCATTTTCAGATGCTAAGTTTTCTGAACCTTTAAATATTCCATATTCATTTATTTTTAATCCTTGTTTCATGGCAAGAGTCCTAAGCGCAACATTATGATTTTTTGAACCTGTAAAGTAAAGTAATGCAGCTCCATAAAAATTGTCTTGAACAACTCTTAAATCAACTTGTACACCAGATTTCAAAAGAACAGATGTTCTTGTAGCGCCTTGGGATAAAACTTTTATGATTTTATCATATTTTAGAAAATGCTCTGATGCCTCTTTTGTTTTAGTAGTTGTTAATAGAATATCAATATCGCCGATAGTATCTTTTCTTCTGCGAATGCTTCCCGCAACGGAAAGATGCTTAACACCTTTTGTTTTTTGCAGGTATTTTAAAATTAGTTCGACAGTTTCATCAGCCTCTGAAATTAATATGCGTTGCGGTACCTTTTTTTTATTAAGTTCTTCTAGAATACTTAATCTAATTTTTTCTCCAAAGCCATGCAATTGTAAGATACTTTTATCCAAAACTATTTTTTTAAAATCATCTAACGATTTAATTTTAAAATTTTTAATTATTAATTGTACTCGTTTTGGTCCTATTAACGGAATTTTTAAAAGTTCGCGTAAAATTACTGGTACTTCTTTTTCAATCTTTTCTAGCAATTCAAGGTGACCCGTGTCGACTATTTCAATAATTTTTAAGGCTAAATCTTTTCCAATTCCAGGTAGTTCAGTCAAATCTTTTTTATTGTGAATTAGATCTGCCACATTTTCAGATAAATCTGATATTGTTCTAGCTGCGTTACGATAGGCGCGTATTCTAAAACGATTTTCGCCTTTTATTTCTAATAGATCTGCAATTTGATTAAATTGCTTTGCAACTTCAGTATTTTGGGCTGGCATAATATATTTTCATCTTATTTAAGTCGTTGCAAAGGGTAGGCCCAGATTTTGGTTACATAATATATTTTATAACCAAATTAAATAAATTAATTTCTAGGACTTTTTGTAATCAACTAAAGTCATGATGTCATAAGAAATTAAGAATTTCGATTTTAAATCAAAAATAATAAGAACTAAGTGTAAACAAGTCCTGGCACGGGTTCTGCTTAAGTAGATTGTATGTTCGATAGCAGCGATGCTAGTCAGAACTCAAGCGGGTGTAAGCCCCGTCAACAGAGTCATCCAGTTACTGTTGTAG
>JBAQKN010000032.1:0-155463 GCA_049301055.1 Pseudobdellovibrio sp. | reverse complement strand
CTACAACAGTAACTGGATGACTCTGTTGACGGGGCTTACACCCGCTTGAGTTCTGACTAGCATCGCTGCTATCGAACATACAATCTACTTAAGCAGAACCCGTGCCAGGACTTGTTTACACTTAGTTTTAATGTAAACGATCTAATAAAGAAAAATAATAATAATGAGCCATTTTGACGAATTGGTAATGCAAAAAAGTCTATCTATTAATTTATTAAAAAATTGCCTTACTTTAGCGAAGTTATATATTATTGTAAATTATGGAAAAGCCTAAAAATAATATTTACCCTGTATTAGAATTAGTTGATGCAACAATTTCGTTTGGAAAAACCGAAGAAGAAACAATTCTGAAAAATGTAAATATGAAAATTTACTCCGGAGATACTATTGTGCTAATTGGCATGAGCGGCAGTGGAAAATCTGTTTTACTAAAAATGCTAGCAGGCTTATACCACCCGACAAAAGGAAAAGCACTTTGTTACGGAAAAGAATGGGACTCAATGAATGTTTTTGAACGCCATGAATTTTCAGATAAACTTGGAATGCAATTTCAAAAAAGTGCTTTATTTGATGATTTAAATGCTTTTGAAAACGTAGCCTATCCTTTACGTGAACATACAAATTACAGCGAAGAAGAAATCAGCAAACGCGTTCTTGAATGCTTTAAATCCGTAGATTTAGAAAAAGCTATACATATGCAAACACAAGACATGTCTGGCGGTATGAAGCAACGTTTGGGCCTTGCAAGAGCAATCGTATTAAAACCAAAAATATTATTCATGGATGACCCCACTGCGGGTTTAGATCCTGTAAATAGTGATAACACTGCAGAATTAATCTTAAACTTAAAAAAAGAAATTGGAGCAACCTTAATTATTGTTACCCATGACATTGAAAGAGCATATCAATTTGCTGGACGAATATTTTTTATAGGATCAAAAACTGTTATCGAAACTGGATCTAAAGAGCAAACAATTTCTTCACCAGACCCTCGGGTTCAACAATTTATTCACGGTAAAATAATAGGACCATTAACAGCCGAGGCTACTAATTAAAGCTTCCGAAACTAGAAATGCAAAATCTCTGGCATTTTCCTGATTCTTCCATTTGTCGTTTCTCAACTGCTTAACTTCCATAGCATCAATATTACTATTACTATTACTATTAATTAGTTCAATAATTTCATCCAAGGCATTTTCTTTTTCGCAAACTTTTAAAAAATCTAAAGCCAATACATTTGTAGTACCTTCCCAAATTGAATAGACCTGAGCATCCCTAAGCAAATATGGCAATCCTGTATCTTCGACATACCCAGCGCCACCAAATGATTCTAATACTTCACTAGAAATATGAATTGCTTTTTTAGCTGTGTAAAGTTTTACAAGAGGGGTCAATGCACGTAATAATTTCTTTTCAGAATCTGTAGAAACTTTTGCTTCTTCTTTTCCTAACAGCTCGACAACAAAAAATGTAAATGCAAAACATTTTTTAAATTCTAGTTCCAAATCATCTAGAGTTTTTTTATGCAATGGCAAATCAATTAATCGCATGCCAAAAGCTTGCCTTTTTAAGGCATAATCAAAAGCCAAATCTAAACCTCTTCGCATATGACCTAAGGCACATATCGAATTATAAACTCTAGTAATATTCAAAACTGTGGCTATTGTTTTAATACCTTCACCAAGTTTTCCAATTAACTTCGCCGGAGTACCATGCAAAGTAAGTTCTGCAGTTGGCAATGCCTTAGTTCCTAATTTATCTTTTAATCGATGAACTTCTATTTTTTGCAGATGGTTGCTCTTGTCCCTAAGCTCTAGGTAAAACATCGACAATCCCCGATTACCTTTTTCATTTGGATTTGTTCGCGCTAACGCTAAAGCCATTTGTGAAGTTGTTGCGGATGTAAACCATTTTGTTCCATGCAAATGATACGTACTCTGATCATCTGTTACAGCATAAGTACTGGTTTGACTAACATCTGATCCGCCTTCTTTTTCGGTCATCCATTGGCCTGATGTCCAAAACTTCTTAGAATCGCGGGAAATCAGATTTTTAAAGGCTTCATTTTTTAAAGAATCATCACCATATATTTCTAATGTTCTTGCCGCGCCATCGGTCATCGCTAATGGACACGAATAAAAAGCACTTGAAGGGGAATACAAATACAACAAGGCCATTTGGTAAATTCTTGAATATTCATTAAATTTTCGTTCGTAAGCTGTTGCCACGATGCCTTCTGTAGCTGCAGCTTTTTCAAGATTATTCCAAGCAGCACTGACAATAATTTTGTCTATACGTCGCCCCCAAGGATCAAACTTTTCTAGTACCGGAATCTGAGCCATTGCTTGATAGGACCAATCTAACCAATCGCCAGCAGCTAAATTGCCGACATGCTTAAGATGTTCAAATATTTCTTTATGAATTTCTTTAGGCAATTTATTTTTTAAATAGGCGTTAAGTACAGAATCAGTTTCAAAAGTATTTTTAATTTTAGGTCCATCTTGATAAAAATTTTTCATGAGATCATTTCACAAGAAAATATAGAAATAAACTAGGCGCTTTGCGAAAAATGACCTGACTGCTAACCAACGACTGGCACCTTGATAACAAAACAAGTTTCAGAGTCATTTGGAACAAAAAATAAATCACCATTGTGCTCTTTCATTATTCCTAATGAAATTGACAAACCTAAACCTGTCCCTGCCCCAGGGGCTTTAGTTGTAAAGAAGGGCTCCATCAAGTGGGCTTGAACAAGTTTGGGAATTTTTGGCCCAGAATTTCGTATATAAATTAATAAAAATTTTCCATCCTGCTGAAAAGTAATAGAAATTTTCTTATCCGTAGTTTCTTTTAATGCATCGATACTATTATTCAAAAGATTTAGTAGCACTTGCGATAATTGCGATTCTCTAGCTAGAATTTGCAAATCTGGTATTTCTGAAATATACACTTTGATTGCGTTCGAATTTAAGGATTCTATACAAATTTCGTAGGTAGTTTCAAACCAATTTCGAAGAGAGCATGGTAGAAAACTATCTTTTTCGCCATTTCTGGCAAATGCCTTCAGCCCTTTAATAATTTTTACTATACGATCAACAGTTTCTAATACTTTTATCAGTTGTTCCCGAAGTAAATTACGATCTAATTCAGATTCTGAATTAACCATCATCAACGCAAGCTCCGTTTTTCCAAAAATAATAGCTAAAGGATTGTTAATTTCATGGGCAACCCCAGAGGCCATTTGGCCCAATGCAGCCATTTTAGTATTCTGCGCCAAACTTTGCTGAAGAAAATTATCTGCTAAAATAATTTTTCTTATTTTAAAAAGAAGGATCAGCACAATAACCAGTAACACAAGCAAAGTAAATGTTTCAAAGAATATTTTGAAAATAAATTTAACCGGCGAAACTGCAACTAATAATGTAGAATTTAGATCTGCAAAAGAACGGGAAAAAACCAACTTATTCCCAACAAATGTTAATCCCATTTGTTGCTCTCCATTTAACCGTTTTAAAAAAAAAATTATGTCTTCATTTACCCATTGTTCAATTTTAGAAATTTGTTTATCTTTGGATCCAACTTCTCCTGGATGAGATAAAACTTGGCCAGAATTATTAAATAAAACAAATTCTCCAAATTTAAAATCTTTCCGGCTAAGTACGGTATTAAATTGATCCAACGTTAAATCCATAGAAATTGAACCTTTAAACTTATCCCCATCATAAACAGGTTCTGAGTAGGTTACCATTAAACCCAAACCCGCCTCGTCCACATAGACTGATGTCCAAAAACCAGCGCGCTTAGGATTATTTATTGGCGTCGCATTAATGAAGAATTCTTTTTTTGTAGTATTCAGTGAAAAAAAGAATTCCTTAGAATCAACAAAAGGAGCTAAATAAATAAAATCGCTACTTGTATAATAAAACCAAGATGAAGCTTTCACCTCAAACAATCCAACAGAAATATAATTACCCAAGTCTAAGGCCATATTAATTTCTATATTTTTTTCTTTAGTTATTTTTTTGATATCAAATTTTGAAGTCAGATTTCCAAATTTCTTTGCTTTATAGCTAGAGCTCATATCATGCAAATAACTACCTTGAATTTTCGAATCATACCTAAAATTAGGAAACCATGGACTTACTTGAGAACTAAGAAATTTTAAGTGATTTTCTGCATAACTTCTACCGCCACCAACGAACTGCTTAATCAAATTAGTTTCTGCAGCCAATTCGACTTCAACATCTTCAAATTTTGAGATAATTTCTAATTCTAAATTTTTGGCTTCAAAAAAAATTTCACGCAATAAGAAAATAAATACTATTGCTGTCAGCATGGCTGTAATTATATTAATTTTTCTTGAAAAACTAATTTGCATAAAATTATCTTAAAGTTTTAGCCCTTCTTGTCAATGCCATTTAACTGTCAAAATCATTTACAGTTGTTGACAATTAAAGCGATTATTGAGCAAAAAATGGTAAAACCTAACTGAAATCAAATGGCTTTGAAAGCATTTGGCTCATTTTTTTCATAGGTATTATATACTATGATAAATTTCTTTACTAATGTTTTGATTACCGCTTTTCTATTGCTGTCTTCTTTGATGGCATTTGCTAAACCCAAACTAAAACAATTTCGTCATGACATTGAAATCCATCAAAATCATGTTGTTCTTAATGGGCACCTTATTGTTGAAAATTTTTTACCTTTTTTTCCATTATTATCAAATATAAGTTCAAAACATAGATACCGGCTTGTCGATTTTTATTTAAAAATGCATGACACCCCTAAACTCATGTCCTTAAGCGAATTAAAACAATTTGGCTATCAAGATACGCGGTCTATAAATTTAAAACTGTACTCTATTTATGGAAAAGATGTTCAAGATTCAAAACCTGAATTTATTAATGAACTAAATCGCATCGAAGAACAACTTAAAGCAGATAAAATGATACAAACTTTCCCAGGCCTAGCACCTACACACATGCCACAAATAATGAAAGAACTAGAATGGGTGGAATTTATTAGCGATATTACGGACACAAAAATATCCCGCGCGAAAGAACTTGGTTTTAAACTTGAAAAAAATGCAGCGGCTAACTTCTTTTTAAAACTAAACGATATAAGAGCCGCTATAGCTTCAGAATGGCTAGAAAAGAATCACTACTCGCTAGTACTTAACTGCAAAAAACTATTTGAGTGATTCTCAAAATGGAGTGTTGTTAAAATATTTTTATTCGAAAATTATTTTGTACTTAACATGCCTATTTAATTTTGACCTAATCTTAATGGATATTGTCTTATTCCAGTTCGTTTCGCATCGTCTTAAATAAGACTATTTAGCTTTTTTAAATTACCTCCGAAGAATTACTACACAATTTTTTAGGAGGACACACATGGTACGTAATTTCTATTTAGCAACACGATGGCTTTTAATAACGACTTTTACAGTCGCAATGGTTTTTTCAAGTTGCGCAAAAAAAGCGGATACCACAGCAGTGACGTCCGCAGGAGTTTTTCCATCAAGCCTTGGATATACCCAACCTGCGGGGATAAAATAATGACGTCATATAATACTAAATTTTCAAAAACAATAATTGCCTTCGCTTTCATTTTAGGTTCAGCGCAAGTTTATGCTGCTTCAGATCTAACTAATTACAAAAATGTTATTCAAGGTATCAATGGAAAATTTGATCGCGATTGGCATAGCTTAAATCCAGCAGGAAAACCCGACCCCGGAGCATTAGGAACATTAGAAACTTTATTTACAGCATTTAATACGATTGGCATAACAGGCGCTACGTCACTATCAACTTTCGTTGATCAAAATGTTGCTGTTTGCGCTGGACCAGCCAGTAATACATGTAACGGTATCAAGGTAGATTTAAAAAATAGTACTCATTCTACAACCCTATTTGGTTCGCCTGCGACATTTACCTATGATTTAGTTGTATGGATGGATTCTGGAAGTGGTTTTTTTAGATTTATTGAAGGTTCATTCACTCCTGCCAGTGTAGGCTCAGGAAAAGGAAATATTACTTTTACCTCTTGTTCAGGGTGTACTCCCGTAGGGCATTCAACTATAGAATGGGATGCAACAGGCACTACTTACCACTTAAAAGCGTCTATGTATGATTCAAAAATGGGAAATGGCTCGGCTCATGGAAATGTTTTATTGGATGCTTATTATGTACCATCAACAGGTGATATGAAAATTTCAGCTGCTGCACAAAATGCATGTGCATTAACGGCTTCAACGGACTCTATTTGTAGTAGTACAGGAACTGCGAATTCTTCAGCTTACTCTGCAATGGTTCATGGAAATATGACAAGTGGAGTTGCCTATGTTATTGGAAAAAATGATGTCAATACCAGCGCAACTGTGCCCGCTTCAGGTGCCGACAATATGTGTATCAAAGCAGATGGCACAGTAGATGGCGCAGCAGCCGTCTGTACAACTGCTGGGATCGATAATTTTACAGGTATGACCGCTATTGCACCAAGCGCCGCAAATTCCTTAAACTGGACTGCTGCATCTTGGCCATTTGCAGATATTACGGACACTCCTACGTTCTAAGTTTTTATAATAACTATAAATTTTAAAAAAGGCTTTCAAGGAATGAAAGCCTTTTTTTTATTCTGTAAGTTTGATACATAGTTTGAATTATATATTCACTTTGCTATTTTTTTAATTTAAAGTGAACACTATGATTTGGACCCAAAAGCCCACCCTTGATAAAATTCAGCAGCTTTGCACTAATACAATGTGCGACACCTTAGGCATGATCTTTACCGAAATTGGTGATGATTTTATTAAGGCCACCATGCCTGTTGATGCGCGCACCAAACAACCCGCTGGACTTTTACATGGCGGAGCCTCTGTTGCTTTAGCCGAATCGCTGGGCAGCATAGCTTCTTCATTATGCATGAAAGATACTTCAACAATGCCCGTTGGAATCGAAATAAATGCGAACCATCTTAAATCAGCAAAGTCTGGACTTGTTACCGGAAAAGTATTTCCTATACGTATTGGCGCAACGATGCATGTTTGGAATATTGAAATTCACAATGAACACGAAGAACTACTTTGTGTTAGCCGACTTACCGTTATGATTGTTCCTCGTAAATAATTTAATCAATCAACTCTAAAGAACTAACAACACTCTGTAAGTTAATACAACTTTCTTGATAAAGTCCAAAGCCGAATCTTAATCGATTGCCTCTAAAGTCTGTTTTTATTTTATTTTTATTTAACACATCATGAACTTTTTTTACTTGCTCTAAGTCATGCATTCTAAAAGTTAAAAAGTGACCCTGATGATTAGGATCTACTTCAATAAGTTTTTCTAGTGATAGCATTTTAGAATTTAATTGTCGCAAATGGTTTTTAAAATTCAATTGCATCTGCTGAACGTGACAGTGGATTTTGTCCACTGTTAGGTCGTCTTGTTTAAAAAGATCTAAAACTGAATGCAAACGATACAAGGCCGAAAAATCCATTGTTGCACCCGCAAACCGAAAACCATTATCAGCATAACTAATGATCTCATTATTATTTAATAACTTTGATCCCCCTGCGAACCACCCTGTATAACTAGGACGCAGCCTGCATTCTTTAGGCACATGCATAAAGCAGCACCCTTCACCAGCCTGGGCATATTTATAGGATCCTGCTAAATAAAATATTCGGTCTTCAATACTTGATAAATTAGTCGGCACAGCCATAAACCCATGATAGCCATCGACAACAATCATTGTTTTTTCATCCTGAATGGCTTTAACAATTTTTTCTATATTTGGAAGTGCATATCCCGAATTAAAAAATACCTGACTAATAAAAACCATATCGTAAGAGTTGCTTTTTAATTTTTGAATAAATCGCTCTTCAAAATCAATTAGGGACTCTGCTACAACTTTATCAACACTCACTTTTTTGTCTTCCGCTAAACGATCGATCTGACGATCAAAACTGTAAAATTCAGAATCCGTCGTTAAAATTCGAATTTGCTTGTTAAATTCAAAACATGAAAGCAAGCGATACACAAATTCATGGGTATTCGGAGCAAAGGCAATTTGACTAGGATTTGTTAACTGCAAAATATCTGCAATTAGTTTTTGCGTTACTGGTATTTTATGACTAAAAAAATAATCCCATTTTTCATCTGTATACTTTGCAGAATCATCCCAATACTGAACTGTGGCATCACGAGTAACATCCGGCCAAAAATGATGGCTATGAGCCGTGTAATGCTGAATTCCCTGATTAGCTTTTAAAAAATGAGTATAATATCTTTTATACATTAAAATTTAATTGTCTTTTAATTTCGACAGGAATTTTAGGCAACTGACTTCGCGGAATTAAAAATGTTGATAAATTAAATAAATCCAAAAATACGCGGTTGCTATCCGCGGCCTTTTTTAAATACTGATGCCCAGAAGACCCACCCGTTCCAATTTTACTACCTAACATCCGATGAGCCAACAGCACATGACGATGCCTCCAAGTTGTGAAGTTCTCATCTATGTCCATCATCGCCGTAAACATTTGAAATGGCATAGCAAGCATAGGCTCGTCCCTGTAAAGCATTATGAATAATGCATTTAGAATTGCTTTTTGAGACAACTTTCTTTGACCGCTGTCGACTAACTTTTGATGCAAATCTGCATTAAACAAACTGTCAAAGTTCTCTTTCGTTAATCGCAAACTTTCCAACTGAATTTGTTTATCTTTTTCAGATAAATTTGCCATGTTTATTTCAATAGTTTGTCCATCTTCATCTAAAATAGATTTGATTGCTTTTTTATATTCATCCCAGAAATTAAAATTACCCGTCGCTGTAAATGGAGTTCGCTCAAGCCAAGTTTCAACTAATTTTAACAGTGATGGCGCTTTTTCAAGCTCTACTAATCGAAGACGATCCTTTTCAGCAAGCCGACCCAAGAAAAATTCACGATCGATGCCTTCTCGAGTATTCGTATTTAATCCTAACTTAATTTCAATTTCACGAAACTGAGTACTTTGAAATCCAGAAGCAGGCATTAGCAGACTTCTGAATTCTAAAAAATCCATTGGCGTCATCGTTTCTAAAATTCCCAAATACGGAAGCATCGTAGTTTGAATTTGGGTAATCCGACCTAATCTTTGAATAATAAAACCAAAATCATTATCTTCCACTTTTGGTTTTGAAAAAATTGCGATCACAGAGTTTAGATCGTGCAAGATTTGCTTAAACCATAACTCATAAGATTGATGCACCAAAATAAATAGCATTTCATCATGAGCTTCTGGGTTTTCATTTGTAGCATATTTTTTACTTAAAGGCTGCTGACTTGATAAAAGGTTATCTAACATTAAATAATCATTGTAATAAACAGGCCCCTGATTTTTGTGCATGTGGAATCCTTTTTGTGAAAAATAATCATTGCAGGTCATTGCTAGTCCGTCAATTACGTAGCATTCTGTATATATAAAATAATTATTTATAAATTTACGCCAAAGGAATTGTTTTATGAACGCCACAGCGACTGAACTAATACATAATGCAAACCAATGGCTTAAAGAAAGCGTTTTCCCACTTTGGAATCAACATGGCATTGATCCTAAAAACGGTAGTTTTGTAGAATCATTATCTTTGCAAGGCTTACCTATTGATCTACCCCGACGCGCCTTAGTTCAAGCTCGCCAAATTTATGCCTATTCAACTGCCGCTAAACTAAATGTTTGCGAAATTCAATTTGCTCATGGCACTGTTAAAAATGCAGCCCTGTTTCTGACCCATCATTATTTTGAAAGCTCGGGTGCTTGCATTCATTCTGTATCTACCAAGGGCGAACCACATAACAAAGATTTAGACTTGTATACACAAGCATTTGCACTTTTTGCATTGGCCAATGCCTTTGAAGTAACAAATGACACTTCCTATCAACAAAAAGCTTTATCTCTATTAAATTATTTAAATTCACATCGGAAAACATCTGGCGGCGGCTACACCGAAATTAAAAATGGGCAAACCACTTACCAATCAAATCCCCACATGCATCTATTCGAAGCGGCCTTATGCTGGCTACAAATAGATCCACATCCTGCATGGAAAACACTAGCTAATGAACTTTTCGAATTATGCAAAACCAAGTTTATTGATACAGCAACAGGATCTTTGTGCGAAACATTCCACCACGACTGGGTTTTTGAAAAAATCACGGGATCTTTTGTTTTCGAACCTGGTCACCATTACGAATGGGCATGGCTGCTTTCTTGGTATCAAGATCTTTCAGGTCAAGATAGCTTCGTTTTACGCCACAAACTTTATTCAATCGCTGAAAATCATGGATTAAATACTGAAAAAAATTTAGCGATTGATGAAGTCTACAGTGATTTTACAAAAAAGAAAAATAGCTCTAGATTTTGGCCACAGTGCGAACGCATTAAAGCATGTGTAAAACTAGGCTTAGAAAGCCCAATCCAAAATCAGCCAGCTTTTGCAAAGTCAGCTGATCAAGCAATGACTGCTTTATTTGAGTATTTTAACTTGCCTATAAAAGGTTTATGGCAAGATGTCCTACTTGAAAATGGGCAATTCACCCAGCAAGATCCGAAGGCCAGTTCGCTGTATCATATCATCAATGCGATGTCGGAATACATCATCCTGCGCCCAAAACTTAATGACGTTCTTAAATAAACTTATTTTTTATTTAACTTAGAAAGAAGTCTTAGTATTTCTAAGTACAACCATACTAAAGTTACTAACAACGCAAAACCACCATACCACTCCATGTATTTAGGCGATCCACGCTGATAGGCCTGTTCAATAAGATCGAAATCTAGAAGTAAGTTAAACGCAGCAACACCAACAACAATAACGGAAAAAGCAATACCCACGGGTGAACTTTCATGAATCATTGGCAAGTGAGTACCAAAAAAACCCATAATCATACTGATTAAATAAGTTACTCCAATAGCCATTGTTGCAGCCATCAACACTGATTTAAACCGTTCCGTTACACGAATTATTTTGAATTTATATAAACCTAACATTATGGCCAAACAGCTTAGTGTTAACATCAGCGCATTGGATACGATCCCTGGATAAACTGCAGAATAAAATGAAGAGATGGCTCCTAAGATCATACCTTCCATCAATGCATATGGCTGCGACATAACAGCTGCACGCTCGGGCTTGCGACTAATCATAAAAACTAAAACCAATGTCGCAATTAAAAACATAATCATCAGCATTGGACTCGGAGAATTCCAACCTATGACGGCTCCAACAATCGTTAAAAGAATTAACAAACCTGTTTTATTAACGGTTCCATCAATTGTCATTTTTTCGGTAGCACTATAATCTTGGACTCGGTCCAATACTTTTTCATTCAAAACTGGATTTGCCATAGAAGCTCCTGGGTAGGTTTAGTAACAGCTGTTATTATCGGCTCTTTTTTTTAAATCTCAATCGTAAAATAATCCTACGCAAGCCGCGTCTAAATGGTCACAAATCAAAGAAAACGCCAATAGCCAGCACTGTGAAAGTTATGATAAGCAACATAAATGGTAGATACAAAATTAGAATCCAAAAAAGTTCTTAATCCAACAGTAATCAAACTTGGCCTTGTTTCCTTTTTTGCAGATTTGTCTAGCGAAATGCTCTACCCGATCACTCCCATTTTTTTAACCACTGTGCTTGGCGCCTCAATGACTTCTGTTGGCTTAATCGAAGGCCTTGCTGAGTCTGTTGCAAGCTTAATGAAAACTTTCTCGGGAACATTGTCCGATCGAATTAGCAAACGCAAACCATTTATTGTCTTCGGCTATTTATTATCTGCAGTGGCAAAACCTCTAACAGGAATTGCTTCGTCATGGACTCATGTGCTGTTCATTCGCTCGTTAGATCGAACTGGAAAAGGGCTTCGTGGTGCTCCCCGAGACGCCTTACTCATAGAATCTGTCAGCTTAAAAACCCGTGGTGCAGCCCTTGGTTGGCATCGCGCAATGGATACGCTTGGGGCTACCATTGGCCCCTTGCTAACTTTATTATATTTAAATTATGTAGATTCGAATATGCGTAATTTATTTTACCTAGCCGTGATTCCAGGATTAATTTCAGTTGGCTTTACGCTTTTTGTAAAAGAACAAATTAAGCCGCAGCAAGCACAAAGTAAAAAACATACAGTATCCCTAAAATGGAAAGAACTGCCAAAGGATTTTAAAAAATTAGTAATCTTCTGGAGTGTCTTTTGCCTGACGAACTCAAGTGATGTTTTTATTTTACTTCAAGCAAAACAGCATGGCGTAAGCAGCACTTTAATTATTCTTATGTACTGCTTTTATAATTTAACCTATGCCTTAACAAGTCCCAGTTTAGGAAAACTTTCTGATCGTTTCCCAAGAAAATATGTTT
Source organism: Pseudobdellovibrio sp. (assembly GCA_049301055.1). Taxonomy (GTDB): domain Bacteria; phylum Bdellovibrionota; class Bdellovibrionia; order Bdellovibrionales; family Bdellovibrionaceae; genus Pseudobdellovibrio. The sequence continues at coordinate 143,065 of JBAQKN010000032.1, read as the reverse complement.
TACTTTTTGGCTTAACTACTTTTGCCGCAACTTATTTGGGTTTTTCAGTCGCTTCATCAGCTTGGCATTTTTGGTTTTTATTTGGAATTTACGGCCTATATATGGCCGCCACAGATGGCGTTAGTAAAGCCCTTGCTGTGGATCTAATCGAAGTTAAAAGTTCAAATCTTAAAGCATCTGCGCTTGGTGTACTAGGAACCATGACCGGAATTTCTACAGTAATTGCTAGCACTGTCTGTGGAAGTATATGGGATCATTTTGGATCACACTGGTCATTTATTTATGGAGCAACCGGAGCTTTAGTCGCCACTTTTTTAATAGCCTTTAAAATAGAGCACACTTAGTTTTCTTTATTAGCTGCAATGATAAATTTTCTTGCGATTAAAATACCCACAATTGTAAGCGCAATCCCAACTGCAAAGAAAATAAAAACGGCTAGATCATCTGTTTTTTCCATAAGCTTGCTTACCAATTCCTTTACTTATACTCACTGTTTAATTGTTTAGTATTTCTCATAATACTAAACACACTGCGTGACACGAACAACTTTAAAGTTCGTTGCGATGCTCATTGCAATCTCATCTTGCGTACCCTAACCTTCTAAAATGTATAAAGGCGAAAAATTCAACAGCATCAGTCATTTACTTGGGGTCGTACTCGCCTTCATCGGAGCAACAGCGCTTCTAACAATTGCCATAAACAAGGGCGACATTTGGCGCATTGTTGGCTTTAGTATCTATGGCTTCATGCTGATTTTGCTTTATTCGGTTTCCACAATTTATCATAGTGTAAAGGGCCGGCTTAAAGATATTTTCAGACAACTTGATTATATCTCGATCTATTTAATGATTGCTGGAAGTTACACCCCCTTCACATTAATTTCTTTACGCGGCGTATGGGGCTGGTCATTATTTGGAGCCGTCTGGGGACTTGCTTTAATTGGAATTATACAAGAAGTAATCTTAGGAAAAAAAACCCGCAAATACTCCCTAATCATCTATCCACTGATGGGGTGGATTATTGTTCTAGCCATAAACCCACTTATGGAATCACTTTCAACCGCTGGATTTTGGTGGCTAGCCGCCGGTGGATTAGCCTACACTTTTGGAATTGTTTTTTTCCTACTTGATGAAAAAATTCGGCACTTCCATGGAGTTTGGCATCTTTGCGTCTTAGCTGGAAGCATTTGTCAGTTTATCTGCTTATTTAAATATGTTGTTTAGTTTTACCTAATCAACATCTTGATTAGGTATCAGCTGTAGAAACTCTTTTGGAAATGGAAAAAGTTCTTCCAATGGTTTTCGAAATAATTCATCAAATTTGGTACCGTTCAATGTTCCAAATTTATCATCATAATATTTTCGAACTTTTTCAAAACCAGTGTACTTGTCTGGCCGTGGCTTTACATTAAATCCAGCCTCATTATAAATCTGACATTTCATTACGTATGAAAACTCTAGTTGATTTTCAGGCTCACTTCGCAATTGTGCTTGAATTGATTTTGTATTAAAAAAAGACTGATACAATTCAGCTGTATAGATTAAAAACCAAGGCACACCTTCACGCTTATTTAAGTCAAAATAACGAAAGTATGCACAGTGCAGTTCGCCCGGTAGCCCTACATAGAAAAAACCAGACTCTGTTTTCATTGGATAAATAAAATTTCCTGATAATACAGGATAACCTTTAACTTGATCCAGCATCCATAAATGCACAGCAATTTGCGGAGACTGACACTGGTATTTGCTTCCATAAACCAGAGACTGACCTGATTCAAAAAAAGAAATTATATCCAATTCGATAATATTTATTTTAAGATTTTTTTGCTTACAGAACTCGATAACATTAAACGTATCGTAATCATTGAAGTCATTTTTAAATTTTAAAATATTAACGTTAAAGTCAACTTTAGCTTCAAGAAATGAAATCAACATCACCTCACTGTCTATTCCGCCAGAAACACAAAGTTCAAGAACCTGGTTATTAGCTGCTAATTTAATTTTCAAAGCGGCAAGTTTTGCTTCTTCATATCCACTTAGAATTGGCCTGGCATTTTTCCCTAGTTTAGAGAAAAACACTTCGATGTCGTCATTAATTCGGCCATACTGAAAATGATTATTTTCTGTTAGCATGTCTTACTCTAATAAAATTCTTTTCATAAGGCGCGCATCGCAAGAGCCGGTAAAGTTATGCATAGCAACGCGTGTCTTTGGCGACGTCGTTAAAAAGCGACGCAGTCCTGGAACATTGACATCTACCATATTTTTCACAGCAGTCTGATCCGGCGCATGAGAAAATCCAAGTTCAAACAACAAACTCCAAATGCCATGCTTCCAATACGTATAATCTTCAAAAGTTCCGTCTGCTGGATATAATACTTCAGTATTATTTCCAGTTTGGTAGCCACTTTCTTCAGTAGCCGCTTTGACTAGCTCAATATACGGAGCATCGTAAGGCGTTGATAAGTCATGAGTTGAAATTCCCCATGGGTAAACAACTGCTGGAAAAAATGTATGTAGCGTAGCTGAAACTTGAATATTTTTTTCTACTAAAAAGTCCGAGATTGCTTTTGTCGATTTCAAATTAAATGTTGAACCTTTTTTACATGGCCCAGGGTAATCTCGATTCGGATCAAAACTTCCGTTAACGCCTGTTTCAAATCTATTCAAAGTATTGTAACCACCAATATTTAATACCGGAACCACATAAACAGTTTGCCCTTCGATAGGATTCTTCGCCAAGTTTTCAGCAACACCCAAGGCTACGGCTGTTGATCCATATTCATTTCCATGATGAGTCGAAACAACCAATGTGTTCACACTTCCAGACCCAATTTGTAAGGCTTGAATTGGAACTCCTTTATCAGAAACACCAATAGAAATAATTTTGGTGGTTCCTGGGTAGGCTTGGTTAATTTGATTTATGGTTGTAATAACTTTTTCGTAGTTACTAGGGCTTGGAGTCATCGCAAAAAATAAAGATAGGATTGTATTTATCATGAATAAAGTCTTTCAATACTTTATTTGAATAACAAACACTCAATTTGAAAGAATTGATTCCTAGTCCTTGGTCTTAGTAGTCACATGCTGTAGCTGCGGCTGGTAAATTGCATTTTTCAATCTGTGGTCTTTCTGTTTCATCGCCCCACTGGCCGCTGACATTACATCGAAAACGAAAACATTTTTTTTCTATACTTTTCCAGTAACATTCGTCGCGCTGCCCCAAGGGTTCATGACACAGAAAAGAATCTAAATATTTTTTTAACTTCTTTTTCTTCAAAGCTTCAATTGCTTTTTTATTTTGAACAACAGCAGCCTTGGCCTTTAACACTTCTTTTTCTTTTTCAAAGTACGCCGATATATCAACTTTTTCAATTTCTTCAATGCGCCCATGCGGAGCTTTTTTACCTTCTAAAAAGTAATCATACTTAACATTACCAGATTCATCTTTTTCACCAGTAAATGTAACAGCCTCGCCCGACTTGATCACAACTGTTTTTTCGAAATCTAAAAAAGTTACCGAAAGTTCTCCTTTTACAACCAGAAACTTTGTTGACGGCTTTTTCTTATCAATACTTACTATAGCATCTATAACTGCAGGCAACTTTAAATCAAAAAATGCGCTTTTTATTTTTAATTTTGATTCTGATTCGGTTACATCTGATTTATAATGAATGACTCCATCAAAAATAAACAATTCATTCGCTTCTCCGGTATCCGGGCTTACTTGCGGCACTTGTATTCTTGATTTCGCCTGTATCGTGATTTTTTCACCATACGAAAATTGCAACTGTACCTCGTCATCATTCGCGGTAACTACAACAAAAGAATTTTTCAAAGGCTGATCTTTTTTCAAAATTGCTTTTTTGTTATTAATAAATTCAATTATTGGCGACCCTTGCCATTCCAAAATTTTTGGATACTTCAAAGCCTGCGCATTTGTAAAAACTGAAAAACTTAAAGCTCCAAAAAGAAAAATTTTTTTCACGCTTTCATCCCTAATTCTTTAAGTTTAGACCATTTCAAGAGAACGGAATAACTTGCACTTCTAGCTATTAAAAAACCAACCCATCCATCCAAAAATCCCAACTTCAAAATATAGCATTCAATAAATTTAACCCAGGGCTTTGTTAAAAATTGAAACCACGAAAATCGATATCCCGAATCCCACATTTTCTTTGCAAGCAAAGTCGAATATTTGTTATTTGTTTGCACATGATGTTCAATATTTTTAAAAACATAATGAAACAGCGGCCGCGCTAATTTTTGATATTTAGCCGCCTCAACCTTCTCATGAATCAGATTTTGATTCCATTGACTAAATTTTCGATGAAATAAGCGTATTTGATAATCTGGGTACCAGCCGCCATAACGCACCCAATGATTTAAATATCTAGATAGTCTTGGGATTTTATAGGCAACTTCTGAAACAAGTGCACTATTTTGAATTTCAAAAGCTAAATTATGGCAAACTTCTTCGTCCGCATCAACAGACAAAATCCAATCATGCTTTGCCAAACTGACAGCCTTGTTTTTAGTAGGTCCAAACCCAAACCATTCTCCAGATACGATTTTGGCGCCCAAGCTTTGTGCAATAACAATAGTTTTATCAGTTGATCCAGAATCATATACTAGGATTTCATCAGCCCATTGAACAGAGTTTAAACATCTTTCAATATTTGCCTCTTCATTTAAACAGACCACAACAACGCTAAGATTCATTTTTTTCACTAATTTATGTCACAACCTTTCATCTTTCTTGTCAAACTAAAGTCGAGGTGGCTACGATACAGATATGAAAAAACAGAACACAGTAAAATTATTAAAAATTGGTTTCATCTTCTTAACAGCTTTTATTTTATCTAGGCCAGCTTTCGCCTTTCAGGCAATCAACGAAACGGCTGAATTACTTCCAGAAGGTTATTATAAATTGGGCTTAGCGCCTCAATTAATAGTTTCAGATGGCGGCGGTTTTAATGTTGGTGCATTTTACGATATGTACCTAATCGATGGCATCAACGCGCGTGTTGAACTCGGCGGAGGCAAAACAGACTTCTGGACAACAGCCTCAGCGAAATGGATTCCCATTCCAGACATCGATCGCCAGCCCGCAGCTGGACTTCGCTTAGCGGCAACTTACACTCGACACAGTACAGATAACGGTACTATCAAAGAATCTGCAAATTTTTATAATATTCAATTTGCTCCGATCGTTAGTAAAAAAGCAGACACACGCTATGGCGAAATGATTCCTTACGTAGCGTTGCCGATTACATTTGTAAGCTCCGACAAGCTTGTTGATTTAACCAATAGCAAAACTAAAACTGAAACTCAGTTTGCAATTGGAGCCGAATGGTTTCAAAATAAAGAAATGAACTACGGAGCAGAGTTTGATTTGAATTTGAATAATTCATTTTCGTCAATTTCAGCCTTCATCAGTTTTCCGTTTGACGGAAACATTGGTTACAAAAAATAGATTGGTTTTAAATAAATGCTAAATTGGTTATTTGGATCTTCTTCTTCAGCTGGGGCCGATATGTATATCGACCTTGGAACCGCTAATACTTTAATCGCAATACGCGATAAAGGTATTGTCTTAAATGAGCCTAGCCAAGTCATGGTTTCAATGACAAATGCAAAAAAAAGAAAAGTTTTAGGAATCGGGCTTGAAGGTATCGAAGTCAGTAAAAAAAACCCAGGCCACATCATTACCATCAAACCCGTCAGCGATGGCGTCATTGCCGATTTCGATGCAACACGATTAATGATGCAATATTTTATTTCCAAAGTCTTAAAAGCAAACAATATCACACGTCCTAAAGTAGTTGTATCAATGCCTTACGGGGTAACTGAAGTTGAAAAGAAAGCTGTCATCGAAGCCTGCCGTTCAGCGGGCGCAAGTCGCACATTTTTAATTGATGAACCCATGGCATCCGCTATTGGCGCAGGACTACCCATCAAAGAAGCTTCTGGCCAAATGATTATTGATATTGGTGGTGGTACTACTGAAATTGCGGTCATTGCCTTAGCTGATATTGTTTATTGCGAACCACTAAAAATGGGCGGCCATAAATTTGATGAAGCAATAATTCGCCATATTAAAGATACAAAACGCTTAGTCATCACGGAAGAAATTGCTGAGAAATTAAAAATTGAACTAGGCACAGCACTGCCTAAGAAAAACATTAGATCTTTAGAAATTGAAGCCCGCGATTTAGATACTGGCTTCCCTAGAAAACAAATTATCACTTCAGAAGAAATCGGTTTAGCGTTATCAGATTCAATTCAAATTATTGTTCACAGTATTCTTAATGCGATCGAAAAAACTCCACCCGAACTGGTTTCTGATATTATTGATAATGGAATTGTCTTAGCTGGCGGTGGAGCTTTAATTCGCGACATCTGCGCAAAAATCGAAATGGAAGTTCGCATTCCAGTTCGTATTGCCGACAACCCGTTAACAGCAATTGCCATTGGCGGAGAAAAAGTTTTATCTGACCCTGATTTATTAGATAAAATTCAGTTAGAAGTTTAATTACTCTATTTAATATTCTGCAACGAGGTGTCTCATGAAACGACAAATCCTAATGACATGCGCTTTACCCTATGCCAATGGCCCCATTCATCTAGGCCATATGCTAGAACATATCGAAGCCGATATTTTCTCTCGCTTTCAAAAAATGCGCGGTAACGAATGCTTATTTATTTGTGCGGATGATACACATGGTACGCCGATTATGATTAAGGCACGCGAACAAGGCATTACGCCCGAAACATTAATTGCAAAATCATTTGCTGATCACACTGCTGACTTTAAAGATTTTTCGATTGCCTTTGATCATTATGGATCTACAAACTCGGAAGAAAATAAAAAATTATGCGAATTGTTTTACGAGCGCATGAAGGCCAAAGGTCATATTCATAAAAAACCAATTCAGCAACTTTATTGTGAACATGATAAAATGTTTTTACCCGATCGATTTGTTAAAGGCACTTGCCCTAAATGCAAAAGCGTCGATCAATATGGTGATTCGTGTGATGCTTGCGGGGCCACTTATTCTCATGATGACTTAATTAATCCCGGGTGTTCTTTATGCGGCACTAAACCTGTCAAAAAGGCATCGGATCATATTTTCTTTCGCCTAAATGATTTTAAGCACTACTTAACGGAATGGCTTCCAAATCATGCGGCACCGGAAGTTTCAAAAAAAATGATGGAATGGTTTAACGAAGATTTACGTGATTGGGATATTTCAAGAGACGAACCTTACTTTGGGTTTGGGATTCCTGGCGAACCTGGAAAATTTTTCTATGTTTGGGTAGATGCCCCAATGGGCTACGTATCTGCAACAGATCAATGGGCTAAGCAAAACAATCGCAACCTATCTGACTTCTGGTCGACAGAATCTAAAACTGAAATTTATCATTTTATTGGAAAAGACATCGTTTATTTTCACACTCTGTTTTGGCCTGCACTTTTAAAAAGCGCTGATTTTAAAACTCCGACTCAAGTTTTAGTTCATGGTCACGTCATGGTTAATGGCGAAAAAATGAGTAAATCAAAAGGCACTTTTATTTCGGCACGTGTTTATTTGAATCACCTTGATCCACAATTTTTACGGTATTACTACGCGACTAAAATAAACGGCTCTGTAAACGATTTAGATCTTAACTTTGAAGATTTTACGTCTCGTGTAAACTCTGATTTAGTTGGAAAAATTGTAAATCTAGCTTCGCGTGGCGCGCAAATGTTAACCAAGAAAATGGATGGTATTTTAAGCGAACTTGATGCGGATGGAATAATAATATTAGAACAAATTCGTGCGGATCAAGAAAAAATTGCTGGGCTTTATGAACAACGTGATTTTGCAAAAGCAACTACAGCAATTCGTGAACTAGCAGATCAGGTAAATAAATATTTCGACGAAAAAGCACCGTGGAAAACCTTAGAAGCAAATCCAAATGAAACCAAAAAAGTAATTACTACCACTTTAAACGCGTTTCGTTTGTTAGCAATTTATTTAAAACCTGTCCTACCAAAAATGGCTGATCAAGTAGCCCATTTGTTGGGTGAAAAATCATACCAATGGTCTGACCTAAAGACGACTTTAACCAACCACAAAGTAAATGACTATGTTCACTTAGCCAGCCGTGTAGACCCAGATAAAATCAAAGCCATGATCGAAGAACAAAAAAATTTCTACGCCCAAATGGCCACGGCACTTTCTGGACAAACAAGTGCGCCCGCCGTTGCAAAAACAAGTGCGTCAGCCGTTGGGCAAATGGCCAAGGCACTTTCTGGGCAATCTGCTGCGGCACTTTCTGAGCTAATTGAATTTGAAGACTTTATGAAAGTGGATTTGCGTATTGCAAAAATAATTGAAGCTGAAGAAATTAAAGAAGCAGACAAGCTTCTTAAAATCAAAGTTGAATTAGCACCTGGCGAAACAAAACAGATTATCGCTGGAATTAAATCAGCTTATGACCCAAGTAAATTATTAGGCCGTCATGTTTTAGTGTGCGCGAATTTAAAGCCGCGCAAAATGAAATTTGGAATAAGTGAAGGTATGATTTTAGCTGCTGGCGACGGGGGGACAGATTTATTTGTCTTATCACCCGATTTGGGCGCAAAAGCAGGAAGCCGAGTAAAATAATATGGATTCATCAGAGAAAAAAAAACTCGAAGAAATTTATCAACTTTTTAGCGGCTTAGAAAAAGATTCTGCTGATGGTTTGTTTGACAATCAACTTTTAGAGCAACTTATTTTCTGTATTGAATCTTTAAGTCAATCGACAGATCCCATCTTAAAAAAATTATCTACTTACACTAAACACCTTACGACGCAAATGACTTTGAAGCATTTTTCGACTATTGCTGTGCCATTTGAACGCGCTTTAAAAAAATCTGTTCAAGATGATGACTTTTTAGTTTCTTCACACGATCGCGATCACTTAGTTACTCCCCGAGTGCCATTACATTTCGTTGTCGACAATATGCGGTCGGCTTTTAATGTTGGATCCCTATTTCGCACGGCCGACACTTTGGGTGCGCAAAAAATTTGGCTTTGTGGCTACACACCGACTCCGCATCAGGTTCAAGTCGAAAAAGCAGCCTTAGGCGCAAGTTATGTTATTCCTTGGGAAACAACTACTTTTTCTGAAGCAATTTCCAAACTAAAGGCCGAAGGTTTTCAAATTATCGGACTAGAAACAACTGCAAAATCTTTAATTATGTCGGCTCCATTTGAAAGTAAAAAACCAACTGCATTTGTTATTGGCAATGAACGCTTTGGTTTAGAGGTTGATCAATTAGCCTTATGTGATGAAGTTCGCAAAATTGAGACTTTTGGAATCAAAAATTCTTTAAATGCAGGAGTTGCCGCAGCCATTGCCGGTTACGAATGGCGCCGCCAATGGAATGAAGCCAATGCAATTAGTTCTTAATCCAATTGGATTTATTCACTCTAAACAGATTGAGCCCTATCAAGCCGGTCGCCAACCAGATATTTTAAGTGAACCTGCTTTTCTAAAACTTGAACCTAATAAAAATTTTGAACAAGCTGTAACCGATTTAGCCGGCTGCTCGCATGTTTGGATAATTTTTGGATTTCATAAAAATAATAATTGGAAGCCTTTAGTACAAACACCAAGATCCGATCGTAAAATTGGTGTATTTGCAACACGCGCACCCTATCGACCTAACGCTATTGGCTTAAGTTGCGTCGAATTAATTTCTGTCGATGGATTAAAAATTGAACTAGGACCAAATGATTTATTAGATGGGACTCCGATTTATGATATCAAACCCTATCACCCAGAATCAGATCGTATTGATGATGCTAAAATAGAATGGTTAGAAAGCTCTGGTCATAAGAAAATGACCGTTTCAATTTCGCCTTCAGCCGAAGAAGAAATTGGATTTTTAGAAATCAACGGAGTGCATGAAATAAGATCTTTTATTTTAAGACAACTTGAATATGATCCGACAAATTGTCACAAAAAAAGAGTCGAACAAAATAATAGTTATTGGACATTATCTTATCGAACATGGCGGATTGATTTTATAATAACAGAAGATATCATTGGCGTTTTAGCCATTCGTTCTGGCTATTTACCAAGCGAACTTAATTTGACTGATCATATTGACTCTGATCCTTATAATGATAAAAGAATACATCAAAACTTTGTTAAAAACTTTTCTTAAATTTTATAATTAAAAGTTTTAAAAATTAAGGATTTCTGCTGATGAATTCTTTTATATTTACTTTATCATTTTTATTTTTTTTAAACATTGCTACCGCTGTTGCATCAGATGATTACAGCGATTCGTTTCGAATTGTTACCGCTGAATTTCCGCCATTTAGCTACATAGGCGAAGATGGCAGACCTGCAGGAATAATGACTGAAATTCTTCAGGAAGTACTAAAAGAAGCAGCAAAAAACACTCAAAATCAAAAAATTAAAAATATTGAAATTTCATTTTTTCCCTGGAAACGTGCTTTACAAATGGCCAATGAAGAAAAAAATATTTTACTCTATCCTTCCGGAATAACTGCAGAACGAGAACTTTTTCTAACTTGGCTAGGCCCACGCTTACCAAGAAAAATATGGATTTATGGGCTAAAATCAAACCAACCAAAACCCTTTAATAAAAAAATATTTAAAGGAAAATTAATTGGAATTACTCGTGGCTACGCCTGGAGCAGCGATGTTCTTGCTTTAGGAGCAACCTTAGATGAATCCGCAGAAGATCACAGCCTTATTCGCAAAATCATTACCAAACGTGTTAACTATGTCGCCATGGATGAAGACCTTCTGAATCACACTTTAAAAATGATGAGCAAAGAGGATTCGCAAATTAACAAAGTCCACTTTGAAAAAATTTACCCATTATCACTTTCAAGCGAAAGAACTTTTGCACTTTCTAAAAATAGCGCTCCAGAGTTACTAAAACGATTGGGAATTGCTTATAAGAATATCGAAAACCAAGATGTCATTCAAAAAATATATAAAAAATATGGAATGACCAAACTTCAATAAAATAAGTTTTGCAAAGGCAGATCAAAATGATAATAAACACAACTAATCCTAAATATTGCAGTGCCGCTGAAGCAATTAAAAATATCAAGTCAGGTTCAAATATATTTATCCATGGAGCCGCCGCAACTCCTCATATACTAATCAAAGCTTTAGTCGAACGCGCTTCAGAGCTAACCGATATTACAATTTATCACATGCATACCGAAGGCAATTTAGAATATATTAAACCGGAATATAAAAATACTTTTAAAGTACGTAGCTTATTTGTGGGAGCAAACATTCGCGCTGCTATTGATTTTGACCGTATCGATTATATCCCATGCTTTCTTTCAGAAATGCCTAAACTTTTTAAAAATGGAATTATTAAAATTGATTTTGCATTCATCCAAACGTCTCCACCTGATAAAAATGGCTTCGTTTCATTAGGAACAAGTGTTGATATTGCAAAGGCTGCCGCTCTATCTGCAAAATGCATTATTTCCGAATTTAATCCGCAAATGCCCCGCACCTTTGGTGATGGGCTATTAGCCGTATCTCAAATTAATTATGCCATCGAAAATGATCACGAACTTTTTACCACCAAATCAGTTGAACTTACGCCTGATGAAATAAAAATTGGAAACTTTGTTGCTGGATTAATCGAAGATGGTTCTTGTTTACAGGCTGGCATTGGTTCAATACCAAATGCAGTCATGCTAGCTTTAAAAAATCATAAACATTTAGGAATAAACACAGAGATGTGGAGCGATGGAATACTTGATCTTATCTTAAGTGGAGCTGTTGATAATACTAAAAAGACTTTTCATCAGGGACGTAGTGTCTGCACTTTTATGATGGGTTCAAAAAAATTATATGATTACGTTCATGACAACCCTTCGGTATTTGTACTTGAAGCTGACTATGTGAATAACCCTACCTTTATTGCACGCAACTCAAGAGTTGTTTCTGTTAACTCTGCAGTTGAAATTGATTTAACAGGACAGGTCTGCGCCGATTCGATTGGTTCAAAAATTATTTCGGGTGTTGGTGGTCAAATTGATTTTATTAGGGGTGCCTCTTTATCGCATCAAGGTAAACCAATAATCGCAATTTCATCTCGAACTAAAAAAGGCCAACCGCGCATTGTTCCCTTTTTAAAAGAAGGCGCCGGTGTCGTTACTTCGCGAGCGCACATCCACTTCGTCGCTACGGAATACGGTGTTGCCGATCTTTACGCAAAAAGCTTAGGCGAACGTGCCAAAGCTTTGATTCAGATTGCCCACCCCGATGATCGCGAACAACTTTCGAAAGACTGGCACATTAAATTCAGAACAATGTAAATTTAACAAAAGGCATACAAATGAAAATTGGCGATAAGTACCAAGAAGAAATTAAAATCACAGACAATTACATCAAAAAATTTGCAGATTTTTGTGGGGACTTCAATCCTGTGCATTTCGACGATGAAAAAGCAAAGGAGCAAGGTTTTAAAGGGCGCATTGCTCATGGAATGGTTTCGGCATCTTTTTTTTCAAAGATTTTTGCAAACACATTTCCAGGCCCCGGAGCCGTTTACTTAAATCAAACTTTAAAATTTCATGCCCCCGTTTATCTTGATGAAACTTTACAATACCGCCTAGAAGTCATCACAGAAAAAGAAGGTAAACCTATTTACACTGTTAAAACAGAGGCCTTTGGTCCGGACAATACAATTCGCATTAGCGGCGAAGCCATAATCCGGTTTCAAAAGTAGTTAAATAAAAGCACTTTGAAAAAAATTACTCTTAACCCCTTACACTTAAGTACATTCGAAATTAATTCAGCAAGTTCCTTGCTGAATATTAACGATCGTATTTTCACTTGTTGCGACGATCAATATTGCTTATACGAATTAACTACTCCAAATATGTGGACCAAATACTTTTGGACCAAAGCCCCAGCTCTTCCTAAAAATTACATGGAACGAAAAAAACTTAAACCTGACTTCGAAGCCTTGCTTCAATCTGGAACAGATTCGAATAAAATATTACTTATTCCATCAGGTTCTAAAAATAATCGTACACAGTGTTTAATTTTTGATTTAACAACCAATAACTTTAAACCTTTAGATTTTACTTCTTTATTTAAAAATATTTCGTATCAATTACCTTTAATAAATATTGAAGGCGCTGCTTACTATAATAATAATTATCTATTTTTAAATAGAGGAGTCGCAGACAATTTAAGTTCAATTATACATGTTGATTCAAAAACTTTAAAAATAAAGACGATTCAACAAATAGATTTTGGAGAAATTGAAAACATTCCCTTGCACGGAAGCGAGTTATGTCTTTTTGATAATTATCTTTACGCTTTAGCTGTCGCTGAAGACACCAAAAATAGTTTTGATGATGGAAAAGTTTTAGGTAGTTCTTTATTTAAAATTTCTTTAGCTGATTTTAAAATTTTAGACCAATGGCAATTCGACCTGCCCATTAAAACCGAGGGGCTATGTCGCTGGCAAAACAAATGGCTCGTTACAACAGACCCAGATGGCAATGGCACCAGCGATTTTTTTAGTTTTATAATTTAATTTTTTATCAAATCCAATTTAAAATTGAAACTTCTGACTGCGGATTTCGTTGCCAAAGCTTTGATTTTTTACTCCATAGGCACAAATAAATCTTACAACCCCTGCAAAAACAAATAACATGTCATAGTTTTCATGAATAATAAATTTTAATATAAATGCGCCTATTAAAGTTCCTAATACCTGAGTCGCAACATTTAATAAATAATAGATCGAAACAACTTCAATTTTATCATCTTCGTGTAAATGTTTAAAAAAGTTTAATGATAAACCAACTTCCCAACAGGCCCAGGCTGTACCGGAAACAACTTGCAACAAAATCATCAAGGGCAAGGTCGTACAATACATCCATAACAGCGGCAATGGAGCTGAACAAATAGCTCCATAAAACAATAATGAAGATGTTGAAACATTTTTCCTAATTTTTGACAAAACCAGCGTCATCAAAATTTTTCCAGCAAATAAACCAATCATAACCCACATAAAATGATCATAGGATAATTTCTTTTCGCTTAACAAATAAGATGCAACAAATGGGGCAGAGAAAAAAACAGAAAAGTTAAACACGGCACATCTAATAAAAAATGTTTTATGCTTGTTAAACAATGCAATAGCTTTTTCTTTATCAAAATGAATTGTAGCTGAACTTGGCGTTTGTTTTCTAAATAACTTAAAAGTTAAAAACTTAAGACTTGCGCAAACAGCAAATAGACTTGCAAACAAATATTCTGCAGGCCAATTCAATTGCTTAAAGTGAAGTAAAAAACCACCCATAAAAAGTCCAGCCACAATTCCAACTTGAACAACTCGCGTTCGCATTGAAAAGTACTTCTGACTATCTTCAAATGAAACCAATTCGGAAACCCATCTGTTCCATGCTGGAATTGCTGAATAAAATCCAGCCCAATACATAGAATAAATTATCAATAAATAAATGACCGGATTTAAAATTTCAAAAGTTGAAAATGCAGTTAACGAAACTAGCGATACAACTTGAATCCCAGTGGCAAGTGGCACCCATGTCGATACGGGTAAATTCTTTAATTTTCTCAATACGACAAACTGAAATAACACCGCAAAGATCATCGGCAATGAAACCAGAATTCCGGCCTCAATTGGGCTAGCCCCTTTCGCTAAAGAAAATGCTGGGAAATAAGTTTCTGCTAAACCAACCACTAAGCTGGTAAAAAAAGCTTCAATTAAACTAAGTTCAGTAACTTTCATCTGTCGCATAGGCAGCGACTATTATCGCTTATTTTTTAGATTGATGTCATATTCGAAAATGTAAAATTTTCTTATCTACAGACTGTGGGTCAAAAAAAACCCACAGTTTGTGGGTTTTAATAATGCATAGGACTATCATTAAAATTAAACATGGTTTATCAGTTACCCATGCAAACTTTTAGTGCCTTTCTAAAAACAGAACTTAAGCAACGCCAAGAGCGAAATGCCAATTATTCATTGCGCGCGTTTGCTAAGTTTTTAGACATAGACCCTTCCTCATTATCGAAAATCATGAGTAATCGCAAATCTGTGGGTCCTACTATGATGAAAAGATTGGCTTCTCGCTTAGGATTATCCTCAACTGAACTTAGTATATTCTGCGCTGAACACGCCATGGAAAGTGGATTCCTGTTTGAACCATTAAATTTAAAAACCTTCGCGGCAATGTCCGATTGGTATCATCAAGCAATACTAGAGCTGATCCAAGTTGAAAATTTTCAAGGAACTCCAGAATGGATCAGTCAGCAGTTAGGAATAACCTTAAACGAAGCTCAGCAGGCAATTCGCGATTTAATATCTATGCAATTAATTTCGTTAAAAGAAGATGGTGGTTGGATCGATAAATCATCAGGAGCAACAAGCACCATCCAACCCGGAGTTACCTCTTTAGTTGCTAAACAACTGCAAAGACAATTTTTGCAAAAAGCCCAAAGTTCTTTAGAAACAGATTCAATAGAAATTCGCGAACACACTTCATTAACTTTTGCGATCGATCAAAACCGAATTCCTGAGTTAAAAAAATTGCTGAAAAAATTCAGAGCCGATGTGGCTCAGTTAGTTGATTCAGCCGAAACAAAAGATTCAATTTATAATTTAACAATGGCGTTGTTTCCAATCACTCAAACAACCCACAACCAGATCGACCTATAAAGGCGATCAGAAAAGGATACTTATGAAAAATTTAGTAGTTTTGTCATGTCTAACAATTTTGGCTTTAACTTCAGCTAAAGCCTTCGCACAGGTTTCTTCAATTGCAGAAATCCGCGAAACAGGTGGCTTAATAAATGAAGCCAAAATTTGCGTAGATCCAAAATTAAGAGACGCCGGTTACACTGTAAATTTCTCTGCTGATTTGCAAACAGCTACACTTAGCGAAATGACAATAATAGGAAGCTCTGTTTTAGCAGAACTTGTTTGTGTTGATACTTTAGCTAGTTTTGGTCCTGGAATTCCAAAGGCAAAAAATGTAGTTCTTTTCTGCAAAACAGATGAACTATTAGATGGCGGTTACTCAATAACAATAAAAAGAAGCACACGCTCAAAACAAGAAAAGGCGATCATCAAAGCGATCACTTTCGCAGGCGAAGAAACGCTTGCAACTATTCCTTGTAACTAACTGATTTAATGAATATTTTTTAATAAAAATATTCATTCTTCGGCTACTCGAAAAACAAAAAAGCCTTGGTTTTAAAAACCAAGGCTTTTTTTATTTACTATAATTTATTAATACTTAAGTTTAATTATCTTAATGCAATCAACTGAGCGATTAACAAAGAAACAACAGACATTACTTTAATTAAAATTGCAATTCCCGGACCCGAAGTGTCTTTGAATGGGTCTCCAACAGTGTCACCAATGACGGCTGCTTTGTGAACTTCAGAACCTTTTTTGTGTCCTGGAAGACCACCCTTTTCAATAAATTTTTTCGCATTATCCCAAGCTCCACCCGCATTGGCCATAAATAAACTCATTGAGGCTCCAACAGCTAAACCACCAGCTAATAAACCAGCCAATGCCTGAGGACCCATAACAAAACCAACTACGATCGGAGCAACAACCGCAATCATTCCCGGTAAAATCATTTCCCATAATGCAGCCGTTGTTGCGATATCAACAATCTTTGCTGGCTCTGGCTCTGCTTTACCTTGAAGTAATCCCGGAATTTCTTTGAACTGACGAGCAATTTCTTCAACAATTTTACCCGCAGCACGCCCAACAGCGGTCATTGTCGTCGAACCCACTAAGAAAGGCAAAATAGATCCTAGCAATAAGCCCATCAATACGCCTGAAGATGTTAAATCCAATTGCATCGCTCCCAAACCGGCAGCGTTACGAACGTGATTAACTTCCATATTAAACGCACTAAATAAAGCTAACACAGTTAAAATTGCAGAACCAATTGCAAAACCTTTTCCAATAGCAGCCGTTGTATTTCCAACTGCATCTAATTCATCTGTGATTTCACGAACGTGAGGCGGAAGCCCTGACATTTCAGAAATTCCACCCGCATTATCGGCAATCGGTCCGTAAGCATCAACAGTCATAACAACGGCTGTTCCAGCTAACATACCAACAGCAGCCATCGCAATTCCATATAAACCTAAACACTGATCAGCAATATATGCCGCAAGCACAACAATTAAAGTTGGAATCGCAACCGATTCCATACCCACTGCTAACCCCCGAATAACAACTGTACCGGCTCCTGTTTTTGCAGCTTCAGCAACTAAACGAATTGGTTTCATCGCTGTGTAATACTCAGTGATCAAACCAATTAAGGCTCCACCGAAGGCTCCAGCAGCTAATGCCCAAGTCACATTTTGAGTAATATCAAATAGTGGTAAAACAAAATAACAAACGACAGTTAATAAAACCGGAGGCAACATTAATGAACTTCTTAAAACTGTTGCTGGTTTTTTATCTTTCAACAAGCGAGCAATAAAAATAACTGCAACCGAGATTACCAAACCAAGTGTTGATAACATTAATGGTAATTCAACAGCTAACAAACGACCTTGGCTAACATCCGAAGACATTAAAATTTTCGGCAATTTATCAGCATCAATTGTTAACGCAATGGCCATTGCAGATACAATTGCTGCAACCATGGATTCATAAATATCCGCACCCATTCCAGCAACGTCACCCACATTATCACCAACGTTATCTGCGATAACTCCTGGATTACGTGGGTCATCTTCTGGAATGTTTTCAATTACTTTTCCAGCAATGTCTGCTCCAACGTCAGCAGCCTTAGTATAAATACCACCGCCGATACGAGCAAATAATGCTATCGAAGAAGCTCCAACTGCGAACGAATGTAGTACCGTTCCGACTGATGGATTATTTTGATAAAAATAATAAAGAACTCCAAGTCCTAATAAACCTAAACCCGCAACACAAAGACCCATCACTGCTCCGCCATCTAAGGCGATAAGCAAAGCGTTTCCTTTAGTTGAAGATGCCGCAGCTTGAGTCGTTCGCACGTTGGCAAACGTTGCGGCCTTCATACCAATATAACCAGCTAATAAAGATAAAAAAGCACCCATAACAAACCAAAATGCAGATTCTTTACCTAAAGCAAAAAATAAAATCCCGCCAACGACTACACAATAAGCCGCTAAAACTTTATATTCGCGTACCAAGAAAGCCATGGCTCCTTCACGAATATAACCAGCTATACGATTCATTGTTTCGTTTCCAGCAGGTTGTGCTTTTACACGAAAATAAAGACCAATTGCGATCACAAGACCGACTAAGCCAGCAATTGATGGCGCTAATAAATACATTGAACTCATGCAGAGATTCTCCTTCAAATATGAACGATGGGTATGAACCACAAAAATCTAGAGTTTTCGTAGTTTTAAGTCAATTTATAGAAACAGTTTGCCAAAAGATGCATCAACTACCAAAAGGTACCTGGTACCTTTAAGGCTGAAAGGTACCAGGTACCTTTTTTATGAAAAAATTTGATCTACTTTTTTTAGCCACTCTTCGCTCACAGGCTGGGCAACCAACTGAGATGCTTTTTCGCGCTCTTCCTGTGCTAGTAAAGTTGAAAGATAGCGTTCTGTATAGCTTGGAACTATAACAACAATTTTTTTACCTTTGTTTTCTGGTTTCGCAGCTAATCTTAAGGCTACAGCGATTGCTGCTCCAGAAGAAATTCCTACAGGAATGCCTTCTTTTTTAATTACTTCTCGTGCCATTTTTAAAGCATCATCGCTAGAGATTTGTTCAATTTGATCAATCACCGAACGGTCTAAAACGGTCGGTACAAATCCAGCACCAAGACCCTGAATTTTATGAGGCCCACCCTTGCCACCACTTAGTACCGGAGATTCTGATGGCTCGACAGCGACCATTTGAATACTTGGCTTTCGCTGTTTTAAGATTTGACCAACGCCTGTAATTGTTCCCGCAGTACCAACTCCACTTACGACCATATCAACTTGTCCGTCTGTATCGGACCAAATTTCTTCTGCAGTTGTTTGACGATGAATTTCGGGATTGTGAGTATTTGTAAATTGCGAAGGATAAAAAGAATTTTTTGTTTCCGAAACTAATTGCAATGCTTTTGCAATTGCTCCTCGCATGCCATTTGCCGCCGGAGTCAAAACAAGCTCCGCACCCAACAACAGCAATAACGTCCGGCGCTCTTGTGACATTGTTTCTGGCATTACGATCGTGCATTTGTAACCTTTAGCTGCTGCAACAAACGCCAAAGAAATGCCTGTATTGCCCGATGTTGGTTCTATAATTTCCATACCTGGCTTCAACAAACCTTCTTTTTCTGCAGATTCAATTAAATTTAAACCAATTCGGTCTTTAACAGAACCTAGTGGATTGAAAAATTCTAATTTCAAATAAATATCAGCGCCCAACCCTTTTGATAAGCGCTGCATTTGTACAAGTGGAGTTCTTCCAATAGTTTTTGTAATATCTGAATAAACTTTCATGCTTATAACCCCTCCTGTTTTTTAGTTTGAACCAAATAATAACCATAAAAAGAAATTGCCCAAAAGAATGTAATAATAGTTTTTATTTTTGAATGTTCAAAATTTGACTCTGTCAAACCACCCACTAGGAATACAACTTGCGCCAGAAAGCTACCAAACCCCAAAGCTTGAACCTGCAGGGAAACCTTTAAGTTATTTGACAACACAAACGCCCAATATAAATTGGTAAAAATCCAAATTAAATAAAACAGTAATCCAATCACCCCAGTACCCGCTAAAAAATTTAAATATTGATTATGAGCATTTCCTTCGAACTGACCAACCGGAACATTAAGCAGATCATAAAATTCGCGTACCCGGTGTTTGTTTTCGCCGTAGCCAATACCAAAAACTGGATTATTTTTAATGATATACCAATTCGTTTCCCAAAGAACAACGCGCTCATTATCGAATGAACTTTTAAACTGCATCGTTTGTTCAATTCGAGATCTAAAATTACTTGAAACTGAAAAGCCGATTCCTGCCAACATTAAAACAAATACGCAAAATAAAACAGCCTGCTTCCAACTTTTAATGAAAAAATAAACTGTAAAAGAAGTAATAACAGCTATCCAAACTCCGCGAGTCATAGTCATCAAAATGGCGATCAGAATAAATAGTAATGAAAATAAAATGTATTTGTTAAAAATAATTTTCATTTTGCTGCAGTAGCCAAGTATAAACGCCACCAATAGACCTAAACCATGCGCCAGAGTCATGGGGTCGTTTAAAAAACCACCGGCACGTTTAGCGACTCCAATCATGAAAGGATTCCCAGCTACATAATTCATATCTGTAAAGTAAATATGCAAACTTAAAAAACACATCCCTGCCAAACTAAAAATAAAAATTTTGAAATAGTCCTGATTAAAAAATTCAAGCACATACAGATAACAAAAAACATAAATCATCCATCTGAATTCCAGAACGCGCGCTATTAAATGATCATAATTACTAGCGCCAAATAAAAAGCTAATCAAAACCCATAACACCCATGCATAGAAAAATATAAAATAATTCGACTTCAAAATAGCTTTTGCTCTAAACACAAGATCTTGATTTTTATTAATTAAATAAAATGAATAAAGAATAAAAAATGTCCCTACTAAATCCATCAAACTTTGGGACACAACAGAGAAAAATAAGCTGGCTAATGAAAGTACAAATAACATGTATTTCTCCTAATTCAGAGATCTTACAAGAGTCTATTAAATAAACAACAGGCAAACATCAATGATAACGTGCTTCTATGTTAAGCATGGCAAACCTGTTTCAAGTTTGAGCTTTGATTTAATTTATGGTTTGATTGCTCCTATGATAAAAATAACTACGCGCAAAAACCGAACGAAGTCGCAATTACATTCCGACGTAGAAAATTCATTTGAGCAATTTAAACTTCGCCAAGATATTGGCTTTGTAAACCTACCTTTTGATCAAAATGCTTTATTAGAATCTAAAAAAATGGCTTCTGAAATACTGAAAAACTTTAGTCACTTGGTTCTTGTCGGTATCGGCGGCAGCTCTATGGGCCCCCGTGCTTTAACTGAAATTTCGCATTCGTCTCGAATTTCTTTTTTAGACAATGTCGATTCTGCGGAAACAGAAAAAGTTATCACTAACTTAAACGATTTATCAAAGACGGCATGGTTAATGATTTCAAAATCTGGATCGACCATTGAAGTTTTATGGAACCTAGAATTAATAAATCAAATCTATTCCGAAGCGAATACACCCTTCTGGCCAAATACTTTCTATATCACAGAAGAAACAACAAGTTCATTGCAACAAGTGGCTGTGAAACACCATAGACCCTATTTAAAAATTCCACTTGATGTTGGAGGACGCTTTTCAGTTTTATCTCCGGTGGGACTGGTTACTGCTGAATACTTAAAACTTTCTGCAACTGATATTTTAAATGGCGCGCAAGCTGCTCTTAAAGACAAAACAAATATTATAGAGTGCGTAGCACAGTATTTAGAATCCTTTAAACGTAAAGAAAATATCACTTTGTTTTGGTTTTATAATTCGAACATGCGTTGGTTTGGCTCGTGGCTTCAACAACTCTGGGCTGAATCGTTAGGTAAAAAAAACACTCTTACTGGTGGTGTCGCAACTGACTTTAGTACTCCGATGGTTTCAATTGGAACCTGTGATCAACATTCAGTTCTGCAGCAAATTATAGAAGGTCCAAAAAATAAATTTGTTAATATTTTCCGTTTTAATGATGTCGAGACAAGTAAATATAGTGTTAAAAAAACATCCTTTCCAGAAACTGAAATTCTGCGCGGATTAAACTATGGTGAACTTATTAAAGCGGAAGCCATTGCCACAGAGCAGGCTTTGCAATTATCTGAAGTTTCTACGTTAGCCTTTGAATTAGATGCCTTGGATTCAAAAAACATCGGATTTTTATTTATGTTTTTTCAATTAGTAATTGCTACGCTTGGCGAACACGAAAATATAAATGCATTTGATCAGCCTGGAGTTGCTTTAGGTAAAAAGCTAACTCTAGATTATTTAAAACAAAGCAAATCATTGCTATAAAAATTGAATGCACTTTATCTTTCAGAATTTGAAGCCATTAAGGATTCACTTACTTTTTTCTGCCAAAGATATGCTGATTTACAAATTACCCTTAAGTCAGCATGCTTGGGTTTCCATTGGAATAATTTATTCAGCTTAGTTCCATTGCAAATTAATGAGGTTGGATCACCCAATCGCCTTGGACCAAAAAGTATTTTCAAATCAACATTATTAACTTCATTAAACGTATCGACAACTTGCTTCACGGAATATCCGATCCCATAACCACAGTTTAAAACATGGCTTTCACTATTTTGACCAAGGTGCTTCAATGCTTGAACATGAATGTCGGCAATATCTTCAACATGGATATAATCACGAACGCAGGTTCCATCCAAAGTTTGATAATCATTTCCAAAAATAGTGATTTTGTTGTTTTTAGAAAGCGCCAAACACGAAGCCACATGCACAATATGCGTAGCAACAAGTCTACGTTGTCCGTTCAGTCCATCAATAGAAGCTCCGGCAACATTAAAATATCGTAAGCATATTGAATTGATTCCAAAATCTTTTTTTGCATCTTCAAGTATTTTTTCACCAAAATACTTAGACGTTCCATATGGACTAATTGGAGCTATCAGACTAGTTTCTGATAATAATTCATGCCTGTTTCCGACTTCCGCTGAATCTAAATTTTGATTTGAATTTCCATAAATCGTTGCGGAGGAAGAAAAAATAAACTTTTTAACTGAAAATTTTTTACACACCTGAAGTATATTTAATAATCCATTAATATTATTATCATAATAACCAATAGGATCACAAATAGACTCTTGAACAACAATTTTAGCTGCTAAATGGATAACTGCCGAAATTTGATAGGCTTTAAAGATTAAATTTAATAAATCAATGTCTCGAACATCACCTTCGAAAAAAGGAACATCAGGAATAGCCTGCCTAAATCCGGTCGAAAGATTATCAATCACTACGGGTAAAAAACCATTTTTAATTAATACACGAACGGTTTCTGATCCGACATAACCTGCTCCGCCTGTAACTAAAACAGCAGGGCTTGGCGAATTCACAGCTTAAGACCCATCTTGGCTTCTCCATCACGAAGACTTGTAAAATACTGTGAATTAATTAAAGCCCCTAGTTTAACTATGGCCTGCCAATCAGAAGCTTTCGCACACTGAATAATTTCTGCAATAGCTATGTTAAAATTTGTTACAGAATAATTTTCTGGCAATGCATCACCTTTCGGTAATACTAAAATATCTGGATGCTCTGTATTTAATTCTTTTCCGGAAATATACAATTCTTCAAACATTTTTTCGCCAGGTCTTAATCCAGTAAACTTAATTTCTGTTTCAAGGACTGATCGCCCCATTAATTTAATCAAATTTTCTGCAATATCGACAATCTTTACAGGCTCACCCATTCTTAAAACATTGATGTCGCCTGGTTTTGAAATAGAAGCTGCTTTTAATACTAAAGAAACAGCTTCTTCTATTAACATAAAATAACGTGTCATATCTTTATGAGTAATTGTTAAGGCATCACCGGCTTCAATTTGCTTTTTCAACAGTGGAATTAAGCTGCCACTGCTACCAAGCACATTGCCAAACCGTACAGAGCAATAAACGTTACCCGTATTTAGAGCCGACATCGATGTTAATATTTCACATAATCTTTTTGTAGCTCCCATAATCCCAGCAGGGTTAACAGCTTTGTCCGATGAAACCAAAACAAAATTAGTTACATTAAACTTTTCACAAAGGCTTAATAAATTTTTAGTACCTTCAACATTATTTATAACCGATGAATACGGATTCGCTTCGACTAAGTGCACGTGCTTGTAGGCTGCCGCATGAAATACAATTTCAGGTTCATGTTTATCAAAAATATCTTTTAAACAATGTGTATCGCGAATGTCGACTAAGGCCGGCACTATAATGTCTTTATAATTTTCCGAACTTTTTATTTCTTGATCTAGCGTGTAAAGATTAAATTCAGAGTGATCTAAAACAATTAACCGACTTGGCGAAAACGATAAGACCTGTCGAACAATTTCACTGCCAATGGACCCACCAGCGCCAGTTACTAAAATACGTTTTCCTTTAATCATATCGCGCGTCGATAAAATATCAATTTTATGCGGTGGACGCACTAGTAAATCTTTTAATTCAAGTTCACGCAGTTCAGACTTTGTTTCTTGATTAGAATTTAGAATCAACAATAATGGTTTTATTCCTAGCGGAGCACACTCAGACAGTAACGTCTTAAGGAACTCAGTACTTGGATTTGGAACTCCAACGACAACACGTTTCACTTCAAAAGAGCCAACAACCTGAGCCAAATCTTTCATTCCACCATAGACTTTAAATCCCAAAATGCTTTTACCAATTTTTAATTTGTCATCATCAAGGAAGCCAATAACTGATAATTTTAATTCTTTATCAACCAAAAGCCTTTTCAAAACCCCTTGACCGGCAGCACCCGCGCCATAAATCAAAGTTTTTTCACCGAACTTTTTCATAACTAATGAATTTTTATATTCATGGAAAAGACGCCGCGATAAACGCATTCCCGTCAGTATCGTTATTAGCAAAAATGCATCAATAAAATAAATGGATCTAGGTATTACACCTAGTTGAAATAAATACGTTAATGCTACAATAACTAAAGAGGATCCAATAATCGCTTTACCAAGACGAAAGGCATCCACTGCACTGACATAGCGCCAAATGATATTATATGTTTCAAAATAAACAAAAAAGATGGCTCTTGATAAAATCACAAAAGGCAAAATACGATTAAAATCCGCTATAAAAAGATGAGTTTCATCTAAATTAACCCGTAAGAACAAACTTAAATAAAATGTCGCTATACTGACAAAGATATCAGTTAGTAAATGTCGTATATTGATTCTACTAAGCACGAATTCACTCCTAATGTTTAATACCAACTGGTTTTAAAACTTTAAAAAAAGTCATTACTAATATCTTTATATCGAAAAAAAAATTCATGTTTTTTAAATATTCATAATCAAATTCTACTTTGACAGGAATTGGCAAATCATCACGGCCATTTACCTGTGCCCACCCTGTAACCCCAGGCCTTAACTGTTCAATTCCTTTTTTTGTTCTTAGTTCAATCAGATCATCTTGGTTAAATAAAGCTGGACGCGGACCAACAAGACTCATCTTCCCGCTAATAACAGTCAATAGCTGAGGTAACTCATCCAAACTTGTTTTTCTTAAAAAACTTCCAAGAGCCGTTACATGCTTATCTGAATTTTCTAAAAGATGCGTTGCAACCTGAGGTGTCTCTGTATACATCGATCTAAATTTAGGCATTAAAAAATTCTTGTTATTTTTTCCAACTCGTAAGGACCAATGCAATGCAGGCCCTGATGAAGTCATTTTCACTAAAATCGCAATCAAACACAAAGGCATTAGAAAAATGAAAAAAAGAACTAAAGCTAAAACAAGATCAAAACACCTTTTCATTATAAAGACTTATGCCAAACTGTACGATTAATATAATGAACGTAACTTAGTATGATCTTAACAACTTTTTCAGATACATTTTCAACATCAAAATCATGAACCAATTCTGGTTTCTTCATTTTAGTCACGGCCTCTACAGAATCAATTACAGCTGACGAATTCAAACCCGACATGATTAGAATCCCTTGATCCATACCTTCTGGTCGCTCGTGAGCTTGGCGAATCATAACTGCCGGCAGGGACAATAAGGATGCCTCTTCAGTAATCGTCCCACTGTCAGAAATAATGCAAAAAGATTTTTTCTGAAGTTGAATATAATCACTAAAACCAAATGGTTTCATAAATTCAATTAACGGATTAAACTCTTGAGCTGATAATGATTCCAATTTTTTTCGCGTTCTGGGATGAGTTGAAACTAAAATGCGGTATTTGTATTTTTCAGCTAATTTATTTAATGAATTTAATAAATCCTTAAAATTTTGGTCGTTATCAACGTTTTCTTCACGATGGGCTGATACAATAAAAAATTGCCCCTCTGTTAATCCCAACTCTTGCAGTACTTTTGATTTTTCAATTTTTGGCTGATAGTAATTTAAAACTTCTTTCATACACGATCCCGTTTTAATTACTTTTTCAGCAGGAATCCCTTCGTCAATTAAATAACGTCTTGCATGTTCAGTTAATGGCATATTGATATCACTTAAGTGATCCACTATTTTTCGATTTAGTTCCTCTGGAACGCGCTGATCAAAACAGCGATTACCAGCTTCCATATGAAAGATAGGAATTCTTTTTTTCTTAGCAGATATAACGGATAAGCATGAATTAGTATCTCCGTATAAAAGCAACGCGTCTGGTTTTACTTCATCAAACAATTTATCTGTCTTAACTAAAACATTAGCAATTGTTTCAATTGCAGAATTTCCAGCTGATTCCAAATAAAAATCTGGCTTTCGAATTTCAAGATCTTTAAAGAAAACTTCATTCAAATCATAATCATAGTTTTGACCAGTATGTACTAAGATATGCTCTGTATGCTTATCTAAAGCAGCCATAACACGACTTAACTTTATAATTTCTGGACGAGTTCCAACAATTGTCATTACCTTCATATTTTTTATCCTATCTTAAAAGCTCATCGTCCGCGGACGCGTTGGCGTTGATATCTAATAAATTATTTTTTCTAAGCAAACTTAAAGTACCTGCAAAATCTAAAACAGAATCATCCGAAGAGTATTCTTTGGTCAGCAATTGCGTTTTAGCTTTTTCAACATTCTGCGAAAGTTCAGGCAACATGGATTGAATCACATAATAATCACCACGCTCAACGACATAAGGAGCTTCTTCGTCTGAAACCATAATTTCATACATTTTTTCTCCGGGACGAATACCCGTGTTTTTAATTTCTATTTTACGATTTCCGATCAATGCTTTCGCGACGTCTGTCATAAAGCTTGCCGGAGCTCTGGGAATAAAAATCTCTCCTGCTTTACCGTGCTGTAAAGCTGCAAAAACAGTATCAACAGCTTGATTTAAAGTTAATAAAAACCGTGTCATCCGAGCATCTGTAATAGTCACAGGACCACCATTTCTGATTTGCTCATGAAACAATGGAATTACAGAACCACGAGAAGCCAAAACATTTCCATAACGAACACACAAGAAACGCGTTTTAGGATTTAATACATTCCCGGAAATAAAAATTCTTTCTTGAATAGCTTTTGTCATCCCCATTGTGTTTACAGGCTTACATGCTTTATCCGTACTTATGCCAATGACAGTTTGCACAGGTAAATTATGCTCTTGAATAGCTCGAACGATATTATTCGCACCTGCACAATTAGTCATAACAGCTTGGAAAGGAAAATATTCGCAAGTAGGAACTTGTTTTAATGCTGCCGCATTTACAACAATATCTGCATCTCGAACTGCAGAACAAACATCTGCATAATCACGAACGTCACCAATACGAAATTCTAATGTATTCAAAAAATTTCGATAAATAACTTCATCTGTTGAATTTTCGCTGTGCAAATAAGACACGCGCATTTGGTGCTGCTTGCTTTCGTCACGCGACATGACGATTAATTTCTTAGGAGTTCCTAGTTCACCACTTAAAACTCGTTTAACGAACGTTTTACCCATAGACCCTGTGCCACCGGTAACTAGAATTGTTTTTCCTTGAAAATACATTAAAACCCACTTTTCCTAAATTCGTTTTTAAAATGATTACTTACTTTTCATTCACCAATTGATCTATCATGACAGACCATTCTGGGCAACGAAACCCAATTTTTCCTGACAACTTATCACTTAATAATATTTTTGATGAGGCATAAGACTTATCTTCTGCAATTGTCATGTTTAAATTAAAAGCAGTATTAATCAGCTGTAGAAAAGCATACTTTGAAATAGGTTTTGAACTGACTTGGTACAAACCCACAAGCCTTTCAGAAGATCTAATTAGCTTTCCTACCAATTCAGCCATAACGCTTGTAGTTACGCCGGCATACATAACATTTGAAAATCCTTTTATTGTTTTATTTTCCTGTGAAAATGCCCACTCAAGCAGCTCTGTTTTTCCAAAAAGCTCTTCACCAATCATGCTTCCTCGAAGAGTTATTGCCGATTCGCTAAAAACTTCACCCAAAGATTTAGTTCGACCATAAAAGTCATCGGCAGATGTGTAACTTTTTTCAGTGTAAGGGCCATCTTTTCCTGAAAAGACGCAATCCGTACTAAAATGAACTAAATACGAATTATTATTTTCGCACCAATTATTTAAAAAATGTGGAAATTCACTATTAATTCTTACGCAGTAATCAAAATCTTTAATTTCAGGTTTACGAAGAGTAATACCAATGCAATTCAAAACAACATCTGGACGTATTTGATTTAAAACGGTCAACACATCCATTCGATTTATTACATCAATGTATTCAAAACTGTTCTGCGAATCAAAAAGATGAAATGATTCATATTTTTCTCTTGATTGCTTAAGAGTTCCATAAACATTAAAGCCTTCTAACTTTAAATTCTTAAACATTTTATGCCCGATCATTCCTCCTGCGCCAAATACTAAAATTTTCATTTTACCTCCGGAATAATAGGTTTATTTTTTTTAATTAAGTCTTGCATATAAAATTCAAGTTGCTTAATCACAATATTTTTGTCGAAATTTTGTTTAAAGAAATTTAATCCATTTTCTCCTAATTGTTGACGCTGAGAAGGGCTCATACTTTTCAATTTTAAAATTGCTTCGACTAACTGACTCGCGTTTCCAGGCTCCACGGTAAGCCCTGCTTGAGCCATCTCAATGACTCGAGTACCTTCCCCCGCAACAGTAGAAATTATGGGCCTAGCTGAAGCCATGTAAGCTTGAACCTTTGAAGGAACTGTTAAGGAAAAAATTGGCTTATCAGTTAAAGAAACTAAAAGTACATCACAACTTTTAAAAAAAGGTAACATGTCTTCATAGGCTTTATAACCCACAGTAATCATAGATTTTTCTAAACCTTTGCTTTTGATTTCCTGATCCAGCCATTTTTTTTCACTGCCATCTCCGACGATTACCCATTGAATATCTGTATGCTTTATTAACTTAAAAGCAGTTTCGATTAAATTGGGAATGTCCTGAGCCTTACCGATATTGCCAGCGAATCCAATTCTAAAACCACTTTTCAAACTTTCAATCCAATTAGGTAACACATTTTTAGTTACAAAAGGTTCGGCCCAATTAGGCAAATATTTAATATTTTCACACCGCCCCCCCCATTTTATAATGCTGCCTCTAAATGCTTCCGATTGAGTCAAAATTAAGTCACACCGTCTATAAATAAATTGCACTAGTAGTCCAACCATATTTAAAACTTTTTCAGAATTAATTGCTCCTACAGCACTAATACTATCTGGCCATAAATCTTGAACCCAAAGCACTAACGGTTTCTTGATTAACCACCGAATAAAGATTGCTGGCAGACATGCCGTAATAGGTGAAACTCCAAAACAAAATATAACATCAATATTTTTTGGAACTCTAAAAAATGAAAAAAATGTTCCAAAAAAAATAAATGAGAAATAATTAACCATCAAATTAAAATAACTCGATCCTCGTGAAATAATTGGAACTCTTAAAATCTTCACACCTTTGTAAATTTCGACCCATGGGCCAGAAAAAATACCATATCCAGCTGAAAATTTGCCTGTTGGATAATTCGGAAGTCCTGTCAGAACAGTTAACGTATGGCCATTGTTTTTCAATTCTGTTGCCAATCCATTAACTAAAAACGATTCAGGCCAAAAATATTGGGTAACGATTAATATATTCAATTTAGCTTTACCTTATCAATTTCTCGCCCACTTACTTGTGACATTTTAACAAACATTAATCCTTGAATTACAAATAAACTTAAATAGAAAAATGCAAATAGACTAATAGCGCCTAATTCATTGTACTTCGGCAATACTATAAATGACAAACAACCAAAAACTGCTGCATTAATTAAACCATAAATAGCAGATTGTTTTATGATTTTCATCTCTAACCAGATTGGATTCAATATTTGATAACCCAAATATCCTGGTATTGCCAAGATGGTTAATGCGAAACCCGCAGAAGTACCTTCAAATGATTTAAATAAATCAGTTTTTGTAATGACTTGTAGAATATAAAAAACACAAATAGATAGCAATAATGAAACGGCAACAGTTCCCCAAAATAATTTTTTCAACTGAGGAATTCTAGAAATAAAACCAACATTCGAAACATAACTGCTTACGCGAATATTCGCTGTTATTGCTAAAAGGAAAATGAAATTTATCATTTGAATCGTGAAATTAATTCGACCAATTTGAGCTTTTTCTAAATAATGTCCTGCAATTAAAATTAAAAACAGTGGAAACAAATTGAATCCTAAAAAATCAAGGTGTGGCCAAATAGATTCAAAAAGAACTAATTTAATATTTTTTAAATTGGGCCTAACAAAGATTGAATCAATTCCTTGACCTAATATTAGCATCTCAACAACAACTCCAGCACAAAGAATTAACGAATAAAAAAGTAAAAATAATGTTAATTTATGAGCACTTGCAAAATAAAAAACAATAATAAATAAAATCAAAATCGATCGGGTTTTCAAAATGATCATCTCTTGTAGATGCGTTTTTTGCAATGATGCAAAAAACGCATTTCCATTAATACTCCAAACATAAAAAGCTGATGAAACAGCAAGTGCCATCATCGTTTTAAAATCCAATATACTTTGAGCTGCTATCGAAAAATACCAAAATAGCAGCGAAAGCAGTACAGTGACCAGTATTGCTATTATATTGAGCACTAAGAAAATTGGAAGAAGGTCTTTTTTTAATTTATCATTTTTATTAGTCACTGACAGATAGGCTCGCCCCAGATTGAAGGATAAAAAAATTCCTATTGCAGCAAAAACTGCAGTACCATAACTTATGACGCCACGCCCCTCTGCTCCAAATAAATTTGCACTAATTAAAAAAACTAAGAACCCACTAAAAGATATAAATCCTCTTACGAATATTGAAAATAAATACTTTTTTATAAGCACTCCTTCGTACCAATTGATCTGCCTTAATATCGCCATCTATAGAATCTAAATTCAATTGAATTTAATAGATTACACCATTAACAATACTAATTAATTATATTCACCATTATTTAAATAGGATGATTTTTGAAATTTACTTTAACTTTAACCTCAATATCAAAATTCATAATTCTAGTCTTGATTAGCTTGCTCAGTCTTTATGCTACCCACCTCTATAAAGGAAATATTCTAGTCTTCTTGTTTTTTACGACTTCTATGAATACCCTTTTTTATTTTGGATTTGATAAAAATAGATCGTTTTTTGATCTGTTTATTGGTTTATATTTTTGGCTAGGCTTTTGGTTAAAATATACGCTTAGAACAATTTTTGAAAATGGATACTTCGATCTAGTTGGTGCTTTTAATTTAAATAGCGGCCAAGACCACGATCGAGTCCTGATAATTTCATCCATAGCAGCAATTTCTCTACTTATTGCAACCAATCTTAGAAGATATTTTTTTAGCTCGATTCATAATTTAAGAAAAAAAGACCCCCACACGGCAAGCTTATTATTTTATCAAAAATATAAAAAAAATGCTGTCCTATTATTTGTTTTACTGGCCATAACTATTCCTGCATTAAATGCTTATTTTGGAATTTATCAACGAGGAACGACACCTCGAACGATACTCCCCTTTGGACTAAATGGTATCTTTACTTGGCTTGTCTTCTTTGGACTATCCGCTTTTTTCGCTGTTTTATTAGATTTTGAAATTTTCACAGAAAAGAAGGTTTCTCTAAGATTTGTTTTTTTAGGTTTTTTAGAAATTATGTTATCTAACTTTTCGATGCTTAGCCGAGGAATGTTTTTAAACGGCAGCGCTCTTTTTTTTGGTATAAATGAAAACTTCAAAAAATTTAAATTAAAAGGCCAACTTAACTTTAACATAAAATTAATTAGTTTTGTATTAACTCTAATGCTTCTTTCCATTCTATCTATCGAATATTATCGATCAGCTTCGTTTAACAACAACTCACCAATAAAAAGAAATCAATTTGATATAAAATTATTTATTGAAATTTCAAAATCAACACGAGTATTACTTGTTGACCGATGGGTCGGAATTGAAGGCGTCATGGCAGTTTCAAGCTACGCAAATCTTGGATGGAAAACCTTAGATACGGCCTGGCGTGAAAAATATCAAGATACTGGAACCAGCTGGTATGATTTAACTATCATCGAATCACCCTACAAGCCTGATAATTTAATTGGCCATCATTTTATAACAATTCCAGGCATTGTGGCCTTTCTTTACTATTCTGGGAACTATTGTTTTTTATTTTTTGGGATGCTATTCGTTGCCTTATTAGGCAATAGTGTCGAATATTTTACCTATAGATTTGGTGGAAATAATTTAATTCTTTGCTCAATCATGTCGCAAGTCGTAGCTTACAGGTTTATTCATTTTGGCTATGTTCCATCACAAAGTTATCTGCTTATTGGAACGATCATTGGAACTGTACTTATTTTTTATTTTTTAAATAAGTTTCTTAGCAGGCTGCACCTTAAGAAACCTTGACACTATAGCTAATAAAATTGAAAGCCCTGTCTCCTGAACATTTAAACCCATAGAACAAACTAGAACTAAAAAGATAACATCCAAACTTTGTTTTTGAATATAAAGATTAATAACTAGTCCTAATAAAAATGCACCAATTACTATTGACCATAGAATACCCAAATTTCCAACAAAAGATGTTAACAGCGAATCTGCTACAATACCATTAGAATAGTTAATTGCAGCACTAGAGAAATACCCAAAATGATTTGGGAAATAGTCAGCACTTTTCAAAGTTTTAAATAAAATATTTAGTCTTCCACCACCTGTTTCCTTTAAGTACTCTGGAGCCTCAACCATTTCTATTTTATTTAAATTTGGCTTTGCGACTTCAGAGGGGGGTATTGCAGGATTCTTAGTTTCTTGAATTACCTTATTTATTACAGGCTGATCTTTATTCACAAAGCGTAAGTAATTAGTATCAATCATAGACATTCTTGCTACATGAAAATACAGAAGACCGAAAAAAAGCAATCCTAATGAAAAAATAAATTTTTTAATTTCTTTTTTTCTAAATTGAATACCAATCAAGACTGCTGCACCACTAAGCCCTGTAAGGGATGCACACATAATAAGGCTAGCAAAAAAAAAGGCTATTGCAAAATAAGAAACTTGCTTGTTAATTTTCAAATAAATATATGAAACAACCAAAATAAAAAATGCCGACGCTGCTGGGTATAAAAAAAATCCAGGATTTCTAGCGTTAATATCAAAAAAAAATTTCCCGTAAATGCCTCGCCCAAAAAATAAATTTATACTTTGAAATAAAAAGTTACTAATAAATAATACTTTTACTAATCGGTTTAAAAAAACTAAATCTAATCCTTTACAATCAGCTTTTGGCAATGAAAACAATAATAATAATGGGATAAGTCCTCTGAACCCAAAAATAGTTAATTCTGAAAAACCAGAAATAAAAATAATATGAATAAAAAGAAAACTACATAATAATCCAATTGCTATAACAAACCGCAGATCTATTTTTTTAAGGACTAAATATAAAAGAAGGATAAAAAACAATAACTCACGTAAATATAAAACTGACGCTGGAATTCGAATACTTGTCGAAACGTAATAGGACACTGAGCCTAATGCCATAGTCAGAATAAATAGGATAGCATAACAAGCTATAATTAAATTAAAGTTTTTATTAGTTATCTCTAAATCCTTTAGCAAAATAATCCTTTTTAAAGCTCGCTACCTTTTAAACACTTTTATCTTGCAGAGGTCCTATTTGTTAAGTCAAAATTAATATATCTTCTTAACTAGTCTTGGAGCAAAATTTCAGATGACTTCTTGTAGTACTGGCTCATCTAATTCTACCACCTTAATTATGCCTATTATTTGCATTATTGGCGCTACAGGTTTTATTGGATCCCATCTTATAAATTATTTTAACCAATATACGAACTACAGGGTTAAATCTTTAACCCGTAAAAATAAGCAGCTTTCGACCCAGAATATAACTTGGGTCGAAGGAGATATTTTAAAACCTAGCACTTTAGTAAATTTTATTGAAGAAAATAGCATTGTCATCAATTTGGCTTATTTACCCGGTCAGGATAATATCAATGCCATTTCCGACCTAGCTCTAGTTTGCAGCAAAAAAAAGATATCCCGTTTCATCCATATCAGCACCGCATCGGTCGTCGGAAGAACCCAGGAAAATATAGTTACTGAAAGCACCTTTTGCAATCCAGTTTCTGCTTATGAAAAAGAAAAACTACTTATTGAAACGACGCTATTAAATCATTCTATAAATAATTTTAGTTTGTCTATACTACGACCTACGGCAGTTTTTGGCCCCGGCGGAAAAAATCTTTTGAAAATGTTCAGACAGCTTTCTGAAGGTCATTTACTGTTAGCTTATTTAAGATCATGCGTGTTCAGAGATAGAAGCCTAAATTTGGTCTACGTTGAAAACGTGGTTGCGGCTATAATTTTTTTAATGTCAGCAAAAAACACCAATCAACAAATCTTTATCGTTTCTGACGATCATTCACAATCAAATAATTACAATGCCGTCGAAACGAAGTTTTTAAGGGCCCTAAATAAAAAATATTTTTTCCCGAGATTTTTCTTACCTGAAAAATTATTAAGCTTAGTTTTAAGAATTTTAGGTAAATCAAATGCTAATCCGCATTTAAAATACAGCGACAGCAAACTTATCAATTTAGGGTTCACAAAAGAATACTCGCTCGATTCAGGGTTAGAATTTTTTATTCGTTGGCTACTGAACAAAGCTTCAAAAGCATGAAAGTTTTAAATGTAAGTTACACCCTTGACAATATCACCGGCGGCGGCGTTGCCGAGCGGTCTTTTCAACTGAGTAAATTTTTGTCGTTGCATGGCGAAAACTGTCATCTACTCACTTTAGATACAGGGGGTGCTACTAGTAGAAAAGACTTTCTTGGCAAGACTAAATTAGTCGTTTTACCTTGCCTTATTAAGCGATTTTACCTTCCAAAAATTTCGTGGGCAAAACTCAACAGCTTAGTTGCGGACGCCGACATAATTCATTTAATAGGCCACTGGTCATTTTTAAATATGCTTGTGTATTTAATTATTCGGCGACATAAAAAACCTTATGCCGTCTGCCCTGCTGGTGCCCTACGAATTTTTGGTCGTTCTAAATTTATTAAACTTATTTACAACTTCGTCATCGGCAAAAGCATAATCAAAAATGCAAGCTTACACATCGCCATTACCGAAGACGAAATTAAACAATTCGCGCCCTACGGTGTTACAAAAAAAATCTACGTCATTCCGAATGGAATCGATGCCAAAGACTTTCAGTCCGCAGAAGTGAGCGAGTTTAAAAACAAGTATAATTTAAATGGAAAATCATTTATTTTATTCTTAGGTCGGCTTAATTTGATCAAAGGCCCCGACCTATTGCTTCAAGCCTTCTGTAACATCAAAGATAAATTTCCTTTATACGATCTAGTATTTGTAGGACCCGATGGCGGCCTACTGGCCGAACTTAAAAAAAAGGCGCAAGAGTTCAGCGCTTCCAACCGTGTTCACTTTCTTGGTCACCTTGGCGGGGCCGACAAATCAAACGCGTACCATGCGGCCGATCTATTAGTGATTCCTTCACGCCAAGAAGCTATGTCTATAGTTGCGCTTGAAGCAGGAATTTGCGGAACGCCCGTTCTTTTGACTGACCAATGCGGTTTTGACGAATTAGCAATTGTTGGTGCTGGCTGGGTCACTCCGGCGACTGCTCAGGGAATTCAAACCGGCCTAGCTTCTATTTTAAGCGACTCAAATGAAAGATTAGTAGCAGCTTCAAAGATTAAAGAATTTGTGGCCCAAAACTTCACTTGGGAGCTGATTGTCAAAAAATCTATCTTATTATTTTCTGAAGCGATTAAAGCTTTTCACCGATAAGCATCAATTAGATTGATTAATTTTCTATAGCTAAACTACATGCTCTAATATAACTTTATACGCAGAGGCTATATGAACGAATTAAATACAAGAGCAAGTAATAAAAAAATGATCTCTGTCGTCACCCCCTGTTTCAACGAAGAAGAGAACGTGGATGCCGTTTATTCTAAAGTTAAAGAACAGTTTGAAAAACTAAGTGATTCATACACTTACGAACATATTTTTATCGACAATGCCTCTACCGACAAAACGGTCAAAAAACTAAAAAAAATAGCCTCGAATGATAAGAATATAAAAATAATTATTAACGCACGAAACTTTGGTCACATTCGTTCTCCATTTTATGGGTTGTTACAAGCTACGGGCGAAGCCGTTATTTTAATTGTTGCTGATCTTCAAGATCCGCCTGATTTAATTCCAGAACTTGTTGCCGCCTGGGAACGTGGCTATAAAGTAGCAGCCTGTATCAAGAAAAATTCTGAAGAATCATTTATTTTTTTTCACATCAGAAAACTGTATTATAAAATACTTGATTATGTTTCAGAAATTGAAATTATTCAAAATTACACCGGCTTTGGAATTTATGACCAGTCCGTAATTACCCTTTTACGCAATATGAACGATCCATACCCTTTTTTTCGCGGTCTGATTTGTGAAATTGGATTTGATATATACA
The DNA here is from genome assembly GCA_049301055.1 of Pseudobdellovibrio sp. Classification (GTDB taxonomy): domain Bacteria; phylum Bdellovibrionota; class Bdellovibrionia; order Bdellovibrionales; family Bdellovibrionaceae; genus Pseudobdellovibrio. The sequence continues at coordinate 106,197 of JBAQKN010000032.1, read as the reverse complement.
GAATTCCTTATTTACAGCCAGCAAGAAAAAGAGGTTTTTCTAAAAATAATTTATATACTCTTTATGACATCGGAATATTAGGGCTAACTAGTCATTCTAAAAAATTGTTGCGCTTAACCACATTACTTGGATTCATATTTGCCATGTTCAGCTTTTTGATTTTTGGTGTGTACGTGATTTACAAACTTTTAAACTGGAACAGTTTCTCCTTGGGCTTGGCCCCACTTATTTGCGGCGTGTTTTTCTTCTCGTCATTAAACTTAATTTTCTTAGGAATTATTGGTGAGTACATCGGAAACATTTACACGAAAGTTATGCAACGCCCTATCGTTTTTGAAAAAGAACGAGTTAACTTTTAAATTTTTATGAAAAATTTAATTTTAGAAGAAAAATTAATAGTTGGGTTTAAATATTAAGAAAATAAAAAAAATATTCGTAACACGTGGCACTGGTTTTTTTGGTAACTCGTTACTAGATGCTATCGGCCGTATGGCCCAAGATATTTCTTTTGACATGGTGATTTTATCCCGCGATCCGGCTTTGTTTTTAAATCAAAATAAACAATTTGCATGTCTTAAAAACGTTCGTTTTCATCAGGGATGATATCGCCGATTTTAAGTTTTTAAACGAAAAATTCGATGCGATTCTTCATTTTGCAACGCCCGCCAATGCTAAATTAAATATCGAAAAACCTTCGTTGATGACATCCATCATTACTGACGGCATGAAACGCATTTTAGATTTTGCCGTTCACACTGAAGTTAAAGATTTTCTTTTTGCAAGTTCTGGCGCTGTATACGGCGCACAACCTTTTGATCTACCCCATACTCCTGAAACATTCTCGGGCCCCCCGCATCCACACGCACTTGATGTCGCTTACGGCGAAGCCAAACGCTACGTTCCAAACATTCAAAAAACCAAAATAGAATTGGGCTTAGATGTCTGGACAACCCTACATCAGGCTATCCAGCTTTCGGCAAAAAAAATTAATCGTTAATATGTAAAGCTTGCTCTAAAGCTTTTTCTTCCATGAACGGGAACATATCATGAAGAGGTTTAGACTTCATTGACCCGTTCGCTAAGCGCACCGAAGAAACCGACGGAACGATCTCTTGAAAATGTGGCGTGATAATTTCACACAACACAGGACCATCTGTTTTCAAAACTTTTTCAATCGTATTTTTAAGATCAGAAACTTCTTTTACCTTAAAGAACGGAATTTCAAAAGTATCCGCTGTTTTCTTTAAATCTGGAATATAAACGCCCGACTCTTCGCTTGTACCCGCTAAATGCCCGCCAAAGAAATTATTTTGCGTGTTACGAATACAAACGTAACCATCATTGTTAATCACGAATAATTTAATATTTAATTTGTTTTTATAAAAAACGGCAAGTTCATGCAGATTCGTTTGTAGTGATCCGTCGCCCGTTACACAAATCACTTGGCTTTTCGGTGCTGCAATGGCCGCACCCGTCGCCGCAGGAAGAGCAAAACCCATAGCCCCCAAAGAGCCTGAATTGATAATACGTTGACCTTTTTTTACCCGAAATCCTTGGCCGACAACGTAAAATGCAGAACCCGCATCAGTTACGATGATGTTGTTTTCTCCAGCTAACTGATCGAGTTCGCTCATGAAATTATAGTAGTTGATATCGGTTTTTGAAACATTGGGTAATTCTTTGTAAACCGAGAATTCTTTTTTCCAGAACTGACACTTATCAATCCAAACCTGAGCGGTTTTAAAAGTTGAACTATTGGCTAACGATACAAATCCGCTTAAAAAACTAGCGCAGTCCATTTGAATTTTGTATTCAACGCCAACACCTTCTCTTTTTAGCACCCATTCGTCTGGATCGACAAGAACCTTAATCGCTTTAGGCGCAAATTGATCTAACTCGTACCCCGTCGTCGTTACATGAAGGCTGCAACCGATCGAAAGAACAAAATCCGCACTTTGGACTGCAAAGTTTCCGGCTCGCTCGCCCTTCATTCCCGGATGTCCTACAAAAAGTGGATGTTCGTAATGAATGACATCTTTACCGAAAGCTGTTGAAAGAACCGGAATCTGTAATTTTTCAGCAAATTTTAAAAGTAAGTCTGTAGCACCCGCTACACGTAAGCCGTACCCAGCTAAAATAACCGGTCTTTTTGCTGATGATAATTTTTTAAATAATTCTTTCAACTGGCAAGGTTTAGCCGCAACGCTTGTTTTTGTTTCAGACGCCGGATCAAAGCCTTTTAAAGTTTGTGGATCAATCATGGCCCCTTGAATATCTAAAGGGATATCTAAAAACACGGGCCCTGGACGACCGTCTTTAGCTAAGAACAATGCTTTTTCTAAATGGTAGCGAATATCCGATGCCGACTTCACCATTTCAGCATACTTCGTATATGGTTTCATACCCGGGATAATATCCACTTCAAAAGTTCCAAACTGGCGAAGACCCGAAAGTCTAGAGCCTTCAATCGTCTGTGATAATTTACTTTGACCCGAAATAAATAAAACCGGGGATGAATCTTGGTACGCACCCACAACGGCCGTTAGTGTATTTGTTCCGCCTGGTCCACTGGTCGCATAGCAAACGCCAACTTGCCCCGATACGCGGGCGTAGCCATCTGCGGCCATACCACTACACTGCTCGTGATGATTACAATAATATTTTAAAGTTTTTCGGCGACTAACAGCATCTAGTAAATGCATCATTCCGCCGCCCGACAATAAAAAGACGGCTTCGGTTCCAATTTTTTCTAAATGCTCAGCTATATAGTCAGATACACGAATCACAGGCACTCCAATTATTATTATTTAAATGAATTTATTATTTTTTGTACGCTATTTCCGATGATGTTGGTATCCACACCCAATACGATGAAATTTGCACCCAACTGTTCATAGCGTTTCGCCGTTTCAACATCAGAGGTCATCACACCCACCGCTTTTTTAGCGGCACGCACTTTTTTAATTCCAGTTTCAATGAAATTTTGCACTTCAGGTGAATTCATTTTTCCCGGTCTACCCAAAACAACCGACATATCGTAAGCACCTAAATAAACTAAATCCAAATCTGGAACATCTAGTATTTGATCGATTTGATCTAAAGACTCTTTGTTTTCTAGAATGATTGAACGAAGCGAAAAGTCGCTTTCCTTTTGAAATAAATTTGATTTCTCATTCACTGAAAAAGCCTGGTAGCGTGTGAACGGGTTTAATCCGCGAATCCCTTTGGGCGCAAACTGCGTAAACTGCATCGCAAGTTTTGTTTCTTCAACACCTTTAACTTGGGGGAAGATCAAACCATGGGCCCCTAAATCTAATGCCTTTTGACTGTCATTTAAATTTAAACCGCCGACACGAACTAACGGCGAACAGTCATAATTTTCAATCGCACGAATGCAATTCTCGATATTTTCGAAACTAAAAGAGCCATGCTCCATATCTAAAATTTGAAAATCAATATCGGTCTGTGCGATCACTTCGCAGACTGTAGCTGAAGTGATCGCATTCCATGTCCCGAAAACAGTTTTACCCTGAGTTAACTTCCTTTTTACAGTATTTTGCACGATTAAACCTGGTTGTTCTCTAGGCTGTACCAATCCACGCTGCGCTTGATAGCTTCTTGTGGAGTGTATGTCGGTTTTAATCCAAATTTGCTTTGCACCAATGAATTATCGGGCACCATCACATTTGTTTTATGCTGAGACGAGTTTCCGGCGCAGAAGATAATTTCTTTCGACTGCATAAATGATTGATTCACATAACTAGCTGCGGTTTTTAAATCAACGGCTTCAGGACTACCCAAGTTATAAACTTCGCCCGATTGCCCCTCTAAAGTCATTTTTAGAATCCAGAAAGCCACGTCACTTCCGTACAGAAAGCTACGCGTCGTCTGCCCCGTTCCTAAAACTTTAATGGCCGATCCTGACAAAGCATCTTGAATAAACGTATTTAAAGCCCACGGGCTTGATAAAGCCTGAAAAGGACCAACAAAAGTAAATGGACGTAAAATAAGACTAGGGATACGGTACTGCTGACGGTACGAATTCGTTAACGCTTCAGAGTAAATTTTTCCTGATATGTAAGCCGACTGCGAACGAACTGTTAAAGCATCCGTCTCTTTGATCGGAGCCGTTCTAGATTCAAAATCACCGTAAACCGAGCCCGAACTGACATTGACGAACATCAATAGTTCGCCCAAACGATCAGCCGCTTTTAAAATATTATCTAAACCGGTCGCCGCTGAATTTAATACTTCAACGGGGCTGGTCGCATGCATACGGCTATCCGGGTGCCCGGCTGCGTGAATTAAGTAATTCGTTTTTTTAGGAAGTTCAGAAATATGTCTGATATCGCCGCGACTTAATTCAAAATTTTTCAAATTTAGTAAATGGGGCGCATTTAATTTCAATCGTTCAAGATTTGAATCAAGACCGTACACGTAAATATTAAAATCGTGTTTCTCATTCAAATAATTGATCGTTTCACAAAGCCAAATACCGACAAAACCAGAACAGCCCGTAATAAAAAATGTTTTGTTTTTTAAACCGGCTAAAGATTTCGGATTTACTTTAGAGAATAAGTTTTTTAAATCTTCTTGAACGAATTGGAATTTTTTAAGACTCATTTTAACGTACCGTTTTTTTCAGCTAAGTTTTTAGCGACGTCCATAATGTAGTCTTCTTGTCCCGCAATGATTTTTCTTTTTCCTAATTCAAAAAACACATCACGTGGATCTAAATTAAGTTCTTTTGAAATACGGCTAACCGGTTTCATGAAGCCCGAAAACACACCAGCAAGACCACTGATAATACTTAATGAGTTAATTGTCGGCGGCGCCGGCATTAATTCTTTTTCAGCGATGTCACTTGCATCTAACATTTTATAAAAATCAATTCCTGTTTCGTAACCCATACGGTGCAAAACAGCCACTAATACTTCTAACTGTGCGTTACCCGCACCCGCGCCAAAGCCACGTGCACAACCGTCTAAAAGTTCGGCTCCATATTGAACAGCCGTCACAGAGTTTGCAATCGCCATTCCCAAATTATTATGAGCATGAAAACCGACTGGGATTGTTAAACCACCAACTAGTGTTTCAATTCTTTCTTTAACGTCATCTGGTAAATAATAACCCGCAGAGTCCATGATAATTAAAGTCTGTGCACCGTAAGATTCCATTTTTTTGGCTTCTTCAAGTAACACGTCTTTTGACGCCATATGAGACATCATCAAAACACCATAGGTCGTTTTATTTTGTTTACGCGCATATTCAATATGTCTTTGCGTGATATCGGCTTCGGTACAATGAGACGCCACACGAACAACGTCTACACCACAATCGATGGCTAACCGTAAATCGCGGTCAATCGTAGCAAAACCCGGAATCATATGAATACCAAGTTTTGAAGTTTTCAAATTTTCACGAGCTGTTTTTAAACAGACTTCATCAATACAAGCCGACTCACCTAACTGTAACGATGAAGCACCGATACCGTTACCATGACCAACTTCAACGATAGGAACACCCGCCGCATCTGCGGCCTGACAGTACTTAGCAATTTGTTCTTTGGTTAATTGGTGGCGAATCGCATGATTTCCATCACGTAAACTAGGGTCACTGATCAAGACTTTTTTCATAAACACCTCTTAAATAAGTGGAATCAATTTTTTACTTTTTGCGTACTCTTCTGCCATCGCTAATGCCGCACAATTGATGATATCTAAGTTGCCCGCGTACTCTGGTAAATAGTCGCCAAGACCTTTTACTTTTAACGTGATAAAGATACGACCGTCTTCAACGACCGGGCCCACTATGATTTCGTAACCAGGAACGTAACGCTTCACTTCGGCCACAACTTTTGCAAGAGTCGGTTTTAACTTTTCGATATCTGGCTGTTTCACTTTCGCCATAATCGTCGTTTGCATGTTAATACAAGGAACGGCAGGATTTAAATTTAAAATTGCTTTCGAGCGTTTTGCACCGGAAAACTTTTTAATCCCCTCTTCCGTTGTATGAATATATTCATCTAAATTTAAACGTGTCGCAGGGCCTGCGCTTTTTGAGGCGATGGCTGAAACCACTTCGATGTACTCAACATCTGTTTGCGTTTGGCCGATCGCATACGCAACAGGAATAGAAGCCTGCCCGCCGCACGTGATCATATTCACATTCACGTCTTTCAACGCTTCAGACATATTCACAGCAGGCACACACATCGTTCCAATTTTTGCGGGAGTAAGATCAATAACAAACTTTTTTAAATTCGCTAAAACAGGCGCATGTTCAAAATGACTAACTGCCGAAGTGCAATCAAAAACAATATCACAACATTCTGGATTTTTTTTAATGTAATCAATTCCATCTGCAGAAATATTCACATTCAGCGATTGTGCTTTTTGAATACCTTGCGACGAAAAATTTCGTCCAATGAATGCGCCACATTCTAAATATTCTGAACGCATGATTTTGATTAATAAATCTGTACCTATATTTCCACTACCAAGAATGGCAACTTTCATCTTTTTCATTCTGAAAATTATCTTACTTTACTTAAATAGGGTCAAGGCAAACAGCTTTCAAAATTGCGCCAAATAAAGCAGCAGAAAGCCCAGCATTCGCTTAGCTACATTTTTATTTTGAAAAATCTTTCAAGGCCAATTCAAATGGGCGCGGTGAAAAATCAAGATCCTTTGACGCGTCTGAATGATCAAAAATCATGTCTATATTCATTCTTTCTGCCATAGCTGTTGTCCACTTTCTATATCGTGGCAATAAATGCAAAATAGAAACTGCAAAGCTAAAAAACCACAGTGGTACAGTTAGCACTCTGGGCTTAATTTCTAAAGCAATAAAAATACGTTGAACCATTTTGCGATAACTTAAGACTTCAGACCCTGAAATATTATAAGCTTTATTTGTTGCCTTTTTTGCTTGTAAGGCAGCAACACAGGCAGCAGCAACATCTCCGGCATAAATTGGCTGACGCAAACCATTCGCCTTTCCAAAAACAGGAAAAAATCCGAACAAGCGAATAAACCTAACTATTTCGGATATGTTTTTGTCCAAACCTCCATCATAAATCAAAGTTGGACGAAGCACTACCCATTCTATCCCCTTGGACTCAGCCCAAGATCGTAAACTTTCTTCTCCAGAAGTGATTTGAGTCGAAATATTTTGCTCAGAAGCATTTGTAGATTTTTCTTTTGTAAAAAGACTTGTTGATGACAATACAACAATTCGTTTCACGTCGTAATCTTCCAACACTTGAAATATCTCTGATAATGCCCAAATGGGAGCCATACAAATCCAAGTACTAATTTTCTCTTCCGTTGATATTTTAGTGACAGTCTTCGGTTCGAAAAGCTTCCATTTAAAACCAATTTGACTGGACTCAGATTCAACAATTTCTTTACGTCTTGAAAAGGCAGTAATTTCCAAGTTATTTTTTTGAAGTAATGGGATTAAATATTTACCCACCAAGCTTCTTGCGCCTATTAATCCAACGCGCTGGTTAGTCATTTTTTTTAGACCTAATCATATTCGACACGTGCTTGGCAGAATAATAAACTGCAACGACTGCAAATCGAAACCATACTCCAAATTTTACCAACCACATGATAACACCAGGATATTGATGACGAAAAAATTTATTATAAAATCGATTCATCCCCTTATGCTTATGCCATTCAACAAAAATTGGTCTTGCTCGGCTACAGACACCTTTATGATGAACCACAGGAGCGTCAGGAATAAAAAGTATTTTCCAACCCTTTTGACGAAAACGCATGCACCAGTCCAAATCTTCACAATGAAGAAAATATCCCGTATCCCAAGAGCCCACTTCAGCTATAGCTTCACGCCGCACCAACATTAAAGCTCCTGAAATCGCTTCGACCTCAATAGGGGTCTCTGGCAAAGGTTGATTATGCAAATGAAAATCAAAAAACAATTTCGGCCAACGATCAGCAAAATGAAATAATCCAAAGGCACGAACAAAAGATCTCCAAGGTGTTGGAATAGCCCTGCGGCCTCCACCCTGCTCTGTGCCATCAGGGTCTGTTAAAAATCCGCCAACCATCCCAATTTTAGAGTCTTGCATAAGAGCACTGACTAAACGACGAAGCGAGCCCGGATTCAATTCACAGTCTGGATTTAGAAAAAGAATATTATCTTTGGTGGTTTTTTCTACGCCAATCAAACAAGCCGCGGCAAAGCCTAAGTTACGATTTGTACGAACAATTTTTAATCGATCACTCTCTTTAACTTGTGATTCTAAATGTTCGACACTTTGATCTGTTGAGCCGTTATCAATAACTATGATTTCGCCGGCTTGCTCTAGCCCAGACTCAACGCATTTTGTTAAGTAGGGACCCGCGTTGTGGTTCACGATAACGACCGAAACTGATAAAAAGTCCAACGCTGGAGCAACGTTAGTTTTAATGCTATCCATTTTTTCCTTTAAAAAAATCAGTTCATCATTTTCTTGGAATTATACTTTTATCTAAATCAACCCAAATGTCCACAGTTGAAATACACCGCTGACTTTGAATGTATTGTCTTTTTCGCCACATTTTGGGCAACCCAAGAATAGCATGATATTTGGCACGAAGGGCGATTCGACCAGCCCCTCGTCGGACAAAATAGATCAAAGAAAATAAATTCAAAACGATGTGCATAGGCAAAAAAATCCAAAACAGGACATTTGGCATGTTTTTAACGTAAGTCCAAATAAGATTACGCTGCCCGTGATAAATTGAAAAGGCACTAGGACCACCGCCCGTACTTGCAGAGCCCGCATGAAAAACAACGGCTTCAGGAACGTATAATGCTTTGTAACCAGCTGATTTTAATCGAAATCCAAGATCGATATCTTCAACGTAACAAAAATAATCGTTATCAAAACCACCGACTTTTTTTAAAGCTTCGAGTCGGTACAGCGCCGCACAGGCACACGCTGAAAAAATAGGCTTAGCTTGCATTAAATTTGAATTCAATAAACGCCCATAACCATTGCGCCACACCAAACCTGAAAAATGGTAGCTATCGCCAATGCCGTCAACATACCCCGTTTTCCCAAGCATCATTTGCCTTGAACCAAATATGGCCACGCCTGAAAATGTTCGCGCTGCTTTTACCAAGCTCTCTAACCATGTCGTCTCGGCTAAAGCATCAGGATTTAACAAGGCTACGAATTCTGTTTCACAAATAGAAACAGCTTCGTTATTCGCCTGGGCAAAACCTAAATTTTTTTGCGAAAAATGAACTGTAACGCCCGGCACTTGCTTTGCCCGCTGAGCCGAATCGTCGGTGCTGCCATTATCCATTAACAAAATGTGCTTGGGCTTCAGCGTTTGCAAACCTAATTTTTCCAAACATTGGTCTAACAGAAAGCCGCCATTCCAATTTACGATAACAACTGTGACGTCACAAATCTGCATTTTCAACCCATTTTACGATTTAGGTTCGTATTAATAACTGTCGACTTCGTTCGTTTAAGATCGAAAAGCGAAAAACAGGTAAATATAAAAAATACGGTTGTGCTGTAAAATAGCAGGCGCGCATCCGCCGCATTTCCAAAAATAATAAGTCCACCTAAATAAAATACGCCTGAAGAAAATAATACGATCTGCTCAATGACAAATGTTTTCTTTGTCAGAATAAAAGCAAAAAGTATGAACGTAACGAAATACAAAAACCAGGGCCTAAAAATAGAAAACTGCGAAGCGCCTATGATGTATTTAAAACCTGTGTCACGCAAATCTGACTTTTGCAGCGCATAGCCGTACTCGTTTTCGTCAACGGATGGGTGCGTGATAATAAACTGGGGTCCAACGTTAGCGCCAACCATAAATTTTGTAAGTAAATATTTGTTATTTAAAATGCAAACGGGGTGATTCATCGCGGTCGTCAACCAGACCTTACCAACATCGCCCGAGGTCGAGACTTGATCTAACAAACCCTTTGATAAATTGATATGTCTTGGATCGTAGTTTTTCTCTATGTCTGCTACCGATAACTGAGGAGCCAAAACGCCAAACTGATTTTCGCCTAAACACACACTCGCGCCCGCCAAATCCAAAATTTGAACGACTTGAATAAATGTACCCGAACTATTAGCCAAGCTTTCAAAGTGGGGTAAAGAGAAATTATCCAACACCGTTTTCGCCTTAAATACCCCGCCGGTCAGCACGCTGCCTAGGGCAAACACCCCAATCCATAAATAAATTCCACGCTTAGAAAAACGAGCACAAACGACAAAAGCCAAATAAAAAAGAATGGGTATAGCGCCAGTGATAGCGTTGTGGCGCGAGCAGGTTCCCAGAAACACCAAAACTAAAGTCACCAAACCCAATAGATAAAACCAATGTCCCTTAGCCACCTGCTTCATGTAAATCATCAAAGCAAAACCTGCTAAAAAGAAAGATGCCATCAAGACATCTTTCCAAATGACGACAATCGTGCCAAGGATAACCGGAATTCCTAAATAGATAGACAAAAACAAAATGGAGTAGTTGGCTTTCTTTGTTAAAAACTTAAAGATAAAAAACAGAGAATAAATTAAAATCGTGACTTGGAAAAAATGCATTGCCGACGGATTTTGTGACACAAAATCGACGACTCTCCAGACGTAACTGACCATGGGCGGCCACATCGAGTCGGTCACGCTATTTCTAGCGGATCGTAACGCATGAAGGGTATCATAGGACATCATTCCCGGATAAAAAACAAAAGTAACTATTAGCGATAAGAATAAAGGAAATAACCAATAGATATATTTCATAGAACCTTCAGAAAATAGTTTGTTTTGCGTTAACAAGTTAGTAATTTTTTAGTCTTCGAATTAAGGCTAAAATACCATCGCGCTTCACAACGCGGACCACAGATTTTACAAATAAATTTGCCGACTCAGCTGAACTAAATTTTAAGGCCAATTTTTTGACAATCGCTGAATACCGAATTCGCTCAAAATCGGCCACAGTAAAGTTTCCTTTTTTATTTTCACCAAACCACCAATATAAATAACTAGGTTCTTTAATGCTGTATGGATTTGGAAAGGCCTCTTGTAAATCTTGGCGTAGTCTATAAAGCTTTCTAGACTCTAGCGGAATAGCCTGGCCATTTTCAAATTGACCATAAAACCAATTTTTATATTTTGGATCAGCCTGACCTTCGTTCGCTAAATCACGTCCGTAAGAGTCCCATAGTTCATGGGCCACAGACTGATCAGAAGCATACCGCATTAGCATGCTAAATCCGTTTCCATTGTCATAACTTGTAAAGTGATAAAACTTAAGTTTCACATCACCAACTAAAAAATTATTTTCAGCATTTTTCGACAGCGGTCTGTGGGCAATATTCCAAGTCGCCACGTTGCAACCTCGGTCGCGAACAATGTGCAAACGACTGAAAAAAGCCGGCGCAAGGTCGCACCAACGCTGATCCGTAAATAACCCATTGGGTATATCGTCACGACAAAAAAGTTTTAGTCGCGAAGCCCACCAGCGAATAAAATCAAGACCTTGTCCGCTTGTCTTGGCCGCAAAAAAACCAAGATTATACACGCCGTGCTTGAGCGCTGAAATTTCGTTATCTTGAATCGCCGCGACGTCATGTTCAGCGTCTAACAAATGAGGCGTTAACAGGATATCGTGCTGATCAAGTAGATCTTCCAAAGACTGTAACGAGCTAAAAACTTTAATGTCTGGATCAATATACATAACTTTATTTGCATTGGACCGATTCGCGATAACCTCGGCCGCAGGCCCTTTAACGGCCGTACAAAGCTCTACCAAAGCATGTCCAAAGGCCCACGACTGCCAATTCTTAATGCCCAATTGATCGATGGTAAGAATTTCGTCGAAAGGCTCTTCAGCCAAGTTAAAATCTAATGGCAATAAGTCTGAATAAAGTAAAACAAATGTCCAGTTGGGGTGTAAACGCTTAACTGATTTAGCAAGAACCCGGGCCTTAGGAAGATAACTTTTCGTTATTGATGTATAAACAACCATTATTTTTTAGACTCCTGCGCTTTTTTTAATATCTCTTTGATAGCAGAAAAAATTATCTCAGGCGATGAATTTAATGGAATAACCTTTCCCAGCTCGTAGTTGCGAACGCGCCGCCCCTGAGCCCCTATGTCAAAAGCAACGATTGGAAGCCTCATTTCCATGGCTTCAGAAATAGTATAGCTGAATGTTTCAGGCACTATGGAAGGCATTAGAATCACGTTAATTCCGTATAGATTCATTATTTTTACTAAATCCACTTGTTCGTAAGCCCCGTGCATATGAATTCCCTCAGGCACCGGAACGACACTTGCGCCGACAACAGTGATCGGAGCTAATCCACCTTGTTTTTCAAGATAGGTATTTAAATCAGCGATAATATCACTGCCCTTAGTTTGAGACATTGTTCCTAGAACACCGATGCTCGGTACTCCAGCCGTTTTCATAGGCTTATCTTTAGTGACGTAATGAACAGCATGGGGAGCCACGTTAATTTTTTCGTCTGATATAGCAAATGCCTTGTGGGCTATTTCGACACTCGACGGATCAAAAAAATCAATTTTATCGGCGACTTCAAACAGGTCGGAAAAAGGCTTACGCCACTGGGTTATTGTCGTCGGGATTTTATCCTTTGGGTACCAACTGTGATACCAACCCCGACTTTCTTTAAGACATTTCTTACAGACATTGAAATCTTGCGGCACACCACAGTACTTACCCGTATAATCAGAAAGATGCGGAGATGAACAAAGAGCATAAAAGTCATGCATCTTAATATCTAATTTGGCCTTTAAAACGTGTTTCAAATGAATGATCCGGTTAACCACGTCTTGAACATCAGAAACACCGTATAATGAATTAACAATGACATCACGTCCGGCGGTCAACTCTAAAGCCAAAAACAACTCGTCATCTGAAGACGTATAAAAAAATAGTCCATCATTGTTGCCATACCATTGGATAAACCAAAAACCGTTCGAAAAATAAATGCGTAACGAAGAACCACCGGCCACAGATATCGATTTCAAGACCTCTGTTGTGTATAGATTGGTTCCGCCGCCCCCATTATGATCGAAAAATATCGTCGGACTCTTGATGACCCCCTCTTTTAGATATGAGTGAAATAAATCAAAGCGGTGCGCACTATTATTTGCCGAAAGAAATGTTTCAGCCAGAAAAGCTTTAGTTTGTAAATTTGCTTCATTTGCGAAATAAGGAAACATTCTTTCGATAGCATGAGCGATCGTTAAGTTGACCTGGCCCATCTCGGGTTCAAAATCTTTTGCACTCAAATTCATTTTCACGAACGGTTCAATCACTTTTCCCCGTAGCCAAAACATATCTCCGGCTGGAAAAAAATTCATGTCAATTTTATTTATATCATCTTTGTTTTTGTCAGCACGAAGAAGCATTTTTTTAATATTATTTTCGTTAAAACTGTCTTTTTTGTAAATGAACTGTTTAGCAGACTGAAAATAATTCGGGAATAATAGCCCCAGATTTTTATCTTTTTCAAATTGTTGCAAAATGGATAAAACGCGTCGCGGATTTCCCAACAGGGATTCCATCAAATAACGACGCCACCCACTTAATATCAAAGACTCATGGGGCGAACGTTTACTATGAATGTGTAAAACTATCTCATGTTTTATTAGCTTCGATCCTAATGCCGCTACGAAAGGAAAAATATCACGCCCACGATTTTCAGTGACCTGCACTTCTAACGTTTTTACATTTTTTAAATGAACAAAAGCTTTTTTTATAATCGATGCTTTTTCTTCAGAATCTGTCGTTATATACAAAGCATATTTCGTTGGAATATTTTTTAAATACGTCCCCATCTCAGCAGCTAACTCGGTATAAAAAATATGAGCGTGAACAGCGATATCAGAGGGCAACAATGTACCTTCCGGTAAATCGATATCTTTTAGAAACAAGACCTCGTGATTATCAATGTAATTCAATTCGGAAATGGGTTTTTGAACGCCCGTAAATGTATTGATCTTACTCAAGAGGCCTTTAATTCCACCCTTCCACAACAAGAAGCGCGCTAAAGTAAAAATTCTTAAAAGGCCCTTGATTCCCGGATAGATTTTTCTGTAACGGTTAAATAGTTGGTACGTCTGAGCGCTCTTTTTAGCGATACGAGATGCTAAACGCAACGGTCTAGTGATCTTCCAGCTGGTACTGTTATGCATCGCCATCACAATATTCTGTGTGTCTGCAATTACTTTTTCCATATTCAATGTTGGATCGATAAACTCATTATTGTAAAAAGTATTTAATGATTCGCCTGTTTTTAAATATAATCTGAAGGTAGAATTAATACTTAAAGCGTTTAAGATATCTTTATCGATTTCTGGAAACCATTTAGGATCATCACTTATTGCTTGGAATAAAATTCCTGCCGGACCAAATGACTTCACATATTTAGCTTCGACCATTTGTTGCATAGCTAAGTGGGGGGTCCAAGTCCAAATCACTTTCTTTTCTGCATTTAAGATTTCAGCCCCAACGATCATAAATGACTTTTGATCAGAGATTGGATCAATTCTAATATTTTGAAAAGATGAAGCAAACCCCGCTTCAGAAAAATTGAAATCTACAATCGTGAAGTCTTCGGTTTCTAAACCGATGTGTCCAACCAATCTGTTTTCAAGACTGTGACCTGAAGACTCGTCATTTACCCAAAAGAGCTCGCTCATAAAAGTCGGATTAAACTTGGACTGTGCTACGGATTTTTCATACTGACTCACATCCACAGTCGCAGTGACACCAAGTTTGGTCGAGACAACCCATTGGTAAGTTAACGAATCATCCCTTTGCAAAATTAATTTTTTCACCCAATGGACAGGGAAAAAAATCGGAAAAAAATTAGGAAATTCGGTCTCGTCCATTTGCTTTTGAACGCTATCCAATTCGCTGATATTTAGCCCGGCCGATTCTAATTTATCAATTAGGCTTTCTTTCGAATAAAAGCGAAGGTGCGTATTATCCAACAATCCATTATTTCGATATTTAAATTTACCAAAAAGTAATTCGAAACCTAATGCTAAATGAGTCACATTGGGAACCGAAAATATAATCGACCCGTTTTTTTTAACTAATTTTTTTAATTCGTTTAATAGAATGTCAGGATTTACTAGGTGCTCGATGACGTCCGCAACGACAATAATGTCGTAAGACTCAGGTTCAAAATAACCCACTAAATAATCGGACTCTAAGTTTCTAACAGCCGTCTTTCTGTACTTATCACTACACTTAGCAATCGCCTGTGCATCGTAATCAACGCCATCAACGATACATTGTTTTTCACTAACTAAATAGGAACCCAATGTTCCCGGACCACAACCAATATCGAGGACCACAGAATTATTTGGAATTTTTTTAACAATCTTAGACAGTGACTCTTCATCTCCTAGATTCAAAGTCCGCTCGTAGTTCAGGTGATTAATCATTATCGTCCCTATTTCTTTATTACCTTCAGCTCAGAACTTAGCATAGGAATACCGACCAAACCATGAGAAACACGACTGGTTTCTGACCTAAATATAATCGCGTCGTGAATCCAGTGTTGCTGAATGTGCTCATCTTGCGTTCCACTAGCGACGGAAGCCGTCACACTGTATTCACCTGTGGGAAGTAGGGGCATCATAAAAACAAAATCTGCTTGTAATATATCATTTTGTCTGGCGGCAAACGGATTATTTTCGTACTTTAAAAATGTATTGTCGCCAAAAAGAACCTGCCCCAGTCGGTCTCTAACTTGAAAACCAATAATGAGTGAACTTAAATCTTTTATGATTTCAGCCGCGATAACAATTCTTACTATTTCAGCACCGACAATCCATGGAAGCGGATTTCCATTAATATCTAACAAATATGCGCCGACTATAAGTGCATCGCCGTGACCGAAAGACGATGTTGGAATTTTTTTCGAACCCATTTTATTATTTAGTAAATAGCCTTGAGAGCTGGCGACGGTGATTTTTGATTCAGCAATTGGAACTTCAACCAATTCACTGAGCAAGGCCACATTTAAATTACTTTTACCCTGCAAGGACTCTAGCGAAGCCTGCAAATAAGATTCACAAATTTCTTTGGGAGATCCCATTTGTATAACATTCCCACCCGCCAACCATATAGCGCGTGTACAAAGGCTTGTTATGCTAGCCGTGTCATGACTTACAAAAAGAACAACCCCCGTCTTCATAAAATTTCTTAAATAACGCATACATTTCTGTGTGAAAAAGGCATCGCCAACAGCTAGTGCTTCATCGATAACCAAAATATCAGCATCAATATGTGCAATTATAGAAAATGCAAGTCTAACGTACATTCCACTCGAATACGTTTTTACCGGCTGATCAATAAAGCTACCAATATCAGCAAAATGAACGATCTCGTCGAAGCGCGCCTCGATTTCGGTGCGTGTTAACCCAAGCACCATGCCACTCATCACTATATTTTCACGGCCAGTAAATTCGGGATTAAAGCCTGAACCCAATTCTAAAAGAGCCGCTATGCGGCCGCGTATTTGAACAGATCCACTTGTCGGAAACAAAGTTCCACAGATAATTTGCAAAAGCGTTGATTTACCCGAACCATTTTTTCCAATAATACCGATCGTTTCGCCTTTTTTAACTTCGAACGAAATATTATTTAAGGCAAAAAATTGAGTTAAATATTTTTTCGGAACTTTCCCTAAAATTTTTCGAACTCGAGGCAAAAAAAGTTGCTTAAGCCGACCAACTGGCGTTTCGTAAATGTCATAACACTTGCTAATATTAGAAACACGGATCACGAAGTCTTTACTAAAGGACATCCGCAAATCCTTTTCTAGTCTTTTGAAACCACACATAACCGATCCAAGCAACCAGCACCGCAACGATCATAAAAATACCAAGACCAAGAAAGTCTGGAATATGCCCCCAAATTAAGACTTCTCGGGCTTGTTCGATAATAAAAGTTGGTGGGTTAAGCATAATAATAGGTCGTAATTTTTCAGGAACTGCACTGATGGGATAGAATACGGGCGACAGAAACATCATTATGGTTGTAAGGATTCCGACCGTTTGGCCGACGTCACGTAAAAACACACCTAGCGACGTTAATATCCAAGCAAATCCTGTGATCATCACGATTAATGGCAAAAGTACCAGTGGTAAAAAAATAATGGTCCAATTCAAATACCCATTAAATAAAACAAATGAAATTGTTAGAACTAAAAAACTAACAATACTGTGAAAAAGCGCGGCACCCATTGATACCACCGGCAGAATATCTATCGGGAACACAACTTTTTTGACGTAATTTATATTCGATATAATTAAATTTGGCGCACGATTAAGAACTTCGCTAACTAAATTTAGAATGATCAAACCCACGAAAAGAACTAATGCGAACTGCATCTTACTGGTGTCTTGCCCACTTCCATTCCACCGTGATTTAAAAATTTCAGAAAAAACAATCGTATAAACGAAGAGCATCAAAATCGGATTCAGAAGCGACCAAGCTAGCCCCATAACTGAGCCTTTGTAGCGCCCGACAACTTCGCGCTTGATCATTTGGTTGATAAGACTGCGTCGGATCCATAAGTTACTTACGAGAGCAACTAACGATCTTTGATGCTCTGCATGGGGATTTATGGCTTCAGCTGATTCAATCATTTCAATAATCCATCCTTCTTCTAAAACGGTTCGATGAGCAAAGGGAACTCAATTGAACAGAGAAACTCAAAATCCTATTCTGGGCGTCAGCTTAAGACAAGAAGAATTTAGCTCTGTTGTAAAGTGTTTTTATAGTTAATCAGAACGAGCGGCGTAACTCGCGATATTTAAACATCACAATGTGAAATATAAAAAAAATATTTCTCAAAAAGCTTTCTCATTAAATGGCTCGCTCTGACTGAAGCCTTTTTGACCTACATCCAGATTCGACAAAACCGGTGCAATTTTCTTCATTTCAAAAAAATATTAAACTAATTCAGTTTATAAACTTAGCAATAACACTGTGTACGCACGGCTTTAGCAGTTTTTTTGAAAATGGTGCATGGGGGCCAATAACTCAAGGCTCTGTTTTCACGCCTTCCATCACAAATCTTTCAGGACGTGGTCTTTACGTCACTCTGGCTAGAACACTCTACCTTAAAGTCCGAATGGTTGCCAAGGAGGTACGGCCGGAACTCTCGGCAGATCTGGTGCAAATGGTGATGCAGGCGCAGCTGATCATATCGAAGTCACCGCAATTTATCAATAGCCCTAGTTATCAAAAATACTTATCAGTCTGCAGTTAATAATTTCAAATACTGCAGGCTTTTTCACAGTTCGCAAAACAACAGTTGAGTTTACTATTCTATCGGCTGAATAAGAGTAAGTCCATCTGGTGCCTTAAACATCACAGCGTACTTCTCAAAAAGCTCTTCGCCGTTAAAAATGTTATTCTTTAAAACATTTTCGGAACTCTGTTTAAGATCTGGCGGTATGTAGATAAATATTAGCGGGCGCATCTTCGCGACGTAATTCAATAAACTTTTTTGATAATCTAGATAAATCACGTGCTGAAGCAAACTCCACTTAACATAGGCCGGATGGAAATTTCTCATATGTTCTGAAAACGTCATATACAGTGCGTCCGACGTAGCATTTATAACAACAGCTTCAGGATGGGTCACAAGATAAGCACTAAGATGTTCGGCGATTTCGGAATACATTTTCGCCGGCACCGGATCAATCATCATTCCCCGTAAAATTTTGGGTTCTGTCAGTTCCACACGTGCGACGTTGTAATAATTTACTATCTTAGGAATACGATCACTATAGTCCACAACAAAAATAATGGTAAGAACCGCAATGCTTAAAAATATTTGAACATTAGTTTTTTTGATGCTTGAGAAACTCGACCAAATTAAATAAATAAGAATGCCTACCAATGGCGAAGCCGCCCAGAACGAATGCCTGAAACAGGGAAATGGATAATATTGGTGCCAAGAACCGAGAGCAACAAGTACGATAGCTAACACTATGCCGTCGTCAGTAGAAAAAACCTTGCGAACAAAAGCTTTATAAATCTTCTGAGCGAAAACAATTAACCCGGCAATTGGAAAAACATCCCAAATATAGCCACCATTATTAATATCTAACGGGAATGGGAAAAAAACAGAAAATAGTCTCTGCAAAGAAAATCCTTTTCCAAAGCTTTCTCCAAATGCGAACGAAAACTTTATGGACTGTTTCCACCAATCTGGCAATGCTCCATGAGCAGCAATCCAGACAAGATAAAAAATGTCGACTGCAAAAAAACCAATACTTACGCCTGATAGTTCTTTAAGCCAATTTTTTACGTTACTTTTTCTTATTAACGACCAAACGCTTAGAAATAACAACAGAGCAACGAAGTGGAATACGCCAACTGGCTGCCTGCACCAAAATACAATGCCAGCCAAACACCCGGCAGTTACAAGATAAGCAATACGCAAACTTCGAATGTAAGATATCAAAAACAAAGTCGATAGCAATTGAAAAAACAAGGCGATAACAGATGACCAAGGTAGTGAAACATCTAACAGATAGGGACTTAATATCAACAGGATAAGACAACCTAATGTAGCCAGTCCATCAGGAATAAATTCTCGCCATATAAACCAAAGCAATACGGACGATGAGGCATAGAAGAAAGCTGTCATCAACTTTATGACTAATAGGTACTCGCCAAAAAAATAAATACCCCAAGCTTGAATCCAGGTCGTCAAAGCTCCGTACTGAGTGAAAGTATCTTTAAATAAAACTTTTCCCAGTGAAACGTCTAGTGCTGGCTTTAGCATAATCCCATCGTGATGCGGATCAACGCCGAACCTTGCAAAAATGGATGCAATAATTCCTGTAATCAAGAATATAAGAACGGGCTGCCAGTATAACTTATTTTTTTTCATTTAGAAATCCAGTCCCGCGAGAACATCCACTGTTATTTTTTCAAGCCCTAATTATTTAAACAATTATCAAAGATCAAATAGCTAAAAGCAAGCCTGACCTACTTTAGTTTTGCTTGAATTTTAAATTGTGGGCAAAAACTTAACTTACCGGAACGCTTCGAAGCCAACTCAATAGTATAAATTCCATGCAAACTAGCAATGTCTGCCGCTAAAGCAAATCCAGACTCATTCAGTTTAAAGTTTTGAAAATACGTACTTACATCCGGTCTTGGAGTCTTCCGTGTTTTAAAATAAAAATGTCTTCCCACACTGTCCGTCAAAACAACATAAAGCGAATCAGGCAGCAGTCCCGGATCGACAGAATTTGCAAACCATCCACGAACTAACAATAATCCTGAAGCAGATAACTCTGCAGGTGGTGGCGAAAAGTGATTCACAACATCAATCGATCCAAAACATTTATCAGAACTTACTTTTTCATCGGCTTGCAATTTGTCGTCAAATTTCGTCAGCTCAAATATCTTTGGTAAATCAATTTGTACATTTTTTTTGTTAATGCGACTAAACGTAACAACGTAATCAGGGCTCCAAAAAATTGATTCACCATCAGCGAGGCTTATATTAAACGATTTGACTAACTTTTCTTTTAAATACTTTTGGTCGGCATATAACATTCCAAATTCAAACGTATTTTCGATCAACGGTGAGATTAAAAAGCCTGACTTTACCATCCCAGGAACAACGCGATAAACCTTTTTGACACCGCTTTCTAACTTGAACGTAATTTGCAAAGGCTTAGTTCTTAAAAGAAAATTTGCGACCAAACCTAAGAACGTGCGTTTAATTTCAATTTGCGCAAAGACTGACGCCTTTTCGTTAGGCAAAAATGTATCTTCTCCGAACTTATTTTTTTCTATGGCCAACTCTACATGTAAAGGTGTTTCTAATTCTTCGCCACTCGTTTTTTTTTGAAGAAATAGGAAGTCATTAGTCATTTGTTTCGGTTGATATTTTTCCAATAGAACCGGCCAACTCACACCGTCATCAGCAGACGGTATCCGATTATCTATTGGCTCAATACTAAAAATAATGTTGTCGGGGGACTGCATACCTAAAAGATGTGCTCTATTCAGATCCGCCAAAACAGGTGTATAAGATACTAAGCTCTGAAATATCGGTCGCGGCGACCAAATATTGCCCGAGGCGATCAAAAAAGACTGGTTGTAAGAATAAATATCCGTCGTTCCACTGAGATTTGGAAAAGAAGCCTCTTGCTTTAATAAAGACGTGGCCATTTCAAAATCACGCTTGAATAAATTCGGAGTAACGACCCTATCGTATAAACCAATTTGTGCAGAATGATATTTTTCATAGAATCTACTTATCAGGCTTGCTGCCGAAAAATTGTTGTAATGATTATTAATGTAGACACCAGAAACAAACGCTACAAAACTTAGGTAAGCTATTTTTTTGCCGTTCAAAACAAAGGGCAACAACAAACCTAAAAAAATCAGTGAATCAGCTGCAATAACCGCATGACTATCATGACGAACAAATCCCGCTTTGAACGAAAGAAATAAATAAATAAAACTTAACGCCAATAAAAATACCGCACCTATTTTGTGTGTTTTCTTTTGCATCACTAGGCTTAAAAAAAATAAAATAGAAACACTTAAGAAAACAAGAACCTCACGAGGATTTCCATCCAACGACATAGAGTCTGAGTACCCGGAAGTTACCTTAAGCACTCCGTTAAAAAAACCGAACAAATTTATCGCGGACTGTCCCGACAACTGCCAGAAAAAAATCGCCATGATACCTGGGGTGAAACAACTGACCAGCGCAAATATCCACCTTTTTTTTAAAACGAAAAAGGCCACGCATAGCCCGGTTACTGCACCACAACCAATTATCAAAGTTCCCTTTATTAAAACTAACAAACCGAATGGAGCAAAAACTAGAAAAACAAGCCACGCCGAGGTTTTTCTTCTTCCGAATAGACCGACTTCAAAAAATGCCATTTTAAATCCGACTAACCCCACCATGAGTGGAATCGAAAATAATAAACAGTCTATCGAACTAACAAACGCAACCAACAGTATGTAAAAAATAAAGATCCAATAAAATTTGGTACTTCTCATTAACAAATAACTGCAGCCACAAAAGGCAATAGCTAAATAAAGACTTCCGGCCACTGCCATAAAATCTGTAAATGGATGATAACTTCTAGTGTAAATGGCCGCATATGGCCCAAAAGTAAATACGACCTCATGGCCAAAATTGAATCCTTGCGCCACCAATTGATTCAGACCAAAGGCCCACGATGGATCAAGGCCTCGTGTAGGCATCAATGGATTCAAAGGTACAAACAAGGTAATAGCCGAAATAAAAGCGAATACCCATGCAAAAAAGATTCCAGCCAAAACGGAACGATCTTTTATACTTTTATTCATTGGCTCTTTTTCAATTCGCTTTTCTTGCAACGATAATAAATTGTCCACCTAAAATATTCCAAATTGGCGGGAATGAAAGATATATTCTAACCAGAATTGGCCATTGAGGCAGGCGACTATTAGTTGAAAAAGGAATAAATTTAGGAATCACTTTTTCAATTAAAAAACCTGCTTTTTCGAACGCCTCTTTACAAGACAAATGGCTTAGCGGTAAAATGTGGTCGTAATAATCCCAATACCTACCTGGTTCATAACGAATATTAGGTTGCATAGTTACATAGCGACCACCTGGCTTTAGCACACGAAGCGCTTCTTTCAAAACTCCGTCCATAACTTGACGATCCGGCAGATGTTCAAAAAAATTACTGCTGAAGCAAACGTCGACTATTGCAGAGTCAATTTTATCCATGTTCACGGCACTCGAAAGATAAAGCTCAACATCTTCGTTAAGGTATTTCTTTGCATCGGGATTTAAATCAATGGCAATTTTTCTTCCCGCTTTTATGTGATTAGAAAACTCCCCATAACCGCAAGCTATATCTAAAATCGTATCCGTTTTTTTTACAAAACGATAAAAAAAGTGATTACACAATTCTTTCCAAACCGCATCTTTTTTTGCTCGGTCTTTTGCGCTGAATCTATTTTCATAAAGTTCTTTCAATTTTATCATATCAATTCCTTCCGCGACCATCTGGTAAGTGATACGTTTCTGAAAAAACTTCGCGCCTCATGCGTATCATATCGCGTATTGATCTTAGTATATTTTTCATCGATGTCGCTGAACCTTCGCCAAAAACACGAGGAAACGTTTGAATGCCGACTTCGCCTACAGGCGTGCCGCTAAGCATGGCCTTAATAGCCATCTCGGCACCGATAAAAGGACTATTTGAATTCAAAACAATCTGTTCAAGAATTGACCGGTGAAAGACTCTAATTCCCGTCGAAATATCTCTAAATCTTGTATTGAACAAAATTCTTAGAACAAAATTATACACATGTGAAATGAATATCCTTTTTGTCGAATACATTTTTTTATATCTAAACCCGATAATTAATTTGTAGTAATCACGTAATGCAAGCATTCTTTTCAGATCACTAATGTCGTATTCGTCATCACCATCTACCATGCAAACCCATTCGTAATTTGAGTTTGCAATACCTGACTTGACCGCAGCCCCATAACCTTTATTTACCTCATGATGGATAACTTTAATTAGCGAGTATTGTAACGCTAGTTGGTCAGCAATTTCTCCAGCCCTATCCGGTGAAGCATCATTCACAATAATTATTTCGTACTTGTTAGCAATTTCATCAAAAAGTTTTATCGCTTTTTCAACGACAATTCTTACCGTTCTTTCATCATTATAAACTGGGAAAAAAAAACTTATATCGGGCTTCTGCACTCGCTCTCCAATTCAAATTTAAAGGCTAATTCTAAAAAAATTGCGCTTTAATTAAACAACAATACTTCATATAAGACAATAATTAGTATGTCATTAAAATGCGAGTTAATTTCATCTTTTTAGCCGATATCTAGCTCTACTAACTACTTATTTATAAACTGATATTCCAAGGTATCAACTGCCATTGAACTTGAAGTTCCGGTTGCATATATTGCGGTTCCATTGCTGAAAATAAAATTGCAACAGGCTTCTCACCCTTCATTGGCCTATCCAGTTCTGACACATAAGGCGAAATCCAAACTCCAGTTTTTGCATTTGGAAGTTTAAGTCTGTGTTTTATGACACGCCCATCAAGAAATTTATAGTAAATAAAGTACAGATTGTCGTTATAAATAGCTTTCTTAATCAAACCAAGCACATTTCGTTTATAAGATAGCTGCACTCTATATATTCCATTTTCATCACTATTCGGCACATCAATCCAAAATCCCCAAGGTATATCGACTTTATATAGCTGCTGAACTTCTCCTAAGATGTTTTTTTCCTGCCTTTTAAAAAGAAGAACTTTCGCCGTTTTTCTTATAACCTTATAATGGTTAAACAACGCCATTATCGTCTTTGGTTCATCATTTAATATGTAAGCAAAGTCGACACTTTGCATGTTCCACGCAAGATCCCAAAGAATGTACTTTGGCGCAGCGGCACTGTTAAAAAAAACGGTATCTAAATTATCTAAA
Source organism: Pseudobdellovibrio sp. (assembly GCA_049301055.1). Classification (GTDB taxonomy): domain Bacteria; phylum Bdellovibrionota; class Bdellovibrionia; order Bdellovibrionales; family Bdellovibrionaceae; genus Pseudobdellovibrio. The sequence continues at coordinate 81,669 of JBAQKN010000032.1, read as the reverse complement.
TAGGGAGTATATGCGCAAAATGACTGAATTACCGGCCGTGGCGTCCAATTGAGGGTATTAGCTGCAGCATAGGAAAGTTCAAATGGATAAAAATCAATTGTGTCTGCGCCAATTTCGTTAATCCAGTCCGCAGGTAACTTATTAACCTCGAGCGCCAATTCTGAATATTTTTTTACTTTTAATTCATTTTCAGTACGAAGAAATAGACCGGAATCAACAGCTTCGAGACTTTTAGTAATAACCGAACGCTGCTCCACAAACCAGCTTACCGGTGCAGTTGCAGAACCAGGATCAAATATCATATAGCCTAGTTGATAAGTATTTAATCCAAATAGGAATAATGTTAAAAGCATTATTCCTAAGCCGATTGGTTTAATCTGTCGCACATAGAGTATTAAAAACAGGAAAAAATAAATCAACAATGTAAGAAAAAGTGACAAACTCAAGTGAGTTTCACGACCAAAACAATATTTAAAAAATGAAAAATATGGCAATAAAATAATACCGTACAACAAGTTTACTTTTTGATTATTCATGTAAAAAGGTAAACTGATAAAACAGATTAGCGAAGCTAAGATAAGTATCCAATTATTATTGGTCGGGAGTGACATGGATTCTGATTGCCCCATGGCAAACTGTGCTGACCCGTAAATATAATCAAAAATACCCGAGAAATTACCATAAATTAAAAACCAAAGTGCAGTAACTGTCAAAAGAATAGATAAAAACAAAATAGGTATGAGCTTTATATTTTTGGCTTTGATATCCATCCAAATTGCGTAGACACCAATAACCAATGCGGGAGGAAGCCCCACATTAATTTTAATTAAAAGTGATAAACCTGCAATGGCGGCGGCACCTATTAATAAGTTAATGCTCTTTGTTTCAAAATGAAATAGCACCAATGCAACAGATAAAAAAAACGGTAAAGTGTCTATATCCGAAATCAAAATTAAAATCATTACTATGGTGAACGCAAAAACCTTATTTAATAATGTGGCGGAATGATAAATTAAAAATGTGACTTTTAATAAAGTGAAAATATAAAAAAACTTTAGCATCGATAAGAATACCAGCGCAATCAGAGCGTTATTACCTTGAAACTCGGGCCGAATTAAAAAACCCAACGGCCCGAAAGTAAAAATCACATCATGTCCAAACTGGATTCCATGAACAAAAAAATAATTAATTGCAAATACCCACGACGTATCCAACCCAGGCATAGACGCGCCTTTAAGAGCCGGAAAACTAAAAAGAAAAAGCATAATCAACGACAAAAAAGGAATTGTTAAAGAACGTCGAAAAATTTTTATCGCTAATTTCATTACCAATCCTCAATAAAAATCTAATGTAGATTTTTTAAAACTTAAGATTTTTATAAATAGACCAAGGAACCAAATCGATCACTTTGACTATTATTGACCACCACACCGGATAATAAACTACGCCAATATCGTCGTTGATATTAAGGTACAGTTTCTCGGCCATCTTTTTTGGATCCCCCTTAGGGAATGGCAAATTATGCGCGAAAGCAAGATTAGTATCCATGTACCCTAATACATAGAATTGAACTTTAATTGGCTTTCCAACGCAAGCATGGCGTAAACTTTCAAAATAAAACTGAAGCGCTGCTTTTGCCGAAGAGTAAATCATATTAAAGCCTCTGCCGCGTGCAGCTGCAACACTTCCGAAACCAACAAAAGTCATTTCACAATCTTTATGCGCTTTTCTAATGACTTCTAAGATTAGATTGCAAATGGACACGCAATTTACGTTGAATAGTTTCTCAATTTGTAATGCCTCAATTGACAAAGTATCGGAATCAGTAACTGTTCCTGCCGGGATCAAAACACCTTTAAAATTAGCTTGGGCTTGAACAACTACTTTCAACACCTCATCAAAATTAATCTGGCTATTAGACAGATCCAAATCAACGGTAGTCACGGAAACACCGTACCTTAAACTTAAGTCTAATGCGATAGCTTGCGTATCTCTTATTTCCCGTGAGACAAGGCACAAATTACTCCCTTTAGAAGCAAAAACTTCAGAAATAGCCCTACCGACACCAGAAGAAGCTCCAACAATGATATACATTAAATTCCAATCCTATCACTTAACTCAGACCGATAAAGACGTAAAGGATCAAAAAGGCTTAACCGCGAGTTAAAGCTTGAATAATTCGGAAGTGTTTTAGTTATAACTGAGCTTGAAACTCTAGAGTCCTTACTTAAATTAGATTGTGCACTTGTTTCTATGAGCAAATTATCCAATGACTCAAAAAATGTAGAAAGATTTTTATCTCGATAGAAATTTAAAGCAATTAAAAATCCCGAACCACTCATGCTTAATGAAGTCTGCTTCCCTTTAAATTTTTTCATAGACATCATGACTAACGGGGGATTTTGTACGTTTACCAATTCATTTAATTTTTGAATAAATAGTTCGACGGTTTTATTTCCTACAAGGACCTGAACTTCGGCCAAACCCTTACGACCAAAAAATCTATGATACAAGGTGTTGTAGGCAAATGGAAACGTTGCCTTATTAACATCAATAGTCTGACTCAAATTCATTTTATTCATCGACAAAAATAATTTAGTTCCAAGACCTACCGTATAGCGATTCCAAATTGAAAAAGGAATTTTTGCGCGACTTTGAGCGGTCATAATTTTGCTTTGCACTTTGGCTTTCATATTCATTTTCTTATCTAAAAGCCAACGTCCTGATAAAACGATCCCCTGACCGAAACTTGCCCCACGACCCGTTCCATCGTGAAAACTATAAATGAAATCAGATTGATCACTCAACTCAGTCAGTTTTGAAGTGGCCTCGGTCAATGAAGCTACCGGTGTTTTTTTAACTTCGAACCCATTTGAAGTTAAATCCACCAGCTGCAACTTAATTTCAACGATCAAACCCGTAAGTCCAAATCCACCGCATGTTAAAGCAAAAATTTCTGCGTTGAAATCACGGGTCAGTTTTAAATACCCGAACGATGGGTGAAACAACTTCATCTCTAAAACCCAATCCGAAAAAGTTCCGTCTTTCCACGGATTTTTGCCGTGCACGTCGGCAGCAACACAGCCCCCAACAGTTATTTCTGGGTAACCTGGCAATACCGGAAAATATAAGTTATGCTTCATGACCCAACTCACTAATTGACCGATAGACATACCCGCCTCAACCGTGATCGCTTTATGATCAGGATCGAACTTTATAAATCTATTAAAAAAACTCATCTCTTGAACAAGTTTTTTTTCACCAAAACTAGCCGCCGAAAATGAGTACCCCCCCCCGCGCGCGATCCGAAATTGATTATCGAAACTCATTTCAATATGTCTAAAGCGATCAGGTCTTTGATGATCAGTGTGAATATTTACCGCACCATCAAATGATGTAAACAATGAATTTCTTATTAATTTTTCGCGCATAAGTAAATTTCCTATATTCAAATTTTATCAAAATCAACGCGCCAAACCGCTTAAGAGTAACTTGAGAACAGCTTACTGTTAATTTTTAGTCCGACTTAAAACATGGTCGATTTGATTAAAAATATCATCGCCTAATTCGGAGTAAAAAGTTTATCCGACATCTTCAAAACAGCCCAATTTATCAAAGAAAAATCGATTTTTTCTAAACGCCTTCGAATCTCTTCGCCAAATCTAAACTTTATAAGCCTAGCCGGGTTTCCATCCACGATCGCGAAGGCCGGCACTGACTTTGTTACGACGCTGCCCTTATTTAAGGTAACACCGGACGGGATTGAAACGTAACCGCCGATTTCTAACCCCTCATTCAAGGCACCCGAGTCGTGAAAAATAAGTGGACCATAAGACATCTTTCCGACTTTAACTAAAAACGAATTAAATAAATTAACAGGCAATGTCTTATTATTTTTATTTTTTAAACGCCAAGCCAATTTAAAAAATAAAATCTGCAAGTGGGTTTTTCTCAAGACAAAAGTAAAAATAAATGAAATATTCTTATGAAGTAATTCTAAAATTTTCATAACCTGACCCATCTGCTCGTCACACACTCTAGCAGAGACAAACAACGCCCTGCGTGCGGATTTATGAAAAGCTTAGTATGCGCTACAGCGTTAAACAAGAATTATTTAGGTCAGTCGTTTTAGGCTTAATCTAATTTTCGGAGGTACACACATGCATCCTTTACCGTTAAAAAAAAATGTGGCCACACGTCTTGAAGGACGCGTACACGTCGATTCCGCTTGGACCGCTAATGGGGTAACTCAACAGTTTTTGGATAATGCCGAAACTTACCACAACAGATACATGTACAATGACCGCTGGAAACATTTCGTCCAGCAGGCCTTTGAGATAGCGAAGATAGATACGACGTCAACACTAAACGTTCTGGATATCGGATCTGGCAGCGGCGGCACCGTCTTTGCTGCTATTGATTTGCTGCCTAATTCAGTTATCTACGCTAGCGACATTTCTCCGCAGCTACTTAAAATCCTAGTTAATCTGCAAGAACGCTTACCTCACTTAGAAGGACGCATTGAGGCATACTGTTTTGATTTGCATAAAGATTTTTTTGCTGATGAAACGTTTGACCTTGTCATCGGTGGATCGATCTTACACCACATGTTAGATCCTCATGCAGCCCTTAAAAACGCGGCCCGTTGGCTTAAACCTGGGGGAAAAATCATCTTGTTTGAACCGTTAGAAGTGGGCGGTCACTTTATGGCGTCTATCTATTTAACCTTACTGGCTGAATTAGAAAATGAAATCGATCCGAAAATTTGGCAGCACTTTAAAGCTATGTGCCATGACTACGAAGCACGATTCGGAATTCCGCGTGTTAAGCCATGGACATCAGCTTTGGATGACAAGTGGTTGTTCCATCCCGCTTACTTAAAAGATTTGGCGCGGGGAATAGGGCTAACATTTGAATTGATAGACCCAATGTACACGAATCCAAAAACCATCTTTAAAGATTCGATTCGAATTACGCTAGACTGTGCCGGACTTAAAGATATTCCAATACCGAAAAAAATGTTGGATATCATCGATCAATTTGATTCAGGCGTTTCCGATAGCTTAAAAACAAAATTTACCTCTGAAGGAATTATTGTTCTTAAAAAGTAAAAACTACGCTTGATTTGATTCGCGATAAAATTTCCTGAATATGAAAATGGTCCACGGCATCACACCTAGTGTCATAATCAACATATAGATCAAAATAATAATGTTAACGCTTATACTGCGCACCAATATGCACGGCAAGAACACTAAAAATAGCTACAAAAATTGAATTGTAAAGTATCGTTTCTTTTTTTATGGGCTCGCATAAACGAAGCGGCCGAAAATATAAAATTATTCACGAAGCAAACAACAGAAAGTAATATCAAAATTTCCAAACTCGAAACGCGTTCACCTATTTGAAGTCGAAAAGATTTGGCCAACTCAACCATGCCGATAAAACCGACACAGTAAATAAAGTTAAGCGGACACCACTTTATGATTATCAATATAACTTAACTCGGACACCGGCTTTCGAATACCTGTAAAGGTATTCATTTTATTCACTACCCCTTAAAGCCACCAAATTTAACTAATTTAAAAACACGCAATAGACCACTCAAGCCGGGATATACCTTACGATATCTTTTATACAATTGATAAGATTTGATGCCCTTTTTATCCATTTTTAATAGCACCAAAAAGGGTTTTGTAATTTTCCAACTTTTACTGTTAGACATAGCGCCAAAGCTTAAAACAAGAAATATTTCAATACAAACTATACCGCAAAATACTTAGCCCCCGAATGCATAAAATAATAACCAGACACACTTGATGCCGGAGTCATCGCATAACTTTCAGTAAGTGTTACACCCAGCTGCTTTTCGACATCTAATAGCTTCCAAATTTTAGCTTTTTCGCTGTGATCCGGACAAGCTGGATAGCCTGGAGCAGGTCGAATTCCACGGTACCGTTCAGCGATCAAATCAGCACTGGATAGATTTTCGAAAATACCGAAATTTTCACGCATTTGTTTATGACAAAATTCAGCAGCGGCTTCTGCCAAGCGATCGCCAATGGCTTTGGTTAAAATGGAATTGTAATCATCATTATTTTTTTCAAACTCTTTAGCCATTTTATCAATTTCTTCACCCGCCGTAACCACAAAAAAACCAAGATGATCTTCTAGTTTCGAATCTATCGGTGCAATAAAATCAGCTAAACTATAAAAAATATCGTTATTAGAAACTTTTTTTCGAGCTTGTCGATCAAAATGAAGTTTCGCCAATTCCTGATTCGCTTCATTATAAATAAAGACATTTTCATTTTTTGATAACGCAGAAAATATTCCAATTCTAGATCGTGGTTGAACACGTTTTTCTTGAATCATTTTATTTAATAAAACTTTAGCATCTTCAAATAATGCCGTCGCAGCAACGCCATACTTTTCAGAAGATAAAATATTTGGATATGTTCCTTTTAATTCCCAAGCCCAGAAGAAAGGACTCCAATCAATGTATTTTGCCAATTCTTCAACGGATAATGGAATTGAAAATATTCCTGCTTTTTTGGGCTTTGCAATTTCTACTTCATTCCAATTGCAATGATATTTTTTCTGCCGTGCTTCTTCTACAGAAAGAGTATCGGCAGGATTTATAGAATCTAAATAATTGTCTCGGGTTACTTTATTTTTTTCTTTTGATTCTAATGCATAATTGGATCTGGTATTTGGGCTTAACAATTTATTACACACTTCAACAACTAACGAGGCATCACCGACATGTGCTACAACTCCGCTGTAATGTGGATCTAACTTAACGGCCGTGTGAACGCGGCTTGTTGTTGCTCCGCCGATAAGAACCGGAATTTTTAGTCCTGCTCTTTCAAATTCTTGCAAATTAAAAATCATTTCATCCAGCGAAGGTGTAATTAATCCACTCAGTCCAACAATGTCGGCTTGATGTTCTTCAATCGCTTTCATAATTTGAACAACATTTGTCATGACCCCTAGATCAACAATTTTATAGCCATTACATGCTAACACAACACCCACAATATTTTTTCCAATATCATGAACATCACCTTTAACTGTTGCGATGACAAAAGTTCCTTGGCTTTGCAGACTGTTTTTTACTTTCTTTTCTTCTTCCATAAAAGGTTCAAGATACGCGACAGCTTTTTTCATTACGCGCGCACTTTTAACAACCTGAGGCAAAAACATTTTGCCTTCACCAAATAATTTTCCGACGACTTTCATGCCTTCCATCAAAGGGCCTTCGATCACATTTAATGGCCGTCCTAGCGCAAGTCTGGCCTCTTCCGTGTCGACAGCAATGTGGGAATCAATTCCTTTAACAAGGGCATAAGACACACGCTCTTGCAAAGGAAGCTTACGCCAATCTTCGACTTGAGCTGCCACTTTTTCCTGATTTTTATCTGGCTTAAATGTTTCTGCCACTTTCAAAAGATTTTCAGCAGCTTCTGGATTCAAATTCAAAATAACATCTGTTACTAAATTTCGAAGTGTTGGATCAATCTGTTCGTAAATTTCTAACATTCCAGCATTCACAATACCCATATCTAATCCTGCTTGAACGGCATGATATAGAAATACAGAATGCATGGCTTCGCGAACTTTATTATTACCTCTGAAACTAAAACTTAAATTAGAAACTCCACCCGAAGTTGAAACTTTAGGACATGTTGCTTTTATTTCTTTAATGGCTTCAATAAAATCAACAGCGTAGTTATTGTGTTCTTCCATTCCTGTAGCGATTGTCAAAATATTTGCATCAAAAATAATATCTGCGGGATCAAAATCAATTTTCTCGACGAGCAATTTATAAGCGCGTTGACAGATTCGAACTTTATCTTCTTTTGTTGCCGCCTGCCCTTTTTCATCAAAAGCCATGACAACAACCGCAGCCCCGTAATTTTTAACAAGACGCGCATGACGCAAAAATTCAGCCTCGCCTTCTTTTAAAGAAATAGAATTTACGACGGCCTTTCCTTGCAAGCACTTAAGACCAGCTTCGATCACTTCCCATTTTGAAGAATCCACCATGATCGGAACTTTAGAAACATCGGGTTCGGCCGCAAGTAAGTTTAAAAACTTGGTCATTGCTTCCGCACCGTTAATCATACCTTCATCAAAGTTAACATCTAAAATATTTGCGCCACTTTCAACTTGGCTGCGCGCTACAGACAAAGCTTCATCGTATTTATTTTCGCGAATTAATTTTGAAAACTTAGGTGAACCCGTTACATTTGTACGTTCGCCAACCATCACAAAATTTCGCACTTCGCTCCACGATAAATTAAATGGCTCTAAGCCACTTAATTTCATGCCTGGATTAATATTTGTGGGTCGTGGTTGAACTTTTTTTGGACCTATTACATCCGCAATTTTTTTAATATGCGCTGGAGTCGTCCCGCAGCAACCACCGATGATGTTTACAATTCCTTCATCCGCCATCAGTTCTAATTGAAATGCTAAAGACTCTGGCGTTTCATCATAACCCGTTAAACTTAATGGATTTGGCAAACCCGCATTGGGATAACAAGAAATAAAACAATTAGCAATTCTCGCTAACTCACGCACATAGGGGTGCATTTCTTTTGCCCCTAACGCGCAATTGATGCCAACGCTAAGTGGTTTTGAATGACGAACTGAATTCCAAAAAGCTTCAACCGTTTGCCCCGACAAAGTCCGACCAGACAAATCTGTAATTGTAACAGAAATCATTAACGGAAATTTTTCAGCACGTTCGTCTTCAATTTCAGAAATTGCCATTAATGCAGCTTTTAGATTTAAGGTATCAAAAGTAGTCTCTGGCAATAGAATGTCTGCCCCACCGTCTAACAACCCCAACACTTGCGTGCGATAATTTGCTTTTAATTCATCATAAGTAATTGCGCGATAACCTGGATTATTAACATCTGGCCCTAACGAAGCTGTTTTATTTGTTGGGCCAATAGCGCCTGCAACAAAACACTTTTTTCCTGTACGAGTTTCAAAATCAGCGCATGCTTTTTTAGCAAGCTTTGCCGCTTCAAAGTTAAGTTCGTACACAAGATGTGACAAACCATAATCAGATTGCGCAATTTCAGTTCCATTAAACGTATTCGTTTCAATTATATCAGCACCTGCATCCAGATACTGAGTGTGAATTTCGTAAATTACTTCTGGTTTTGTTAACACCAAGAGATCATTATTACCCTTTAAATCGCGATCATGGTTTTTAAAGCGATCGCCTCTGTAATCAGATTCATTTAATTTATACAATTGAACCATGGTGCCCATAGCACCATCTAAGAAAAGAGTTCTTTTTTGCAACGTGTTTTCTAATTTGATAAGTAAAGCTGATTTTTTCATTCTGTCTCGATTTTATAATTTTTAAAAAGTAAGTCCTAACTATTTCAAACTACGTACAATATCAACAACGGTATGAACATCATTTAAAACATAAAAATGAACACTTGGAACGCCATGATTTAATAATTGTTCGGCTTGTTTTTTTGCCCAGCGTTTACCAATTTCTTCAACGTGATGTGGGGAACTGGTTACGTCTTCAACCAATTCATCCGGAAGGTCGATATAAAAGTTTTTAGGTATACTTTTTAGTTGAGCCATTGATTTTAATATTTTAATACCAGGAACAATCGGAACCGTGATGCCCGCTTCACGGCAATGCTGAACAAAATTAAAATACTTATCGTTATCAAAAAACATTTGCGTAACAATATAGTCGGCACCAGCATCTACTTTTTTCTTTAAATTTTGAATATCAAATTTTAAAGAAGCCGCTTCAAAATGCTTTTCTGGATACCCCGCAACCCCAACTCCAAATCCAGGCGTGTCCGAACGATCAATTTCGTCTAAATATTTACCTTCATTCATTTCATGAACTTGATTAACTAAATCGATAGCATAATTATTTACAGATCGATCTGTACGCGTATTTTTTTGAAAATTTGGAGTATCACCACGCAATGCCAAAACATTTTCAATACCTAAAAAACCAAGTTCGATTAATGCATCTTCAGTTTCTTCGCGCGAAAAACCCAAACATAAAATGTGCGCAACCGTATCAATTTTAAATCTATTTTGTATAATTCCGCAAATACCCAAAGTGCCCGGCCGCTTACGCAAAGTTCTTTTCTGAATGGTACCATCAATTTTTTCTTGAAAAAACGCAGTTGCGCTATGGGAAGTTACGTCAATCCATGGGGGATTAAGCGGAGCTAATGCTTCAACAACCTCGATTATATCTTTGACTGAACGTCCACGCGTTGGAGGTACAATTTCAAAACTAAATAAGGGGCTTGTTGCTTTTTCAATGTGTTCAATTACTTTCATACCGTTTTCCAATGCTTGGGCTAAAGGACGACAATTTGTATGTTTTTGTTAGAAAAATAGTATGAACGGTAGGAATTGAATTCCGCGCTTTAGCTGTTTTTCGCCCGCAATTTGCACTCAAATCGGCGTAATATAAATTTCAAACCTTAAGATTGCTAAATTCACAAAAAAAGTCAATTTTTATAAGCTATTTTATAACTTTATCGATTTTATCTAAAGTAATGTTGTTTAATTGAGTATAGAAAAGCTCCTGAGCGTCAGACAAACCATTCCAGTCTATTTCAGAAAAATCTATTTTCATCATCCTAGACATAATATCTTCATTGAATCGATATTTAATTATTTTTGCAGGATTCCCGCCAACGACTGCGAAAGCAGGAACAGATTTGGTAACAATGCTTCCGGCTGCGACAATGCATCCTTTTCCCAAAGTTACACCCGATAAAATAATTGAATCCGTTCCAATCCAAACATCATCCTGAATAACTATTGGGCCTTTTGAAGTCGCTTCAACGCCAAGCCCCCAAGTCATGTACTTATGTGGAAATGTTGTAAAAGTATTTGTGTTATGATTGCCGCCTAAAATAAACTTAACCCCATAGGAAACAGAGACATAACTTCCAATTGTTAAGCGTTCGCCGGAAGCTCCAGACATATGAACAATTAATGGGCCATAAGACATTTTATCGACACTTACCAGATCAGCTTTAAATATATTAACTGGTATTGTTTTATTATTCTTATTTTTAAGACGCCATGACGCCTTAAAAATTAGTAAATCTAATTTTAAATTTCTTATTATAAATTTATAGCCAAATAAAAATGTATTTTTCACGGTCGCTTTAAGTAAACACCAAAAACACCCTAGAAAGCTACTAGAATAAAAAAATCTGCTTTTTAAATAACACCCTTGAATGCGTTGTTTTTAATCAATCACTATGCTAACTTAAATCATAACAAAAAAAAGAAAGCTAAATGAAAAATATCACGCTTGAAAAAAAAATTAAAGAAAGTTTTTTATTTTTTAAAAATAAAAAAATATTTGTAACTGGCGGCACAGGCTTCTTTGGAAAATCATTATTAGCTTTAATTAACAGATACCCTGATTTCAACAGTTTCAATATGGTCATTTTATCCAGAGATCCAGAAAAATTTCTAAATGACAACGAACAGTTCTTAAATTTAAAAAATATTAACTTTCATAAGGGCGATATTACTTCTTTCACTTTTCCAACTGGCACTTTCGACTTTGTACTTCATTTTGCAACACCTGCAGATTCAACATTAAACATCAATCACCCGGACACCATGGCCTCTATCATTACAGCAGGAATGCAGCGAATTATTGATTTTGCAGTTCATTCCAAAGTAAAGAAATTTTTATTTGCCAGCTCTGGTGCAGTTTATGGAATTCAACCTCATGATTTATCGCACATACCCGAGACCTATATAGGTTCTCCGCTAACAAATTCCCTAGATGCGGCCTATGGCGAAGCTAAACGCTATGCCGAGCTAGTTGGATGTATTTCTGCAAGAAAACATAATTTTGAATTTAAAATTGCTAGGTGTTTTGCGTTTACAGGTAGCCATCTTAATCAGGATGGAAATTACGCAATCGCAAATTTTATTAAAGATGCCTTAACTCATTCAACCATTCTGATCAAAGGCGATGGATCTCCGTATCGATCCTATTTATATGCTGATGATTTGATCGTCTGGCTGATAACAATTCTAGAACATGGTAAAAATTGTGAAATTTATAACGTTGGCTCAGATCAGGATATTACAATTAGCCAACTTGCAAATCAAGTCGCTAAAACTTTAAGTTCAAATGCAACCGTACATATTCAAACACCCAAAGTTGATGAAAAACCTTCTTCACGATACGTTCCATCTATTAAAAAAGCTCAACTTGAACTTGGACTGGAAGTTTGGACTCCACTTGATGAAGCTATCAGATTGTCTTCGAATAAAACTTCTTAAATAAGTAAATTGTCCAAGGCAAAGAAATTAATGTAATAATTCCTGCATAAATTAAAATGATCATAAAAACGGAATACCTAGATCCCACATAAAGACCAAGAACACTAAAAATGGATACAAAAATTGAATTCAATAGCATTGGTTCTTTTTTATGAGCCCGCATATAAGAAGCTGCTGAAAATATAAAATTATTCACAAAACACACTATGGATAACATAATTAAAATATCTAAGCTTGGGACCCGCTGGCTTATTTCTAAATGGTAAGCCCTTGCCAATTCGATCATTCCAACAAAAACGATACAACATGTAAAATTAAGAATTGATGACCTAATCAAAACACTCCAAAACAATTGATGCAAATCACGAATCTTAGCCAAAGCAATTAAATTGGTCATTACCGGAACTTTCGCATTTACCCAGCTAAATGAAAATGCACCAATGGTTGCAAATACGGTTAAAGCCAATCCAACTTGTCCCGCCGATTCAGGTCCAAACATTTTAAACACAATTGGATTAAATAATTGAAAAATAAAATAACCACTTAACCAACTCAGTGCAATCCTCCACTGAAAAGGAAATATTTCATTCCTCCAAGAAATAATATCTTGCGAATTTTCAACTGGCTCAGAAAATAAAACTTTATAGTTCTTCCACATCCAAATAGATGAAAAAACAGCAGAGGCTGCAGGAATAGCAATCATTGCTTTTAATCCAAACTGTAAGAACAAACATAACCACAAAATTAAGTATCCAATAACAGATTGAACTAATCTAAGTTTGGAAATTTTCGACACAAGTCCCATACCTTCAAGCGAAGACAAAAAAGGACTATTAAATAAATTAACAGCGGTAAAAAAAGTTAAAAATGGCCAGACAAAAATCCATTCGGAATTATTAACTTCTTTTTGAGAATTAAAAAATACAAAACCACCAACAAGAGCTACTACAAAAAATAATATGGCCATTATTTTATAAATTTTCTGCATTAATTTAAACAATGAATGCATACGGTTTAGATGATTTAAAGAGCCCTCTAGTAAATTATTACTATTAAACTTAAGATGAGCCATTTCATGCCCCACCATCTGAGTAATAACCGTATTTAAGCCCAATTCGAAAAAAACTTGAGCAGCTAATAGGCTTGAAAATGTAAAATAAAAACCTTGCTGCACTTTTGTTAGTGAATGAGGAATAATTAAAACTAATAAAGCTCCTGCTAGAATTGACCAAAGACGCAACACTAATGAATATGCAATGTGCCGATCAATTTCAAGTTTTCTAATTATATATTTTAACATTTATGACTGTTGATCCCATTTATTTGTTTATTTTTAACTAAAAGCTTTACTTTTCGAACCAAATTAAACCCACGAAGTCGTAATCCAGAAGGCAAAACAAATAAGGGCATGCAAAATATCCAAAAAGATAAATACCCTTTAAAATTATTAAATAAAATTTGAAATGATTTTTCAAATTTGAATCTTTCTATATTATTTGCCTCAGATTTCTGACCTTCCATTAAAATAAATGGTGGAAAAAATTTTCTAAGCATATCCTTATTTATTTTATGAATTGTCTTATTTTCTAATCCAAACTGCATAAAATATCTAAATATTTCTTGCTGATTTGTCGCAAAAATTTCAAACAACCCATAACCACCCGTGTTGTTAATTAATTGTGAAAAAATATACCCCGTAATAAAAATATTTTTCTTTGCTTTTAAAGCAGCCTGTAAATAAAAAGTTTGCTGATTTAAGAATGATTTTGAAAATAACATTTGATCAACAGCTTTCGAATCCACTAGGCTTTGATTGAAAATATTAGAAGTGATAAAACTTAAATTAACACTTACTTTTTCAAGGAATAAATTACTATCCTCAAATTTTTCTATGACCGGTTCTGCGTGGGGTTCTTTTGAATTAAACATGTCTAACTTGAAATGACCGTGCTGAGTAATATGAACTAATCCAACATCACCATTTTGTTCAAGAATATTTATTATTTTCTCAAGCCCATTATCAAATAGAACTTCATCATCTCCGAAAATCCATGCAAATTTTCCAGTGCTAATATTAATTAGTTTTAAAAAATTTAAATCAGCACCGCAATTTTCCGTAGCTTCAAGATAAGTTATAAAAGAATAATTTTCATATTTTTTCATAATATCTTTAGTATGATCTGACGAACAATTATCAGAAATAATAACTTCGATTTTACTACTTAAAACCTGACTCATCTGATCCACAAGATGTTTTAAATTCAAATCTAAGCATTCTGCCCGATTATACGTTGGGATCAAAATTGACAATAATGGATTTTTTAAACTGTTCGTTTTTTCAATTATCAATGGATTAAGCTTTCTCGTATTCTAAAATTTGTTCTAGACATGTTTTCTGAACATTGACTTGATTTTGCCGATTCTCAACCCACTCAACTGTTTTTTGTAAAGCCGTATCGACATTCCACTTGGGCTGCCATTTTAATTTCTGATTCGCTTTTTCGCAGTTAAGACTTAAATAATGAGCTTCATGCGGATTTGCTTCGGACTGAGTTATTTGATATTTAATCTTATTTTTCCAGGCCTTATTCATCTTTAATATTATTTGCTCAACATCACAGTGATCCGTACTTGCTGGGCCAAAGTTAAATCCTTCGGCAAATTCTTCTTCGCCAGAATATAATTTTTCAGCCAATTGCAAATAGCCGCCGACAGGTTCTAGCACATGCTGCCAAGGTCTTGTTGATCTTGGATTTCTAATTTGCAATGTTTCGCTCTTCATCACAGAACGAATAATATCTGGAACTAGACGATCCCCGGCCCAGTCTCCACCACCAATAACATTTCCGGCCCGACCACTTCCTAAAAATATATTTTCTTTTTTAAAAAATGAATTCCTATATGCTGATGTTACCAATTCTGAGCACCCTTTGCTATTGCTGTAAGGATCATGTCCGCCCATGGCTTCGTCTTCTGTGTATCCCGCAGCTTGTTCTTTATTTTCATAACATTTATCACTGGTAACATTTAAAATCGCACGCACACTTCCTGCGGCACGTGCTGCTTCAAACAAATGAACCGTGCCCATTACATTTGTCATATAAGTTTCTACGGGCTCTTGATACGAATAGCGAACCAAAGGTTGCGCCGCCATATGTATAATAATTTCTGGCTTAGCTTCTTTGACAGCTGATTTTATTTTATCTAAATCGCGCACATCAGAAAAAATGGAATTCATTTGATCTGCAATTTTTAATTCATCAAAAAGACTTGGATTTGTTGGCAAACCCAATGAATACCCCGTTAGATTTGCACCCGCTTTTAACAACCAAAGACTTGCCCAGCTGCCTTTAAAACCAGTATGTCCTGTTAAAAATACTTTTTTGTTTTTCCAAAATGAACTTACCATGTTTTCCAAGGCGCCTTTCCAGTGCTCCAAAGTTCTTCTAAATGATTTTTATCACGTAGCGTATCCATGGGTTGCCAAAAACCTTTGTGATGATAAGCATGCAGACTGTTAAGATCAGCTAATTTTTCTAACGGCTCTTTTTCCCAAATGGTTTTGTCATCTTTAATAAATTCAATAACCTTAGGGTTTAATACAAAAAATCCTCCGTTAATCCAGTTGCCATCACCCATAGGTTTTTCTTTAAAACTTTTTATTAAACTTCCTTCAAGGCTTAATGCCCCAAAGCGACCTGGCGGTTGCGTCGCCGTTAATGTCGCTAAACCACCATGAGCCTTATGGAATTCTATAAGCTTCGTAATATTAATATCCGATAAACCGTCTCCGTAGGTCATACAAAAATCGTCATCACCCAAATATTTCTGAACTCGCTTTAGGCGACCACCTGTCATGGTGTCTTCCCCCGTATCTACCAAGGTCACTTTCCAAGGTTCCGATGTATTATGGTGTACTTCCATTGAATTATTTTTTAAATCAAACGTCACATCGGATAAATGCAAAAAGTAATTCGCAAAATATTCTTTAATGACATAGCCCTTATAACCACCGCAAATGACAAATTCATTTATTCCATACTGAGAATATATTTTCATGATATGCCAAAGTATTGGGCGACCACCAATTTCAATCATAGGCTTTGGCTTTAAATGACTTTCCTCGCTAATACGAGTTCCTAAACCACCTGCAAGAAGTACTACTTTCATTTGACTCATCCTCCGAATAAAAACAATATAGGATCAAAATTTCACAGAGGTAAACAATGACTTCAAGCGACAACGAAATAACAAGAATGAACGTCATAGCAGCAGCTAAGAACTACTACAAAGATTTCAGTGCAAAGCCTGAATTCATCGCTGGAAAAACATATATTCCTGTCACTGCAAAAGTAGTTGATGAACATGACTTAGGCTATTTAATTGATGCTTCTTTAGATATGTGGTTAACCGCTGGGCGCTATGCGCGCGATTTCGAAGCTCAATTTGGAAAGTACTTTGGCCGTACAACAAAATCATTACTTGTGAATAGCGGTTCAAGCGCAAACCTTGTTGCGATAAGCTCACTTGCTTCCCCGGATCTTTTAAAAATGGGATTAACACCACTGAAACCAGGAGACGAAATCATCACTGTCGCCGCGGGATTTCCAACTACCGTGAATCCTATTATTCAAAATGGCTGGGTTCCTGTTTTTATTGATATCGATGCAACAACTTTAAATGCTCTGCCCGAGAAAATATTTGCCGCTAAAACTGCAAAAACCAGAGCTGTCGTTTTAGCACACAGCCTTGGCAATCCCTACCGCGCTGATTTAATTGCCGACTGGTGTAAAAAAGAAGGTTTGTTTTTAATCGAAGATTGCTGCGATGCCTTGGGTGCCACCATTAATAACCAACTTGTTGGCAGCTTTGGTGATTATGCAACAAGCAGCTTTTACCCCGCTCATCATATTACAATGGGTGAAGGGGGTGCTGTCATGTCTAAAGACGGTCGCTTTAAAAAAATAGCTGAAAGTATTCGCGATTGGGGCCGTGACTGCTGGTGCGAGCCCGGTCAAGACAACACGTGCAATAAGCGATTCGGTTGGACTCTTGGCGAACTACCCCCAGGCTATGATCATAAATATGTTTATTCGCACATAGGTTACAATCTAAAAGTTACAGATATGCAAGCGGCATTAGGAATTTCTCAGTTGAATAAAGTGGATCATTTTATTTCCGAACGTAAAAAGAATTGGAAAGCACTTTACAACGGTATTAAATCCTCACCGATTTTAAAAGAAAACTTTATTCCCATCGAACCCACCCCCGAAACCGATCCAAGTTGGTTTGGTTTTGCAATGTATTGCAATGATCGATTAAATCGTGAAAAAGTAGTAAAAGCTTTAGAAGAGCGAAAAGTAGGTACACGCTTATTTTTTGCAGGAAATTTAACTAAGCAACCAGCCTATAAAGATGCAAAGTATCGCGTGCATGACCATTTAACCAATACCGATAGTGTTATGAAGTCATTATTTTGGATTGGCGTTCATCCGGCTTTAGATGCTCAAAAAATATCTTATATGCTGGAGCAACTTGAAGCGGTAACCACAGTTGCTTTGAAATAGTTTTTTTATAGTTAAAGAAGTTAATTTTTTTGATTAGCTTCTTTAATTACCCTTAATAAATCATCCCCAAACTGATCATCAGGTTCAAGTACATTTCCTTCGGCCCATTCATTCCACGACTTAATGAATATATAATTCGAATTAAATTTTAGCGAAAATATTTCTTTAACATGATTTGCAAAGGATACTTTATCAAATCCAGTCAATACGACGCCACGCTTGCCATGTCGTGGAGTTGTATCCCATCCTGAAAAAAGAGTCGGTATAAAATGGTCCACAGTAACAAAATCTAAAAATAAATTTTTCATCATTTTAGAATACGAATAGCGCATGGGTCCAATCCAGGTCCATGAATAATAACGGATTAGACGCTCTAATACTTTCTGAAATAAATTTCGATTTTTAAACATTTCTGGGCTATGTGAAAAACCACTTAGCAAGTGATTGTATTTAAAATTTGGATCATATTGATCGCTAATAAAGAAAATTCCATCAAATCCAGCCTGCTTAGCTAGATTATTCCATGTCGTAACAAAAAGTTCGAAATCTGGAATATCTTTAACCATAAAAATACTTACAACCGGTCTATTGCTATCTAGAATATAATTTTTGTTTTTAAAATGCGGCAGCATTGCGTTGAAAAAAAGAATGTAATCTGCAACACCCAAATAGTTCTGTTGCTTCAACATTGTCCACGTCGATTTATCAAACCAAGAGTGGTTCGCCCAAGCAATGCAGTACTTCACATCATTTGGTCCTGATAACAGTAAGTTTAAAGGCTTCTCTAAAAGTCTTTCTTCAGATCCAAACCAATAGGTCCAAAAGCAAAAGCCTTCAATGTTATGTTTATTTGCTACTTTGAATTGGCTTTGCATCACACTTAAATCAAGTAAGTTATAATACCCTAAAGCTGTTGATTGGGGCGTTCTTATCGAATGGCCACTAAAACATGGTTTCCATTTACGAATTGCCGTCCATTCGGTGTAACCAACCCCCCACCACTTATCATTTTCAGGTATTTGGTGAAATTGTGGTAAGTAATATGCAATAACTCTTTTTTTAAACATTTCAAGCACCTTTATATTCCGCAGCTGCCATTTGATACTACAAAATAACATTTGAGGGCACCAAAAGAAATTATTTTTAAAGAACAGAAGCTAGTTATTTTTATAACTAAATAAGTTAGATTTTAAAAGTTTTATAATATAACTTCATCCTATGGGTTTATGGACGATCAAGCTATATAATAACAGGCCAAACATATGAAAATTTCTGTTTTTGGAACAGGATATGTTGGCCTAGTAACAGGCGTTTGCTTTGCTGAAATGGGTCACACCGTTCACGGTGTGGATATCATAGAAAGTAAAATTCAACAATTGCGCCTAGGCCAATCGACTATTTATGAACCCACTTTAAATACTCTTTTACAAAAAAACATAAAACTAAAACGTATATCGTTTTCATGCAATAATTTGGAAGCTGTTACTAATTCAGATATTATTTTTATTTCAGTTGGAAGCCCCGCAGATACAAATGGGTCGGCTGATTTGAGTTTAGTTTTAGTTGCCGCTGAATCGATTGCCAAAGTAATGACAAGTTATAAATTAATCGTTATTAAATCAACTGTACCTGTTGGCTCTTCGCATTTAATTAAAACTAAAATTATCGAAACTTTAAAAGCCAGAAATATTAAAATTCCTTTTGATATCGCATCAAATCCTGAATTTTTGCGCGAAGGGTCCGCCATTGCCGATTGCCTAAATCCATATCGCATTATTGTTGGAAGTTCTTCATCAAAAGCCATTGGGCTTTTGGAACAGGTTTATGCGACTCTTATAAATAAGAATATTCCTTTTATAATTATGGATTCTAATTCTGCTGAAATGACCAAATATGCGGCCAATTGTATTTTGGCAACAAAAATAACTTTAATGAACGAAATCTCAAGACTATGTGAAAAACTTAATGCAAACATTGATAATGTTCACTTGGGCGTTGGCTCAGATCATCGGATTGGTCAAAGTGCTTTACATGCTGGGCTTGGTTATGGTGGCAGCTGCTTTCCGAAAGATGTCGAAGCCTTAATTCAAATGGGTCTAGATCAAAATGAAAATTTACAAATTATTAAAGCAGTGGCTTTAACGAACAAACTTCAAAGCCAAAAATTTTTATCTAAAATTTTAACTCGGTTACCAGATCTAAAAAACAAACCCATAGCAATCTGGGGAGTAGCCTTTAAGCCTAATACCGACGATATTCGCGAAGCACCCTCTTTATTTCTAATTGAAAATTTAATCAGGGAAAATGCACAAATTAAAATCTATGATCCTGCCGCATCTGAAAACTTAAAATTACATTTTAAAAATAATCCCAATTTGCATTTTTTCTCTGACCCCTATTTGGCTTTGGATTCCGCTGAAGCTTTAATTATTCCAACAGAATGGGAAATTTTTTTAAAGCCTGATTTTTCTGCAATGAAATTAAAAATGAAAAATGCTCTTGTTTTTGATGGTCGCAATATCTACACACCTACTGAAATGAAACGCCATGGCTTCGAATATTATTCCATAGGACGACCGCAAGTATGAACACGGCTTTAATAACAGGTTCAAGCGGTTTTTTAGGATCAAACTTAAGTGCTAAACTTATTAAAAAAAAATTTAAAGTTATTGGGATTGATAATTTCAGTACAGGCTTAAAAAAAAATACGGACACATTAATGCAACTTGCAGGAAAGCAGTTTCAATTTATCGAAGCTGATATTAGTAAAGATTGGAGTTTTTTAAAAAGCATCCCGGAAGATTGTTTAAAATCATTAAAATATGTTTTCCATTTTGCTTCGCCAGCCTCACCCATTCATTATCAACGACTGGCCTTAGAAACGATGTGGGCAAATTCAATTGGCCTATCAAGGGCTATTGAATTTGCCGATACATATTCTGCAAAAGTCATCTTTGCCTCTAGCAGTGAAGTCTACGGCGATCCCAAAGAATCTCCACAGACAGAAAATTACTGGGGTCACGTTAATTCCTTCGGCGAACGCAGCTGCTATGATGAAAGTAAACGTTTTGGAGAATCACTTATATATTCACATAATAAAAAAAATAAAACTAATCATGGCCTAGTTCGAATCTTTAATACATACGGTCCCGGAATGAATCCAAACGATGGCCGAGTCATCATAAACTTCGTACAACAAGCTTTAAAAAATGAGCCCCTAACAATCTATGGAGACGGCTTACAAACGCGAAGTTTTTGCTATGTGGATGATTTGCTAAATGGTATCGAGGCCTACGCTTTAGCTGACATAACTTATCCCGTAAATTTGGGTAGTGAAAATGAAATTACAATTTTGCAATTAGCACATACTATTATTAAAACTCTAAATTCTAATTCAATCATTATTCACAAAAATTTGCCTAGCGATGATCCAAAGTTCCGACAACCCGATTTAACTTTATCTAGAAAATTATTTAAAAAGTGGTCAAAAAATATTTCACTGACCGATGGAATATTAAACACTGCAAAAAGCTTAAACTAATTATTTAAGCAGCAAGCTTTCTTTATACGACATTCCTTTTTTATCTTTTTCGGAAAGGGTTGGCGTAGCCAAGAAATGCCAATTGATATTTAATTCTTCATCATTCCACTTAATACAGACCTCATCACTGGGCACATAATAATCAGTCGTTTTATAAAGAAATTCAGCACGCTCTGACAGCACCACAAAACCATGTGCAAAACCTGGCGGCACCCAAAACTGTTTTTTATTTTCAGCATTTAAATGAAGCCCAAACCATTTTCCTTGAGAAACTGACCCCGGGCGCACATCGACGGCTACATCAAAAACTTCTCCTGAAATGACTCGAACTAATTTGCCTTGAGGCGAATTTTTTTGATAGTGCAAACCACGTAAAACACCCTTAACAGAAGAAGAATGATTGTCTTGCACAAACTGATAGTTTGTATTTGTTAATTTATTAAAAACTTTTTGATTAAAACTTTCTAGAAAAAAACCGCGCTCATCGCCAAATACTTTCGGCTCTAAAATAAAACAATCTCGCAACGGAGTTTCAATTAAATTCATTATATTTTCTCTTCCGAAACTTGTATTAAATACTTTCCATAATTATTTTTAGCTAATGGTTTTGCTAAATTTAAAAGTTGTTGAGCATTAATATAACCCATGCGGTATGCTATTTCTTCAGGGGCTGAAATTTTTAAACCCTGCCGATGCTCTATCGTTTGGATAAACAAACTAGCCTCCAGCAAGCTTTCATGAGTACCTGTATCTAACCACGCAAATCCACGGCCCATCGTTTCGACATGAAGTTGTTTTTTTTCTAAATAAATTCTATTTAAATCTGTAATTTCAAGTTCGCCACGTTTTGAAGGTTTTAAACTTTTTGCCAATTCAACAACAGCTTCATCGTAAAAATATAATCCAGTAACTGCATAGTTTGATTTTGGCTGTGCTGGTTTTTCTTCGATAGAAATAGCTTTAGAATTGCCATCCATTTCGACCACACCATATCGTTCCGGATCAAGAACTTTGTAGGCAAAAACAATCGCGCCACTTTCTAATTGTGCCGCTTGCTTTAAAGTATTACCAAAACCTTGCCCGTAAAAAATATTATCACCTAAAATCAAAGCGCATTTTTCATTATTAATAAATTTTTCACCAATTAAAAATGCCTGAGCTAATCCATCAGGAGAAGGTTGTACCGCATAGGATATTTTTAATCCCCAGCTTGCACCATCTCCAAGAAGTTGCTCAAACCGTGGTGTATCTTGTGGTGTTGAAATAATTAAAATGTCTTTTATTCCCGCCAACATTAATGTCGACAACGGGTAGTAAATCATAGGTTTATCGTAAATTGGCAATAATTGTTTGCTGACAGAAATTGTCGCCGGATACAAACGAGTTCCAGACCCGCCAGCTAAAATAATACCTTTCATTTCTGATCCTTTGAAATAAGATTTTGAACCCAAGACTGATTATCTAAGTACCATTTAACTGTTTTCATAATACCGGAATCAAAATTTTCTTTCGGCACCCAACCCAGTTCTTTTTGAATCTTGGTCGCATCAATAGCGTAACGCTTGTCATGACCTAGCCGATCCTTCACAAATGTTTTTTGTGATAAATAACTGACTCCATCCTGACGTGGTTTTACTTCATCTAATATTTTACAAATAGTATCCACAACATCAATATTCTTTTTCTCATTCCAACCACCGACATTGTAAGTCTGCCCTGGTTTTCCACTTTTTAAAATTTGCTCTAAGGCATCGCAGTGATCCGTAACAAATAACCAGTCCCGAACATTTGATCCGTCCCCGTAGATAGGTAATGATTTTAGCTTTAGAGCTTTATGAATAACCAAAGGAATTAACTTTTCAGGAAATTGCAAAGGGCCATAATTATTCGAACAGTTCGAAGTTAACGTAGGTAATCCATAAGTATGATGATAGGCCCTAACTAAATGATCACTAGAAGCTTTTGAAGCCGAATAGGGACTATTCGGTGCATAAGCAGTGTGCTCTGTAAAGGCGGGATCTGCTAATTCTAAACTTCCATAAACTTCGTCTGTTGATACATGTAAAAATCTAAAGTTACTTTTATTTTCTTCTGCTAAATTAGTCCAATACTCTTTAGTAGTTTGCAAAAGATTAAATGTTCCCACAATGTTAGTTTGAATAAAATCCTTAGGGCCCTCGATTGATCGATCCACATGACTTTCTGCTGCAAAATTCAAGATTGCGCGAGGATTATGTTTCTTTAATAGTTTATCAATTGCATTTGAGTCGGCTATATCTAATTCCGCAAAAGTGTAATTCTTGTAATCTTGAATAGCTTCAAGATTTTTTAAATTACCTGCATATGTTAATTTATCAATATTAACAATAGCTTCATTATTATTTTTAAACCAATTAAGAATAAAATTTGAGCCAATAAAACCGGCTCCACCTGTTACAAATATCATAGGCTACATCTGAAAATAGACTCGTAATAAAGTCAATTGCGCAACATGCAAGTGCTGAATTTTTAAGCGCTAGCGAAATAGTACAGAATTGGGTACGTCGAAAGCCATGCCCAAACAAATCGATTTAATCCTAAAACATGAAAATTAACTAAATGAAAAATCAGCGCAATTCCAATATAGCTTAATGCAAATTTCCCATTGTAAAAGAAAATAATCGGGAAACTGCATTCAAAAGCAATAACCATCCACCCTGCAAAAAAAGAAACACCAGGTTTTTTGATAAATTTTTTGAAAAATTCAGGAATAGCATAATTTGATTTCATAAAAAAATCTTGCATAGCACGCCCGCTCCGCCATGAAGTATTTTTTATTTTTACTAACCCAGCAATAAAATAGGATAAAATAACTTGAAAGCATAAATATCCCATTAAAATTTGCGTTACCCGAAGCGAATTTGGAAACAGCGAATGCAACATACAAACTGACAACACAAGAGCTGTCATATAATCACTGCCACCATTGAAAGCCCCGCCAAAGCGAATAAATACTAAACATGCAATAACAAATGGATAAATAACAAGATAACTAAATCCAGAAATAAATATAGTAGCAAGCAATACTAAATTTAATAAAAGTAAAAAATTAAATATCTTTTCATTAAATAAAATATTTCCAAAATATTTACCCGTTCTGGAATTAATATTAAAATACATTTTTGAATAAATGCCGCGATCACTCCAAAATTGTCTTAGCTGCAACAGCTCACACGTTTGTAGAAATACAGCAAATACAATCAATCTTAATGTCCATTCAAAAAAAACAGATCCTTGATCATTTAACATTCTTATAGTCTCAGTTCTTTGGAAATTATGAAATCTTCTGGATTTTCATTTTTATCGGAATGAACTTGAATTTTAAATTGGAAGAAAATTTCATTAGAAAGTTTTTCTTTTTGTATTTTTTGACGAACTAAGTTTTCGATTAGTTTGAAATTATTTAACGCTTCAATGCGCACGTCACTGCTTGAAGAAATGGTGCTTACTTCTGCAGCTAAACGGTCAACAAGGACTTGACTAAATAAATATATATTCCCGTCTGAGTTTAAAAATAAATTTAAAAAAGCTCTATTTGGTTTTTCTAATGCAACAAACCAACTGCTATAAGTACCATTCTGTTTTATACGATAATATAAAGTCGATATTATCCCTAGTTGGTCAAAGAACCGCCATGATGGAATGAATAGGCGGTAAAGATCCATTTGCGCTATTTATCTTTCTTATTTTTTAAAATATAATCTTGGGTAATCCATAGGCGAATTTGTTTTAAGAAATGATCAGTCATTCCAAAGAAAACAAATTGGTGAAAAAATACACCTTTTTCAGATTTCATAGGTTCGGAAAAGTGACAAAATGCAGGCAACTCAACTAAATTAGTTTCATCTTCCGAAATAAATATAAATTCACGATTCGCCTTAGGCGGAAGCTCTCGTGCATAATTAAAATTAACAAAGATTTCTGAAATTTCTGAAATTTTAATTAAATTAGCTGACTTCATTTTCTCAGAAGTTGTGACTGTTAAAAAAGTACTTACTTCCTTTTCTAATAGTTCCGGATGATGTATTTTTAATTTTTTATATAAGTAGGAGCGGTCCAAAGGTAAATATTGTAAATCTTTATAAACCAAAGCTAACTCTTTACGTAACTCTTCGTTTTCCATTTTTGAATTTAACCAAAACAACTTAGCGTTCGGCTTCGTAAGCTTAATAAACTCTTCGGGCAATATCTCAGAAAGGTTTAATACTGTATCGCATGTTTGAAGCACAGTCTTATCGGCTAAGTCTTCAGCCTTTGAAAAATGAATAATTTCAACTTCTGCATTTTTAAAGTGATGTAATAAATCTTCTTGAAGTTTTGCCGCAGTTTCTAGATCCATTGCAAGTAACCCAATTTTAATTTTTAATGTCGCCTCGTCTGCAGTTAAATCTAATGCAAACTCAGATGTCTTTTGATTCTTCTGTTGAACAATAAATTTACGAACGGTCATTAGAAATGCTGTATCCACACCATAAAACTGAAATTGATTCACAAAACAATTCGCTTTTTTAGGATGAGCAAAACTTCGTAAACACTGAGCCCAAGCACTTCTTTTTCTTTCATGATTAAATATAGTACAAAAATACTTAGAAACACTGCCCTCTACTAATTGCACATCCGAGTAAGTTGTAAAACCAAGTTCTGATACAGAAAAAAGCTCAACTACTTTTAATATCCCAATAGAAGACGACGACTTCGTAGATTTCAACTCAATTGGCGCCAATTTACTTTTAAAATTTAAAGCTGCATTTATGGTTTCTTTAAGAATTAGCTCATCTAAAGGTTTAAAAACAAAATTATACGCAGGCATAAGAAGCAATGTTCGATGATTTAATTTCTCATCGTCAAAGGAAGAAAATAATATTTTAAAGTCTGAATTAAGACCTGGAAACTCATCATTAGCGAATTTTTTGAAAAACTCGAAAATTTCTACAGGCCACTCAGTTATTTTCTTATTACTAAACTCAATTATTGCTAACGAAATATCATCTTTTATCTTGTTTGTAGCTAAATCTGCGTAAAGCTCTTTAAGATCTAAATAGTTTTTTATGACGGCTTGCTTGTCAAGACTGCTAATAGCCTCATTGATTTGTTGATTAACTTTAATATCACTTTCAACCACAATAAATAAGCCCATATTTAATTGTGACTAGGCTTGATCAAAAATTCAACTATTTATAGTGCTTTCAGTACCAACTTAAGACTTTCGCTCCATTCTGGTAGTTCAATTTGAAACGTATCCATAAGTTTTTTTGATAATAATAATGAATTCTTAGGCCTTTTTGCTGCACTTGGAAACTGATCCGAAGTGATTGGAATTACAGATTCAGTTATGATTTTAAATTTTTGCTGCTCTTTAACAGTTAATTCTAGAATTTTCTCTGTAAAACCATACCATGAGGTGTTGCCATGCGGGGACATATGATAAAGTCCAGCTTTATCAGTAACCTCTGGATCAGCCAAGGCCCTTAAAGTGGCTTCAGCAATGGCCGAACTAGATGTTGGCGCACCATGCTGGTCGTGCACTATTTTAAGCTCTAGACGCTCTTTAGCCAGCCTCAGTATTGTTTTTAAAAAATTATTTCCATAAATGCCATATACCCAACTAACACGAAAGATTAAATGTTTGTCACATGTTTCCCGTAAATTATTTTCACCAATTAGTTTTGAATAACCATAATAATTTATTGGATCAACTTTATCTGTTTCATTATAGCCGATTTTACTTTCTCCATTAAAAACATAGTCTGTTGAATAATGAATAACAGTAGCTCCAACTTTTTTAGCGGCCTCACCCATAACACCAAGTGCAAACCCATTAATTTGCAGAGCTGTCGCTTGGTCACTTTCTGCTTTATCTACTGCTGTATACGCAGAACAATTAATTATAAACTTAGGTTTAAATTCTTTTATTAGCTTCGTGATTTGATCCGGTTTTAGAAAATCAACTTCACTACTTCCCACTTGATAAATTTCTTTATCAAACTCAAATTTTTTTTTAAATTCACAAGCCAATTGCCCATTACTTCCAAAAATTAATGCCTTCATTAAATTTGCTTACTCCGAATATAATCTAATAGCCCAGCTCTTAAATCTTCGCGCTCTAAGGCAACTTCAATATTAGCCAACAAAAAACCCAATTTATCTCCGGCATCAAACCGCCGCACATCAAAGCTATAAGCATTCAAGTTTGAATGTTTAACCAGTTTATTCATTGCATCACTTAATTGAAACTCGCCATTATAACCAGGACTTATTTCCTTAAGTTGCTTCATAATTTCTGCAGTAAATACATAACGTCCTGGCAGCGCCCATAATGATGGAGCTACTTCCGATTTTGGCTTTTCAATAACTCCATATACTTTTTCTCCACCACGCAAATCATTTAAAGATTTATCTTTTAAATCTACGATTCCGTATTTGTGAGTTTCATTCTTTTTAACTGGTAAAACCCACACACTGCTTGAATTCGTTTCTTCACTTTTTTTAGTTAAGAACTTTGTAATATTATTTTCCGGTGAAGCCGATAAAGTAATTTCATCACCTAATAAAACTGCAAATGGATCGCTACCAGTAACGCTTTCAGCACACTTGATGGCATGCCCCAGGCCCAAGGCACTTTTTTGCCGAATAGAGATTATATTTACTGAATTTCTGATTTTATTAATTTCATCAATAAGATGAGCTTTACCATCCTTGATTAATTTATCTTCTAATTCATAACTGATATCAAAAAAATCTTCGATAGCTGTTTTTCCACGCCCTTGAATTAAAACAATATCTTCAATCCCTGCCTGAACGGCTTCCTCGATAACGTATAAAATTGTGGGCTTATCAACAATAGGTAGCATTTCTTTGGGAATTGTTTTCGTCGCTGGGAAAAATCTAGTCCCTAGACCTGCTGCCGGAATTACGGCTTTCGTTATTTTCTTCATTAGCCAAACCGTCCTGTAATGTAATTTTCAGTTTTTTGCTCTTTCGGATTCGTAAACATTTGTGAACTTTCGCCAAATTCTATCATTTCGCCCAAATACATAAATGCTGTATAATCCGCTGTTCGTGCCGCTTGGTGCAAATTATGCGTCACCATTAAAATGGTAACAGTTTTTTTAAGGCTGCCAACAAGTTCTTCAATATGGGCAGTCGATATTGGATCTAATGCTGAAGTTGGTTCATCCAATAGCAAAATATCTGGCTGAGTCGCCAATGCTCTAGCTATGCAAAGCCGTTGCTGTTGACCACCAGATAATGAGTTTGCACTTGAATTTAGTCGATCAGCAACTTCAACCCATAAACCTGCCATTTTTAAAGAATCTTCAACTTTTTCGTCAATATAGGATTTCTTTTTAATGCCCCGAATTCGCAGCCCATAAGCAATGTTTTCATAAATACTTTTAGGAAATGGATTTGGTTTTTGAAAAACCATTCCAATCTTCATACGCACTTCAATAGGATCAATTTCTGTAGACAAAATATTTACATTGTTTGGCAGTAAATTAATTTCACCGTGATATTTTACATTTCCATACAAATCATGCATCCGATTAAAACAACGCAAAAGCGTTGTTTTCCCACAGCCTGATGGACCAATCAAAGCAGTAATTTTATTTTCATAAATTGGCAAACTTACTGATTTCAAGACAAGCTTATCTTCAGTATAACCAAAATTTACATTTTTAACTTCAGCTTTTATATTCATAGTCGTTTTTTACATCCTACGGACTTAATCCAATCTACCATTTATATTTTCTTCTGAATCGGTAACGAATATAGATTGCCGCCGCATTCAATACTAGAGTCATCGTTAAAAGAACCAAACCTGCTGCTGCTGCATTAACATGAAATTCTTCTTGTGGCCTAGACACCCAATTAAACATTTGAATAGGCATTACG
Source organism: Pseudobdellovibrio sp. (assembly GCA_049301055.1). Taxonomy (GTDB): domain Bacteria; phylum Bdellovibrionota; class Bdellovibrionia; order Bdellovibrionales; family Bdellovibrionaceae; genus Pseudobdellovibrio. The sequence continues at coordinate 52,302 of JBAQKN010000032.1, read as the reverse complement.
GTGTAAGGATCAGACAACCATTTCATACTTATATATGGAACATGCTCAATAATCGGACTAGATGGTAAAAATGCAATAAATGTTAATGCTCCTACAGTGATAAGTGGCGCCGTTTCACCAATTGCTCTTGATAATGCGATCACAACACCCGTCATTACACCGCCTGACGAATACGGTAAAATATGGTTCCAAATAGTTTGCCACTTTGTAGCACCTAATGAATAAGAAGCTTCGCGAATATGGGCAGGAATTGTTCGTATAGCTTCCCTTGTCGTAACAATAATAATTGGTAAGATTAACAATCCCAGCGTCAAACCAGCCGTAATAATTGTTTGACCAAGATCCATCTTATAAACAAAAATGCCTAACGCCATTAATCCAAATGTTATTGATGGAATTGCCGCAAGATTTAAAATATTAATCTCAATAACTTTAGTGAAAATATTTTTTGCTGCGTACTCTTCTAAATAAATTCCAGAGGCAACACCAATCGGAATAGAAATAATCGCAGTCACAAAAACCACGCACAAACTTCCAACCCATGCAGATAAAATCCCAGCTTTTTCTGGAAAACGTGAAGGAAACGAAGTGAAAAATTCAGCTGTGATTCTAGGCCAGCCAGTAATTGCCATATCCACAACAAGGCTAAACAACGTAATCATGGCAAAAGCCATGGTAATTAATCCAATAAACCAAAATATAGAATCTTGTCGCTTAAGATATTCGACGTGTTGATTTTTCATTTATATTTTTTTTCCATATTAGATCTGATTCTTTGACCTATTAAATTAAAAACCAAAGTAAAAATTAGCAACACCAACCCAGATACATAAATCGATTTATAACCAATCGATCCATGTGGCAAATCCCCAAGGCTAACTTGTACAATAAAGGCTGTAATGGTTTGCGTAGATTCAAGTGGATTAAATGAAAGGCGAGGCTGCAGTCCTGCGGCAATAGCAACAACCATGGTTTCACCTAAAGCTCTAGATATACCCAAGATATATGCAGAGGCTACACCAGAGAAAGCCGAAGGCAAAACAACTCGAAAAGAGGTCTGAAATTTTGAAGCTCCTAAAGCAAGACTTCCTTCACGTAAATAATGTGGAACGGCTCTCATCGCATCTTCTGATAAACTACTAATGTAGGGAATAATCATTATACCCATAACTAAACCTGCGCTTAAGGCATTAAAACTAGAAATTTCTGGTATTATTTTTTGTAACATTGGAGTTACAAAAAGCATCGCAAAATACCCATACACCACGGTTGGTACTGCCGCTAACATTTCTAAAATAGGCTTAAAAATTTCACGCACTTTTTCAGATGCATATTCACTTAAAAATACAGCTGTAATCGTCCCTAAAGGAATTGCTACACTAAGCGCGATAAGCGTTGTCAAAACAGTCCCGCTGACTAAATTCAAAATTCCAAACTGTGCATTCTCAAATAATGGAGTCCACTCTTTATCAAAAATAAATTGGCCTAACGTTACTTCGCCAAAAAAAGGAATTGCTTCTACAACCAATGTCCACACGACACCTAATGTAATTAAGACTGAACTGGCAGCGCAAATAAATAGAATCGACTTAATCACAAATTCTTTAAATTCGCGAAGTCGTCTTTTATAACTTTGAGGTGTTGAAAACCCTGATGAACTCATTCTCGACCGTAATCATCTTGATATCTAGTAATATCATCTTCACCAAAATAGCTACCTACTTGAACTTCTATAAATTCAACAATTCCTGCTGATTTATTATGAATTCGATGTTTGGCTCCCTGAGGAATAAAAATATGGTCACCCGTTTTTAAATCATGTTCTTTATCATTCAAAATAACAGTTGCTTCACCTTGAACAATAACCCAATGCTCTGCACGTTGAGCATGAGATTGATAGGAAATTTTCTGGCCTGAATCCACTTTAATAATTTTAGATTTAAAATGCTTTTCATCATTTAAGACTTCAAATTGTCCCCATGGTCTGTTTTCGAAAACATGTTCTTCAGTAATTTTAATTTGATCAATTTTAATGATATCTACCAAATCTTTAACTTTTTGGGATTCACCTTTTTTACAAATCATCAAAGCATCCGCAGTATCAACTATAATTAAATCATCAACGCCAACTAACCCATAAGTTTTTTTTTCGTTAGAAAAAACTGAATTTTTGGTTGAATCTATCTCATAGGGCTTTTGTGCTATAGATATTTTTTTAGGATCCAGCGTACTCATTTGATCTAGGACATCCCAAGAGCCCAAATCACTCCAGCCGATATCACATGGGACACAACTTAGTGCCGATGTATTTAATTTTTCAATAATGGCATAATCAAAAGAAATCTTATTTAATTTAGAATAAATTGTTTTTATATTTTTTAAGTCACCAGTCAATTCAGAAACAACAGCCCATACCTCTGGCTGATGCATTTTAAAGTGACCAATCATTTTACTAATTTGAAAAATAAAAATCCCAGCATTCCAAAAGTAATTACCTTCACTAATAAATTTCTCAGCCTGTTGATAATTTGGTTTTTCGTGAAACTTTAAAACTTCTGTTACCTGATTTAATTTTGATTCTTTCTTAACTTGAATATAGCCAAATCCAGTTTCTACTCGATCGGGTCGAATTCCCAAAGTAACAACCTGGCCTGATTGTGCAGACAGATACGCCGCTTGCAATGCATGCTGAAAACTAACTTCATCAGTAATTAAGGCATCCGAAGAGAAAACCCCGGCAATTTGATCCTGTAATCCAAGTAATTCCAAATAGCGACAGACAACAGCCACCGCTGGACCTGTGTTTTTTGCTTCAGGCTCGTAAATAACTTTTCGAATAATCGATTTATTTTTAAAAATTTCTTTCTCAGTTAAGTTAATTAAATTTTCTGAAGTTACAATTATTGTTGGTTCGTATCTTTGCAATCGCGATAAAGTTAATGATTGCAAGGACTCTTCTAATAATTGGCTAAATTGCTTCGGGTACATGACTCGTGAAATCGGCCATAACCGAGTTCCACTTCCACCACTAAGCACAATAGGTATTAATTTCATGGATTAAAATTGCCTTTAAAAACATAGATGATCAACTCTTTTGGCCTTCTGTTTGCTTTAAGATTTTGTTAACAGATTAATTAGGTCATTACGACACCATTTTAATGGCTTAAGTTGTTGATTTGCTTTTAAAACAACCAAACAAGGGGAATATATGAAGATGTCTATGTTAGCAATTGGAGCAGTTTTAGCACTATCATCTACGGTCTTAGCTCAAAATGTTGTAATTCGCGGTGTTCGATTAGCTGGGTCTGGTTGTTCTGAAGCAACAAGTAGCGCTACAATTACTCCTGATGGGCAGGTTCTATCTTTATTGTTTGATAACTACGGCATTGAAATCGGTCAGGGCTCAAGTAATCCTCAAGCGACAACACTTCAAAAACAATGTCGCGTTTTAATTGATGTCGATGTTCCAGCAGGAGTTCAATACGCGCTTCAACAAACTGATTATCGCGGATTTGCAGCCGTGCCAGCTTCAGCAGTAGCAACTCACCGATTTACTCAAATTATTTCAAACCAACCGGTTCCTTCATTACGAGAAGCAACCATCACTGGCCCAACAAGTGGTAATTACGCAGTATCAGTTGTGCAAAAACCAGGTCGTTTAATTTATTCGAGCTGTAATCAAAGAACACAAACAATCGAATTATTATCTCAACTTTCTGTGATGTATTTGCAAAATACTATAGATAGAACAATGGCCATGATAAATCTTGATTCAATAGATACAGGTCTATCAACTAAATTTAAATTAAGCTGGAGACATTGTAATTAATTGATTAAATAAATAATTTTTTGACCTTATGAATTTCATCAGCAAAATTTCGAATTTGCACTTGCATAAGGTCAATTTTTTGAATCACTAAGTTAAAGTCTTTTTCTTTTTTAAAAGCAAATTTAACATCTTTTAAAGCCTGTCTAGCTCCTTCAATTGAAAACTTATCTCGATATAAAAGTTTTCGAATTAAAAATGCATTCTCAACATCTTTTTTCGTATATAAACGTTGATTATTCGAAGCCTTTTTGGGCTTTAATAAATCAAATTCTTGTTCCCAATAACGTAATACGTATTGTTTTATTCCTAACAAGTCTGCAACATCACCAATTTTAAATCCAAAACGGTCAGGAATCGTAGCAATCTCAGCCATTAATTGGTCATCAACTAAAACATGAGGCATAGAAGAAGCTTCAGCTTTTATTTCAATTACTGTTTCAGGATTAAATAAAGCTTTATCAGTTAAAATATCAAGTTCAGTTGATACAAATTTATCTTCTAAAGATAAAATATCATCGCTATTTAAAAATTCATTACTATTCGTCGTCATCTTCATCCTTTAAATGAGCATACTCTTCGCCATTCAACATAGCTTTCAAAACCTGACTAGGTCTGAATGTAAGAACACGCCTTGCAGAAATTTTAATTTGTTCACCAGTTTGAGGATTGCGACCAATACGTTCATTTTTTCCACGAACCATAAAATTTCCAAACCCAGAAATTTTAACTTTATCCCCATTCTGTAAAGTAGATTTTAAAGAATTAAAAACCATCTCAACAAGTTCACTGGCTTCTTTTTTTGAAAAACCAATTTTCTCGTAAACTTTTTCAACAATATCTGCTTTAGTTACAGTTGAATGTCCGACATTTTGACCAGCCATAATTATATCCCCATTAAAAAATACTTATTAAAATCCTAGCAAGTCTTTGAAATGAATCAAGTTTTTGAAAAATTAAATAACTAATAACGCTCCGCTCACTTAACGCAACACAGCTCCAACAGCTTTCTGTGCATTTTCAATAATTTTTTGCGACAAGGCCAGTATTTCTACTTCAGTTAATTGAGCTGTAAAACCCTGAAGCTCCACCTTAATAGCTACTGATTTTTTTCCTTCAGCCAACTTATCTCCTTCATAAATATCAAAAATATGAATTTGTTTTAAGTTCTGAGCGACAGTTTTTTTAACATCTTTAATTAAATCACCGACTGGTAGTTTAGCATCTATAACAAAAGCAAAATCACGTTCAATGGGCTGAAATGCAGAAAGTGATTTAAATTTTTTAGGCCGCGGCTGCCCCGCCAAAAGCTGATTAAGATCGATCTCGGCAACAGCCGCATCGCAACGAATTTTCTTTTGCGCAAGCCACGCTGGATGCAAAGAACCGATGAAACCTATATTCTTACCTTCCACATTTAAAATTGCAAATTGACCACTATGCAAAAATGCAGCAGCTTCTCCTGCTTGAGACCATGCAAAAGATGAAATTTGGTAAAATGCTAAAATCTTTTCAACAGCTTCTTTAACTTGAAAAACATGCGGCATTTGATTTTTATATAAACCAACTTGATCCCCCCAGCTTAACAAAGAAACTCTTAAGTTTTCCTTAAAAGCATCTGCTTTCTTAAAAAATGAAACGCCAGTTTCAAATAATTTTCCAACAGAATTGCCAGCATGAATATTTGTAACTAAATTTTGAGCTAAGCCAAATGTTAAAGTTCGTCTCATCGCATTTAATTCTTCGCTTAATGGATTTTTTAAGTAAATAGATTCTTCATCTATGTGCAATCCTGTTTTTTGCAAAGCAATCATATTTGAATTCGTACCCATTAAAAACTGAGCTTCATCTTTTTGACTCACAAATGCGTAATTAAAGGCTCCAGAAAAACTTTGCGCGCGCAACACATTTGAAATCTTTTGTGTTTCTGTATATAAAAAATCATGAGCCATCGGCTCTGACTTATAAACTGGAATTTTTTCTAAAATATTCTCATATCCATGAAGTCGAGCGTATTCTTCAACTAGATCCATATCATTATTTAAATCAAATCGAAAAAGTGGAGGCGTCACTTTAAAGTGGCCGTCCTTTAACGTTTCAACTTTACATTGAAGTCCAATTAAATATTGATTCAACAAATTTGCATCCGCTGCATATCCCAATCGATCGCTAATGGTCTGAATTGAAATTAGGATAGCTGATTTAACAACTGGCATTGGATACAAGTCATAGTGCCCGCTTAGACATTCTCCACCAGCCACTTGCTGAATTAAAAATGCAGCTCTGTCCATTATTTCTAATGTTGAACTCGGGTCAACTCCTCTTGAGAAGCGATAAGCAGAATCTGTTTCAATGCCGTGAATTCGTGAAGATTTTCGTGCACTCATTGGTTGGAAATAAGCACTTTCTAGAAAAATATTTTTTGTTGAATTAGAAACACCTGAATTTAATCCGCCAATGACTCCAGCCAATGCAACCGCTTTTTCGGAATCGCAAATTAGCAATTCTTCCCCTTTTAATACGACTTCTTGCTCTTTTAATGTCTTAAACTTTTCACCCTCTTTAGCAGTTCGTACCACGACACTTGCACCGGCTAATAAATCTGCATCAAAAGCATGTAATGGTTGCCCCATCTCAAGCATGACATAGTTTGTAACATCGACGACATTGTTTATTGAACTTTGTCCAACTGCTTGTAACTTTTTAACCAACCATGCCGGGCTAGCACCAATTTTCACATTCTGGATATAACGGCCACAGTATCTTGGACACAAATCTGCATTTTCAATTTTTAATGAAATTTTTGATTGAGTAGATGCAGATGAAAATATTTTTTGCACTTCAGGCTTTAAAACTGGTTTGTTAATTAAACAGCCAATTTCACGAGCCAATCCATAATGACTTAGACAATCCGCTCTATTGGGTGTGACTTTTAATTCAAAGGTCACATCATCATAACCAGCATATTCTGCATAATTTTTACCAATCTGAGCATCCGAAGGTAAAATCTCAATCCCCTCACTTGTTTCGGCCAGACCCAGTTCCTTAAATGAACAAAGCATTCCTAAACTTTCCACATCGCGAATTTTTGATTTTTTTATTGAAAAATTTCCAGGCAAAACAGCTCCTGGCAATGCCACAATAACACGATCACCTGCTTTATGGTTTTGCGCACCACAAACTATTTGAGTAATAACACCATCTGCAATTTCAACCTGACATAATGAAAGTTTATCCGCATTAGGATGCTTATCTTTTGTCTTAATAAAACCAACAACAACGTTTTTAAAATCTTTAGCTTTATCTTGAATTTCCTCGACCTCAAGCCCCGCTTTGGTAAGGATGTCAGCTAAGTCCTGCGCTTTTGTAAAGTACTCTTTGATATCGACGAATTCATTAATCCATTTTAAAGAAATTTTCATAAATAGCCCAACTTTATTTTTGTTAAATTAAAGCATCATTGCATGCCAGATAAATTAAAACTGTTTTAGAAATCTCACATCATTTTGTGGAAATAAGCGAATATCATCAACGCCATATTTAATAATTGCCATTCGCTCAACTCCAAATCCAAAAGCAAAACCTTGCCACTTCGGATATTCAACTTTGGCAAATTCAAAAACTTTTTGATTTATTAAACCGCAACCGCCAATTTCTATCCAGCCTGTTTGTTTGCATAACGAACAGCCTTTTCCCTTACAAATCGGACACGAACAATCCACCTCGGCAGAGGGCTCTGTGAATGGAAAAAAACTAGGTCTGAATCGTGTTTTTAAACCCGGGCCAAAGAACTCTTTCACAAAAAATGAAATCGTTCCTTTTAAATCTGACATCGAAATATTTTCATCCACACACATTCCTTCAATTTGATGAAAGTTTGGTAAATGCGAGATATCACTATCGCAACGAAAAACAGGCCCTGTTCCAATAATACGCAATGGTGGCTTTTCATTCTCTAAAGAATGAATCTGAATGGGTGATGTATGGGTACGCAAGACATGTGTTTCATCCACAAAAAATGTATCTTGCATGTCACGAGCTGGATGATTTTTAGGAATATTTAATGCTTCGAAATTATAATAATCTTTTTCTATCAATGGCCCTGTTTGAAGCGCATAGCCAAGTCGTGCCATAATAGAAAATATTTCATTCGTAACTTTATAAATTGGGTGTTCATTGCCGATGGGCCGATTTTCAACAGGCATTGATAAATCCAATTTTTCATTTTGCATTTTTTCGGAGATCTCTTTGTTCTTTAACTGCTCTTCAGCCAAAGAATAGCTTGATTCGAGTTCAGACTTAACCTCATTAACCAACTTACCAAATAATGGTTTTTCTTCTTTTGGTAGATTGGCCATAAGTTTCATCGCTTCTGTCAAAGCCCCGCTTTTTCCTAAAAACTGTACTTTTGCGTTGTAAAGTTCCTGAGAATTTGTTGCAGCCTGAAAAGCTTTCAAAGCATTTAGTTTAATTTCATTTAATTGGTCATTTGTTTTAGTTTGTAACATAGAATTAGTATCCAGAATAATTTTAGTCTTTTCAAGTATTTAGGTCTATGCTACAGTCCCTTTTGTGGCGCATAAAAATAAAGAAAATTACAGTCCCTATAAAGCTCGAGTAGAAAAAGCAGGCCATAGCTTAAAAAGCCAAAGCTCTGCATCAACTCGTAGCTTTAAACCAACTACAATTCACTCTAAAGAAGAGGCCAATGACCGGCTTGCTGATATTTTTCGCAATCACGAATTCACATGCAGTCATACCGAACGCCAGAAACTAGCACATTTTTATAACTTATTAATGACGAATCAAGGTTCTCAAAACTTTACTCGATTACTTAAAATTAAAGATATCGCTATTAAGCACTTTATTGATTCACTGATCATCACAGAATTATGCGAATTAAAATTTCCCCTTTTAGATTTAGGCACTGGACCAGGTCTTCCAGGAATTCCATTAAAAATTAGATACCCAAATGAAAAAATACTATTAGCCGAAGGTGTACAAAAGCGTGTTGAGTTTTTAAAAATAGTTCGCGAAGAACTAGATTTAAAAAACTTGGATATTATTGGTCGTAATATTAACGAACACTTCATGTACCCCGTCCAAGGTGTCATTACTCGCGCGGTGGAAGACATTCCAAATACTTTACGAAATGTCTTAAGTTGTTTACAAGAGGGCGGTTTTGTTTACTTTATGAAAGGTCCTTCTGTAGATCCTGAAATTGAAATGGTTCCCGAAGAACTTAAGCAATACTACCGTCTTGAAAAAGACATTGCTTACGACTTAAAGCACACCGAAAACAAACGTCGCTTGGTTATTTATAAAAAAATTAAAAATGCCCCTTTGCCTGATGATCCGGATGAAGAGGTTGAATAATGCTAGTTAAAGTCATCACCTCAGAATCAAATGATTATAATAAATTTTTAAAATCTTTAACTGGCTCAAAAGGCATTAAAGAAAATAAGCAATTTATTTTATCTGGCACAAAATTAATTAACGAATTTTTTGAAAAAAAATTAACCCGTTTTAAAGTGGTCGATTTAGTTTATCATAGCGACGACTGGTCATCCCTATCAACTGCTGCTGACAGCCTTAATAAAACAGTCATTCCAAAATCGGTTTTCAAAGAAGTTGATATTATTGGAACAAACGAACCCTTACTTGTTTTAGAATTTAAACCTTTCGAAGAAAAGAATTTTTCTGATCCCATTTTTGATTTAGAATTAATTGCTCCTATTGGCGACCCCAGAAATCTTGGTGCTTTAATTCGATCTGGGGTTGGTTTCGGAATTAATGAAATTATTTTAACTCAAGAAACGACTCATCCATTTCTTCCACATTCTGTAAAAGCATCCGCAGGAGCTGTCCTTTACGCGAATTTTAAAAAAACAAATCTTAAAATTTCAGAGATTCCTTTGGTCGAAGAAAATTTTGCTTTAGATTTAGAAGGCAGTGATATCACTAACACAAAATGGCCAAAAAATTTGCGTCTATGGGTTGGAGAAGAAGGACCTGGTCTAAAATTAACACCTGATCAAAGAAATAAAATGAACTTTATTTCTATTTCAACAAATCGTATAGAATCTTTAAATGCCACAGTTTCTGCGACTATTGCAATATGGGAATGGAACAAAAGTCTAAAGTCTAAATAATAGTTTTCAATAACGAATCAACCAAACACGATAAAAAGCTTCTAACACAATTTTTAATGACATTTTACTTTGTCCGACACGGCGATCTTCAAAAGTAATTGGAACTTCCACTACTTTGTAGTTTTTCTTTAAAGCCTTATATTTAAGTTCAATCTGAAAGCTATAGCCATTTGAGCGAACACTATCTAGTTCAATATCTTTTAGCACTTGAACATGCCAACCATTAAAGCCGCCTGTCCAATCTTGCACAGGATATCCTAAAATTAACCTGGAATAAACCCCGCCACCCTTAGATATTAATTTTCGAATAAAACCCCAATTCACCGTCTGACCACCTGGAACATAACGAGAACCAACAACCACAGGACTTACATTTAACTGTTTTAATATTTTAAGCAAATCTGAAGGTGAATGTGAAAAATCAGCATCCATTTCAATAACTGCATCATAATTTCGTTCGATTCCCCACTTAAATCCAGAAATATATGCACGGCCTAAACCATTTTTTTCATTTCGTTTTAAAAGATTAATGCGAGGCTCGTTTTTTATAAATTGCAAAACAAAATCAGAAGTTCCATCAGGAGACGAATCATCTACAACTAAAACATCAAATTTTTCATCTAAAGACATAAGCTGTGGTAGCAGTTGTTGAATGTTTTCTAACTCATTAAATGTTGGAATAATAACTAATTTTTTCATAATCAATTCTCTATTTATTTTATATTAATAATCACTACATGATATTAAAGGAATTGCTAAATTCTTAGGAATTTCATTCCATAGACTTAACATAAATCCACCAGCACCCGATCCCGTCAGCTTAACCGCTAATGCTCCAGATTCCAATAACAGTTTTTCATGATTTTTTACGACTTGATTAACTAATCCCCAGTCATAAAAACAGCTGTGCGCTTGATTCAAAGTAAAAATCCACTTCTCTAAATCAAAATTCTGAAGCAAAGTGGAAAATCCTTCAACAGCATTTTTCATTTTCAAGTCTATTTCATTAGCTTTTATTGGGTCATCAATCCAAAGTTCTTTAACTTTTTCAACACACTCTTTAGTTATGCCTTGGCATCCTGTATGGGATAAAAAAAGTTTAGGCAATTTAGAATTAAATAATTCAGTCGAGCCATTCGCACGAGAAAACAACAAAGGCTTTTGCAACAACACCACAGCAATATCAACTCCACTGCTTTCACCATGAAACATATTTTCTAATTCGCGAGCAAAATCATAAAGTTCATTTTCGCTTACAAAGCCTAAATATAGAAAAAATTTAGCAACTGTAACACATAAAGTTGCAGAAGCGCCCATACCTGCCCCAAATTGAATATTGGACTTTAAAACAACCAATCCTTTAATTTCACTTGAATCAATTTTTAACTTTAAAAAGCATTTCTGAAAAATAGAATGGACAACGTTAAAAATTTTATCAGAATCGGCCCCCTGCAAGTCAATTTTAAATGCATCTTTTGATTCGTAAAAAAATAATTCTAAGTACTGACTTTGTAACGGAAAGACTAACGCATTACCACCACGCAAAACGGCATGCTCTCCTGCTAAAATCCATTTGCCAGGAACTTTTACATAGAATGATGCTTCAGGTACGGCTTTAGACTTTTGCAACATAGCCCTCATCAGTCCAAACAGAATATTTAGTTGAAAATAATTTTATTAGTCGCGAATACAACTCGTCTTGATCCTTCCGATATAACAAATGGATATTACTTCCAGCATCCATGGTTACCAATGGGCCATCATTTTCCATATTCCATATTTTTAAAATAGTTGTTAGTACTTCCTGTGAACCTGAGTTCATGTACATAAAGGCAGGTTGTGATGTATGAAATAAAGCATGCATATCCCAAAATTCATTCCAACAAATTTCAAAAGCCTGCCTCCAACTATCAATTAATTTACCAGAGGATAGAACTTCTTTTAATTTATTTAATCTGAGTTCAGCACGTGCGGGTCTTCCTATAAACAAATCAGATGTCAAAACTCTTAAGTGCGCATCACTAGAAGAAACTGACTTGATACTTTCATCGCACAAAACAACTTGGTGTTTTAATTTATTCTCCGCCAGTTCGATTTGCTTTACGCCTTCCGCGTCCCAAACAACCCATGGAGAATAAAATGAACGGCATGAGGAGCCCGAGCCCATTTTAGACAGCATCGCTAATTCGCCATCATCTTTAATGGAAATTTTTTTTGCCTGTAACGCCCATTGATAAGCAGCTAACGTTAAAGCCGCAAAGCTTGAAGCCGAACTAGCCAAGCCACAATCTGATGGAAAATTATTTGCAGATTTGATTTCAAATTTTTCAGAAATATTTAATTGCTCTTTTAAAAATGAAAAATGTTTCAAAAACTTATTTCTTCCTTTTTCAGACAAATCAATACGTCTTAAATCCTTTCGATCTAACGAACTCCATGAATCAAATTCTAAAGAAACATTATCTTCAATACTAACAAAAGTTCGCAAATGATTTAAAGTATAAGACAAAGATGAATTGCATGGGCTATTTTTTTTTGAATCAACTTTACCCATATATTTAATCAAGGCAATATTTGAAGGCGCTGAAGCTTCAATTCTCATTTTAAATCTCCAGATATATTTAAATTCGACCAAGATAATTGCTGATAAATACCAGGACACAAATCTTTCGCTGTCGCCTGCACAGTTAGATTTTTTTTCTTAAGTTTTTCTAGAATATTTTTTGTTTTAACTTGCTCACAAACAATTAAAATAACATCTGCGCCTAGTGCTCCGCAAGGTTTAGCACATAAAATATCAGCATCACTTTCTAAACTAGTTTTCAATTCCACAGATTTATCATGAGTTAATGAATTTTTTAATAAAAAGTTCGCCCACTCTTTTAAACCAAGGACTAACTCTTTGCCATCTCCGTTTAGGCACTGTTTAATTATTTCATTTGAAATCAATGGGAAATTTTTTATTTTATTCAAATCTAATTGCAAAATGTGTTCATGCGTTTTTATTTTAAAACCCGTGGATACTAAAATAAAATCATACCCCTTATAATTCCAGTTTTTCGAACTGTAACTATTCTCAATGGAATTAAAATAAGTTACGTTCCCAAAATATTGAATTGCCAAATCCGCGCCACTTGCTCCAGCCCCACCTTTAGAACTTAAAATTTGATATTTTTTACGGATATTTGAAAATTCATCCTGATTTTTTTCTAACTGCAGAATCAATACACTTAAGTATTCGGCCGTTGAGCGACCAAAACCACCAACACCACCTAATAAATCTACAAAATTAATGTGCCAGTTATTTTTTCCATTCTGGTTAGCAATTTCCTCCGACCATAAAACGCCAGCAGGACTTTCTAGATGAAATGGGAAATCTGCATTAGCTTGCTTCAAAAAGTTAACTTCAAATCCAGACTTAGTTCCTAAGCCAAGGACAGAGCCACCAGCTAATGCCGAATACTCACCAAATAGAAAAGTTTTAGCTGGAATAAGATATTTCATTTATTTATGGATTCGTTCTTTTTCTTAGATCTTGTAAAACTTCAATTGCATTAGATAATGAGATTCTCTTACGCAACGCTAAAATATCTTCTAATTTTTTAACAACAAATGGCATTTCTTTTTCAGTTGCTCCAGCACCCAAAGATAGGTTTTTAATATGCAACTTCATATGACCTTCAATAATGCCAACTGTTGTCAGAGCGCGCAGGGCTCCCAAATTTTGAGTTAACCCAACAGCTGCCATGATTCGCGATAATTCACTGGCAGACTTTATCCCAAGAATTTTCATAGATAGTTTCGCAGACGGATGAAGTGAGGTAACACCGCCAACTGTTCCAACAACAATTGGTGCTTCTAAAACACCAACCAACTTGTTTTCAACTTTTCTCCATTTTGTAATCGAACGGTACTGACCTGACTGACTTGCATAAGCATGAATTCCAGCTTCAACTGCGCGCCAATCATTACCCGTAGCTATCAAAATGGGATCAATTCCGTTTAAGACACCTTTATTATTAGTGGCAGCCCTATAGGGATCGAGTTCAGCAAATCTAGAAGCCTCTTCAATTTTCAGCGCTAACTCTGAATCGATATTGTCTAATTCAATCGTGGCACGTGTTAATTTTGTATCTACTAAATTAGACAAAATGCACATCGTTACTTTTTCGCCCGTGAATTGCTCCAAAGGCTCTTTTAAAAATTCGCAGACCTGATTCATAATGTTGGCGCCCATGGCATCACATGGATCCATGTATATATGTATAACACCCATTATAAATCCATCATCACGATGTAATTTTCGAACCTTAATATCCTGCACGCCACCACCGCGCTGAACAAGGCCAAAAGCAACCTCTCTGTTAGCTAATTCAATCAGATAGTTTCTTTGTTGTAAAATTTGCGCTTCAAAATTTGTAAAATTTTGAACTTTTGCAAATTGGATTTGACCAATAATATTAGTTCCTAAAATTTCTGTTTTAATAGATCCATTTTCGCGAACCCATTTTGCAGTTTTAGATGCTGCTGCAATAATTGAAGTCTCTTCAACAGCCATAGGAATAACAAAATCTTTATTATCAATATTAAAATTTGTTGCAACACCTAACGGAAGTTGAAAGTAGCCAATAACATTTTCAACAAATTTTTCAGCAAGATGTATGTCTTGAAGACCACCTTGTCGTAAATAGGTCATATCTTCCTGATTAATAAGTTCGACTTTATTTAACGCGTTTAAGCGTTGCTCGTAGCTAAGTTTTGAAAAGCCTTTAAATATATCACTGATAATACTTTTTATGCCTGACATCGCCAAACCTTCTTGTGTAAGTAGTCTTCACATTTTCTCATACCTGTGCAAAACATAGATACCTTTAATTGATAATCAAATAAATCCATGATTTTCAACACAGTTTCTTCGTCAATTAACGCTGCTTTCATTATGGGTTGAGCAATACCAACAGCCCTGGCTCCAAGCGCTAAACATTTTGCCGAATCAACACCATTTCTAATCCCGCCAGAAGCCCAAATGGGATGAAATAAAATATTTTCCTGAGTATGCAAAAGGCAATCAACAGTGGTTGATCCCCAATCACTAAAGGCTTCGATAGCTTCTCTTTCAATAGATTTTTCATCTTGGCGTAAAGCCTCAATCCATGCCCAGTGAGTTCCGCCGCTACCTGCAACATCTACAACGCTAACACCAGATTCAAATAATTTTTTAATCAAATCTGCTTGAATACCAAAGCCAACTTCTTTAACCAATACAGGAATCTTTGTTTTTTTTGCTAAAGTCTCGATTGCTTTTAGACCTTTAGAAAAATCAATATATGAATTTTTTTGAAATACTTCCTGTAAGGAATTTAAATGAATATAAATTCCAACAGCTTCAATGTTTTCAACTAATTTTAGAATTACTTCGGCCGGATTCTGAATGAGTTCAAGAATCCCAATGTTAGAAATAAATTTTACTTTAGCAGCGTTTTTTCTAATTTCTTGCCATTCTTGAATTGCAGATGAATCAGTTAATTCTCGCCGTTGTGAGCCAACAGCCATTAACCATTTTTTTTGTTGGCAAGCCAAGGCTAAGTTTAAATTGATCTTTTTTGAATCTGCATGCCCAGCTGTCATTGATGATACAAAATGAGGAGATGAAACTGTTTGATTAAGTAATGTTGTTTCCAAACTAACTTCATTAAAATTAATTTCTGGGAGTGCATTATGTACTAATTTAATTTTTGAGAACTGACTATCAACAAGGCCTTGAGTCTTTTCAGACAAAGCCAAACGAATATGATCTTTTTTTCTTTGCTCAAACTCATTTACCATTGGCTAGTCCTTAAAATAAAAAAAGGCGAGCTGTATTACAACTCGCCTTTTAACAAAGCTAATAAAATTATTTACTTTATTTAATAGCGTGTTGGCATAACATTGTGAATGCTGTTGCATCCGTAATTGCCATGTCAGATAAAACTTTACGATCTAATTCAATACCCGCTTTAATTAAACCGCCGATTAAACGAGAATATGTAGTTCCATTTAAACGAGCTGCTGCATTAATACGCTGAGTCCATAAAGCACGAAAATTTCTTTTTTTCATTTTTCTGTGTTTATAGGCATAAGCCATACCACGATCATTTTTTTCAACCGCGTGAGCATATGATCTAGAACCTGCTGAATAATAACCTTTTGCTCTTTTTAATACTTTTTTGTGGCGACGACGATTTGTCATCCCCGATTTTACACGTGACATATCACTCCCTTAAAAGCCGAATTGGCGCTTCACTTGAAGCATGTTAGCGTCAGACACATAGACAACTTGTCCTAGGTGACGTTTAGATTTCGAACTCATGTGTGAGTTCAAGTGGCGCATTTTAGTTTGTTTGCGTTTCACTTTTCCGCTTTTAAGAACGCGAAGACGCTTCTTAGCACCCGAGTGGGTTTTCATCTTCATAAATTACCTTCCTCCGCCATGGCGAGACCTTGTTTTAAGATCTACTTGTTTGTGCCGATGTCAGCCTTAATTTGAGTCTTATAGATTTAGAGTTACCTAGAAAAAAAAGCAAGAATTTAAACAAAATTTACGACTTTAATCGATCGATGCTTAAAATTAATACAAACAACCTAAAAACTTAGATTAAAAAGAATTAATCTTCATTTCATAAGTTTTTAAATGATTTGAGCTATTCTAAAAAAGTCCGAAACAACAATAACCGATCTATCTATGGAGGATCATATGAAAATCACAACTATCATCGTATCTTTGTTCGCAGTAGCAGCTTTAGCTAACCCAACTGCACCTGCAACAACTACAACAACTACTACTGCTCCAGTTGCTACAACAACTACAGCAACTACAACTACAGCAACTACAACAACTACTGCTCCTAAGAAAAAAGTAGCTAAAAAAGTTGAAGGCGCAAAAGAAACTGCAGCTACGACTACAACAACTACAGAAGTTAAAAAAGAAGAGAAAAAAGAAACTAAATAGTTTTTTTTGACTTAATGTCTTAAATACTTAAAAGCCGTAGTTGAAAAACTACGGCTTTTTTTTTACTAATTTCGAAAATAATTTTTACTGATTAAAGATAAGCGGCGGGCAGCGAAAAACAGTCCCCAGAAAAACAGACTCCGCAGGAGGCTTAACTCCAGCTTCAGCAGGTTTCATTGTAGGCATTGGAACATCAACTGGTTTAGCATCTTTAGCATCCGATGCTTTATCTTTTTTAGAAATTTCAGCAACAGGCGGTATTACACTTGCCACTTTAGCTTTACTTTTTGGTGTAAAAACCAAAACATTTGCACTTTGAACAAAAGCTTTATTACGAAGTTCTATGCGAGTATTTAAGGTCATCTCGGGCTCGCCACCTGACATAGCAACATCTTCGTTATCTTGAACCGCCGACACTTCACCCATAAACAAACAACCCTTAGGCTCAGAATCAAGAATGCGAATTTTCTCTGCGCCTAATTTAATGGAATGTGTTTGGCAGGATAATATCTGACAAACACCCATAAAAAGAATGATCCTTTTCCAATTGAATGGAAAATTTTCTTTAGTCTTCATCCGGCTCGTCATCTTTCATTGGCTCTAAAACTTCATCTTTTTTAGTTGGATTAGCCTTGATGTACTCTTTAATTTTAGCTGGATCTGGTGCTAGCAAAGTAAATAAATTTTTACCCTCTGTTTTAGGCGGAGATTCCACTAATGCTAAGTCTTTAACGAACTCAATGGCTTTTCTAATAACAAGAACTCCGGCTTCTTGATGAGCCATCTCCCGCCCCATAAAGCGCAAGTTAATTTTAACTTTATCACCATCTAGTAAAAAACGACGTGCATGCTTCATTTTTGTTTCAAAATCATGCTGATCCGTACGTGGACGCATTTGAATTTCTTTTATTGTTACAATGACTTGATTTTTTCTTGAAGCAGCAGCTTTCTTTTTTTCTTCGTACTTGTACTTTCCGTAGTCCATAAGTTTACAAGTCGGAGGCACTGCATTCGGAGCAATTTCAATTAAATCCAAACCTTTATCTTGAGCCATTCTTAAGGCTTCAGGAACACCCATGACACCAGCCATTAGCCCGTTTTCGTCTATTAGACGAACTTGTTGTGCACGTATTTCGCGGTTTACACGAAGCCCGTCTTTTTCACGTTTTTTATCTCGGTCAAATTTTCCTGGTGGACGCGGTGGACGCGGTACAAATGTATTAATGGCTAACCTCCGTAGTTAGTTTTCTTGTTGTTATTGTTTCTTTAATAATATTTAAAGCAGTCGCCCATTCGATATTATTGTGAAGCGTTCCATCACGTAAGCGTATTGACACACACTTTGATTCAGCTTCTTTATCGCCAATAATGAGCATGAATGGAACCTTTCGCAATTGAGCTTCGCGAACCTTATAACTTAACTTTTCACTGCGTTGATCGAACTCAACACGAATTATTGAATCCTTCAAATCTTTTTGAATTTGGTGGCAAAAATCATTAACCCGGTCAGTAACATTTAAAATCATGACCTGAGTTGGCATCATCCATGCCGGCATATTACCCGCAGTATGTTCAAGATAAACACTGATGAATCTTTCAAGAGATCCTAAAACCGCACGATGTAACATCAATGGACGGTGCTCTTTATTATCTTCACCCGTGTACTTTAAATTAAATGCCTCTGGAAGATTCGGATCAACTTGAATTGTTCCTGTCTGCCATGATCTGCCAATGGCATCGATAAAATGCATCTCTAGTTTTGGACCATAAAAGGCCCCATCGCCCGGCGAAATTTCAAAAGGCAAACCCATTTCAGTAATAGCATCAGACAATGACTTTTCAGCCATATCCCAATATTCTTCTGTGCCCATTCGATTTTCAGGACGGGTCGCTAAAAACAATTTATAATTAGGCATTCCTAATGTTTGGTAAATTGTATTTAGCATTTCAATAAATTTAAATATTTCAGTCTTAAGTTGATCCGGCGTACAGAAAATATGGGCGTCATCTTGGCAAAAAGTTCTTACGCGCGATAGTCCATGCAATGAACCAGACTTTTCATAACGATGCAATCGCCCAAAATCAGCCATACGCAAAGGAAGTTCGCGGTACGAATGTTTTTCTGAATCAAACAACAAACAATGACTAGGACAGTTCATTGGTTTCATTCCAAATTCGCGCTCATCAGGATAAGTAAAATACATATTCTCTTTATAGTTCGCGTAGTGCCCTGAAGTTTTAAAAAGCTCAACATCAAAAATTTGCGGAGTGATAACTTCTTGATAATCATATTTAAAATATAATTCGCGTATATATTTAGTTAGCTCGTTATAAATAACTGTTCCACGACCTGTAAAAAATGGAGAGGCTGGAGCTAACTCATGAAACATGAAAAGGCCCAATTCTTTTCCTAGCTTACGATGATCACGTTTTTTTGCTTCTTCTAAATTTTTAATGTGTTCGTCTAATTCTTTTTTGTCTAAAAAAGCTGTTGCATAAATTCGCTGAAGCATCGGATTTTTTTCATCACCGCGCCAATAAGCACCCGCAACAGACATTAGTTTAAAAGCTTTAATTTGACCTGTGCTTTGAACGTGTGGCCCACGACATAAATCAAACCAATCGCCTTGGTGATAAATACCAACAACGCCTTCGCCTTTTTTTGCCAAGTCTTCAATAAGTTCAACTTTAAAGCGCTCTTTCATGTTTTTGAAAGTTTCGATCGCTTTTTCGATGGGCCAATTTTCTTTTACTAATGGTAAATCTTTTTTTACGATCTCTTCCATTTTTTTTTCAATTTTATCAAAATGCTCTTCTGTAAAATTAAATGGAGAATCAAAATCATAGAAAAAACCATTCTCAATAACAGGCCCAATTGTAACTTTAACTTCGGGCCAAATTAATTGAATGGCATTCGCCATCAAATGCGCAGCCGAATGTCGAACAACATCAACAGCTTGTGGCGATTTCGTCGTAATCAACTCTAACTGAGTGCCATCTTTTAATGGAGTTCGAAGATCAATGATTTCGGTGCCTCCATTTATTTTTGCACCAAGTGTGTCTTTCGCTAAGCGAGGACCAATAGAGGCAGCAACCTCAAGAGCTGTGGGTTCGTGATCAAACGATCGGATAGATTTATCTGGTAAAATTATATTAATTTGTGACATATATATTTAAAAATTCATGATTAAAATGCAACGATTGCATTTGTGAATGTGGTTGCGAATTTGACTATAGAAAATATGGTATTCCCATTTTGGGGATCAAATGACATAGAATCAATGTACTCAAGTTCATGACTGTTAGCTAGAAAATTATTACAATTCGCTTATTTTTATAGCTCATCATTTCATTAACGCAAATTGGCTAATTTTTTAGCTAAAGGTCTAGAATCAATTTGGCAATTTCTTAACTGTTCGTTAAAAGACCTTATGTCACATACATTAAGCACCAACCGGCTCCTATTAAAAATAGTCACCTTAAATGATATACCTTCCTACAAAAAATACTTTATTAATTATTCCATTATCGAACACCTTTCCAGCGCTGTTCCTTGGCCTTACCCTGACAATGGAGTCGAACAATTTCTTCAACACTATCTAAATAAACCGAAAAATGATGAATGGCTTTGGGGGCTTTTTTTAAAATCAAATCCAACTGAGCTGATTGGGGTGATTCATCTTTGGAAAGTTGGGCGACCTGAAAATCGAGGCTTTTGGTTAGCCGAGCCATTTTGGAAGCTTGGATTAATGACCGAAGCTGCTGTTGCAGTTAATGAATATGCTTTTAATACCTTGGGCTTTGAAAAGTTAATTTTTGCAAATGCTTTAGGAAATATTAAATCAAGAAAAATAAAAGAAAAAACAGGAGCAGCTTTTTTGCGAACAGAACCCGCCAAATTTGTAAATCCAAAATACACAGAACATGAAGTCTGGGAGCTTACAAAAGAAAAATGGACTAAGTTTAATTAGAAACCTTAGCCCATTTTTTAATTATAATTATATAGATACTAATTCTTTTAAAAAACTATTTCACTAAAACTTAGTAAGTCACATGATGACTTAAAGCCTCGTGCATACGTGGATCACCAATAGCGACCATGTTGTTTTTTGTGAAAAACTTAATCATTGTCATTAAGAATAAACCGGCAAAACCAATAAAAATTCCAATTTCCCAAAAACTAAATTGCGGAACACCATCAAAAAAGTTTGGATATACTAACCAGTAAATATCTACATAGTGCATAACCAAAACCAATATTGAAATTGAAACCAATATAGAATCATTTCGCTTAGCGCCTCTTGGCAAAAGAGTCATAAATGGAACTATGAAACGAAAAATTAAAAGAGCAAATGATACCGACATCCAACCATTTAATGAGCGCATAATATAAAATTCAGTCTCTTCTGGAATATTTGCGTACCAGATTAACATAAACTGAGAAAATGCAATGTAGGCCCAGAAAACGGTAAAACCTTTTAAAAATTTACCAATGTCATGCTGATGCTCTTCCGTGACATAACCCGAAATCCATTTTGAATTTTTAAGCCATACGATCATAATTGCAAGTACTGCCATAGTAGCTTGAATCGCTCCTGCAAAAGCATAAATTCCAAATATTGTTGAATACCAAGTTGGCAATAAAGACATTAATAAATCGAAAGAAAACATAGTAAAGAAAATAGCAAAGAAAGCTATGAACCCAACTGAGTAAGCAACGTTTTTATAAGTTAGTTCATGATCGCCCGTCTTATCTTGCTTAATTGAATTTCCAACAATAAGTTGGCGAAAAACAAGACAACCAACACCAAAAATAACAAATCGTAATGTTACAAACCATGGAGCTAAGTATAAAGATTTTCCACCAGATAGTAGTGCAAGTTTTGCTGGATCAGCCCAAATATATAAATATTTAAAACCTAAAATTAAAACAAAACTTGAAATCAACATCACTGGAATAAAACTTGCCATGGCTTCTGCAAATCTTCGTATTGATGCACTCCAACCCGCTTTAGCTACATAATTAAGAGCAACGAAAAACATCGCCCCTAAAGCCAAAGAGGCAAAGTAAAAAAATGCAGTTAAATAAGAAGCCCAAAGACGCTCTGGATTTTTTATAAATCCTAAAACAAACGTAATAAGACCAATAAAAATAAATGCAAAGCTTGCCGTTTTTAACCCATGAGGGGCTTCAAACTTTGTTAGCTTTAATTCGTGAGAGTGATTATTGCTTGCCATATAGTTTACCTACTTAGTTTATTTCTGTGTGTCTTTTTGAAGATGACGAACATAATTTACAACTTGCCAGCGATATTTCTGAGGAATGTGAGCAGCATAAGGACCCATCACACCCTGACCCATTGTTATCACGTGATAAATTTGACCATCCGTCCATTTATTAATTTTATCTGAAGTCATTGGAGGCGGCTTCAACGCCATTTTTTCTCCTACAGGAAGCTTTTCTCCACCTTCGCCTTTTAGGCCATGGCAAACTGCGCAGTTTGTTTGATAAAATTTCAAACCCACTTTTAAAGTTTCTTCTGAGAAATCCCCTGCTAACGGATTTGGATTTTTTACGGATCCAGCAACGTCTTTAGCATAGCGATATGGAATAAAACCAACGGGTTGAGTGCCTTCTGGCGGAACTCGCATTCCGGAATTATTAGGCGCACCCTCATCAAAGGATTGTGGCTTAAGCGCTGGTGATTC
Source organism: Pseudobdellovibrio sp. (assembly GCA_049301055.1). Taxonomy (GTDB): domain Bacteria; phylum Bdellovibrionota; class Bdellovibrionia; order Bdellovibrionales; family Bdellovibrionaceae; genus Pseudobdellovibrio. The sequence continues at coordinate 29,627 of JBAQKN010000032.1, read as the reverse complement.
CATCATATCTTGAATTAATTCAACATTTGGCTTCGAGCTATCTTTACAACTTTGCAAAGATATAAAAGTCACTAAGCTGACAGCGCCAATCATTAAGTTGTGTTTCAATGATTTCTTCATTTAGTACTCCATCACTTTCTTAATTTCAGTTGCACCAAGCTCTTTGAATAATCTTGAAATACGATCTTCGCTATAGCCAACATCATTTTCTGGAATAAAAATAGCAAATTTATGACACGACAAATCTTTATCAATAACGGGCGGATTTATTCGTGGCATTTTGCAAACTACAAATAACGCAACTACTGAAGATAAGGCAGCAAACAAAACAGTTAATTCAAATATGATTGGAATAAATGCCGGCAACGAAAACATGGGCTTGCCAGATATAATAATCGGCCAATCCACAACAGAAGTGTAATAAGTTAATGCTAGGCCTGCTAACAAACCAACAATACCTGCAATAAAAGTAACGTAAGGAATACCACTGCGTTTAATTCCACACGCTTCTTCCATTCCATGAATTGGATATGGAGAAATCGCATCAAATTTTATAAACCCTGATTCTTTTACTTTTTTTGCTGCGATTAAAACTTTTGATTCTTCAAGAAAAATGGCGGCCATTCCACCTAAAGTTTTTTTGTTTCCCATTAGTGACCTCCCTTATCCGCTAAACCATGTGGATCATCTTTACCCACATTCATAACCGGCTTGATCTCTGCAATTGAAATTGCTGGGAACACACGAAGATAAAGTAAGAAAATAGTGAAGAACATACCAAATGAACCAACTAAAATAGCCGTGTCATACATCGACCATGCATACTGTCCCCAGTTTGATGGTAGAAAATCGCGATGAAGGGATGTAACAGTAATAACAAATCGCTCAAACCACATGCCGATGTTTACAAAAATTGAAACAACAAACATGATTGGAATCGATCTACGAATTTTTTTGAACCAAAAAACTTGTGGCGCAACAACATTACAGAAAATCATAATCCAATAAGACCATCCGTAAGGACCCATTGCGCGATTCATAAAGACGTAACGCTCGTATTCATTGCCTGAGTACCATGCGATTAAGAATTCAGATCCATAAGCATAACCAACCATAAGACCTGTCATCATGATAATTTTGTTCATGACTTCCATATGATCAATCGTGATGTAGTCTTTAAACTGAGGAAATCCAATCCGGATTAAACTCATTAGCGTAATAACCATTGCGAATCCAGAAAAGATAGCTCCGGCAACAAAGTAGGGCGGAAAAATAGTTGTATGCCATCCAGGTAATCCAGAAACAGCGAAGTCGAAAGAGACAATCGTGTGAACTGAAATAACTAGAGGAGTTGATAAACCTGCTAAAATTAAATAAAGCATTTCATAATGTGACCAATTTTTTGCTGTGCCTTTCCAACCTAAAGAAAGAGCCCCGTAGATCACGTAACGGATTTTATTCTTAGCACGATCTTTTAATGTTGCAAGATCAGGAATCAACCCAATAAACCAAAACACAGTAGAAACTGTTGCGTACGTTGAAATTGCAAAAACGTCCCACAATAATGGAGATCTAAAGTTTACCCATAATGGTCCACGCTGATTCGGATATGGAAACAACCAAAAATCTAACCAAGGACGGCCCGTATGAATTAATGGGAATATACCTGCTGTCATTACTGCAAAAACGGTCATAGCTTCTGCAGATCTAGCGACAGATGTTCTCCACTTTTGTCGGAACAAAAATAGAATTGCTGAAATCAAAGTTCCAGCATGTCCAATACCCACCCAGAATACAAACGTGATAATCATTGTTCCCCAAGCGACGGGGTGATTCACACCAAGCAAACCCATACCTGTTGAAACAACAATTGCGATTGTTAGAATATAAAACAAAAACAAAGTCTTAGCTCCAAGAAATAACCCCAACCATTCTTTAGAAGGAATTCTTTCAACTGGAGCACAAATATCATCCGTAATATCTTTTAAAGATTTATTACCTAATACAAGTTGATTTCGTTTCATTGGTTTCATACGTGACTCCCTTCAGCCTGCACTATGGACTGATTGGCATGAGAACCCTTTTTAGATTCTGACACTTTATCATTATTACGAATTTTTGATAAATAACGAACAGCTGGTTTTGCATACCACTCTTCTAGTAAAGCATAAGAACGCTCTTCTGCTTTAAAGATCTTTGCGACTCGTGATGAGTCATCATTTAAATCACCAAAAGTAATTGCCTCTGCAGGACAAGCCGTTTCACAAGCTACTTTGATATCGCCATCTTTTAAATCACGACCATCATACTTAGCTTTGTTTTTTCCGTCTTTAATACGCTGAACGCAGAATGTACATTTCTCCATTACTCCACGAGGTCGCACAGTTACATCTGGATTTAAAGCCATATGCATTGGTTTTTCGATTAATTTGGCATAATTAAACCAATTGAATCGTCGTACTTTATACGGACAGTTGTTCGAACAATATCTGGTACCAACACAACGGTTGTAAACCATTTCATTAAGACCTTCAGAACTATGAACAGTTGCAGCAACGGGACAAACCGCCTCGCAAGGTGCATTGTCACAGTGCTGACACATAATAGGTTGAAAAACCGTTTCTGCGGATTCGACATCACCCACATAATAACGATCGATCCGAATCCAGTGCATTTCGCGACCTTGAAGAACATATTTTTTGCCAACAACATGAATGTTATTTTCAGACTGACATGCTGTCATGCATGATGAACAACCTGTGCATGAGTTTAAATCAACAGACATTCCCCACTTGTGGCCATTGTACTGGTGACCCGACCAAATAGACCATGTGTGGTGATGAGTAATATTGGCATCTTTTGCTTTTTCATAATCTTTATTTGTCGCAGACACAACAATCTGTCGGCCTTCCATTGAATCATGGCCTTGAGTTGTAACTAATTTATAGTTAGATCCAAGTTTTTTAATTTCAACAGAAACACCTGCAAACAAAGCATCGTTATTTTTTAAAGTTGCTAAAGTATATGCGTTTTGACCAATGTCATTACCCACTTTTCCTGCGTGAGTTCGTCCATATCCTACTGCAATTGCAATCACTTCGTCATGAAGACCTGGCTGGATATGAGCTGGAATTTCTAATTTCTTAGAACCAACTTTAATTTCAACTAAATCTCCTTCTTTAAGTTTTAAAGCTTCAGAAGTTTTTAATGAAATTGCCGCGTAGTTATCCCAAACAATTTTAGTTACAGGATCTGGAAGCTCTTGCATCCAACCGCTGTTAGCTAACGAACCGTCACCAATTTGTACTTTTGTGTAAAGTGCTAACTCATAACCTGTCGTTGAAGTTTTTTTCTTAAGACTAGTTAAAGCATCAGCTTTAAATGTTCGCGCAGAAGTAGATGTTGAAACATCTCCGTGAACACCTGTTTGTAAAAGATCGTTCCAGAAGTCTTCGAAATCTTTCCCGTGAGCTAATTTCGGAGCCATTTCTTCTTTATAGAATGCACGTAAATAATCATAAAAAGTTTCATACGTAGTTAAGCGCTTAGGACCCATGTTGGCCATAAATGCCCACGTCATTAATGACAATTGGAACGAACGTGTATCATACATTGTACGGATAAGTGGCTGGTGTAATGCGAATACACCTTTTGCAAACTCAGAATCACCCCAAGTTTCTAAAGCATGATTATCAGTTGCAATAAAGTTTGAATGAATAGCCGTCTCATCCATTTTATCGCCAGAATAAATTACAGTGTTTACTTTTTTAAGAGCCTCTGCAAAACCAAAATCGCTAGCCAATGAATAAATTGGATTTGATCGATAGATAATTAATGTTTTAACAGAACCCTGATTCATTTTATTAATTAAAGCTACGATACTGTCATAGCTTGCTTTTAAATGAGGATTTCCAGCAGTCGCTTGAACTGTCTTTCCTTCATTACCTAATAAACTATTTAAATAATTTACAGCAATTTGAGTAGCTGTTGAATCTTCAGTACGTGTTTGCAAACCACCCGTAACTACAACGGATTGTCCGGCATCTTTAACAAGATCTTCCGCTACTTTTTTAAAAGCCTCAGCAGAAATTCCTAACTTAGTAGCAATGTCTTTGTAAGGAGCTACTAACGTTTTTGCTGATTCCGAAATTGTTTTACCTAAATTTGATACTTCATAAATTAATCCCATAATCACATCAAATTGCTGTGAAGGTTTAATTCTGAAACGAATATCTGCATTGGCGCCCGTCAACGAATACGTTGAATCAAATGAAATCATTCGAGACATTGTTGAAGGGTTTTTTCTGCCTGCAGAAAATTGACGAGTAAATGCAACTGGAGTTAACCAAGTTCCTAAGAAATCGGCGTCAATAGTTACGATCGTTTTTGCTAAATCAAATCGATAATTTGGTACAAGCGCTTCGCCATATGATTTTTTCTGACCATCTGAAACGTCATCTGAAGCCAATGGTTCCCATACGGTTTGTTCCGCATTAAAGGCTTTGCAGAAATCACTAATTACGGCAGCTGTTGCCGGGGATGAAATGTTTCCAGTTAAAATATGAACTGAACCTTTTTTAACTTCTTCGACAATTTTTTTATCTAGATCTTCCCAAGAAATATTAACAATTTCTTTGTTTGTCTTTTTTTCGTTAAACAAATTGCGCATTGGCTTTTGTAAACGCTCAGGATCATATAATCCCAACAAAGAAGCCTGCGCACGAGAAGAAACCGATCCTTTATTTAAAGGATAGGAAGGATTTCCTTGAATGTGAATGGGACGACCTTCGCGAGATTTAATTAACAAACCCAAACCTTCAGATCCATCAAAGTAGGTTGATGTGTACCAGTTAGAAACTCCAAGAGTTACTTCTTCGGGTTGTTTCGTATATGGAACCATTTTTTGAACGGGACGACGAATACAGCCAGCTGCTGTTGTCATCGCAAGCGAAGCTCCCATTAATTTTAGGAATTCTCTTCGTGCCCATTTGTCTCCGCCATCGATATCGCCTTCGCTTGCAGTTTCTTCGCGAAGTGGTGATGACATAAATTCTGTTTGTAACGATTTTTGAAATTCTTCTGTGTTATTTAAATCATCAAAAGATCTCCAATAGTTTCGGTCTCTTTCGATAACAGGATGATTTGAAGGCTTAGTATTTTCTTGATTGCTATTATTTGTATTTTCCATGTTATTCTTCCGTTATTGATGACATGTCGTACAGTTAAGAGGAGCTTTGTTTTCTGGTTGTCTATGGCAGTTAATACACCAGCCCATTGACAGATCAGAGAACTGATAAACTTTCGCCATTTTTTCGATCGGCCCATGACATGTTTGACAATTCACACCACGCGCTACGTGTGCCTGGTGATTGAATTTTACATGATCTGGCAACATATGAACTTTTACCCATTCGATTGATTTATTATCGTTGTAGGCATCACGCAATTTTTGAATGGCTTCTGGATTTGCAGTACCACTAACTTGCTGATGGCAATTCATACATGTTGAAAGAGCTGGAATATTTGATGTCTTTGATCGTTCAACTTGATTATGACAATATTGACATTGAATTTGATTCTTGCCGACATGCATTTCATGACTAAATGGCAGTGGCTGCTCAGGGGAATATCCGTTGTTATAACCGATAGCGTATTTTGATCTATGCTCAGCATCTGGAGAATCCCAAAGACAACCTGACATAAAAAAAAGTGCAGCAATTAAATATATTTTAAAAAATATATTTGGTTTTATTCGAAAGCGTAATTGAAAATGCATGGATTAAACCCTTCATTCATGATTGCTCTGAGAGTTAAAAAATAACCGCTCTGTTTATTTAAATAATGCCAATATTTAAAAACAGGTAGCGTCAAATGTCACGAATGATTTTGAAAAGCAAATGAGAATCAACTGGTTACGTCAATTCTCAAACTGCATTCACAATAGGCAAGATTGGCTAGAAATTCTACTCTGCTTTTTTTGACGAGGCCCTTTGCACAAAGTAAGCGTAAAATACGAACAAAATATGAAGTGCTATAAATACCGAAACATATTCAACCCCACCCGCGCCAAATCCATAAGAGTGCAACCCTGCCCCTAGAACAAAGTTTACCCCATACCAAGCCATAATAACCAAACTGAATGTGATTACTCCGGACGCAAGCATTCCAAAATTTTTAAGCCAACCCACTAAACGCGCATGAAGAACTACTATATATCCTAACAATACAATTAGGGCCCAAGTCTCTTTTGGGTCCCATCCCCAAAAACGTCCCCACGAATAATCCGCCCAAATTCCACCCAAAATAATTCCAGGTGTTAAAAAAGCTACACCAATTTGCATGGCTCGATAAACACCAGTTGTTAACATTTGAATTGCTTCACGGTGCTTTTCTTCACCCATAACCATATACGCTAAGCCCAAATCGCCAAGACCAAATGCCAGCATGAATGCCGCATAAGATATTGTGATTGTCATAACATGCACAACTAACCAGTAGTTACTTCGAAGAACAGCCTCAAGTGGCTGAATACTTGGATCCAAAATAGCGGGCGCAAAATCGGCCAAAACCAAAGCAAATAGCCCGACCAAACTTCCACCCAATAATAAAATTTTAAATCTGTAATTTAACTCAAGAACAATTGAAAATAAAACGGCTCCCCATGATGCCCAAATCACGGTTTCGTACATGTTTGAAACCGGGGGACGCTCTGCTAAGTAAACGCGAAATACAAACCCTGCTGTATGAATTAAAAAACCAATAGTTAAAAATGTCCAAGCAATTGCCATTCCTTTTTTCAAATGACGAATCCAAATAAATAACAACGCTAAGGCTGTTAATAAATAAAAAATGTAAGCCCATCGAAATGGATGAATATCATTATAAAGCACTTCTGTTTTTACTTTTTCAGTAAAAGTGTATTTTTCGGGAGCATAGTCATGGGCACGCTGCTGAAATGCCAGTACAGATTCATCTAATTTTTTTCCAGCTTCCTCGACCTTACTTTTATCAGTTAAAGACCCTAAATACTGAGCCACATTTTTACTAATTTCCATAAAGGCTGGCTGCATATCCAAAGGAAGCTCAGCCACAGAGATCCATTTATCGCTGTCTTTTGATGGCAACACATGCAGCATACGACCGTTTGCGATTTCACGAAAAATAATAAATTGATTTTCAATTCTTTGTAAGGCTTGAAAATATGGAGTTAATTTTTCTTTTGTTTCGCGCTTATCCGTAAGCTCTTGCATAGCATTAGCAAATTTTTCGTTTTTAAAAAGCTCTTCTCCAGTAAAATATTTTTTATCTTTCGATAAACCTAACTTATCTAAAACTTCGATGAACTTAACTTCGAAAAGTGGACGACTTGCCCAACTTTCGGGCGACAGCATCCAAGTCATTACAACCCATTGAGCTTCGATACTTTCAGAGTTCTCATCGTGCTTATATGATTTCTTACCATAAATAACTTCTAACGTTTCTTTAGCGAAGGTATCAAATGGCTTAATACGGCCAGAATCCTGCACTGGCAAATTTCGAATTGCATCACCCGTCTTTGCAAAACTAATTGCTGAAGACATAATTAATAAAAGACATACTAAAAACTGACTTAGGCTTGCAAATCTCATGATGCTGTTTTCCTTTTTCGCTTTTGGTAAAAGAGCCATACAATTCCGAATGATAAAATTAAAGATCCAAGATACTTAACCCATCGACCCGGATCATAATTAACTGAAAAAATAGATGCTACAGGTTCTCGCGTGACTTCATCTTCTTGGAAACTGGCTTGATAAATAGTAAAATTATTGTATTTCAATGGCTCATTCATAGCAATTAATGCAGTTTTTGCTTTATCATCAACACCAACAACAACAGAGCTTTCGTAGGCCATTGCTTTGCTTGCGCCCTGGTATCTTGACACTTTAAAATCTTTAAGCTCAATTGGAAATCCAAGATCAAGACGGCGATTTTGGTATGTCATTAAATACGCTTCGCTAGCTCCGAATATTTTTAATAAATCATTTAGTACAATCCAATGCTTATCTTGACCCCTTAAAACTTGAACTGCTGATGTTGTAATCGATGTTGCAGCATCCGTTCGAACGACATCCCACTCTTCGGAAGCTTTAGGCAAATAATCTAAAAGTCGTAACTCCAAACCCATCCAACCTGTAGCGACGACATCACCAATTTTTATCAAACCCGTTTTAAAAGCCTTGGCCTGATTCTTATGAAAAATGGTATATACTAAATTAGTCTGATCTTTCGGAGTTAAATAAATTTCATTCTTTTCCAAATCTTTTCTAGCAATTGCTCCTAAGAAAACCTGCGCTGGACCAAAGTTAAACTGTGCTGTTTTATCTTTTCTAGTTTGAGTAATGCTTTCAACTTGCTTAACATTAGCATTCATTATTTGAAATCGAATAGAGCTTCCTGCCTGAGCAGAATCTACAGCAATTACTTTCTTACTAAGTCTTGCATAAGGCACATAATCAATAATTTTTATATTTGTTTTATCTAATTTAATTTCAAATGGCTTTTCTACACTTGGTGGATGTTTAAAAAAATCGACCTCTTGCTCGAACATTTTAGTATACCTATCACCATCGAAAGTTGCGTATATAACTAGATCAGTTTGTGGTAAGCTAATAAAATTATTCTTTCCTTTGATGCTTACAGAAACACTGCCATCAATGCCAAATTTTTGAGTCACATAGCCGCCCAAAACCAAAGTAATAATTCCTGCATGAACAAAAATAAATGGATAATGTTTCATTTGCCACGGCATGCGATCAATCACAACCATAAGCAGATTGTAGATCAACAACCCCATGGTCACATACATCATCCAGCTTTCATAAATTAAACGCCTGGCAGCGTAAGCATCATTGTATTTCGCCTCAATAATTGTACCCGACGCAACCAGTACAGCAATCGCTACGATTATTGGAATTCCCAATTGAAACGAAGTTGATAATTTCCAAAATTTTTGTAGATGTTTGTTTTCAAATTTCATAATTTGGTCTCAAGCTTAATCACGGATTTCAAGTTTGGGTAGCTCTGATTTGATATAAGATAAGGCTGCTTGAATTTTTAATTTCACAGCTTCTGCTTCGGGTTTTATTTTTTTTGTTGCTTCATCCATATACAAATTACGATTCAATTCGACCTGAATCGCATGCTGTCCCTGCTGAGGCTTCCCATACACTTCGGTAACGCGGCCACCAAAATAGGGCCAGTTATAACCAACTTTAAAACCTGCTACAACATAAGCAGCAATTACTAAATCTCTGTATTTCGGGCTGCAACTTTTTGCTCCACAATCACTTACAACGATGTCTGCCCGCAACTGCCCGGGATCCTTATGCATACGAGTTCCTAAAGAGGGCATGGAATGAGCATCTAAATGAAATACACTTTTATGGTTATTTTTTTTAAATAATTCATAATGATTACGAATACTTTTATGAAAAGGTTCATAAATTAATTGAGTTAACTTATTATGATTTTCTAACGACATTGGAACTGGCATAAGTTGAATTTCATTTTTTGTTTTAACCCAATGATAACCATCTGCGTGTTTACCCGAACCATTAAAACTACCAACAACAGAATCACAATCAATGTCTTCAGGAACCCGATTCAAATCAACTGCATAACGATGCCATTGAGTTTTCTCGTACGGAACTTTTAGTAGTGCCAAACTTGGTTCATACAAATAATCCACAAACCGATCGACATCAGACATCAAAACAGTCTCTGGCAAATTATTTAACCATGGCGTTAACTCTGGAACATTTTCACCCGAGTGAGGAATTGACACAAAAAAAGGAACCTCAGTTGTTAATTGACTCATGACCCATCCTTCGTCTGAAATAGAGATATGAAAATTTACACAAAAACTGGCGATAAGGGAACGACTCGACTGGTCGACGGCTCCTGCGTAGAAAAATTTAATCCGCGCGTAGAAGCGTACGGCTCAGTTGACGAACTTAATTCGCAGTTAGGCGTAATTAGAAGTTTACTTGATGAAAAAAAATTTGCCTCTATTAGCCTTCTTGATAGCAAACTAGAAAAAATTCAAAACCATCTGTTTAATGTTGGCTCTTTACTAGCAACTGAAAATAAAGATGTGTTTATGAAATTAACTCAGATAACTGATACCCAAATTACTACACTTGAAACTTGGATTGATGAAGCAACAGCCGAACTACCTGAACTGAAAAATTTTATTTTACCTAGCGGAAGCCTAATCTCAAGCCAAATACATGTCGCACGTACTAGCTGTCGCCGCGCCGAAAGACGATCTGCTGAAATTTTAGTTAAAGACAATGCTCATTATCAAAATACATTGATTTACTTAAATCGTTTAAGCGATTTACTTTTCACCTGGGCAAGATGGACAAATTTAAAACAAGGCCACCAAGAAACTATTTGGAAAAAAGATGAATGAACTAGCGCTAAGGGCTCGGCTTAATTTACGAGAAGCCACATCAAATGATGCAAAAAATTTAAATATTTTTTTTACTTCGATACCCATCACTGGCTCTATCGATATTAAAATATCAAGAGAAGAGCAGTTTTTTTCGTTTTATCAACGCTTGGGTTTACCCTTTAAAACTTACATTCTTGAAGATAAAAATGAAATCTTAGGAACCGCTAGTTTTTTAATTCGCGAATTAAAATTTAGTAATGATCGCATCTTAAAAATTGCTCAAGGATGTGATTTAAGAATAGCCCCGAACCGCAAGGCCATTTTATCATGGTCTAAATTTTTTCAGCCCTTACTAGAAAAAATTCGCTCAACCGAACAATGCGACGGTTTTCTAACAACTATTAATCACACAGAAACGCAAGCGATGAACGCGTTTATTCGTCCGAAGATTAAACGAGCCGAACAACCAAGCTACAGCTTAAGTCGAAAATATAATTTAGTTTCAATACATGGCAAATACCCATGGCAATCGAAACCAAATCCAAACATTCTTGTTCGCCCCTATAATTCATCGGATAAAGAAAATTTAATTAAATATATTTCAGAAAGCTTAAAACAATTTTGCTTTGTTCCGAGCAACTTAAGCGAAGATGTTGCAGACTATATTCATCGCTCTTTATTATATTCTTGGAGTCAGTTTCTAATCGCCTTTTCAAACGAAAATAAAATTATCGGCTGCGTTCAACCCATAAGCTCAAGCCTACTGCAAGATTACCTACCCCAACAGTATAATGACCAAGCCCATAATTTCAGACAATTTTTAAAAGTTGCCCAGCTACTGCGGCTTGGAAGACGCTTAACCAGACCCTTTTCAAGTTCACATAAGCAACAGGCATTGCATTTTAGAATGTTGCATTTTTTCTTATTTGATCATGTCGAAGTTCAAAAATCCCTAATACATGCGGCCTACACAACTTCAAAGCAAAATGAGTTTTTGATTTACGCCTGCGAAAAAAATGATTATTCACGACGTCCACCACGAGGAAGTATCTACGCTGAAACACCTTACGGACTTTATAATATTGAAACCAGTGATCGAGATATTTTATTTGATCTAAGTTTAAATAATACTCAACCGGCTTGGTTGGATTTGACTTGGTTTTAGGGTATAGCTGGAGTCTTAGCTGAAGCGACAGACTACTAAATATTTTTGCTTTTTAGTCTGGAAAAAATGATTTGAAATCCCAAGGACACCAAAGTGGCCAAGATGATCCACATCTCCAGTTGACTCACAATTTGACGACGAAAATCCATAGGTGGATCGTTTGGATAGCTCACAAAAGCAATTATAAAGGCGCCAACAAACAGCGCGCTTGTGAAAGCAGCACTCTTCTGGCCTCTAAAAAGAGAAAAAGAAAGAGTCACAACAGGTACCCATAAAACGAAAAAGTAAAAATTGAAAGTTGCTCCTATTGATCCAGTGACCAACAACTTCATTAACATGGGTAATATTCCCAAAAACAAGAGCGAAGAGGCGAAGAGGCGAAAAGGCGAAGAGGCGAAAAGGCGAAAAGGCGAAAAGGCGAAAAGGCGAAAAGGAAATCATTTTTTTGAAGATTTTGAAATATTTTTTTCATAAGATAATTAAAGTACTGTAATTTAATTCGGTCAACTACCGAATCGTTAAATGATATCTAACGGTTTCTGCAAATGAGCTTTACTAGCATGATGCATTCAACGCCGCATACCAACATCGCGGCCAAGAGAAAATTTACTCATTCTAAATAGAAGTATCAGAACCAAACTATTCAATCCCCCAACGTTTTTCGATAGAAACATTGGGATCTGAAGAAAATAAAGATAAATTCCAATTACTAACTAACTGACCCAAAGAGTAGTTTTTATTTTGAATTTCAATCATTATATCACTTTGTAATTGCGACCACTTCAAGGTCATTTGACCTGCCATCTGATCATCTACATTTAAATAACGATCAGAATATATTAATTCAAAAATTCCTTGGATTAAAAACACTATGGCTCCGTCTCTTGAATAGGTGCTGTGGTCATAAAATTTGGAAGTGGATTCAGGACATTTATTATTTCCACAGACTTCAAATCCTTGCTGAACAATGGGAACTCGGTTTTCAAATCGTTCCGTCAGATGGCTAACTAAAATTTGTAGTTTATTAATTCCATCAATTGGATGGCCGATTAATCGCGTTGTTACATAGTCATCAAAATCCATTCCTGCGGTAACGCCCAATTCGTATTGTTCATTGCTATACCCTGGCATTGCATCAGCGCTTTTTAATGACACCGAATTATTACTAAGCACAACCCATCTAAATTTAACAAAGCCATTTTTGTTTTTTTCAGGCCATTTTATTTTCATGAAAGGATAAACTAAAAGATCGCGTACCAATTGTGGCACCGTTGAAGAATTAAACATGATCGGGGCCTGCATGCCATCAAAAGACATCTTAGATATCCATTCGGCATGACCAGATTCTTTAGTTGCATTTACGAACAAGGTCCCGGGCACTAAATATTTGCTAGATAAAATAACTGGATAAGTGTCTTGATACAAGGTCTTCGAATTTGTAGAATTAATAATATCTTTAAGAGCTTGCAAAAAACGTTTATCTTTTTTCCAGTTTACATCTATTGAGTAATTGTCCCAGCTGTTTGAAAGATTTGAAATCAATTTAGAAGACCCCACAGAAGATGCTGCTGGCAAAAGATTTTCGCGCGCAAAAATCCAACGCGTGGCGATCACCGCATCAGCGCAATCCGTAGAAATTAAATTTTCTTTTAAAAAACTTGGATTTACAGTTGTACTTATCCATTCCGAATATTTCTTTTCCCAAACATCATTCCAACTGTTTTCTGCTTTCCAAACCACAGCCTTTGCCTGCGCAACCATAAGTAGAATTAATAAAAATGAGCCGCTTTTTAAAATCATTTTATTCGCAAACTTTTTTCGTGAATTCAATCACATCTTTATCGTAACTTTCAAACACAGACGAAGTTTTTGTAGCGTGAATAGCAATGACTTCTTTATTTGCTCCAATTTTAAACCGCGCTTTTAAAGTAATAAATGGTTTGTCGTAGCCCGTCAGTTTTGTGCAATTAACATTTTGAGCATTGCAAATACGATCATACTTTTGCGCCCAATTTTTTTTCATATTCATTCGATCTGCAAAATCTAACACTCCTGCACGACCTAATCCCACGGAAGGTAGTAAAGGAATTTTCTGAACTGGCAGAAGCTGCCCAACTTTTGGTAAAGTTGGAATTGAATCTTCACCGGACTCTTCGGCCTCAAGAAGGTTGTTCAAATCAAAAAAACTTTGCGTCATATTTAAATCATCTAAGAAGGCACGAGGTTCATAAAATTTTGCATCTAACACGAATTCATCACCAGGAGTTAGTGTCATATTTGCAGACAATGCCCCCATTGATAAGCCAGTCAAATTATTTTCATTTTTAAATTCCGCCATCCCTAACCAATTTGCTGGTACTTTTAAAGCATGCGCCCATTCTCCAATTTGGATTTTTTTTCCGTTCTTTGCATTTATTTTTGATAAAACTAACATCCCTGCAACCGGGGCTACATATGCAGAAGGTCTAGCACAAATTGTTTGTCCTTCAGTTGTTTTACAAAACTCTTTCGAAATATTTTCTACATAAAATGTAGGCTGGATAATAACTTTGTTTTTCCCCATGAATGAAATTGAAATTTGACCGACATCAATATTGGTTGATAATACACTAATAAAAGGCAAATCGGTTTGATCTTCTTTAACAGCCCGGGGCATAAAATCTTTAGCAGGTAATATACTATGGCGAAGATAACGCGCGCCAATCGGACTTTGAACTTTTAATTGCCCCGCTTCAGAAGTTACGGGCCATAATTTAATTACGGATTCAATGTCTTGAGCTTGAATCATGTTTTGATTTAAAAATGAAGATTGTAAGCATTCTGGATTTAACCTAGCTTGCATCGCTATTCTAGAATTAGGAGTTACTGCAATTAGGCAACCAGCACCATCTGTTTCAACGGTTGTTCCATCAGGAGTTAATGACTTTAATAAACACTGAGAATTTGGATGTGTCTGAATTTTTTGTCCGCTTTGATCCACGATGGCTAAACGCACACATTTTCTTAAAAAATTATGTCGCGACTGAATTAAGGTTTCTAAAAAAGTTGTTTCTATTTTTTGTAATGGCATTTCTGATTTTATTGAGCAGTTAGAGGCTTTCTGAACTAAGTTTCCAGAAACTGATTCTACTCTAGAGGTATCATCCTGATAGTAAATAGAATTAAAATTTATTAATAAATACTTTTCTTCTGCTGTGCAACGAGCCACTTCAATCAAAGTATTATCTTTTATAGATTCAAGTTTTATTTTTCCAGAAGAAGAATCGATTGTGAATTGAGTTTCGCTAAGTGATCTTTGCATATCACATGCAAAGATCACTGTTGGTGCTAAAACTAAAGTTGCTAAAATCCATTTCATAATCGACCTCATAATTAAAACTTTAAAAAACTTATGCTTTTTTTTAAATTACTCAGCTGCAGGTTCGTCGATAACTGTGTATGTACACATTTCAGCACCCTTACGAGTCCAGTCACGAAATACCGCTGCACCTGAATTACAAGTAAGACCTTTAGTTTCTGTGAAAACATAACGAGTTTTGCAAAAACGCGGATTAGAAAAATTTGTACTAATCATATCCAAAGCATCACCAGTTAAAGATTTCAAATCAGATGCTTTAAAGAAACTTCCATTTAACCCGCCTGTTGGCAAACCATCTGCACCTATTACGAAATCAGCTTCATTTTCAGACGTGTTATAAACGCCAGCTGCATTCGTTGCATTTTGCAAAACGCCTTGTCCTTGTAAATCACAAACCACATAGGACTGAACTTTTACTCCTGCTTGCTGTGTGTAACGTTGTAAATCAGCATTGTTTAACATAATCAAACCTGAACGATCGCTATCACCATGTGTTTGGCCTTGCGATAAGAAATCTGTTGATCCAACATTAGATAAAAAATTGTAATTGGCCTCGATGCCGGCTTCGCGAAATTCATGTTGGGGCGCACGGTAACAAATATCAACAAAGTACTGAGCCGAATAAGCTTCGCTTCCAAGCTCAAATAATAAATCTTCAATTTTAGTATCCATTGCAACATTTCCTGCAACGATTTGTTGAAATGCATTAGCTGCTCCGCGTACACTTACATTTGAACGAGGACCTTGAACTTGCGAATGATCTGTCCAACCACGTTTTCCTGCAGTTAAATAATTCATATAAGCTTCACCATTACTATCGCCGCGGCTTATACATTTAATTCTAGATCCGCAATTTGTAGCTGTTGATGAACATGATCCTGGGCGATCAATTGGCGTTTTAGTTCCATCACTATTTTCTTTGTAACAAACATCACACTTCAATGGAACCGTTCTTAAACCGGCATTACATGCGTACATGTCTGGTCCAGAACTTGTTACTTTAAACTTGAATCGATATTCAAGCGCAGATACGGCCTGAGTTGCTGTCACGATGATAGCTACCGTAGCTAAAGCGCGAGATACTTTTGTTAAAACATTCTTCATAATTTTTCCTTGTCCTAGTTGTTGGTTTTGGGGTTGATTTATTCTTATTTAATATTTAATTAGCGAGTACAGCCACTTTGTGCTAGCTGCTTATAAACTTCTAACTTGATCAATTGAATGAACTTCATATCTGTTGTTAATGGCTTCATAACTAATACTCCATTTTCGTCTCGTTCTGCTAAGGCACGACCCATGTTGTTTTTAAAATCATCTTCTTGAATTTTAAACTCCGAAGTGCATGTCATATTTGTATATGAAAGTGAAACTCCGTATACATTTTGATTTGTTTGAGCCGCATTACCAGATCCGATATAGTAATTTGTTCCGCTGCCGCCATTTGATGAACCGTTTCCAGCATTAAATGTAATCGTCCAGCCTTTCTTTTTATCAACACGTGAAACGAATGTGCATCCCAAAGTATCGCATTTTTCCGATAACTCTTTATTCATATGTGCAATCACTTCAGCATCTGTTTGGCTTAAGTAAGCTTCTTTATTCTGCTTCTCTGACCCTACTTCCAATTCACCTAAGTCTGACTTTACTTGTGCAAAAGCAAAACTTGATGACATGGCCAAAGTAGCCAGAATTATTTTTAACATACATTCCTCCGGTTAATATTTTTTGTTGACGAGTATCTCTTTACAAAAGGCAGACCATTTTTAATCACCTCATAGACGCTTTATATTTGAATAGACCTATTGAAATATAAAAACTGTTAAAGAGTTTGACAGTTTTGACAACATTTTGTCTGACGTTTTTTGACAACTCTTTAACTGCAACACATTAGATTACAATTTCAAGTTTCTAAAAAAATGTCTTATCCTGAAACACTATTTCGGCCTAAGAATTGAAATGTCTTATTCATATGAATAACTATAAATATTATTTGTTCGCCTGTTTATTATCTTTAAGTACTACTGCTTTATCCTTTCAAGACGATTGGCTGCAGTTTAGTAATGCTCCTCAGTGCGCAGCGGACATGGCAAAACCGTCTTCTTCTATATTTATGGCTATCACCTTTCGCGACATTGCAAACATGTTAAAGCAACTAGCTCCGCAACTGGATAAAGAACCGATTAGTTTCATTAAAGAAGGAAATCGTATCTATAAGTTAAAAGTAAACTTATTAGCACAAAAAATTATAGCTGGCTTAGATTCAGGAGAACTACCCTTTGTATTAAAGAACAATTCTGCAGAGATTAAAAACAATTGGAATCGGCTTACAGGCAGCACCCCTTTGCAATCTATTGAAACTATTAACTGCTATCAAGTAAACGATATTAACACCTACTATTCGCACTTATTTATTCGTGGCATTAATCAATCCACGCTTGAAGAACTGGCTAAACAATTTATTAAAGGCTCAAGTCGCGTTAATGGCTGTAACCAAGAAAATATCGAAGCCAATGCCGATTTTTACCCTGTATTTAACTATGATTTAAAAATTAAAAACCAAAAGCAATGGGAGCTAAAAGGTTTTGATTTTTGGGCATCATTCAAAATCTATTTAAGTTGGGCTTTTCGATACGCAAAATTAGATGAAATAAAAGAAGGCCCCTACCGAGCTGTATTTCTTGCTGCTCCTATTGAAGAACAAATGATTGTATTATCAAACGGCTGCAAAAGCATAACAAAACCGGAATGCAATTCAGATTTCCTAAGTTCGACAGAACTTCGTTCTATTTTTACGACAGAACGAAAAAAATTAGATCTAACAAGTTCTACTTTAGAAATGAAGGATAACTTAATTGACAACAATGATTCCGTTGATCAAAAAGCCCAAGAACAAATTGCCTTAAAATCAGAAGAAAATGAATGGGTCCGAAGTTTTCAAAAAGCTTACTTAGGTTTTACTCAAGCCCATTTGGACAAATTAAATCAAACAAATATGTTTTTAAGTTCGGTTCTAGCACAAAAAAATAGTGCTCAGATAAATCATGACCTGAATTTAGCTTTTAATGATAAAAATAAAAATGAGTCATTCTACTATATGTGCGTTGAAGCGCGGCTTATTGGCCAAGAACGCCCATTAAGCGTTTTTAAATTTGATTTGGATTTTATGAAACAGCAAGGAGCCACATTAAACCAATTTTTAAAATACGGACTAACCGTTGAAGAAATGATAAATCTATATGATAGCCTATCGCCCACACTAGTTTCGCTTTGCGATCAGTTTGATAAAAGCCTGCAAAATCACGCAGTCATTAAAGAAAATTGGCTTAATTACCGCCCTTGGTACAAAAGCTACCTAAGCCGTTATAAAGTGCTAAAAGACTATCTGGATACCGAAGCTCAAGAACAAGTTCAATTTCAAAAAGATCAAAATCGGGAACTTAAATACGTGAAGAATCAATGCGCTGATTCGGTTGATTGCGCCAGAAAAATCATTGAAGGCATGGTTACTTTAAATAAAGTATTGCTTCACTCTAAAACTTTTTTTAAAACTTCTGTTACATCTGCTCCATTATTTAATGCCCGCGCAGAAAAAGTAGCTTGTGGTCTTTATGATCCATGGGAAGCTGGTCGACTAAATACTAAAAAATTACGCGCAGATATTGGTAGCTCTTTATTATTTGGATGGACTAGTTTACCTATCTATTTAGATGTAAATTATTTACCAAAAGGCATGCCTACATCATTAAATAAATTAATTGAAAATGACCATATTAAATTTGATCTTGGATTTGATAAAGCACAAATTCGAAAAAGTTTAACTTTGAATTTTGGGTCATTTCTAAATATTCCGTGCAGCATAAATTATTCACAAACTTCTTCCGACGACGTAAATCCAGAGTCATCGCAATATATGTTCAGCGGAGTTACTGTAAACGCTTGTAAAAGCCAAAAAATTGATTCTGTTAATTCACCGACAAATCAGGCTGATGTATTTAAAAAAACGCCAGATACGGATGCGGCAATGTGCGGCCAGTGTTCCATTAATTTTGAAAAAGCTGCAACCTTTGCTGTGGGCAATACCTTTGCACCGCTACGCTTTGTATTGCGATTAGCACAAAGCTTAATTCGCTACAATGCGATGAAAAACGATGACACAATTAATCCACGCCAATTTAATGTTAACGCAAAATACCTGACTGACGCTTACTCCAAATACCACAGTATCCCCGAAAGTTGCGTCCCAATGTTAACACGTGGACTAAGTTGCCAATCAAATATCTGCGAAGCGTTGGCAGTTAAAGAATTTGAACAAAAAACAGGTTTAATTATTGAATCGATCGAGATGACAAAAACAGAAATGCAATATGATACCTACGACATGTCTTATATTAAAGTTAAAGGTTGCAAGGAAGAATTACGAATTCCTACTCGCTGTTCTGGCAAAGGTGACAACTTTTATATGTCTATCCAAAATCGCACTATTCAAAAATGTAAAAATGAGGTCACAAAATGAAAACGCTACTTTTCCTATTTTCAATCACCTTATCTTTACAAACTTTTGGTTACCAATTTAGAAGCCAGATCACAACTTCACCTTCAGACGAAATCGTTAAAAGATTGATTCTAACTTGCAAAGCGGAGGAAACCATTTGCCAAGAAATCTGCAGCATAAGAAAAGGTTGTATTCTTAATGAAACTCTTTGTGAAGATTGCGCGACACAACAGTCTCAGGTGCTACACACACTTTTTACGGATATTACATCTGTATTTAGAACGGATGTG
This sequence comes from Pseudobdellovibrio sp., assembly GCA_049301055.1. GTDB lineage: Bacteria > Bdellovibrionota > Bdellovibrionia > Bdellovibrionales > Bdellovibrionaceae > Pseudobdellovibrio. The sequence continues at coordinate 9,887 of JBAQKN010000032.1, read as the reverse complement.
ATGTTTGTTGATAATAAATTAATTGCAGAATTTTTTAAGCGAAAAAAGTTTATGACCATTTCTTATGATTCTTTTTTAAATTATTTTAATCCTGAAAAGAAATCAGAAATCAAAGCCACCTTCGAATCCTTATGTTATGTTCCTGTAAATGATGCAACAATCTTAACTGTGATTAGCGATACTAACAATTTGGAAGAAGTTATTGGAATGATCTGTCATGATACCGATCGCAACGCAGTCATTTTACCCATAGAAATGAATCTAAATTTTTCAAACAAAAATTTGGACTTTTGGCAAAAACTAAATGTCGAATCAGGATTCCCTATTAAAGGCATTGATCTAAAAGTCTCGGCAAAAATTAATAGTAGTAACTAATTAAAATAAAAAAAAGGTCTCTTTCTAAGTAAAGAGACCTTTTTAAAATTTCGTATTTAATATTTAATTTATGGAGCTTTTTGAGTAACACCCCAAGATTCTAACCCCGCAGTAATATCAGCAAGAGCTGCCGCTTGACGATTGTTTTGATCAGTAGCCAGTGAAGGATCTACTGCAAATTGATTTACTTTTAAAAAGTGATTCAATCCATAAGAAATAGCTTTCCAATTAAGTTTTGCAGAATTCTGATCAAGACCATAAGTTAAGCCGACATTTAATTCAGGTCGCAATACAAATCCAGTAACTTCTACTTTAATTAGTGTTGCAAAATTAAGGCGTAATAATTTTTCTACTTGTTTATTATAGAAAATGGCCTGTTCAACAGTTCCAATCTCGGTTAGCTTTGGCGAAGCATATTTGCCACTCATTAAAACACCATTAATAAATTGAGCCCGCATAGCTAACATAGATAACATTGTCGGTGTATACTCTTCTGATGTACGAATCCGCGCAATCATTTGATTGATCATAGCTTCTGGTAAAAAACCACATACTGCAGAAATAGCATTCATTGTTCCAAGCTTATTGTCTTCGAACTCAACAGCTTGAGGATCATTAACATCATTTGTTTTTCGATAGTTATCTTCAAAACCAGCATCATTTATTTTCGCTAAAAGATTATAAACCCAAGGAACAACTTCATCGATTACAAAATTTTCTGCAGCTTTTTTTGCGGCCGCATTCAAATCATAAGGCACCGGCGAAAGTACTTTATAATTTTTTGTATCCTCTAATTCTTTCTTCATTTCGCCAACAATAGTTAATCGTTTTAATTCATCCGTATTGGCCGCTAAAGTATCCATTTTAACTGGTATTGTTTCAGTCGCATCTAAAACGCGATCTAATTGCTTGGTTTTATCACAAGCAGAAATACCAAGTACTAACGTAATTAATAATAACATTTTCATATTCATATCCCCTTAAAAAAAAAGCTTCCTGTAAAACAGAAAGCTTTTAAAATGCATTTGTTAAAAAACTAGTAAACTGATTTTAAAAGTTGATTTTTCATAGTAGCTAAGCCTGAATCAACTGGAGTACCTAACCAAATAGATAAGATTTTTGGCATAACAGAAGCAGATCCAACAAATGATTTCAACTGACCAGTTGTATCTTCGTAATAAACATTCGTTTTGCCATCCGCCTTATTCATTAACATTGAAATTGTTTTGCCTTGTGTTCCAGCTGCACTTGATTCGATTATTCCTAATAAAGCTGTTAATTCAGTGTCGATTTCAAAGCTGTTTGCTTCTAAAGCTTCGCGAAATGATGTTGCTAAGCTTGCTGCAGAAACAGTTCTTAACATTGAAATTTTTAATACAACTGAAGTTGAATTCGTTGAAATGCTAGTTACTGCATTATCATTTCTATCAAAGTTTTTGTTATCTGCAAAAATTTGTAAAACATAAACTTTTGCAGCTACGAATAATACTGTTTTAGAGCGAAGACCGGCTCCTAATAAATCCATTTTAATAGTTGATGGAGTTCCATCTGCTTTATTGATCGTAGCAGTTTTATTTAAATTGATGTTTTCAATTTGCAAAGTTCCAGGTTCGAAAGATAATAATGCTGCTTGAGTAAATACGGCAGATACCAAAGTCATTGCGAAAATAAGTGATTTCATAGATTCCCTTTTTAGTGATTTTTATTGATGAGGAAGAGAAACATAAATCTTAGTTTGTTGACAACTATGTTTTAGACAGCTGGGTAGATTCTACACATGTCGCTTAAAAAGCTGTTAAGAATGAAGCTGTAGACCGCTTTTAACGTCGCTCCAGAACCAATTTAAGTTTGGATCTTGGGATATCATGTCATATAAGGGACAACTTTTCAGTTTTAACTGAAGTCGAAGGAATGGCTCAAGCTCGTCAAAACCCGGTCCAATTGTTACTATTTTTAGTGTTTCAAGTGTTGATAGACTTACAAAGGTAGAAGCCAACTGAGAAAAATCTTCGTAATCACGACGTCGAATAATTAGATCTGGTTCAACACCCTGACGTAACCAACGTTGATATAGCGCTTGTTGCAGATTAATTTTTAAACGTTTTTTTTGATAATAGTTTAATTGGTTAAATACAGTTTGGTCCATCATCGCGATGAATAAGTCACAATTTAAAAATTCGTTTTGATTATCGCGCAAACACTTTATGATTTCGGGGATACGCAGTAGAGACTTACGAATATGTAAGTCCTCGATGAGTGCTCCGTCCGTGAAGTAAATGACCGTCATAGCCACTGTGTTACTCATATATATATTTATATATAATCACTTTAAAATGACCAAAGACCAGAAGGTTCTAGTCTAAAGCCTTTGAATTTAGCCCTAGGTCTAGAGGTAATGTCTAGTTGGTCTAGATTATCCCCCTGTTGTTGATTAGAACTGCCCGAGACCTTTGGCTATTGTTAATCTTAAATTCGATATGAAATTGGGAAAACTTAGCTTAGATAGACAAAAAAAAATAGCTCAATTTGCTTTGTACGGGCTTCTATTATTTATAGGTTTTGCAATTGCAGATTTGTCGGTAATTTACGTGCGCGATTTAATGATTCCAAATCAAGCTCCGCCTAAAAAAATGTCTACGCTGTCTCAGCAAAATTATATTGATCGCAGCCAATTTAGCGCAATTACGAATCGAAATTTATTTGCTTCAAATGGAATTATGCCAGATGCCATTACTGCAAAAAAAGAATCTTCTTCTACTACTGAGGCAGCACCAATTCCTTCGACCTTGCCATTAACTTTGATTGGCACATTGGTTCATTCAAATCCAAGCAAATCTATTGCAGCAATTGAAGTTAAAAGTAAAAGTCTAACTGGATCTTATGTAACTGGCGCAGACATTGAAGGTTTTGCTAAAGTAGAAAAAGTTGAACGTGGTATTGTCTATATCCGCAATAGCAATACGCAAGCTCTTGAATATATTGAAATGAAGAATGCAAATAAAGTTTCTTTCGACGCCTCTAAAGCCGCAGCTGCCGTTACAGCTGTTGGTAAAGAGGTTCAGTCGTTAGGAAATAATACATTTCAAATTAAACGCTCTGACCTATTAAAATACACCAATGATTTATCCAGCGTATTAATGCAAGCACGAGCAGTTCCAAATCGCGATCCGAATACAGGCGAGATCAATGGCTTCCGTCTTTTGGATATGCAAGAAGGCAGTATTTTTAGCCAACTGGGTTTAGCGCGTATGGATGTATTAAAAAGTGTAAATGGCGAACCCATTGATAGCATTCAAAAAGCCATGGAGCTTTACAATACCTTGAAAAATGGCAATCAAGTAAAATTAGGTGTTGAGCGTGGTGGTAAAGACCAAACTAACATTTATGATATTAAATAGTTTATGCTTTTAGATTTAAATGAACGAGTTAACTTAAAAAGAACGGGGTTTAGGAATGACCTTAAATAAAAAATTAATGTCTCTTGCTGCATCAGCAAGTTTATTATCTTCAAATATTACATATGCACAGTTTGAAGATTTTCCACCTCCGCCACCACCTATGATTGATGATCAAGGACCACCGCCCGTTGTGCCTTCAAACAGCGCTCCTTCGTTTGGAAAAACGGGATCGTCGTTTCCTAGTACGCCCTCAGGAAGCACACGCACCATTATTCCAAGCAAATCATCTGAGAAAAATGGAGTTTTAACTTCGTCGCAAAAATCAAAATTTGCCAAAGCAACACCTGAAGATATCACATCAGAAAATTTTCCAGAAACGATAGAATCCTTTGATTTTCCGAATGTGGATATTACTGACATTATTAAAGCGATTAGCGAATTAACGGGAAAGAATTTTATTATTGATTCCACTGTTCGCGGTAAAATTACTATTGTTGCGCCCAGTAAAATAACTGTTGCTGAAGCCTACAAAGCCTTTCTTTCCGCATTAGCCATTAACGGATTTACAGTTGTTCCAAGTGGTGGCTTTTTAAAAGTTAGAAATGCTAGATCTGCTCAACGGGATAATATTGATACCTATTCGGGTTCTTATTACCCAAATACAGATCAAATGATCACTAAAATTGTTCACTTAAAACATATCTCTTCAGAAACTGTTCAACAGCAATTGCGGTTATTAACTTCAAGCTACGGCGAAATTGCAGGCTATAGCCAAACAAATTCACTTATTATTTCTGACTTTGGCGCGAACATTGATCGTGTTATGAAAATCTTAAATCAATTAGATGTTCCTGGATTTGAAGAGCAATTAGAAGTTATTGGCGTGAAATATGCTAAATCAAAAGACATTGCTGAACTTATTGACCGGGTCGTTAACAAAGGTGAAAAAAAACAAAGCGCAGGTGGTGGATTTTCATCAGGTGTTCCCCGTTTTTCATCAACGCCCTCACGTGCGGGCGGTTCAAGCAGTCAACAAGGTGCTAGCTATTTTATGGTTTTCCCTGAAGACCGTACGAATTCATTAATAGTTATTGGAAATCGTGCAGGAATTAATCGTGTTAAAAAGTTAATCGCTCAACTTGATTTTAAAGTAAAAGCTGAAGATCAAGGTGGAGTTTATGTTTACAGCGTTCGCAATGGCGAAGCTGATAAAATTGCACAAACATTGCAAGAAGTTGCCAAAGATGCGGGACCAAAAGCAGCAACACCCTCTGGTGGTGGTCTTGGTTTAGGTTTAGCTCCGCAAGGACAAGCTGCAGTTCGTGAAGGAATTTTTGGCGGTGACGTTACTATCAAGGCTGATAAAAGCACAAACTCTTTAGTTATTTCTGCAAGCAAACAAGATTACGAACAAGTTTTAAATATTTTAAAAAAATTAGATATTCCCCGTGATCAAGTTTATGTTGAAGGCATTATTATGGAAATGTCTTTAAATGATGGTTTTGATCAAAGCGCTGGTTTTTTGCAATTTAACGAGGGCGGCGGAAAAGCTGGCTTTAGTTCTAGCAGCAGTGATGTTGCGAATTTTCTAAATCCACTATCTGGTGGCAGTGCTATTTTAGGCTTCGCATCAAGTAGCAAAGTTAAAATTCCAAACTTTACAGATCCTTCGAAAGCCGCCATCGAAGTTCCAAGTTTAATTGGCTATATTAATATTTTAAAAAGCTTTGGTAAAACAAATATTTTATCAACTCCACAAATTTTAGCGATGGATAACCAAGAAGCTTCGATTGAAGTGGGCGATCAAGTTATTACCGGAGCCACTGTTACCCCAGGCGCTATTGGAACTGCGCCTACGATGCAACCCAATTTTGGTGAAGCGAAAATTACTTTAAAAATCAAACCTTTTATATCACCTAGCAGTGAAAATATTCGTATGGAAGTGGATCAATCAGCGGGTCAACTTTCAACAATAGCCGTTCCAAAACTTTTTGATGGCCTGGCACAACCGCTATCAACACGAAAAATCAAAACAACAATTATTGTGCGCAACGGAGACACCGCTGTACTTGGTGGATTAATTAAAGATGAAGAGCTTGAAACCGTTAAGAAAGTTCCTTTGCTTGGTGATTTACCCATTGTAGGTTGGTTATTTAAAGGTAAAAAAAGCGATAAGAAAAAAGTGAATATGCTGGTTTTCTTAACGCCAAAAATTATTCGCAATTCCAGTGATCAACAAAGCTTATTAACCATGAAATCAAACGAACGTCTTAAATTTATTAAAGAACAAGGTGGCAAAGACCAATTTGGTTCAACCATGGATAAAATATTAAAGCGTCAAACACGGGCGCCACAAAATGAAAAAGACAATTCGGATAAAAAGTAGTTTGATTTTGTTTTATGAAGTTTAAGTAAAGGGAAGTCCAAAGCATGGCTCAATTAGATATCACTGGTGTTTTAGCAAAAGCGACATCGCTATCTTTAGATCAGATAAAATCTGTTCTAAAGAATCCTGCCGTGTCACAAGCTAATTCAGTTGGCGATACTTTAGGTAAAAAAGATTACTCATCAGCGGATGACCTAGTTGCTGATCTTTGCCGTGAATTAGGTATGGAATTTATTAAAGATATTCCAGTTAATGATATCTCTGCAGATTTAATTCGCGATTTACCAATTAATTATGCCAAAACTCAGGGTATACTTCCCTACCGCGTAGAAGCTGATACAATTATTGCACTGACATCGAACCCCATGAATTCAAAAGCCTTAGATGATTTGCGAATTTTATTTGGCAAGCGCATTCGTCCACTGGTTAGCACAACTCAACGTGTGCAAGATGCAATCAATCGAGTTTATGAAAAAAGTACGGCCAATCTTAGTGGCATGGATGAAATCGATGAAGATGGAATGGATCTAGAAGATCCGATCATCGATTTACTTGAGGCTGGCGAAGATGATGCTCCAGTTATTAAATTAGTAAATGCTTTATTATTCAGAGCCGTTAAAGAGAAAGCCTCTGATATTCATATTGAACCTTACGAAAAAGACATGGCCGTTCGCTATCGAACAGATGGAATTTTATTTGATATTTTTAAACCACCAAAAAAATTACAAAATGCCATTACCTCTAGAATTAAAGTCATGGCTAACTTAAATATCGCAGAAAAACGTTTGCCCCAAGATGGACGAATCCCACTTAAAGTTGGCGGCAAAGATATTGATATTCGTCTATCAACCGTGCCCACAACGTTTGGTGAACGCTTAGTTATGCGTATTCAAGATAAATCCAGTCAAGTTCGCGAACTTTATCAAATGGGTTTTTCGGATGATACAAACAAAATATTAGATGATTTAATTCATCGCTCTTACGGAATTGTTATCGTTACCGGGCCCACGGGCTCTGGTAAATCAACAACACTTTATGGCTGTGTTTCAAAATTAAATAAACCGGATATTAATATCTTAACAGTTGAAGATCCGGTCGAACAACGTATTCACGGCGTTGGTCAAGTTCAAGTGAATGCAAAAATTGGCTTAACATTCGCAGCAGGCTTACGTTCTTTTCTACGACAAGATCCAGACATTATTATGGTCGGAGAGATTCGCGATTTAGAAACCGCAGAACTTGCAATCAATTCATCACTAACAGGTCATCTTGTGCTATCAACGATCCATGCTAATGATGCGGCCGGAGCCTTTCCGCGTTTGATGGATATCGGTGCGGAACCTTTTTTAATTGCAACATCGGTATTAGGCGTTTTGGCTCAACGACTTGTTCGTGTGTTATGTCCACATTGCAAATTGCCACATGTTCCAAGCGATTTTGAATTATTAACCCTTGGAATTACACGAGAACAAGTTAAGGGTGCAAATGTATGCAAACCTATTGGCTGCGAACACTGTGGACAAAAAGGCTACACTGGACGAACTTTGATTGCAGAAATACTACCGATTACAGATGATATCCGATCGCTAATTATGCAACGAAAAGATGGCAGTACGATAAAAAAACAGGCTATCGCAAACGGAATGAAAACATTTCGTGACCATGGTATTCAAAAAGTATTAGCTGGAATTACCACAATTGAAGAACTTATTTCTAATACTCAAATGGATATCTAAGCGAACAAAGTTCGCAGGACGAATAACTCGACTAAAGCGAACAAAGTTCGCAGGATGTGAAACTCTACTATGCCAATTTTTGAATACAAAGGTTTAACAAAAGACGGAAAAAATACCAAAGGTGTTGTGGATTCAGAAAATCTACGAGCCGCACGTATGAAGTTAAAAAAAGATGGCATCTTTGTTGTTTCTATTGAAGATAAAAAAAAATCAACCAATTCAAAAAAAACGATTTCAAGAAACAAAGGCTCTGTTCCGGTTAATGATCTTTCTTTAATGATACGCCAATTGGCAACATTAATTAAAGCCAATGTTCCCTTGGTTGAAGCACTTACGGCCGTATCTGAACAAGTTGAAAATACAATTTTATCAGAAGCTTTGGCGGATTGTAAAAACATGGTCAACGAAGGTTTGTCTTTACATAAAGCGTTTGCGAAATACCCAAATGTTTTTAGTATTATCTTCTTATCTATGGCAGAAGCCGGAGAAATGTCTGGAACTTTGGATGTTATTTTACTTCGCTTAGCCGAATTTACCGAATCACAAGCTGAACTGCGCCAAAGAGTTAAAAGTGCGATGACCTACCCCATTATTATGTTGGTCGTAATTACTTTAGTTATTTTTGGATTGTTCACAAAAGTTTTACCTGAAATTTTATCAGTTTTTGAATCTTTTGATGGCATGGTTTTACCTTGGTACACGCAGTTAATTTCGTCGACCAGCCAGGTCTTTATTCAATATTGGTATTTCTTTGCGGGCTTTATTGCTACAACTATTTTTCTATTTTTAAATTGGAAAAATTCAACCGAAGGTCGCAAATCTTGGGATGCAATATCATTAAAGCTACCTTTGTTTGGTGATATTATTCGAATGGTTGCAATTGCGCGGTTTACTCGAACATTAGCTACTTTACTTAATGGTGGAGTTCCTATGCTAAGTGCGTTAGATATCGTGCGTAATGTCGTTGATAATCACGCCATTGCTGTTGCGATCGATGATGCCAAAAGCCATATATCCGAAGGGGAATCCATTGCGGGACCGTTGAAGAAATCGGGTCATTTTCCTCCGTTGGTTGTTCATATGGTCAATATCGGCGAAAAAACTGGCGATTTAGAAAATATGTTAACCTTAGTCGCTGATGCTTACGATTTTCAGGTTAAGGCAAAAATTGATACCATCACAACTATTCTAAATCCGCTGATGACATTGTTGATTGGTATCGTAATATTTGTCATAATCATTTCAGTTATCGTTCCAATGTTTGATTTAACATCTAAATTGGGTGGATAATACAGCAGTGCTACAAGCTATCAACGGAGAAAAAAATGCGCATACAAAGTAAGAAAAATATTTTATCCAACGTAAGAAATAACTCAGGTTTTTCTCTTGGCGAAATTATGATCGTTTTAGTTATTATCGGCGGTATTATGGCCATTATTTTACCGAAAATTGCGGATGGAAATGCGCGTTCAAAAGTAAATACAACAAAACTAAGAATGTCTGAAATTGAAAATAAAATTAATGAATTTAATTCAGAATGTGGAAAATACCCAAAAGCAATTACTTTTATAACTGAAGATGACCCCTCTTGCAAAAGCTGGTCAGGCAACCCAAAAATGAAACATCTTATTAAAGATGGATGGAATAATGATTTTATTTTTGAAGGAACCGATTCCGGCTACAACTTAAAAACATTAGGCGCTGACAAAAAAGAAGGCGGAACAAGTTTTGACAAAGACTTCTATTCTGAAGGATCTCAAGCTGCTGGCGAATAACCAGCTTCAACACGTTGTGCAGAAAAAGAATGGTTTTTCTTTAGTTGAAATGGTTGTTGTTCTTTCAATCATCGGAGCTGTTGTGGGGATTGCACTACCCCGTATGCTTGATAAAAAATCAAACACACGAAAAGTATTTCGCGAATTCGTAGTCGCCGGAAAAGATATCCGCAACAGATCCAAATTAGCCGGCGTTACCTACCGCTTAGCCTTTCGC
>JBAQKN010000031.1:0-41693 GCA_049301055.1 Pseudobdellovibrio sp. | reverse complement strand
GTCATAGACAGGCTTAAGCTCAAACGTAACATCTTCTGGCGGCATAATGCCAACACCAACCCAAATATTAGAAGGTATCCAATTCCACATTTTATTGGGGGATACAATAACAACTTCATGCTCTTTTGATAACCTACGACGCAAAATTAATGCAGCGGTATGCCCTGATATTCCAGCACCTAAAACAAGAACTTTCATTTGGTTTCCTTTTTATAAGCCATAATTATGTAAGAATGAATCTTAAAACATCATCTACAGATACGCTCTATGCAAATTAAGTGATATGTTTTGAATCATGAAATAATTGATTAGAAGATTATTACTGCTGCCAACGGGGTATAATTACCCCAAGTCTAGTCAATTTGGCTGAATTTAAGTCTTTAAATGTAATTTAATGATTGAGTGAATAGTCGCGCTCTAGCTTTTCTAAAGCTTCAGAAAGACAAGTATTTTGAACTTTGGTATGACTTTTTGTATCATGAAGCAAAGCAATCGATGGATGATCTGCGATGGAAGGGATTGCAGATCCTTTAGTAATACGACGAAGTTCTTTATCAATTAGCTCGGGCGTTATTTTTGTTTTTAAATAATTATTTATTACGGCCCCTTTTTCTAATTTAATAAATTTGGTTGCCTTAGTCATACGATCTCTTTGTTCTTGCGAAAAATGCTCTTTTTCTCGTGGATTATTCTCGATAAAGTCTTCTGTTGGTTTCAAAGAATATCCCATCTCGTATGGTTTTCCAATAGAGGTGTTTATTTTTTCACGCAACTCACGCGCTACCAAGTCAGATACATGTTCAGCCTCTTTAGCCAAATTATATTCTAACGATCCCTTACGAACACCATGCTGTTTAGCTAATTCATCACCGACAGCATCATCAACTCGATTTACATGTTGATCTATAATAGTAAATTTTTTTGCGTCATCACGAATTGTTTCGCCATGTTTTTTTCCTAGCTCATCGGGTATTGAAATCCCTTCAAGATTATGCTTTTTTATAAATTCTGCATCGGTTTTAACTTTGGATACATCGTGTTCTTCACAAAGTGCTACAAAGTATTTCATATTAAAAGATTGGCCATTTTCCTTTTGGTAATATTTTCCAACTTCAGAACACATAAGTTTAATATCCAATCGATGAACTGTCATTTCACGAATGAACTCAGCACCTGTTACATTGGCAAAACAAATATTAACTATTCCAAAAGAAATAAGTATAAATACTTTTTTCATGAGGCCTTCCTTAATGAACAAAGTTTAACGCGATCTTCAATAGTAGCTTCAATTTCTTTTGGCGTTTTTTTGCTTTTTTGAATAAGAAGATGATACATTTTTGCTACCACGGCCTGATCGGCGGCTTCAAGCTGAAATTTTTGAGTTACAGCTTGAATATATTTTGAACTAATAATTTTTTCAATCGCCGGCGAAAACGAACTTACTTCCGAAGAAGTAGACATCATTTCTTTTATTTTAGGAGTCACTTTACGAACTGTTTTCCCAATCAATTGTGCCGCGATACCCGACGCGGCTCCAACACCTGCGCCAACGGCCACTGATTCAACAATGCTTCCATAGGTTTTATAAACTTCATTTTGTGCAGCATCTGTTTTTTCTAAATTGCCCATAACCAAACCTTTATGAAATTCAGTTTTTTCACGCTGTTTAGCCTCGGATACTTTGACATAGGAATCATATGCACTAACTGCAATAACGGCTCCTGATGAGACTCCACACAGCACCCCAGTTACACAGGCAAATGCAGCTGCTGCGGATATCGTTAATTCTTTTTTTGCAACGGTATCATTTTTTTCATTTTTTTCTGAAACTATATTTTTATTTAAGCTTGCGTAAGCTTTATCGGCAGTGTCGCAAAAGTCGCGGTTTTCAGCTAAATAATCATTTACAAATTCTTTGTATTCCATAAGCTTCAAATAGGATGTGTCATTACTTAGCGCTTTAACTTGTTCGTCTATGGCATTTTTCATTTGTGCAGCAGCTTTTGAAATTTGCGAAACATTTGGCGAGTTTAAATCAGCATTAAGCTGACTGCAATTATTGACAGTAGTTTTTGATTCGGAAAATTTAACATCATCTATATAAACTATTAATGGAATTTCTTCGACCAAATGATGATACTCATTTTTTTTACTTAGATTCAAAGCGTCCCGCGTTTTCTTAGTGTCTTTACTTTCTATTCTGATCAAAGCCATATCCCTGATCTGTGGAAATATTGATTTCTTTTCTAGACAATCGTGTTGAATCATTTCCTGATATTTTACTTTTCCTGAGAAATTATTAATCAAACTTTTCTGCGCAAGACAACGCTCCGCAGGACTTAATGGCTTTAAGCTTGAGCCACCATACAAATGCTTTGGAAATTGATTGTACCAAGTACAACTGTTTTCACCAAAGTGCTTTTGATCAGCACCTTCCAGCGATCCCAAAGCTAATGCTTGACGGAGTGGTAACCAATTTTTACGAATTCGTTCAGCAATCGAAGCTACATTTTCTTTGCAGAAAGTAGTATTTGCTAAATCACTGCTACAGCGAATAAGCTTCTCTGAAACTTCTTTTTGTTGCATCAACTTAGTTGTAATTTGAGCCCTAAGACGTTCAAAAAAGCCAACTGTCTTTGCTGAAAAATCAATTCCAGCTGTTCGTGATGGATGAGCTAGCTCTTGCAGAATATTAGCTGAATTTATTTGAGTTTTTTGCACGACCGAAGCGCACTCTATGCAATCGCGTGGACCTGTTGCAGCACTTTCCAAATTGCAGGAAGAAAATGGGCTTTGAGCTTTTAATGAAATCGTAAAAAATATAACTGTAATTCCTAAACTAAACCATCTCAGTTTAAGACTGACTCTAAAAATTGTTGTAAGGTTCGACACTTTATTCATGATTCCCCAAGCTAAATTTGATCTCATACCCACTATATTAAATTTGCAAATGGAAGACCAACGCAATTAGGTTCACCTTCGTGCTAGCTAATAAATAGTAGACAGCCGACTAATAAAAATACAGGTTAGTATACTTGAATATGCACATTTAGATTAAAGCATCGTTTTAAATATAAATTTACTTGCCTAACCAACCTAACACGATTACTTATGTGCAGAAGTTTCCAAATCCCTTTAATAGGATTCGAATTAAAGGCCTAGCCACTTCAAGCGATACTTAAACGTTCCCTTTGGAGGCAAAATGAAACTACTTTCACAAATCCTAATTATTTTATTTGCTACGACATCATTATCAGCCCAAGAGAAAAGCCCTGGTGCATATGATAAATTAAAAGCCATGTTTGATTCTAGTGATATGCCTATATCCCTTGCTGCTGTTTATACAAAAATTTCTAATATTTCAGCGTGTGCATCATCAAGCCAACAATTTCCTGATGAAATTTCATATTCTGAAATTCCAATCAAAGTAACTTTTGCAAAACCTTCATTTGGGCCCAATTTTCCTTCAGAAACATTAATTGGAATTGCCTTTAAATCAAATTCTCAGCAGATCGCAGGATCGCCTAATTTTTTCCTAAACTACTCAGAAAAAATTAGTAACCAAACTCTTGAACTGAACACTTTGTTTTTTTCAACAGGTGAAGATTGTGATAGCGACTCTGAAGGATTTAACAGCTGCTTAAGTATTTTTAAATCAGAAAACACAACACCAAGAATTCGGTTAACATCAAAATATTTAGTTTATTCAAATAAAGACTATTACGCTTATTGTTGGGAAAAATAATTGCCCATTATCAAAAACTTACAGAATCAAAACCAGGAATTTTAATCGCTGAATATCAGCCCTTGTTAGCTAGATAAAATGAAGAAAGTCTTGGAAAAAAAATTGGTGCACCCGAGAGGATTCGAACCTCTGACCAATCGGTTCGAAGCCGATTACTCTATCCAGCTGAGCTACGAGTGCATCATGAATAGAATTCTAAATTAATCTTTCCACCAAATCAACTTATTCGAGAATTGATTTTCATGGATTTTATCCACTTGCGGGAAATTGGTCTTTAATTCTGACTTTAAAAATGCAATTGCTTCCAAAAAGCCAACTTCATATTGACCTTTTTTAAATGCCACCTGCACAATGTTTAATAGTTTACTCTGAATACCTGCCAAATTATCTAATTTCATTTTTGGATCTGGCAATATAATGATTTTTCTTTCCATAATCGAAACATAAAGTAACAAAGCGTGATGACTTTTTATTTGATCCAAACGCTTTAAAAAAAATATTCTTTGTGCTTTTTCAAAAACTTGCCTCTGCCGCTCTTTATTAGAAATAAAAAAACGTGTCACAAAATCAATTTTAGAAAGAGCAAAACCAATACTCAGCGCCAAAAACGGAGCCAAAATATAATATATTGTCTTTGAAGACCATGAATCTTGAAAACACATATCAATCAAAATAATGAATAAAATAAATACTAAAAGTGAAATCAACTTAGAAGCATGTTCCACATAACTTGATCGTTCAGAAATAACTGGTACCAATTCAAAATCGACTTCTGATTCAAAATCATCAATGGCTGCTTCAATTTTTTTAAAATCCATTTTTTTAAATGACATCTTTAATCCTTTACCAATCACCTGAAGAGCCGCCGCCTGAAGAGCCGCCGCCGCCACCAGACCAACCGCCGCCGCCACCTCTGCCACCGTGCCCCCCACTAAATAGGGAAAATAGAATGTACATAGCAAATGTTGGATTAATGAAAAACAACAATAACCAAATTCCTAAGATTATAAAAAAACCGTAGACCTTAAAGTTACCCTTAATATCCCCAGTTGATTCCGATTGAGAAACTTGTTTCTGCAATTCTGCTTTTTGCTCTGGAGAAGCATTTAAATACTGGCCCAATGCCGCGACACCCTGCGCGACACCAAAGTCAAATTCTTGGCGTTTGAAAAATGGGCTAACCACATCCGAGATAATTCTTTTAGCAATCACATCTGGGATATCGCCTTCTAGACCACGTCCTACTTCGATGCGCATTTTCTTTTCATTAGGAGCAATTAAAAATAAAATTCCATTATCTTTTTTTGCGTCTCCCAGTTTCCAAGCATCAAAAATTTGTATCGCAACCTGTTCGGTTGATTCGCCTTGCAAAGACGATGTAATATAAACTTGAATTTGTGGGCCGCCATTTTGGCGAAGCTTAAATAAATTTTCTTCAATTTGATTTCTGGCTGAAGATGAAAGTAAATTAACTTCATCCATAACAGGGCCAACTAAAGCAGGAACTTTAAAAGCCTTAGCGGTAAAGCTAAAGCCTAAAGTTAAAGAAAATAAAAATATAGAAAGTATATTTAACAAAATAATTCAGACCTAAAATTTAACTTCAGGCGCTTTTTCATTTTTAGTTTTCTCGTCAGCAGATGAAACATCCCACTGAGCCATTTTGTCAAAATGGTACATCAACGAATTTGTCCAACTTGTTGGCGGTACGGCTACTAAATTGTTAAATTCCTTAACAGATTGAATATAGCGATTTCTGGCTACAGTAACACGATTTTCAGTTCCTTCAATTTGCGCTTGAAGATCACGAAAACTAGTATCTGCTTTTAATTGTGGATAATTTTCTGTGATCATCATTAGCTTACCCAAAGCTTGTGACAATTGCCCCTGAGCCTGTTGAAACTGAGCCAATTTTTCAGGAGTCACTTTATTTGGATCAATTGTAATTTGTGTCGCCTTAGCTCGGGCTTCGATAACACCTTCTAATGTTTCTTTCTCATGTGATGCATAGCCTTTAACAACATTAACCAAATTAGGAATCAAATCGGCGCGACGTTTGTACTGATTCGTAATTTCAGCTAACGAAGCATCCACTTCATTTTTACCTTGTGGAATAGACTGAATCCCGCATGACGAAAAAAATGCAACAGTTGCAGTAAGAGTTAAAATTTGTAATACCTTAAACATAAAACCTCCGAATTTAATAATTCTTGGTTATCATATCGAAGATCTCAGTGACCCACAATGTGAAGCGTGATTATATGATGAGATGCATCTACAAAGTTCAACATGTCGTTATCTAAAATATGAAGAGTTTGATGATTTTATAGTCTTTTTTAAACCAAACGGACTACGAATGCATCAAGTGGATGATGGCCAATTCGGATTTGTCGAAGCTGTTTCGCAGCAATTGAATAAGAAGCTTTTCATCGTGCATAGGTTAGATAAAGAAACCTCAGGCTTGGTTATTGTTGCCAAAACTAAAGTCGCAGCGGCAGCCTTATCTGAGCTTTTTGAAAAGCATTTGATTAAAAAAAATTATTACTTTTTAACTGATGGCAACGCCGCTCAAACAGAATTTACTATAAAAACTCATATTGAAAAAACTCAGAACCAGTTTGTTAATAATTTAAACTTGCCTGCCAATTCGGAAACTTACTTAGAATTTATTAAGCCTATCGGGGCCTATTCTTTGTGGAAGGCAACTCCTACAACTGGCAAACCTCATCAAATTCGACTGCATGCCGAATTTGCGGGAATTCCCTTACTTGGGGATACTGTACATAATGGTACAATTTGGTTTCGCTTAGCCCTTTTCGCCACAGACTTAGAATTCACCCTAAATACAGTTGCTTACAAATTTTCTAACGAATTACCATCCCATTTTTCATATTTAGAAAAATCTTCCGATTTGAAGAATTTATTTCTAGATGCGCATTATAATTTAATGAAGTTATTTTATTTTCATAAAAACGAATCATTTCGCCTATTGCAAAATGATTCCTATAAAATTCGCGCTGATGTGTATGGAATTTATTTGTGGGTTTATGATTATTCCGAAGCTGGCTTAAATGAATTTGAATTAAAAAATCTGCAAGAATTTGCTTTAGAAAAAAAATTACAGCTTATTGTCAGACATATGCTAGATCGTGGCCAAGGCGTCGGTGGCTTAGAAAAATCAACCTTACTAACCCCACCCACCGTGACTTCCTGGGTTGCAGATGAAGAAAATGTACATTATCAGTTACGCACAGATTCTGGTTTTTCGCCTGGATTGTTTTTAGATCAGCATGAAAATCGTAAATGGGTCGCATTACAATCACCCCATAAAACTGTTCTTAATTTATTTAGCTACACATCTGGATTTTCAGTTGTCGCAGCCTTAGCAAAGGCAAAAAAGGTAACCAGCGTTGATGCGAGTAAGAAATTTCTTGAATGGTCTAAAGAGAATTTTAAATTAAATCAACTAGCACCAGAATCCTCAGAGTTCTTTGCTCAGGATTGCTTGGTCTTTTTAAATGGATCAAAAAAACGCAATCGAAAGTGGGATTTAATTATTTGCGATCCACCCTCTTTTGGTCGAAGCCAAGATGCTGTTTGGAAAATTGAAAGAAATATTTTTGAACTGGCCGAATTACTATGGAACTGCTTAGAAATAAATGGGCAAATTCTTTTTACTTGCAACTTTGAAAAATGGACACGCAAAGAATTAGTGCAAAATTTTACTAAAAATTTACCGCCGAATCATTTTAAAATTGAACGCATGCCATTACTAAGTTTAGATTTTGGCGAAACAGATGAAATTAAAAGCTTAATGAAAGGCTTTGTACTTGTGCGTACAAACTAATTTCGATCTAATTTAGCTTTTAAAATATCAACACCCGAATCCAAAGTGCGTAATGCATATTGAGCTTTTAGCAATTCTATTTGTTCTGCGGTAACATCCCCATTGCGACCTAACTTTTGCAGCCGACTTAAAAAAATCTGATACAAACACAAAGCACCTGCAACTGAAATATTAAAGCTTTGTACAAAACCCGGCATTGGAATAATCACCCGTTCATCAGCGGCGTCTAACATTTCTTTTGAAATTCCGTCTTTCTCGTTACCTAATACCAATGCTAATGGTGCGGAAAAATCGACCTCATGAATTGGCTTTGAAGCTTCTAAAGAAGTAACACATATTCTAATTTTATTTTTTTTAAAATGCTGAATCGCTTCTGCGGTTGAAGTCCATTTTTGAATTTCAACCCATTTATCAGCACCTTTACTGACACGCTTTGATTGTTTAAAGATATCAAACGTTTCTATTAGATGAAAATTTGCGAACCCCAAACCTTCTGCTGTTCGCATGACGGCGCTGGTATTGCCACGATCATAAATATTTTCTAGAACTACACTGATATCAAAGCAACGTTCACTTGTGACCTGTAGTATTTTTTTCTGACGCTCTTCTGTTAATAATGGAAATACATACTGCATCACTTCTGCTGCAGTTGCTTTTTTTCCAACAGAATATTCAAAAGAATCTGATAGTGGAAACACTAAAATCCAGCTTTAACGTATTCTTTTGATAAATCGCGAGTAATATTTTTTTGATGCGCCTCTAATGTGCCGCCACCAATTTCTAATAATTTTGAATCGCGCCATAATCTTTCAACAACGTATTCGCCGACATAACCATAGCCACCCAAAACTTGAATAGCACGATCTGCAACATTTTTTGCCATTGTTGTTGAAACAAGTTTTACACCATCAGAATCAAGTCGGTTGCCTTCTTCTTCTAAATTCATTTTTCGTGCGACTTCATACGTGTATGCTTGAGCCGATTTGAATTCAGCATAAGAATCTGCAATATACTTTTGAATCTGACCAAAAGCATTGAGTGGCTTACCAAACGCATGTCTATCCATAGCATATTTATTCATAATCGAAATGGATCTTCGAGCAATACCAATACTCATGGCAGCTAAACCCACGCGTTCTAATTCAAGATTGCGCATCATATGTTTAACAGAATCACCTTCGTTGCCGACTAAACGATTTGCAGGAATTTTGCAATTTTCAAAAACTAACTCTGCCGTATTTGAAGCGCGCATTCCTAGTTTATCCATAATTTTTTGGCCCACATAAAAACCTGGATCATTTTTTTCAACAATAAATGTCGAAATCAAAGCGCGTCCATTCTTTTCTCCGGTTTTGGCATAAACCCAAACAAAGTCACAAGGTGTTTTTTGATCATCTAAGGCGCCATTTGTAATCCACATTTTCTGACCGTTTAAAACATAGTGATCACCTTGTTTTACGGCTGTTGTTTTCATTCCTAAAACATCTGTTCCATAATCCGGTTCAGACATAGCCATTGCGCCGACAAGTGCCCCTGAACTTAAACCCGGTAAATATTTATTTTTTTGCTCTTCAGAACCATTTACAGCTAAATTATTCACCGCAAGTAAGGCATGAGCTAAATAAGCTAAGCAAAAACCAGGATCACTGGCTGATAATTCTTCATGAACAATAACAACGGCTGTTGCATCCATACCGGCTCCACCATAAGTTTCTGGAACTGTAATTCCTAATAAACCAAGTTCACCCAATTTTTTAAATAAATTTAAATTAAATTTTTCAGCCTTATCATGAGCATGAGCTTGCGGTTCTACTTCGGTTGTTACAAAGGACTTCAATGTGTCACGCAACATTTTGTGTTCGTCTGTTGGATTTAAAAGATCAAAATTTTTCCATGATGTCATAGCAATTCCTTATTTTAGGATTAAATATAATCAGACTACACTTTGATTATGGTTAGCAAAATATTTGCGAAAACTTGACTGTAGCAGCATTCTTGGCTCTGATAAAGTTCTTTAGCTACTAAGACATATATTGAAGTAATAAAACCTATGAATTTCTGAAGGATCGTGCCTATGAAAGCATCAATTATAGCTGTTGGAACCGAAATTACAACAGGGCAAATTTTAAATAAAAATGCCTCTTGGATTTCAAGCAACTTAAAAGCAGCCGGAGTTTTGGTTACTGTTCATATTACCGTTCCCGACGACCGACAACTTATTTTAGATGCTTTGAACTTTGCAGAAAAACAAAGCGAAGTTATTTTCGTAACCGGAGGCCTTGGCCCCACTTCGGATGACTTTACACGCGACCTAATCTGCACGTGGACACAAACAAAAATGATTTTTAACGAAATGTCCTGGCAGCATATTCAAGACCGCTTAAAACCCCGCGGCTTTCCTGTTCGCGACATTCAAAAACAGCAATGTTATTTTCCTGAAGGTGCTTCCATATTGAAAAATGCAGAAGGAACTGCAAATGCATTTTATTTACATTCCAAGCAATCAACTGGTCTTAAAAAAATATTTGTTTTACCTGGCCCTCCACGCGAAATTGAATCTATCTGGAAAGATCATGTGGCAAATTGGCTAACTGAAAACACTAAGACGATTCAAAAACAAATCACCAAATCCTGGGATACCATGGGTGTTGGCGAATCAGATGTCGCATTAAAAGTTGAAGAGGTCTTAGTCGGCAGACCCAAATCAGATACTTTTGAAATTGGTTATCGTGTGCATTTACCTTATGTCGAAGTTAAACTTTCATTTCTTGAAAATGAACTTGCCATTTGGCAGCCCTATTTAGATAAAGTGGATTCTGTATTAAGTGAGATTACGATCACAAAAGATTTTAAAGATTTAGCAGAAATGGTAACTTCCAAAATCAAATCAATCGATTTTACTTTTTATGATTATGTGACTAGCGGTTATTTGCAAAATCGCTTAGCGCCGTATTTAAAATCTCATCCCAATTATAGCTGGAAACAATCAACCGATACTCCATTAGTCGATTTATTTGAAAATGAAGATAATTTTTTAGCTTTAATTCCCTATGAAGCGGACAAGTCCTTGCTGATATTTAGCCTTAATGGAAAACGGAAACAGGTTTTTATTGAAGCGCCTATGAAGTCTACACTCATGGCCGAACGTCGAAAGCAGTACAGCGCTGAAATGACGTTGGCCTACTTTAATAGGGCTTGATAACAGCGTGTCAGGCCCTTTGTCTTATTGCTTGCTGATTAAAATAAAACTATTCTAATACTAATGATTTTAAAGAGTTTTTAATTCTTTCAGATCTTTATTTAATCATGCTTTTTTAGAGTTTCACAATTCTAGCAGAGCCCACAATTAAGGAGATTCCTAAATGGATTCAACTCACCGCACGAGTGCAGCAAGCCCACGTCATCAAGCCTTTCAATCCGCAATAGATCAACCCATTCGCATCATCGAACGTATTAAAGATCAATTTGGAAAAGATGCCCCTATTTCAGAATACTTCGGCTGCATGACTTTTGGTTTAGCACAGATGCGCGAAAAACTTTCTAAGGATTCGTATAACTCGTTATTAAAAACTTTAGATCAAGGAAAAAAACTTCCAAAAGAAACTGCTGAAGCCATTGCCTCTTCCGTTAAAGAATGGTCTGTCATCAAAGGTGTGACTCACTTCTGTCACTGGTTTCAACCCATGACAGGATTAACTGCTGAAAAACACGATGCTTTTATTTCAATACAACATGCACATCATTCCGAACTTCGCGTTATCGAACGCTTTACGGGATCACAATTAATTCAAGGTGAACCGGATGCCTCTTCATTTCCATCGGGCGGCATGCGTTCCACTTTTGAAGCGCGTGGTTACACAGCTTGGGATCCAACTTCACCGCTATTTATTATCGAAGAAGAAAATGGAAAAACACTTTGTATTCCAACCGTATTTTTTGGTTACCACGGACAAGCTTTAGATAATAAAACTCCATTGCTACGTTCCATTGAAGTTATCTCCAATGAAGCAGTAGAGTTTTTAAAACTAGTTGGTGACGTAGATGCAAAGAAAGTTCAAACCACATTAGGTGCTGAACAAGAATATTTTTTAGTTGATAAAAGTTTTGTAGCACTTCGACCTGATTTAATTCTTACGGGACGAACGTTACTTGGTTCATCTTCTGCGCGTGGCCAACAATTAGAAGATCATTACTTCGGAGCAATCCCAACACGAGTAAAAGCTTTTATGCAAGAAGCGGAATTTGAACTTTATAAATTAGGCATTCCAATTAAAACACGCCACAATGAAGTGGCACCAAGTCAATTCGAGCTGGCCCCAATCTTTGAAGACATGAATATTGCTTCCGATCACAATTTACTTACGATGGAAGTATTAAAACGCGTGGCCTTAAGACATGGCTTAGTTTGTTTATTACATGAAAAACCTTTTGCTGGCGTTAATGGATCTGGAAAACACAACAATTGGTCGATGGCCAACGATAAAGGTGAAAACTTATTAGAGCCTGGTCACACGCCTCATCAAAACTTGCGTTTCTTAGCGTGCTTAGCCGTAGTTTTAAAAGCTGTTCATGAAAATGCAGCGGCCATGCGCGCATCTATTGCTAGCCCCGGTAATGATCACCGTCTAGGAGCTAACGAAGCCCCACCGGCTATTATTTCAGTGTTCTTAGGAAGCTTATTAGAAAACATTTTAAATTCAATAGAATCTGGCAAAGCTTTAAAAGCTACAGACGAACAAATCATTGATTTGGGCGTAAGCCAAATTCCAAATATTTCAAAAGATTACACTGATCGCAACCGCACCAGCCCATTTGCATTTACTGGAAATAAATTTGAATTTCGCGCCGTTGGTTCATCACAAAACGTGGCTGTGCCAATGTCTTTTCTAAATGCGGCTGTAGCAATGGCTTTTAAAGACTGCTCGGCGCAACTAAAAGATTTATTAAAAAAGAAAAAACGTGACGAAGCCGTTATGGAACTTGTTCGCAGCGTTGTTAAAGAAACGAAAGCAATACGATTCTCTGGCAATGGGTATTCGGACGAATGGAAGCAAGAAGCAAAAAAACGAGGTTTACCAATACTAAATACAACACCTGATGCTTTAGAAATTTTAAAAGATAAAAAATCAATGCAATTTTTAATTGATGCGAAAGTATTATCACGCGAAGAAATTGAATCTAGGTATCATATTGCAGTAGAACGCTATGTTAAAACACTAGATATTGAACACACCAGTCTTTTAGAAATAACTAGCACCTATATTATTCCCGCTTTAGAGAAGCACATGCAGTTATTAAGCGAAGCTCATGAATCAATGACATCAGCACCACTTAAGAAATTGCATAAAGATCGCATTACCGAATTTGAAAATGTTTTCACAGATGTTTTAAAAAACTATGAATCTTTTAACGCCGCCGTTACAAAATCTAGAAAATCCCACGATGAACAAAAAAGAATGTGGAGCATTGTCGAAGACTTACAACCTGCAGCTTTTAAATTAAGAGACGCTTTGGATGCCTCTGAGTTGTTAGTTTCAGATGATTTTTGGCCTTTACCAAAATATCGCGAAATGCTACTAGCGCATAGTTTGGTTTAGTTTCGTTACAAATAGATTTGCACTTAGCACCGTCACTTATTTAAATGGCGGTGTTTTTTTTAATTAATCCTATTCTATAATTGGTATTCGATCTACGGATCACTCCAACATCTTATCGCCTACCGGAAACCCCAAACTTGATACACTTAGATCTTTGCTTAAAGCCATGGGACTTAAGCTGACAATTTCTAAAATAGATAAAGAAACGGCTTAACTCGTGAAAATAAATCTTATCAATCACAACTAATGGATTCCCTCAGAGCAGTGAGCAGGCACCTTTTAACTGACACAGGCTGTGGTTGTGCCGCAATTCAAACAGCGGTAACACCCTGATTCTAGAATTGTTTCGTTTCCGCACTCTGTACATTTTGGATACACAAATTCATTTTTTTTCTTCAATAAATCTGTTTTCGAACCCGACAACGGTTGAGCAAATTTACTTCCATCACGATAAATCGCTACCGATTTTAATTTCAACTTCCAAGCTTGATAATATAAAGACTCAATATCAGCTACAGTGGCACTATTGGGTAAGTTAACAGTTTTTGAAATGGCGCCGCTAATGAATGGCTGCACTGCAGCCATCATTTTTATATGTGACTGTGGGCTTAAATAATAATCTCCAGTGGCGCATGAAAATACAGACAAATGTTCTGCCTTAATTAAAGAACCTTTGATCGTTTCATTTTCTAATAAATACTTTTTTATTTTTTCAACTTCATCTGTAGAATAACCCAAAGTTAGCAAACCTTTTTCAACAGATTGATTCACTATTTTTAAATTCCCACCACCTGATAATTTTTTATACTTAATTAACGAAAAATCAGGTTCAATCCCCGTTGTATCGCAATCCATAACAAGCCCAATTGTTCCCGTCGGAGCAATCACTGTTGCCTGCGCATTTCGATAACCATATTTTTTTCCATAAGATAAAACATCAGTCCAAATATTTTTTGCTAAATTTTGAAATTCTTTTGGAAGCAATGACCAATTTATTTCTTGATTTGCCATTTGATGCTTTTTCATAACAGACAACATCGGAACTTTATTTTTTTTATAACCTTGAAATGGTCCAAGAATTTTCGCCATCTGAGAACTAGTTTTATAAGCTATTCCAGACAGTACTGACGAAATGAACCCAGCCCAAGCCCGCCCCTGTTCCGAATCATAGGCAAGCCCCATACGCATCAGCATTGAGCCTAAATTTGCAAAGCCCAAACCTAGTGGTCGATAATCAATTGAATTTTGTGCGATATTCTTTGTTGGATAATTAGCAAATCCAACAAGACATTCTTGCGCTATAAATAAAGTTCGAGCGGCATGAATAAATTCGTCAAATTTAAATTTATTTTTTTCATCCAAAAATTGCGCCAAATTAATTGAAGCTAAATTGCACGCCGAATTATCTAAAAACATATATTCTGAACATGGATTGCTGGCATGAATTCTATCTGTATTTAGACATGTATGCATTTTGTTTATCGTATCATCAAATTGCACACCAGGATCTGCACACGCCCAAGCCGCTTCAGCCACCTGGTCCCATAAATCTTTAGCCGAAATTTTTTTAAAAACTTTATTGTTTTTAGTTTTTAATGACCATAGTTTATTTTTTTGTAATGCCTGCATAAACTTATCTGTCACACGAATTGAGTTATTCGCATTCTGTCCCGAAATAGTTCTATAGGCGTCGCCATCAAGATCTGATGAATACCCTGCTTGAATCAAGACTTTCGCTTTTTTTTCTTCTTTCATTTTCCAAGAAATAAAATCTTCGATTTCAGGATGATCTAAATCAACACAAACCATTTTTGCAGAGCGCCTTGTGGTGCCACCCGACTTAATAGCCCCTGCGGAACGGTCTAACACCTCTAGAAAAGAAATCAACCCAGAGCTTGTTCCACCGGAAGAAAGTAATTCATACTTTGAACGTAATTTTGAAAAATTTGTTCCCGACCCTGATCCATACTTGAATATTTTGGCTTCATTTTTTACTAATTCAAAAATTCCCTCAATCGAATCATCTACTGATTGGATGAAGCATGCCGAAATTTGTGGACGTAAATAAGCATCGTGAATTGTAATAATTTTTTTTGTTTTGTTATCGTAGGCAAAGTGTTGACTGTCTGATGATAATTTATACGCTTCTTTAAGTCCTAAATTAAACCACACCGGAGAATTAAATGCAGCCTTCTGCGAATACATTAAAAATTTAAGTTCTTCCACAAATACTACAATTTCTGAACTTTCAGCAAACAGCTGACTTTGTGTAACTGCAGAAAACAGTCCTTTACCAATTCTTTCGATCAATGCTTCTATTGAATTTTCTTTTTTTACAGTTTTTCTAAAATACTTACTAGCAGCGATATCAATGGCTGTTGCAGACCAGGCTTGCGGAGCTTTAATATTTTTATTTTGATAGTAGATGACATTATCGTGTCCTTTAATAACAGCATCCACATTTTTCCATTTAAACAAACTCTTAGCTTTTTTGTTGTTTAGAACAAAATAAGGCTGAAATAGTGGCGTCTGTTGGGACTTCTTTTGACTCATAAGTATTTCTAGAATAAACCTGTTTTTCATAGGACGTAAATCATGAAACCGATCTACCTAGACTATAATGCAACCACCCCAACAGATCCCGAAGTGATTGAAACAATGCTTCCTTTTTTTTATGAAAGCTTTGGGAACCCCTCAAACACATTAAATTCTTATGGATGGACTGCAGATAATGCTGTTAAATCTGCAAGTCAGCATGTTGCTGACCTTGTTCATTGCACCCCGCAAGAACTTGTTTGGAATGCCGGAGCCACTGAAGGTAACAATTCTGTAGTTTTTGGCTTAATACATAAAATTAAAGATGCACATAAAGATGAAAAGATTCATCTTATCACTTCGCGAGCTGAACATCGAAGCGTCATTAATTCTTTTAAAGCCGCTGAAAAAATAGAAAATATTGAAGTTGATATAATTCCTGTTAATAAATTCGGCATCGTCACCGTAGAAGAACTTCAAAAATATATTAAGCCTCATACAAAATTAGTTAGCTTAATGTGGGTTAATAATGAAATTGGTTCGATAAACCCCATTCAAAGCTTATCTGAATTTTGCCATAAAAATAAAATCTATTTCCATACGGACGCAACTCAAGCAATTGGTAAGATTGACGTTAATCTGCAAACCACCCCCGTTCATTTTTTAACATTTTCTGCTCATAAGTTTTATGGTCCCAAAGGTGTTGGCTGTTTATTTACTCGATCAATTATTCAAATCGATCCCTATTTATTTGGTGGTGGACAACAAAAAAATCAACGCTCGGGCACATTAAATGTTCCTTCTATAGTTGGCACTGGTAAAGCTGCACAAATCGCTAAAGTAAAAATGAATGAAGAATCTGCAAGAACACGAAATTTTTTAATAACTTTATTTAATTTATTAAAAAGCAAAATTCCAGACTTGCAACTAAATGGCCCTGCCATCGAAAATGTTGATGAGCGATCGCCGATGAATTTAAATCTAACTTTTAATAAACCCGCCGACTTGGTATTACCCCAATTATCAAAAATTGCCTTTAGTTTGGGTTCAGCCTGCAGCACTACTGAAATAACCAGCAGTCACGTTTTAAAAGCAATTGGTTTAACGGATTCTCAGGCTCAAAGCACGATTAGGCTATCAATTGGCCGATGGACCACGGAATCTGACATTCAACAAGCCTCTGAAATACTTTTAAATGCGTTTAAACCGCTTTAAAACTTAAAATATATAAATACGAACAAGCCTCTGTCCATTTTTTTTAAATTAGGTATACTAGACGCATGATACAAATTTCAGAAACTGCTTCAAAAAAAATTACAGCCCTTAAACTAGAAGATGGCAAAACTGCTGATTCTTTCTTACGCGTTGAAGTTAAAAAAGGTGGTTGCTCTGGTCTTTCTTATAAGATGGATTTCGATACGGCACTTCGCGATGGCGATAAATCATTCGAAGCTTTTGGCGAAAAAATTGTCGTGGATTCACAAAGTTTTCTTTATTTAATCGGCATGACCTTAGATTTTTCTGGCGGTCTAAATGGCAAGGGTTTTATCTTTAGCAATCCGAACGCAACAAAAAATTGTGGCTGCGGATCTAGCTTCAACGTTTAGTACAATTAACTAGTTTTTTTCATAAAGTTGAACCCAGCCCATGTATTTTTTCATGTCTTGAACATAAATATTTCGCTCTGGAGTTGCAGTTTTACTAATTAATGCCTTAGTTGCACCAAAATAAATATACGGCAAATAATCGGGTATTTTATCAATAGTGATGTGCCTTAAACTCTTTGTCTTAACATAAACACGAAGCTGAGTTAATGCCTCTATTAAATACCCCATTGTTGCTAGCGCTGCATTTCTTGGATCACTTAAGTCCTTAGCTAAGAAGCCATATCGCTGCTGAATTTTCAGTGGAACAATTTTAATTTGTGTTGGCCCTCTGCTATTAGCAGTAAGCTGTTTATTTTTTAATGCTGAACTTATAATTTTCATTTCAGAAATTAAACCTGGAAAGGCCTCTTTAAATTGATATCTGGGACTTTCAAAAAAACTTGTTTCTCGGCCTAATATCCCCACTGCGATTAAAGCTAGAAGATTATACTCTTGCCCATGAATGCCGTACAAATCCAATAATTCAAATTTACTTTCAGTTAATGTTGTTAAAAAAATATAAACATCATTTTTTAATAAAAATGAATTCTGAGGAACAATCTTTATCGCGCAGTAGTTACACATAGAACTGCGTAAGGCCCATCTATGGTACCCAGCATAAGGCTCTGCTTGAAAATAGTTAAAACTACCTTTATCTGGAAATACCGCAGAATTAGGAGCATCGGCTGAAGCAGAATGAACGCTCTGCGAAGCTAACAGCAACCAGGAAATAATGATTTTCTTAAATGACAAGCTCATCCCATTCAAAATAGCAGGATTTATTCCAGCTTTAGATCCATTATATTCAAGTTGAGGGGATAAAAGTGTCTTCGTTTAAGACAATTGCTTTTTTGCGTCAAAATCAACTAAGCCGTACATTTAGAGATGGTAATTGAACACTTTGCAAATCCAACGGAACTGGAATTTCAAAAATCAAATACAGTGTCTTAAGAACTTGCTGACTTACTAAATATTTTTGAACACATGCCATCTTATCTAAACACTCTTGAATACTTTGCCTACTGGTCATTTTTTGAACTAACTCTGTATATTCAAAAAGTGTGTGAACTACACGAGAATATGCATGCAATGTTAGTTTGGTAGCCTTATATGGAAATCCTGATCCAGCTTCATTTTCATGGTGTTGCAAAACAATCATCAAAACATCATCGGGAATATTCTTAATTTTAGAAAGCAGCAAATATCCCTTTAACGGATGTTCTTCGTACTCTATTAATTCTGCTGCACTCATCTGGCTAACTTTTTTTCTTACTGCTAGATCCGACAAACCGACATCGCAGACTAAGGATGCTAAAACAACCTGACTTAATTGTTTTGGACTGGTCCATTGCCAGTTATGAAAAATCGCTAAAACTAAAAGGGCTACCACAACCGATTTCGATGTCGCCTCTTCATCAAAATCATTTAATGAGCTCATTAATCTAAAAACTTCATCATTTTCAAAGGCAATATGACTGAAATTTTCAAAACTGATCAATGCTTTCGAATAAATTTCTTCATTCATATGGCGACTTAATAAACTTTCTGAAATTAGTCCGCAAAAATGAGTAAATAATTTTAATTTCTTTAATTTGTTTATTTGATTAGTACTTGCCAGTGTTGATACATCAGATGTTAAACCAATGTATTTAGAAAAACCTTCAGTAGTTAAATAGATACTTTGCATTCCTTTTTTCGCATAATTTACTAATCGTTCTGGCAAAAGATCTTGCCCAACTTTAGCCAAACACAGATAATTATCATTAATTTTTAAATAAATATCATATTCATTTACAGCTGCTAGTAAAAATTCTGTTAATGGAATTTTATAAAATCGATGGCCTTCTGGATTTTTTTTCGCGTTTGTTTCTAATATTAAATTAACAACAACATTAAGATCATCCATATTAAATGGCTTATTTACAAATTCATTTACACCCATCTCATAGGCCGCTTGGATGGAAATTTTTTCAGAATGCCCAGTCATAAAAATAAATGCTGTTTTATTCTGTTTAAGTTCTGCTTTTATTGCATTATAAAAATACAAGCCGTCTTTGCCTGGCATTTAAATATCTGAGATAATAAGATCATATTTTTTATTTGCAAACATTTGTAAGGCATCATCAACTGTAGTGCAGTACTCGGATTTAAAACCATTTTCTGCTAGTGAAGTTGCTACAGCTTCCGCTAAGTCAACTTCATCATCTAGGACTAGAACAGTCCTCATTTATTTCTCAATGTCATTTTCATTGACTCACACTAACTGCTAATTCAAGCAAAATCATTCATAATTCAAGCAACCTACTTCTTATAGCAAGTGTGTCAATTTATGCGTATATAGTAACTCGCTTTGTCATCATTTAATGTTTCAATTTTTAAAACGAATCAGATAGGTTAAAAGCCATGGCACACTCACTTAAAGATGTATTTAAACTTAGCTATGTAACATTCAATACTAGTAATCCTGGAATCTATTCTGAACACTGCCACAGTGCTTACCAACTTTGGAAAAAGCAATGGACTATTACATTTAAGGAACTCGGAACCGAAAAATTACTAACAAGCGATGATTTTATTGATCGAGAATTATGCGGATTGTTTGATGGCCACAAAGCCATAGGTATAGTTCTATTCAAGTTCATGGATTTGAAATACAAATCCACACTAGACACTGCGTATTTTAAAAACTACCCAACATCACTGCTTGAAAGAAACTACGATTTAAATGATACGATTATGGTTATGAGCTATATGACAATTGACCCATTATGGAGAAAGTTGTATACAAATTTTTCAGTTTCAGAACTTTTATTTGGATTTTTAATCTTAAATCTAAACTGTTCAAAATCGGCAAGGGCAATTTGCTATTTAAGAAATAATCGCTCAACAAATGAAATCTTCTATAGACATTCTGGAACATTTTTAGAATCAACTACAGCATATAACGTTGCCGTCGATTTCGCAGAAGCAGATTCATCCACCTCAACGTTATCAACCTTTCAATGCCATGCTTTATTAAATTTAAAACTTTGGAACAACTTTTACCAACAAAGGAAGAATTATGAATCTAAAAGAAGTATTACATCAGAACAAAGTAAATCAGTTAGTCGAGATTTTTCAGAACCAGCCCTGGAGCAATAAAGAATATTATTCCAACTGGCTGGCACAAAGCCATTACTATACTTCTTACAGCACACGCATGTTAGCCACCGCAGCAGGATGGTCATCACCAGCTGAAGACAAATCCTACTACCGACGTTCGCTAAAGCATATTAGTGAAGAACAAGGGCATGACCTAATTGCTATAAATGATCTAAAAGCCTTAGGCATAAATGATTTATCAACCTTACCCCAGTTAGCAACAACACGAGCTTTATGGGAGCCGCAGTTTTACAAAATATTGAAAGAACCAACAGCATTGCTAGGGTACATTCTTGCTTTAGAAATCTTAGCAGTTCGCGCATTTAAAGAATTTCACCACGAAATAGCTAAAACGTATCCAGCAAATTCACTAAATTTTATAAAAGTACATGCAGATGATGACCCAGATCATGTGGAATCAGCTCTAGAGCAAATCCAAAACTGCCAGGCTAGTGAAAAAATAAATATCGAAATTAACTTTGATCAAACATTGCATATGTATTCGCTTATGCTTGATCAAATCAGAATAACAACTACTACTCAGGCAATTCGTAAATAAACTCCACACAGCATGTCGAAATAAAGGCTACGGCCTTTGTTTCGCCATCAGGGTAACATGGCGAAATCCATTTTAAATTTATACTAAATGTTCTTCTTTTGGGATGTAATGATTCAACAAGATCATGGCTTCCCAAGCCCCATTGACTTAATTTATTTTCAACATTGCAGACTGTAGCAGAACGCCTCATGACAGATAAATTAACTTCGTCTTCACGCCAAAACAACTTTGGAAATGGTATGGTTTTCATTTGTTCATCCGAATACGAGCATAGCCTTCTGAATTCAGAATTTGAAAACGATTGCGTATTTTCAGGGAACCTATAAATTTCCAAAATGTCCCCTTTTTCAACTTTAGTAAAAAAAATTGGATCAACATTTAAGTTTGATTTTTTTAAAAATTCGTTGATTGCAACAATCTCGGCTTCAATATTATAATTTGTATGATCTGGAAATGATTTAATTAAATCCACAACTACACTCCTTTTCTAATCGATGGCAATTCGATGCAAAAGCAACTATTGCTTTTCTCAACATCTAAAAAAAACTTTCCTTCATGCTGATGTATAATATGATGGGACAAGCTTAAACCTAGCCCCGTTCCCTTTCCGGTAACTTTTGTTGTAAAAAAAGGATTAAATATTTTCGCCTGAACATCAATAGAAACACCTGGACCGTTATCTTGAAAAAATAATTTAATTGAATTATCAG
The DNA here is from genome assembly GCA_049301055.1 of Pseudobdellovibrio sp. GTDB lineage: Bacteria > Bdellovibrionota > Bdellovibrionia > Bdellovibrionales > Bdellovibrionaceae > Pseudobdellovibrio. The sequence goes on along the minus strand of JBAQKN010000031.1, from coordinate 19,913 downwards.
TTATTTCTGAAAATATTTTGATAACTGGAAACTCTGAACCTTCTAAAGCATCACTTGAATTTTTAAGCAGATTTACAAACACTTGAACCAGTTGCACTGGATGACAAAGAACTGTTGATTGATTTTTGATTCCCTCAACATCAACCAAAATACCTTTCATTTTAATGCTTTCAATAGTTAAAACTAATGCTTCATCTAATAACTCTTTAATATCTGCATGTACAAAACTATCTTTAGCGTCACTTTTTGAAAAACTCTTTAAGCCTTTTATAATTTTGGTAATACGATTTGAATGATGAATTATTTTAGCCAAAGATTCAGTAATTTTTTCTTTGTCTAACCCCAAATCAATATTAGCCAATCTACTTTGCAAAAAACTTATTTTAGCCATAACAATCGTTAATGGGTTACTAATTTCATGAGATATTCCACCCGCCAATTCAGCTAACTCTGTCAGTCGCCCAATATTTATTTGCTGATCTCTGGAAGCCTGCACTTCGGCATTTAGAATTTCCATTTTTGTAATATCTAAAAATTTACAGTAGTAATATCTTGAGTCATTAAAATTAATTCTTGAAATTTCAATTTTATAAACATCGTTGCCGCTCTTAAATTCATTTATTATTTGCGTTGGAATTAATTCAAAATCAGTACTTTCTATCAGATGGACAATAAGATTATGAACAATTGAATTTAAATTTAGCGCACTTAACGACACTGAACTTATACTGTCTAAGTTATCGTCAAAAATAATTATTAAATCTGGAACAACGTCCAGCCAGTTTTTTATAAATTTATTCATATGTCGCGTCAATCTTTACATAAATCAAGTTGCTTTACTAATCGGTAAAATTACTGTTAAACTTTAAATCTTTCAAGATAAATTTTAGGATGGAGATACAAATGAAACCAAGAATAGCAATGATCGATGACGAAGGCGATATCATCGAGTCTTATTCAGACCTGCTATGTACTAAATATGACATCACTGCTTTTAACTCGGCCGCAAGTTTTATAGCATATTTTAAGACAGGAACAAATGAACCTTTTGATATGATTGTGACAGATTATAACTTGGGTGAACAAAATGGGCTTGATATGATTGTTGAATTAAAAAAGATGAGCGTACTTACACCATTTCTTTTGATGTCCGGCTATTTAAACAAAGAATCTAGTATTAAAGCAAATAACTTAGGTGTTACCAAAATTCTTGAAAAACCCGTAACTTTTCAAGCCCTAGATCAAGAGATTGCATCTTCATTACTGGAGTCGCAATTAGCATTGATTCAAAAGAAAACGCGTGATTTAACTTTTGAAGTTAATGCAATTTGTTCAGCGTGTTCAAAATATTTTAATGAAGTTGCTGACCGATCAGCAACAAATCAATTCTTTGATATATTATCAAATCTTCTTAATAAACAAACGGGCGCGGTCATTCAGCATAAATACTTTGAAGATATTCAAGCTGAAATGTATCGTCATGTAAAAACAGAAGAATTAATAATTCGTCAAATTCAACGTAAGAAATTAGCCGAATTATGATCTATCCTTATAATTCCTGCTTGTTAACTTTCTTGTTTCTTAACAGGTTGTGGTTTTCTATTCTGCTGTGAAGTTGGGTTCTGATTTGGGTTTGGTTTATTCTGCTGTGACGGATTCTGCTGCGGTCTTGATGGAACATGAACTTTTTTTGGCGCCTGTTTATGCACTGGCGCTTGCTTGTGCGTAGGTGATTCGGTTGAAGGAATAATTGGATTTAAAATCATTGTATCCTGAACAGCTGAAATTTCTTTTTGATCTTTTTGTTTAAATCCGCGTACTTTTTTCTGAGTATCAACTTTATTAATTTGCTCAGTTAGATCAACAGTGACATCTCCAAAACAATGGACCTGACAACTTAACCGACGCCCATCTAAGAAATAACTTGTTCCAATTAAATTAAGTTCAGCTTTGCTAGGCTCTGGAATTGAATTATCGCCTTCTAGAATGCGCACACGACATTCAGCACATGAAGGAACACCATTGCAAATTGATTTAATTTTTATTCCATTTGCTTTAGCTATTTGTAGAAGTGATTTAGATGGATCTACATCACATTCAATATTTTGAGGCATAAACTTAATTTTCATAATCCACCATAACTTTAGACAATACGACATCATCTGTTTTTAACGTAATTTAAGAGACAATTATTTTTGCAAATTTCTTTTTTCCAGCTTTAATAATTAGCTGCTGACCCTTTACAAGATCTAATTTTAATTTTAGATCCGAAACTTTTTGCTGATCTATTTGTACAGCCCCGCCCGCAATTAATCGACCAGCTTCACCATTACTTGCGCTTAACCCTGCAGCTGTCATTAGCTGAACTAAACCAATACTTTGTGCATTAATTAAAAATTCTTCGATTTGATCAGGAACACCCTTATCAACAAAAATACGATTAAATTCGTCTTCAGCTGCCGTCGCAGCCTGTAGCGAATGAAAACGCGCTACTAAAAATTTAGCCAAATCTACTTTGGCTTGTCGTGGATGCAACGATTTTATTTTTTCAATTTCTAAAGGTGTTTTATCTGTTAACAATTGATAATATCGAAACATCAATTCATCTGAAACGCGCATTGTTTTACCAAAAATTTCTTTGGGTGTTTCATCAATTCCAATATAATTATCTAAAGATTTAGACATTTTATTTACGCCATCTAAGCCTTCTAATAAAGGCATCGTTAATATGCACTGAGGCTCTTGACCATAGGCTGATTGCAAATCACGTCCAACTAGTAGATTAAACTTTTGGTCCGTACCACCTAGTTCTAAATCCGTTTTAAGCGCAACAGAATCATAACCTTGGCAAAGTGGATACATAAATTCGTGCAAGGAAATGGGTGTATTTGATTTATAGCGTTTAGTAAAATCATCACGCTCTAGCATGCGTGCTACTGTGTATTGAGCTGACAGCTTAATAAAATCAATTGATGTCATTTTTAACAGCCAACTCGAATTGTATACTATTTCAGTTTTATCAGGATCTAGTATTTTAAAAATTTGTCTGGCATACGTTTTTGAATTTTGATCAATCTCTTCCCTAGATAAATTTGGGCGCGTTGTATTTTTTCCTGTAGGATCACCAATAAGTGCAGTAAAATCGCCGATTAAAAAATGAATATGATGACCTAAATCTTGCAAAACTTTTAATTTATTAATTACAACTGTGTGACCGATATGAATATCTGGGCGACTAGGGTCCGCACCTAATTTAATATTTAAAGGTTTTTTTGTATCAAAACTTTTTTTCAGCTTTTTTAAAAAATCTTTTTCGCTAATAAAATCTACGGCACCGAACTTAATTCGCTCTAACTGCTCTTCGGGTGGTAAAAACTTTGATGCCATAAAAATTCCTATTTTATTTACTACTGTTCTTTTAGCGAGCCATTTCAACAGATCGTGTTTCACGCACAACAGTTACTTTAACTTGCCCAGCATACGCCATTTCTCGTTCAATTTTTTTAACGATATCACGAGCCAGCATTGAACTTTGATCATCCGTAACACGCGAACTTTCTACTAATACTCGGACTTCGCGACCAGCCTGTAATGCTACAGCTTTAATTACGCCATCAAATGAGTTCGCAATACTTTCTAAATCTTTTAAACGGTTAATGAAACTATCCATTTGATTACGTCGAGCCCCTGGACGCGCATTAGATAAAATATTTGCAGCATGAACAACCCAAGCAAGTGTTGTATTTGGTTTTTCGTTATCATTATGGCAGCGAATTGCATAACAAACCTCTTCAGATTCACCGAATTTCTTGGCAATATCTGCACCTACAAAAGCGTAATTTCCTTCAAATGTATGGTCCGCAGCTAAGCCAATTCCATGCAACAATCCTGCACGCTTAGCTACTTTAATATTTAAACCAAGTTCAGCCGCTAACAACCCAGAAATATGCGCAACTTCCAAAGCATGATTTAATGCATTTTGAGCATGAGTGCTGCGGTATTTAAGACTGCCTACCATCTTAGTTAGTTCCGCATGAATTTGACCAATGCCAAGCTCAGCAACAACTTTGTCGCCTTCTTCTTTCATTGATTTTGACAATTCAGCTTTTTGTTTTTCTACAACTTCTTCAATTCGCGCAGGATGCACACGACCGTCTTCCATTAATTTATCAATTGTTCTTCGAGCTAATTCGCGACGAATCGGATCAAATCCAGAAATTACGATTGTTTCAGGAGTATCATCAACGATCAAATCGACTCCGCACATTGATTCAAGTGTACGTATATTACGACCTTCACGACCAATAATTTTACCCTTCATTTCATCTGAAGTTAAGCTCATCACCGAAACTGTGCGCTCTGATGTATACTCAGAAGCAAATCGCGCCATTGCTCGTGCAATAATATTACGTGATCTTTTGTCTGCTTCTTTCAATGCCTCTTCTTCTATTTCAGAAATTTTCTTGCTAGCTTCTTTCTTTGCCGTTTCTTCTAAGACTTGAAATAATTCACGCTTCGCTTGATCTTGAGACATCTGTGCAATGTTTTCTAATTTTTTTTGCAATTGCTGAGTTTCTTCATGAGTAGCTTTTTCTAAATCTTTGATACGAGATTCTGTGATCGCTAACTTTTCTTCACGGTCTTTTAATTGAGTTGAAAATTTATCGTTATCGTCTTGTCGGCTTTTATGTTGATCTTCAATCTCTTTAAGTCGACGTTCAACCTGAGTCTCTTTATTTTTTAAAGTGGCTTTTTGCTTGTTAATTTCTGTTTCAACATTTTTACGCGATTTCATTTCGAAATCTTTGGCTTTGGCTTCAGAATCTTTTTTGATTTTTAATGATTCTGATTTTGATTTGTTGATAATTCTTTCTGCTTCGGTGTGAGCCGTTTTTTTGGTGTTCTGATCTTGAATTCGTTTGAAAGCAAAAACAATCATAGCGCCAATAACAAAACCAACTAATACATATAATAATTCCATAATCGAACTCCTTTAAACCGCGACAGATTTTTCATCTGTAATAATAAAATGACATTTTAAATCATGAGCCTCAGACGGAACAGATTCCACCAAAGACAACTGATAACAAACACCGACAACTGACCCATTAAAATTTTCTAACGTTTGATCATAAAAGCCGCGCCCACGCCCTAACCGATGACCCTGATGATCAAAAGCTAGACCTGGAACTACGACCCCATTTAAGGACTGCAGTTCAACATTTTCCCCATCCAGGGGTTCTTGAAAACCCAAAGTGCTTTTTTGAAAGGTTTGAACTGCTTTTTTAAATTGTAATTTATTTTCAGAGATTATTGGAAAGCACCACTGAATTTTTTTTGAAACCTCAGACCACTGAATTTGTGGTTCTGATGTCATAGATTGAAAGCCGGCCCACAGACCACTTTCAGATTGTAACTTTGATGCTAAATTTTTTTGAAGCTTTGCAGATTGAACTCGTGTTTGATCCAAAGAAATCTTTTTAAGATCCTGTAATATGCGACGCCGCATTTCAATTTTCTTTTGATTCACACTAACCACAGATTGCAAAACTACTCCACTGACCTAACAGTACGAAAACAAACTAGTTCCAATTCACCTTGTTTGCTTTGGAGTTTTCAAGATCGCTAGCCATTTTTAAAGCCTTCGCTTCAATTTTTTCTAATTCAGCTCGCGCACGTTTTTTGAGAAGAATCATCTCTTCGGCAATATTTAATGCCGCTAATACAGCTGCATTTTGAAAAGATGAGTTTTTGGTAGCAGATAAAGCTTCAGTCACTTTTTGATTCACGAAATCAACTAGTTCATGAACAGTTTGATCATCATGAGATGTTTTAATTTTGTACGAAACACCAGCTATTTTAAAATCGAAGGTTTGTTTTTTTTGTGCTTTTTGTGTTTCGGCCATGACAGTCTTTTTTTTACCTTTGCTTTAAAATATAAATCTACCTATTATTCAAATAACTTCTTTGAAAAATCCAAAGTTAACAATAACTTACATTGATTAGTATAAACACTGAAACTTAGCTGGCAAGTTCTTTTGATAGTTTAATTTATAAGCGGCACAAACAAATATCGGAAGTCTCTTTATTTACACACTCAATCTTTAGTTTCGTGCCTATTTTTTCAAACACGATCGATTTGAACTGTCCGCTTTCTCGACTAAAGTGCAGAAGGGTTTGCTGAGACCGGACCTCTTTGACTTTAACCCAATCCGATTTTACTTCAGCCCGTTGCAAGAGTTGATTAATCGACGAATCATCCGTCAAACCCCTCTGACGCGCATCATTAATAAGGAGCTTTACTGTATCATCATCTGAGACTTTATAAAGAGAGATCAGTCCATTTTCGAGCTTTAGCTTTTTTAGTTCCGCTTTTTCCTTATACAATACTTCTCGATAAATCGTTTCGTTCGTTTTCAGTGGATAGTGTTTATCAAGAATATCGTATAGCTGTTTTAAATTTTGTACATTTTTTATGTCTATTGGAAACGTGAAACACGCTTTAATATTTTGTTGAAATGGAGTTAGTTTTAATTCATTGGCAAAAAGCATATCAGAAATTAAAAGTGTGCTTAAAGCTAATAAGGCAAATGATCTTAAATACATATTTTTAAAATCGTAGACTGTTCTAGTTTACAAATCTAGTTTTCTTTCAAAAGGTTTATAAAATCAAAAAAACTCTACCTTTTAATATTACCCGGGTAGTATTGACAATTCAATTATACCCTGGTAATATTAATTTCATAGGAGCATAACATGACAACTCAAGAAGCCAAATCGTACACAGCGTTTGTGAATAATGAAAATCTACTAACAGGATCGATGATCCAAGTAGCTTTAAAGGTAAAAAACCATTTGCAAAAACACAAAAAAGATTCGGTATTGGTTTTCGATGATACCACAGGAACTGTTGTGGATTTAGATTTACGTGGAACTTCTGAAGATATTGTAAAGCGCTTACATTCACCTGAAATGCAAATTGAAGATTTAAATCCAGGCCCTGGCAGACCACGTCTTGGTGTGGTTTCAAAAGAAATTACTTTGCTTCCTTTGCATTGGGAATGGTTAAAGGCACAGCCAGGAGGAGCTTCTGTTACATTAAGAAAATTAGTTGATGAAGCCAAAAAGAAAAATCACGCTAAAGATGTGATACGACACGCGCAAGAAATTACTTACAAATTCATGACGGCCATGGCTGGAGATTTAATTGGATACGAAGATGCCTTAAGAGCCTTGTATGCGAATAAACCTGCAGAATTTAAAAAAATTATTTCTGCCTGGCCTAAAGATATTTATGACTACACGTTAAAGTTAGCAAAAAATGCATTTTAGTAGCTTGATAATGTACCTATTTTTTTATTCCTAAAATCGATTGCACGTATTCTTCATATTTAAAAAGTCGCAGGTCAGAAACTTTTTCTCCAACGCCGATTAACTTAATTGGTATCTTAACTTGATCCACCACAGCTAATGCGACTCCGCCCTTAGCGGTACCATCCATCTTTGTTAAGACCACACCCGTTACACCAAGTGCAGCATGATATTCTTTGGCCTGAATCAATGCGTTTTGACCCGAATTTGCATCTAGTACTATCCACGTTTCATGAGGCGCCTCTGGAATAACCTTTGCCATCACTCGTTTTACTTTTTTTAATTCATCCATTAAATGACTTTGAGTATGTAGTCGACCGGCAGTGTCTAATATAACGTAATCAAAACTTTGCGCCTTCGCCTTACTTATTGCATCAAAAGCCACAGCACTTGGATCGGTCGTATTCGCAGGCCAAAAAATTTCAACCTGACCGATAGGTTTTCCATCTGAATCTACTGCCGCAGCTGCGCGGTCCGTCCAAATTTTTAATTGCCCACCCGCTGCCGCACGAAAAGTATCGCCAGCTGCTACTAAAATTTTAAAACCATCTTTGGCTAATTGAGAAGTGATCTTACCAATTGAGGTTGTCTTTCCTGCGCCATTTACACCTACCACCATCAAGACAGTTGGCCCTGTGGCTTGCTTAGGTAATTGCTGTTTCACCGATATATTGGATTCAAAGACAGACTGAACTGGTTTTAGAATTTGTATCATTTCTTTTTCAAGTGCTGCTTTGACAGCATTGATATCTGAAATTTCTTTTGAAGATAATTCGGATTTGATAACATCCATTAGACGCTCTACCGTTTGTGGACCTAAATCACTAGTATACAGTACTTCTTCAATTTCATCTAAAACAATTTTTTTATCTGGATTTGAAAAAGCTTTCCGAATGCGACCAAAAAAACTTTCCTCCGTTTTTACTAAAGCTTCTGCAATCGAAATTTCTTTTTCAACAATAGGCGCTGGGATAGGAGCCAATTCAGGAACTAATTTTAATTTTGGCGGAAGTGCTTTTAATAATTCCGGCGGGATTGGTGGTGGTTCAGTGCGAACTGCTACGCGTGGCTTTTTCTTTTTAGTTAATGATAACACCACTGTGCCAATAATAATTAATAGAAAAAACCCGATAAATCCCAACAAGATAGTCATTTGATCAAAACTAGATTTAGACATTTTTTAATACTTCCCATTCTTTAAGTCGCGCATCACACCCAGCAAACTTTATTTACTATACGGACAGTGCCGGCAGTTATTCTTACAACAATATCCACGAGACTTTAAGTGATAGGACGTCAGGACATAAAAGCCAGTTTCAGGATCTATGTAGTGATCTTTCTTATCCAAACACGCAGCTTGATGTTGTTCTAAAAAAGAAGGAGCTAGTTTTAAGCTAGCTCCTTCTTTGGTATTCTTGTTTTTCATTATATAATTTACTGAATATCGGCTAACGAAACGGAAACCATCGTTGAAACACCACGCTCTTGCATTGTTACACCGTAAAGTTTTTCAGCCACTTCCATGGTGTGCTTATTATGAGTCACAACAATGATCTGAGAACGCTTAGCCATCTCTTTAACTAAATCGTTAAAGCGGAAAACGTTGGCATCATCAAGTGGTGCATCAACCTCATCCAGTAAGCAATACGGAGACGGTTTAACCAAGAAGATTGAAAATACTAAGGCAACGGCTGTAAGAGCTTTTTCGCCACCCGACATTAATGTTACATTTTGCATTTTCTTACCCGGAGGTTTTGCAATGATCTCAATACCCATTTCGCCTTTGTCAGCGTCTTCTACTAATTCAAGATTAGCTTCGCCACCACCAAATAAAACAGGGAACACTTTTTGAAAACGTTCATTAACTAAATCAAAAGTTTCTTTAAAACGCTTCGAACAAATTTTATTAATACGTTCGATAACTTTACGTAATTGTTCTTTAGCTTCTGTCAAATCAGCATGCTGCTGAGTTAAAAATGCATACCGCTCTTGCGTTTCAGAATATTCATTGATTGCTGATAAATTGACTTCGCCAATTTTAGATAACTTTTCGCGTAGTTCTTTTAATTCAGCTTCTGCATTTGAAGGATCACCTTCGCGATTTTCGTACTTAGAAATAACATCAGCCAAAACCAACATATATTTTTCGCGTACTTGATCAACTAAGTATTGCTCTTTCATTTTAGCTTGCTCTAGCTTTAACTGAGCTTCGTTCATTTTAGCCAAACGTTCATTACGCTCGCGACCTGTCGTATTAACTAAAACTTCTAATTCGCGAATGTGCGCTGTTTCAATTTCAAATTTATTTTTAAACTGAGACATTTCTAAACGCTTAGATTCAATTTCAGCTAACATTTTTTCGAAATCAATTTTTGCTTGTTCTAAGCTGTATTGGCCTTCATTCATTTGGAATGAATAACCTTCCGCTTCTTCACTCATACGTGACAATTGCAAATCTAAATCGGTTACTTGCTTTTTAACCATTTCAAGTTGGCGACTTACTCCTTGAAATTCTTGTGATCTTGATGCTGCACGAACTTGTAAATCCATCACATTTGCTTGAGTGGTTTCAAAATTATCTTTCATTGAATTGTATTCAGCCATTAAGGATTCGACTGTCATTTCTAATTCAACTTTAGCAGTTCTGGTTTCAATTAAACGTTCACTTAATTCATCAATTTTTTGATTCATCGATTCAATTGATTCTTGAAGTCTTCGCACTTCGCGCTCTTGACGTTCAACTGCCGTTGCTGCCTGAGTAAATTCATTTTCAGAACGCTCTAAATCTTTTTTAAGTTCAGCAACTTTAATTTCTTGTTCTAAACGACGTTTCTGCGCGCCTTCAAAATCAGAAAGTACATTCGCTAATTGGGCTTCGATTTTTTTCAAAGAGGCAGACGCTAAAGCTAATTTTCCTGCCCATTCTGTTTTCTTTTCAGATAATTCTTTAATTTCGCGACGACGTTTTAAAACGCCAGATTCTGCTGAATCTTTTGATCCACCTGTTAAAACTCCGTCTGCGGCAAGAGTGTCTCCATCCGTAGTTACAAATGTCCAGCCACCGAAATTAGGACGTAATTTCAAGGCTGTTCGAATCGAATCTACAACCGCAACACCATCTAAGATTTCTGCAACCTTAGCGGAATAAACTTCGCTTGAGTGTACTAAATCTTTTAAAATACCATGCACACCAGCTTCAGAAACAGGGTTACCCTGCAATGGCTTTGCATATTGGCTATCATTCGAATAAAAACTTGATCGCCCTGAATTTTGTTCTTTTAAGTAATCAACGGCTTCAACGGCCTGTTCTGATTTTTGCGATAAAAGCATTTGCAATTTAGAACCCAAAGCAGCTTCCATAGCGATTTCATATTCTGCAGGAACTTCGATAACCTCAGAAACGGGTTTGAAAAATTCGCTAACTGTACCATCCGCATGCATTTGTGCAGTCTTAGCCTTGCTCCAAAGCATTACTTGCTTAACACCTTCTTCAAAGCCTTCGAAGTTTGCAGCTAAGTTTTCTAAACCATAAAGTCTAGATGCTGTTTCATTTAAATTATCTTTAAATTCTTGAACTTCAACTTGTTTAGCTTGCAACTGTTCATTTAAAACTTTTTTATTTACTTCAAATGCTTCCGCATCATTTGATAAATCTAACTGCAACTGGCGTTCAGAATCTAAACTGTTAGCTACCTTCTTGCGACGTGCTTCAAATTCATGATGCTTTTCACGTAGTTCAGATAAATTTATTTCTTCATCAGATAATTTAGAGTCTAAATCTTGCTTTTGTGTAATAAATGACTGCACGCGAGCATCTAAAGAAGATTCGCTTTGACCTAACGCAATTTGTTCACGACGTTTAATTGTTAATTCATCATCAATTAATGAATAACGCTGCTGTGACGATGCAAAAGCTTCTGTCTGCTGAGCTGATTCTGCAGTTAAGCTTTCTGATTCTTCTTTTAAAGATTCAGATTGTTCTGTTAACAAAGCCAAATCACGAGACAATAATTCATGTCTTGCGCTTTGTTCGTTTAAAATATTTCCAGTCATTTGTTCATTGCGTTTTGCTTGTTCTAAACCAAAACGTAATTCTTGAATTTCCATTTCTTTTTTCTGAACTGAATTTTGGAAATTGTAGAAATCAGTTTGTTTGTTTTCAACAGCTTTTTCTTGCTCTAAAATTGTTAATTTTAAAGTTTCTAGCTGAGATTGCATTTGCGCTAAGCTTGCTTCGCTGCCCATTTCAGTAGATTGCGCTTCATCAAAAATTCGCTGTGCATCGTCTGCTGTTTTTTTCAAATCAACAAATTGCAATGACGATGTCCAAAGTTCTAAATCTTCAATTTGATTTTTAATATTTCTATAACGTTCGGCGCGCTGAGCTTGGCGCTGTAATGAATCGATCTGGCGTTTTAATTCGCCAATGATATCTTGCAAACGAACTAAGTTCTGATCTGTAGAAATTAATTTGCGCTGAGATTCTTTTTTTCGTGCTTTGAATTTTGTAATACCCGCAGCTTCTTCAATTAACATGCGGCGATCTTCAGGTTTCGCAGTAATGATTTTACCGATCATACCCTGTGCAATAATAGAAAAACCTTTTGAACCAGCTCCGGTGTCCATGAATATCTCTTGAACATCTTTTAAACGAGCCACTTCTTTATTAACAAAGTATTCACCTTCACCATTTCTGTGAAGACGACGTGTAACCATAATTTCAGAGTGCTTAAAATACTTAGCTGGAAAAGGTCCACCGTCATTTTCTAATGTTAATGAAACTTCACATAAGCCAAGTGGTGCATAACCTTCAGAGCCACCAAAAATCACATCCGTCATTTGAGAGGCTCGAAGATCTTTTGCAGACTGATCTCCCATAACCCACATCAAGGCATCAACGATATTTGATTTGCCGCAACCGTTTGGTCCAACGATACCAGTAATCCCAGCATCAAATTGAATAACAGTTTTGTCTTTGAAAGATTTGAAACCGATTAGTTCTAGCTTTTTGATTCTCAAAGCAATTCCCCTGTTTAGAGCATTTATCTAAAGCGAAACTCGACCAAAGGCTAAGCGCGCTTAAAAGATTAATTCTAAGGGGGGGTGGTTTCATGTCAATAAAACAAAATAGGATGTTGAAAACTATTTTGCACACTGCTTTTTATTTAGACAAATTTTTGATTTTTTTGACTTAGAATGGCTTAAAATGCAGCTGCTTGTTTTGCAGCTTAATATTTATATTGTTTTTGCTCTGTTAAAACAACTTCTTACACTGGTAATTATTTTTCTTAGAACCCAAGTTCGTTTTACTTCGAAGAAAGCTACTGGCTTGTAAACCTTGCCACTCTTGCAGCATTAGGGATTCATAGCTCTTTAAATTTAATCCCGCTTGTTCTAAATAGTCCGCATACTGACCCAAGGCTACCCGCGGATCAGATATTTTCTTTATTGCAGCGATTGGAATTGGTGTATCAATGCTTTCTAAAAATTTGATTCGTGCTTCGAAAATTTCTAGTACTTTTATAAAATCATCCATATTTGCTTGTGGGTGTAAAGCGCGTATTTCTAATCGTGACGTACTACCAATTTCAAAAGTGCCCTTGGGACCTATTTCTTTTAAACCAATTTTCGAAATTCCGACATCACGTAAGCCAATGCCAATATTTTTTTTAGCTAATGGGATTCGAATAGTTTTAAATATATCTTCCATTGTTAGATTTTTTATTTGATCTAGCTTAGCTAATTGCCTAATAAATTCTTTTTGATCTTCAGAGCTCATTTGATCTAAAGATTTTGCATTTAGGGAATTTTCAGCTAGCGAATTTAATACAATTCCTAAACCCGGTTGATTATAAAAATCGACAATGAAATTTCGTAATAAAAGTGGTTTGTCCTTGAAATAAGATAAACCAATATTCACATGTCCTGCGCCAATGATTTTATGAGGCACAAAACCTTCACTTACCATAACATTAAATATAATCTCTTGGACTTCCTCTTTCTTTTGTCGCCATTGTTTTAAATTTTGCGGAGAACTTTGCATTTCAAAAACACCATAGTCTTTTGTTAATGAAACGACAAACCCATCTTTAAATTGAAGCTGTCCAAATTTAAAATTATCTTGAATTTTTTTAAATTCGCAGCGTCCACTTGATTTACAAAATGTAGCAAAGCGATCTTGAATATCTTCGATGAAATATTGAACACCTGATTCTGTCTCATTCATGGCCAGCAAGGCCTCGTTCGTAAAGGTCCACTCTGGGCCAAAAATAAGCGTCTGCTGTGTCTGTGCATTAGACGCATGACCCACTAGGGTTAGTGTATAAACGATTAAGAATGATAACCACTTCAATGCATTCAACATATGAATGTATTTTGCAAAAGTTAGGCTTGTCTCAATTTAAAACAGTTTTTGTAAATCTTCAGCTTCGGTTCTCCAACGTTTGCCAATTCGAAAAATATCTAAAAGCTTTATGCCCTTCGTATAGTAATACAAAGAAATCTGATTTTTGTTTCCGCCGTTAACCGTGTTAACAGCCACGCCTGTGTACCAAATCGGAATCACAAATAAAATGGACTTAAAATAAAACTGAATTGGTGTTTCTGAATCATGGCCAAATTTAAACTTAAGACCAAAAGCCAAAAAACTCCACAATGGTTTATAACCACGGAACTCAAATTCGTTTTTAATTTTATCTGCAGCTGTTTGCAATGCCAGCTGCGTTTCGAATTTAAATTCCTGAATCACAAAAGCACCTATTTCTTTTTATTTTTTGTGTTTTTTAAACTTGCTCTTGCTGCCGCTAATCGCGCAATTGGAATACGGAACGGAGAACAACTTACGTAATCCAAACCCACATTTTCAAAAAATTCGATCGAATCGGGGTCTCCGCCATGTTCACCACAAACTCCGACTTTTAAATTTCCTTTGGTTTGACGACCAAGATCAACTCCGGTTTTAACCAAGGTTCCTACACCGACTTGATCAATACTTACAAATGGATCTTTTGCATAAATACCCTGAGAAATATAACTACCTAAGAAACGACCCGAATCATCACGCGATAAGCCCAGAGTCGTTTGAGTTAAGTCATTTGTTCCGAAGCTAAAGAAATCTGCATGATGAGCAATTTCATGCGCTGTTACAGCGGCACGTGGAAGTTCAATCATTGTACCAATTTGGTAATCAAATTTAATATTTTTTTCTTTTTGCACCAATTCTACAACAGCAACTGTTTGTGCTCGTAAAATTTCTAATTCTTTCGCGATGCCTACCAATGGAATCATAATTTCAGGAATTAGTTTATATCCATCTTTAATCATTTGAGCTGTCGCTTCAGCAATGGCACGCGCTTGCATTTCATAAATTTCTGGATACGTCACAGCTAACCGGCAACCCCGGTGACCTAACATCGGATTAAATTCATGCAATGAAGAAATTTTATTTTTTAAACGTGCGAAATCAAAATTAATTCGTTTTGCTAATTCTGCAATTTCTTCATCTGTATGAGGAACAAACTCATGCAATGGTGGATCTAACAAACGAATTGTAACTGGGAAACCATCCATGATTTTAAATAGTTGATAAAAATCATCACGCTGCATCGGTAATAACTTAGCCAATGCTTTTTCGCGTTCGCGCTTGCTGTCGGCAATAATCATTTCTCGAACTGCATCGATACGGTCTGCCCCAAAGAACATGTGCTCTGTTCGGCAAAGTCCAATACCTTCGGCACCAAAATCACGTGCTGTTTGCGCGTCTTTTGGTGTGTCCGCATTCGCACGTACTTTCATACGACGTACTCCATCTGCTAATTTCATAATGCGATCAAATGTGCCGTCTAATTTAGGTTCGATTGTTTTAACTTCGCCTAAAAAAACTTCTCCGGTTGATCCGTCTAAGGTAATTAAGTCACCTTTTTTTAAAATGTATCCTTTGGCCTTCATTGTTTCCGCTTCGCTATTTACTTCGATTTCAGCACACCCTGCTACACAACACTTACCCATTCCACGCGCAACAACTGCCGCATGTGAGGTCATACCACCACGCGAAGTTAATATTCCCTGAGCAGCAATCATTCCTGCAATATCTTCTGGTGACGTTTCCACACGTACTAAAATAACTTTTTGCCCTTTTTCTTTTAATTCAACGGCTTCTTCAGATGTAAATACGATATGACCGCACACACCACCTGGGCTTGCTGGCAAACCTTTAGCTAAAACAGTTTTTTGAGCTTTCGGATCTAATGTCGGATGCAAAAGTTGATCTAAAGAACTAGGATCAAGACGCAACAATGCCTCTTCAGGTGTAATTAACTTTTCATCAATCATATCGCAGGCAATCGCTAAAGCAGCTTTTGCAGTGCGCTTACCCGTTCGCGTTTGCAACATCCACAATTTATTTTTTTCGATTGTGAATTCGATGTCTTGCATATCTTTAAAGTACAGTTCTAGTTTTTTATAACAGTTTTCTAAATCTTGAAATGGGCCTGGCATTGTTTCTTTTAGCAAATAAATAGGCTGAGGATTTCTTATTCCCGCAACCACATCTTCGCCTTGAGCATTGATTAAATATTCGCCGTAAAATTTATGTTCGCCAGTACTTGGATCACGTGTAAAAGCAACCCCTGTCGCCGAATCATCACCTAAATTACCAAAAACCATAGATTGAACATTTACAGCCGTTCCCCATGCTGCAGGAATAGAATGTAAATCGCGATAAGTGATCGCACGTGGCGTATTCCAGCTTTTAAATACCGCAGTGATCGCACCCCAAAGTTGCTCCACAGGATCTGTTGGAAAACTTGTTCCAGTCATTTGTTGAACTAATTCTTTAAATTTTGAAACTAATTTTTTTAAATCGTCCGCAGATAAATCAGTATCATAATGAATACCTTTTTCAGCTTTCATATCTTCTAAGGTAACTTCTAACAAAGATGAATTCATTCCCATTACAACATCGGAATACATCTGTATAAAGCGACGGTACGAATCCCAAGCAAAACGTGGATTATTCGAAGTGGCAGATAGGCCTTCAACCGTTTGATCATTTAACCCTAAGTTAAGAATAGTATCCATCATACCCGGCATTGAGGCACGCGCACCGGAACGAACGCTGACTAGTAATGGATTTTTAACATCACCAAATTTTTTTCCAATTTTATTTTCAACACGCGCCAATGCTTCCATTACTTTGGGACGAACCCATTCCGGAAGTTTGCCACCGTGTTCATAGAACGCTGTACAAATATCTGTAGTGATTGTAAATCCCGGAGGTACTGGTAAGCCAATCGCAGTCATTTCTGCTAAATTAGCCCCTTTACCGCCTAAGGCGCTTTTCATTCCAGCATTACCTTCCGCTTCGCCGGCCGCAAAGTAGTACACGAATTTTTCAGGCTGCGTGTGTAGATTAGTTTTTGAAGAGTTAGATTTCGAATCTGTTAAAGTATTCATAACGTTCGTTTTTCCTTTTCTTGTTTTTAGTATTTATTTTAATTATTAAAAGTTTTTTAATCCAGCGGTTACATATGAATTTAATTGTGTTATTTGCACGCGATCTTGAGTCATCTTATCACGATGACGAACAGTTACCGCGCCGTCATTTGCTGTTTCAAAATCGACCGTCACACAATACGGTGTCCCAATTTCATCCTGACGACGATATCGTTTTCCGATAGAAGCTGTTTCATCATATTGCACGTCAAAATCTTCAGCCAATTGATCGCGAATTTTCATTGCTGGAATTGTTAGTTCTTCTTTTTTAGAAAGAGGCAAAACACACACCTTAATGGGCGCAATTTCAGGATGCAAACCAAGCACCACACGAATATCTTCAGTTACTTTTCCCGCTTCATCAGTTTGAGTTGTTACTTCTTCACGGTAAGCATCGCACATAAATGCTAAAAATAAACGATCGCAACCCACAGCCGTTTCGATCACAAATGGAAGAAATTTTTCTTTGGTAGCTTCATTAAAATAATCTAGCGATTTACCAGAAAACTTTGCATGCTGAGTTAAATCAAAGTCAGCGCGGTTATGTATACCTTCTAATTCTGAAAAACCCATCGGGAATTTATATTCTACATCGACTGCAGCACGAGCATAGTGAGCCAATTTATCATGTGGTTTAAATTTTAAGTTTTCCGCTTTGATGCCAAATTTTAAATAAAATGCATAACGACGTTCTTTCCATTCATTAAAGAATTGTTCGTCGGTTCCGGGTTTTACAAAATATTGCATTTCCATTTGTTCGAATTCGCGTGTTCTAAAAATAAAATTTCCAGGTGTAATTTCATTACGAAATGATTTTCCGATAGCCGCAATTCCAAATGGAATTTTGTAACGTGAACTTTGTTGGCAATTTAAAAAATTAACAAAATGACCTTGCGCTGTTTCTGGCCGCAAGTACACCACACTGGCGCTATCTTCTAGCGGCCCCATTGTGGTTTTAAACATTAAGTTAAAATTACGTTCTTCTGATAAATTTTTACTGCCGCAATTTGGACATTTTTTATGATCAATATAAGAATCTGTGTTGTCCGCACGAAAGCGAGTTTTACAATCTTTGCAATCCACTAATGGATCAGAAAAACCATCCACGTGACCAGAAGCCTTCCATACCGTTGGATGCATTAATATTGCGGCATCAAGGCCTACAATATCACTTCGACGAGTCATCGCATTCCACCAAGCGCGCTTTACGTTCATCTTCATGATCGAACCCAGTGGACCGTAATCCCAACAACTGCCAAGTCCCCCATAAATTTCACTGCTTTGAAAAACAAAACCACGTCGTTTAGAAAGACTGACCAATGTACTTAAATCTTGAAGAGTTTTAACAACCACGAAGCCCCCGCTGACGAACCATTTTTAACTGACTAAATTTTCATTAAAAAAGGTAACATTTGCGCTGAAGCACAGTCAAATTTCTGCTGGTTTAATTTTGCTTTTGTTAAGGTCTTAATTAGCGCGTTATAAACTACGTTTATTTTTTAGAAAACCTAAAGACATGTAGACGTATGCAATCATTGTGATCACTGGTGAAAAGAAAATAGCCATTGGAAAATAATTAATTCCAGCAGTAATTAGGCCTAAGATATAGCCACTTCTTTTGCTTTCAAGGGTGATCGATGACATTTCTTCGTCGGTAGCATAGTCAGATAGCGCATCAAACGTGCAAACTTTACGGCTTAGCCAAGCTGTCAAAACAACTGGCACTACTAATTGCATACCGGGAATCAACCATAAAGGCATCGTAATCACCCATAAAAACAAATAACCTACGACAGCGACAATAGTATTTAACAAACCGGCAAAAATCCGCGAATGTCCTTTTTTTTCCAAACCTGGAAAATCATGTTTTGCAATTTTACGCACTAAGTACCCACTAGTTAGTAGCGAAGTCATGATTAAATTAAATACGACCAAAAGTGGAAATGCAATTCCGATAATTAAAATAAAAACAAATACCGGCATTAACGGAGAAAAAAACAAAGCTATTTGAATAATAAAATCAGGCATGATTTGCAAAAATTGCTGCCACAATGGTTGTAATAAAACCAAACCACTTACTAACAGCTGAGTCCAATAGCCCCAAGTTAACCACAGAAAAATAAAACCAGTTGTCAGCGAAATAGCGAATGGCAAAAAGAATAACACAACCACATCCGCATAAAAAAAACTGCCAAATGTCTGTGAAATTATTCTTTTAATTGAAATATTCAAAGTCGGTCTCTCCATCTTTTTAAAATAGCCTGATAGGCTAATTCATAAAATTCGAAACCGGCTGGATCGCAGGTTAAAACCAATTTTTGATAAGCTGCCGTTACGACAGGCAGTGGAGCTGCCGCCGGAACACCCAATGCTTCATGGGCTTCCCATTCGTGCATATTAAACATAAAATAAATATTCAAATTTTTAGTCGCCTGATGACCTTTAAGATCAATAACATTGTCTTTTTCTTTTTGAGTTTCAGGCTCAAGAACTGTCATTTTGGGTTCCGTGTTATTTTTATTAAACTCAATTTTTGCCGGTCGATATCCATCTGGATATTTGGGAATTATGCTTTTTTTAAAATCTTCATTGGCTTTCATATTCAGTTTTGTAGGTCCACGCAATTTAGAGCGGCCGAATATAAAATAGACGGCAAAGAAAATTCCTAGAATGATATTGATTAACAATAATTGTTGGCTGTTCACTAGCATATATTATCTAGTCTTGAAGCTTTTTTGTAAAGTGGAATACCAAGAAGTATCACTTAATTAAATTCAGTTTATATAACTAGGCTCTCTTAAATAGATACAAAATTAGTTTACTTTAGCTGATTAATTATGCTGCATGTGGCTAAAGTAAATTACTACTATATCTATAAATCTACCTGACATCTTAAATTCAATTCTGAATTTAATTATTCCCACCAACAAACTTTCATATACCCCGAACCACCGGCTCCACCGGTATTTGCGGCACCAGTATAAGTTGCTCCGCCCCCACCACCACCGGTATTTACAGCACCGTCGCCCCCAGGAGCCCCCCCACTACCG
>JBAQKN010000030.1:0-35360 GCA_049301055.1 Pseudobdellovibrio sp. | reverse complement strand
GCTGCATTTGAAAAGTCAGCTCTTGAGCTGTTCTGGGTAAATCCCAATGGGCAGTTCTTCAAAGAAGTGGTGGAGTCATAAGTTATAGTTTTTAATAAATACTGTAGCTTATGCGCCACCATTTTTTTTAACCAACAATAACAACTAAAATTAATAATTACTAGGAAGCTTGTTGGCAGTGGCAGACAGACTGTCTTGATAAAAAAAATAAATGTCTCAATGATTATTTATAATTTAAGCAACAAGAAAAATATTTTTGGTAGCTAGTAAGTACAAATGAATTAATTGTCTTAAAACACTTGGCCCAAGTATTGCTTTAATAGATTAGTACAAACATAAAATCCAAAGGAGGATAGCATGGCAAATGCACTTGTACAGTGGTCTGAAAAGCGTATGAATCCATTTCAAGAGATTACACGTATTGAAGACACATTTGATCGTTTATTTAACGAAATGATGAGTAAGCAAAGAGGTGATTTAATTCAGAATTTTAATTTTTCTCCATCTTGCGATATTGTCGAAGAAACGAATAGCTATGTGTTAAAAGTTGATCTTCCCGGAGTCGAAAAAGATCAAGTTAAAGTTGAAGTAAATAAAGATCAACTTACAATCCATGCAGAACGGAAAGAAGAAAAAGCGACAGAAAGTAAAAAGAAATATTTATCTGAAGTGTGCTACGGTTCTTATACCCGAAGTTTTGCGTTACCTGGAATCGTTGACGAAAAACGTGTCGATGCAAAATTTGATAATGGGGTTTTGACGGTGACAATTCCAAAGACTGAAGCCTTAAAAGCTAAGCAAATTCCAATACATTAATTTATTAAGAGCTGCAATTTTATTGCGGCTCTTAATTTACTGTTAGCAAATTAATATCAACAAAAAATCAATCTAAAAAATGGGGAAAAAATGAAATCAAATCACGCAATTATTTCAAATGCAGCTATGGAAATGGAACCAGATTCAAGTCATACGCAAATGGCTTTGTTTTCAATTGAAGAGATGAAATCACACTATCTTTTAGAATTAGATATACCTACTATTCATAGCTGCGAAACTGAAATACTTTCCAAGCAATACGAATTAACAGTTGAAGGAAAATCAACTGATGATTCAACGCTTGGGAAACAAGTTTTTTTTCGTTGTCGTCCATTTGGCCAAGGTATTAAAGCTTCTTATAAAGACGGAGTTTTGCAATTGCGTCTTCCAAAGAACAGAAATGTATCGCCATCGAATCCATTTAAGATTTTATAGTAATATGTTACTTAGGGGTTGATATGAAAGAATGGGTAATTGTTGCAAGTAGGGCAGAAGCTAAAATTTTTAAACGAGATAATGTGACTCAAAATTTGCAATGGATTAAAACATTAATAAATAAAAAAGGCCGGCGCAAAGAAAGAGAATTCGAAACGGACAAGCCAGGTGTGAGCTATGCTAGATTTGCAGCAGTTGGTACACCTCATAATTTGGAAGGAAGACATTCACATGCTGAAATAGTTTCTCAACATTTTGCTAATGCCATTGGAAATTTATTAAAGACAGCTCGTGATGAAAAAAAATTCGACAAAGTAACTGTTTTTGCGGGGCCTAATTTTTTAGGAAAAATTAGGCATGAAACCAAAGATCAAATAAAATTTGGTGATTTGTTTTTTGTATCAAAAAACATTGAAAAGGCAAAAACAGAATTGATCATGAATTACATGAATTAACATAATGTGGGGGCTGATTTAACTAAAGTTACGGAAAAAGTAGTTCCAAGTCCAATTTGGCTTTTCACAGAAATTGAGCCTCCCCAGGATTGAATTAATTTGTACGATGTAGCTAAGCCAAGTCCTGTACCATCTCCAATTTCTTTAGTTGTAAAAAATGGTCTATAAATTTGAGTCAGATTTTCTTTTGGAATTCCACAGCCCGTATCCTTCACAATTATTTTTATAGCATTTACTTTATCTTCTACGCTAATTTTAATTCGATGATTTTCGGTTCTTCCTTTTTTTCTTTCTTCATCGATTGCATGCATCGAGTTAACTAATAGATTCAGTATAACTTGTGTCAATGGACTTGCTTCAGAGAGTACGTAATGTTCTTCATTAATATTTGTTTCTAAGGTAATATTTTTTAAACTAAGTTCGTGCTGTATTAAATTTAATATATCTTGTATCGCACTATTTAAGTGAACAGATTCTGATAATTTTGATTTCGATCCGCGTGCTAAATTTAAAAGTGAATTTACAAGTTTGGTAATGCGATCAATTTGTAAAATAATAATTTCCATGTTCTCGGATAAATCTGATTTTTCAGTTTCTTTCTTTTTTGCAAGTTCGGCTCGGCCTCGGATGATACCTAGAGGGGTGCCAATTTCATGCGCCAAGCTAGAAGCCAAAAGCCCAAGCGATGCTAGGCGATCTTGTTGTAATATCTGAGCTCGAATTTCTCGGAGTTCTTCCATATCAAGTTCATGTTTCATAGAGTATCGTATTGATCGTTCAAGAAGTAATGAGCTTAATTGTTCTTTAACTAAATAATCAGCGGCTCCAACTTGCATAGCTTGTAAGTCTAATTCGAAATCACTTTGACCAGTCAAAAAAATAATTGGGCAGGTTATGCCAATTTTATGAATTTCTTTTAATAATTCAATGCCGCTTTTAGCGCCAAGCCTATAGTCTAAAAGACATGCATCAAATTTATTTTCGCATAAAGCAGTTAAGCCTTTTTGGTACGTTGATTTCCAAATTAATTTATACTTATTGCCTGGAATTTCTTTAAAAAGATCGTTGATATTTTGATAATCTTCTTCATCATCTTCGATAAGTAATATTTGAAATTCATTGTTGCTCATTAAAACTCATTTCTTATTATTATTTGAGGCGCTGGAAGCTGAACGGTATTAAACCAATAGTGTCCAATATCTTTTAATATTTGTACAAGTGAATCGAAAGTATTGGGCTTTGTAATGTATGAATTAACACCCAAACTATAAGTTCGTAAAATATCTTCTTCTTCTGTTGATGTTGTCAGCACGACTACTGGGATGTGATTTAATTTAGGAGATTTTTTAATTTCTAGAAGCGCTTCACAACCATCTATCTTTGGCATTTTTAAATCTAACAGTATTAATCCTGGGAATGGATATTTCTTTTGGTCTTTAAACTTTCCTTTTCGATTGAGGTAGTTCAATAACTCTTCGCCGTTTGAAACAAAATGTATTTCGTTTAATAATTGGCTTTCTTTGAACGCCTCTTTTATTGTCTGACAATCATCTTGATCGTCATCTGCAGCTAAAATAATAGCTTTGGATTTAGATATCATATAGATTCTCCAGTTAATTGTTTTAGAGGTAAGGTAATAATAAAATTAGATCCTTGGTTGATTGTGGATTTGGCTGTAACACTGCCGCCATGCCGATCCGTTATTTTTCGACAAATAGCTAGGCCAATTCCGGTGCCTTCATAGTCGTTTCGTCCATGTAGTCGTTGAAATATAGTAAAAATGCGGTCCAAATAAATTTCATCAAAGCCAATGCCATTGTCATTAATATTAATTTGGCAAAACAAGCGATTAACACCAGATTCTGAAAGGTTAAATACTTTAGCATCTATAGTAACACAAGGTACTGTTTCAGGAGTTACAAATTTAAGAGCATTGCTTAATAAATTTTGAAATAATTGATACATTTGTGTCGAATCAGCTTCAATAGAAGGTAATAGACCCCACTGAACATTCCCTTTTGTTTGTTCAATTCTTACCTCTAGATCGGATACCACTTGTGCAACTATTAAATTTAAATTAATTACCGAAAAAGGTTGTGATTTAGTAGTGACCCTTGAATATGCTAGTAAGTCATTAATTAGCAGTTGCATTCGATTTGCAGAGTTTGCAATTTTTTTTAAGTAATCAATATTTTCTTCACTGATAAAGTCTTTTGTTTTTTTCATTAAGCGGTCTGAAAAAGTTTGCAGTTTTCTAAGTGGTTCTTGTAAATCATGGGCCGCAATAGAGGCGAAGTTTTGCAGTTCTTTATTGCTAGTTTCTAATTTACTTGCATAGATAGTTAGTTTTTCATCTGCAATTTTTTTTTCAGTAATATCATATCGAACTGAAACATATTTATCAGGTTTATTCTTTTTCATTATCGGTATAATAAGTGTGTGAACCCAATATGTGCTGCCATCTTTAGCTAAGTTTTTAATTTCGCCTTTCCAAGTTTTTCCAGAAGAAATTGTTTGCCATAATTCAACAAAGAATTCGTTGGAATGATGGTTCGACTTAAGAACGCGATGATTTTGCCCAATAAGTTCTTGTTGCGTATACTGCGAAATATCACAAAAGTTTTTATTGGCATAAGTAATCAGTCCATTGCTGTCAGTGATGACAACAATGGTGGCTTCATCAAGGATTGTCTTAAGATGTGCAAAATCATTAAAGGTTAAACCATCAGGTAGTAACATGCTCTATATCTTCAATCGGCTCTGTTGATTCTGGCGAAACCAAGCCATAAAGCCGCTCTTTTCTGTATAAAGTTCTTCTGCTGATGCCCAGGGCTTTTGCGGCTTCATCTTTTTTGCTATTCGTTTCTAATAATATCATTTTAATATAACGCTCTTCCAGCTTTTCTAATGTCGGTCTATCGCTATGAATTTGTTCAATGCTATTCTTAGCTTCTTGTAGTGCGCTATCTAAAATAACTTCTTTTTCAATCTTATCACCACGACTTAAAACCATGGCCCGCTCAATAACATTTTCAAGTTCTCTAACATTTCCTGGCCAAGGATGCGCCATTAATACGGCCATCGCTTCTGGAGAAATCGAATGTATCTGAGAATTATTTTGAATTGAAAATTTATTAATAAAACTTTCAACTAAAAGTGGAATATCTTCCATTCGTTCACGCAAAGAGGGAACTCGCACGGGTATAACATTTAAACGATAAAATAAATCTTCGCGAAATCTTCCATCTTTTGCCATTGTTTTTAAATCGCGATGTGTGGCGGCAACGATTCGAACATTTATTTCTTTAAATTTACTGCCACCGACTGCGCGAATTTGTTTATCTTGAAGAACGCGCAAAAGCTTTGCTTGAAGTGCTAAGCTAAGATCGCCAATTTCATCTAGAAAAAGCGTGCCTTCGTTAGCTTCTTCAAAAAGGCCTTTTTTATCGCTGATGGCGCCCGTGAAAGAACCTTTGGTGTGACCAAATAATTCGCTTTCTAATAAATGTTCTGGAATCGCTGTACAATTTAGTGGAATAAATGGTTTGCGCTTTCTGGGGCCATAATTATGAATGGCTCTGGCTACAAGTTCTTTTCCGGATCCGCTTTCTCCGGTAATTAGTACATTCGCTGATGCTGAAGAAATTAGTTTAATTAGTTCAAATACAGATAACATTGCTGGACTTTTTCCGATGATAGATTCAAGACTAAATGTTTTAGTTAACTCTTTTCTTAGTTCTGTATTTTCTTTTTTAAGAGTAATTTTTTCAGCTGCTCTTGCTGTAAGATGAACCAAGTCTTCTTTTTTAAATGGTTTAACTATATAATGATAAGCGCCGGCTTTCATTGCTTCGACAGCTGTTTCAATGGATCCAAATGCAGTCATCATAATAGATACGATATCTGGAAACTCTATCTGAATTTTTTTAAGAAACATCAAGCCATCAATGTCTTTCATTTTGTGATCAGTAATAAGAATTTGTGGCGGATTACTTTTGAATGCAAATAGGGCTTCAGCTGCTGATGAGAATTGAAAAACTTCATAGCCTTCGTCCGTTAAAATGTCCTTAACGACGCGGCCCATTTCAAGATCATCATCAACAACAGCAACTTTTTTGCTTGTTCGCATGCGTATCCTTTTTTAAGATGTTTAGTTAAAAAAACATTTATTTCAAAATCTAAGCCATTTCTGGCAAAATAGGGGACTCGAGGGGAGTCTCTAACCTATTGATTCTATTGTGTTTTAAAAAGTCTAAATAAATTAAGCTAGCATTGTATATTAAATTAGTGACAAGTTGTCACATCAATTTAAAAGCATGTGACAAAATAACCCATAAAAATTATTTAATAACGCGTATTTTTGATCTGAACTTGGCAAGATTATTGGAAGTGAAATTTTCTGTAATGGGTTGTTTAGAATTGGGGGGTGCGTGGTGAAGGAAATACCAACAGTAGATAAGTTTATGACTTATGTACCAAAGTCGATTGGTTATGATCAGAGTATATTGCAGGCCAGCGAATTTATGAGAAAGCTGCATTTAAGGCATTTACCTGTATTAAAAGGTGGTCGTTTAATCGGAATTTTAACGGACCGTGATATTAACCTGGTACTTTCTTTTAAAGATGTCGATCCTGCGGCAATGACTGTCGAGGACGCATTTACACCAAATCCTTATATTGCTAGTCCAACGACTCCATTAAGCGAAGTTGCTTTGCATATGGCAGAAAAAAAATATGGATGTGCTCTTATAGTTGATAATGAAAAGTTAGTTGGTATCTTTACTGAAACTGACGCCTACAAAGCATTATCTGAACTTTTAGAGACACGCTTAAAGAAGTGAAGTTCAAATTATTTTATTTTTTTTTAATAGTCGCCATTTTGCTATCTTGTCAAACTTTGCCTACTAAGTCAGATTTTAAATTGGGAGGAGCTGAGCAAGGGTTTCGCCCGCCACCAGTGTGGAATGAGTCGATGCAAAGCTTAAAAAAAAACCTACTAAGTTTGCAACCCTATATTTTTAATAAAGAAAAATTTAATAACGTAGAAAGTAAAAACTTTTTAATTAAAGAAATACACGATTTAGCACAAGAAGCTAAAAATATTAGACATGATCCAATGGTTTCATCAAAGGATCCAACGGTACGTTTTGTATCCATTCAATTTGCAGAAGAATTGCAGAAGGCAGATCTGAATTTTAATACAGGTTATGCGGAATTGTCTAGATCAAGATTGGTTAAGGTTACAGGCTATTGTATTGAATGCCATGCGCGATTAAAAGATGGTCCTGAATTTAATTTTCAAGGTTCAGAGCAAGCTTATTTAAAACAACTTGCTGTTACCGATCAGGTTGAATTTATGATCGCCTTTCGTCAGTTTGATTCTGCATTTAATTTAGTGATAACGACTATCAAGGAAATTCAACAGAAAAAAACTGAAAATTTTGAAACAAATCGATTGGCTCAATTGGGTTTGATAATTGCGGTTCAGTATAAGCAAGATGCGATAATGGCAGCTAGGATAACAGATGCCATTCAAAAAAATAAGTTTTTGCCCGAATTCCTTAAACGTAAAAACCTGCAATGGAAAAAATCTTTAGCAGCATGGACTTTAAACGATAGTTTGCGAACATTACCAGATGTTCAGAATTTATTAAAGCTGCATTATAGCGAAATCGAAGATATGCGTGCTATTACTGCACTGCTAAGGATTTTATCTGACGATCTAAATGAAGAACAGCTTGGTGAAGCATTGATGCTAACGGGTGAGAGTTATGAAAAAATTAATAGTATTTATAAGCTTTCATTACATGAAAATTATTACGAATCATGCGTACGCAAAGCGCCAAAAACTAAATGGGCAGAATTATGCTTTAATAAATTGAATGAGGCTTTTTAGGCAGCAGCTAAATATATTCTAGCAAAACGTGACACCTGTGGTTAATTTAGATACGTTGATCTTTATGAATCTTCTAAAAGAAAAAAAAATTATAATCTTAACGGTAATAATCTTGTTCGTTGTAATAATTGGCTTTACAGCTTCAAAATGGTTTGGATCTCAAGTTGAAACTACTCCAAAATTTGGAAATGTCGTTGAAAGTATTTATGGCCTAGGAACGGTAACTGCGAATAAAATATTTCATGTTCGATCTGGTGTAACACTGACAGTGCAAAAACTTTTTGTTAATGAGGGCGATCTGGTAAAACCTGGTGAAGCTTTAGTTAAATTAGATGAAAGCACAATGCGGTCACCTATTGATGGAACTGTGACTTTAGTGGCCTACAAGAATGGCGAACTTGTGACTCCTCAAGCATCAATTGTTACGGTTACAAATCTAGAGCATTTACTATTGGAAGTTAGTCTTGAGCAGCAATCCATTTTAAGAGTTAAGAATGGCCAACCTGTTTTTGTATCTTTTGAAAGTTTGCGTGATGAAAAATACGAAGGTACTGTTGCTTCTGTATACCCACGAGACAATCAATTTATTGTTCGCATTCAATTAAAAAAATGGCCTATCGGAGTTCTTCCTGGAATGACAGCGGATGTTGCCATAATGGTTGGGCAAAAGGACAATGTATTATTAATTCCAATTCGTTGTATTGTTGCCGGCCAGGTAACGCGCATTCGGGATGGAAAAAAAGAAAGAATTCCAATTAAATTAGGAGTTATTGATGGTGAATGGGGCGAAGTCACATCAGCAAACATTTTAGAAAGCGATAAGCTTGTTATAAGAAAGTAGTAAAATGTTTTTTCTAGCCATCCGTCACCTACTTAGTCGTAAAAAGCAAACCAGCTTAACCTTAATAGGAATTATTCTAGGAACTGCCGCCTATATTGCAATTTCAGCGATGATGCTTGGGTTTCAAACTTTTATTATTGATCAGCTTGTTAATAATGATTCGCATATTCGTATTAAAGCTCGTGAAGAATTACTTTCTGAAAAAAGTTTAAATGCAGCTTTTTTTAATGCAGATACAGTTGTTGATTGGGTTAAGCCACCATCTGGTCGCAAAGATAATTCATTTATTTTAGCTCCACGAAAATGGTTAGACCACCTAGAGGCGGATGAGCGTGTATCTGCAGCTTCGCCCCAATTGGTTGTGCAGGGTATTGCGACGTACGGTAAACTTTCGGTTGGTATTAGTTTGGTCGGTTCAGAGCCAGAAAAGCAGCGTGGAGTTTCGAATATTGAAAAATCAATGATTCGCGGAAAGTTCGCAGATATTGGCAGCGGCGGAAATCAAATTGCTGTGGGTGATGAGTTTTTAAAAAAAATAGGTGTTTCTAAAGACGAAACAATTTATTTAACTGTAGGTAAAGGGTTGCCGCAGCCATTTCGAATTGTATCGATATTCCACTTAGGCGTTAAGGCTTTAGATGAAACAAGAATTTTTGGTGCCTTGGGTGACGTGCAGCAGTTAAATCAAACGCCAAGTCGTATTTCAGATATTGCTATTCGTTTGGTTGATGTAAATTTAGCTAGTGACGTTGCTTCGACTTATAACTTAATTGGGCAAGAGAAAGTTCAAAGTTGGGATCAGGCAAATGAAGGCATTATGTCTGTATTTAAAACTCAAGATATTGTTCGTAATTCGATGACTGTATCTATTTTAGTTGTGGCTGGTTTTGGAATTTATAATATTTTAAGTTTGGCGGTTACTCATAAACGTCGCGAAATTGCAATTTTAAGATCTATGGGTTTTGAGCCAAATGACATTACCAATTTATTTCTTATTCAAGGAATTATTTTAGGCTTAATTGGTGGAAGTATTGGTTTAATTGTTGGACTTGCAGCTTCTTATATTATGTCGACTATTGAAATTTCGGCTGATCGAGGTCTTGGTGGAAATCATATGATGATTTCCTTTGATTATATTATTTTTGTAAAGGCGTTCGTGTTAGCAATGCTTTCATCAATTTTTGCTAGCTACTTTCCAGCACGATCTGCAGGGAAAATGGAACCCATCGATATCATTCGTGGAGAAAATTTGTAATGTCGATCAAGATGGTTGATATTAAAAAAAGCTTTGGAAATCCTCCGACAATAATTCTTAAAGGAATTTCGGGCGAAATCAAAAAAGGTGAAATGGTTTCTATCACAGGGCGTTCTGGTTCCGGTAAAAGTACTTTATTATATATTATCAGTAGTCTAGATAAGCCAACTTCCGGAGACATTCTTGTTGATAATGTATCACTTGTTACTATAGATAAAAAAGAACTGCATCAGTTTCGTAATCAAAAAATGGGATTCGTTTTTCAGTTTCATCATTTGTTACCTGAATTAACAGCCTTAGAAAATGTGCTAATGCCAACCCTTAAAGTAGCATATGATGAAAATAGAAAAATATTTGCATTAGATCTTTTGAATGAATTTGGAATACGTGACAAGGCAGATAGTCTTCCAAGTCAGCTTTCCGGCGGCGAACAGCAGCGTGTTGCCATTGCCAGAGCTCTGGTGATGAAACCTGATTTCTTATTCGCGGACGAGCCAACCGGAAATCTTGATTCTATAAACGGACAATTAGTAATGAATTTATTTAAACGAATCAATAAAGAGCGTGGCACGACTATAATCTATGTTACACATGATCAGATGTTTGCCCAGATGGCATCTAGGCAAATAAATTTAGTCGATGGGCAAATTGCTTAATTAATTCCAAATATTATTTTAGAACAGATGCAAATTTAATATCAATTTCTGTACCTAGAATTTTTTTATAAAACCTTAATTTTTCAAATAAAGGGTACCAATCAAAAAGTATTAGCTCAATGGGTTTCCAAATCGAAACCCATCCAAAAATAACAATGCCATCGCGCAAAATTCCAATGGGTCCTGGTGGAATCGGAATCACTAAGCTTTGGGCTACACTAAGGCAAAGAATTAAGATAAAAATACCAATCAGCAAAAATAGCTGGGCACGTTTCATAAAAGTTTTCAATTCACTTCGTTGCAAATCAATTCGATAACTTAAATAGCTATGAATGGCTTCACGTATAGAGTCTCTGGGTAATTCTGCAGTTTCAGTTTCTTCTATATAGATTACTATTTTTAAGGCAGTGTTTGTCGAAAATTCATTTGCCGATGCCATAATATATTCAACAAAATGATCATCTAAGTCTCTTTCACGGAAGGGGGCTGGATCTCGTGCATCAAAAAGTTGAAGCGGATTTTTAATTCGAACTTCAATCCAACGCTTTCCTTCGATATGTTTATAGCGGTGCTTTTTTTTAGGCTCGCTCATGTTTTCCTTCTTTTTGATAACTTCATTTTATTCCTAATCGATAGCACATCGTACCTGTCATTATATCATAGAATACTCCAAAGAATAGGAAAGTCTGTAGCATTTAAAAATGAAGTATTATTGGCAAGATGGCAATTTTTTTGTGTCAAAGTGGCTATCAGTAATTGGTAAGTAGAAGCTATTTGTTTATATCCTGATTTTCGTATGGCTATCAGATTGCTTATAAAGTTATTGCAGCAAATTAACTTAAGGAGAATCTATGAAAAAATTTATTACTCTGTGGGTGCTTCTGGCTCCAATGCTTTCATTATCGGCGCAATCAGAACCACTTTTAAGCCGAATTATTTCACCAGGAAAACCACTATTTGAAGATATGGACTATGTTGTCCAGGAATGTCTTGTGTATACAGATCATGTGGATCAAATAAAATTTAACTTAATAACCTTTGAACATAACGAAGCAACCTTTGCGATTGAAACAGACCAGAACGAAGTTAATCAACTTGCTCAGAAAGCAAAAGCAAATGAAATCAATTTCGAATATGTAAGCGATTATTCTGCAGGTGTTGAATACTATGTATTGTTTGGAGAAGAAAGAATCCCTTTGAAAATGTCAGGACGCTATGTGGGAGAAAATTTAAATTCAGAGGCCCAGTTGTTAATTCAAAAAATTGATACTGTTTGTGGCCAGGATGAGGCACCATAATTAGGTAATAAATTAATGAAAATAGAATCCACATATGTATGTAGATTCTATTTTTTTAAAAATTAATTAAAACGAACCGTTAGATATGACGTCTTTTACGCTGTAAATAGTTTTTGTTCCGATATCTGCATTTAATAGAACAATTGTTTTTGGAAATGAAATTGCATTCATTTTAGTTTCACGCAATTCGCTTCTTCGAATAAGATCAGCGGCTACTTCTGACAATGGGTAAACTTCTCCGTCTTTGCACAAAAAGTTTCTTTCTGTCGCTACTTCTTCAAAATCGCCGGTACTGCGTTTTATACAAATGCTGACAAACGACTTACCTTCGCTGTTACATTTTTCGATACTCCATTTATTTACGTCGCAATCAAAAACACCGGTACTTGCAAATGCAGTAAAGGCAGAAACTAAAATAGAAAAACAGATAACAAATAATCGCATAAAAGGCTCCTTAGTTTAAAAAGCTAAACTACTTAATAAACTAAGGAATTGCGCCCTTTATAATTTAGACAGTAATAATTTCATAGGGACGTTAGTTTGACGGTTTACTTAGATTTTACAGCGCTGCCATCAACTGGATTATAATAAATTTCGACATCTTTGCCTTCCTTGTTTGTTCCATAAATTTCATAACAACTTCCAGGTTGTTTAAATTTTCTGATTTTAAAACCTTCTGCTTCGACTTTTGTCTTAAATGCCTCTTCAGTCATCCATTTGTCTTTAGGTTGGTCGGTACAGTTTTTTTTCGCATTTGCTATTCCAGTAAACATAAAGATAACACTTAATGTTAATAGGCTTTTCATAAATTCCCCTTGGTTAACTTTGCAGACTTAATTGCCCACGTTTAGAATCTGATCTTTTTTAAGCTGTTGTAAAAGGGGCATATGCCTTAAAACCAATTTAAAATAGGTCATAGGACATATATCCAATAGTCAGAATCACTATATGGTACGATACTTGATTAGTGACAATTATGTTAATAACTTCAGACCGGAGGAATGTATGAAAACAACACGCGCCTATGATGTGCCCACACGACTTTTCCACATATTTTTTGCCTTAATCTTTCTAGGGGCTTTCTTTATTGCAAAAGTGTTTGATGATGAGTCAGCTATTTATCCCTATCATATGATGTTAGGGCTGACGTTATCGTTAGTTGTCCTATTAAGAATCGTATGGGGCCTATTTGGAAGCCGTTACGCTAGATTTGCCTCGTATCCGTTAAAACCGTCCCAGCTAATCAAATATTTAAAAGACACATTTACTTCAAAAACTGAACGCGTGCTGGGGCATAACCCAGCTTCTGCATGGTCTGCCCTAACGATGATGGCGCTGGCATTAAGTCTAGGTGTTACCGGTTTTTTGATGAGTCAGCATATTAATAAAGAAGCGATAGAAGATATTCATGAATTGCTTGCTTATGCTTTTGTGATTGTAGCCATTGCCCATGTCGCAGGGGTTATATTGCATACGCTAAAGCACCATGATGGTATTGGATTTAGCATGATTCACGGAAAAAAAGAAACTGTTCCAGGCGCTGTTGGCATTGATAAAACATATCCAATAGTTGGATTAGTATTTTTGGCTTTAATTGGAACTTTTGTTTTTCATCTAAATAAGAATTACGATCCAAGCACAAAACAATTAAAACTTTTTGGCAGTACGCTTCAGCTTGGTGGCGATGAAAAAAATGAATCTAAAGGTGAAGCTGATAAAGAAGGCGATGAAGAAGGAAGTGAAGAGCATAATGAAAAAGAATGAACGAGCATTTATAGCTTTAATATTAGTAATAATTATTGTTTTAGTTGGCTTTGACTTAGCCACTGATTCAGGAGAAGGCGTTAAATGGTGGCATCTACTATCAGAAGGGTTGGTGGCCATTGCAGCTGTTGTTGGAATTTTCTTTTTAATGCGCGGTTCTTTAGTCCTTAAACATAATCTTGAAGATGAACGCCAGCAGTCAGCACAGTTTCGGATCGAAGCTGAAACATGGCGTGCTGAAGCAAAAAAATATTTACTAGGATTAAGCCAAGCTATAGATGATCAATTGGTAAATTGGAAATTAACTGTTTCAGAAAAAGAAGTCGCATTTTTATTATTAAAAGGTTTAAGCCTAAAAGAAATTGCCGAAGTACGCAGTACTACAGAAAAAACTGCACGGGCGCAATCAACTGCAATATATGCAAAATCCAATCTAGCAGGGCGTTCCGAGCTGGCTGCATTTTTCTTAGAAGATTTGTTATTGCCAGCGGATTCAAAAAATGAAGGCATATAATGATCAGACACTTTAATTAACAACTTAAATTACAATTAAGTGTAATTTATAGTAATTCTTGTTTTTAAATTTAAAGTAGTCTTAGATTTAGCCGTTTCTTATATGACAAATTGTTTTGTTAACTGAGCTAGTTTGGGATTTATTCGTCTAGAGCTATAAAAGATTAATTTTCTAAGATAAGATAATTAAACATAACACAAAAAACTTATTACTTTCACGTTTCCAGGAGGTTGAATGTCGCAAAGAAACAGCATTGATCCTAATAATTCTGAGAAGGGCGCACCAAAACACAACCAAATTTCGTATGATATTGAGACTGTAAATTTAACTGGAGGTTTTAAGTCCAGTTGCATCGGGCATAGGTCAGGTCGTTGACGAAGCTCTAGATAAAATATGTTAATCGAAAAAAAAACCCACGATCTTCAGTGGGTTTTTTTTGTCATTATTTAGATAAATCTTAATGAAGCGATTCTTTAATGAATTTGCCAGCAGTTCGACAGGGTTCTAAATAATGCAAAAAGGTTAAAATAAACTTCATGATCATTGCACTTCGGCAAATCCTACGACGTAATTTTTTCCATATGCTTTCGCGCACTTCGGGCACGTTGAATAAAAAAAATAAGTGTCTTTAAGCTTTTTACCTTTGCTTTGAACTAGTAGCTCAAGCTCGTTTTCCCAGGCGGGCATGTCCTTGTAAGGTCCTTCAAAAACTTTTGTAATATAATCACCATTTAGTCGAACCATTTCTTTTCCTGGAATTTCTTTGTTTACCAAAAAATAATGTTCGGCTATCCAGGGTGATTTTTCTTTAGAAAGAACAACAAAACTTTTTTCATCCTCTGCTTTTTCTTCTTCAATGGACTTCATTGTTTTTGTATACACACCCCCCATGTCGATGGGGATGTGAAATAAACTATGTGTTTTTGCTTTTAAAAAAAGTTTATTCTTAAAATGTAAATCTTGCTGATCCCATCCTCTGGGGTCAAACTTGGGGCAGCAGTGGGTCGGATTGTCAGTCCTATTATAAGTTGGTAATGTGTTTAACTCCATATTGGTCCTTAGTTGCGGTAAGCTCTGTTAAAATTAAAAAAATGCACTCACGAAGAATACAGGCAAATAGAATGCCGAATAAATTAACGACCTTGAAAAGGCATGCAATTTTTTAACGCTAGATATTAAATAGAAACAGTTCATTTTGATAATCATGGCTTAGGCACTAAGTCTATTTTAACATGCACGTTAAAATAGTCGTATGCGATATATTGAAGAATTTATTCAAAATGATTTAAATAAAAAGATGGTATTTTTGGGTGGCCCTAGGCAAGTTGGTAAAACAACATTGGCTAAAAGTTTAATTAAAAAGCGTGGATTATATTTTAATTGGGACGATGAGTTTGATCGTAAAGCTATTTTAGTGCGCAAATGGTCAGATGACGATCAGTATCTGATATTTGACGAACTTCATAAGTTTCCTCGTTGGAAAAATTGGATCAAAGGCATTTATGATACGCAAAAAGAAAATCATAAAATTTTAGTAATTGGAAGCGCCAGATTAGATCTATATAAAAAAGGTGGGGACTCTTTGCTTGGACGGTATCATTACTATCGCTTGCATCCCTTTACTCTGAATGAGGTTCCAAAATCAGTTAGTAAAAAAGATGTGTTAAAACGATTAATGAAATTTGGCGGTTTTCCTGAGCCATTTTTATCTGGTAGTGAAACTGAAAATCGTCGCTGGAGAAAAGAACGATTTGATCGTATCCTTAAGGACGATATTCGTGAACTGGAAGTGATAAAGGATATAAATAACATTTCATTATTAGTTGATTTGTTGAAATCAAGAGTCGGCTCACCCATTGTTGTTTCTAATTTAGAAAATGATTTGCAAGTGGCTTCAAATACTGTAAAAAATTGGATCACTATTTTAGAAAAAATGTACTTAGTCTTTAAAGTGCCAGTTTATACAAGGAAAATTGCACGAAGTCTTCAGAAGCCAGTTAAAATTTATTTTTATGACAATGCAGATGTGGATGGTGATGAAGGTGCAAGATTTGAAAATTTAGTTGCAACACATTTATTAAAAATGCTTCATTATTTAGAGGATACTGAAGGTTATAAGTGCGAATTGTTTTATATTCGTGATAAAGATGGCCGTGAAGTTGATTTTTGCGTTGTTATTGACGGTAAAGTTGTTGAGTTGGTCGAAGCTAAGTTAAATGATTCTAATATTTCAAAATCACTTATTTATTTCTCTGAAAGATTGGAGCCGCAAAAATCCACGCAGATTCTATTTTCTGATGTGGCAAGGCATAAAAAAAATAATTTAGTTTTAAACGGAGTAACTGATGAGTTTGCTAAATTAAATAGATGGAAATAAAATACTAACTGTTTAAAAACCATTTCAACCAGAATGCCTTAAGATTACTGTAAGGTGGGTAGCGAAAGGGTGCATCGAACCAGAAAGTTTTTTTAAGTACACTTTTGGCATGGGTAAATGTATCAAAACTAAATTGCCCGTGATAATTTCCCATTCCACTTGAGCCAACACCGCCAAAGGGAAGCGCTGAAACGGACAACTGAAGAACAGTGTCATTAACGCAAACCGAACCTGAAGACGTTTCAGTAATAATAAAATCAGACACAGAGTTGTTTTTTGTAAATAAATATAGTGCCAGTGGTTTGGTGCGGGCTTTAATAAATTTAGCAATGGCATCAAGTGAATCCATTTTTAAAATAGGAAGTATTGGGCCAAAAATTTCATCTTGCATAATTAATGAATTTTCATCAGCTTCAACTAAAGTGGGTTCAACATAAAGTTGTTCGCGGTCTATTTTCCCACCATGAATAACTTTAAGTTCAAATAATAACTTATTAAGTCGATCGAAATTTTTAGTATTTACAATGCGGCAATAATCTGGACTTTGAATTGGATTCTGACCGTAAAAATCACACAGTGAAAGAATTAATTTTTCGACAAATGGTTTGTAGACTTCAGGATGAATAATTACGTAATCAGGAGCCACGCATGTTTGGCCTGCATTCAGAAACTTACCCCAGGCAATACGGCGCGCAGCCACGTCTAGATTGGCATCTTTCCAAACAATGGCTGGTGATTTGCCGCCTAACTCAAGAACTGTCGGAGTTAAGTGGACAGCGGCTTTTGCTAAGATAATTTTTCCGACGGGACTGCTTCCTGTAAAAAATATTAGATCAAATTTTTTATCTAATATCAGGTTGGTCTCTGCTGCGGCACCTTGGATGACTGCGAAAAGTTCAGAATCTAAATACTGCGGAATTAATTTTGCGATTAAAGCTGCGGTATGAACAGCTAATTCAGAGGGCTTCAGTAAAGCACCGTTTCCACCAGCAATAGCCCCAATCAGCGGAGCCAGTAGCAAGTTGATTGGGTAGTTCCATGCGCCAATGATTAAAGTTAATCCGAAAGGTTCACGGGTGATATGACTTCGTCCTGGTTGATTATATAAAGGAGTTGAAGCGCGTTTTGATTTCATCCAGTTTTTTAAATTTTTTAGAGTCAAGTTTATCTCTGAAAGTACAAAACCTTGTTCCGTAGCTAAACATTCAAACTTACTTTTTCGAAGATCTTTCCACATGGCATCTGAAAGAGCTGTATCATTGTCTTCAACTAATTTTTTTAATGCCTGAAGCTGCTTGAGGCGCCAGTCATAATTTCGCGCCCGACTAATTAAGCCGGCCTGCAGCCGTTGATAAGTCTGATCTAAGTTCGCAGCAAAGTCTGCAGATACCGATTGTGGCGCGGAATTATTAAGTGTCATGAGTTACCTAAGAACGGTGATAAGCATAGAAACCTGGAACAGATTCTCCTGAAATACCAAGAACAGTTCCGCTTTTAGGGCCCTTTGCAAAAGTTATGTTTTCTGCTGTTGCTAATTTCAAGAATTCAGTAATAGCACTGCATTTGCAATCGTCTTGAATTGCAAATGTTGCATCAATGGACTCTTTACCTTCTTGATTGATTAAGGCTCTGATTTTAAGGAAGTCAGTAACACGGGAGCCAGCAATTTTTTTAAATTTTGAATTAATGAAATCATCACTTTGTTCTCGGCCTTTAATTGCATTCGAAATTTTAGCCTTCATTTTTGTAAACATCATATCCCCTTTATATAAATAATATGATTACATACTCAAGATTTGCGTCGCAAAGTCAAATCCTGGTTAGCTAAAGCCTATTTTATTTGGATTGAATACCCTTCAGCTACTATTAAATCCAAAAGACCTGAAGAATCTGTCGACTACAACTCTTAAATTGAAGTTGGCTGTTACTTTGCTTTTTAAAAAGGGATGTTACTAACTTCTTTAAAAATTGTCTTAACTAGAATTAAAGCCCTTATTAGGCTTATTTGCTTTGAAGCACTGTTGATAAAGCAGACGGGTGTAATCGCAAAATTGAAGCGTCTTAAAATGATACATTTAGTTATTTGCTGTTTGCTATTTTCGCCTTTTGCGTTAAAGGCTGAAGAGAAAAATCAAATCCAGCGGCAAGAGCTATTCGTTCGTGCTTTTAAAAGTTTACATTATGTATTATTGGCGGCAAGGCAAGATCCTATTTTCTTAAAATCGCTAAGTTCTGATGAAATAATTATGCTTAATGGTATTGGTGCGGTTGCTGCATTTTCTTCAACTTTTGATTGGCTTTTAAAGAACAATGTTCAACGTTTTGGTGAAAAGCATAAATTGTTTTATTCTTATGTTGTCACTCAAGATCGTGTTTTGAATTTAAGGCTGCCATTTGAAAAACCAACGTATCTGCAGTTTTCAGATGATCAAAGCATTTTTATGCTGGATCCGGACCAACCAACCAGATCGGGCATGACTCATGGATTGGTAGAAGACGATATTTTTCTTAACATAAAAAAAATTAACGATCCCACAGCATTAATTGATTTCGCTTCGGCGACGTCGCTTTTAATGCATGAAATGGGTCACAAGTTAGGGGCCGAAAAAAATCAAAATGCAATTGATTCGGCGGCGGCCAAAATTGAAAACTTAGTACGGTCGTCGACAAACACAGTCGAATTTAATGGAAAAAAAATAAGTACTTTGATTTTTAAAAATTTTAATTTTTTTGATTGGGTTAAGGCAATAGCCATTGGAAATTTCTATGAAAATCCAGCAAATCCGCCGGTCAGCCAACCTTTGATTTCTTTTGATCAGCAGGGGCTTTACGCCTGGGTCGACGATGGAAAAAAAGTGACAGATCTAACCCAAACATTGATCGACTCTTTTGGGCAAAGTAAAACCATTCAATTAAAAAGTAATCCCAATTTTCAATATTTAAATCAAACGCTTATTCAGCCTAAAAATATTACTATTTTTTCAGACATAAATGGTGATATTAAGTTTTCGATTCATGGCACTTTGAATAAATTTATAATCCCATTTTATAAACAGAATTCTCCGGATCCGCAAAAAGTAAAACTTTATGAAACCTCATTTAATAAAAAAGACACTGCTATCGAAAGAATTTTGCAACAGGATATCAGTTTAAATGCAAATACATATCAGCTTAAAAATATTTCTTCTTCGCCGATCATAGAGCAAGCTCCTGATTTAAAAGTTGAATATATTGATAAAAAGGCAGTGGGCCGCAATTTAGAAATTTATTTCAAAGTTTTAGGAAACCGCGGTTTTGATGCTAGTAAAGATGAATTGTGGCCAGAAATTAATATAAAAATGGACCATTCAATAATTACAATTAAGGCTTCTAGCTTTGATAAAAAAGAAGATATTTTTAAATTCATTATCAAAGATTTTGATTCTATCGAAAGTAAAGATGTTCGTATCAATAGCATTCAATTTCGTTTAAAAAATCCGATCCTGGCAATTCCGTACTATGATTATATTTATAATGCTTTTTTGCATTCGGAAATTATTCTAACTAATAGTGTGCCTTTGGAAAACAAAATAAATGTAAAACCTGTTCTTAAATCGATTCGAATTTGGGATGGGCTTCAATGGTTGCCATTTAAACAAAAAAAAGCAATTCCTAGCGGGTCCAATTTGCGTTTTATATTTGAATCTTCAGAGACATTACGACAACTACGCTTAAATCAAAAGTATTTTAGTACGGTAATACTTAATCGAACTTTAAATGGAATTTCATTTCAGCAACTGTATAAAGACTCGGAACAAGAAGAGCGCCAACTTATATTTGAAGAAATGTCGTTAAAGCAAACTTTGGAAGGAAAGTATCTTTATGTAGATTTTGACATTGATCATCTAATTAAGTTAGAGCATTTGTTCGAATTTCCAGTTGTTTTTGAAGGTGCAAAAAATCCAGAGATGATGCCTAAAGAAATTCAGCATCAAATTCACACCGTCGAAAGTGAACGATTATTATCGGGCAGTTTTTCAATTGTAACAAAGTCTGGCATCACGGACGAATTTTATTTAAAAAATGAACTTCCATTTAGCAAAGTGACTATACCGATGGGTACTAATAATTTGCACGAGTTTAAAAATGCTAGCTGCAAAAGGCTTTTTCAACATTAGCTTTAAAATTTTAAAACTAGGGAATTAAAATTCTAGACGTGGCTATTTTTCAAGTTGAAAATCGCTGACGGCAAGATTTTCTTTGTGTATGATTTTTAAGTGAATATAATTTCGATCAAAACTAATCAGACTAGCTTTAACACAATTTTATTAAGAGCAAGTCTGATTAGTTTACTATTCTTTTTGCATTAGGTAGTGGGGGTAATCCCGAACGGCATTTACCACTTTTGACTTCCCTGGTTGAATGTGGTTGTACCGTGATTGCTCCGTATTTTGAACGAATTACTTCACAGACACCAAGCGCGGAAGAGCTTCAGCTAAGAGCAGATTTGTTACAAGCGTCTCTTGATTTTGTGAATGGCCCAAACTTGTCGTGTGTCGGAATAGGGCATTCGATAGGAGCAACCTTGTTAGTCGCACTTGCGGTGGGCAAAAGTGGATGAGTTCTGGGCAACCGCTTTCAATAGCAAGAGATATGCGTCTAAAATAACTTGTGTTATTCACGCCACCAGCTGGTTTTTTTCAAGCTCCAAGGCCTTTAGATGCCATTCAAATTCCTTTGCAAATCTGGGCAGGTTTTTTAGATGTCCTTACTTCGCAACAGCAAGTGGAATTTTTAAAGAAATAAATTTCTTCAGCTTTCACTATTGATTATCACCAGATTGCGGATGCTGGGCATTTTTC
The DNA here is from genome assembly GCA_049301055.1 of Pseudobdellovibrio sp. GTDB lineage: Bacteria > Bdellovibrionota > Bdellovibrionia > Bdellovibrionales > Bdellovibrionaceae > Pseudobdellovibrio. The sequence continues at coordinate 14,212 of JBAQKN010000030.1, read as the reverse complement.
AGTATAGACCCGATGAAAAATCGAGAAGATCTTTTAGACAATCTTGCATTCGGTGTTTGTAAATTTATCATAAGTTAGATACTTGGAAGCAATTTTAATCAAGTTAGTAAATAATTTTTTAGAAGAATATTATTTACTAACTAAGAATCCTTTTTTTATAACTTCATTGCTATCTGAGGCTATAATTTTTTCACCGGTTGCTGAGGTGATTTCTACATAACCATCTAGTTTTGGATCATAGCTAAACTTTTTATCGACTTGCGAATAACAAGATGATTGCAGTTCAGATTGCATTTCAAAATCTTTGATCATAGTGTTTCGACGATTTAATAATTTCGCTTCGGCAAGTTTTATACCCGCTGAGCTTAAACCCGAAGCCATTAATGCTTGTGTTAACTGCTCTTTCGATACTTGACACATTTGTCTTAACATCCACTTAGCATCATTTAGCTGAACTTTTTCGAAAGTTTTATTAAGCTCCAGAGTCATAAATCCAATCATCTGAAGTCGATCTTTTACTTCGGTTTCGTCACCGCCGTCTTTGAATGTTTGAGTGACTGTCCATGACATATCGTTAACTGCTGACGAAGTTACTGATAGGGCGGAATTTGAATTACCTAATCCAGCGCCCACATCAACTAAATTTAGTTTTAAGCTAGATTGATTATTTTGATCGGTAACCTGAATTAGTCTGTTGTTGTCCATTCTAATATCGAAATTTCCTAACCAAGCTGATAAAATAAGAAGAGCGCGAAATTCTCTTTTTTTAGTAAAGTCTAAATCATCTAGTTTCCACGGACCAATCTCGATATCGTCTGTTTTTGTTGTAATTGAAGCCTGACCCATCTTTACATAATCAATTGAGCTTTCAGTCTGAGTATTAAAATCGGAGTCTACTAGTGATCGTCCAGTGACTTCAGAGTTAAGTAGCTTTTTCTTAAATTCTTTGGCATTTATATGCTGACCATTAGTTAGAACAAATTCTAAAGCGTAATCAAATAGGTCTGAAACAGATTTCCGCTGAAACGTAGTTACTTTCTGCCCAAGAACAGTTACAGAATAATCTGTTCCTTTACGTAAATTAAAATCAGTAAACATCTTTCTATCATAATTAACATTGACTGAGTTTACATAATTAATTTCAGAAGAGTTGTATCCTAGCGCCAAATACATTCGTGAATTAAAAGGGCCCGAGTAAAGTTCATTTCCAAATTTAAGCTTATAGATTTCTTTACCACAGCCAATATGAAATCCAGGGTGAATTCCCCATCCAGTTTTTGCTTTTTCATAGTCGCAAGTAATTTGTTCAATTTTTTTGTATCTGTATGAATATAAATTAAACTTACTTATTTTAGGAAACTGATTCGTCCAGAGTAATGAATTATCTGGATTTGTTTTTGAGTCGATACCTATGTTTTCCTTATCAATTTTTTGATTATAGGTATATTTTAAGATATAGATTGGAATTAAAGTAGCTTCGAAATTTGTTTTTATTGGCGTTATGTATTTATTCTGCAAGGCTATGGAAATTAAATTTATTTTATAAATGGCATTACTTTTTTCAAACTCATCATTTGAGGTTTTTAAAATTCTAATTTGCTCAATTATATTTTTTAAACCAGCACGATAACCTTTGTCGACAGCATTAAATTTTAAAGCAGATTCCATTGTAAGTTGTTTTTCTTTTTTTGCTGCATTTTTTTTCTGGTCGTTAGATTGCTGCAACAAAGTTTGAACATGGTTTTCTAAAGCTGTTAGATCTTTTTGTATTTCGAATTCAATATAACTTGCGGAATCACCTGTTTTAATATTTAAGTCGATAAGTTTAATCTTATCATTTGCAGAAGTGGGTTCGCGAGTGCTTTCAACAGTCTTAAAATCAGATGAAGTTTGTTTATGACTACAAGCTAAAATAAATAAAATTGATAAAATAGCATAAAAAAAGTTTAAATAATTATTTTTTAACATACTTGGTTTATCGGTTTTATTTATACATATATAAATAGACGATTGACTTGAATGTGGTTGTTTTAAGGCCCTAAGTCCTGATTTTAATTTAATAGCTTTTCCAATCAGTCTTTCAATCGGAAGTTTTGAAGGATTCGTCAACAACGTGAAAATTTATAGTTTTCAAAATTCTAAGTTAAAAGTTTGTTCATCAGGTCGATTCAAAAAGTATAAGCGATTCTTTAGCGCAAATGTTAAAACATTAGAGTTTATTGACAACCATACATCAGCGTTAAACAATAAATTTTAAATGGGGAATTTATGAAAAGCACAACTATGCTATTTTTTTTATTAATCAGTATGTCGGCTTCAGCAGATTTAAGAAATATTTCATTATAAATTGAACACTCTTTTGATACTCAAAATCCATTTATAGATTGCGCAATTAAGGTTGCCATTCTGGCATTAGGACCAAAACATAGTTTTTTTCTGTAATGAATGCACCACCAGCTGCACAGAATGGATTATCAGAATTGGCTGATCTAAAATTTATAACAAAAAATTCAGAAACAGGAAAAAAGAATATTTTTGTCGTTCGATTGCTTTCTCTAGATAATGCATATAAATGGCAGTTTGTGGGGGATTCTTCAGGAAATATGTATTTATATTCCGATATTGTTCATCGCAAGCTTCTGTAAGGGACTCATTAGTAGACATTGTCAGTAGCGATAGTTACTTTCTATGAGTATCGCAAAGATGGAAAATAACTTTTAATTATTCTAAGTTATTTTTTATAAATTGATCAAGATCAAGGCTGCTACACAGATTTACTTTTGTACGAAATCTAAAGTTTTAGATTTGTCACTACAATTGAATTCGGAAATTTAAGCTAATACGAAATTTAAAAATATGTAATGAAATAAGTAAATGATTTTTCATAGATATACTTTTTATGTCTGTTTCCTTTCAATTTATGCGGAACAGAATTTTGTGAGAAGGTTAAAAGGTGCATATGATTTTTTCGAAGACTGATGTTTTGTTTGCTTCTTGGCGTTTTCAGTTTTACGATTTGAGCATCTTTTAAGGAGATTTTATGAAAAAGACTTTATTTGCAATTATTATGGCTATCAGTTCATGTTCGTTTGCGGGCACTCAATGGACCAAATTAAAATCCATTTGTTTTGAAGCTGGAAATTTATCTGATTCAGACAAAAGAGCGATGTTAAAATGTCAGCAGTTCGTTCAAGATTTAAATAAAGCGTCAACTGACAACTTTGTTATTCAATCTTCTTGTCGTGCTGGTTCCGTAGATACCTGTGGATATGGCTACAACTTAAAGGCTCAACTTGATCTTAAAGTTCTTGTTCTTGAAGACACAAAAACTTGTAATTAATAAAAAACGTGATTAATTTTATTGTTTATTCACTGTATCTAAAATCTAATGCAGTATTGTTTGATAAAGGAATATAAGATGCCTAATAAAAATTATTTTCAAATTTTCTTGGTAGTTTGTTTATTTTTCGCCTGCACTAAGTCTAAAGACTCTGCAACGGCAGTAACGGCAACGGCTGCGGATACTTCAACAATTATAGAAGTACCAGATTCAGTTACTGGATTATTTACAGGTACACTTAGTGGAGCAGTATCGGGAACTTCCAAAGTAAGTCAGTTTGCTAATGCGACAGTTTCAAAAAATGGAAACCGAGTTTACATTACTTTTTCAGGAGGTAAGCCTACTGTCGATCCAAGCATACCTAGTATTGATAATTTGCAATTTGTGAATGGAGATCGGAACGGAATATACAATTCAATAAAGACAGCAGAAAGCTTGGCAGGTGCTCATTTTTCTGTATACAAAACTAACTTGAATATAGACAATATAGTGGTTGGTGGAACTACAATTATTTACACTGGAGTTAAATGCGACGTTGCTCCAGAAAATCCGCTTTGTACGTGCGTAACCAATCCAACTAATCCGATGTGTATTTAAATTCTTCTTTAATGATGAAACTTGTTTATCAACTAGTGCTATAATAATATTAAATTACGATATTGCATTTGATTTTAAGGATGTTCCTAAGGAATGTCGATTTTTTGACTCTGAATAAATTTACAAAAAAATCACTTAATAGCTTTAATAATTTCCTGAAAGTACTTAGGCATCTCTGGGCGTGTATACCAAGTCAAAGTCAAAGGATCTTCTGAAATAGCGCCGCCATTTAAAACAATTAGTTCTCCGCGATCAATAAACGGTTTGGCAATCTCTTGATTTAGTGTGACGAAGCCGACTTCATTTGAAAACATTTTTATAATGACATCATTGTTATTAATAAATAGCCGCGGTTTTTTTACTTTTGAAATTAAAGCAAACTTTTTCAAATAATTTAAGGTCGTTTGATCGCTTTCATAAAAATCAATAATGCGTTCGGTTTCAAGAATATCTTGAAGCCGTCGTCCTTTCCATTTTGCACTGGATGTTGTTAGTAGATGATGATTTTGCAGAAATGAGCGAAAAGTTAGTCGCTAAATTAAAAGAACTTAAAGGCAGCGGTCCACGTTTTGTTGTTAACACTCATTTTCACTATGATCATACTGGAGGGAACGAAAGGTTCGGTTCGTCAGCAACGATTATTGCTGCGACAGCAGTACGGAATCGGTTAATGCAGGAGCAGACGTTATGGGGTAAGCAGCATCCAGCAGTTTCGGCGAACGCGCTGACCATACTTACTTTTGATGATTCGCTGACGTTACATATAAACAATGAGGACGTTCGAATTATGCATTTGCCGCACGGATATACTGATGGCGATAGCGTAGTGTTTTTCGAAAAAAATAAAATTATCAGTATGGGCGATCTTTATTTTTCAGGAATGTATCCTGTTTTTCATGTTGAACATGAAGGAAGTCTGCAAGGCTTTGTTGATGATATCAAATTTGTATTGAAGCAAACTTCTGCGAATAGCAAAATTGTTCCCGGACACGGACCGCTCAGCACAAAGGCGGAACTACAGACATATTGTGATATGATCGTTGTCAGTGTTGCCACGATGAAGTCTGGAATTCGAAAAGGGCATTCGCTAGAACAAATGCAAAAAGATGGTTTACCTTCGAAGTGGGATTCATTTAGTCACGGTTATTTGACTACAAGCCAGTGGGTCGGTTTGATTTATAAGGGTTTGAAAAGTAAGTAGGTAAGTAAGATTATCCGAGCTTTATCGCTTTGTTCCCATTGAAACAGCGATCATGGCAACCAGAGACAGGTATTATTCGTCAATTCGGCAATGTAAGACATTAAAAACTTTGAACCCAATAATAGAATATCTGGCAGAGTGTTTTTCGATTTCAGCTGAAAATGTGATTCAAGAAAGCTGAAAACAAAGGGTGCTAATAAGAATCGAATGTATTTTAAATAGCTAAATAAAATCTTGCAAAAATTTCCAAGCAGGCATGCAGCGAATTTCATCGAATAAATAATCCACTTTTTCGTCCAGATGAATTTGAAATGCCTTTGCTTGTGGATATTTTTCTTTTAAATATTTTAGTGACTTGCTTATTTCTTTTGAACTGGTTTTTACTTCGATCAACATAATGGGCTTATTTTTTTCAGTGATTATGAAATCAACTTCTCGGCCATCTGAATCTCGAAAATATCTTAGATCAAGCGTTGAAGCCTCGGTATCCTGTTTGTAGTGAACCCATTTTAGCAGATGGCAGGCGACCAAGTTTTCTAATTTTTGAGGCTCTTCCGGACAAAGTGCCCAATCGTAGTGATAATGTTTTTGTTCTTTTTTGACAGCCTTTATTTTTGGTCCACCAATTGGACTTAATCTAAATAAACCATAAAGGCGTTCGAAGATATCAATCCATCGACTTATTGTTTTATGACTTTTTTGTAAATCTTCGCGGAGCGAATTAATCGACAATGGACTACCCACTAGGTCGGGCAGCCGAAGCATAAGCAGTTCTAGGGATCCTAAATCGTCAACCCGCTCTAAACTGGTTAAATCTTCACTAAAAAATCGAGTGCGATAATCGCGCGCCCATCGATCACGGTCTTTTATTTTTTTAGAAAAGTAGGGTTCTGGAAATCCACTTAAATTAAGCAAATCCATAAAATCGGCTTTTGTATTTATATTTAGTTCAGCCACAGACAGCGGATGCAGGCGAAAATAAAAATAGCGTCCTTGTAAAGAATCACCTGAATATCGATACAGATCTAAACGAGCACTTCCAGTTACCAAAAATTGATGAGATTCATTTAGGGTGTCAAACTTGCCTTTAACCCAATTGCGCCACAATTTATATTTATGGATTTCATCTAAAATAATTAAACCACTTGGCGGTAATTTGTTCCTTAAGATGGCTTCGCGGTGACTAGCTTCATCCCAATTCAAGTAGGTAAAGTTTTTCTGAAGGCTTTTTGATAATGTTGTTTTTCCTACTTGCCTAGGGCCGCCAATAAAGACCATTTTCTTTTGCAGATCTTCTTTAACTTGCAAGGCAATGTAACGAGTCAGATTCTTGGTTTTGGCCATTTCTAATGATACGGTGATTTTAACCCATAGTCAAATTTACCGGCAGCGATTTTTGACTATGGGTTAAAAAAAATGAACAGAACTTTCGTCTGGAACCGCCAATTTAGGGGTAGTCTACAAGAAGTCTGAATTGGTGCAGGTCGACCTTTGAATGGTTGGTTAAGTTAAGGTTGTTTCCTTTTTATCCCGATGTTGTCTGTTGGTATAGCGTGTTAATGTTTCTTCAAAGCTGGGTTAGCGTTGCGAATTTATTCCAAGCCTTTACGTGATTCGTTTTTCAAGATCAAAACTTAGCTTCGACCAATTTTCAACTTCACCCTGATTTTTTAACCACGCTATGTCGCCATCGGCGTTACCCCTGTAATGGGCGATGTATTGTCCTTCTGAATACTTTAATAAATTTCCGTTCAAGTTAATGATCTCGATCCCGATCGAGAACTGATTGAAGTTAACGTATTTTACCGCGCCCACTTCAAGATGACTTTTTCCTGAATGAGCTGCGCGAAGTATCGGTCCGTTCAAAAAGTTTCCAAGATCGTAAATAGTGCCGTCGATGTCTAAAACAAAATGGGCACTGACTTGTCTTTCGGTGTCTTTGAAGATTTCTAAAGTTCTGGTTAGGTCACACGCCTTGTAGTGTAGGACTAGGAAATCGACCGGGATTTCGGTGGGGGGGGGAGTTGGGCAAGGGGCGGGGCGTAACCTTTTTGCCAATGTTCGATTCCCGAATGAGATGCTTTGCAAGTAACGGAAATTAACTGCCACAAAAGCTCGTCTCGTTTATACTGTCGAATAAAATTCCGTATAGATTTATAATCACAGTAGCCAGTGGTCATCCTCCTGCTGGTCACTCTCAGACTTGTCGCTATCGGCAGTTTTTTTAAATAGGTTATGTGGTCTTTTCCACCGGCGCTGAGAGCCTTCTAACCCTGATCAAGGCTATCAAATTGGGATAAAGACTTTTGTCCAAAAGTCTTTTACTTTAGATTTTTTTATTGAGTCTGATTGTTCAAGTCCATACCCTTACAAGTTCTTTGTACATTTTAATCATTAGGGGAATCGAAATGAAAAGTCGAGCTAAGAAAACTATCGCCAAAACAAAAATTACGAAAAAGAAAATCGCGAAAGCACCGAAAAAAAATCTGAATAAAAATACAAAAAATAAAAAGTCTTTAAGCAGTCCTGTTGATTCAACAACGGGAACAACTTTACCCGTAGGAACTATCGTTAGTTTCATTGGAACCAATGCCAGCATCCCAGCAAATTGGTTTAATTGCGACGGATCAGGCATCCCTGCAAATTACTCTAAGCTACGAGCTTTGTGTACTAACTCTAATACTCCTAATTTGGCTGGGCGAACGCTGATCGGTCAGGGCACGTCTACAACCGATACAAATAATGTCGTAAAATCTTGGACGACAAATTCCTTCGGCGGAGAATATTCTCATTCTATGGCCGTCACCGAAATGCCTCGACACAGCCACACTTTTCAATGGGCTCACGATTCCGGATCTACTCAATCGAACTCAATAAATTGGGAGACAAAAACTATTCAGGGGGCGTTAGATTACTCATCCTACGTCGGTGGCGACCCTGCTTCAGGCGATACTCCAACAAATGGTATTGCGTTCAATGTGATGCAACCCTATTACGTCATTTGTTATATCATTTACGCTGGCCCTGCCGATTACTAAACATTTTTTAAAAATTTAAATTCGCGAAAGAAGGATGATTGTGTTTAAAAAAACAGACCCCTATTCATTTACTACAGCTAGGCCGTTACAAATAAAAGATAAAGATCCAACAGTGAACGGTCAAGAATACGATACCGTTGGATCGATTTCTATCGACTACCAAGTTACACTTTACAACGACGTGCAGGCGAATGATTCTGCCAGTGTTTCTAAATCTTCAAGCCAAAGGTTTGTCGTTAATTGTACTCAGCGTGTGGCTTTGTACAATATTAAAGGCAAAAATTTAAACCCCAGTAAAGATTTGAATATATATTCTAATTATCCGGCGTTGATCCAAACAGGAATGGCTCTGGATGTAGATCGCGCGAAAACTTCAATGCTATTAGATTATTCGCCGCAAACGGTGAACACGGTTGTGAACGCTTCTCAATCTGATGGATCTTCAGACGGAGTCACGAAAGGAAGCGCCAGCAGCAGCTCTGTAGGATCATCCGTATCGCAAACAAATTCATTTGGTGTATCTATCACCGCCGGAGAATTCACCGGCGGAATAACTGAATCCTATGGATATTCTAAAACAACAGGTAGTGAAAAGTCGTCGACAAATAGTACGGACAGTTCAAATAGCAACAACAGAGATTCTTCAAGCTCGGCTTCAATGAGTATTAAAGATTGGGGCGCTTACGCATTGGTTGATCCAAATAGTAAAACTCCATCTTGGACATTCGGGCAAGAGTACCCATGGGACGCCATTAAGTGCAGAAATTCAACGACTGACGGCACCGGAGATTTCGCGGGTATGTCGAAAATTTCTGTCCCAACATCAGTTAATTTACGACTGTGGGATCAAGTCTGTCTTTACCCGCCTAGTGAACTTTCTATGTTCGGCGTAAATTTTGTTATGAATTCGTCTTGGTTGGTGATCGTTCCAAATAGTGAATCGAATAATTCGACGACGATTAGTCACAATGTCGACTGTTGGACCGGGTCGCATGCGGTAGAAACAGTGACAACAACGGTGAATGACGTACCTACGTCAACGAAAGCCGTTGCGGTGTATCTTGATTCAACACCAACGACTTTGCAGATTCCAGCCAACTTAGATGGAACAGATTTAGATGCAACTTTTTCTACAGAACTTAATCTAAATATTATGGCTCTTGATCCTATCGGAGTTAACACGACGACAGCCGTGACTGGATTTATTCCTAAGAAATTTATTATTTCGCCCGAAAATGGAAAATTTAAAATTATTTCTTCAACAAATGATTTGATGATTCAGAACACAACAGAATACGCAGAGGGCGCTGCTATTGTGGGTTTTGCTTCGTCACAAACTTATTTGCAAGCAAGCCTTTCAAGCAGCTGTCCTAAATTACAAATGACAATGTATTTCAAAGCGATCGATTCAGTACGTAATTACACGCTGTATATGAAACACTGGAAAGCCAGTGCTAGCGGAGTCAAATTAACAATTACGATGAATGGCGATACAGATGAAGGCTGTCAAATTATTAAATACGTCGATGCTAGCGAGGCCGAAGGTGGTGAAGGAAATTTACTTTCTATCGCACTCAGAAATCAAAATTTTGCATCGGTTGATTACCATGATTATTTACAACTAGGACTTAACTCTATTCAAGTCGAAATCGAACCGATCGGTACCGATATGAACTGCGTCTACCAGATTCGAGCTATGTCTATAGAAATAAGTTAATTATGCCGACCGGTAATAAAAGAACCTCATCCGCAATTAGTCCTGAAGCATCTGGTGGCGATTTCAAACGCTTGGCCGTCACAAACGAACCAATTTATTCCCACCAGACGGACTTCACTTTGACTAAGTCACAAAAGACGACGGGAAAAATTTCACGCCCAAACGATTTTCGTGCCGTATCGAATCCAACCGAATCTGGCTACAGCAGTGGATATCACGAATCTGTAATGACGACAGGAATTTATAATTTCTTTAGTCGCGCCGTCAGCAATGGCAATGGCACACACACCTTACCTTCGACATCAGAAAGAACTGGTCTTTCTGGATATACAGGTAAGCGCGTTGATAGTGAAATTCTTAAAATGTCATTATCGATTGCCGACGGTTATCGAACCGATACAGCCCAAACAATTTTATCTGGTCCAAACGGAACAGTTGGTGCGCATTCAGGTTCAGATTTAACGCTTACAGGAGTGCAGGGCGAAGCGCATCAGCTCCTTCGAGACAAAGTCATCGAGATCGCTCAATTACCGAAAAAAGAACAACGTGGCCTGACCAAGAAATCTCTTTCAGTAATCTATGGTTCAGTGACCGTCTCATCAATGGCTCCTGGAGAAAAAGCCAGAGGCATCGAAACCAACTCACTCAAAGCCGGTGCAAAAGGCAAAAATAATTGGGAAGTCAATCGCAACGAATCTAAATTAAGAGTTCGCACGGTATTTGATTCGATGACTTCTGATGAGCAAGCTTTTGCTTTGAAACACTCGGAAAGTTTTCTTGACAGTACCGGCGACAGAGCACGTTCACTAGACAACGGCAGACCGAATTCTCCGTTACGTCAACGGCAAGGCCGTTCTAATATTGACCAAGTTGATGGCGGTCGTTACCTGTCGTTACAAGAACAAACAATATCTATACCAACAAAAAAACCACCGACTGAGGTGGCTGACCTTGGACTTTATTTTACCGAACCTTTTCGCACGTCGCGCACCTCAAGTTTGACTATAGAATAGAGCTAATCTTTTAGGTTCTGTTAAGTTAGCAAGACTGGCCATTTTCTAACCTTGCTAACTTAACAGAACCGTTTTCCATCCCTAGATTCAACGTAATCTTGCCAGTTCCGTTGAATCTAGATATTGTCGTTCCCAAGTAGCTTTGTAAGTCTGTGAAGTCGTTGGCCCACTTAGTTCTTGTAGATTGGCGTGGCTTCGAGTAGTGAACCTGACTCTCTTGGCATGAAATTATCCTTAACAAATCTCAAATCATATTTTACGCTGGAGTTTTTTTCATGCAGTTGAAAAGATGGGATGGGCTGCTGAAGACTGTCTTGTTGTTGAAGATAGTGAGCATGGCGTGCTGACAAATTGCTAAAAGCAGGTGCGGATTATTTGATTTCAGATATGCGAAATTTACTTCGACTTACCCAATAACGTTTCCGCTGATTTCCTTACTTTTCCCTAAGGTTTTCAGGAAAAATATTTTTGATGAACGGAATTTCATATCCAAGGAGAATTGTAAAAAAAATATGTCTTCATTAAATCCCTTTCTGCTCTCTATCGGGTGGAGCGAATTTTTTCAAACAAGCTTTGAGAATGGTCAGAGTGACCATCGCGAAATTGCTTTTGCTCCGGCTCGAGTCGTTAGCCAGGGGCGCGATAGTTACCGAGTACTTGTTAAACCGGAATTGATTCTTGAGGCTGTTGTGACTGGCAAGTTACATAAACTAGCTAAAGATGGAGCCGGGTTTCCTGCGGTCGGTGACTGGGTCGCTATCACTTTAAGTGAAGGCAATCGAAAAGCAGAAATTCATCGCGTGCTGCAGCGAAAGAGTCTTGTTCAGCGTAAGCGCGTGGTCAATAAGCACCAGAATCAGATCATTGCCGCTAACGTTGATTATCTTATTATTGTGACTTCATTAAATGAAGACTTCGATCTTGAAAGACTTGGGCGTTACATCGCTTTAGGACAGGAATCGGGAGTCACCCCCGTGTTGCTTCTGACTAAATCGGATCTGTGCCCGCATCCGCAAGAATACACTGCAAAAATCAAATCGCAATTTCCTGATGTCAAATCATTCGCGATCTCTGATCGGGATACTACTTCGTTCGATGCTCTGCAGGTTTTTTTCTCTGAAGGCATGGCTTCGGTTTTGGTCGGATCTTCTGGTGTTGGTAAATCGACCCTTTGCAATTTTTTGATTGGGGTTGATGCGCAAAAAACTTCAGAGGTCAGCACTGAATCAAGGGGCAAGCATACGACGACTGCACGTTCATTGCTGGTAACCCGATGGGGCGGATTGGTTATCGATACTCCCGGAATGCAAGAGGTCGCAGTCGTTGGCGAAGTCGTGGCAGAGGGATTTCCTGACATCGAAGATCTGATCTTGAAATGCAAATTCACAAACTGCCGTCATGGCGCTGATCCGGGCTGTGCGGTCGTGCGTGCACTGAAAGACGGTTCGCTTGATCTTAAAAGATGGCAGAATTACAAGGATCAATGACAAGTCATTTTATGAAAAAATTAATTCTTCATCCAGTTCACACACTGAGCTTCGTGAAAAACATACTATTGAAATCTCGATGATTGGGTTGTTGATTGAAGAGTACGCTTTGCTATATTGGCCTTCTAATAGGAATAAATATCAAATTGATTACACCTATCATACATTTTAATCCGAACTTCGCGAGCAATTTTCTTTTCTGCTGAGTTTAATTCGTTATCTCTTAAAAGGACTGCTAGAAAGCGGTAGACAGCACAATGCTTTCGTTCGTCATTTAAAGTTTCTAATACCAGCTTGCGATATTTCTTTTTCTTTGCTCCAAGTTTCAAAAGTTCGTGTGTGGCCTCAAGATCTCCTGCGTCCCGCAAAATGTATGCAGCTTCTTCTACTTCAGTTGCATTTTTTGAATTTAAAAGTTTGATGGCTATGTCTTCGATTTCTCGCCACTCTTCCCCATTTAACGAGTAAACGGAATGTTTTGTGTGCCGATCAATTAAAATCTTAATGGAGTCTAAATACCCAGGGCTTCTATTGACAACACTTTCCCAAAGCCTTTTATGTTCTTTTACCTCGGGATTTTCTATTACTTCACCGTTTTGTGGGGAAGCTGAGTCCCCTGTTCCATACATAGCGTTGGTAGTAATACCGATAAGCGCGCCCGCAGTTTTTACTCCACTAGAGAAAAGATTGAGCACTAAGAATCCAGCAATAATCCCACACACGCAAAATCCAATAAAAATATTAAACACAGCTTTCATAGCTGAAAGAAAACTACAATTAGTCAAAATGGTCAACTACAGTAGGCTTGTATAGGATTAATGGTGCATAGCTGACTATTAACACTTCGTTATGAAAAAATAATGCTACTACCAATCCGTTCTAAAAAAGCGGATTTTTTTCTTTCACCACAGTGTCCCTGTGGCAAAATTTAGAATTTGATGAAAATTATTTTTTTGATGGGGATATCGCCGGGACGACTTTTTTGAAAAGTCAGTAATTATCGCTTTAATGGTCAAGTCAGCAAAGCGATCCTTTTGGTCAAAGCCGTGGGGACGTGATTTTATTTTCAAAAAATTTTAAGTCAAAAGTATGTTAAGCTGGTTCGGTTTTTATTTCCGTCCCCATTTTAAGGCTTCAAAAGGTTAAAACGAATATGTTGGCCCTGCGGCTTTGATCGATTTAGTTTTGTACAATCAAAATAAGTTCTTCATCCAGCCAAACTCCATATCCTTTTTACTTAAAAGAAAGACTTCCGTTTCGCAGGTATACGGGCACCCTATAATTTTTAAGGGCAACATCTCACGATGTTTGGCAATCGCGTCAGGCAAATAACTCATATAAATACCAGCTTCAACAGTTCGCAAAACTGTTTCAATGCTGTCAGCCTTAAGCGCAATTTTGCGTGGCAATTTATCATCTCTCCAGCCGTCTGTAGAGGTATTTAAAATGTTAACTTCGAAGACAAGAGGTTCTAAAAACCCTGCAAACTCATATTGTAATACTTCTTCAATTTTGATTTCTTTTTTTGATTTTGCATAGCTATGTAGAGGGTGCTCCTCCCCAACATAGACCCTAGATTTCAATACACCCAATTTCATACTTTGAAATTGAGAAGACGGTTTTCGTCCTATAATTCCTATATGAGCTTCTCCATCCATCACTTTACGTTCAATTTCTTTAGATGAAGTTCCTAGTGGAGAATTTCACTGATCGGAGCCACCCAGTTTCACGTTTGGGAGCCACTTCGGATATAGAAAAAGTTTTAGTGATTTAAATCCTTACTGTCAAGTTTCTTTGCTTTTACTTTTCGATAACTTTC
>JBAQKN010000029.1:0-224680 GCA_049301055.1 Pseudobdellovibrio sp. | reverse complement strand
CTAATCTATTTGAAATAGCAGTGGCACCTTGATGAGCATAAATAATTTTTCCTGAAGTGGCGCCTGTTAATGGAGGTAATACTTGTAATGCAGACATAAATGTTGTCGATGTTGCGCATGTTCCGGCAGGAGCATTAACCCATGAATTAGCTCCTACAGGAATCCGTAATGAGTTAGTTCCAATTTTTTCTGTAGAAACTGATTTTGAAAAAAGTAATGCTCCATCAACATCTTTTACCATTGTTCGAGCAATGTGAGCAGCTGTTGGAGTTAGTGCTAATGCATCACTAGCAAATATTGTTGTATTGAATGGACTTAATTTTGGAATCGAGAATACTTTACGATCGCCGGTGTTCACTGCATTTTCTGTAAGTAGTAATAAAGATGTGCCATTGTCGACCAAACTTTGAGAAGCAGTTTCTGGAGCAAAAACTCCGCCCTGATAGGGTGCTGACAAATCTAATATAACGCTTGAAGCCCCTGTGGTTAAGTCAACTTTAGAAATCATGCGTGATGAAGTTGTTCCGGTGAATGTGGTTATTCCAGCGCCTGAGTTACATTGGCCAGTTGAAAAATATAACATTTTAGAAGCTAGTGACTCAGTGATTTGTTCTTTTTTGGCACAGCCAAAAACAAAGCTGCAAATAATCAAAGTAAATAGACTTTTGAATGTTATGCGATCCATTTTAAAAACTCCTGGATAACCACTTAAAAAAAGTAGCATCATTTATATAGTTTCTTAACGGATTGGTTGGTTAGATACTTAAAAATAATTTAGGTTTTGCTTTATAAATAGTAAAATCAGGTCTTAAGTTTAGGACTAACTTGATTTTTTTATAAGTTTGTCTTGTTGATCCAAATAGTCTTGAAGCAGACCTTGTAATGTTCTTTTTTGCTGAGGTGTTACATCATCAAAATTAATTCTTTGAGTTAATCCTTCACCGACAGTAGTCGCTTTTAAAGTAGCGCGGGCATTCACGGAGTTAACTGCAACTCGGTTAACTATAACAACGTCAAACACCAGACCATAATAATCAAATGGAACATTATCTTCTAGCAGCGCACCTGTTAAAGAAATATTCTGCGAAGCACTTCGGAAAGTTTTCCCTTTTGCTGTGATTAGCAAAACTTCAATTTTAAAATTATGTCTTTCCGATCGATTGCCATAATTCATTTTTTCTTTTAATTTTTTAAAATCCAATTCGGGTTTTTGAATATTTTCCCAACAGATATCGTCTCCATCAAAGGATTGCTTTCCTAAAGAAGGTTCTTGGTTTGGTGATGTTTCATCATTTAAAAGTACGCCCGAGTAGGATTTAGTAATTTCAGTCTGTGTTACTTCATCATAAGTATTTGCTTCTAACACATCGCGCATCAAGTTGTGTTTTACAGTGTCTTCTTCTGTGCTATTTACGGCAAATACTGGAATAAAATAGCTTTGATCACTTTTTAAAAATAAATCTAGTGGTTGCCAGTCATTCCAATCCTGAGTCCAAATAAAGAATCGCGGCCAGTCGCGCACCCGCATTTTAAATAATGCCATTTGAGCTTCATTCGAAGAAATGGGATTCGATTGTGTTTTCGACATGGAATCATAAAAGATCCATTTTCTTTTTGAAGGCATGCATTCTTATCGGATCAGCGATAAAAAAATAAAATGTTAACAGTTTTTTAAAGAATTCCTAGACCTTTAGGCAGCTTACGAAATGCTTGGCTCCAACATCCTTTAAGTTGGGTTCAACTTGACGACATTCTTCAGTTGCAATTGGGCAGCGCGGATGAAAATGGCAACCGCTTGGAGGATTAATCGGTGAAGGTACGTCGCCAACTAGAATAGTGCGTTCGGCGCGTGGCTTAGGATCTGGGACTGGGATCGCGGACAGTAAGGCTTTTGTATAGGGGTGTTTTGGATTTTTATACAGTTCGTCGGCAGTAGTCATTTCAACAATTTTTCCTAAATACATAACTGCTACACGCGTAGAAACATGTTCAACAACTTTTAAATCATGCGCGATAAAAACATATGTTAAACCAAGTTTTTGTTGAAGCTCCATTAATAAATTAATGACTTGTGCTTGAATTGAAACATCCAGGGCAGAGACGGGTTCGTCGCAAATAATTAATTCAGGATTTACTGCTAAGGCACGTGCAATGCCAACACGTTGGCGCTGCCCACCCGAAAATTCGTGGGGGTATCTTGTTAAATGTTCAGGGCGCAAGCCTACCAGCTGAACTAATTCTAAGACACGTTCTAGGCGTTCTTTTTGAGTCACATATAAATTATGAATAATTAAAGGCTCTTCTAAAATGGAACCAATTGTCATGCGTGGGTTTAATGAAGCATAAGGATCTTGAAAAATAATTTGCATACGCTTTCGAAGATCTCGTAACTGTTCACCTTTTAGGTGCGTGATTTCCTGATCTTTAAAAAAAACTTTTCCACTTGTGGGTTGAATCAATTTAATTAGCGAACGTCCTAAGGTTGATTTGCCACAACCAGATTCACCAACTAGTCCTAAGGTTTCGCCTTTGTTAAGTTCGAACGAAACTCCTTGAACAGCTTTTACAGAAGCGACAACTTTTGAAAACAAACCGCCGTGAATAGGAAATGTTTTTACAACATTTTCAGCTCTTAAAATTGATTCAGTAGAAGATGATTTATTCATAATTAAATTGAGGCCTCTTGAGTTGCAACCGAATTAAAACAAGCTACACGATGAACCCCGCGAAGGTTTTCAAGTTGTGGTTCTTGCTGACGGCAGATATTTGAAACTAACGAACAGCGTTCTTGAAAACGACAGCCAACCGGTAAATTATAAAAATTTGGAACTAGTCCAGGAATAGTTTGTAATGATTTTAATCTAGAACCTGTCTCAAAATGTGGAATCGATTTTAATAAACCTATTGTGTAAGGATGGCGTGGTCGATAAAAAATATCTTCAACCGTTCCATATTCAATAACTTTACCTGCATACATAACTAAAACTTCTTGGCACATTTCTGCAACAACGCCTAAGTCATGGGTAATTAAAATCATACCGGCATTAAATTCTTTTTGTACTTTGCGCATTAAATCTAAAATCTGCGCTTGTATTGTAACATCCAAAGCCGTCGTAGGTTCATCCGCAATTAACAGTTGTGGATTACAGCTCATGGCCATTGCGATCATTACACGTTGGCGCATTCCGCCTGATAATTGATGAGGGTATTCATGATACCGTTTTTCAGGAGCTGGAATTCCAACTAGACGTAGCATATCAACTGCGCGCTTTTGGATTTCTTTATTCGATAATTTTTTATTATGCTGTTGAATCGATTCGCCAACTTGATCCCCAATTGTAAATACGGGGTTTAAAGAAGTCATAGGCTCTTGAAAAATCATGGCCATTTGATCGCCCAAAATTTCACGCATTTGAGCATCAGATTTTTTAAGCAAATTTTCATTTTTAAAAAGCACTTCGCCCGATTCAATAATTCCAGGCTTTTGGATTAGGCGCATGATCGACAAAGCTGTCTGCGATTTGCCGCATCCAGATTCTCCGACGATTCCTAAGGTTTGCCCTTTTTTGACATTGAAGCTGATATTATCGACTGGGTAGATAACACCATCTTCGGTTTTATATTTAGTTCTAAGGTTTTTAACTTCAAGTAATAAATCAGACATTCGATATTTATACTGATAGTAGAAAGAATCAGCAAATAGAAAAAATCAGAATAAGCGCTTTAAATCGCTGAAATTTTTTAAAATGTGATTTGGTTCATAAATATTAAGCTCTTCTGGGGTTGAATAGCCATAGTGAACAGCAACTTTAATACATCCAGCGGCATGACCAGATTGCATGTCTGGGCGACCGTCACCAATCATCCAGGTGTTTGGAGGGGTAAAGTTAGCTTTTTTCATCACGTGCCGCAGCGGTAAGGGCGAGGGTTTGCGTTCTGCTAAGGAATCACCGCCAATAATATCTACCCAAGGTAAATCATGTAATGAAAAATGTTTCAAAATTGCAATTGCGGGTAAAATATTTTTGTTTGTTATAATTGCTTTGGCGCCATTGTAATTTTGTAAAAAATCAAGAACCCCGGGATAAAGTCGAGTATGTAAAACGATATTCGTTTCGTAAATTGTTAAAAATTCGTTTACTTTTTCAATATTGCCAGATGAATTTATAGGATATTCTGGAAAAAAATCATGAATTAGTTTGGTTAGCCCATCTCCGATGTGCGAAACAAGTGTCGGAAAATCCACACTGGAACAATTATATTTAGCCAGCATTTGGTTTAAGGCCAAATGAATATCCGCAGCTGAATCAATTAAAGTTCCGTCCAAATCAAAAATCAATAGTGGCAAATTATTATCAAAAAGCATAGTCTATTATTATGAGAAAACAAAACCCAAAAAGCTATGAGTATATTGAGTCTTTGATGCAGAGTGAATCTGACTTGATGGCTAAAGCAAGAGCTCATGCGAATGCATTGGGCTTGGGCGCAATTTCAATTTCCGCAACAGAAGCTACAATTATACAATTTTTAATTCAAACAAACGGTTGTAAAAAAGCGGTTGAAATTGGAACTTTAACAGGATTATCCGCACTTTATATACTAAACGCTTTGCCTGTTGATGGTTATTTATGGACTTTAGAAAAATCTCCAGAACATGCGGCAATGGCAGAAAATGCTTTGCTAGTTGAAATTCGAAAAAACCGTTGCCAGGTTGTTGAGGGCGATGCGATTGAAAAATTACCGACCTTAAATTCAGTTGGACCATTTGATGTTGTTTTTATTGATGGTAATAAATCGGCGTATTTAAATTATTTTGATTGGGCCTTACAAAATACATCCAATAATGGATTGATCATTGTGGATAATGTATTTTTAGCGGGCGCTGTGTGGGGTGATGAGACCTTACAAAAATTCAACGATAAGCAGCTTAAGAATGTAAAAGCCATGAATCAAAAAGCATTCACTACTCCAAAATTAGTATCAACTATTATTCCTACTTTGGAAGGTCTTCTAGTTTGTAAAAAAATGCCGTAATTAGTTTTTATCTCAAAATAAGACATCCGCCTAGTTTTGCCATCACTGGCTTAGGATCTGCATTATTAAGATTTCGTTATATTAAATAAAAACTACAGCTCTTGAGGTTTGTTTATGAAACGAATAATAACAATTTACGGCTTGGTGATGTTTGCTTTGACAGTTATAACTTCACAGTCTGTAAAGGCTTATGAGGGTGATACCCACTTTGATGTTATGTACCATTTAAGCCGATCCGTTGGAATAAATGACTCTGTTTCAAAATTCTTTGCAATAGGAAATCAATATATAGACAAAGGAATCATTAGTTCACCGTTGCTATTAGCAGTTCAAAGGCAATTGTTTCACTTTCCTGGTGATCTTGCGAAAATTGAAATTGAAGGGCATGGGGCAATCAGTATTCCTGCGACAATTTTTAAATCAAAATTAGCATTAGCCGAAAGAAATCATGCTATTGGAAATTATTTAATTTCTTTGGGTCTTAAAGGTGGCGATTTGATGTTGGTTGCCTTGGGTATGCATATAAAAATGGATACGTATGGGCATGCAGGCCATTCAAATTTATTGGGACATATGGAAGCTGGGCATAATCCTGATCGTGCTTTTTTAGAAGCAAAAAAATATGAAGATATGATTCGTTCAATGGTTCAGACTTTGGTTTCAGTAAAAAAACTTTTACCAGAGGAAGCTATTGATAATACTTCGGCATTAAAATATTTAAATCAATATTCTAAGCAGACTCATTTGAAGCGAAATTTAACAAATGAAGACATGCTAAATCCTACAATTATTTCAGGAGTAATGCTTGCGGATGTAAAATTTCAAGGAATTTACCGTGAAAATATGTTTAGAAAATATGAATACAAAAAAATTGCATTAAGAAAAATATATTCAAAATTTTTACGAACAGGGGAAATCAATTCGATAGTAACTTTTGCAGAATTATTTCCTGATAGTTTAATTCAGGATGATCGCTTGGATGTAAAAGATATCTTAAAAAATGTTATTATGTCTTCAACTGATGCTGAGTTTTTAAAAGCAGAAGGTGGAAAGGAAATTTTTAATTTAAAAAAATTATTTGGCTTTAATTCTGTAGACATTTTCAATAGAAAGTTTCAAGTTGAAGTTGAACGCGCTGACTTTAGATTGCGCGAATTATTTAATTTACAAGAGCAATCTAAAATCCAAGGGGATTCTTTTGATACGCATTTAGCAGCGCGTATGGAACACGAGCAAGAAGAGTTGTTAGTTAAAAGTATTGGCATGTCGGCACAATTTGAATATGGTTCTGAAGAATTTATAAAAATGCGGTCGCGGGAAATTGCAGAAGATAGAACAGCTGATGAAATTTCCATAAAATTAACAAAGGATTTAGTTCCACTTAACCGCAATGAATATATAAAGCAAAATTTTGAAGGCGACACAGAAACACGTAGATTCGAAGTTAAATACAAGGCAAGTGCGTATCGTATGTTTCGCATGAAGAATTGGGGAGTTAACTTTGCTTATGATGACTCTGATAGTTTAGTATTTAAAATTAAATTAGCAATAAGAAATTTCAAAGCATTTATAAAACGTACCAGTACGGTAAAGCTAGTTGAGGTTTGGGAAGAATCGGCTCATTTAGCAGCTCAAAAATATATGGAAATGGATTCTGTCGTTTCGGCAGATGATAAAATTGAAATGATTGGTTTTGATAAAGCAAATAAGCGCGATGCTTTTTTTAAATTACTTAAATATGTTGGTCCGGCTATTTTTCCATGGCTGACCGGTTACAAAAGTGGATTTAGTTATATTCAATCTGTTATTATGAAAGCAAAATTACATGCCAAAGACCATGAAGTAGAAGATATGAGAGCGGCAGTAGCGGCGGGCAAATACAAAGCAAATCTTTTTGGAACAAAAACTTCAAAAAAAGCGGTAAGTTTGATTAGAAAATTTGAAGCAAGCGCAACAATTCGTTGCGAAATGATATTTAATTAGCAGCACTCTTTAAAAACTCTTCCACTACCGGTTTGTATTCGTGCGGAAAATCGCGCAAACCGGTTAAATGTCCAGCTTCGGGTAAGCTTAATTTTTGCCATGATAAATTTTTGCAAGATTCGAAAACCAAATCAATATCTGCAGGCTTAATTAAGGGATCTTTCCATCCACGAATACTTAAGACCGGAAAATTTTCTGTCAACTTCATCAAGTCACCTGGAATATCTTTATGTAAGTCGGGACTCCACCCGTAAGCCAGTAATGGGGCGGCAGCAAGACGTAAGGGTAAGAATTTAATTGGGATTGAATACTTAAATAAATTATAAGCCGAATTCATGAAATTTAGCGAAGGTCCACTATCGCAGATTAAAGCCACAACATCAGTTTCGGTTCGTCTGGCCATAGCTTCTATGCAACATGCCGATACATTAGAAAAAGCGAACGCTACTTTATGTTTGTATTCAGGTAATAGATTTAAGTGTTCTTCGATCTGATCAGCAATAGCATGCTTTAAGCCAAATTTTTTCGAAACATGAGAATAAGGCAAAGCATAGTGATCTTTAAGTTGGTCTTTAATATTAAAAGCATAAGCATCATAACCTAATTGATTTACAAAGCGAATGTGGCGAAGAAGTGCTTTTTTATGGCCGCGATAAAAGTGAACGAAAAAAATTAAGGCCTCGTGTTTTTTATGCGAAGCCTTAAATAGTTCACCCTTATCTGGATAATTCATAATTAGTGTTTATGGTTCTGATTTTTTGTTGGCCATAACTCTGTCCAGTGCAAGGCTGAGTTGTGGTTTGAAGTTTCAGTTTGCGCTACTTCATCCAAAGATGCTTTTGTAACAATAACTTTTTCTAAAGCAGTTTCTGATAATGTTTTTCCACAAGCATCAATAATGGCCTCAGCATCAAGTCCATGAAAATGATAAATTTCATTTGGTCTGCCGCATTTAGAATGCTTTCTTACCGCGCAGCTTTCTTGACGTACGCCAACGATAGAACCCAAGTTATCAAGTAAGCCGGCTTCGCCATCGTGAACACTTACGATTGGAATGCGTCGACCTGAAACAGTTGTTAAATCAGCGGACCCAATGTCACCAGATTTATTTAAATAAAGATTTGGATTAATGCCAAGACCATTTCTTAAATAATCATAGTCATTTTCATGAGCCAAAATTCCACACAATAAATCAGATGATGTCACAACGATGATATTTGCATAAATTCCGCGTGCTAATAAATCTTCAGAAGCTTTAATGGCTTCAGTTGTTAATGCTCCCATTGCGAAAATATTAATAACATTGTCGCCAGGTTCGTAGCCTGCGTATCCACGATAATCAATCAGGTAATAAGCACCTTTTAAAACATCATCGCGCATTGCAGTTAAAATTTCTTGCTCTGGTTTTGAAGTGATTTCTTCTTCATTCGTACCATTTTTAACAGGAAATTCGGCTCTGGCTAATTTAATATTTGAATCAGATTTAAAGCGTGCTTGCTTCGTTAAAAACTTCATTAAATCTTTTTGTTCTGCGCCACGAGTCACTAATCGCAACAAGGTTCCTGAGCGTCCAGCATTGTCATCCATAATATGACGTTTCATTGAATCGGATAAAATCCAATCTACTTCAATGCAAAAGCAAGGTTCCCAAGTGATCTGATTTGGAATCTGAAAGTCAGATTTCCAACCATGCTGAGCCCCTTCCGGAGAAAGAGTCACACCAGATGGAGTACCTACACAAATAAAACTAGATTTCCAATACTGATTGTAAAAGTACTGATCCATTGCGCGTTTAATAAAGAAATCATAGACAGTCATTAATGGCATAATTGGAACGCCAATAATATCGCGCATTTTTCCAAATGAGCCCACGCACGACATCACGTTGCCTTCGGCAATTTCAAAACGTAGGAAGCGATCTGAAACTTCTTCTCCGGGTACTAAATCTGGAAGTTTAGTATCTTTAACGCCTAAATCTGTTTCAACGTCATGAACAACGGGAACCCCAAAAATTTTCCCATCCATTGCTGGATTTAAATTCGTAGATGTTCCCACGTCAGGAGCCATTGTCATAAAAAGTTCTCCAGGAACTTTCCATTTTTTTTCAAAATCAATTAATTTTGATTCATCTGCATTTGCAATACGGGTTAATTTTGCAGTTAGCTGACCAAGCATCCATTGTGTATGTGGGTAGCTTGTCATTTTAGTATTAATATCTAATTTTTCTGGAATGCTGCCAATTTTTTCAATTTGATCGACAAAGAATTTTTTATTTTTAGCTTTAATCGCATTTTGCTCTTTAATGTCAGAATATAATTTTTCTCCGCGATCTTTTAAGTATTTGCTTTCTGCTGTTTCTGCTTCGAAGTTTGCAAATAGCGTTTCGCCTTTTAATCCTTGTTTAGCTCGCAGTTCTTCCATTTCATCTGTATGAAGTAATGACGAATGATTTCCAGGAGCCGCAGCCATTTTTAAACCCCAACCCTTTAAGGTATGGGCAATAATTATGGTTGGTTTTTTTGTAGATTCTTTTGATTTTAACATGGCATCGGCTAAAAGAATCATGTCGTGGCCGCCAAAGTCGCGGAAGGCATCGTAAAGTTCTTGATCACTAACAGCTTCAATAAATTTCTTCATTGTTGCGTGCTCTTTTACAATTCCTTTTTTTAATGCTTTGATATCTTTTACTAAAAGCAATGCTTGTAATTCATAATCTTGTAATTCATTTTCTAAAAAGTTTTTGAATGCGGCGCCGCCGGGTTTTTGAAAAAGTTCTTGGCGTTTTGAACCATGACGAACTTGAATAACTTCCCAGCCATTGGCTGCCATTGTTCTTTCAATGCGGTCGGCATCAGTGCCCTTGATTTGTTTTTCATTAATAATGCGATGACCATCTAAAGATTGGCGATTGTAATCAACAATCCAAGTTAAGTTTCCAATTTCGCGATCTGCAAAATCTGGAACAGCTTCGTACATTGAACCTTCGCGGAATTCAGAATCGCCTGACAAAGCCCAGAAGTGCGCTTCAGGCACATTGTAATTGTGCTCTTGTGCGAATCGGTAGGCTAGTGCCAAGTATCCGGCTTGAACGGGTGGGATGCCAACAGTTCCTGATGGGAAAAAATTATGATGATCTGAATCGTAAGTGGAATGATAAGACTGAAAAACAGGTTCGCCATTTTTTGAATACTTGCGAAGACCGGTCATTGCGATATTTTTTTGCTCTTCAGATAATTTTGTTAAATCGGAATTTAGAAATAAATCTAATAAGTAATTATAAGCATGATCCGTTGGGCTGGCATGAGGTTTATTTGCGATATGATCAAAGCCAGATTTTACGATAAGATGTAAGGCTCCCATAATATGCAAAGCACTGGCGCAACCTGCAGCATGACCACCAATTTTTGGATCGCCTTTATCTTTTTCACTGCGGTTATTTGCGATGTAAATCATTTGTGTTGCAAAGTAATGAGCGCGACGAGCAATAGATTCTAAAGTTTCACGTGGTAATTCTTTTAGATTAATAGGTGGGTTTTTTGACGACACAAAAGTCTCCTGATTCAGTTTCCAAATTTGTTTTATAGAGTAAAGACTTTAGTATTTTGAGTCTTAACTTTCAATAACAAAATCCCAGCGAATTTTAACAGTGCCATCGCTTTCTATAATGCCTTTAGGAGGGTTTGGGAATGGCGCAGCCTGACGAAAAGCCTCAACAGCTGCGTCATCAAGATCGCGGACTCCAGATTCTCCAAGAACTTGAACTTTGATCAAATTTCCAATGTCGTTAAGCACGATCACTAATTTAGTCGTTTTGTTCGTATCTGAAGCAATTGTGCGACCTTGTCGTACCATGCGAGTCACTTTTTCGCGAACCTTTGGTTGCCACCACTGATTCAACTGCAATTTGATGCGATGATAAAATCCATAATATTTATATTCTTTGGTATTTAACTTTGTAATTAAATCTTCTGTGACACCATCAAGGTGATCATTCGTGGAAGAAGCTTCTCCATTTTCAGTAGCAGCTTGTCCTTTGGATAAGTTTTTAAGTTCCATTGCCAATTCTTTTTTTGCTAAAGCCGCGTAGGGGTCAAACGTTGGATTAAATAATTGCGGAGCAGATTGTTTAACTTTAGAAGCAACTTGTTTCTGTTCCGGAGAACTTTTTTTAGATGCCTGTTTGGTTGAATTTTTAAATTGATCAGCAACACGTGCTTTCGTTTCTTTTTCTACGGAATTATTTTTTTCACTTAAATATTTTGCTTTATCAGTTGCTGTATCATTTGCAGAAGAATCTGCAATTTGTTTCATTTCGGGTAAAGGCTGTTGCAAAGCTTTCATTTCTTCTTCTGTTAATAAAGCAACTTCGACAGGAGCTTCTTTTATTGCTGATTTGGTATTTAGTAGTGAAGTTAAAAACATCGAAAAAACGAAAATAACGTGAAATAGTATTGAGGCTATAACATAGTTTCGAAATGTAAATTTTCTTTTCATAGCTAGTTCCTCTGCTGGACTGTAATAATGCAAAACTGCAGTTTCAATACAGGTTTACGTCTCAGCTTGATTTACTACTCGGAAGTATCGCTGTTCACATGTAGGCTTTGGTATGTGCTTTTAGTAAAGTTCTAGACAATTGGACTGAAGTCTAGTGGCAAAAAGCTTGCTGCGGTTTGACTCGAGCGTGGCTGACTGTGACAATGTATAGGAATGAGATTTCAATCCTGGTGTTTGACAGATAAAGGTTTAAAGCGTGAAGGCAATCAAGATTCTTTTTTGATTGATGAACGCTTAGGTCTATTTATAGTTGCTGATGGTGTCGGTGGGCATCAGGGTGGTGAAGTTGCATCTGCACTTGCCGTAGAAACTGTTCGCGAAGTTGTTGGACATCCCAAAGCAAATCGTTTTACTCCGAAAGAAGTTTTATACCAAGCATTCGAAGAAGCTAGCCATCGTATTTTTGATCGTGCAGCAACAGATTTAAAATTAAGTGGCATGGGAACAACGATGGTGATGGGATATATTCGCGATAATAAAATATATATTGCGAATGTTGGTGATAGCCGCAGTTACATTTATCGAAAGCCATATATTTGGCAAATGACTGAAGACCATTCCTTAATCAACGAACAAATTCGCTTGGGATTGTTAACAGAAGAGCAAGCGCATAAAACAATCGGAAAAAATGTTATTACTCGCAGTGTGGGTTTCGAGCGTGATGTTTATCCAGATGTAATCGAACGTGAATGCTCTGTTGGTGATGTGTTTTTATTTTGCTCAGATGGATTAAGCGGAATGGTCGATGATCAGTTAATGTGTCAAATTTTTAACCAAAACCCAATGGATAAAGTTACGCCTAAGATGATAGAAAATGCATTAGCTAATGGCGGAGACGATAACGTGACGGTTCTTGTTCTTCAAATTCAAGAAGTGTAGGCTTGTTTAAATGAGCGATACAAAAAAAGTAGTAACAATTTATTTGGTCACTAACGACGATAGCCAAACGAAAAAAATAACTGTTCCCATGAGCTATTTTAAAATCTCTATTTTTATACTAGCGGTTTCAGTAGTGTCATTATTTGCAGGTTTTATTGACTATTTTGGTTTATTAGTTCAATCGATCGAAAATAAAAAATTAAAAATAATTAATTTAAATTTGCAAAAACAATTTCAAGTTGTTGAAGGTAAATTAGAAACATTGCAGTCAGGTCTTGATCGCGTCGGAATGATTACCAGTAAATTAAAATTAATTACGGATACTCAGATGAAAGATCGAGCCGAGAAATTAAATTTTCCAGCGCAAACATTGGCGGATTCATCCGGAGCTGTTCCACAAGAGCGTATGACGAATGATCAACTTTCGGAACAAGAGCCAATGATCAATGTAGAAAATCCAGTAAATACTTTAAAGGGCGAAATCGCGACTGAAAAATCAACTTCAAATTATGCTACTTTAGTAATTCGAATCGATGAAGCAGTAAAAGATTCAACATTAAAAGAACAATCTGTTATCGAGTTATGGGAAATGTTATCGGATCGGCAAAGTTTATTATCAGCAACGCCAAACATGAAACCATCGCGCGGGCCAATTGGATCAAGATTTGGTTACCGTATTGATCCAATTAATGGAAAACAAAAAATGCACGCGGGCGTGGATATCTCGGCATCTCCGGGCACTCCTGTGCGCGCACCTGCGGACGGTGTTGTTAGTTTTGCTGGGTGGGATGAGTTCTACGGTAAGCTGGTTTCCATCGACCATGGTTACGGTGTTCTAACAAGGTACGCACATAATTCGCAAATTTATGTTCAAGTCGGACAAAAAGTTAATAAATTCGACGTCATTACAGCCACCGGAAACACAGGGCGATCCACCGGTCCCCATTTGCATTACGAAGTGCGCGTAAATGGTATCCCGGTCAATCCGATGAATTATATTTTGGATGAAGAATGACCAAACTAACATCAGCTATACAATTTATGTACACTTCTGGAAAAAATGTCTCTGAATAGTACGCTATAAACCACTTATACACGACCAGCCTGGCCCAACACTTGAATAGATAGTGGGTAGGAGAGTGTGTATGATCGCATTAAAAGCTTTATCATTATTTGTAATAGCTTTAGCCATCAGCTCCAAATGTTTGTGCAAAGTCAGTATTAGCAAAACTAAGGTTTTGGTAATGCCAACGGACATATCTACACCACTACTTTCCGCAGAAACGTCACAAAAAATTCAACCCAAAGTAATTGCACCCAATGAATCAGGCAGCGAAGTGGTGTCTAAAATCGCTGATAATTCATTTAGTTTATGGTGGGAAAATACTCCAATGCGTAACACAACTATTGGACAAGCGGCCAATACAGTCGAAAAAAAAATGAATGCCGAAGTTAGCTTTAAAGATAATTCAGAACAAAAAACAGAGCATAAAATTTCTTTTAAAATCTTAGCGATGCAAGCCTTAGCAAAATTAGAATACAAAGGTTGGTTCAAAGGCGGAATCAACTACGATGCTAAGGCGTCGACGGCGCAAGCTGAGGTATTCGAGCGTATTTTTGATCGCGAAGACATTGTTTTGTCTCATGCCATGTCGCCTATCGAAAGCAGATCTCAAGTTTCATTACGTTTTGATTGGTAATTTCCAATATCAGTTCGATACTGCCTGCCTTCGAATTGAATTTTAGCATTTAATTCTAAAACTTTATTCTTTGCTTTTTCAAAAGTATCATCAATGGCGATTACATTTAGCACACGGCCGCCGTTTGAAACAAGTTGGCCATCTTCATTTAATTTTGTACCTGCATGCAAAATATAGGCATCGGGTTTAAATCCGTAAGGTAAGCCAATGCGGGTATTTTTAATTGGATTGTCTGGATAACCTTCGGCAGCGTTCACTAAGCAAATTACTTTTTTATTCTTAAACGTTAATTTTTCTAGGCGCCCTTCGGCTAATTCAAAAAATACTTTTCCTAAATCATTTCGTATTAATGGAAGTATAACTTGAGTCTCGGGATCGCCAAAGCGCACGTTGTATTCTAAAACATACGGTTCATTATCAACAACCATAAGGCCAAAAAAAAGAATTCCACGAAATAAATAAGCTTCTTTTTTTAATTGGTCGATCGTGGGCTTAATAATTGTTTGAATTATTTTTTGATACAATTGAATCGGTAATTCCATTGAAGCAATTGTGCCCATGCCGCCCGTATTAGGACCCATATTTTTATTTAACAAACGCTTGTGATCTTGTGCAATCGGCAAGCCTTGAAAATCTTCACCATTTGTTAACACTAAAAAACTAAGTTCACTGCCGGGTAAATTTTCTTCTAGTAAGGCAGTTTCTCCGGCGGGACCTAGAATTTTATCAACGAATATTTTTTTGGCGCAGGCTTCTAACATGTCTAAAGTGCGACAAATAAAAACACCTTTACCAGCAGCAAGTCCATCCGCTTTTAAAATATAAGGGGGAGCGTATTTTTTAGCTGCTAAAAGTACACTTTCCACAGAATTAACCACATCTGCTTTTGCTGTGGGTACTCCTGCTTTTTCCATAAACTTTTTTGCAAATATTTTTGAGCCTTCAAGCTGCGCTGCTATTTTTGATGGACCAACTGCTAAAATATTTGCGGCGCGCAATGAATCGCATAAGCCATCGACTAAAGAATCCTCCGGGCCAATAAAGACAAAAGTTATTTTTTGGTCTAGACAAAATTGCACAACGCTTTGATGGTTTTTTAAATCAAGTTCAACATTGGTGGCAATTTCTGCGGTGCCAGCGTTTCCTGGACTAACGAAAATATTTTTTATGGTGCTAGATTCAGCAAAGCTTTTAACGATGGAATGTTCTCGACCACCAGAGCCAATGACTAGTGTATTCATAAAATCTCCTTGCTGAGGATATTGATTAAAACTAACCTTAACTGCATACCAAACAATATACTCAATGTAGTAGGATATAACATGGAAAAAATAGTTTTTATATCAGGTAAAAGAACAGCATTCGGCGCTTTTGGTGGATCATTCAAAGATGTTTCAGCGACAGAGCTAACAGTTGCAGCAGGACTTAGCACTTTGCAAGCTGGCAATGTAAAGCCCGAAGATATTGATCATGTTATTATCGGTAATGTCGTGCAAAGTGCCTCGGACGCAGCTTACTTAGCTCGGCATGTGGGTTTAAAAATGGGAATTCCTGAAAATGTTGGCGCTTACAATGTAAACCGACTTTGTGGATCAGGATTTCAATCATGGATAAACGCTGCTGAAATGATTTTAACAGGCAGTGCAAATTGCGTTTTAGCGGGTGGGGTTGAACAAATGTCGCAAGTTCCTTACGTTGCACGCAAAGTTCGATTTGATGGATTGCGCTTAGGAAATTATGAATTGGAAGATTTAATGACTGCTGCCTTAACCGATGCTCATGTGAAAATGCCTATGGCAATTACCGCAGAAAATTTGGGCGAGATTTATAAAATCACACGCGCTCAATGCGATGAATATTCTATTAAATCTCAGCAACGTTATAAATTAGCTCTAGAAAAAAATATTTTTGCCAATGAAATTACTCCGGTGACTGTAACTACAAAAAAAGGTGCTGTGGTTATTGATAAAGATGAACATCCAAAGCCAGATGCAACCTTAGAAAAAATTGCTGCATTAAAACCATTATTTAAAAAAGATGGTTTAGTTACCGCAGCAACAGCTTCAGGAATTGTTGATGGAGCCGCATGCTCTGTAATTACCAGCGAAAGTTATGCAAAAGCAAAAGGTTTCAAGCCGCTAGCACGTATTGTTTCTTGGGCTTCGGTTGGCTGCGATCCAAAAATTATGGGCATTGGACCTGTTGGCGCTGCAAGAAAAGCATTAGAAAAAGCGGGTTTGAAAATGGAACAAATGGATTTAGTCGAAGTAAACGAAGCGTTTGCGGCCCAATATCTATCTGTTGAAAAAGAATTAAAATTAAATCCAGAAAAAACAAATACCAACGGCGGAGCCATTGCCCTTGGGCATCCATTAGGAGCATCAGGCACACGTATCATGAATCACTTGGTGTACGAACTTCACCGCACGGGTGGCAAGTACGCATTGGGTTCGGCATGTATCGGTGGCGGCCAGGGCGTAGCTGTCATTATTGAACGGATTTAGGTAAGTAATTATCTTTTTTATGCAGTATCAATTATAATTATAGCACTGAAACTGCGTGGTATATTCGATTGCTTGATTCGTATCGTGTATTGTGATGTAGAAGCCACCGATTTTTTTCATTTCTTCTAAAGTCGTGTAGCCACCAAAGTCTATTGAAATTTCTTTATCGATTAACGAATTTAAAGGCAGTTCTTGCAAGCCTTCTTCTTTTTCAAAAGTAGCTTCGGTTCTTGAGACAATTAATTTACCGCTTAATTTAATAAAGCGCGCTTTTATTTGCCCTTGTTCGGTAAGTAAGATGAATTCAGTCGTGCCAATAGACTTGGCCATAATATCATCGTAATTTGAGCATTTGATTCGATTTTCTAAAGCATTGCCTCGTTCAGTTCCTAAAGATTGAAGCGGTTGGTTTGAAAATAAATACGAAACTATTTTTCTAACCCGTGCAGAATCAACTTCATTAACAACGACATGGCCAGTCTTTTGATCGACTTCAGTGCTTGTTTGCCGAAGGTACCAATAAATTGTTTCATGAACTAAAGCTGCGGCTTTATTTGTTGAATCAAGTAAATTCCAGAAATCAGAATCTGCATAGACTTGTCCATCGTTCCGGAAATTAATAATTTGAACGATCTTGCAGTTTTTAGGTTTAATAAAATTGTCGACATCATCAGTCAGTTCAAGTCCTACTCCAATCGGAAGGATCTTTAAATTTTGAATAATTTCAGAAAGTTTCTTTTGAAGCACATCAGAAATCTGTTTATCGTTAAATAAGTTCGCAAATTTTAAAATATTTCTATTAGCAATGTCGATATGGCTTTCAGATGTTGGTATAGGGAATAGTCCTAATAAAGATTTTCCTTCAAAAATATCAAAAAGTTCAAGTTGCTGTTGGCTTGTTGAATTTTCACAAAGCACACCGACACCGCCATTACCAACATTTCGAACTGCAAGGGCCTTTGCCGAGAATATACTTACTAGAATTAATATAGTGTTTAATAATTTCATATTTTCCTTCAACAAATTCAATAAAGCCAAATATGGCTTTAATTAGCAATATTTGACAACTATGGGAACTCTTGTTCTTAAGCGATGAAAAGATTCCCATCCGAACACTGCCGAATAGATATTTTGATTGCTTTGTAGAACTTAAGTCATTTTATTGATACAAGTGAACAGCTTTAAATTTATTGAATGTTTATATTCTAGTACGCGATATTCTAAAGATAAAAAATGGCTTAAAAAATGAATCCTTCTAGTTTATCGAGGGATTATGACTACTAAATCAAAGCTATTGATTCTTGGGCTATTAAGCTGTCTAAGTTTTTTTCATGCGTTGCCAACTTTTGCGTCCGGGCAATGTCGGCAATTATTCGCAGAAGTTGTTCCTAAGCCGCCTAAAGAAGACCCTTTTGCGGGACCTCGATTTTTATATAAAACGTACCCTAACTTAGCCAAATCAGCTTTTGTTGAACATCGCACACAGCAAGTTAATAAAAATAATTTAAAACCGCTTATAGAACCACAAAAAAAAATAGCAGCTTGGTTAGGATATCTCGAACACAGTTATCAACAGCGGCGAAGTAATCCAACAGTTATTGCGCGTATCAAAGAATATTATTTTGCAAACGCTGTGATACAGCCGCATAAAATTTCAAAAAGTTACTTTGACTTGCAGGTTGAAATTGCACAAGAAAAAGGTAAAGATATTTTGGAATTAACTGAAAAAGTGAAGCAAGATCTTGCTAAAGTAGTTATTGATGATCAGCGAAAATCTTTTGAAAAATGGTTGGATTATTTTTTCTCGTCAGATTCAGAAAATTATCCTATGTGGGCCAAATATTGGAGTTTCACAAGTTTAAAAAAACTTTCTACATTTGATCCTGAGTCTGGAACTTTTAAGGATCGAAGCCCGGGTCAGGCAGCACCCTACCCAGAGTTAAATCGCGAAGCTTTAGAGATTGTTATGGATTCTATGGTAAACAGTGTAAACAATAAATCGCTTGAAAATTTTAAAGACGCTGCTTTTTTAAATTATTTAAAAGTAGCAAATTTTGGAAAACTTTATGGAAGAGCATTGCAGATTTTGAATTCAGAAAAGTGGGATCCAAGTACTACTAGTGGACTCTGGGTGAAATATAAACAAGGAACTGACTCTGCACCACTATTTAAATCTTTGCAGGGAATAGGTATTAGCTGGTGCACGGCTCAAGGAGAGCTAACAGCAGAAACGCAACTTAAGATAGGTGGTTTTTATATTTATTACAGTCATGACAAGTTCGGAAAAGCAAAAATTCCACGATTAGCTATTCATATGGATGGGCCAAAAATTGATGAAATCAGAGGAATTGGCCCCGAGCAAAATATTGATGCCGACATGGTAAATACAAGCGTACTAAAAGAAAAGTTGCTGGAATTTGGAAAAGAAGCTGATCAATATCAAAAAAGATTCTTAGATATGGAAAAGCTTACTGAAATTAAAAAGAATCATAAAAATGGTTTGGATTTATCAAAAGAGGAATTGCGTTTTTTATACGAAATCGACGGAAAAATTGCAGGTTTTGGGCAACACGAAGATACAAGAATAAAAGAAATTCTTTATAACAGAGACCCTAGAAAAGATATTTTGCTGGCGTTCGATGGTAAACTAAAGGCGCATGAGATTTCTTTAACCAATAAAGAAGCCTTGCGTGGCGGAATTAAATTTCATTATGGCGATTTAAATTTTGACCACCTAACTTCAGGCGAAGGAGTGGTGCTTCCTGAAATAGTAAGTGGGAGTGTTAGTTTAAGTAAAATGGTTTCTATAAAAGGATTAGTTCATCCCAAATCTATAGGTGGGGATTACAACTTAAAAGAAGTTGTTTCAGCTTACGACGGGGCAATAATGCCACGTAAAATTGGTGGAGCATTTAAACTTGATAAATTAGTCTCGGCTAAAAGTATTATTATGCCTGATTTTGTGGGTGAAGATTTAAACCTGTATGCGTTGATCTCGACAAAAGGTTTGAGTATGCCACGTACTGTGGGTGGAGATGTGAGTTTGCTTTCACTTAAATCCGCAGAAGATGGTCTTGATATGTCCTATATGACAATAGGTGGAAGTGTCTTTTTAAGTGCTCTTGAGTTGCCACAAGGTTTGCAATTGCCATCTCGAATAGGCAATCATCTGTATTTAAGATTTCTTAAAGCAGCGCAGGGGTTAAGGTTTCCTGATTGGGTTGGCGGAGATGTAATGCTAGATAACCTAGAAACCAAGGAAGGTCTTGATTTGTCTGATATGTCCGTTGGTGGAGAGATTACAGTTAGTTCTGCAGCAGGTATAAACTAAATACAGCTGCAGAATTCGCGTACCTAATAAAGTTTAATTTTAATACCGAACTTCATTCAACATTTTTTTAATCGCATCGTACTTTTCAGGTGCTACATAAAAACGATCAATCACTCTGGCAACTTCGTATTTTTGAAAAATCTGAGTCGCTAAATCAACGGGTGATGGCTCATCCCATTTGTCATATTGGTCGACCACAAAAATATTCATACTTTCATTTGGATTTGTAGAATGGTATTTTGATAAGCGCACATTGGAACTGGCATGAATCACATCAAATTCTTTTTCAGCGAACATTTTTTTAATGCGTTCGATACGTAAAGAATCTTGGTTATGTAATTCTAAAGCAACGCGATAGGGTTTTCTTTGTGCGATTCTTTGCGCCCATTCATTATCAACCGTATCTAAATGCTCGTATAATTTATAATCCGTGTAGTTGATGTATTCTTTTGAATCAGCTGGCAAAAAGAATTTGCAATCTGCCGAGTTTAAATAGCGATTTAGCATTTCTTCGTAAATAATACTTTTGTGATGAAAATAAACCATCAAATGCATATGATGCCGTGAAATTAAAAAATCATCAAATGCATAAAGTGCCCTGCGATTTAAGGCTAAATAAGCTTTTTGATTCACTAAATGAAAAGTTAAATTTTGCATTAACCAGTCTTTGTCGATTTTTCCATAGTTTATTCCGCAGAAAAAAGAATCGCGCTCTAGATAATCCATACGGTCTGCATCTAATTCAGAACTAACGATTTGACTTAGTAGTGGGCGGAAATTAATTCCACCATCGGTGAAAATACTTTCGTCGCACGTTAAGTTCTTATCGATTAAGTAGGCAACATGCTCTGGTAAAATATCAACAAAGTTATCTTTTATAATGCTGGTAATTGTTGAATCGGTAACAAATTTAATCGTGTAATCTTCATGATTAGCTTGCCTAGTTTGATCCATGTTTTGATCTTGATAAATTTTAATATTTAATTTTTGTAAAATAGGCATAACCTGCTCAGTGGTATGGCTTAATGGGCCATGACCAATATCATGCAACAGTGCTGCTAGTTTTACGGTTTGTCGCAGGCGCAGTTTTACAGAAGTTTTTGAAAATGGATAAGCTCTGAAAATAGAATCAAAAACTTGCCCGGCGACGTGACTGACGCCAATCGAATGCAAAAAGCGATTATGTGTCGCCCCCGGAAAACTAAACTCAGAGAAGCCTAATTGTTTGATCTCACGCAGACGTTGAAACTCAACCGATTCGATTACTGCTTCTTCACCATCATTTAACTGAATAGAGCCATGTATTGGGTCACGAATTTCCATAAAAAGAAGGTACCTGGTACCTTTTTCTATGTAAAGGTACCAGGTACCTTTTTCCGAAAATCAGTTTTTAAGCGGGTTAAATGCTGTTTTATTCGATTTGTGATGGTCTTGATATTTGAATACCTATGGATTATGCCAAGATTTAAGCGCGTTTTACAGTCGACCTTTCCCTACCATGTTACTGATCGAACAGTAAATAAAGTTCCATTTCCATTAGATATGAAGCGGTTGTGGAGGGTATTTTCGGATCGGCTTCATTTCTGCTCATTCGCGTTTAATATTGAAGTTCATGCCTTTGTTCTGATGCCGAATCATTATCACTTAATTGTTCAATGCCCAGAAAATAATTTAAGTAAATTTATGACTTATTTTAATCGCGAAATAAGTAAAGAAATTAATTTTTTAAGTGGAAAGATAAATCAAAATTTTGGCAGCAGATATTACTCTACAGTTGTTGACGACCCTAGATACTACTTAACGGTATATCGCTATGTATATCGCAATCCTGTCGAGGCTGGCTTGGCAGAGACTGTCGAAGCTTATCCCTATAGTTCATTTCAATTTGTATTAGGAAAAAGAAAATTTGAATTCCCTGTCTTTGATTACCCAGTCATAGAAAGCGGTCACTATTTAGACCTAAATTGGTTAAACAAAAGCTATAAATCGGACGAGAAAAGTAAAATCAGAACAGCTCTAAAAAAAGCCTATTTTAAAGAATAAAAAAGGTACCTGGTACCTTTCGGGCTAAAAGGTACCAGGTACCTTATGCTCTAGGTTTGTTTATAACCAAAATAAACGGAACTTAGGTCTAGATTTGCAAAGTATCTATTATGTTTTCTCAGAATGAGCCGATGAGTTGTTTAAGAACGAGACAATCGCGCTAGCTAAGGCACAAGACGAGCTTTAGCGACATATTCCTTGGCGAAATGGATTTTGCCAATAGTTATGAAGTTACCCTTCACGGAGGAAGGTTTTATGGGAATGAGAATCAGCACCAATGGCAGCGCCTTAACAGCGCAACGAGCATTGTGGACAACAAAACTTTCTTTAGATAAAGCGATGTCGCGTTTATCATCTGGATCACGCATTAACAAAGCCTCTGACGATGCGGCTGGGTTAGCAATTTCTGAAAATTTAAAAGCCCAAATTCGTGGAATAAAACAAGCCTCAAGAAATGCTCAAGATGGCGTTTCAATGATTCAAACAGCTGAAGGCAGTCTTGGAGAAATTGGTAACATCCTAATTCGTTTAAGAGAACTAGGCGTGCAAGCCGCCTCAGATACGATCGGTGATCGTGAACGTGGATTAGTAGATATCGAATACGGACAAATGCTAGAAGAGATCGATCGCATCGCAAGTTCAACAGAGTTTAATGGGACTCCATTGCTTTCTGGTATTGGCTCTGTGATTGAATTTCAAGTGGGAACAAAAAATTCTCCAAATATAGATCGATTATCATTTAACTCGGCCGAGACAGATGCGGGAATTCAGTCATTAGGTTTAGATTTAACCGGCGCATACGATAAAGTAACGGCGCAAAATTCTTTAGGTGCGATTGATAACGCCATTAATTATGTCAGCGGATTGAGAGCTAATTTTGGAGCTCTTCAAAACCGAATGAATTCAACTATTGATAATATTCAAGTTAATGCGGAAAACTTATCGGCTGCTAATTCACGAATCCGTGATGCAGATATTGCTGAAGAAAGTTCTGAATTAGCTCGACAAAATATTATGCTGCAAGCTGGAACTTCAATTCTGGCCCAGGCAAATCAGCAACCTTCACTAGCTTTATCTTTGTTAAACAAAGGGTAAGTTGAAAAGTAAAAACCTTTTCTTTAGGTGTGGGCGATGACAACGCTGATGTGATACGGCTTCCTGCGAAAAATGGGCTTTGTGAAAGCAGGGCCCGACTTAAATCAAACTTTATATTGATCAGCAATGGTTAGTTTAAAGATTAAAAATTTTATTTTTCTTAAGCATCATGATGACGTTTAAGAAAAAAGTGCTAACCAGCTAAAAAAGGATTTTTAGCTTAACCAAGGAAAGGACAATTCACGGATGAATAATAAACAGGGAGGATAATATGGGACTAAGAATAGCAACAAATATTCCGTCGCTGAATGCTCGTAAGAACATGTATGGGTTAAGTAATGCCCAGGGCACAGTGATGGAACGGCTTTCATCGGGTTATAGAATTAATAAATCATCAGACGATGCGGCCGGTTTGGCCATATCTGAAAATTTAAAAGCGCAGATTCGGGGTAGCAAGCAAGCTAACAGAAATGCGAATGATGGAATTTCATTGGTGCAAGTTGCAGAGGGTGGATTAAGCGAAATTAGTAATATGCTAGTTCGTTTACGGGAACTTGGTGTGCAATCCGCTTCGGATACCATTGGTGATCGCGAACGTGGTTACACGAACGTTGAATACCAACAGTTGAAGCAAGAGATCGATCGGGTCGCGCAAACAACGGCATTTAACGGAACATCCTTACTAAATGGTGTGGGTGAAAAGTTAGATATTCAAATTGGTGTAAATAATAACGAATTCAATGATCGAATATCGTTTGATGTTAAAGCCAGTAATACAACTTTAGCTTCGCTGCAGATGAATGAATTAACTGTGGCTAATAAAGAACAAGCACGTATTGGTTTAGATGTGGTTGATAATGCGATTAATTATGTAAATGGAATGCGCGCAAATTTTGGAGCCATGCAAAATCGTTTACAAACTATTTCGCAAACATTAATGGTAACAGACGAAAACTTATCGGCCGCAAATTCGCGAATTCGTGATGCAGATATAGCAGAAGAGTCTAGTAATATGGCTAAGAATAATGTCTTATTACAGGCTGCAACCGCTGTATTAGCGCAAACGAATCAGCAACAGCAATTAGCATTGAAGTTGTTGGGATAAGATTTAACTTATTTTAAGGATTGAAAAAACTAATGTGCTAGTTAACTTAGGACAAGTGAGCTAGCACATTCAGAAGAGATACTTAAAAAGTTGAAACTATTCTAAAACGATAACGCCAGCTGAGTTCTTAACTAAAACACCGGTTAAGGTATCACCAGCTTCTAAACGACAGTCATGACCGCTTGATAAACCAACTTCAACAGTTGATGTTAAAACATCTTCAATTGATAGTGGGCATGCTTGGCTAGAGCTAAAATGCTGGATAGATTTAATATCGATAGATACTTTGCAACTAGATAATGTTTTAGTTTCTACGGCTTTTACTTTCGCAATAATTTGGGCTTCTTGCAGGCAGTCAGCATAAGAAAATGAGCCAAGTGTTAATAAAGATAAAATTAAAGCAGTTTTCATAAAATCTCCTTAAGGGCGCTTTACACGCATGTTATTTTCGTTTTGCTTAGGTATAACACAAAAAAGCAAAACTCCTTATTAAGATTGGGTTAAGCTGTAATAATTTTAGTATTCAATCTTGTCTATTTTATTTTGCCATTCTTGAAACACATTTTTAGCGTCCTCAGAATCAACATGGATGCAGGAAATTTTTCTAGATTCAATATTCTTTGGAATCTCCTGATAAATAAAATCATCATCAAATCCAATATTTGCGGCATCTTGACGAGAATTGGCAAAGTAAATTTTTTCTAATCGAGCCCAATAAATTGCGGATAGGCACATTGGGCACGGTTCGCAGCTGGAATAGATTTCGCAACCAGAAAGATCAAATGTTTGTAAATTTTGACACGCTTTGCGAATGGCAACCATTTCAGCATGGGCTGTAGGATCATTAGTTGAGGTAACTTGGTTTGAGCCTTCTGCAATAATTTTGCCGTCTTTAATAATTATAGCTCCGAATGGACCACCAATATTTTCATACATATTTTTTCTAGATAAATCGACGGTTTTTTTTAAGAAATCTGGGTTGTAGTTCATAGATCCTTCGTATTAATGGCCCTTCACTTAACAACAAGTTTTGGTAAAGGTGAAGCACTATTCTCTAAGCCCATTTGCGTCGTTGTCGTGAATAGGCTATGTACAAAGAGTTTGCTGTAAATTATACCTGTACAGAATCATGACAGTATCAAGGTTGCATCTATATGTATTATGATCGAAAAACTAAAATACAGACAGAATTAAAGAGGACTCCAATGAAACAATTTTTAAGTTTAGTGTTTACATTCTATGTATTTACTTCGGTTGGTGTTACTCAAGCTTTTGCTGCGCCTGCGGATAGCATTCCTAGTGAAGGTTATGTCGATGTAGGTCCCAAGCAAAGAATTGCATATGATTCGGCTATTGTGGATAGTTCAAAAGCAACACTAGTTTTACTTCCAGGGGTTTTTCGCGGTTTAAACAGAACTGATGCATTTATTAAACTTCTAGTAGAAAAAAAAATAAATTTTGTATCTCTGCATTTTTCGACTCAGCCAGCATCAATTGTTAATTATGAAAAAAATAAAAAAACTTATTTTGAAAATGGTGAAAATGTAACTTCTGAATCGC
Source organism: Pseudobdellovibrio sp. (assembly GCA_049301055.1). Classification (GTDB taxonomy): domain Bacteria; phylum Bdellovibrionota; class Bdellovibrionia; order Bdellovibrionales; family Bdellovibrionaceae; genus Pseudobdellovibrio. The sequence goes on along the minus strand of JBAQKN010000029.1, from coordinate 198,892 downwards.
TTGCTCAAGAGGTTGAAATTTTAGTAACAACTCTTAAAATTAGAAAACCATTGATAGTTAGTCTATCGTACAGTGGAAGTGTAATTCAGTATTTAAATCCAAAAACATTTCCAGTCGTTATTGAAACTGCGCCAATTGGTCGCTTTGATGAAGACGCATCGGATGCTGCTATTGCATTTAAAGCATGGGAACAATGGATTAAAAATTTTCCTGGTGGAGCTGCTATTGCTCAAGCCGCAAAGGATAGTGCATTTAAAAAATACTGGGGTGATGTTGCGCTTCAATATTCTGGAACCGATGAGCGTTTAAAATCGCAAGAAAACATTGATCGTATGACAGATGGCTATATGGGTATGGCAAAAGCTGTTGAAGAATATGATATGCGATTGCAAAATTTTGAAACGTCACCACGACGTGTTTTTATATTAGGTGAAAATGAAGATGCCAAGCGAAGTGCAATTCAGTTGGAAGCAATTGAAAACTACAAAAAAATAACAGGCATTAAGGCAGAGCCAATAATTATAAAAGGCGCGGGCCATATTGTCCCTAATGATCGGCCAGAAAGTTATGTCGAAATTCTTTCGGCAATTTTAAATACTTTTGATAAGAAATATTAAAAGTAAATTCCACAAATTCAAAAAAAAGGGGCATTTAAGTCTAAGTGCATAGTTTTACATGGGGCACTTGGGGTTCTGTGTCTAATTTAATTTACTAGATTGAGTAGAGCTAATAAAGTGGATTAAATTAAAAACAACAACTCTACAAGGAGAAGAAATGAAAGTATTAGTTATGATTTTAGCATTAATCGGATTTACGGCAACATCTTTTGCTGAAGAAACTATGGGCGAAAAAGTTGAAGTAAAGGCAAAAACAGCAAAGCGCGCAATGAAAAAAGGAGCTCACCGTATTGAAGAAGCAGTTTGTATGGAAAGCGATACTAAATGTTTAGAAAAAAAAATGAAGCATCATGCAAAAGAAGCTGGTGATGCGGTTGGCGATAAAGCATCTGAAATAAAAAATAAAATTGATTCTGAAAAGAAATAGGTAATTCAAGCATTTAATCCCTTTAAGCTAACAAAAGGGGATTAAATGCTAAAACTTTTTACTGAGTATTTCGATAAGTGCTTGTCCGCATTTAAGTTTTCTAAATTCATGTTTGTAGATCAAAGAAATGCGATCAATAAATTCAGGAGAATCTTTTACATGTTGAACATTAGAGTCCGCAATTGCTTTAATGACTTGTTCAGGTAACAAAGCGCAACCCGCGCCACAATTAACAAGTTGTGATATTACTTCAAGGCTGCTGGATTCGACGATTCTAGAAAATTTAAAATCTTTTTTTTCTAATTTGTGTAATAGGTTTTGAGTCTGTAATAATCCTGGTTCAATAATAAGAACATCAGGGTTTTTACAGTTTTTTGATTTCCATATAGTAATTCTATCTTTGGTTAATTCTTTAATTATTAAATCAGGATGGTTCGTAGGATTTACAACGAATGCGATATCGGAAATTCCGCTTATAACTTCTTCGGACATATGTCGCGATAATCCATGTGATAGAATAAATTTGATATCAGGGTATTTATTTAAAAAATCAGCAAGAAATAGTGGAATGGTGTATTGCGCGACTGCAGAATGGCAACCTAAACGCTGGCCAGCAGCGGTTAGGGACTAACCTTTTTTTGAGCGAATAAAAAGCTACACTCCAGTTTCTAAGCGTTTTATTCAGTGACTTAGTGTTGGTTGAGTAACACCAAGGCATTCCGCCGAACGTGAAACATGCAGTGTTCGAGACAATTCAATAAAGTATTTCAAGTCAGTTTGGTTAATCATAAATCTACAATTAGAAACTAACTAGCTTGTTTCCAAGACCAATTTGGATTACTCCAGACTTGATTTGCCCATGTCGTGTGAGTATTTGCCACCCACTCTTTTTTTCTTAATTTATTCCAAATAAAGTTTTCCACCTCTTCTGGGGTATTCGCTTTAATTGTTAACAACATATCCCAATCACCCATTACAGACCACGCTGCATGAACTTCAGACCAGTCTTTTAACCAATTCCAGTCACTTGTTCTTGGTGCCTTTTCATTCCATTTAACCCACACTTGCGCTTGCCACATAATTTGCTCCGATTTTAATATTGTAAGTTGCTCTTACTGAAACAAAGTAATCGGGAAAAAGAATAGAAATCTTAAGTTAAAAATTCAGGGTCTAGCGTTCCTTCTGGACCAATGGGCTGGTGCGTTTTTGTTATCTCTTCTAATTTAAAGTTAGTATAGTGATTAAATGACTTCAATACTAAATGCGATTCAAAAACCAATTTTGCGAGGCCACTTTCATCAGGCCGCTTTTTTCTTTTCTTTGGGCGCTTGTGCATTGCTTCTAGCGGAGTGTCGCGACCAAAAAGCTGTGGTTTCAATATTAGTATATTCATTAAGCTTATGCGGATTATTTGGTGTTAGCGCTTTATATCACCGCATTGAATGGAAACATAATGCTCGAATGTGGATGAGGCGACTTGATCATGCATTCATATTTATATTAATAGCGGGAACGGTGACGCCAATTTGTTTATTAGTGTTGAATGAAGCAGATGGAATGCGTTTGCTGTTAATGATTTGGATAGCAGCTGCGGTCGGTACAACTCAGGCTTTGTTTTGGGTAAAATCGCCAAAATGGGTTTCAGCGCTATTATATATTTTTGTTGGATGGATGGCGCTTCCCTATATGCCAGAGATATATCATGCTTTAGGTTTAAATAAATTAATACTCATATTAATTGGCGGAGTTTGTTACACGCTGGGCGCTGTGATTTATGCTTTTAAATATCCAAATCCATCGCCCAAGTATTTTGGATATCATGAAATATTTCATGTATTAGTTATAATAGCAGCTGCATTTCATTTTTTAATGATTCGTAGTTTAGTCTATTAAGTTTTTCTATTTATTTTGAACAAATCTGTATTACGAATAACGGAAATTTTAGTTAAGTTTAAGTGGGCGTTTAAAAGTTCGAATTCTTTTTCAATGCATATCGAATGATCTGTTAAAGACTTTAATAGAACAAATGCACTTCCTGTTTCAGACAATGAATATTCAATAGAATAAATTAAATCCGCAAAAGTTGAATCAATAAAAAAACGACAACGATTTTTAAAGTTAGATTGTGATAATGCTCCTTGCGATACGCGGAAATAAGGCGGATTACAAACAATTAGATCATATTTACTTTTAAGTAGGGGATTGTTTTTAATTTGTTCATAATTTAAATTTAAAAAATTACATGACGGAAGATTACTAAAAATCAAAGCCAAAGTTTTGATATTTTTATTAAAATATTCAAGGTAAATATCTTGAATATCTATGAAATCAATAGAATTAGTTGCATTTAGATCGTCATTTTTTAAATGATGAAGTAAATCTAAACCAACAACGCCACACCCTGAACATAAATCAAGAATTGATCTATATTCTATATTTTGGTCGCGAATTAATTCAAAAACTTTTCGCGCTAAGAAAACAGAGTCATGAGAAAAATGATATTCATCCGGCTGTAAATAGTTAAATGTAAAATGAGGGTTTATACTGGACATCATCTAAAGATTCATAAATTCTTTAGATGATGTCAAAAAAAAAATACATTTTTATTATTAGAATTTTAAATTATTTCTTAAATTGCTCTCTGTAATCGGAACATTTTTTTGTGCTTGCGAAGCGCTATCGTGAATTTCTTTACCAATCTTCATATTTGATTTGCTAGAAGAATCACTTTGCGAATCTGTACTTTTCTCAGCTAATTTTTTTTTTGTATCTTTTAATGAAGCAAAGCTAGTATCCTGGTTTGCAGGGATTACTTTTGATTTTCTTGATTCAGTTGATTTGTAGTTCATGAGAATCTCCTTTGTTGTTATTTTTTTAGTTACCTGATTATTGATATTTGCAATATTTTGGCCGACTTAGGCCTGTCTATATTGGCTTTGAAGGTAAGGTGGTAGTAAAAGATCCCCATAGGGTTCTTATCTGACTCATTTAAAATGAAAAGTAATAATTATTCTATCAAATTTGCCAAATGGTTTGCTTTGTGATTAAAATATTGAATGTCTATCAAAGTGTATGAATACAGTGCCTGTGATACTTGTAAAAGAGCTATTAAATTTCTTAATACTAACGGTATTCTTTTTCAAAAATTTGCAATTGTTGAGCAGCCTCCAACCGCAGCAGAGTTGAAGCAAATGCTTAATTTTATGATTGCTAGTGGTGGTTCTATAAAAAATCTATTTAATACATCTGGAGTTCAGTACCGAGAACTTAATATTGCCGAAAAATTTAAAAGTGGCTTATCGGATGCGGATGCTCTTCATTTGTTGTCTATTAATGGTAAACTTATAAAACGTCCCTTTCTTTTAACCAAAAACAATGGAACAGTAGGATTTAAGCAGAACGTGTGGGAGCAACTTTTAAAAGTAAACTAGGGGTATAATCTATGAAGATACAAACAGTAATGACCACAACAACGTTTGCGATAGAAGGGTATAAAACGATTAGCACACTTGGTGTTGTGCGGGGGATTACCGTTCGATCTAGATCTGTTCTAGGCAATATTGGCGCAGGGATTCAGATTTTTTTTGGTGGAAGAATCAGTTTATATGCAAATCTTTGTGAGCAAGCTCGTGAAGAGGCTTTTCAGTCCATGCTTCAGCACGCAAGCGAGGTTGGAGCCAATGCTGTTGTTGGCGTGCGCTATGATGCTACTGAAATCATGCAAGGGGTTACTGAGGTGCTAGTATATGGAACAGCGGCATTAATTGAAAAAAATAAATAGGTATGATTAATAAAATATTCACAAAACAATTTGTTCAACGTTATGTTTTTGGCCCAACACTTTCTTTAGTTGCGACTGCCTTTTTCTTATTCCTTGATACAACATCCTATGCACTACCCAGTTCTCCAGGAGTACTTTCAACTATAGTTATTTTTATCGCATTTCGCTTTGGCATTTTTTCAGGAATGGCAAGTGCGTTGATTTCGTGGATTTACACAGTTATTCATTTTTCAATACCCGGAAGTCTATTTCAATTCACAGATCCCGATTTTTCACGAGTTATGATGTGGGCGTTCACATACCCAATTCAGGCGGCAATGATTGGGATTTTAAAAGAAAGATTAATAGCTAAAGTTGAATCTGAAAAATTGCTTCAGCAAAAGTTAATCGCATCAGCAAAGTTATCAGCTTTGGGTGAAATGGCCTCAGGGATTGCACATGAAGTTAATTCTCCGTTAGGTGCAATTATTTTAAGTGCGGAAATGATTGAGCTAATAAATTTTGAATCTGACATGCCGAATCCAGATATTGCTAGGCGCGCGCAAACAATTCTGAAGGGTGGTCAGCGCGTTTCAAAAATTATAAGCGGATTACGTTTATTTTCGCGCGAAACAAGTAATGAGCAGAAAACTATGTTTTCTGGGTTGGAATTAATAGAAAGCACAATAATTTTTTGTAGTGAAAAATTTAAAAAACACAAAATCGAATTAAGACTTGATGATAATTTAAATGATGTGAAGATTTACGGAAAAAAAACACAATTATCACAAACGCTATTAAATTTATTAAATAACTCGTTCGATGCTGTATCTGATTTGGAAAAAAAATGGGTGCATATTAAAATACAACAAACTGCTCAATTTGTAGAAATTAAAGTAATCGATAGCGGAAACCGCATTTCCAATCAAGTTGCAGAAAAAATATTTCAGCCATTTTTTACGACTAAGACTGTGGGTCAAGGAACAGGTCTTGGACTTAGTATTTCAAAAGGTATTGTAAGCAGTCATGGTGGAGATTTGTTTTACGAAGAAGCGAATCCGAACACATGCTTTGTAATTCAATTACCAACTAATTAAAAGTTAATAAAGACAATATGCCTTTCGACCTCAAGAATCGGGGAATTAATTTTTTCAATTTTAAAGTTTGCATCTTTAAATTTCTTTTGAGCAAGTTGAATTTCTTCGGTTATTTTTTCTAATCGCCCCTTAAGTAAAAAATATTTTCCATGGTTCTTGTAGTAAGTGCGGCTAATATCAAGAATGACATCAATCGGTTTGAAGGCGCGAGCAATTATAAGATCGATTCCAATTAATTCGATAGGAATATCACCTTGAATTTTTAAATTTGGTGCAAGGGTTTTACACTTTTTTAAAAAATCTTGCTTCATATTGCTTTTTTCATATAAACGAAAAGTAATATTAGGAAATTGAAGAGCATAAACAACACCTGGCAATCCACCGCCTGAACCAAAATCAGCTACAGTTTTGATGCCCGATGGAAATAATTTTAATGGTAAAAGACAATCAATTAAGTGATTGTCGATTAATTCATCAAAAGTCATTTTACGACTAATTAGATTTAAGTCTTCATTGGCAGCCCATAATAAATCTATGTACGCTTTTAGTTTTGGAATGGCTTCAGAAGAAAAGCCTAGCTGTAAAAATAATGGTATTCTTTGCTCAAATGACATAAATTTTACTGTATGATTTTTTTTTAGCTTTTGATACTAAAATTTAAATCTTAGAGAATGCTTTTGCCAAATTTAAGGAGAATATTGTGGAATATAAAAAATTAGGTAATTCGGGTTTGCAAGTTAGTCAATTTTCATTTGGCTCTTGGATCACTTTCGGAAAGCAAATGGATGTAAAGCCGGTTAAAGAGTGCATTAAATATGCTTTAGATCAGGGAGTAAATTTTTTTGACAATGCTGAAGTTTATGCATTAGGAAAGTCTGAATCAATTATGGCATCTGCTTTTGAACAATTGGGCTTGTCACGTAATCAATACATATTAACAACAAAATTCTTTTGGGGTATCGAAGACCGAGTTAACTTTAAGAACACTTTGAATCGAAAGTATTTGATGCAAGCAATTGATAATTCATTAAAACGGTTAGCAACTGATTTTGTTGATGTTGTGTATTGCCATCGCTACGATCCAGAGACGCCTATTGAAGAAATAGTATTTGCAATGGACCAAATGATTCGCGATGGGAAAGCGTTGTACTGGGGAACAAGTGAATGGCCTAGTTTAGCGATAGATCAAGCCTATGATTTCGCTGTGGCAAATAGTTTGCATCGACCAATCGTCGAACAGCCCCAATATAATTTATTAGAAAAAGAAAAAGTTGAAGTTGAATTTGTGCCGTTGTACAAAAAAATGAAACTTGGTTTAACAACGTGGAGTCCACTAGCTTCAGGGCTATTAACCGGTAAATATTTAAGCGAAATTCCAAAAGATTCACGTGCTAGTATGTCTTCATTAGCTTGGATAAAGGAAGATATTGAAAATCCAGTTAAAAAAAGCAAGGTGGAAAAATTAAAAAAAATCTCTGACAAGTCAGGTATTTCAATGACTCATTTGGCACTTGGATGGTGTGCACTGAATCCAAGCGTAAGCACAGTAATTTTGGGCGCAAGCGGGTTAGAACAATTAAAAAGTAATTTTGAAGTTTTACGTAAGTTAAGCAAAATTAAAGAATTAAAAACGCAGTTAGATTCAATATAGCGAAGTTATGATTAAGATAAAGGTCTAGTTTGGTCTAGTTCAATACAGTTCGTGCTTACTTAAGCCGATAAAATGGGTAGTGAAAAAATCGGTATATATTAAATATTTATTACTATTGCTTAGTTTAACTAGTTTCTCCTGCAGTTCTTTTTTGATAAAAGCTACAGAGAAGCCTGATACGGTAGTGTCCGATTTGTTTCCAAGTGAAATTTCAAGAACAAAATATTATGAAGAATTAGGATCGGGCTATTTAGATAATGATCAGCCTGAAAAGGCATTAGAATTATTTCGATTAGCTATTCTTCATGATCCAAAAAATATTGAAGCTAGAATTCTACTTGCCGATCTTTATAAAAAACAAGGATCTACCTATTTAGCAGAACAGCAACTAAGCGAAGTCATCCAGCAGCAGCCAAATCATAAAATAGCAATGCATAAGCTAGGCGAATTATATTTATCGGTTCAGGTATATTCGAAGGCGAAAGTCATTTATTCAAATTTAAATTTACTTGATCAAAAAGATGACCAAGCAAATTGGGCATTATACTTTATTTCAAAACTTGAAAAAGAATTTGGAACAGCGCTAAATAAATTGAACTTTATGGAAACTAGTTTAAATGCGGATTCAAAAATTTATCAGCAAATAATTTTAGAAAAAGCATCGCTCTATCGATTACAAAATATGTTTCAACAAGAGCAATTGGTTTTAGAGCAAGCTTATGGTAGTAAGCCTAACTTTCAACCCTATGTGATCTATTTAGCTGATTCCTATATTAGATCAAAAAAATGGGATCAGGTGTTTAAAATTTTGCAGCGTTATACAATTACTAATGATTTTAATTTTGAAATTTCTGAAATGCTTTCGCAAGCTTCAATCCAAGAAAAAAAATATGAAGTTGCGTTAAATGAATTTTCAAAGCAAAAAAATGCTAGACCAGAAATAGAATTATACAGTTTGAAAATAGCGCACATGCGTTTTTTGATGAAAGATTATGCGCTTGCTGAAGCTCAGTATGAATTGTGTTTGCAAAGCAAAGAAAGTGATGAGGCTACTTATTATTTATCAAAAATATATCAGTTAACTAATCGATTTGATGATTCTAAAAAATTACTAAATAAAATACCTATAAATTCAGAATATTATGGTGCTTCGCAAGTTGAGTCGGCAAATTTTGAAAACGAAAAAAATCCTGGATCTGCGGTTAAGTTTTTAAGCATGGCTCATAAAAATCGCCCAGATTCATTGGTTATTTATAAAGCTTATTCCGACCTACTGATTGCGAACAATCAATTTAGCGAAGCAATTGATTTATTGATCGAGGGCATTAATGCTTTCAGGAATGATGAAGATTTAAGATTGAAAATTGCATATTCATTTTATCAAGTTGGTAATAAGATTTCCTTTGATGAGCAAATGCACGAGGCAATTCAAATAAATCCAAATAATTCTGAAATATATTCGGTATTAGGTCAGCTGTGGTTTCATAGATCAAAAAAATCTTTAGAAATTGATTATATTGCAAAAAAAGCATTAGAACTTAAAGGCAAAAATTTAAGTATACGACCTTTACTTGCTTGGACTTTGCTAGATAAAAATAAATCATCTGAAGTCATTTCTTTATTTGAAGAGTTCTATGAGAAAAATTCTGATGATTATTTTTATGTAAAATCTTTAGCAGACCTATATAGCCATACTTTTATAAATAATAAGGCCCAAGAGTTTTCAAAAAATGCACAAATAATACAGTCAAAAGATGCATTACATTATATTTTGCAAAACAGTAATGAAGAATTTAGTACTCGTTTGCCAGCAAGCTTGGATAGTTTTTAATTTTTTTACTGAACTTAGGTCTGTGCTTCAATTTTAAAAGGTCTATGAAGTTGGTTATAAATGCAGTAATTTTTGGATTTAGTATAGAAAATCCTATAAAATAGTGAAAGTAGTTAATAGTGGCGCGGTTAGTGGGTCACGGGGGCTGGATATGGCTATTCGAATAGTGTTGAGTTCAATTTTTTTAATTTTAAGTGCAACAACGCTTGTTAGTTGTATCACTACGCCGATTCGACTTCCACAAAACGTTAGTCAGGTTTACAGTAATTCAGAAATTCAACAAAGTTTATTACTGGCAGCGCAAAATAATATTTTATTTTATATTCCAGAAGCAACGGTTAGAGAAGTTGAAAAAACTGAAATTGATCAAAAATGTAGAAAAATAGAGGAACCCTTTTGGGCGCAAAAGCTATCGGCGTATTTGAATGAATTTAAAAAGCGTCCTGAATTTTTAACCCGCTTTCATATTTTGGAACTAAAGCGAGGTGATACATCGCAGATAAATATTCAAAAAGATTTAAGTGATGGTGCGATTACCCTTTCAATTGAATATGCTAAAATAGAAAGTCGTGGAAAAGTTTCTTATCAAACAAACTTGCCTTGTGCGGGATCAATCGCTGAATATGTAGGTCGTGATTTAATTAAAACAGATTTTGATTTTCCTACCACAATAATGCTAGCTGAAGCCCTTCAAAAGCTTTCAGAGCGCCCAGTGGTTGCCAGATTTAATTTTTCGAACGTATTTTTAACTTATTTAGCAGAGCGTGGTGTAATCTTTAAGTTTAACCATGAATTTTCATTTGAAAAATCAAATGATAAAAAATTTGTAATGGCTGAAATTTTAAATCGCTTTGGTGAAGAGACTAAAGATCCATTTCATAAATATTTAAATTATTGGTTTAAAGAAATTTCTAAAAAAAGTACGCAAGCTGAATTAATTCAAATGTTTGCAGTAATCCCAGATAAAGAGCAAAAGTCAGGTGTGCGTGTTGAATCTGACGGAGAACAAGCTAGGCGAGTTTTGGGTCAATCTGATTTAACCTATTTGTTTACAAGTTATTCAGCAGAAGATTTGGTAATTAAAGCTGTTTCATTAAAAGAGTTGGATCAATGCTTACAAAATTTTACTTCGGATATGAATGGAATAAAATTTAGAAAGCCTGCAGCTACAGAAAAAGAAAGTTTTCTTAGACCTGGATACAGTTGCATCGTAAATACTCCAGAAAAATAATTTAATAAATTATTTAAGCAGGGGGTGCCTGCGGATTGTTTATTAAGTTGCGCAGTTTAAATAAAATTAATAATCCGGGAATTGTAAAAACAGTACAAGCCATAAAGTATTGGCTCCACCCCAAGTTTTCTGCAAGAATTCCTGTTGTTGCGCCAAAAAATACGCGAGGAACTCCCATTAAACTTGTTAACAGGGCGTATTGAGTCGCTGTAAATCGTTTGTTTGTTTGGCTGGCCATAAATGCAACGTAAGCTGCTGAGGCCATTCCGCTGGTAAAGTTTTCTGCGCCAACAGCAACGGCTAACATACTAAGATTAGCTCCAAGCTGAGCCAAAAAAGAAAATAATAATATGCACAAGCTTTGTAAAATTCCAAATAACCAAAGTGATCGATAAAGTTTAAGACGGTAGATTAAAGTTCCACCAACAATGCCGCCTAAAATAACTGCCCAGAAACCAAAAACTTTTGAAACTCCTGCAATTTCAGTTTTAGTAAAACCGATTTTTAAAAAAAATGGATTAAGCATGTCGCTAGCCATTGATTCGCCAATTTTATATAAAAGAACAAATGCTAAAATTATCCACGCATTAGGTCTTTGAAAAAATTCTTTAAGCGGATTAACTATAGATTCACGTAATGATTGTGGCAAAGGAACATCTAATTTTGGTTCTGGTGCTAACCAGGTTGTAAATGCGCCAATAAGCATAACTGCTGCCATAACTAAATAAACAGTTGGCCATGAGATATGATCGGCCATTAATAGTGCCCCGGCTCCTGCTAAGAGCATTGCTAATCTATATCCTAATATTGCAAGAGACGAACCTAGTCCAAGCTCTTCATCGGTTAGAATTTCTCGTCGGTAAGCATCGATCGCAATATCTTGGCTGGCACTAAAAAAAGAAACGATCACAGCACTTACTGCTAAAACAGTTAAATTTAAAACGGGGTCAACAAAGGAAAGCGCAACAAGAGCAGCCATGCATCCAGCTTGAGCGATCAAAAGCCAGCTGCGTCTTCGACCTAATTTAAAAGGAACATAGCGATCCATGATTGGTGACCAAATAAATTTCCAAGTATAAGGCAAGGAAACTAACGAGAAAAAACCGATCGTCTTAAGGTCAACGCCGCTTTCTGTTAGATAAGCCTTTAGCGTCCCGCCAACAAGAAGAAAGGGTAAGCCTGATGAAAACCCCATAACAAAGACAATAAATAATCTTGGGTTGCGTAACGCTTTTATTAAGTTAGACATTACTATTTACGACTTTACGCATTTTCCAAAGAAGGTGACTTATGTAGGGTCTTCGCGTTTCTCCGGTAGTTACCATTAATAGCTTTGTAATTTTTAAATTACTTGGGTCAGTTAGTAATAAAATTAACATTTCTTGAATAAAGTTTGTGTTCAATGTGACATAATTGTCGGTGCCAACACCAAGCTGAACATTTTTCTTTTCCCACCAAGAAAATGGGTGATCCTTATAGTCTTCAAATTTTCCAGTTAATTTATTATTTGAAGAAGGTAGTGTTACCAAAGAAACATCTTTTTGTATCAATCGATTTAAAACGTCATGCTGGTATTGTTCAACTTCGCGTGCGGTATGAAATTTTGCTTTTAAAAATTGGGTGCGATCAAGTTCGGATAAAACTACGCCTTGGACTAATTTTTCAAAAACATTTTTGTTTTGTGCCCAGTCAAGTCCAACAAGTTCTGCAAAGTCGATAGATTTTGGATTTACGGGTTTTGATTCTAAATTGTTTTTTATTACGCGTTGATAAAGTTGGTGAAAATAGCGGTTGGGATTAATTCCTAAGCTAATTCCATGTTCAAGCGTATCAATGTGCCAAATATTCATAGCATTGTCGACAGCTTGAATACCTTTTTTGAGTGTATGCCATGTTTCGCCATGATGGGATCTGATTTTAAAACCGCGGTATTGAAGTTTTCTAAAGCCAGAATGTAATTCGAAGAAATGTTCTTTGCGGTACATTTCGCGTTCATCACCCACTGTGTCGACTTCATTTAGGTGCTTTTCTAAGACCGGATATTTATCAACTAATGCTAAAATTTCATCAACTTGCTGCATGAAATGTTCTTTGCGATTTTTATATTTACTAGAGTCAAAAAATGCGGACTCTTTTCGAAAAGATGGAGACAAAATAAAATTGAAATCGGGATGTTCATCTTTAAATTTTCTAAATCCATCATAAAGACCCATAACGACGTCTTCCGAAGTGACATCATCAATAAGTGGAATTTGTTCTGTTGAGCTTGAAGTTGATCGACTTAAAGAAAACTTAAGGCGGATTAATCCAACATTGTACTTCGTATAAAGATCGTTTGCTAAGTGATAAGAAGCATCGGCATGAGCTTTGCGTGAAATAAATATTAATTTTGTTAAATATAATATTTTTAAGTAAGCTGAAAAGCCTTCATTTTCTTTTAAACGAATTAGGCGATCAACGTCTTCTTCGTTTCGAATGGGCCATGAAGCTGCGCCATAGACTTCTTTAATTTTAGTTTCATAAACACTGGCATAAGGGCCTTCAAGTAATGGTTTTAATTGTTTCCAGACAAAATCAGCAGTTAGCGAACCCGTTAAGTGAATGTGTTCCTCTTTGTATTTAATAGGAAAGCGTTTAAAGAAGTCTTCTAAAACTAAATTAAAGGGATGCGCTTTTAATTTTTGAATATCGATTTCATTAGTAATAAAGGCATTAAGTAAGCTTTTAAATTCTTGAACCCACAAATACGCATCCGTATTTTTAGTTTTTAATGAGGAAGAAAGCATAAGGTCTAAAGTATCGAAAAGGGCTATGCCATTAGTTTCAGATACAATTTCAATGAACTCTTTTAAAAGCAACTTGTGTGTTAATGATATTACCATATTCAAGTTTTACTTAACTTATAGCCACTTGTACATGACTTTATGAGGGCCAGCTAAAGGGATATCAAAGATTTCTTCAGTAGAGCAGAATCCTAGTTTAGAGTAAAAAATTTCAGCTGAGGTACGAGCATTAAACCAAAGTAGGTCACCCTGTTTATCTTTTATGATTTTTAAAGCCGTATTAATAATTAAAGAACCTAGCCCTTGCTTTTGAAACTGAGAATCAGTGGCCATGCCTCTTAAACGATATGGAATTACTGATGATTTAAAAAACTTATGAGGCTGTTGAATAAAAGTACCATTGCAAATAATTTGATTTTCATTTAGGCGTACCCCTAAATGAAATGAAGAATTTAGATTATCTCCGTCATAGATACAATTTTCAATCGGCTGACCGGGTCGCAAAATACGCGAGCGTAAATCGATGGCTTCTGACGGCGTGATAAATTCAGCAATAAGTATTTTATTTTTTAGCACTAATTAGCTTTATCAAATCTTAAGTAATCTTTCCACGATAAAGGCGCATGTTCTGGGTCAACTTCATGTTCAATAACTGGCAACCAATGAGGCGCGCGCGGAGGTTTTAGTAAAGGCATTTTGGCTTTTTCCGGAGTACGATTTGCTTTTTTTTGATTGCATGTGCGACAAGCTGCAACAACATTGGTCCAGTTTTTTGGACCACCATGCGATGCGGGTATCACATGATCAATAGTTAATTCTCGGAAAGGAAGAATTTTTGAACAGTACTGGCAAGTATGCAAATCGCGAATGTAAACATTTTCTCGACAAAAGCGGACGCCATCATTTCGTTTAGGTCGAATATATGATTTTAAGCGTAAGACACTAGGTAAATTGAAAGAGCTGCTAACGGATCTAATTTGCGTTTTATGATATTCTAAAACATCTACTTTATTTTGAAACCAAAGTATAAGTGCTTTCTGCCAAGAGACGATGCGAAGCGGTTCATAACTTGCGTTAAGAACTAGCGTTCGGTGGCTGGTCGAAGATAATTCAGTAGCCTGCATACTTAAGTATATGTTCTGAATTGAGGCATTTTCAATACGAAATTATTTATGAGACAAATAAGTTATTTTTAGACTTGTTCAGGTAAAAAAATCACGATAAATCCTAGACAAAAGTTTGGAAAGGACTCAAATATGTCTCAAAATATTACTGACAAAATGTCTCGTGTTATCGCATTTAATTACGTTTTAAAAAATGATAAAGGCGAAACTTTAGATGCTTCAGAACCCAATCAACCACTTCCTTTTTTAGAAGGACGCCAGCAAATTATTCCTGCACTTGAAGAGGTGATAGCACTGATGAGTGAAGGCGAAAAAAAACAAATCAAATTAAATGCAGATCAAGCATATGGAAATTTTCGCGCCGATATGGTGATGGAAGTTCCACGGGACGAATTGGCCCATTTAAAAATTGAACTTGGCTCAACACTTCAATTGCAACTTGAAAAACAAATGAAAGTTGTGAAGGTAACAAACATTTCTGAGTCGCATGTAACACTAGATGGAAATCATCCTTTAGCAGGAGAATCTTTAATATTTGATATTGAAATAATGTTGGTTCGTGCTGCAACACAGGACGAATTAGTGCATGGTCATGCTCATGGTTTGCATGGTCACGCGCATCATCACTAAACCTTTAATTCATCTTGATTTTTGTCCAGCTTTATTAAAATACTTGCGTAATTGGGTTGATCATTTAGCCTAGTATTAAATATTTTTTAGAAACCCGTCAGCGTATGTAAAGTTTTACTTTCGGCTTCGGGATCTTGAATAAACAACAAGCCTTCGGAGGAACGAAATGGCAAAGAAATTATACGTAGGGAATTTATCATTCTCTGTAACTGACGATGAACTTAACCAAGCATTTGTTTCGTTTGGAAATATTGTTTCAGCTCGCGTAGTTATGGACCGCATGTCTGGTCGTAGTAAAGGTTTTGGATTTGTTGAATTTGAAGATGATCAAGCAGCTGACGAAGCAATTAATAAAATGAATGATCAAACAATTGGAGGTCGTCCAGTTCGTGTTTCTGAAGCTAAGCCTCAAGAAGATCGCCCACGTCGTCCAAGTGGCGGTGGTGGCGGCTTCGGCGGCGGTCGTGATGGTGGTGGCGGCTTCGGCGGCGGCGGAGGTCGTGGCGGCGGTCGTGACAGTGGATCACGTAGTGGCGGCGGTGGAAATAGATACTAATATTTAGAGCTAGTATTTAACAGTTCTGTTAAAAACAGATTACCTATTTAGAAAATTTGATTAAGATCCTAACATATGTTTAGGATCTTTTTTTATACAGCTTTATTCATCGCGTACGCGCAAATCGCCAGTGCAACTAAAACGTTTGTATTCCTAGGGGATTCATTAACTGAAGGTTATGGGGTTTCCCAAAACGCTGCATTCCCACAAATCATTCAAGAAAAACTAAAAAAAAATAATTTAGACTGGAAAATAATTAGTTCTGGCTCAAGCGGATCTACAAGTGCATCAACATTGTCGCGCTTAAAGTGGGTTAGTAAAGATAAGCCTGATTATGTTATGATTTTATTGGGTAGCAATGACGGATTGCGCGGTTTAAAAATTGAAGAGACTGAAAAAAATATTGAAGCCGGTTTGAAATGGGCAAAGCAAAACAAAATAAATATTATTTTAGGGCAATTAAATATTCCCCCCAATTATGGTAAAGACTATTTTAATAAATTTGCTGCAATTTATCCAAAGCTTGCTAAAAAATATAAAATTCATTTAGCTCCATTTTTGTTAGATGATGTTTTTGGAAAACCAAATTTAAATCAAGCTGACGGAATTCATCCTAATGAAAAGGGTCATCAAATAATTGCAGATAAGATGTATGAGTACTTACAACCTTTTTTCAAAAAATAAGAAAGATCTATGAGCCTAATAATAAAGAATGTTGTAAAAAGTTATCGCCAGGGTGAAGAAAAATTAACTATCCTAAAAAACTTAAATCTAACTGTTAAAACGGGCGATATCGTAGCCATCGTAGGGGCTTCGGGTAGTGGAAAATCCACTTTTCTAAGTTTGGTTGCGGGACTTGATTCATTTGATAGTGGTGAAATAAATATTAATAACCATAGTCTAAGCACATTGACTAAAAAACAGATGACCCAATTTAGAGCTGAAAATATAGGATTTATTTTTCAACAGTTTCATTTAATTTCACATTTAACAGCTTTTGAAAACTTAGCATTGCCGTTACAAATTTTAAATCGTGATTACGAAGATAGTTTTATCACGCAACAGTTAGATAATGTTGGATTAAAAAGTAGAGCCGAACACAAACCTACTGAAATGAGTGGAGGAGAATGCCAACGCTTAGCCTTAGCTCGAGCATTAATTACAAAGCCATCCTTATTGCTGGCTGATGAACCATCTGGAAATTTAGATTCGGAAACGGGGCAAAAAGTGATGAGTTTGTTTTTTACTCAGGTAAGAAGTACGAATACGACCACTCTATTGGTGACGCATGATTTAGAGCTAGCAAAAATGTGTGATCGTAAATTAACTCTTAAGCAAGGTCAGTTGTGCGATTAAGACATTTACTGAAACTAGTGTGGGTGGAGCTATTTCGATTTAAAAAAATCACTTCGTTTTTAATTTTAAATTTTTCGCTGGGGTTAGTAGGATTTTTTTTATTGCAGTTGTTTCAACAAAGTTTATCTATTCAGACCGCTGAAAAAGCGCAAATCATATTAGGTGGGGACATTACTATTAATGCCCGTAAAGAATTTACGTCTGATGAGCGCCTGGAATGGGAAAAACAATTTAAGTACGAAAAAAAATCACAAACGTATTCCTTATTTGCAATGCTAAGATCTGGATCAGAATCGCGCTTAGTAAATATTATTGCATTTGATGAGTCCTACCCGCTATATGGAAAGTTAAAATTATCGGACTTAGCATTAGGGACTGATAAGGCTCAAATATGGGTAGATCCTGAAATTAAAGAAATGTTTCAATTAAAATTAAATTCTTCTTTAGCTCTTGGTGAAGTGGATTTTTTATTCGCTGGCACAATTGATGAAGATCCATCTAGATTATTTAGAGCCGGTGGTTTTGCTCCCCGCGTGTTAATTCCTATTAAGTTTTTGCAGGCTTCGAAGTTAGTGCAAATAGGTAGTACTTTGAATGAACGATGGTCGTACAAAATTAATAAATCTGAAGACAGCGCTCAAGTTAAATTCAAACTTGAAAAATTAATTGTCGACCCCATTATTCAAATCGAAACAACGATGGATGCAATACAAGATGGCAATCGAGCCTTAAAATATTTTACTGATTACTTAGGATTAGTCGCTTTAGTTGCCCTAGGATTATGTTTTTTATGCGGAAGTTATTTATTACAATGGGTGTTTACTTCTAAAAAGCACAATATAGCTATTCTAAAAACGCTAGGCATGAATGATTTTAAAATATTATCAATTTACACGTTGCAAACTGTTTTGATTTCAGTTTTTTCATGTCTGTTGGCTATTGGCTTTGTTGCTAGCGTTCTGCCATTATTACAAACTGCTTTGCTAAATCAGTTTGATCTTCCAGTAGTTTTAAAACTAAATTGGAATTCAATATTTGTTATTTCGGTCATTGGCATTTTTGGTCCATTATTAATGACAGTTCCACAAATCATTCAAATTTTTAATTTGCATCCTTTGCAGCTTTTACAAAACACATTTTCTAAAAACAAGAAAAGTCGTATTTATTATGTTTGGCTAATTGCTTCAATAATTGTTTTTTGGGGATTGTCTGTCTGGCAAAGTCAGTCCTATAAAATTGGCTCTGGATTTGTAGCTGGTATTTTAATATTAATAGTTGTTTTTTATTTTTTAAACTTAGTAGTTATGAAAATTTTAGAGCGCCTAAGTACTTCATTTTCATGGCTTGTTCAGTATGGCATAAAAGGTTTAACACGAAGAGCGGCATCAACAAGTTTAGTTTTTATAACCATGAGCTTGTCGACCTTGGTGTTAAGTTTACTTCCGCATATTAAAGCTTCTATTTTAAATGAAATTCGTCCTACTGAGCAATCACAAATACCTAATCTTTTTATGTTCGATATTCAGCCAGAGCAAGTTGAACGTATTCAACAAATTGCTACGAAATTGTCAGGTAAACAATTAACATTTAGCCCATTAGTAAGGTCACGCATATTAAAAATAAATGACCAAAACTATGAACGATTTGTTCCTGCAGATTCGTTTCAAACTCGTGAAGCCGAGGCTGAGGCGCGTTTTCGCAACCGTGGTATTAATTTAACATATCGATCTTTTCTTCAGGCTTCGGAAAAGACAGTCGTCGGAAAATTCGAAGGTGTTTTTCAGAAAAAAAATGATTTGCCAGGGATTTCTGTTGAAGAAAAATATGCAGAACGTGTTGGTGTGAAAATAAATGATATCATTACTTTTGATGTGCAAGGTTTAGAGATCAAAGCAAAAGTAACATCGTTTCGGCAGGTTCGGTGGACAAGTTTTCAGCCCAATTTTTTTATACTATTTCCAGATGCTGTTTTAGAAGAGGCCCCAAAAATATTTTTAACTTCAGTAGCGCAAATTACACCCGAGGTTAGTAAACAATTTCAAGCTGAAGTGACCAGTCAGTTTAAGAATGTTTCGCTAATTAATGTGACTCAGGTTGTACAAAGTTCACTAAAGTATATTGATCAAATGTCGATTGGATTGCAAATGATGGCCTGGCTAGCTGTATCTGTTGGTTTGTTTGTATTTATTATTTTGTTAAATACCCAGATTAAAGAAAGATTGTCTGAAATGAATTTGATGCAAATTTTGGGATGCCAAATCGAACAAATTGAAAAAATGTTGTTCTTTCAATTTTTTATCCTAATTAGCTTAGCAGTTTCATTTGGTATTGTATTTGGTTTAGTTGCCGCAAAATTATTGGTTAGCTTTATTTTTGATTTATCAGTTGTCTATGATTATCAATATATGCTTTTTTTGATTTTTGGTTTGGTGCCATTATCATTTTTAATCATCTATGTGGGGTTAAGGCCTTTAAAACAGCTGAACCCGATGGATTTAATTAGACAGACGAACTAACAATGATTAAATTTATCGAATGAGTTCTGACCAAGTTAATCAAGCAGTTCAGCTGTTAAATCAAAACAATGTTGTCGCATTTCCTACAGAGACCGTTTACGGATTGGGTGCGCGCATTGATTCTGTTGTGGCGATAAAAAAAATTTTCTCTACAAAGCAGCGGCCATTTTTTGATCCTTTAATTGTTCATGTATCTTCGTTAAAACAGGCACAGTCTTGCACAACAGACTGGAGCAGTGTTGCCTCGGAATTAGCTAAAGCTTTTTGGCCTGGCCCGTTAACTTTAGTCGTTCCGAAGTCAGCTCTGATTTCTGATTTAATTACCTCTGGATTAGAAAATGTTGGTTTGCGTTGGCCATCGCATCCAATAGCTTGCCAATTAATTGAAGCAGTAGGAGTTCCACTTGCTGCTCCAAGCGCCAATAAATTTGGACGCACAAGTCCAACTAAGTTTGAACACGTGCTGTCTGAATTTGGATCGGATGTGTTTGTAATTAAAGCTGACCCCAGTGAAATTGGTATCGAATCCACAGTTTTGCTTATTCAAAGATTAAGTTCAGAGCAGTTTCAAATTGCAGTCTTAAGGAAAGGTTTTATCACTGAAAGTCAGATTGATAATGTATTAAAACAAACAAAAATTAATTTTAAGTGGACAGATACGGTTGATAAAAAGTTTTCTCCTGGACATATGAAGCATCATTATATGCCAACAGTTCCATTTGTGGTTTGCACAAATCCAAGTATGAAGCTGTCTGAGTTGTCAAAAATTTTGAATGAAAAACTAGCTGAACTGCCTGATGAAGTCGAAGGCATTAAAATTATAAAACCGAAGTCTGCAATAACCAAAATCGAGTTTTTAAAGCTATCGACCGATCCAATCCTTGCGGCTAGGGAATTATATTCGCAACTAAGAGCGGCCAGCTTAAGATCTCCCCAAGTATTGTGTTACATCCAATTGCCTAGTCAGCAAGGAGAAATGTGGGAATCTGTCTTCGATAGACTGTACAAAGCAGCCTCTTTGATTTTAAACTAGTTCAATGAAATATTTTAAAAATGCATTTGTATCTATTCGAGCACTCTTTCGATTTATTTATTTTGTATCTATTATTTGTGTCTATCTTCTTGTGGGCGCATTTTATTTTATATCAATTTCAGATCCAATCAAGCGTCGTCAGCGATTAGTTGCGAATGCAAAATATTACGCGCGATTTATGGCTTCCGCTTTTAATATGAATATTATTTGTAAAAACAATATTCCAGAAGATGAGGTGTCGTTAGTAATTGGAAACCATGTTGGTTTTATTGATATTGTTGCACTTCAAGCTTTAAGCGGATGTGTTTTTATAACTTCAACAGATATGAAAGAGGCCCCGGGACTTGGGCAGATTTGTGATATTGCAGGTTGCACATATGTTAATCGCAAGAACCGAATGAATATTCAAGAAGAACTAAAAGGTATTATTGAAGTTTTAAAAGAAAACTTTCGTGTTGTTTTATATGCAGAATCAGTCGCTTCAAATGGCGAACAGGTTTTGCCTTTAAAGAAAACTTTACTAATGGCAGCGGGTTTTGCGCAAAAACCAATACGACCTTTTGTTTTTAATTTTCGAGAAATCAATGGTGGCCCCGTGCTATTTTCTCAGCGTGATTCTGTTTGCTGGTATGGAGATGAATCTTTTTTGCCTGCTATTTGGCGATCATTAAAATTAAATTCAGTGACTGTTGAAATTGAATTTTTACCATTGGTCTATACAAATGCAGAAGACGATCGGTCAGAGATTGCAAAGAATTTGCATAAGATAATTTCAGAAAAGCATGTGCCTTTCGTAAAAGAAATGAATCTGAATTAAATTTGTCTAGTTTAGGAATTTACAATTTTGGCAGGCATAATTCCACGAACAGAATTAGCTACAAAAATTTGAAAAGTTGCTAAATCAGAAATAGAAATATTTTTTTCTATAATTTTTTTTGAGCCAATTTGCGGAAGTTCAATTTTTTTATTTTCAAAAACATATCGACGGTAAACACCATTAATACAGCCACTTTCTAAGGGGGGGGTGAAGACAGTATCCAAATTTTTATTATAGAAGAATATATTAAATCGACTTGTTTCAGTAACTTCACCTTTCATGTTTAAAGAAACGATGTCATCGGATTGTTCAGATTTCGTAAGTAGCAGTTGATCCCAGAATGACCGATCTTGCCATTTTAAGTTGTGTAAACCTAAGCCATACTTTTGATTAGTGAGTTTGGATAGGGTAAGCCGAATAGGCTCAAAATTTAAAATTAAGTCCTCTTGTTGAATAGAGTATTCATTTAAGCTCGTAAAAAGAATGCGTACTCGTTTAAGGCCTGAATAAGAATTTAATAACAATGATTCAATAGTATTATATAAATTTAAAACATGCGTATAAGTTACTGATGGTTCAATTACTTGGAATGCATCAAAAGTTCGTTCAACATGATACTTTTTAAGAAATATGCCATTAGCATCTAAACGTAAGGTGTCTAATACTTTAGATGTATTTAACATTTAGATTTCCTGTTTTGTTTAGCAACTCAGCAAATTCAGTTTCTGGATCTGAGTCATAAACAATTCCGCAGCCTGCAAAATAATAATAGTTACTTTCTGTTTGTAAAAAAGTTCTGATAGCAATATTTAATTTAAAATTATCATCTTTCCACCAACCAATAGTTCCCGTATAGGCACCACGCTTGTGAGGTTCAAGTTCTTGAATAACCAATAAGCTTTCTTTTTTAGGGCAACCAGAAATAGATCCCCCGGGCATCATTTTTTCTAATATATAGGGTAACAACTTGCTGGTTTGAATTTGTATTTCTGAAAATGTATGTTGGATGTAATTTAAATTCATTAGTTCGCGATGTTTTATTACTTGGGCTGAATTTTCCAGTTCTAATCCATTTAAATCGTTACGTAATAGATCCACAATCATAGATAATTCAGATTCTTCTTTTTCATTCTTAATTAAATCATTTTCATAATTTTGATTCTTTGAAATACTGCCTTTAATAGGTTCTGTTTTTAAAATAGATTCATTTTTCTCTAAAAATAACTCGGGCGAAAAACTTACTAGGCTATGATTAGCAAATGGCAAAAAGCATTTGTAGTTTCCAGAATAGTCTAAATAGTTAGACAAAAATAAATCTAATGGATCTGTTTTTAAATCAGCCATAAAGGTGGTTGTTAAATTTACCTGATAAAGTCTTCCCGCGGAAATCATTTTCTTAATAGAGATTATATTTTCAAGGAAATTATTTTTGGTAATTTGCAATTTAAATAGTGCGTCTTTTAAAAACGTATTTTTTATTAAATTATGACTGATGGAAATATTTTGCAAAGTTAAAAGTTGATAATTATTTAAAATAAAAACAGCTGCTTTTGAAGTTTTAAAAATGTCTACTTGCTTTGTTGAAGCCTGGAAGGCATCGAAGTTAATTTGCACAATTTTCATTTTATTTAAGTTGTTACTGTCTATGCTTTCTAAAAATGCTGTTACCGCGATTTCATCAGGGCAAAGTGCTAATTCGTAATCAGTTGAATAAATATAAAGATCGCCTTCAAAAAAGCAAATAACTGGCCTCATGTGCAAATCCAGTTATTTAGAAAATTTTGAAACAGATAAGTTTTTTCAGTTAAAAAGGATTCAGGGTGAAACTGAATACCCAGCCATTTTTTTTCTTGATGTTGAATGAGCATTGGAATGTCATCGCTAGTTGCTAAGATTTTAAATTGATCTAAGCCCATACATTTTAACGAATGATATCTAGCGACAGCAATCTTATTTAAAACTGGATTTTCGCTATTAAGAACAGATTTTTTTCCATGTCGTGGCGGAGCATAAGAGGTTACGCTTCCGTTTGAAGCAATAGTCATCAATTGCATTCCTAGGCAAACTCCAAAAATAGGTTTATGAGGGTTGATAGTATTTAGCCAGTTTATAATGTTGGGATAATCTTGAGGGTTTTTCGGTCCCGGGGATAAAACAATAAAATCGAAATTAGAAAAATTTTGATCGCGAATCTTACTATGATTAATAATTTCTACTGAATCTGTAAGGCCACGTAGCCAATGCAGTAAATTAAAAGTGAACGAATCGTCATGATCTATAAGTAGGGCATTCATTGTTTTATTTCCTGAAAGCATAACGATGTCATGGGTTTAAAATTAACGCTAGGTCTGGCGTAAATATTAAAAATGCATAAGCTTCTAAGGCCTTTTTAGCTAAGTGCTATTACGTAGCTAATTAGCAACTGAATAAACCAAAGACTTATGTTTAACTTATCAAAATTATTAACTTTTTTATAAACAAAACCGCTCGATCTCATGGGCCTCCTGATGGGTGTAAAAGCTTTAAAAATCTGTATTTAATAGATTTTCACATTAAATAATTGCATATAATCTATATATGTAGATAATATGTAAATTAAGCGAAATCAAGATCTGTTGAAAATATTTTTTTAAAACTAGATGTTCGATTAGGACAATACTTATAGTATAACTTCTTGCTTGCCCCAGCATTTATTATTTAGTCACTCAGAAAATAAGTTAAAAAATAATAGAACAACGCCAATACAAAATTATCATAAAATAATTCGAAGAGGTCCATACTGCGCTTTCGGGCTCGTGAGTTATTCAATTTCCAGGATATAGTTTTTTAAAAACTTCAACGATGTGACGAAAATCTTCAGCAGATTGCCAAGTCGCAGGAAGGGATCGTTTCAATTGTTTAAGCACTGTGAAAATTATTAACATTAAATGTGGAATGTGCATGCTTCATGAAACTGCCTCTATACAAACGTAATACGAAACTTATTATTTTGGCAAATTTGTTTGAAACTTTAAAATTAATTGTTTGATTCTTTACAGTTGGACTAGCTTTTAAGTTGAAATTTTAAACTTGCTTGATTTATTTTTTTAATAAATTGAACATCTTTTTTTAGCTAAACAACAAAATAAATAATATTCAGGAGTCATCATGAAATTTAAAGTAGATCGCAACCAAGTTAAGCTTTTTGCAATTTCAATTATTACCTGCAGTCTGCTTTTTTCGATAACCAATTGTTCGAAAAGTGCTGATTCTGCGACTACTACTACGACCAGTTTGTCAGCGTTTGCAACAGTAATTGCACAAGAGTTAACATTAGCTTCTCCAACATCACAAGCCGGCAGCGCTGGTGCATCGGCAGCAAATGATGTGTCAGCAATGAAAATGCCAGATGGTGGATCGACTGCAGATGAAAAATCGACGGCACTTGTGTCGTTATTAAGTTCACCTGCGACATGCGCAATTAGCATAACTTTAGTTTCTGCAGGGCGTGCAAATTGCTATGGTCCATCAGTGTCTTATACAGGACATGAATTTAATGCTTCGGCAGGAAGTTGGCCCAGTGGTGATTTAGGAATATGGGAGCCAACAGAAGTTGGAACTTCGGAGGCATGCGTCTCTGCGTAATTAACTACGCAAATGAAAGGAGCGGTTTCATTTATTGATATGGGGCAATATGTAACTGCGGGTATGGCATGTGTTGCTGCAAAAGCTGGATTAACTCCTCCGACGGCAAGCTCCTCTTTAGATTTAACAGCATCGATGGTTGGGATTGTTACAATTAATGGAACGGCTGTAGCGGTTAGCTCGGCTTCGATTGCTCGTGAAGCAAATGATACTTCGGGAAATCCGGTTTATTTAACTTCATTAATCGGAACGACGGGGACAAAAACATTTACAATTCGTTTGAAGCACGTTCCAACTAATGCGGATGATTCAACGAATAAAGGTAAAATTTCCGTAATGGTTTCAAATTCGTCACCAGCGGGTACTGATGGAGCATCTTTAGAATATGAAAAAGTATCAGCAACTACAGCTAAAATATTAATGAAGACAGTAAATTCAAATAGTGCATCATTTGATCCGTATGTATCAGGTACAAATAAATCTGTAAATTTAAGTTCAGCTTGGAATAATAATGCAAATTATTTAACTGGCGATTTAGATTTGTCAGCAAAAACCGGTAAATTTTCATACGCATGGCAAGCAGGAAGTGGAGACTCTCATACACGCGTATTTAATTTAATTTTAACTGCGGGTGGTGGGGCAACGACAGGGACCGGGTTTTTTGGTTTTGGTCCAACTATGTCAGCGGGTCCTGGAGCAATTAGTGGAATGATTTGCGCTTGGACGGGGCCTGACCAAACTCATGCTCAGGTTGCATTTGTGCAACGACAAAATTTAGCATTAACTTCCGGAATTTACACAGTTTCTGGTGCTTCATATACGGTTTTTGATCCAGTAGCTGATTGTGAAGCTGCCGGGGCAATGTCGATGTCTTGGGCTCCTGCAGGAACAAGCGCTAGCCCAAGAGTGGTAAGTACAACAACAAATAATTTAGTACCTGTAGCTGAAGTTGCAACTGTGATTGGAACATTGCCAACAGCACCTGCGAATGTAGATTTATAACAATTTCATAAATTTGATTTTGATTAAAAAAAGGAAGCCTACTTCCTTTTTTTTTGCGATAGTCTTAGGTCCAATTTGATTCTCTTATGTTTTGACGCA
Organism: Pseudobdellovibrio sp.; assembly: GCA_049301055.1. Lineage (GTDB taxonomy): Bacteria > Bdellovibrionota > Bdellovibrionia > Bdellovibrionales > Bdellovibrionaceae > Pseudobdellovibrio. The sequence goes on along the minus strand of JBAQKN010000029.1, from coordinate 172,738 downwards.
ACATTAAAATATAATGATTTTATCTATCGAACGATTAGTTTTTTCACTTTAAATTGAAGTGTTGCTAAACTATTGTCATACTACAGCACTATGTCTGTTACAATTACACGAAATCCAAATTTAAGCGTTCCTGCAAACCTAAAACCTACAGCGAACGAGGTTATAAAAAAATTTGGCGACACCTGGTGGACGGGGCTAGCTCCTGAAATGTGTCCAGGATTTAATTTAGATAAAAAATATTTGCAGTCATTGCCATTGCTAAATTTAGATATTTGTACGAAGCAAGATGTGTTGGATTATTTCGACAATGCATGGACTTTGACCGAATTGTTATTTCAAGGTTTAAAAACGGAAGAAGTATTTATACGGCCACCCTATCATCAATTGCGGCACCCACTTATTTTTTATTATGGGCATACAGTCGTAGTCTTTATCAATAAACTTCGGTTGGCCGGCTTAATGGATAAGCCTATTGATGTGTATTTAGAAAAGGTTTTGGAAATCGGCGTCGATGAAATGAGCTGGGATGACATGTCGAAAAACGAAATGTTATGGCCATCGCTTCAAGAGGTCCATGCGTACCGAAAAAAATGTTATTCACTAATTAAAAATTTAATAATATCACAGTCTGATATTGGTTCAGATAAATCAGTAAAAATTAATTCGCCGTTATGGTCTATCTGGATGGCATTCGAGCACGAAAAAATTCATTTTGAAACATCATCTGTGTTAATACGCGAATTGCCGATTCAATACGTCGAAACACCAAAATTTTGGGCGCCCTTGCATCCAAGCTATAAAAATCTAAAAAATACGTTTCCAAAAGAAGAAATTGATTTTAAGCAAAACTCTTGGGTTAAGTATTCTGAAAAAGTTGTACTGCTTGGTAAATCGGAAGATGAAAAGTCTTTTGGTTGGGATAACGAATATGGTCATCGTAAAGTGGAACTAAAATCTTTTCAAGTTTCGCAAATGCTAATTAGCAATGGCGAGTATTTTGAATTTGTTCGTTCGGGTGATTACATTCAAGACGAATTCTGGCAGCCAGAAGGACTTTTGTGGAGAAAATTTAGAAATACAAAACGTCCTTCATTTTGGGTGGCCTCTGGTCCGGAAGGGTTGCATGAATACCAATTGCGAACAATATTTGAAATTATTCCGATGCCATGGGATTGGCCAGTTGAAGTAAATAATCATGAAGCAAAAGCCTATGCGGCATGGAAAGAAAAAAAAGATCAGTCCAAATTACGATATCGATTAATGACTGAAGCTGAACATGTGGCAATACGAAAAGAAATTAAAATTGATCCAGTTTTACAGTTAGAAGCTTATTCTATGGCAAAGCCTACAAATTATGAAGGAATAAATTTTAATTTCATTTGGTCTTCACCAAGTCCAGTAGACACCAATTCTTTTGGCAATGTTTGGCATTTGTTAGAAGATCAATTTAACCCGTTAGAAGATTTTAAAGTTCATAAACTATATGATGATTTTTCAACTCCCTGCTTTGATGGAAAACATAATATGATGTTGGGTGGGTCATTTATTAGCTGCGGGCACGAAGCCAGTCGTTGGGCGCGATTTCATTTTAGACCCCATTTTTATCAGCACTCTGGATTTAGACTGGCTGCAACCTTAGATGGCTCGGCAGATAATAATTCTTTTAAATTTAATAAATCAAATGATTATACACATCAAACGCGCGCAAGTGTTCTTGATCAAATAACTACAGGTGCGGAATGGTTCAAAAAAATTGATCAACCCTTAGAGCCCAGTCAAAATGAACTTAAAGAGCTGCTGCAATTAACTGAAAATAAAGTTTTAAATTTTTATAAAAATTATGAGGATATGAAGCCTTCCGGAACAGCTCATGATCCGAATAAAAACTTTGTTCGAGATGATTTTTCAGTTCCATATATGCCTTCTAAAAATTTTCCACGCCACGGAAAGGATTTTTCAGAACAACTAAAGCTTATATTTGATGAATTGGCACCTCAGGCTCAGTTACCAGGTCACCCAGGTTATGCAGCTTACGTATCGGGTTCAGCAAATGTTTATAGTAATTTAGCTCAACTAATTTCTCAGACAATAAATCCATTTACTGGACATTATATGATGGCTCCGGGATTTGTAACGTTAGAAGCAGAGGCTGTTAATTGGTTTTTAAATTTATTTCAGTTTCCTAAAAAAACTTCAATTGGATACTTCACAAGTGGTGGCAGTCAGGCCAACTTAGCAGCGCTTTCTATGGCAAGAAAAAATATTTTAAAAACTTCTGATTTGTCTTTAGCCCGCGTTTATACCTCATCACAAGCGCATCATTGCGTTGGTAAAGCGTTAGATTTTTTAGGATTTCCAACAGAAACATTACAAAAAATATCAGTCGATTCAAATTTAAAAATGGATATGGCTGATTTAGAAAGCAAAATTAAATCTGATATTGCCAATGGATTTAAACCATTTGCTATTGTCGGAACTGCAGGATCTACCAATACTGGTGCCGTGGATCCATTAGATCAAATTGCAAAAATTGCTAAGCAGAATAAACTTTGGTTTCATGTTGATGGTGCTTATGGTGCACTATTTATGTTAACTGAAAAAGGTAAAATAATATTAAAAGGTATCGAGCTTGCAGACTCATTAGCATTTGATCCGCATAAAGCTTTATGCTTGCCATATGGTACAGGTGGGTTATTAGTTGCAGATATAAATAATATCCGTTACGACTATTTAAGTTCATCGACGTATATGCCACCATCGCCTGAGGCTGAAGACACTGGAATTAAAATTGATTATGCAGATTTAAGTATTGAACTTTCAAGAGATTGGCGTGGGCTTCGTGTATGGTTGCCAATTAAAACCCTTGGCATAGAACCTTTTGTTCTAAATTTAGAAGAGAAATTTAAATTAACTGAATGGTTAGAAAATGAAATAACTAAAATTAAAGGTTTAAAAATCTACACAGATTCGCAATTAACGATAGTTTCATTTTATGTGGAAGGTGTAAGCCAGGCCGATTCCAGTCAACGCACTCAAAAATTAATTGAGCAAATTAATAATGATGAAACATTATTTTTATCAAGTTGTACTATTAAGGATCAGAAAATAATTCGAGTTTGCTTGTTGGGGCATAGATTGCATTTTGATCGCTTAAATCAATTTGTTACTAAACTTAAAGAATTTGTGAAATGAATTTAAACCAGTACAAGAATCTTTTTTTTAAATCATCCCATTTGCATTTAAATAATGGTGGTTTATCTCCTATTATGAAGCCAGCATTGGATGAAATAAATTATTGGGCTAAACGATTTTATGAAGATGGTTTTTATTCAGATTCTGATTACATGAATAAAGTAGATTGGACCAGATTACAGGTTGCAAAGCTTATTGATTGTGAAAAAGATGAAATTGCTTTTTTTCAAAGTAGCGCTTGGGGTATTAGTCAGTTTGCTTTTGGAATTGAACTTAAGAAAGATGATGAGGTCCTACTTTTTGATCAAGAATATTCTTCTAATTTATATCCTTGGCAACAGGCTTGCTTAAGAAACCAGGCAAAGTTAGTTCTAATTAATTCTGCCGAAGACTTGTCTGTCCGTGTGGATAAATTGGTTGAAAACATTACTCCGCAAACAAAAGTCGTAGCAATATCTTGGGTACAGTTTCAAACAGGTGCTCAAATTGATTTAGAAAAATTATCTGAAATTTGCCAAGGCAAGAAAATTTTATTGTTTGTCGATGCCATGCAAGCATTAGGTATTCATCAGTTATCATTTAAAAAATTATCAATTGATGGTATGGTGTGCGGAAGTCATAAGTGGCTAAATGCTCCCGTAGGAGTTGCCTTTTTAGCTGTAAAAAAAGAATTGGCTATGAAGATGAAACCAATTGCAATTGGATCATCAACCTATGGATCATGTGATGATAGCAGTGACTTAGTCTGTGCACCAAAGTTGAATGCGCTAAAATTTGAAGCAGGATCAAAACAAGTCATTGAAATTTGCGCCTTGGGCCGTTCTATCGAAGTAATAAATCAGGTGGGATCAAAAGTATTGCGCGAAGAAGCTTTTCGATTAGCCAATATGTTAAGTTCCGAACTTAGCAAATTAAACTTCAAAGTACATGCTAGTAATTTGCAGCCATCACAATTCATTAATTTTTCAGGATCTATGGATAACAAAAAAATACAAAAACATTTGTTTGATCAAGGAATGCACCTGCCGCTGCGTGGGCCAGGGGTGCGAATTACTCCACATGCCTTTAATACGGATGATGAGATCTATCGGTTTATGGAAATTTTAAAACAGATTTAATTAATAATTAAGATTCATCAAAGTAAAAGAATCGTGTATTCAATCTTTTTTTTAGGTTCTTTTGGTGGCTCGAACATTTGCCAGTACTGTTCAAGAAATTGAAAGTATTCTTCCATGCTTTTCATGATTTTACCGCGCCTAATTTTTCTAAGGTTGACCACTCATTAAAAAGATCTGCATATTTTTTTATAATTTCATGGTCTAAATTTGGTAAAGACAGAAGTTTTTGAATGTCCGCCTTATCTTGAAGCTCGCGCGACGGATCATTTTTGTAGGCTTGAATTTTTAATCCGATGATATCTTCAGCTTTTAAAATATAAATATTTAGTTCGTTATTTAAATTCGCCCTTTTAAGCATTTCAAGGCTTAGGGGCCGATTCGCTAGCAATACATCTAAATACCCAATTCCAGAAAATTGAAGTACTTCATTGGATTCGTGCTTCAGGGTGAATCCTTTTTTAATAAGCTCAGTTTTTATAAGTTCTTTTTTTAAGCCATCAGCTAATAAGTCTATATCAGCGGTCGCACGATGTTGGCCATAGACGGCCAAAGCAAATCCACCAATAAGGGCATGTGCAACGCCTGCAAGTTCTAATACGGAATGAGCATCAGAAAGAGTTTTACGAAGATTTATCATCTATGTAAGATTAGCAAACTTACATTTAATTTCAATTACAATCTTCCATATTCATATATACCGAAATCTTTTTAATCTGCGATATATTTGCTGCCGCAGGATTTAAAGTAGGTGGTTTGGTTGAAATCACTTTAGATGCTAAAGTACTGCTGGTATTTAAACGAATCATATCATTTGTGCCACAGCCAGAACTTAGGACATCTGTTTTTCTAAATAAAAATGTACGGTCATTTGTACCTAAAGAAATAACCTTCATATTTGAAGTATTTGCAGAGCCTGCAAGAAAGGCTTCAAATTTAAGTGTGGATGTTGTTTGCAGGCTTGAACTGTTTGGTCGAACACTACCTTGCATATCAACTAGTGAAATAACTAAGCGCTTTCCTTTTGGCAGTTTTACCGGAATCGCAAGACTACAGGCTTTGTAATCAATTAATTTTTTTGCATCATTGGAAGTAACATAATTGTTTAAGGAAATTTCTAAAGAATTTTTAGCTAAGTCTAATTCGGTATAAAGTTGACCTTTTTTTGCTACACAGCCGCTGCCATTAATTGCAATGTTTGAAAAATCAAATAAATTCTGAATTGAGTCTGATTCAAGCATTGGTATAAGTGGCAATAATCGAGTTGATAATCTAAATGCATTTGGAAAGTTAATTAGATCAGTAGAAATAATGTAATTATCATCATTTATAGACGTACTACGAAGCATTTCATGAAAAATTAGGTAATAGACATTTCGTTCGTTTTCAAAATGTTCAAGCCATGCAGAACTATTTAAAATGATTAATCCTGGCAAACCAATCGCATCAACAACAGAACCTGCGTTATCGAATAAAATATCATTTGTTAAAACTATGTTTTGAATATCAAGGCTTAGTTTTAATAATTCGCTATTTAAATTATTTTTTATAGCAATAGCGTGGCCTATATCTGTCGTAGTTATAAAGTCTAAAGCTTTTTGACCAAGTTGTATGAAAGTCGATCGAATATAATCACCGCCATTACCAACTTTGTGGCCAATCAGGTCTTTTTGATCCACCTTAAATTGTCCATTCAGCTGTTTAATAATTTTTATAGAATCAGGAATAATGTAAGAGCGATTATCTACAGTAATTATATTCTTTTTTATAGGCACTGGTGAAGCCGAGGATGGCTTTAAATTAAAAGTAGTCACAATTGGTAATTGCGCCATAACTGAAAAGTGTAGTGCAAAAATTAAGATAAACAAATTCAAGGCTTTATTTTTCATTTTGGTCCTCGTTTGCAGGGCGTGTTAGTGGATACATATAAAATGTCATTTTATAAACCTCATCTTTTTTTCCGTCTTCTAGAAATAAAGTTAAAGAATCTTGGAATTCGCGAATCATTTTTTTTGCTTCAGCTAGTTTACTTTTGTCGACAGCTAAAGTGATGGCAGTAAAATCACGATCTTCAACAGAAACCTCATCTAAAGCCTTTTTAGCTAAATCTAAATCAGCATAGTGTGATTTTCGAACAGCTAAGTTGGTTACGTTATCAGTAGTTATTAAGGGGGTGTTTGTAGGTATTAGTTTATTATTTTTTTTAGAAATTAAATTTAAATCAGAAAGGCGAAGTAGTGTTTTTTGTAATTCGGAAGTTGTTATTGATAACCTTTTAGAAATCCAAGATAAATCCGAAATAAAATTTTTAGTTTCCATTAATGATAACACTGCAAAGTGTTGCCATTCGCTAATAATATTAAATTGATCAGCACTAAGCTTTAAAAAATTAAGATTTTTTCGGTATTTTTGAAGTTTTGATTTTGTAGTGTTCTCTTGATTGGTGCTTTTAGTATTAAAAAAACCAAGTATCGATTCGGATTCGATAGGATTTAAGCACATGCGTTCGACTAACCGCTGCGCCATTTTTTTTGAAATCTTACGTTTACCGCTAATGATTTCGCTTAAAGCGCTTGGACTAAGCTGTAGTTTTTTGGCAAATGCCCGCAATGAAAATGCAGGATTTCGTTGTTGTAAAATTTCAAATTCCGAGCGGATTTTTGTCTGAATCACAATTTGTTCATTCATAGTCCGCTCCTTTCTTTTTGGTGGGTCTAAATATTAATTACAAGAAACTAGTTTTAACTGAATTTGCGATTTATTAACTGCTAATTTTGACTGCGATAGTTCAGTTGCTTTAATAGCTGTTGCGCTTACATTTAATCTTAAAATAGCATCTTTACCACATTCTGATTTTGCTAATGCATCTGTCGCAGATAATTTGCCAATGCTAAACAAAGTGTTAGCGGGTGTTAAATCAACAGTTTGTTTTTTTCCAACAGTTCCCGCAGTAAAAAGTTCTTGAGATACAGTTACTTTGTCATTTTTTTGTAATCTAGCTAAACCTGTTGTTCGTACTGAAGCAATCAATTGAAATCCAGCTGGAATCGAAACAGGAACTGCAACAGCACATGTTGTGCGAACAACGCGGGTTTTGTTATCAGGTTGAATTTGCATTTGTGGATAAGCGATTGTGACTTGACCCGAAGTATTTGCTGAAACGCGAATATTGCTACCAACGCATCCTGATCCACCCGCAGTAATTGCTCCGACTTGTGCGACCTGTGCATTTGCAAAAATGGATACAGCTAGCGATGATAAGATTACAAGAATGTTTTTCATAAATCTCCCAGTGATTGGGGCTGATGTAGTTACCAGCGCCGTTGTTAAGTAAGGTTTAGCTAAGTTTTTTCGGAATGGCTATGGTTTTTGGAACAAAGTGTTCCAAAAATGCATGGAACACTTGTTTATTGCCTATAAGGCGCTATTGCCGAGCTGTCTAAAGTGGGTTATGGAATTTTTGCGCAACGTATTGCTTCCAACGACGTGGTTACGATACAAACTAAGATCTAATTTAAAGATTTTTTATATGCTTCGATATCATCATTATATGTTATAGATTTTTTAAGTTCTGCATAAATTAGTAAGCCCAATTTTTTTCCAAAGAGCACATCGGACGGGTGGTGAACTCCACCCAAGATACGATCTAATCCAATTTGTTCCGCGCGCTTTTCTAATTCGATTTTATTTTTTGGAAGTAAATCTGATAAAACAATTCCGTACAAAGCCGCCAAGGTAGCATGTCCACTTGGGTAGGCTAAACTTTGTTCTTTAGGTAAACAGGGCTTTAAATCAGATAAATAATCATAGGGGCGAGGACGGTTAAAGCTATTTTTTATTTGTCCAATGTAAGGACCGCTTTCTTCTCGAATATGTTTAATAAGTGGTTGTAATGCAGTCACCTGTTGCGCTGTTAATGGACCGTAAGGTTTTCCATACAAACTTTGCAATGTAACTTCAACTTCTGTATTGGCGCGTTCACAGTCTGTCTTTGTTCGTGATTTTTGCAGCATTCGCAGTTGCGCTTCGTCAGCGGCTTGTGCCGGGCTACCTTCGCTTGGAAAATCTGGAATTTGCTTTTTAAATTCATTGTACAGATCAGCACTTAGATAAGTGTTTTTCGTTTGTGATGTTATTGTTGGCGCTGTCTTAGTTGTGTTACAGGCCAATAAGTTTAAGCTTAAAACAACTAATAAAAATATTTTTTGGATAATGTAGTTCATGCTTACTTTTACCTTTAAAAAAGGAAGCTTAGCAACTGCATTAATATCGTATCTACTTGTTCAGTTGGCCAGCCTTCATCTACATCTCGGCATCAGTGTCGTTGGACTTCAACCCTTTTTTCTTCATCTTTTCGACCAGTGTTGTGCGATTTAAACGTAACAAAATTGCCGCTTGATTTTTATTCCAGCCTGTTTTTTCTAGGGCTTTCATAATTAAGGCGTTTTCAAATTGATCAACGGCTGAATTAAAATCTAAACCGGCATCAGGAATTTGAATGGTGCCGCTGTCTGCATAGCTAGCAACATTTGAACGATATTTAGCTGGAAGATCTGCAATTTCAACAGTGCCTTGGCCTTTTAAAATACTTAAGCGTTCAATTAAGTTTTCTAATTCGCGAATATTTCCTGGCCATGGGTAATGTGTTAAACAACCCAAAGCTTCTTCTGTAAAACCTGTTAAAACGCGGGTTTTATTTTTATTAAATTGAATCATAAAATGATTTAATAAAATTGGAATATCAGTTTTTCGTTCACGCAAAGCGGGTAATTGAATCGGAATTACGTTTAAGCGATAAAAAAGATCTTCGCGAAAATTGCCATTTGCTACTGCCTTTTCTAAATCTAAATTAGTTGCGGCAATAACTCGAACATTAACGTGTACTGATTTTGTTGAACCAACGGGTTCAAAGGCGCGTTCTTGCAGGGCTCTTAATATTTTTACTTGTAGGCTTGGATCAAGGTCTCCGATTTCATCTAAGAATAAAGTGCCTTCATCGGCCATTTCAAAGCGACCAATACGATTAGCGATAGCTCCGGTAAAAGATCCTTTTACGTGGCCAAATAATTCACTTTCTAAAAGTTCAGAAGGAATTGCTCCACAGTTGATCGCAACAAATGGATTTTTTGCTCGTGGAGAATTGTAATGAATGGCTCTGGCAATTAATTCTTTACCTGTTCCAGATTCACCGGTGATTAATACGGTTGAATCCGTATGTGCAACAAGTTCGACTAAAGATAGACATTGTTTTAAGCTATCGCTTTCGCCAATGATTTGTTCGAACTGATATTTAGTTCCTAATTCAGTTCGTAATTGTCTATTTTCTTGTTCAAGATTTTTATGAGCAAGTGCTTTGTCGACTAAACTCATTAGTTCTTCGACATTAAATGGTTTTGTTAAAAAATGAAAAGCGCCTTTTTGGGTCGCGTGTACTGCGGAATCAATAGTTGCAAATCCGGTTAATACAATTACTTGCGTATTAGGTGAGGTGATTTTTAATTCAGACATAAAGTCTAGGCCATTTCCATCGGGCAGATTCATATCAATGATGGCTAAATCAAATGGTCTTTCAGGAGTAAGAAAGGTACGAGCTTCATCAATCCGTTGAGCTGTAACAACTTGGAAGCCTTTGCGATCAAGTAATCGAAATAGTGCTGTTCGTAACGTGGACTCGTCATCTAAAATTAATACGCGTGGAGATTTCATGAACCTTCCTTCCTTGGTGGGTTCTACTAACTACTAAACTTATACATTTAGAATAATTCAAATTTTGACGTATGTGTCAAATAATCTGCATGTATGGCCATTTTCAGGACCTATGATCCAGGATTAAAATCTTTGGGCAATAGGATTGAGAACTGTATCCACTCTTTGGCAGGTTCGCTGATAAACAGCTGAAATCCTTGATCAGTTAGATTCTTTTCTACTGCTAAAAGGTTAAGATCTTTTGTTTTTAATTCGTTTTCAAAGTGGCCGGAATTTGAAGCTAGTGTTAAATAGTAGTTCAATTGGTCTGAGGTAATTTTGACCTCGACTAGACTAATAAAGTTTTGTTTAAGTGTTCTTTTTTCTTTGGATTTTTGAATAAAAAATAACAACAGTAAATTAATTGTGTCATGGAATAATGTTTTTGAAAGCTTATAATTAATTTTCTCGTTTGGTAAAATCAAAGATGTTTTTATTTTTTCTACCTTAAATTGCAATTCCGTCTGTGCTAAAACATCTTGCACAAGCAAACTAAGATCTGCGCTTTCAAAAATTAATTTTTGATTAGTTCTAGAAAAAATTAATAAGTCTTCTATAATTTTTTTCATTCTTAATGCAGTTTCATGCATTAAATTTAAATCTGGAAGCAAAGGGTGCTGAGCCGGCAATTCCATTTTCATAATTTGAATGTAGGATAAAATTCCACCTAATGGATTGTTAAGCTCATGAGCAATAGAGCTGGAGATTAAGCCTAGTTCTTCAAGTCTAGCAAATTGAGTCAATTTTTTTTCGTAAAGATTTTGTTCGGTCGAATCCTCGTAAACATGGACCCAGTAATTGTTATCTTCTTGTTCCATTAAATTTAAAGGCTGTGAATGAACATTGTAAAAAGTATTATTGTTTTGTATTTCAAATTTAGTTCCAGGTTGGCAGTTTACACACTTGGAATCGCGACCAAATAAAAGTTGGTAGCAATACTTAGTTTGCTCTGAATCCGAACTATTTAGTGCAGCTTTATTTGCTTGAATGACCTGATAATTACGGTCGATCACAGTAATTGGGTTTTTTGAAGATTGAAATGCCAGATCAAAAAAGTTTTCATTTTTTTGCAGTTTGGATAAATTGCTTATGCGCGATAGATTCATATGAAGCGTTTCGCTCATTTTTTTAAACAAATGGATGTCATTTTTTTTAAAAGGCTTTTTATCACCTTTAAAAAAATACAGATTTTGAGTTTGATTGTTTAGTGTAATTTCTGATTTAAATAAGGTCGAATCAAAATGTGTTTGAATATCTTTTTCAAAAGCCAGGCGGTTATCTTCTTTGATGATTTTAAACCAAGTGACCTTATTGTAAGAGGTTAAAAGATTGTTTAGTTTTTCTTCTGCCGTATCGAACGATTTAATTTCAGAAATTGTGTAAAGAATTTTTCTTAAGAATTCGATGCGCGAATTGATTTCAAATACTTTGCGACGACTTTCGATTAAGTTTTTTGTTTTGTCATAAATTTTATTTTCAAGTTCATTTTTGATATCTTCGTAGGTCGTATTTAGTTCGCTAGAAAGGCTTATGTATGCTAAATTTTGTTCATTCAGTTTAATAGAATCCCAAAGGTTGAAAAAGTCATCAGCAGTTAAATCAGATGATTTTTTTATTAAATTTGGTTTTAATTCGTTTATTAGATCTGTTGAAATATGTTCAGCATCGTTAGAATAGGTAAGAATAAGTTTTGCTATGCGATTTTGTTTACGAGCTTGAAGTAGTGCGTTGATTTGTACCAATTGGCTAAGCGCTGAAAAATCAGCAAGTAATATTTCTGCATTCACGTTATCGAAATTTATATTTTCTGTGGAAATTAGTATGGGTTCAAAAGATTCCCAATTCTTGTGAATAGACACATCTGTGCAAAATAAAGCCAAATTATTTTTTACAGTTTGCATGTGGTAATAAGCTCGGAGTGTTTTCGAATATGATAGTGGGGTTGTTGACTTGGGTCTGATGGGTAAGCTGTACGCTCTTCGCCAAATTCAAAATAGCAGGCGCGAGCTCCAATTTTAATAGCATCAAATATTTCAGACGATAAAGAGTTCCCAATACATAATAATTCGTTATTAAGAAGGTTGTTTTTTTTAATTATTTCCAAAAAAATATCTTCTTTTCTTTGGTTGATGAAGCTATTTACAACGAAAATTTGTTCAAAATTGCTTTCAATGCCTAAAGATTTTGCCTTACTTCGCTGAGTTGCTTCTATTCCAGCGGTGACTAAATAAAGTTTGTATTTTGTTTTTAAGAAATTAATATTTTCAATTGCGCCAGGCAAGAGTGGTAATTTTACAGGCAATTCTGGTTTGTAAAAAGCATCGGTTGCGGCTTGTAATGCAGATAAAGTTTTAGGGGTTCCGTGATCAGAAACTAAAATTTTAAAAAATTCTTTGTGAGTCATTTTTTGAATCATCTTAAGTCGTAAAATTTGGCATTCGTCTAAAGTTAGTTTGAGTTCATTTTGTATAAGGATTTGAAAAGCATCCGCAGAAGCTTTGGGGACTAAAATCCCAGTGGTATCTAAAAGGGTATCATCAAGATCAAATGCAATTGCCTTTATCATCACATCCAGTGTGCCGCGAAAGTCACAATTTGCCTAGACATAAAAAAATAGCTACTGACTGTCAGCATTGCTGTGGTTAAATTAAAAGCATGACTATGACAGCAATAATTTTAGCAGGTGGCCAAGGAACTCGAATGAAAAGTCCTTTGCCAAAAGTTTTACATCCCGTCGCAGGACGTCCAATGATTGTGCGAGCCCTTGAAAGCTGCCTTCAATCAGGTGTTGAAAATATTCGAGTGGTAGTTGGCCATGGCCAAAACTTAGTAAAAACAGTTTTAGAGCCTTACCAAGTTAAAGCTTACGTGCAAGAGCAGCAACTTGGAACAGCAGATGCAGTTAAGGCCGCAGATGTTGAAACTCTTGAAGGCCATGTATTAATTATGAATGGGGATCACCCCTTAATTTCGACGGCAGATATTAAAAGTTTTTTTACTGAGTTTAGCGCCAGAAAATTAGATTTGGCTGTTTTTACAGTTCAGTTGCCGCAGCCAGGTGAATTTGGACGCATTGTTCGAAAAAATAATAAATTAGCATCCATTGTTGAAGCTAAAGAAGCTTCCGCTGAAGTATTGCAGATTAATGAAATTAATACTGGAATTTACATCGCTAAAGCGGAAGTGCTTAAAAAATTAATACCATTAGTTAAAAATGAAAATTCAAAAAAAGAATTTTATTTAACGGATATAATTACTTTGGCTGCAGATTATAAATATTCTGTAGATGCAATTTTAACTAAGAATTCGGATATTGCTCACGGAGTTAATAATCAAATCGAATTAGCCTTAGCCACACAAAAAGTATTTCAGCAAAATAGTGAAAAATTAATGAATGCGGGTGTTGTTTTTATTGATCCACGTTCAACTTATATTGAAGACACTGTATTGATAGCAGCAGGGTCAGTTATTTATCCGGGTGTTTTTTTGCGTGGTAAAACTGCGATAGGTACTTTTACCGTTATCGAATCGAATTGTTTTATTTCAGATTCAATTATTGGTGACAGCGTGCAAATTAAAGCAGGCAGCTATATTGAGAAAACAATTATTGAAACTCAAGCTTCTGTAGGACCTTATGCACGTTTGCGTCCTGACACAACCATTGGTAAAGCGGCTCATGTTGGTAATTTTGTAGAAATGAAAAAAGTTAAATTTGGAGCTAACTCTAAAGCAGGCCATTTAACTTATTTGGGTGATGCTGATATTGGTGAAGATGTTAATATTGGTTGTGGTACAATCACATGTAATTATGCGGCAGATAAAAAGAAATATAAAACCATAATCGGTGATCGCGTTTTTGTAGGAAGTGATTCGCAGTTTATAGCACCAGTTACTATTGGCAGTGATTCAATCATAGCGTCTGGTTCGACAATTACTAAAGCCGTTCCTGAAGGAGCATTGTCATTGTCACGAGTGCCTCAGGTTAATAAAGAAGGCTATGCTGCAAAACTTAAAAAAAATAATTCTTAAATCAAGAGGTCGATAAAATGTGTGGAATAGTTGGTTATTTAGGTTTTCAAGATCCAAAAAAAATAATTGTTGATGGTTTAAAACGTTTAGAATACCGCGGATATGATAGCGCAGGATTAGCTATTGTGAACGATGGAAAAATAAAAACAGTTCGTGCTGAAGGTAAAATTAAATCATTAGAATTAAAATTAGCGAATGAATCTTTTAACGGTCATTTGGGCATAGGGCATACTCGTTGGGCGACTCATGGGGCTCCGGTGGAACGCAATGCACATCCACATCGCGTGGGTGATATTAGCTTAGTTCATAATGGAATTATTGAAAATTACTTAACCATAAAAAAAGAATTGCTTCAGCGTGGGGCTGTCATTAAATCAGATACAGATTCTGAATTAGTGGCTCATCTTATTAATGAGGAAATTCAAAAAACGAATAATCTATTTCAAGCTGTTCAGAAAACTTTAAATAAACTAGTAGGCGCTTTTTCTATTGTTGTTATTTGGGAAAAATCTCCGAATGAGTTGGTAGCCTTTAAAGATGGTCCACCATTAATTGTTGGTCTTGGCGAAAAAGAAAATTTTATTATTAGCGATGTGCAAGCGGCTCTGCAGTATACTAAAAACTTTGTTTATCTTGAAGATCGCGAAATTGTGCATATTCAAAACAACGAAGTTCGCTATTTTTCAGCAGCGGGCGAGCCTATAAAAAAGCAAATATCTCATTTAGATTGGAACACGGATCAAATTGAAAAAATGGGTTTTAAACATTTCATGTTAAAAGAGATTTATGAACAACCCCGCGCCGTTGCTGCGGCAATTGGGCCCCATTTAAATCCTGAAACGCATGAAGTTGAAATCAAAAACTTAGGATTTAAACAACCTTCTAAAGAAGTGTTTAGATCGATTGAGCGCATTTTATTTGTAGCTTGTGGAACTAGTTACTATGCAGCACTTGTGGGAAAGTATTTAATCGAACAAACGGCTCGTGTTCCTGTTGATGTAGATATTGCTAGTGAATTCAGATACCGAAAACCAATTATTCAAAAAAACACTCTAGTCGTAACGATTTCTCAAAGTGGAGAAACTGCAGATACATTGGCTGCAATTCGCTTGGCAAAAGAAAATAAAGCCTTAACTTTAAGTATTACCAACGTGCCACATTCTTCGATTGATCGCGAAGCAGATGGCCATTTGTATATGAATTCAGGTGTCGAGGTTGGCGTTGCCAGTACGAAAGCGTTCACAAGTACGTTGGCGCTATTAAATTTATTAGCGCTTGAAATTGCAAAATCCCGAGACGTCTTATCAAAAGACGCTGAAAATAAAGGTGTTCAAAACTTATTAGCAGTTCCAAGTCAGTTGGAAGTAGTTTTGGCTTTTGACAAATATTTTTCAGAAGCAGCAAAAAAATTAACTGAATTTAAAGGTTTTTTATACTTGGGTCGTGGTGTGAATTATCCAATTGCAATGGAAGGCGCTTTAAAACTTAAAGAACTAGCTTACTTGCATGCAGAAGGTTATGCGGCTGGCGAAATGAAGCACGGACCTTTGGCGCTAATTGATTCGCGCATGGCCATTATTGTAGTGGCTCCGACTGATGATTTAATTGAAAAAACAGTTAGTAATTTGCAAGAGGCAAAGGCGCGCGGCGGAAAAATCATTTCTATTGGAACCGGCGAAAATGAAGCTTTAAAGTCGATGAGCGAATATTATTTATCATTACCAAGTGCAGATTGGATGACTAATCCATTAATCGCAACCGTTCCGTTGCAGCTAATGGCGTATCATTTAGCAGATAATTTGGGTTTAGATGTGGATCAGCCTAGAAATCTAGCGAAGTCGGTGACCGTCGAGTAAAGGCTGAATTTAATACTTCAGTGTAACCAAAAACTTGCTCGACGAAATCGACAGTTTCATCACCGCGGGCTGTACCGAACCTAAGATCTTGATAATATTTTTCTTGGCTTAATAGGGGTAATATTTTTTTAAACTTAGACCAGCGATTAGAATCTTGATTTAGATTTTTAGCTAAAATTCTTGCATCGCGAATGTGCGCCCAGCCAATATTATAAGCTGCAAGAGTCTGAGCCCATCTTTCATACGTACTTAAATTTTTTGGAGTTTTCTTAAATAAATATTTTAAATAGTAAGCTCCGCCTTCGATGCTTTGTTCGGGGTCTGTTCGATCCTCAATCCCAAGGTGCTCTGCAGTGCTTGTGGTAATTTGCATTAAGCCACGTACGCCTGTGAAGCTTCTAGCCTGATTATCCCACTTCGATTCTTGATAAGCTACTGCGGCTAACAAGGTCCAAGGAATTTGATTTTTTTGCGCGTACTTTTCGAACAGGTCGCGCCACTCAGGAAGCTTATTTTGTAAGTCTTTTTCGAATATTTTATTAGCAATAACAGTCATATTGAATTGAGTGTTTTCGTAAGGATCCCAAAATTTACGTATTTGATTTTGGCGAACTAGGCCTTGAAACCAATAGTGAATCAGCTGATTAAGCTCTTTTAAATCTTGTCGGGTGATCCAAGAAACTGATTCCGCCTTTTTTGTGGTCCAAACCAGTTTTAAACTAGGGGTTACAAGAGTTGTTTTTTTAGCAAGACGTGTATCCGTCACATAACAAAAGCCATTGTTTTTCAAAGCTTGTTTTTTTAAAGTTAGATCGGGCAAGGTCGTTTTGGTCCAATGAAGACCGCGAAATAAAGAATTAAATTTTTCATTTTCAGCAATATAAAAATAATGGGTTGGAATATAAAGTTCTTTTGCGCTTTCAAATGGCCCCGAGCAAACAACAGATAGCTTTAAATCATCATAAACCAAGCTAAAGTGACCTTCAAAATCGGCATCTTTAATTGGAGCCCTAGTAAATACTAAATCAGCCTTATCAAGGCTTAATAAAGTTTTAGCCTGATTCAGCGTACGAAACGAAACGAATTTAATTTGAATAGAATGCGCTTTCGCAAAGGCAATCATTAAATCTTTTTCTAAACTTTTTGAAAATAAATCTTCGCGCAACGCTACAGATAGGGGGCCGCGATAAGTAAAAGATGCCGCATCAGATGGGGTAAAGAAAAAACTATGGCAGCCATTTATAAAAAATAAAAATAGCAAAGAAAAACATGCTGAAAATATAAACAGCTTAGAGTTCGTTTTCATAGGATGTTCTGTCTATTATAGACTTATGTCTAGGTCACATGATTTTGAATTTTCAGAGGTAAAAAATAAATATTTTTTACAAACAATCTATTGAGTTTGAAAAACAACCTAATCTTTTTAAGCAGTTAATAACGCAGACATATGAAAAAAATTCTTTGCAGGCTATTTGTGACGTAAATCACTGCGCAGACAAAGGTCTATTTTAACATAAAAATTATTTCAACTTAAGGGATCTGCTTTATGCTGAAGACGTCTAACTTATTTTTATTAATAAATACAAGGAGTATTGTTCATGAATAAAAAAGTAGTTTTGCTTGCGTCAATCGCAGCACTGGCGGTAACAGCTTGTGTTTCGACACTAAAAAATGTCGACCGTACTGCAGCAGCCCCACCCCATGCAAGCAGTCGCGAAGTCAGTAGCACTGGACCATCTTCTTTAGTTGTGGACCAAATCTTAGCCGATTCATCATCAGGCAAATTAGGCATTTCAAATGCACGAATAATTACAGATAATGATGAAGCCTTTAATTCGAAAATGGCAATTATTGAAAAAGCTAAAGCAAACTTGTATTTAACATATTTCATTTATTCAAATGACTATTCATCATCATTATTTAATGCCGCTTTGATTAAAAAAGCTCAGTCAGGTACTAAAATTAAACTTCTTGTTGATTTAACTACCAATTACAACCGCATGGATTTGTTCAGAATGCTTGAAGCTATGGGGGGGGGGAATATTGAAGTAAGATTTTACAACAAGCCGTCTCCTGGAATTTTAAAAATAGCCTTGATGACAACTATTGGTTGCTCTGAAGCTAATATGAAAACTGCAAGCAAAAAAGCATGTGATACCGAGAAAAAAATTAAAGTTGAGTCTATTGTTAATGCAGCCAAAGTTGGAAATGCTTCAGCTTTAATGGCCATTGCTAATTCACGATTATTTCTTGCTGCGTATTATGCAAAAAGTAAATCGGCAGCAGTGGTTTCAGTCGTAGGTGGCCAGAGTTTGGATCTTGCTTATGCTAAAAATTTGCTGGATCAAGATAAGGCGCATAAGTCTGATATTTTAGGACTTGTGAAATCGGGAAACAAATATCGCATTAAAGGCAGTATTTCTGATGGACTAGCTGCAAGTAATTTCAATAAAGCGCTTGGTGATTTAACAGGAGAAAACCAGAATTTCTTAACGGGTGTATTGCCGTTGAATGAAATTAACTCAGATCCTCAGTTGAAGAAAGAATACGATCACTGGACAGATTATAATCACCAAAAATTAATCGCGGCTGATGTTGGTGGTGGCAGTTATATTTTCGAAACAGGTGGTCGAAACATTGAAGATTCGTATCATCTTAAAACAACGTTCTTGAAAGATTTAAAAGGCAGTCAAAAATATCTTTTTAAAGACACTGAATTTTATGGTGAAATTAATTCTGGTGGCGATAAAATCGCTGCAGCGTTTTTAAGAAATTGGAATTTTAAAGAAATGGTTGCAACTACTGCGGAAATAAATGACCTTGCGCCATTTGATCTGCAATTAGCATTACAAGCTTGTAAATCAGATTCTCCAGAATTTAAACAATGTGTTGGTCAAGTGATTGATACGGCTACAAATCATCGTGAAGTTCTTGCGCAGAAAGCTCAAGACCGCGTTAAGGCAGAAGTTGCAGCTATGCAAAAGAATGCTGCTGACTTTACTGCGAAATATTTGATTCCAACTCAAAAATTGAAATCAAATACGAAGTTTTCTATTCGCGGTAATAATCAATCAGATTTTATCAGCAAAAATGATCTTGAAAGTTCAACAATTACTTTTATTGAAAATTTGAACGCGGCTAAAGATACTACTGAGCCAATTCGTGTTTATGGAACAACTAGCGGAAATGAAGCAAACGATGGTCGCTATATTTCTGATTTATGGCTAAAAGGAATGGAAAACGCATGTACGTTGAATAAGCCAACTCAAGTTATTCTTCACAGCGCTTATTTAATGCCACCATCAAACATGATCCGAACTTTAGGAAAAATGTTGGATGGAACTTGGGATTGCCACCAAGTACAAATTAGAATTATTACGAATTCTTTTGAAACAACGGATCTAAATGTTATTAACATTTTAGCTCAAAGTGAAATGCAAGCTATCTTTCAACGAAATGCTATGAGCACTTCGCCAGGTAAAGCTAGTTTGAAGTATTATGAATATGCAAAACCTGTGGGTCAGAGTCAGTCTTTACATACGAAACTTTCAGTTTTAGGTGACGACATGATCATTGGTTCTGCAAACGCTGACGTGCGCAGTTATTACATGGACTCTAATACAGGTGTCTATATTCACAATGCTTTAGAGTTAACTGCAGACTATACAAAGTTTGTTGATAGCTTAGTACAAGACGGAACGATTATTGATAAAACTTCATCATTTGGATCTGTAGTTAATGGCAAAATGGTTTTTGCAAACTACCGAAAAGATGTGGCCGGGCTAACGGAGTCTGTTGTTGATTATTGGATTAGCCGAAGTTCTGCCGCAAAAAAAGAATCCATAGAAAAAGCTAAAATCAAATATGCGAAAGACAAACAGCTTGCCATGAAATTCACAGACGCATTAGCAAATGAAGTTTATTCTGCGACAAATACGATTATGGCTCCACCAAAAATTGATGATGTCCATGCTGTAAATGCAAATGTCGACAAATGTATTAAAAACACAAAAGCGGATGTAAATGTTATGAAGCAAATAAAACATGATGTTCGTGATGCTGATGGATACAGTTCGCAGAATGAAAGACAGATTATCGATGCATCTATTGGCGATCATTGTGAACAAGCTGTGAAGCAAGAACAAGTTGAATCTGTAGATCCATCGTTTAACTTAAAGTTCGAAGCATTCTAATTAATTTGTTTGAAAATATTTTATAATTTATAAGACTTAGTTCCTTCGTACGTAGACTTAACATGATGTGAACTGACAAGGCCGACTGAAAAGTCGGTCTTTTTTTTGGTATTTATTGAAATATTAAATGCGATCGATGATCGCTGTTTTCCATTCCATCATAGCTAAGCGGGCTCTTTCGATTTGCTTTTGTTTTTTTTCTTTTTTATCTCGAATATTTTCTGGCCATGGTGGAATTAGGGCAAAATTTATATTCGTGGGTTGAAAGTGGTCAGCACGAAATGGGTCGGTTATTGCTTCAAGTAATGATCCAAATGCAGAATCACGTGGCGGTGGTGCGAATGGTTGGTCTTGAACTTTTTGTTTTATAAAGTGGGCTACAAGTAAGCCAATGCAGGTTGATTCGAAATAGCCTTCGACTCCAGTGATTTGTCCGGCGAAAAATAACCAAGGATCATTTTTACTGCTAAGATCTTTATTTAATTTTTTCGGTGAATTAATATATAAGTTGCGATGAATACTGCCTAGTTTTAAAAACTCTGCATTTTCTAATCCTGGAATCATTCTGAAAACACGAGTTTGTTCGCTGTACGACATGCGAGTTTGAAATCCAACAATGTTGTATGCAGTGGCTTCCTTATTATCTTGGCGAAGTTGCACAGCTGCAAATGGATAGCGTCCTGTTTTTGGATTTGTTAAGCCAACAGGTTTCATTGGGCCAAAACGTAAAGTCTGTGGACCACGGTCAACCATCACTTCGATGGGCATACAACCTTCGAAAAAGTTTGTTGTTTCGAAGTGCTTGGGTTCTATTTTTTTTGAATTTTTAATCTCTTCAATAAAATTATTATACTGCTCTTTATCTAATGGGCAGTTGTAATAATCAGGAGTTCCTTTGTCATAGCGATCAGCCTTCCAAGCAATTTCTGTATTGATTGAATCTGCATCAACGATCGGGGCAATAGCGTCAAAAAAATAAAGAAAATCGTCGCCAAAATGTTTTTGTAAACTTAAAGCCAACGGTTCATCCGTAAGCGGGCCTGTCGCGATGACTGTAGGGCGTGGGACATCATCTAGTGAAAGTACAATTTCATTTTTAATTTCAATTTTTGGATGAGCCTTTACTAAGTCGGTAATTTTTTGCGCGAAGACTTCGCGATCCATTCCTAGTGCCTGTCCGGCGGGAACCGCACATTCTTTGGCTACTTGTAATATGACTGAATTTAGTTTTTCTGCTTCCCACTTAAGCTGACCAGTGGCTGAAACTTCTGACATACTGCCAAATGAATTAGAACAAACAAGTTCAGCAAAGTTTGTTGTTTTGTGAGCAGGTGTTTGTTTAACGGATCTCATTTCGTATAGGGTTACTTGAAAGCCCATGTTGGCAAGTTGTAAGGCACATTCGCTGCCAGCAAGGCCCGCTCCGACGACTGAGATTTTATTTAGATTTAATGACATGGGTTGGGTTTAGACTTTTCATTCGAAAAAAGCAATGGTTTGTGCTATTTTTTAGTTTAAGCAAACTAGGTTTGTAGGATGAAAATTTAAATATGGCAGATAACGATTACAAATCACAATTTAAAACCGGTGCCGAAGTTTTACAAAAACTTCTTGAAGGCAAAGTTGGTCCTGTTTCAGATCAGTATCTGCGCTGGAAGCTATGGTTGAACTGGAAAGAGATCGTAGGACCTACGGTATCCACCCATTCCGAGCCCATTTCGTATCGCAATGGTTTGCTTTGGCTTTGGGTAGAAAATTCAGTATGGATGCAACAAATGGGTTTTATGTCCGAAACCATTATAGAAACTATAAATAAAAAATTCAGAAAAGGTTTCGTCCGAGAAATTCGTTATACTTTGGACCGTCGGCAGGTGCCTTCTGCAGAAGATGATGTCTTCCGCGATAATGTTAAAAAGTTTTTAAAGTAAAATTTAATCTTCCACAGAGGATTTTAATATTTGTTTAACTTGTTGGTTTTTTTGACCGGCACCTAAAATACTTTTGATACGTTCATGAATTGAACGGTCATTGATTAATGCACCTAAAGTGCCATCGCCACGATCAATTTTAGTTAATATTTTTTCAAACTTTTCGACAGATCGATCAAGGCTGCCATTTTTCATGGTGGTGTTTATTCGTTGCGAAGCCTCGGCTAAATTTCCTGAGGCGACATCTAGCTTTGCGATTACAGAGGGGATTTTATTTTGTTCGGCAACAGAGTGAACTAATTTTTGCAAATCATTGATGGCATCAAATAGTTTTTCACTTTCATTACCACGCTTTGTCAGTACCGATAAAATATCATTTCCATAGTCAGCCTTAATTTCATCATTATGATTTAAGAATTCTCCTACTTTGATTCCAGGAGTAATAAATAAAAACTTGTCTCCTAAGGCACCTTGAGTTCTTATTTCTATACGGCTGTCGCTTTTTAATTTATTTTTAAATTCTGCATCAATGCGAATAATTACTTCGACCAAGTTTTTATCACCATTATATCCAATCGAATAAATATTTCCAACTTTTACTCCAGAAAGTGAAACGATACTGCCTTTATTTAACCCCTGAACAGAATCAAAATAAGCATGAAGAAGAAAAATTTCTTGAAAATAAGATTTATTTGATCCCAAAGTAAATATGGAACCCAAGATAACAAATAATCCAACAGCTAAAAATGCACCAACTTTTGTTTGAGTCATATAATTTTTCCTTCAATAAATTGATTAATCATGCTGTCTTTCATAGTTCTTAATTGCTCGATAGTGCCTTGCTCAATAATTTTTTTATCTTTAAGAAAAGCAAATTTATCGCAAACAGCAAAAGCAGTTGGCATATCGTGGGTAACTAAAATGGAAGTTACCCCTTTAGATTTTAATTTCAAAATTACTTCTTGAATGTTTTTTGTATTATATGGATCTAATCCGGCAGTGGGTTCGTCGTATAATATAATTTCGGGCTCTAACATCATAGCACGTGCTAAACCCACACGCTTTTGCATTCCGCCAGAAAGTTCATTTGGATAAAGTTTGTCAGAACCCGCCAACCCAAATTCTTCAAGCTGCTTTAAGATTTTATTTTTAATTTCTAAAGATGTAAGGGTTGTGTGTTCTAATAAGGGGTATGATAAATTTTCAAAAACAGTCATCGAATCAAATAGGGCTCCGCCTTGAAAAGCGTATGCAACTTTTTTTCTTACCTGCTGCCATTGTAATTCAGTAAATAAAGATGCTTCTTGTCCATTAATTAAAATCTTACCGGAATCTGGTTTTTCTAAGCCAATAAGACTTCGAAGTAAAACAGATTTTCCGGTACCAGATCCGCCGACTAAGCCTAAACATTCGCCTTTTTTTACATAAAAGGTAACACCGTTGTGAACAACTTTTTCGCCGAAAGATTTTTTAAAATCTTGAACTTCGATTATAGCCATTTTTCAATTGTCCAAAATAGTTTTGATAAGAAAAAATCGCCAACTAAAATTAATAAGGATGCTGTAACAACTGCTTTTCTGGTGGCGACACCCACTTCTTGAGTCCCATTTTTTACTTGAAGTCCAAAATAACAAGATGGGATTGCAATAAATAAAGCAAAGAAAAAAGATTTTCCAAATCCGGCTAAGTAGTCGCCCAGATTTGATGTTTCGATAACTCGCTGATAATAAAAATGGTAATCAATTCCTAATTCTGCGTTTCCAATTATTAAGCCACCCAAGTTTCCAACCAAGTTCGAAATGGCCACTAGAATTGGAAGAATAATTAAACAGGCTAAAATTCTTGGGATCACAATTTTTTTTATGGGTGAAGTTCCTAAAGCGCGAATAGCATCAACCTGCTGTGTGACCACCATAGAACCAATTTCGCTGGCGATACCGGCTCCAACTCGTGCGGCTAACATTAGGCTTGTAAAAACAGGACCCATTTCGCGAAGAATAGTTGAAGCAACTAAACGGGGAACGTAGGGCTTTCCGCCAAATTTTTCTAAACCTAATCCATACTGCAAAGACATTACCATTCCGGTAGATGCCGCAGTAACAAGAATTAATGGTAACGAACGAACACCAACTTGATAAATTTGTTGAGACAATAAACCCCAATAATAAGGTCTTGAACGGCCTTCTTTAAAGCAATCTTTGGTTAAGATAACAATTCCACCCAAAAAGTATAACTGTTCGTTGACCCAATCCTTAAAAGAGGCGGTTACATCTGGATTCATTTAAATCTCAGGCTTGCCGTAAATTGTTCAAAGGCAATTTGATCCACTTTTAGCTGCTGGGGTTTTCCAGATAAAGATACGACATAGCCACAATTAGGGCGATTAAATGAGATGGATTGAATTTCAATCGGATTACTTTCTAGTTCGCCTTGAATAACTAATGATAAAGCGGGCTTGTTTTGGAATTGCACAATTGTTTCTTTGATGCGTTTACTGTTTTCAATTGAGTCTTCAATATACTTTTGCAAATCATTAAGCGTTCGAATGCCTTCGTTTTGACAATCAGAAAAAATCGAAATCACATTACCGGAAATTTTACTTTTCCAAGATGGAAATACAGATTTATCCAATTTATAATATGGACTTTTAGGTGATTCAAATTCGACATCTTTGGAAAAAGTAGGCTCTTTCTCTTTTAAAAGACTAGACACGCAAGATATTAAAATAAAGGGTGTCAGAATTATTAATGCACTTAGCAAGAAATGTTTTTTCATACTATATAGAGAACTATGAACTGACGAGTTCGTCTAGTCTAGTTTGAGTATATTCACTGTCATAATTTTGTCGGGTGTCGCCAAAATTATATGGATAAAATTTCCTAGTCTCGAAAATAAAGCAAGTAGAGCAAATAAATATGTGGCATCTGAAATGCTTTTTGATTTACTTAGATGAAAACTGCAAAATTATTTTTAATACTTTACTCGATCTTTATTCTAAATATTGCTCAGGCTATAACGCTAAATGGTCTAGTCAAAAACCAGGGTGAAACTTTTAATTTTGAAATATCTGGACAAAAGAACTGGGATTACGATTTAAGCAGAATTAAAGAAAAAAATCAGACGAAAGTACAGTTGCTAATTAAATCAATTAGCGAAGATTCAATAAATAAAATAAAAAATATAGATAATCCCTATGTTCAAGCAATCAGTGTACAGCAACGTTTGTCTGATAAAAAATGGCTTATTGAATTTACTTTAAAAAATGATGATGTTGAAACTTTTGATTATCTAACAGATCAACCATCGAAGCTGATTGTAGATTTTTATCTGAATACCAATGAAAAGTCAGATTTAGTTACAAAAGATGAACCAACTGTTAAGCCATCGAAAGCAGTTGTAAATTCTAAGAAGGCACCAAAAAAAGCAGTTGTATTAAAAAATGATGAATCTGAGGTAGTAAAAGACCGTAAACCTGCAGAAGCTGACTATTTAATACTAGAGCATCCTGGAGGCATTGAAACTTCTCCCTTATTAAAATCCGGATTAAATGATGGAGCCGATGCTTTTCTGCAAAGGTTTGTAGTTAAAGATATTGAAATTAACGAACGGTCGATACTTAAAAGTGATAATAATTATTATTTAAAATTTCCAATGCTAGAAACAAATTTTTCTTTTTGGGAAAAAATGAAAACTAGCCCTCCGGTGTATCAATTTCAAAATGGTAAAACAGATGAAAATAAGCAGGTTCGGCTAATTCAAAAATTATTTGAAAAAAAACGTTTTCAAGTTTTTAAAAAAACCGTGGAATGGTTTGAAAATAAATATCCAAAATCAGAGTATTTAGAATCTATAGCATTTATGAAAGCAGATTCATTATTGGAGCTTTGGAAGCTAGAAAAGAAAGATCAATACTATGAACAAGCTCAGTTCGCTTATTTACAGGCATTAGATAAATATCCGAAATCGGCACTAGCAGAAAGAACGTCGTTGATGTTGGGTCTTTTGTCAGTGGATAAGTCTGACTATATGACTGCAATACGTCGTTTTAATAATCATATTGAAAATCAAAACTTTAAAAATAGAATTTCAAATGAATATGCACAATTGGGATTAAGTTTTAGTTTGTCTAAAATTAAAAAATTGAATGATGCAGTTGCAGTGATGGATAAATTAGAAAAAGAAAGCAAAAATCCGTTAGTTCAAGCGGAAGCTGCATTTCGAAGAGCTGATTTTTATTTTGAAGATAAAAAATATGCAGAAGCAATTGAAAATTACAAAATGGCATTAGCAAAATATTCTTCGTTACAACATTTGTTTCCCAATGCAAATTTTAATCAAATGGAAGCATATTTTTGGTCTAAAAAATTTAAAGATGCTCATCAGTCGGGTTTAGATTTTGTGACGCAATTTCATTCGCACCCACTGGCTCCGTATGCATTAACTCGTGTGGCTGAACTTTTAGAGATATTAGGGGCTGAACAATCTAAGGCTGTAGGAGCTTATTTAGAAACTTATTTCCGCTATGGTGATAATCCGAAAACAATAGTTGCACGACTTCATTTGTTAAGTACACGAATGAAAAGTATGAAAGATGAGGAAGTTAAGCAAACCATTGCAAAAATGGATGAGCTCAGTAAAAAAAGTGATCTGGTTAATGTGGATCAATTTAAAACAGTGATGATAGCTGATGGATATACTAGGCATGGTGATCATGAAAAATCGATTGAAATATTATCAGACTTTTATAAACAAAATCCAAATCGTCCAGATTCTCGTCAAGTGACTCGAAGAATCATTGGTAATATTTTCGATCAAATTAAAAATTCAGCAGATGCTGGAAAATTTAAAGATGTAATGCAAACATACCAAAAATATTCAGACACTTGGTTAAACCATCAAGATCGAATAGACACCGATTATTATCTTGGCATTGCGTATGATAAAGCTGGTGATTACGAAGTTGCATTACAAAAATATTTAAAAACTCAAAAGAATATGAATTCTATTAAAGGAACCGAAAAAGAAAAATGGGTTGCAGCTACCGAAAATTTGCCGACCGAAGATAATTTAAGTTTGCATATTGCAGATACTAATTTTCAATTAAAAAACTATCAACAAGCGTATCAAAGTTTAGAAAAAATTAAAGAGCCACACTTATTATCAGAGCCAGATCAAATATTAAGAATTCAGATGGCTTCAAGCTTGTATGAACAAAAGGGTGATATGGATACTTCGATGCGCTACTTGTCTGAACTTGTACGAGTTTGGAATGGGAAGCCTGAATTATCGATAGGTGTCATGTT
This sequence comes from Pseudobdellovibrio sp., assembly GCA_049301055.1. Taxonomy (GTDB): domain Bacteria; phylum Bdellovibrionota; class Bdellovibrionia; order Bdellovibrionales; family Bdellovibrionaceae; genus Pseudobdellovibrio. Next base: position 145,377 of record JBAQKN010000029.1, on the reverse strand, counting down.
GCGACTTGCAGAAATGCAAAATAAAAAAAATAACACAGAGGCGGCTCAGGGCACTTTGGAAAAAATTGTCGAAATTGCAGAAAAAAATAATAAAGTAAATATTCGAGAAGTTATTAAAGCTGCAAATCTATCAGCTGATTTATATAAGCAAGAAAATAAGATAGATGATGCTATTAAAAAGTATTCATTCATTTTAGACAAATACGAATCTGATAATATTTTATCCGAAGAACGTTATAAGTTGGGTGAGCTGCTTTTTAAAAAAGGCGAATTAAAAAAAGCAGAAACAGTTTGGGCACAGTTAAAAGGAAAAGGCTCGGAATTTTGGGCTAAGATTTCTGCTAACAAGTTAAAGCAATCACAGTGGAAAGATGATTATAAAAAATATTTAAAAAGAATTCCAGCGATGTCAAAAATCGAGGAGCAACAATGAGATCGATCGAATATGGCTCTATTCAAACTCAAAGCATCGCAATGATTAAAATATTAGAGGCTGTGCACGAATTAAATCCGGCAGACCTAATTTTTATTATCGGAGAAAAAGGATCTGGAAAATTAACTTTAGCTCAGCATATTCAAAAAACTGTTTTTAAAAGTCAGGTTGTTCCATTAGTTCGTGGAATTAATGAATTTAAAGCAAGTTGGACAAATGGAATGTATACCGTTACAACTGATCAGTGGCCATTTATCATGCCAAGTTTAGAAGATATTTCTTACAAAATGATTCATATGCCAAAGTTAAGTGACCGAAAATCAGACTTGTTAACTTTAGCAGAGTTTTTTTTACAAGTATTAAGTCTAATGAATGATAAGCCTAAAGTAAAATTAACCGAAAAGGCCATAGAAAAAATCCTACAATACGGTTGGCCAGGGCAATTTTATGAATTTGAATCAATTTTAGAAAATGCGTTTTCGATGGCTGAAAATGGTTTAATAGAACCTGAATATTTGCTAATGGGTCCATTGAAGGCAGATGTAGATATTCCAATAGGCATGAAGTTAGAAGATTTAGAGCGTAAGTATATTTTGCAGACATTATATTTTGTTCATCAAAATCGAACGCGTGCGGCAGAGATTTTGGGAATTTCAATTCGAACTCTTCGCAATAAAATAAACTTGTACCGAGTAGAGGGGTATCTATGAGCAGTTTGTTCGACAAAACAACGGACGCATTAGCAACATCTATGAAAATGCGTCAAGTTCGTCATTCGATTACAGCATCGAATATTGCGAATGCAGAGACTCCTCATTATCACGCAAAAAAAGTTGAATTCGAAAATGCTTTAGCATCAGCACTAGATATGGATGGCAATAATGCGATGTCGACAACAAGTGGCCAACATTTTTCAGTGGGTGGTAAGCCTGCGCTAAATCCAGAAATATATGATAATCCAGATATTGCGGTAAACAATGATGGCAACACTGTTGATTTAGAAAAAGAAATGTCTGCTTTGGCAGAGAATTCAATTTTATATAAATCTGCACTGCAATTAATTAATAAAAAAATGGCTTCTTTGAAGTACGCAATTAGCGAATCTAGATAGTTAATTAGAAATGGAGAGTAAATATGTCTGATTTTTTATCGGGTCTTCGAATAAGTGGAAGTGGTATGGCGGCACAGCGCGCGCGAATGAATACCATTTCTTCAAATATTGCTAATATCAATACCACTAAAACAAATGAAGGTGGGCCATACCGTCGTAAGGATGTTGTTTTTGAATCTGTGTCTGATACCCAGTCTTTTGGCGAGATTATGGGAGCCACTGACCCAAAATCAGATTTTCAACGCGTTCAAGTCAGCGATGTTGTTTATGATAAAAAAGCTCCTATTCTAAAATACGACCCTTCTCATCCTGATGCGGATGCGGATGGAAATGTGGCTTATCCCAACGTGAACTTGATGGAAGAGATGACCAACATGATACAAGCATCACGATCTTACGAGGCTAACGTACAGGCTATTCAAGCAACTAAAGATATGGCTTTAAGTGCGCTAGAAATTGGTAGATAATTTAAGTAGTTGCGCAGTTAAGTTAAAATTGGATAAGAATTTTTAAATGCAAAATGCAGGAGTATAGACCATGGACGGTTTAACAATCTCAAATGCGAATCGATTTTTAGAATCGTCAAGCTTTGATAAAAAATTGAAATTAGATCCAAGCTCAGGAACATCATCAAATTCAGTGGGTGGTTTAGGCGGAGCTTCTTTTGCAGATACTTTGAAAGAAGCTGTTAACAACGTAAATCAGATTCATTTAGATTCAGATAAAAAAGCTCAAGAGTTAGCAACCGGTAAAACGGATGATATCGCTGGAGTAATGATAGCTGCAGAAAAAGCGGACATAGCTTTAAGAGTTATGGTGCAAGTGCGCAACAAAATTATTGATGCGTACCAAGAAATTATGAAAATGCAGGTGTGATTTGGAAAAAATATTTGGTGGTATAGTTGGTCAATTCCAACATTTTTATAAATCGTTAGGCCCAACAAAAAGGGCTGCTTTACTTGCCTCATTTTTTATTGGGGTAATGACAATTGGGGCTGTGGTTTTTATGGCTTCAGGAAAAGACTATGCGGTCTTATTAACTAATATTCCGACAGATCAAGTTCCTTCGATCATCGAAAAATTAAGTTCTAAAAGTATTCCTTACCAATTAAAAGAAGATGGTAAAACAATTACAGTTCCAAAAGAATTGCTTCATGCAACTCAGATGCAGTTAATGTCTGAATTGGGCTCTTCGAAGATGGGAACAATTGGGTTAGAACTTTTCGATAAGCAAGATTTTGGAATTAATTCCTATGCTCAGAAAATTAACTATCAACGCGCTTTACAGGGTGAATTAGTTCGAGCAATTAATACTTTAACTGCTGTACGTCAGTCTAAGGTTATTTTAGCATTACCTGCTAAGAAAACCATTATGGAAGAATCATCTCCGCCATCGGCTTCAGTAGTAATCGAATTGCATCCTGGTAAAGAATTGTCATCTGACCAAGTCCGTGGAATTCGTTTTTTAGTGGCAAATGCTGTTGAAGGAATGGATGTTGAAAAAGTTTCTGTAATTGATGAACGTGGAAAAATGTTGTCGCGTCAATCTGACGGGGCCACAGGGGCTTCTAACGACATCATGGAGTTGAAGCAAAAAGTAGAAAAAGACTTGGAATCACGAATTGAATCTATTCTTTCAAAAGTTGTTGGCCAAGGTAAAATTGTTGCCAGAGTTGATGCTACGATTAATAACAAATTAGTAACAGCCGTTGAAGAAATGGTTGATCCTGAAAAAATTGCGATTCGTTCACAATCAACGCAAGAAGAATCTTTAGATGGAGCGCGCACTAATCCATCAGGTGTTCCAGGGTCGCGTTCTAATATTCCAGGAGCTGAAGATAACAATGGTCAAGTTGGATTTAAACAAGATGTTAAAAAAGAATCGAAAACAGTTAATAATGAAATTTCAAAAACAGTAAGAAATATTAAAGAATCAGCTGGTGGTGTAGAAAAAATCAGTGTTGCGGTTCTTATTGATAGCGTTCCAACGACAACTGTTGCTGCAGATGGTAAGTCAGAAACAAAATGGGCTCCACGAACTGCAGAAGAAATTGCTAAATATGAATCGCTAGTAAAAAATGCGATTGGTTTTTCAAGCGCGCGCGGTGATAGCGTTAAAATTGAATCTATTCAATTTCAACCGGAAGATTTTAGTGATAGCGAAAAAATATTAACAACATTAGAAAAGAAAAAGCTAGTTCAGTCCTTATTTAAATGGGGCTTGCTAGGAATGGCTTTAATGCTGTTCTTCTTTATGGTTATTCGTCCTTTCATGCAATGGATTACAGATTCATTTACAGATTCGGTGGAAGATATGTTGCCAAGAACAATTGAAGAACTAGAAGAGTTGCAGTCTGTGGACAATTCGCTGCCAGGTATGGGTGGAGTTCTGCCGATGTTGCATGAATCCGTTGATCCAGAAAAAGCTGAAAGTGAATTATTAAAAGATCGAATTATGAGTCTAATTGATCGTGATGAAGAAAAAGCATCAAGTGCAATAAATATGTGGGTTTCAAGAAAGGAGTAAAGTATGCGCGCAATTAAAGTAGAAAGTATTGAGTACGAAACGCTTCGTGGAATAGATAAAGCTGCGATACTTATTAATTACTTGGGTAAAAGTTCTATTAAGGCATTATTTAATAAAATGGATGACGGTGATATTCGAAAGTTAATTCATTTAATGTCTAAATTTAAAGTTGTTCCTGTTAGTATAACTAAGCGAGTACTTGAAGAATATTACGAAATGTTAAGTGAGGCAGAAGATTTTATTTTCTCTGATCAAATGTCAAATAAAGATGCCATTGTTGATGCTTTAGGTGAAGAACGTGCACGTGGAATTATGGGTGGTTTAAATATCAGCTCTGGTTCTGGTCGTACATTAGAATCACTGGAAATGGTTGATGCAAAGGCCTTATCAACATTCTTAGTAAATGAACATCCGCAAACAGTAGCTGTAATTTTGGCTCATTTAGAGCCCGAGAAAAAAGGTGAAGTTCTTCGCCGGTTACCAGAATCACTTCAGGCTGAAGTTGTTTTACGTATGGCAAATCTTGAAAATGTGGATCCAGAATTAATTGCCGATATTGATAAGGTTCTAAAAAATCAATTATCGAATACAAGTACTATTGAGCAAGCTTCTTTGGGTGGTGTACAACCAGTTGCAGAAATGCTGAATGTTATGGATAAAAATACTGAGCAATCAATTATGTCTAGACTTGAAGAAAAAGATCCATTGTTGGCAGAAGAGATTCGCAAGTTGATGTTCGTATTTGATGATGTTGGTAAAATTGATGATCGTGGTATTCAGTTGCTTCTTAAAGAAGTTCCGAATGATCGTCTACTGCTTGCACTTAAAACAGCTAGCGAAGAAATTCGCGCTAAGGTATTTAAAAATATTTCTGCTCGTGCGGCTGAAATGCTTAAAGAAGATTTATCAAATATGGGTCCGGCTCGTTTATCAGATGTAGAAACAGCACAACAAGAAGTTGTGAATGTAGCACGTCGGTTAGAGGCAGAAGGAAAAATTATGATATCTCGTGGTGGTACTGAAGATGCCATGGTCTAGAGCTTCCATTAAATCAGAAAGCTCAGGTGTTTTAAAAGAAGCTACGGGTTCGGAAGCATCATCAGATGTTTCCATTTTAACCTACGTGCCAAAACAATTTGATTTTGGAACTCCAGCAGCAGCTTTAGATTACCTAAGAGAAAAAGCAAAAAATAATGGGACCGGATTTATTTTAAGTGATGTCCTACGTCGTACAACAGGTGTTGATGAAATTGAAAAATTGTCTGAAGAGCAAAAAATTGAAAATGAAGTTCTTAATCGAATTGCAGTTATTCAAGAGGAAGCTTACACCAAGGCATATCAATTAGGATTAGATGAGGGGTTGCAAAAAGCACTTGCAGATAAGACGGGCGAGATTAATCATCAAATGTCTGAACTAGATACAATGATGTCTCATATTAGTATTTTAAAAGAAGAACTAGTACGCCAAAATGAAAGCCATATTGTTCAATTAGTTTATAGTATTGCTTCACGAATTGCATTTGATCATATTGAAGAAAAACCAGAAGTTGTTATTTCTGTTGTAAAAAATGCGATTGAAATGGCACAGGCTGAAGAAGACGTAAATGTTTTGGTTTCTAGTGTGCAAATTGATTTCTTGGAAAACATAAAAGCTCAGGCTGGGCGCGAATTTGAATTTCTAAAAAAAGTAAAGTTTCAACCATCTGCTCAAGTTAGTTCTGGCGGTTGTATTATTGAAACTAATTATGGAATTGTTGATGCTCGGATTGAAGAGCGTGTACAAAAATTGTGGTCTGAGCTAAAGCAAGCATTACCTCGAGTTAAATCTCCTATTTCCTAAGAAAGAAAAATAAGCGATGAGTTTAAATTTTGAAAAATATTACGATATTTTAAAAACGGCTCATCTTACCAAAGATAGCGGAAAAGTTACAGACGTTACAGGTCTATTGATTAAAGGTTACATTCCGGGTGTTAGTGTAGGAAGTATTTGCGAAATTCAAACAGCACAATCCGATCGAACAATTCTAGCAGAAGTTGTTGGTTTTAAAGACAAGCAAGTTTTAATGATGAGTTTGTCAGATATGCGTGGTATTTCCATGGGATCAAAAATTACATTAACAAAATCAATTGCAACTGTAAAAGTTAGCGATGAAATACTTGGCCGGGTCGTTGATGGATTAGCAAATCCATTAGATGGTTTGGGAGATTTAGAAAGTACAAAAGAAGTTCCATTATATAGCGAAGTTGTAAACCCATTAGACCGCGAGCCTATCCGAAAAAGTTTAGATGTTGGTGTGCGCGCAATTAATGCTGCAATTACAGTTGGACGTGGGCAGCGTGTAGCTATCATGGCAGGCTCGGGTGTCGGAAAATCAGTTTTAATGGGAATGATGGCAAAGCAAACCGAAGCAGATGTTAACGTAATTGCTTTAATCGGAGAGCGTGGCCGTGAGGTTCGAGAATTTATTGAAAACGAATTAGGCCCAGAGGGCATGAAAAAAACTGTAGTCGTTTGTGTAACCAGTGATCAAAGTCCATTATTACGAATGCGCGGTGCTTATGTTGCAACAGCGATCGCCGAACATTTTTCGCATGCGGGAAAAAATGTATTATTAGTTATGGATTCAGTCACGCGATTTGCAATGGCACTTCGTGAAATTGGATTAAGTATTGGTGAGCCGCCAAGTACGCGCGGTTATACTCCATCTGTTTTTTCAACTTTACCTAAACTTTTAGAAAGAGCTGGAAATTTTGAAAATTCTGGTTCTATTACTGGTTTTTATACAACGCTTGTTGAAAGCGATGATATGAATGATCCAATCGGGGACGCGGTTCGATCCATCGTCGATGGGCATATCGTTTTATCTAGATCCTTAGCACATAAGGGCCACTACCCAGCTATTGATATTTTACAAAGTGCCAGCCGAGTAATGAAAGCTGTATCTTCGCCAGAGCATAATAAAAATGCGAATAAACTTCGTGAAATTTTAGCGATTTATAAAGATGCAGAAGATTTAATTAATATTGGTGCTTATAAGGCGGGTGCAAATCCTAAAATTGATAAAGCTATAAAGCTAATTGATCCTGTGAATGCATTTTTAAAGCAAAGCACTGAAGACCATTCTTCAATGGAACAATGCCTTAGACAATTGCAATCAATTACATTGGGTATGTCGTAATTTTAATAAGGGAATGAATGAAAAAATTTAAATTCTCTTTAGATAAAGTGTTAATGCATCGAAAACTTCAAACTGATCTTGCGCAAAAAGATTTTATTGAAGCGCAAAATAATTTAAGCAAAGAAGAAGCCGCATTAGCAGATATGATTGCCATGAAAGAGGGTGCTATAAAGAATCGTTATGAAACTGTTCAGCACTCGCAAAACTGGTCTGCATCGATCGAACAGATCAATTCATACCTAACTGGACAGGACCTTCGCATTGTAAACCAGAACAAACGTCTGCTGGATTTCATAAAATTAGTCGAGGTTAAGCGTGAAATTTTGCAGGAAGCGCTAACTGCAGCTAAAATATTAGAGAAGCTACGGGAAAAGAAAAAAGAAGAGTTTTTTCGCGAAGTTGCAAAATTAGAACAGCAGGAATTAGACGAGATGTCAGTTATGAGATTTTCAAGGAATGAAAATCTAAAGAGTTAAGAAAAAGGATGTCATGAAGACAGGTTACGATCAGTTTTTTAAAAAAGCTAAGCAAAGCACTACGATTCAAAAACGAAGTGAAGCTTTGCAAAGATTAAAAAATCAAAGTACTAAGAAACCTAAGAAAAGTTTTCCAATAAAGCAATTTTTTGTGTTTGGAATTTTAGGCATTGGAATTTATGCATCAATTGAAAATGCGGATCTGTTTGAAGAACAATTCCGTAAAATAGAAATCACTATGGGTGTTGCTTCAGCTGAAGAAGCACATCAACCAGCAGCAGATGCTAAGCACGAAGATGCAAAATCCGCCGATACTAATAAGAAAGATAAAGTAGCTAAAGAGACTGTCTCAGAAAAAAAAGGTGCGGATGATGCAGATTATCTATTTAAATTAGCAGAAAGAAAAAAGACCTTAGATATACGTGAAGAAGAACTAAATAAATTAGCCGCAGAACTTGAAAAGCAAAAAATAGAAATTGAAGACAAAATTAAAAGTCTTGAAGAGACGCGATCAAAAATTTCAACGGTTCTTCAAGAGAAAATTAAAGCAGATGATGCAAAGGTCGAAGCTTTGGTTCAAATGTATTCGAATATGAAGTCGCAGCAAGTGGCTAAGGTGTTTGAAACTTTAGATGAAGATTTAGTTATAGATATTTTAAGTCGCATGAAAAAGAAAACTGCGGCAGATATTTTAAATTTAATAAAGCCTGAAAAGGCACAAATTTTTGCAGAACGATTTACCGGCTACAGAACGCCAGCGAATCAATAGTTTTTTAACAATTTAACGATAGGAGGCAAGTGTTAGATAAATTTCTTGCTGTCAGCCCCCCGCAAAAGGGATTGGCTCAAGACTCGAAAAGTGTGGATAATAAAAATCTGCATGCTGACTTAAAAAAAGAATTTGATCAGAAACTTAAAGAGAAGATGCAGGATAAAAGCAGTTCTTCTAAAGATTCTCCAAAAGATCAAAAACTTAAAGAGGTCAAAGATACAAAAGACGAGTTAAGAGCTGAGGTAAAAGCAAAGAAACCATCTGGGGGAATTAAAAAGAAGATGGTCGACGAATCAGTTGACACGACAATTTCAAATATCATGGCCTCAACCGAGAGTGAAATTGAAATTCCAGATCAAAAGAAAGATCTGGCTTTGGTCGAAACAAATGATTCTGCTGTAGAAAAGAAAGAAGCCTTAGTCGGCTTTGATTCTTCAAAAGTTTTTGGAAAAGACGTTGGCGCTAAAGCCAATACTTTGTCTAAAAATTTAGTCGATTCAAAGATAGGCCAAGCTATGCCCGCTAGCCCAAAAAATGAAGCGATTCAAGCAACTGATGTTGTTGCTGAATCGAGTGATGAGTTACCTCAAGAATTTGTAGCACCGCAGTTAGAAATAAAAGGTGTGGAAAGTAAATTCAAGAGTGTGGATTCAAAATTGGATTCAAAAGATGTTTCAAAGATAAATGAAGCGGCAATTGGTTTGCCATTGCAAGGTCTAAGCACGAAGGCAATTCCAGCGAATGTTGCGGCTGAAATGGCGCAAGTTGCGCAACAGTCAAAACAAGCTGATGCGTCAGTTACTGTGCCAGCTTCAGCAATGAAGTTGCAGGCAGCAACTGTGGGTGTTGATCCAATGGTTGCAATGAAGCTGCAAGCTGCTATGCCGAATAGCGATGAAGTAAAAACAGATCCATCAGATGATGAAAGCGCTGAAGTTCTAAAAGATTTTAGTATTCCATCAAGTTCAACATCGATGAATCCATTTTTACAAATGACTCAAGCTTTGCCAACAAATGCTGTTGGATTTTCTATGTCTCAGGGTTTGCAAAGTTCGTCAGCGGCATCGGAAGTCGTTGGTACGGAAAACTTAAATCAAGCTCAGGCATTACAAACATTTGAAGACACGCAAAATTCCAATGCAATTCAGCCCGCTGTATTTATTCAAACTGAACAAACAAAGCCTTCAAAAGCTGAAGAAATGTCGTTTGATCAGCAACTAGAAGCTGAAGTTGGTTTTAAACCGGATGATGCTTCCAAAAAAGAAATGTCAAAGGCCGATTTAGTCAAAGCTTTGAAAAATTTTGAATCTGAAAAAGGAATGTCTTCTGAAAAGGCCAGCGCATTTGAATTGAAAGTATTGGCTCAATTACGACAAGAAAATTCTTTTTCGCAGCATCAAGGTAAAAATTCTGAAGTTAAAGCATCAGAATTTGCGAACAAGGATAATCCTGATTCATCGGGTGATACTATGAAAGAACTAAAAGCAGATGTGTTAAAACCAGATGCATTGATGCATGCGGGACAATCACAACATGATTTTAGAACGCATATGAATTCGCCTACTGAGCGTGTTGAAGGCCAAACAACTTTAGCACAACTGCAAGAGCGTCGCGAAGAAAATATTCATGAAGTCATGAAGCAGACACAGTTCTTAGCAGCTAAAGGCGGCGGAGAAATGACTGTTAAAATGAGTCCAGATGGCATGGGCCCTATTCAATTGAAAGTGCTGATGCAAGATGGAAAAGTGAGTATTGAAATGCAAACCCAGGATAAATCGGTAAAAAAGTTAATAGAAGATAGTTTAACTGAACTGAAGTCTGGTCTAGCTGCGCAGCGAATTCACGTAGATCATGTTAGGATTGATACGGTGAATGCAACAAATACGGAAAACTCGACACAAGCTCAGTCTGGACAGAGTCAAGCAGATGCTCAAGGACGTCAGCAAGAGTTTTGGAAACAATTTCGCGAGAACTCGGGAAACCAAGCGCGAAAGAATTCCTATAATGAGGTGCAATCAGTAGGATCAAGGCCAACGAATGATCCAAAAGCTTTAAAGCCAATCTCAACAAGTGCGGCAAGAAGTGGTGGACGAACTGGTTCAACAATTAATAGAGTAGCTTAAGTAGTAAAAAGAAATATAAAAAGAAATAGTTAGGAGACGCTGTGGCAACATCAATAGGTATGAAGGTCGGAACAAAAACTTGGAATGAAAAACCCAAGGCTGAAGAAGATATCAAAACTGTTTCCACATTGTCTGATGCGCAAAAGGAAAGATTAGGCGAAGACGATGTTGGGGCTGTTTTAAATAAAGCGGCCAATCCAAATTGGGTAAATCCATCTAGGCAAGTTAAGGGAGTTGGAAATAGTCAGTTAGATAAAGACGCGTTTTTTAAATTAATGTTAACGCAATTGAAAAATCAAGATCCAACAAATCCATTGAAGAATCACGAAATGGCTGCGCAATTAGCGCAATTTTCAACGTTAGAGCAGATGTCGAATATGAATACGACTCTTACTAAAATTGAAGGTAAAAATAAAGATCCTGAAAATTTTCAAGCGTTAAACTTAATTGGAAAAACTGTTGCTGGCGATTCTTCAAAAGTTGTTCGTACACCATTTGATTCGAATCATGATTTTAATTTTAATTTAACTGCGGATGCTGCCGATGCAAAAATTAAAGTTTTAGATGATAAGAATAATACTGTGCGCGAATACAAATTAAATAATTTAAGAGCGGGCCCGAATAAAATTAATTGGAATGGTATGAATGATAAAGGCGAAAAAGCTGCTTCCGGAGAATTTCAATTTCAAATTGAAGCCATGGGAGCCGGTGGCCAGAAGCTTCAAGTGAAGACAGAATTTCAAGGAGTTATCTCGGGTTTAAGTTTTTCACCGGAAGGACCTGTACTTCAGGTGGGTAAACAAACCGTAAAAATGCGCGACGTTCGTCAAATTACAGACCCAAGCCTTATGAGTAACGACCAGAATGTTAAAGATGTTACGAACCTCGACTTGAAAAACAAGGATGATATGTCGCACACTGGTAATACAGAGGAAGCAAAAACTTCAACACGCGTTGTGAAGGCGGAAAGCAGTAATGCGAACGCCCCGAAAAGCAATGTGATGACCGATGTGGCGATGTCAAGAGACTTGATGAATAAGCTGCAGAAGGAGACGAAGTAATGTCACAGATGAAATCTGCGCATTTAACAAATGGGTTAAATCGCATAGCTGATCTGATTCCAACAAAACCTACAGAGATTAAAAAATCTGAAGGTGAAATTGGAAAAGAAGGGCAAGCTTCCTTTAAAGATGTTTTGAATCAATCAACAGCAAGCGTCGGACTTACTCAGCCGATTAAGCAAGATGCCAAAGTTGATTTAGGAAATAACATCAAGTTTTCAAATCATGCGATCGAGCGAATGCAATCCAGGGGAATAAGTTATTCACCGGAAGATATGACAAAGCTTAATCAAGCGGTTTCGAAAGCGGCTGCGAAAGGTTCGAAAGATACATTAATTTTAATGGATCAATCAGCACTAATCGTAAGTATTAAAAATAACACTGTTGTTACAGTGATGGACAAGAATGCATTAAAAGAAAATGTATTTACGAACATCGATAGTACAATTGTTATTTAAATTTTTTTGAATAGTTTTTAAAGAGTTAGTAATTAAATTAGGGCTGGTCCTCGTAGAGGGGGCCCTTCAAACATCGAATCAACTTTGCAATAGTTGATTCAAACGACATGGAGGTTATTTATGGGAGTTCTCTCATCATTATGGACTGGTGTATCCGGTTTACAAGCACACGGTGAAGGCTTAAGCGTAGTCGCGGATAACGTGGCCAATGCAAGTACAACAGGTTTTAAAGCATCTCGTGCAGAATTTCAAGATATCATGTCTAAGAATTTAAAAGGTATTGATGGCGGTAATCAGCTTGGAAAGGGTGTTCGTATGAGCGCTGTTAATCCAATGTTGTTACAAGGTAATATTGATCACACGGATCGTGGTACTGACTTAGCTATTAATGGTGATGGTTACTTTCAAGTTAAAGGAAATGAAGGCGTAAGTTATTCGCGTGATGGTTCTTTTCACTTTGATAGAGCTGGATATTTAGTTTCAAATAATAATCAAAAAGTTCAGGGCTACCAAGCCAATGAAAAAGGCCAAATCGAAACTAAAGTTGGCGACATTCAATTTCCAAGAGCATTAGTAAATGCATCAGGAACTAAAGAAATTAAATTAGATCTTAATTTAGATTCAAGAATCATCGGTGGAACAAAAACATTTAATATGAAAGATCCGTACACAACTTCTGATTTTGCTACAGCAGTAGAATCTTTCGATTCTCAGGGTAATAAACATACAGTCAATTTATTTTTCAATAAAGGTGCTGATCGTACGTGGGCCTATAAGGGTTTAGTTGATGGAAAAGAAGTTGAAGGAGCTTCTGAGCAAGATGGAACGATGGCTCAGGTTTGTGAAGGTAAGGTTCAATTTACTGATGATGGAAAATTGCAATCTCAAGAATTAAGTTCATCTGCATTTAATTTTAAAGGTGGAGCTAAGCAAGATCAAAAAATTAAAATTAGTTTTGGTGCTGATATCGCTTCTGGTGGTAAAGGTGAAGGAACTAAGCAATTTGGTAAAGAATCAGATGTTATCACTTGGAGACAAGATGGTTTCGCAGCGGGTACTGTAACCGGTTTATCATTTAATGATGAAGGTATTTTAACAGCTTCCTATTCTAACGGACAAGTTTTAGATTTAGGACAAGTTTTGTTAGCTAAGTTTGAAAATCCAGAAGCATTATTTAAACAAGGTGGAAATTTATTTAAACAATCTCGTGATTCTGGAGAGCCATCATTAGGAGCTCCGCGTATGTCGGGTCGTGGTTCTGTTATGGCAAAGTCTTTAGAAAGATCAACTGTTGATATTGCTTCTGAATTCGTAACTATGATTACTGATCAAAGAGCGTTTCAGGCCAATGCAAAGACAATTACAACGGCTGATGAATTATTAAACGAAGTGATACAATTGAAGAGATAAAAATGAGTTTTAAACTGTGATTCGTATTTTATGTCGTAAAGCTCTGGTCATTAAGATCAGAGCTTTTTTCGTTTTACTAATGTTATGCAGTGGCTGTCAGATAAGTCATGTCCGAAATCATGCGCCAGATATTAATAAGATAAAACCACAACCAGTCCCCAAGCCAATAGTTCAAGCGGAATATATAATTTCTTTTGTTGGTGATGTTATTTTGCACGAGCGACTTCGCAAAAGAGAAGAAGCTACACAAGAAGGTTATCAAAAAATTTGGTCTGAAATGCAGCCCTATATTGACGCATCAGATATTAGTTATGCCAATTTAGAGGGGCCGGTTGCACCAGAGTACGGGGGAGTAACTGGGTTCCCTATGTTTAATTATCCAGAAAAAATTATTTCAGCTTTAAAAAACAATGGAGTTGATATTGTCTCAACAGCAAATAACCATGCCTTAGACCGACAGGCTAAAGGAATTAAAAAAACAATTCAGAATTTAAAAAAATACAATCTGGCCTACACCGGAACAATTTCTGGTGAATCAACTCAATCTGAAGTTGAAACTTGGTGGGGTTTGACTCCGCTAAAGAATACAAAACTAAGTTTAGCTTGGATTGCGTGTACTGAAATGACGAATGGGAACCATGATAAAGAGCATTTGGTTTTATACTGTTATAAAGATAAAGAAAAAATTAAGGAATTGATTATCCAGCTAAGGGCAATGCCAAATGTTGCAGGAATTATTTTAACGCCACATTGGGGAGAAGAAGAAAAATTTGAAATAGAAGCAGGTCGCAGGCTGTGGGCGCATACAATGATTAACCTTGGAGCTTTGGCAATAGTTGGATCACATCCTCATGTTGTGCAAAAAATTGAAAATTATATAGCCGAAGATGGACGCCAATCATTTATTGCATATTCGCTAGGGAATTTTGTAAGTAATCAGCCATGGGTTCCAAATAAAGCTTCGATGGTGTTGTTTTCTAAAATGAAATTAAATACTTATGAAAAGCTTGAACTGGTAGATATAAAATATATTCCTCTTTGGATGAATCGAACAATAGATAAAGATTATACTTCAAAATTTAGATTAGAGCCTGTTTGGGATTATACAAAAAAACCATCAGAGGCTGTTCGAATATGGGGACAGCAACTAGGCGAAACATATCGTATTAAAAGCTTATTTGAAGCAGATTTGTATTTTAAAGCTCGCAAAAAATAAAACCATCTGACACGCCTTCGGCGGCATTGCGTTTTGTTTTTAAATAGCTAACTTTTCCTGAAGTGCTAATTATTGAAATTTCTCCAAGTTTAGAATCGCTGATGTTTAATTGCAATTCGCCGCTAGATTCTGACAATCTAACTTGCGCGCCATTTATTGTTCCAATAAATGTGGGTTCAGCGCCAATACTAAATTTTTTAGCATCATAGCTTATGCTTGATTTGTCGGAGGTCTGGCAGGTGTAGTACTTGGCTTGAGCGGCTAAAGAAGAAGCAAAAATGGCTGTTATGATTATATAGATTTTCATAAAAAACTCCGTTCAGTTGGATTAAATAGATCGTAACCTACGATTAAGCTTTGCAATTTTGAAACTTAGGCAAAAGAAGCTTATTCTTTATGGCTGCAATAATATGTCTAAGATTTTTACAGAAGCAAAAAATTGGAAATTAATTTTGAAATTATTTTTGTTACTTGTCTAATTTGTCGACAGCGCTTAAAGCACCAAAACGTTTTTATTCGATCTTGACCGCAATTTGACATGGCCTAACTGATGCTTTGTTTCTGAATCATGGTACGTTTATTGGTTCTTCTTACATTTTTGGTGGCTACTGTTTCTGTGCATGCGGAAGATTTATATCTAACGAATTCGCAAAAAGCAGTTTTAAGTTTGGGTTTGAAGGCAATTCTTTTAAATAAGGATGATGCCGACTATGTTGTTAAAAACTTAGTGCGCGAGCTTAAGTTTTTAAAAGAAAAAGATCGGAAATCTGTAGAGGTTCGTTCTTACGAGCATTTCTTAAGTTTTCAAAAAAATGAAAATTTCTTTGGTCAAAAAAAATTAGAACAATTAGATATTGAAAGTATTTTTGAAATTATTCCAGATCCATATTATTACAGTAATTCAGAGCGTGTTCAGCGTAAAATTAATAATTATTATTTGCAAAAGTTTGAATTTGATAAAAAAATTGCAAAATCAGCATTGGGCTTGTCTGCGGATGCTTTAAATTCAAACAATCAATTAAGTTCTGAATCAATTCGAAATTTTCTTAAAAGTAAAATTGATGTATATGCTGAAAGCTTTATGAACAAAATGAATCAGGCAGAAAATTCTGCAAATCAAAGTGTTGGAGCTAAAAAATATGTTCTGATACTTTCAAAGCTATTAAGATCTTATTTTGAAGCATTACCACTTTCTCAGAAAGCTGAAATTTTTTATCGCTTGATGCAATTGCCTCTGCAAGCTAACTCTTCAGATCTGTTTTTAACAATGATTCAGCATTCGGGTCCACAGATGCAAAAGTTAGTACAAATAATTGGGCGTAATCCAAGTATACCAAAAGATTTTCAAGTAATTTTTCAAAAGTTAGAAAGCCAAGTTCAACCAGTTCCTTGGAATGATGTGAAGAAAATAATTAGTGAAGAGGCTAATTTAAGCGAATTTTCATATTTTGAACATGCGGCGCTTGGCGTAGGTACAATGGCACAGACGCACCGTGCTCAGTCAGTAGATGCGGATGGCAAAACTAGAACCTCAGTGGTTCGGTTTTTAAAACCGGGTATCGAAAAGTTGTTAGAAATGGATCATAAAATTTTAACTCGCATTGCCATAGAAATTGATGCAGATCCTAGTTTTGCAAAATTTAAACTGCCTTCATTAAAACAGTTGGTAGAAGATATTCATAATTCCGTAGTAGAGGAATTAAATATTGAAGATACGGCTGCGAATCAAAGGAAGGGTAAAGAAGTATACGAAAAATCTGCAGCGATATCATTTTATGGCCAAAAAAATATTCTTGAATTTCATGTTCCAGAAGTTCAAATTTTTGGAAAAAACAATAAGCTGATGAAGCAAGAAATTGTATTCGGAAAAAAACCAGATTCAGAAGTTGCTAAGTACTCAGAATTGTATCCGGATTTATATTCTGTGGTTGCTGAAAAGATATCTGAACTTTGGCTAGAGCAAGCTTTTTTTGGATCAGGATTTTTTCATGCAGATCTTCATCAAGGTAATTTGTTAATGAAAGTTACGGATGATAAAATTCAAGTGAATTTGCTAGATTTTGGCATGGTGGGTACATTATCAAAAGGTCAGAGAAAATATGCCATGCTTTTATCATTAGGAATTAAGTTAAATAACTCGGATCTTATTACGGACAGTTATAATCATTTAACTCGGTATCCAATGAGCGCCGAAAAGTTATCAAAATTTCAAGATGAAGTATTTGCTCGGGTTCAGTTAATTAATTCGGGTGTTGAAACCAATGTAACTGCAGAGCAATGGACGGCGTGGGCCTTAACGAAAGGTTTAGATTTGCAATATGAATTTATAAAATTAAATCGTGGCATGATGGCTGTTGCAGGTTTGTTGCATGACTCAAAAAGTACAATGAACTTTGAAGACCTTGCTTTAAGAGTTGCCATGAAAAATAAAGTAAATGTGGCTTCAGTTGTGTTGGCGCAAGACTTTGTTAGTTACACAGAGCTGATGAAGTTTGGAGTTCAAACGTTGCGACCTAAAAAACAAACCACTGAATTGCAGTGTAAATCTTTATTTTTGTAAGGACCCGCGCAAAATCATTTTAATCTCTTCGCTTAAACGCTGACCTAGGCCGACATGTTTGTGTCTGGGTAAGTCCAAGGCTTCGGCGCCGACGGTAAAGACAACAGCCACAATGGCTTCAGCGGCTAAGTGTGGATCGCGAATGGGTTTGCCCATGGCTTGTTGAAGGCGTTCTAAGTCAATGGCAAGTTCGCCGATAAATCGATCCATTTCAGAATGTATGGCTTTACGAAATACAGCAGATGCGCCTTGGCGTTCTCCTAAAAGTAAGCGAAACAAATTTCCATTTTCGCGAATAAATTCTAAAAATGATTCAATCGAAGAGGCAATCGCTTCAGGGCCTGGCGAGACTCGTTTCCTAGCTTCGCGTAATAGCCGACGTAGGCTTAGGCCGACTTCGTCCACTAAGACTAATCCAAGCTCTTCCATATCGTGAAAGTGACGATAGAAGCCAGCAGCGGTGATTCCAGCGCCAGCGGCAACCTCGCGCAAACTAAGTGAGCCAAAGCTACGCTCTGAACTTAATTTTAAAGCAACATCGATTAAATGGCGATGTGTTTGTTCTTTTTTGTCCAATCGCGAGACTTTAAGTGTGTCAGATTTGCTCAAAAAGCATCCTTTTTTGTGTTGCAAATTTCAGTATACATATGTATACTGAAACAAGTTATTTAACATAATTTACAAATCGAAAAAATAATTGATATGTAAATTAAAGATCATTTTAAGTGCTTACTCAAGTCAAAAGGAGTGTTTTATGGGATTAATTTTATCGGCGTTAGCTTTATTTGTAATTGGTTACTTAATTAATATTTTCTATATCACCGTCTTATATCATCGTGGTCTTTCGCATGGCTCTGTTATTTTGAATTCGAAATTAACGAAGTTATTAAAATGGACGGGCATTTGGGTAACTGGAATTGATCCAAAGGCATGGGCCTGTATGCATAGAATGCATCACATGTTTTCAGATACAGAGCAAGATCCGCACAGTCCAAAAATATTTGGTGTCTTCGGTGTGGCAATGGAGCAATTACATTCTTATGAAAATGTTTTGCGTCAGTTGATCAGAGGTAATCCAATGTACACACGATTAGTTTCAGATGTTCCATTTGATGTTAGTTTTTTGAATAGAAAAAAACTTTGGATGCTTCCCTATGTTTTGCATTTAGCAATTTCATTGGTATTAGGTTTTACGACAGGATCTGTTTTAATAGGTGTAGCTTATTACGTTGGAATCATGAGCCATCCCGTTCAAGGGTGGATGGTAAATGCATTAGCACATAAGTATGGGTACAGAAATTTTTCTACTAAAGATGAATCAACAAATAACTGGCTAGTTAGTTTTTTAGTTTTCGGGGAGGGCTATCAAAATAATCATCATGCTCGGCCCAAGCGCGCTAATTTTGCAATTCGATCTAGTGAATTTGATTTTGGTTATGGCCTTTGTTTAATTTCACAAAAGCTGGGGTTACTAAGACTACCTAGTTAAACGGGCAGTCTTAATATTTAATTTGAATGCACTAAATCACGCCAGTATCTAGGCGAATTTGGCGTTGCCGAGCCCGCAGCATCAAATAGATATGTCCAAAGATCATTAAAAACAGATTGGCCTGATTGCATGCGTTTGAAGATGTTTTTAAATTCATTTAGCTGCATTTCATCCATATCGCGTACAATGGTAAATATTTGCAAAACGTGTGAAATCTCGCCATGGTCGTTGCCGAAAACATCAATATCCATGGGTATGCCAAAACGTCCATTTGTATCACGATTGTAAGGTGCGACCATATTCCAAATTTTCTCAAAAGTAGTTAAGCCAATTTTTTCAGAATCAAACCCTTTTTCTTTCAAATAAGATATTATGAATTCAGCGCCATTAATTTTTAATATTTTCAATGTTTCTTTTTGGCGATCGTGACTATAAAGTCGTGCCATGGCCTTGGGTGCTGAGCTTGGCGGAGCTTCCCAATTGTTATTTAGGTAGCGTTTTTTGCCAGACCTACTAAAAACAGTTTTGTTTTCTTTTGAAATTGATACCCGTTCTAAAAAGAATGATATTAATACTTCACGATTTAAAAGGCTAAGATAATTCTGATTATCTAGAACAAATTTTTCTAATTTAAAATATCGAATTAAATCTTTTTCTTCAAAGCCAGCAATTGGCTCCATAGGTTTTGAAAATTCTAAAAATTCTGAAATACCCATTCCTGACTTATTCATTGCTAAATTTACTAAGCTAGACAACTTAACTAAATTTGCTATAGAAATATAAGGAAAATCTGTTTTCATAAATTCACGAACTAATTCGGGAACAGGGGCAGTGTGTAAATGCTTTCTGAAATAATTAGTATCTTTTAAAATATCTGTGATTAAATGAATTTCTCCGAATAGTGTTCCATCAACTTTGATAGCTATGTCTTTTGCATTAAAGATTAAACCAAAGCCGGTAATTACTGCGTCTGCTTTTATATCCGCTAGATTGATACCCTTTGTATCTCCGTAAAGAAATAGCTGGTCGAAATCAAACACAAATGAAGAAGCTTGGTCCTTCTGAAGTTTAGTTTTTAATTTGGCAGGAATTTTACCAATAAATTGCACTTGTTTAAGCATCCCAGAATTCTGCGTATCTGGTATATTTGCAAAAATAACTAGTGAAGTTGTTTCAGAATGTTGTTGCAGATCCATGCTGATTTGAAGACCAGTAAATCTTGAATTATATTTGATATAGTCTGACGAAAGTTTTGTTGGTGGAATTTGCCATTTGATCGTTTGAGTAGATCCTTTTTCAACGATTCCACTAAAGTTAGTAAGCTGTTTTTCTGGAAGTGCTTTAACTGATAATGGACCTAAGGAAGGTTGTTTGTTTAATCCTAGTAGGGCTAAAGAGCTATTTTTTGTTTTCGACCACAATGTGCGACCTAAAATTTCAGTATGTTCAGGAGTAACTTTATATGGAACAAATATAACTACATTGGATTCGTGAATAACGGATGTTTGATAATCAAAATGATAATCTGCAATACTTGATTTAGTCGGCGCCACATGAATAGCAGAGTTTTCAGAAAATAGTAACCGACAGGTCAATGACTGAGCTTTTGAATTGGAAGTCATAAGTCCAATAACAGATACTATTACTAATAGTGAAAATAGTTTTTTTGTTTCCATTTAATAAATTAAAGCAATATAGGTTCCTGATTGCAAAGCCCTGAATAACTACAATATTTTGACACCAGAACGACTAGGGCTGGGGATATAATAATTTATATTAAAATGAGACAGTTGTTAAAAAATAGCCGATAAGAAGGGTGGAAGTTTAATGAAGGTGTGTATTACAAAAATTGTCTGAATGTTAAGTTCTTAAATTATACCATCTTGCTTCAAGACAGAATCACGCAAAGACTTGTATTATTTCCAGATACCCGTAATGGCCGGAGCTTTTGCATCATTGCGATTTAAAGATCCTAAGTTCCAGTTGTCTTCAATCATCTTTAATATGGAGTAGTGGGTATGATTTTCGTTGTTGATAGAACGGGGGATGACCATTGATCCCAAAAGCACAGTATAAATTTTGTTTGGCCTCGCCCCTGAATTTTCGTCGTAAGTTAGCACAACTAATGTGTCTTTCATCATATTTTGATCATTTAAAAAAGAATCGAAATTAGTTTGAAGCCATTTTGCAGAAAAGTTAACAGACGTGTTATGTCCATCATTACTTAAATTTGGTATATACATTGAAAAATCTGGAAGCTGTCCTGATTTCCAGTCAGCAAAAAAACTTTTCTCATTCACAATATTAGCACAACGAGTTGGGTTTTTTGATATAGAAGTAAAACTTAAAAAAGGAACATGTTTGCGAACATACTTATTGCTTTGGGCTGCGGTAAAACAATTCCCAGGATAATCCTCAGCATAAGCTTTCCATGTTTTATGATTACTTTCTAATAAATCAACTAAGTTGGATTGTTTTAAATCAACATTCGTATCGTTTTTCACATCGAAGATATCTCCAGATATCATAGCTATGTAATTACCCTGTGATGGATGGGTCTCGGCATTCATATTTGTAAAGTTAGCACCGCGATTAGCAAGTTCTGCAAAATAGGCGTTATTAATAACAGACGCTTGGTTTTCATTTTCAAAAACAATTACGATTATTTTTTTAAAAGTTGCATTGTTTGCAAATGGTTTGAATAAATGAATAGGTTTGTTTTCAAGTTGCGCTTGTGTTGAGCATGCGAAGAAAGCTAGTGTGCAAATTAAAAGCTTAATGTTTTTCATGAACACCCCTGTTGGGGGGTATAATGTGGTCAGCGCTAACAAGTTTCAACTTAAATAAGATTCTTGCACGCGACTGTCTTTCAATAAGTCTGCGCCTGTGCCAGTTAATATGATTTCACCGGTTTCTAATACATAAGCTGATGAAGAAACTTCTAAAGCAAGGGATGCATTTTGTTCGATCAATAAAATACCAAGGCCTTTGTTTTTTAGGTCTTCAAATTTTTGAAAGATCTGTTCAATAATGATCGGCGCTAGCCCTAACGAAGGTTCATCTAATAAAAGCATTTTTGGCTCAGACATCAATGCACGTGCGATCGCTAGCATTTGTTGTTCACCACCCGACAGCGTACCAGCTAACTGAGAACGACGCTCAGCTAACCGTGGAAACATAATAAATTGCTCTTCGACCAAATTAGCTACTTTTGATTTTATTGGATTTAAATATGCGCCTAATTGTAAGTTTTCGGTAACTGTTAGGTTTGGAAATATTCCACGGCCTTCGGGGCACAAAGCGATTCCTAGCTTTAATCTTTCAGGAGCAGAAAGTTTAGAAATATTTAAAGATGGTGCCGATGATTCATCAAAAAAAATATCGCCTGAATAAGGAATTAGACCGGCAATCGCTTTCAGTGTTGTGGACTTTCCAGCACCATTGCAACCAATTAAACTTGTAATGTGACCTGTTGTAAATTCAAATGAAATTGATCGTACAGCTTTGATTAAACCATAGCTGATGCATAAATTCTGAATTCTAATTTTTGCATTCATACTACTTTTTTTCCTAAATAGGCTTCGATTACACTAGGTAAAGTTTTAATTTCTAAAGGCAGGCCTTCGGCAATTTTTTTACCACGATGCAGAACGGCAATACGGTCGCAAATATTCATAACTAACTTCATATCGTGTTCAATTAATAAAATTGTTAAATTAAATTTATTTTTGATAAAATGAATCAGATCTTTTAGGGCGGCTTTTTCAGTTAAATTCATTCCTGCCGCAGGTTCATCAAGCATTAGTAACTGTGGTTTGGTTGCTAATGCGCGGACAATTTCTAATTTGCGCTGAGATCCATAAGGTAGTGAATCTGCTAAGTCATTTTTAAATTGATCCAAATTAAATATTTTTAGCAATTCGATAGAATGGTCAATAAGCTCTTTTTCAGTTTGAAGGTATTTTTTTGTTTTTGCTAAACTATCAAACCAAGTGTGCGTTTGCTTCTGTTGCATGGCTACAACAACATTATCAAGAACAGTTAGACCTTTAAAAAGGCGAATATTTTGAAAAGTTCTAGCTACACCCAGTTTATTTACGGAATGGGGTTTAAGAAAAGTCATGTCTTGATTTGAAAAAATTATTTTACCACTGTCTGCTTGGTAAAATCCTGAAAGCATATTGAACACAGTTGTTTTTCCGGCTCCATTCGGGCCAATAAGACCAAAAATTTCATGTTGCTTTATTGCAAATGAAACCTGATCGACGGCTTTTAAGCCGCCAAATTGAATGGATAAGTTTTCAACTGTCATAATATTTTTTTCGATCATGATTTAATCCATTTTTTTTCTTTTAAGAAATCAATTAATTCATGTCGTCCCAGTAAACCTTGGGGCCGTAAAATCATCATTAAAATTAAAATAATTGGATATACAATCATGCGAAAGTCCATTGAGCCTGTGGGTAAGCTTCGTAAAGCTTCTGGTAATATAGTCAAAATAAAAGCAGCAATAACTGAACCTGACATAGAGCCTAAACCACCAAGAACTGCCATTATTAATATTTGTACTGAAATTAAAAAACTAAAAGAGTTAGGGCTTATATAACCTAAATGATGAGAATAAGCTCCACCGCCAAGACCTGCCAAAAAACTAGAAATGACAAACGCTTGGCGTTTTGTTTTTACTAAGTCTAAACCCATAACTTCAGCGGCTATATCATCTTCATTAAGTGCCCATAAATTGCGACCAAACCAAGATTTTTTTAAGCGATAGCAAACTAGAAAAGTTAGGGTTAGTAAAAAAACAAAGAAAAAGTAACTTTCAAAAAATTCTGGAAATTTTATAATTGCATTGTACCCGCGTGGGCCACCTACGTGATTCCAATTTAAAATTAGCACGCGTACAATTTCAGCCATGCCTAATGTAACAATAGCTAGGTAATCGCCCTTTAATTTAAAAGAAGGCAAAGAAATCAAATAGCCAACGAAGGATGTCACTAAGCCCGCGCAAAGAACGGTTATTGGAATAAAATACCAGCGGTCATTAAAAAATTCTTTTGTTAATATTGCTGATGTATAAGCTCCAACGGCCATAAGACCCGCGTGGCCTAACGAAAACTGGTCAGCTAAGCCAGTAATAACATTTAATGATAATGCTAAAATGGCGTTGATTAAGAAACTTAGGAAGATAGCTTGAATATAAGAATTAAAAAAATAATTAAGCAGAATTCCAACGGTTAAGACGCTGGTAAGAAATAGAAAAAATTTTTTCATTAAATTTTTTCCTTTTTATTAGATCCGAAAAGCCCGGTGGGTTTGTATATTAAAACTAGAATCAAAATAGAAAATGATAAGGCTTCGCGATACGTTGAAGCACCATAACCAACTAAATAACATTCGCCTAAGCCAAGCAGCAAGCCGCCAACAACAGCGCCATGTAAACTACCGATTCCACCAAATACGGCGGCAACAAACGCGCTCATGCCAATTTTATTACCCATTAAGGGGTCAATCTTTGGATATTTTATAGAAACTAAAACTGCAGCAATTCCAGCTAGGATCGATCCGATGATAAAGGTCATGGAAATAATTTTATTGTTATCAATCCCCATTAAAGGAGTCATGTCAGGGCGAGTACTAACTGCACGCATGGCTCTGCCAGTTTGAGTTTTAAGAATAATAAAGCTAAGTGCTGCTAAAGAAATGAAACTAACAGTATAAATTAAAATATCGATAAGATGAATTTGGCTGCCTAAGAATTCAAATAAGGCTTGATCTTCGATGAGTGTAGGAAAAGCTTTTGGGTCCGCGCCAAAAATAATTTGACCACCAAATTGAAATAAAATACTAACGCCAATTGCGGTAATTAAGGAATTCATTTTAGGAGATTTACGAAGCGGTTTGTAAGCTAATTTTTCGATTAAAAAGCCGATAATACCCGTAGCTAGGGCTGCGGCCAAAAGGCCTAATGTAAAGTTCATTAAAGAGGGGGTAGAGGCTAGACCGAAAAAGCGCGTGAAGTAATAACACATAAACGCGCCCATCATATAAATTTCAGAATGAGCAAAATTAATCATGCCCAGAATTCCATATACCATTGTGTAGCCTAATGCGACTAAAGCATAAATGCTTCCGAAGCTTAGGCCGTTTAATGTGTGTTGAAAGAATTCTTGCATCTATTGATTACTTATTAATTTGGGGATACTTCTGTTACAAATTTAAAGTCTTCGCCTTGAACTTGAACAACAGTAGCGCTTTTTACAGCATCACGGTTTTCGTTCATCATTGTTTGTCCGGTTGCTCCGTGAAAATCTTTAATTTTTGCTAATTCATTGCGAATATTTTCAGAGTTTAATTCTTTTGAGTTTTGAATTGCTAAGGCCATCATGTAAGTCGCGTCGTAAGCTAAAGCAGCCATTGCATCCGGAGACTCTTTAAATTTGCCTTTGTAAGCTTTAATAAATTCAACTGTTTTAGGATCTTTTGATTCTGTTGAATAGTGATTTGAAAAGTAATTTCCATTAATTGATTCTTTAGCAATTTCGAATAATTTTGGAGAAGCCCATCCGTCGCCACCAAGTAGTGGTTGTTTCATTCCTAGTTCTTTAACTTGTTTTGCGATTAAGGCAACTTCGTTATAATATCCTGGAATAAAGATAACATCTGGATTTTTACCTTTGATTGAAGTTAGCTGAGATTTAAAGTCGATGTCGCCTTCTTGATAAGAAATATCAGCAACAACTTCTCCGCCCATTGCTTTTAATTTTTCAGTAAAATTATCAGCTAAACCAACTGAATAGTCGCTTTTAATATCGCGCATAACAGCTGCTTTTTTAAATTTCAAATTTTCAGTCATGAATTTTGCCATAACCATTCCTTGGAATGGATCGATAAAACAAGCGCGGAAAATATAATTTCCAACTTTTGTAACATCTGGATTTGTTGCTGATGTACTTAACATTGGAATTTTGTTTTGCTGAGCTATTTGGGCACCAATTTTAGAACGACCAGATGTCGCTTCGCCTAATAATGCTAAAACTTTATCTTGAGTTACTAAGCGGTTTACAACAGCAAGTGTCTCATCATTATCAGATTTATTATCGTAATTAATTAATTTAATTTTTTTACCGTTTACTCCGCCTTTGGCGTTAATTTCTTCAACAGCCATTTGGATACCATTAATTTGGTAAGTACCAAAAGAAGCTGTTGCTCCAGTTAAAGAAGCGTAAGATCCAATAAGAATTTCATTATTCTCGTTTTTTTTTGTGCATGAAATCATTAATAGCGAAGTCGCTAAAAGCAAAGCCAAATTTTTCATTGAAGAGTCCCCTTGTTGATGTAGATATAAAATAAAATAAAATAAAATCTTATTTGTTTATTGAACTAAACTGAAAGAGCTCTGGCAAGTTGAATCAATTGCTTATCACCAATTTTTGGTTTTGAAGTAACATCGTCTAAAGATACTTCAACTAATTTTCCAGCTTGCACGCCAACCATTAAGTCACGCTTGCCATCGATCAATGCCATCACTGCTGCATAGCCTAATCGAGACGCAAGGATGCGGTCATTGGCAGTTGGGCTGCCGCCTCGCTGTTGATGCCCAAGAATGCAAACTTTAGCATCTAAGCCAGATTTTTTTCGAATAGATTCAGCCAAGTCGTAAGCTCGTCCTGGCTTTTGTCCTTCTGCTGTTATTAAGATACTGCTGGTTTTGCCACGTGCGCGTGATTCTTTTAGCCGTTCAACAATTTTATCAACAGGAATAATATTTTCAGGAGTCAAAATTTCTTCAGCACCACCAGCAACGCCTACGTGCGAAGCTATAAAACCAGAATCACGACCCATAACTTCAACAATAAAAATTCGATCATGGCTGTCGGCAGTATCGCGAATTTTATCAATTGCATTTAAGGCTGTGTTCACGGCTGTATCAAAGCCAATGGTATCATCAGTTCCATAGACATCGTTATCAATTGTACCAGCTATACCAATGATAGGTATTTGATGTTCGGTAGATAGGGCTTTGGCACCGCGGAAAGAGCCATCGCCGCCAATACAAACTAAGGCATCAATATTTTGTAAGCGCAGAAAATTAGCGGCTTTGGCGCGGTATTCGGGTCTCATAAATTCAGGGCAACGGCCTGTTTTTAAAATTGTGCCACCACGCTGAATAATATTAGCCATGTCACGCATTTGCAAAGGGACCATTTTATTGTCAATCATGCCCGTGTAACCTTGCATGATACCCAAAACTTCAAGGCCATTGGTAATGGCTGTTCGAACAACTGCGCGCACAGCTGCATTCATTCCAGGGGCATCGCCACCACTTGTAAAAACGCCAATTTTTTTTATCTGTTGGTTTGTTGAAGTCATATGTAATGTTCATCTATTTTTACAGAAAAGGTCAATGAATTGAATGACTTAAAACTAAAAATCTAAAAGCAGAAATAAAAAAAGCCTTAAGTTTCCTTAAGGCTTAAATAAAATAAAATAAAGTTAAAATTAATTAACTAAATGTTTGAATTCTGCGCCAGCGCGGAATTTAGGAGCCCAAGCAGCAGGGATTTTGATCGCTTTTCCAGTTTGTGGATTGCGGCCCATACGAGCTTTGCGTTTAGCTTTAGTGAAAGTACCGAAACCAACTAATTTAACGTCGTCACCTTTTTTTACAGTGTTTTTAACGTTAGTCATAAAGCAATCAACGATGTTTTCACATTGTGCTTTAGGCATTTTAGTTTGAGTCGCGATTTTTTCGATCAATTGAGCCTTGTTCATGAAATCTCCTTCGTGAGACGTTTGCTAGTAATTACTAGCTAGTTGTTGATACGTCCTGTTGTTAAATCATCTTCCTTGATAGTCAAATCAGAAAACAAGTTCAGCACATGGTCAAACAAATTATTATTTCTAGGTCGTTGTAAGGTGATACTTGACGCTGGTCACAATAATTTTCTTTTTATAAATCAAATTCAGCTTAATTAACCAAGCTGTCTGATTATGCAAAAGTTGATGATACCATTTTGCCGTAATAAATTCTGGAAAAATTACGGTAATAAACTCAGTAGGATGTTCTTTTGAGACTTGATCAATAAATTCTAATATAGGTTCTGAGATTGAACGAAACGGAGAATCTAAAACATATAATGTCACATCAGGAAATTTTTCTTTCCATTGCGTCTTCATTCTTTCGCCAGATTCAAGATCCGTTTGAACAAAGCAAATTCGCAAATCATTACTGATGCTTCGGCCATAGCGAATTGCATTCATGACACCGCGATGTAGGCCAGATATAGGAATAACCACAACGTGATCAGTTACTTTTTCAAATTTAGAAATATCATAACTTGATTGAGACAATTCGCGTGCAAACATGATGTAATGCACATGAATGCGATGGAATGCATAAACAACTGCAGGCACAGCAACAAAAATCATCCAAGCGCCATGTGTAAATTTAAAAGTAGCAATAACAATAAGTACAACAGCTGTTGTAATCATTCCGACGCCATTCATAATTAATGAGGGCAGCCATCTTTTTTCGCGAAGTTTGTAGTGATGCACAACCATTCCAGCCTGAGAAAGCGTAAATGATAGAAAAACGCCAACAGCATATAATGGAATTAATGCATGTGTGCTACCTTTAAACATAATAACTAGAAAAATAGCTCCTAAAGATAATCCAATAATTCCATTTGAAAAAACAAGTCGATCAC
The DNA here is from genome assembly GCA_049301055.1 of Pseudobdellovibrio sp. Classification (GTDB taxonomy): domain Bacteria; phylum Bdellovibrionota; class Bdellovibrionia; order Bdellovibrionales; family Bdellovibrionaceae; genus Pseudobdellovibrio. The sequence continues at coordinate 116,852 of JBAQKN010000029.1, read as the reverse complement.
CCATGCTAGCTAGCTGTCTAGGGGCATAGCGGTCTTTGGCAAGTAAGGAAGTTAATCGCGGAAAATCGGCATACGATGTAGAAGCGGCCATGAATAAAATTAAGAAAACTGATATTTGAATCAAATAGAAAAACAAACTGTCGCCAAAAACAGATCGGCTTAATGTAGATATCAAAGTTAGACCTGGCTCGTAAGTTAATCCAAATTCATTAATTAAATAAGTAATTCCAGCAAACATGCTTGCTAAGATGAAAATCATCATCATTAAAGTGCGAGACGCATTTTTAGTTTGAGGATGTTTAAAAAGCGGTATTCCGTTAGATATTGCCTCAATACCAGTTAAGGCCGTACAGCCAGAAGAAAAGGCTCTAAGTAATAAAATCAGGCCAATTTCAGGTAAGTTTTGTTCAATAATATGATGTGGAGTAAAGCCTGACTGGGGACCGCGAATTAAACCTGTAATAATTAAAGCAAATATTGAAAAGATAAATAAATACGTTGGAATCGCAAAGATAGTTGCGGATTCACTAACACCACGTAATGACAAAATCATTAGTAAAACAATTACCCAAACACAAAAGAAGATTTTAACACTTTCTAGTTGGGGAAATGCTGAAACTAAATTTTCAACTCCGGCGGATACGGAAACAGAAACTGTTAAAATGTAATCGATCATCAATGCGGCGGCAGCAGCTAAGCCTGCGCCAGAACCTAAATTTTCTTTCGCAACAATATAGGCTCCGCCTCCGTTTGGATAAGCGCAAATCGTTTGTCGGTAAGACAAGGTAACAATTAACATAAGGGTCAAAATGGCAAGAGCAATTGGAAATGACCATGTTGTAGCTAATGCAATTCCTGATAATGAAAGCGGAATAATAATTTCTTCCGTCGCATAGGCAATAGAAGATAAGGCATCGGCAGAAAGTAATGCCAAGGCTTTCCATTTTGGAATTAATTGGTGATGTTGGTGTTCGGTAGCAATAGGAGAACCAATAAGAATACGACGAAATTTAGAGGCGAACATAGTGATTAATCCTTAGTTTTTCGAGTCCTCAGCATCGTCCAAAAGTTCTAGGATTTCAATAGAATCAATTGGTACCGGAATCTTATACGACTGGTCAGCCCATTGACCTAAATCAATTAGTCTGCAGCGATCACTACAAAAAGGACGAGACGGATTTTCCGCAGAAAATAACGCCAAAAGCCCGCACTGCGGGCATCGGACATAACGTTCATTAGGAGTTAAATTAGATTTTGTATTATCGTCAGAGTTATCCACGCCAAATATTAAAGACCACAATTCTGAAGACGGCAACGATTCATTGTACCTTGCGCCGCAGTTGTGCCTTGAACTTGTAGGTTGAAACTAAAATTAGAGTTTTCCATTTTTCCTTGTGGAACTTGAATCGCAACAGTCGTTGTATTTAAGCCAGTCCAATAATCACCATAACCACGCGCTTCAAAACCTGCTCCGGCGCTAATAGCAGATACAACCATTTGTAATTGCAAAGGATTACGAGTTGCACCTGAATAGTAGCTAGGATCTGGTAGGTAAATTCCTGTTAAGTAACCAAGTGCCGCACCAAGAAGTCCTTGGCCTGAAGGATACTGATAACCATAATTAAAGTTAGGATTTTGCTTTGGTTTAGAAATAATTGTAGCTAATAAAGTATTTGCTGAAGCAGTTCCTGTTGGAAATTGGATAATAATATCCATTTGGCCAGATAAATAGGAATCGCAATTTGCTTGTCCGCCATTATGTGCTGCGCGATCGCAAACACCCATACCAAATTTAAATAGCTCTTTCATTTTTGCAGCATTTACTATGGTGATTCGGCTAGTGCCCGAGTAATTGTCAGCATAAAAACCATTGGTGCCAGTAAAATTAATTTGTGATGGGCCGACCAATCCATTTTGAGAATAACAGCCGCCATTTGAATAGTATTGGCCAGGAGCACATGCAGGTGTTTGAACAATATTTGGGTCAGAGCTTTTGTCAGCACATCCAAATAAAGCAAAACTAATAAGTAAACCGGATGCATAGATTAAATTTTTCATAAATAAGCTCCTCGCTAATCAAAGTAGTTTCAAGCTGCGGGCCAAGCTTAGGACGATTTAATATAACTTCTGCCTGTTCATAACTTTGACAGCGCCGTGATTGGTCGCTTTTGGGTGGGGTTTCTCATAATTTATTAGTGTGGAACTTTGGGAAATCAAGGCAGATTTTATTCAAAATCATCCTATTTAGGAAGAAGGTATTCCTTGTTTTATGAAAGCTTTGTTGGGATCGCCCCATCCAGATTGCATAAATCATCTTAGTAACAAAGATGCAGTTCATATCGTGTTACGATCCAGCTGGGCTTACGGAGCAAATTCATTTCTGCTTTTAAAAAACAAAAAAGACATCGAACGAATTATTTTGCGAACAGCGAAGAAATATTTTATTAAAGTTTATCGCCAAGCGATTGCATCAAATCATTTGCATTTAATAATCAAAATATCTAGTCGTAAAAACTATCGAACATTTATTCGTGTGCTTGCGGGTCTGATGGCTAGCCATGCTATGAAAATGCAGAGCTTTAAATTGTTCCAAAAATTGCTTTTAAAAAAAATCGGGCGATCCCTCAAATATCATCCAGAATCAGAATAGGTATCAAAAAGCACAGCAAGAGATACAAGGAAAAGGCCAGGCCTTTTGGCAGTTTAGACCCTTCACACGCATTTTGCATTGGGGAAAAGATTTTAAAAGTAGCTGTGATTATTTACTTAAAAACACCTTAGAGGCCATGGGGTTTATTAAATACATAGCAAGAAAGTATATGCCTAAATTTTGTAAAAAAATAGCATTTGATTTGTTAAATAAATCAGAGCAATTTAATAATAAATTATAAGAGTGTTATCTTCAGGAGTTTTCATGCTAAAAATTAGTTTTATTTGCTTCGTTCTATTCAGTCTGAAGATATTTGCCAACGATTTCGAGACAATCGTTACTGATCGTCGTTTTAATTCCTCAAGTACAGTTATCATTGATCAAAAAGAAATTCAAAAATCCAGAGCTAAAAATTTAACAACTTTGCTAGCCACGCAAGCTAACATATCGATTGCACAATCTAATTTTCAACCCAGTTCAATTTATTTGCGTGGTGGTGACTCTAGTCACGTGTTGATTTTGGTTGATGGGATACCCTATTATGATGCGGCTTCTGTGCAAAGAACGATTAATCTTAATTCGATCGACTTAAAATCTATTCGACGCATCGAAGTTATTAAAGGAAGTCAGACCGTGTTGTTTGGTGGCCAAGCGTTAAGCGGTGTTATTAAAATTGATACGATTCCAAATGAACTAACAACAAGTTCGCAAGTTACAGGGCAAATTGGAACACAGCAATATCATGCGGCCAGTGCGGGTGGAATTATTGCACTGGGTGATCATCATGCGATTGTTATTCGAACAAGCGCTTTTGAAAAAGACAGCGTTTCGCCAATAACATCATCATCAAAAAATTATCCCACACGTTTATCTACAGCCGAATTAGGATATGTCTACCGCAGCGCTGGCATGGATGCTGTTGCAAAAGTTCAAACATCTTTTGATAAAACATTTATTCCAACAACAGCGTTTCCATCTTACCTTCCGGCAGATACAAATAATTTTGAAACATCAAGTTACCAACTTGGATTTCAAGGGTTAATTAAGCTCAAAGAAACATCGCTGATGCCAACCCTGATTGTTGGCTCGCAAAAAACAGTACGCCTTTATGAACAAGACGCAATTTCTGGAAGCGGTACTGTGACCAAGCAAGATTACACAGGGGAACTGATTGCAACTCGATTTGAAATAACTCCAGTTAGTACTGAATCTTTTAAATTATTGGCTGGATTGAATTCAACGCAAGAAAAATTAGTTTATAAAGACTTGGATGTTTTAAAATCAGATGAAAGTAGTTCTTTTGAAGGTGCTTTTGTAAAAGGTGATTTGGTTTTAAGCGCCAATGTGCATCTTGAGTTAGGTGATCGGGTTGATTTTAATAAATTAAAAAATGCTAATAGCACAAGTCAAATTGGTTTGGTTATGTTTGAAAATTATAAAATTGAATATGCGACGGGGATTAAACAGCCCAGTTTATTTCAGTTATTTTCTTCGTATGGCAATCAAAATTTGCAGCCTGAAAAAGCAAGTACGATTTCTGTTCTACTTGAGCATCGCATAACTCCAGAAATATTTACTTCCATCACATTATTTGGGTCCGAGTTTTCCAATCTAATAATCACCAGTGGTACTCCGTTACGTTATGAAAATATTTCTAAATCAAAAACGGTCGGTGCTGAAATGGCCTTGGGTTGCCGAGTTCCAGATCAAAAATTATCTTTTAATTTAAATCTAGGTTACCAAGAACCGCGCGATACCGATGCAGATAATTGGTTGGTGCGTAGACCGCTTCGAACAGCCAGTTTTAAAACCAGAAAAGAATTTGAAAAAACGGGTTTTGGCGTCGAACTTGTACATAATGGTGATCGTCGCGATCGCCAAGGTAGTACATCCTACGGAACATTGCCTGCATATACCTATATTAATTCAACATTTGATTTTACACCAAAAGAAAATTTAACTCTGTTTGTGCGTGGTCAGAATTTATCTAACCAACGATATGAATCTAGTTATGGTTTTTTTGATGAAGGAATCAGTGTTGCGACGGGTTTTGAAGCTACTTTTTTCTAAGTAATTTTGGAGCTAAAAACCAAATACTAAAAACCATTAATACTAAGCATATTGCCTGAGAAATTGATAAAGCAGGAATTCCTGAAACCCCGGGAATTCTTAAAAAGACACCACGAAAATCATCGCGGTAAAATTCGACAACAAATCTTAAAAGACTGTGCATAAAAACCCACAAGAAAAAGATAATTCCAGGTAAGTTATATTTACTACGCTTGTCTGTTAATAATAAAATATTTTTTTCAAATAGCATTAGTACTAAAAATATTAAAAACTCGCCCGCAGCCAAGTAGGAAGCGGTGGGGTGCCGGCCATCCATCGACCAGGGAAGGGAGCAGTAAGTGCCAAAGCAGCAGCCGGATAGAATGCAGCCAATACGACCTAAAGCATGGCTTAAAGATAAAATAGGAGCAAAAAAATCAGCCCACATTAAAAAGTTTATTTTTTTAATGCGGCAGTAGACCCAGGCGCTGCTCCAGGCTAATATAAAACCACCAAAAAAAACAAATCCACCATTCCAAAAAAACAATATTTTTTTTGGATCTTGCATGTAGTAATCAAATTCTTCATAAAACACATGCAGAAGCCGCCCGCCAATAAAGCCGCCAATCATTAAAATAATGGCAATATCAAAAGCTATTTTTCTGGGGTATTCAAAATATTTAACACGATAAGATAGAAAAAAAAGAAGTAATGAAACTGACAAACTAATAACTAAAAAATAAGTAGGAATTTGCACCATTCCTAAATCAAGTGTTGGAATCATACAGCGGTGGTCTTTTTCTCGGTCAGCATTAAAGTCATCAATGCAATAACCCCACAAACAATAGCCATGTCCGCAATATTAAAAGCAGGCCATGAATATTTTCCGTAATAATGAAAATCTAAAAAATCAATCACATATTGAAATTGCAAACGATCAATATAATTTCCTAAAGCACCACCAAAAATGGAAGACAAAGCTAATATTTGCTTCGAATCTTTATTATCAACGGCACGTAGTATATAAATAATAATAATACAAGCCAGTGGAGGCATCATTAGAAAAAATATTTCACGAAATGCAGACGGGGTCTGGGCCAAAAAACCAAAAGCAGCCCCAAAATTACGAACATAAGTAATGTTAAATAAATTTTCTATAATCGCTTTGGATTCATGCAATTGAAACTGAGTATGAATATAAATCTTCGTCAGTTGATCAATTGCAATAATAAATCCAGCAAAGCAAAGCAGCAGTAAATACTTACGACTCATTAGTTTAATGCCTCAACACATTTTGGACAAACGCCCAATGTTTTTTCATGTGTTGAAATTTCAGATGAATAAACCCAACAGCGCACACACTTTTCGCCTTCAGCTTTTGATGCAACAATAGAATATGTTCCAGCAGAAACTTCAAGTTTTGAAACAATTAAGATCTCGCGTAGATCCGCAGCAATTTTTAAAGCTGAAAGGATATCGCCTTCGGCAGTAATAACTAATTGCGCTTCTAGGCTTGAGCCAATTATTTTAGTGGCACGTAGCTCTTCTAATTTTTTTTGCACATCACTTCGTACAGCTAAAATTTTCTCAAACGTTGCCGCTAAATCGGGTTTATTCCAAGCAGTATTTGCTATCGGAAAATCTTCTAAGAATACAGATTCTAGTTTTTCACCTTTTAGATAAGAGTAAGTCTCTTCAGCTAAGAATGATAAAATTGGAGCCATCATGCGAATTAAATTTGTAGTTACATAATACAATGCGGTTTGTGAACTTCGTCTTGGTAATCCGTCGGGTTTCCATGTGTAAAGTCGATCTTTTAAAATATCCATGTAGGTTGCAGATAGGGTTACGGTAAAGAAATTATTTAATAAATGGTACACTTTGAAAAATTCATATTTTTCATACGCAGTCGTTACATCCGTTAATAATTGATTCAATTGATGCATCATCCACTGATCGACCTGAGTCATTTTTTCGACTGCAATTTTATCTTTTGAAAAATCAAAGTCAGAAGTTGAACCCAATAGAAAGCGCATGGTGTTTCTAATTTTACGATACGTTTCAGTGACACGAGTTAATTCTTCTTTGCCGCATCCAATATCGCTGCCATAGTCGCTGTATGCTGTCCAAAGGCGAATAATTTCTGAGCCACTTTTTGACGACACTTCGTTAGGATCAATAATATTTCCTAAAGATTTGCTCATTTTTCTACCCTGAGAATCATTCACAAAGCCGTGGGTAATTAATGCCTTAAAAGGTGGTTTCCCCGTTGTTGCCATTGCAGAAAGCATAGATGTATTGAACCAACCGCGATGTTGATCGGAGCCCTCTAAATAAACATCAGCAACAAAATTTTTGTAACCAAGACCTGCTTTTTCAGAATGAACAGCTGCATGGCATACACCCGAATCAAACCAGACATCTAAAATATCACGACCAATTTTGAAACCCATCGTTCCAAATTCCGCCTTGGCATGAAGTGGTTTTTTCCAATTCTTGCCAGCTAAAACATTTGCGTCTGCAGTGTAATAAGCTTCAATTCCGCCTTCAGCGACAATGTCTGCAGCCTTTATCATAATATCGTAATCAGCTAAAGGTTCACCTGTTGCGATACAAGTTAAGATTGGAATTGGAACACCCCAAATGCGTTGACGTGATAAACACCAGTCTGGACGATTCTCCATCATCGCCGTAAAACGAGCCCGGCCCCAGTCTGGAAAAAATTGAACAGAGTCTAAGGCCTGCATTGTTTTTTTTCTAATTTCAGAACCTTCTTGGTCAATGCCAATAAACCATTGAGCTGTTGTTCTGAATATTAAAGGCGTTTTTGATCTCCAGCAGTGGGGATAGCTATGAACAAATTCAGAAAATTTAATTAAATGTCCACTTGTTCGTAATTTTTCAACAATCAGTGGGTTAGCTTTAAAAATATTCATTCCAGCCATTTCTGCAAATTCATCCGTAAACTGGCCAGCATCATTAACGGGACACAAAACAGGAAGTCCATATTTCTGACCAACTTTAAAATCGTCTGCTCCATGACCTGGGGCTGTATGAACAACGCCCGTACCTGCTTCCGCAGTAACATGTAATCCTAAGACAATTAAAGAATCGCGATCTAGAAAAGGGTGTCGTGCTTTTCCTAAATCAAGATCAGCACCAAGAACAGAGCCTACTTCTTGTAAAGTTAAATCAGTGGCTTTTTCAAAAGCCTCTTTTAATTTTTTAGCGACAATAATATTTTCATCACCTGATTTGTAAATTCCATATTCAAAATCGGGGTGTAGGCTAATGGCTACGTTTGCTGGAAGTGTCCAAGGAGTTGTTGTCCAAATTGCAAAAGATGTTTTTGCTTTTGGATTTCCCAGTTTTTTTAAAGTGTCAGAATCAGTCACATCAAATTTAATATAAATCGAAGGGGATTTGTGATCATGGTATTCCACTTCAGCATCAGCAAGGGCTGTTTTTAAAGTCCAATTCCAGTAGACGGGCTTAACGCCTTGATAAATAACTCCACGCTTAAAGGCTGATGCAAATTCACGAACCTCAGCGGCCTCGTAACTTTTTGACATTGTTAAATAAGGATTTTCCCAGTCCGCAAAAACGCCTAAACGTTTAAACTGTTCGCGTTGGTGATTTACCCATTTAGTTGCTTCAGCTCGACAAAGCGCAAGAACTTCTTGATCCGTTTTAACTAATTTTTTTTCAGCCAAGTCTTTCATGACTTTGTGTTCAATCGGTAGTCCATGGCAATCCCAACCTGGAATAAATGGAGCCGCAAAACCCTTCATCGATTTATATTTAATAATAAAATCTTTTAAAGATTTGTTTAAGGCGTGACCAATATGGATTGAACCATTTGCGTAGGGCGGGCCATCAGGTAAAGTAAAACCAGGATTGTTTTTGTTTTTAATTTGAATTTTTTGATAAATTTTTTCAGAAATCCACTTTTCAATAATTTTGGGTTCATTGATTGGCAAATCACCCTTCATTGGAAAATCGGTTTGCGGTAAGCGAATTGTATTTTTATAATCGGGTGTACTTTGTGTGCTCACGTTAATGGACTCCTTTAAACTAGTTAAAAGCGTAGCAAAACTTCAAGAGCTTGTACATTGTAGACAGGTGATTAGAAGATTAAAAGAAGCAGTTCTGTTAGATTTTCTTAAATTGTTTGTGACCCAAGGCGATTAAAGCACGAATTGCTTCTATTTCAGAGCTTAAATTCAAGGTTTGCTTTACTTCCATTATGGCTTGCATTGATGTTGCATCAAGCCCTGTCAGCGATAAACCATGAGACGGTGCTGAAGCAGACACCTGAGCATGGTTGTGATTAGTTAGTGGAGTAACAGCACTGGCCGAGGAATGGGAGTTAAAATTCGCCGAAGGTGGCATTTGTTGTGCGCGTGGTGGTGTTTGTAAATCGCCCATGATACCAGCTAAAGATTTTAGCTCTTGTTTGAAGTTCTGAATACTAGGCGTATCTAACGAAGCTTCTCCACTGCGTTGTGCTTTTAAATAAAGACTGATCAACATGTCCTGTGTTGATGCCATTTCTTTAATAGAAGGACTTTGTGTCAAAAGCCAAGTGTAGGCCTTGTGCAAAGTTTCTTTAGTAAAAGCTTGTGGTGGAAGTGGATTCATTGCCATAGGGATGGTCACGCTAACCATCTTAGAAAATCCAGTCAACACGATCTAAAAATAAAAAAACACCGCACCAAAAACAGTAAATTTTTGGTGATTAAGTTTTAATCGGTGCATATTCTTTAGCCACGATTCCGTACTTCTCGATTTTGCGTAAAAGAGTTTTTTTAGGAATATTTGCATGTAATGCAGTTTGATTAATTCGACCTTTGAAAGTCTTTAAGGCCTTGATAATAAACTGCTTTTCGAACTCTTCTTTTTGAGCATTAAAATCTAAAGTGCCCGATGTCGAGCTTTCAATACTTATATCAATGACTTCATCATCGTCGCTCAGATCAATATCAGAATCTGAGTCAACATCTAATCCATTTTCTGAATCAAATTCTTCATCGCTCATGACCTGTGCAGATTTTTTTAAAGTCTCGGATTGACTTTGAATTTGCTCCATTGTCTCGATTAAATTAACACCAACTGCTTCAAGAATGCCTTCTGGTAAGCTTCCTAAACTAATGGTATTTCCAGATTCCAAAACGAAGGCATGTTCGATAACATTTTCTAATTCACGAATATTTCCTGGCCAGCCATATTTTTTTAAAACCGATAAGGCATCCTTTGTAACTCCAGTCATTTTTTTAATATGAATGACGTTAAACTTTTTTATGAAGATATTTATTAAAACTTCCAAGTCATCTTTGCGATCAGCTAACTGTGGTAAATAAATAGGAACCACATTCAAACGATAAAATAAATCTTCACGAAATCTGCCGTCTTTCATCATTTCTTCTAGTGGACGATTTGTTGCTGCGATGATGCGAACGTTCGATGAAATTTCACGATTTGAACCCACAGGCGTAAATAATTTTTCTTGCAAGACGCGTAAAATCTTAACTTGCATCAACTGTGGCATGTCACCCACTTCATCCAAAAACAAAGTCCCGCCATCAGCAAATTGGAATTTTCCAATTTTTCGTTCACTGGCGCCGGTAAACGATCCTTTTTCGTGGCCAAATAATTCAGATTCAAATAAATTTTCTGGAATAGCCGAACAATTTATTGCTACGAACTTTCCATCTTTGCGTGAAGAGTTAAAATGAATTGCTTTAGCCACAAGTTCTTTGCCCGTACCTGATGCTCCACGAATTAATACAGGAGTATCAACCTTAGCTAACTTATGAATTACGTTGAAAACTTTTTGCATTTGCGATGTGTTGCCAATAATTTTGCGACCTTCATCAACAAACACTGGCGAAGATACAGCTAAGGTAGAAATCAAAGTGTGCGCAGTAATCGCTTTGTCGATCAAATGAATTAGCTCTTCACTAGAAATGGGCTTCGATAAAAAATTATATGCTCCGTCGCGAACTGCCTGAACCGCAACTTCTACGGTGGCATGAGCGGTCAGCATTAAAACAATAATTCCCGGATCGAATTCTTTAATTTGTTTTAAAGTTTCCAATCCATTTAGTCTTGGCATATCGACATCTAGAATAACAATATCGTAATGGCGACTAGCAGCTTCTGACGCTTTAATTTTTTCTAAGGCATTAATTCCATCGAAGGCTTCTTCAACGCTAAATTTTTTAGAACTTTCAAGTGCAGATCTTACCGATAGGCGTTGGGCCTGGTCATCATCAACAACAAGTACATTTAGCATAAAGAATCCCCCGGTTAGTCATTTGCGAAACTAAAAACTAATTATTCAAAGGTAATTCAACTGTAAATTGCGATCCTTTATCGGGTTCGCTAACAACAATAATACGTCCTTTGTGTAACTCAACAAAATAGGAAGCAAGATATAGGCCTAGCCCTGAGCCCTTGATAGTTGAGGTCTTAACATTGTGAGTACGAAAAAATTTCATGAAGATGTTAGGTAAATCAACAGTTGGTATACCCATGCCTTGATCAATAATATCGACTAATATTTTGTCACCCTGTTCACATGACTTCACAATAACAACAGATTCTTCAGCGCTATATTTGATCGAATTTTCAATTAAGTTCGAAAAAACCTGCCTTATTAATTCAGGATCTATAGATATTGGGAATAAAGGCTCTAGCTCTTGGTGGATTTTAATTTTTTTAACTTTCGCTAGAAACTCATGCTTCTTAATAACGTCCTGTAAGATTTGATTAATGTCTTTTGATTGGCGGTGAAGTTCTACGCCTTGGCTTTCGATGCTTCCATATTGCAATATGGCGTTTATAAATTTCAATAGGTCGTCAGAACTACCACGAATGGTGTCTACGGCTTCACGCTGAATTGAGCTAAGCGCAATGTCTTCATTTAAAATAACTTCGGTCATTCCAAGGATGCGCGCAATGGGCGTTTTTAGATCATGGGACATCATTGAAATGAAATTGGTTTTTAATTCTTCAACTTGCTTAAGTAGTTTGTTTTTTTGAAAGTATTCCCAGCTGCGTCTGTTTTCAATGATCAGTCGATAAGGAATGAAAAAATAATAACATAAGAAAATAGCCAAGAAGGGGTGCGAAATATCAATCCAAATGCCCGCTAGTAAAAATAAAATAAAAGCTAAAACAACATAGCCTATTAAAGTTGATCCTAAAAGCAAAAGCCCGCGTGAAGGCTTTAAAGTAAGTACGACGTGAACAGTTAATACTGATATTAAGCTTGTTAAAAGGATATTAATCCAATTCGGTAGACGAATGGGCGCTGAATTGTCGATTAAGGTTTGAAACATGTTTGCATGCAGCTCCATCGAAGTCATTGCTTTGATTTCGCGCGACAAAGGTGTTGCTACATATTCTTTTACAGACTTACCCGTATCTGTTCCAACGATAACAATTTTTCCACGAAAAGCATCCGCCTTAACTTTGCCACTTAGAATGTCCTCAAAAGCGTAAGAAGGAAAAGAGTCTTTGGGATGATAGTTAATATAAACTTGATCTGAATCTAATAATTTAAATAGACCACGGATCTCATCCGTATTTTGGATACGAGGATTATAGTAAGATGCAATGTGCGGGTGCAAAAGTTTCTGGTCTTGATACAATATCATCATTCGTCGATGAATGCCGTCTTTGGCAAATAAAATGGTATCTGAACTTTTGGGACCAGGAAATAATTTAATTTGATCTAGCGGAGAGCTTAGTTTTAGTTTTCCGGTCTCGCCTTTCATTTCAAGTTCATCGCTAGGAAAATAAAATTCATTTATTTGGCTAGCTGTAAAAGAAAAAGCTGCTCTTTGATTGGCGTCACCATCAATATTTATGACGACATTTCCTTCTTTTAGTCTAAAATCATAAATTACAAATCGTGGTTGAAGCATGATCAGTTGGTTTAAAAAATCACTGTGATCTTGGTAGTCAGGAAAACCTTTAAATTGTTCAACTGTTTTGCTATCAATTTTTACCAAAACAACTTCGGATTTTTTGGGTTTAGACAGGCCGAGTTCAGTATTTATAATTACACGTAAGTCGTAAAAATAACTTTCAATATAATCTAATTTCAAAAATGAAATGACAGTAGAGGCGATAAGGGCAAAAACAATCCGCAATGCTAATTGCTGCCAAGTTAATGAAGCTAAACTTGATTTATCATCTTGGTAAGATGAGGACGAACTTTTCATAATAAAATTAAGAAATTAAGAACAAGATAAATCTAGTTCGCGATATCTGGGGGATTGCCAGAAGGAATACAAGCAAGACCAGTTAAAGTTGAAGAAGATTTCTTCGAAGGCTTTACTTTTTTGATGTGTTGAATAATTTTTTTCATATTCATTCCTTGGCCTTTTCGTCGGCTCTTGCTCTTTTATAATACATAATACCTATAATAAGCAAGCTTCTTGTGCGTTCGCAGAACATTTTATCTTTTATATGTTTGTCGCCAGTATGGGCACGGTTAATAAACATACAACCACCACCGCAAACATATCGAGCCCAACAAGTTTGGCAATTATTCAATTCTATTAAGGGTTTCTGATACTTATCCAACTTGCTAGAATCTAAGCTAGACCCAGTTCCTACAATTTCGTCTTTTTCGCCAACAACCCATGGGCAGGTATATATTTGGTTTTTAGCATCGATCATTAAGAAAGTTTTACCTGCACCGCAAAAGTTTTCGACACGTTGCTGAGAATCTAAAGTATCAAAATATAAGTTAAACACTTTAATTTTTCTAAGTTCAGATTCCTTTCCAAATGTCCAAGCTAAATCGGCAACTTGCTGCATCTCTTGCAAATACTTTTCTTGGGCCGCCGAATCTTTTTCTGTGTAAGAGAAATTAAACTCATACCAATCAACACCTAAAGTTCTAAAAAAAAGATAGCTCTTTTTAACTTCAAGATTTAATGCCGAGAAAACTGCACTTATTCCTACAGAGGCTAAGTTTTTTTTGATAGAAACTAATTTTTTTATTCCATCCAGGGTCTGGGCAGTTGACGATTGTCCAGTTTTAGTTGGTCGCACTTGGTCGTTAATTTGCGATTCGCCATCTAGACTAACTGTGACGTGAATCTTCATCGTGTTTATCATTGCTAAAACAGAATCTGTGATCAGCGTACCATTTGTAGTAATCATAAATTTACATGAAATATTTCGACCTGCGGTTTGAAGTAGAATGTATTCATAAATAACTTTAATTGCCTCTGGGTAAATTAATGGTTCCCCACCGACAAAGGATAAATTAAAATAACTATTGTTTTTTAATACATCTAAAAAAAACTTAAGTTGGGGCAATGTTTTTTCGACATTAATTTTATTTATAGGGTCACCGTAAGTGCCATCGCCACCCGCAGCACAATAGACACACTTTAAATTACATATTTGAGTTACGTTAATAGTTAAAGATTTAATCCCAAAATCAATATGACCCGATTTAGCATCCAAGTTTTCTTCATTTTGCCAAAGTTGCAGTGATTTACTGGCTTCGTCGGTGCCTAACTCTGATCGGGGTATGTGTCCGCTTTTTAAATTGATTTGGCTCATGTACTGAAATGCTTCTGGGCTAAGTTCGGCAACTTCAAGATTACGCCCGTGAAAGGCGGTGATTCCTTCAGAAGTTTGAATGGCAATAATATCTTCGAAGCGCTTTAAGTTCACTAGAAAAATTCCTTCTTGCTGAAGCTTTTTTATTTATCTAACAAATATCAAAGAAAATAGCAGCAAGTTGAAAGCCAACAATATCACTTAAAGTAGGGTCACAATAGCTACTAAATCGGATTAATTAAAAAATCATAAGTTGGGTGACAATTTGGAGCTTTTTGTCAAAAATATAGTGATATTCCAAATATTTTGGTTCACCATTACAAAATAAACAATGTCGAGTTTGGAGTCATTTGAACTTAAAGTTAAACCTTAAAAAATATAGCCATTCGCTATCCGGTAAAATATTAATTTCAATCTTTATTGTCAGCTCGATAATTACCCTAATTGCCATTATGTTCGAAGTAGCATTCGATTACCATCAAGATGTAACGGCCATTGAGCAAAACCTTTTGCTTGTTAAAAAAAGCCATTTAGAAGGTATTTTAACATCTTTGTGGCATCTTGATAATCAGCATTTGAAAATTCAAATTCAAGGAGTATTAAGTCTACCTGGGATCAGGTACGTTGAAGTAACAGATAATCATGGCCAGCAGGTTATAGCCCTTGGCGAAAAGCCCAGTGGTCGAACAATGATGTCCAGCTACCCATTGAATTATAAAACATCAGCATCTGAAGTTAATTTAGGATCGATTTTGGTGGTTGCTAGCTTAGAAGAGGTTTATCAAAAAATTTACTGGAAAATATTTTTTGTATTTTTAACTCAATCTTTAAAAAGTATAATAATAACTATTTTTATTTACGTAACGATAAATAAAATTCTTATTAAACCCTTATTGCTAGCGGCTGAACATATGAAGAATTTAGACTTTCGTAAATCAGTGTCTCCGCTAAAACTAAAACGTTCTTCTGACATGAGTCTAACTGATGAATTAGATATTCTTATTAAAGCGATAAACAATATGCAGCGAAGTTTGTTTCAATCCTATCAAGAGCTGAATAGTTTTAATGCAGATCTAGAGGAAAAAGTGCGGGCTAATACTGCAGTCATCATCGATCAGCGCGGAAAATTAGAATACACAACCAAAATGAGTGCCCTTGGCGAAATGGCAGGTGGCATAGCCCACGAAATAAATACGCCGTTGACAGTAATTCAACTAAGCTCTGAAAAGTTATTGATGAGTCTAAGTAGTGATGCTTTAGATTTTAAAGATGCCCGAGCTGAAATGAATACATCGCTTGAAAGAATTGTTAAAACTGTTTCAAGAATTTCTAAAATTATTAGTGGATTAAGAACATTTGCCAGGGATAGTAAGGACGAAATTAAACTGCTAACTTCAATTTCTGAAATAGTGGAAGACACATTTAGTTTATGCCGAGAAAAGCTAAGTCATAATAAAACTGATCTTAAATTTATATTAGACAGTGATATCAAAATATATTGCAACCCCATTGAGCTTTCACAAGTTTTATTGAATTTATTAAACAATGCTTATGATGCAATTCAGGATAGTCCAGATAGATGGATTCGAGTTGAGCTAGAGGCTTTTGAAAACCATATTTACTTAAGCGTAGTTGATTCGGGCCATGGAATCTCTAAAGACTTGCAGGAAAAGATCATGCAGCCTTTTTTCACAACCAAAGAAATAGGTAAGGGAACAGGTCTAGGGTTAAGTATTTCAAAGGGGATTATTGAGGCTCATGGTGGAAAACTTTTTATCGATACAAAATCCGCAAATACTAAATTAACAATCATGTTACCGCTAACCAAAAAGCAGCTTTCAATAAGCTAGGTCTAGTCTAATTTATTAAAAAGTTGGATGACCGCGTTGATAAGTTAAGAAAAAATAAAAGAATGGATATTCACTTTTGGGGTGTGCGAGGTTCTATACCAGGCACATTAAATACGATTAACTGGGCTCAGCATTTTCATGAGCTGATGCATGAATTTTTTAAAGATGGCAACAGTCATGCCGATCAAATTGAAAGCTTTATTGAAAAGAAAACTTTGCCTTATGTGGGTGGGTATGGAACGGCTACCACATGCATTGAAATAAAATCTGAGCTTAAATCCTTAATTATTGATACTGGAAGTGGCATTAAGAATTTAAATGATTTTTATGAAACTTCAGGAATATTTAAAACAGAAAATGAGTTTCATATTTTAATGTCGCACTTTCACTTGGATCATATTATTGGAATTCCATTTTTTACGCCTCACTTTATGAAGGGTAAAAAAATAAATTACTACGCTGTCCAGTCAGAAACAGAAAGTATTGTTCGTCAGATGTTTCAAAAACCAATTTTTCCAGTAACTTTTGAAGCTTTGCAGGCAGAAATTAAATTTCATACAATTAAGCCTTACGCTAAACACAAAATAAATGGTTTTGATGTAACGGCATATCAGTTAGATCATCCAGATCCATGTTTTGGATTTCGTATTGAAAAAGATAGTAAGGTCTATGCACATGCTGTAGATCATGAAGCGGTGCGAGTTTCCGAAAGGGATTTGGGACCTGATGCTGAATTATTTAAAAATGCGAATTTACTTTATTTTGATGCTCAATATTCTGAAGCAGATATGAAAATGAAAAAAGGATGGGGTCATGGAACTTGTAATCGAGGCTTTGAAGTTTCTGCCAATTTTAATGTTCAGCAAATTCTTTTTGCTCACCATGATCCTTCTGCTGATATTAAGAAAATTTGGCAGCAAAAGAAAGACGCAGAGCAAATTCTAAAAAGTGAGTTTGCAGAACTTGCTAAGAAAAAAGAATTTGTGTGGGATTATGCTTATGAAGGACAAGTCGTAAAAATTTAAAACAAATTACTTTTTAAAAATAAACTCAGATTCGGTTTCAGATTTAAATAAAATTACTTTCCTTTTTTCAACGGCAGCTGTCCACTTAAAATCGTCCGCAGGCCATGTTGAATCATAACCTTTCATAAATTGAACCCAGATCGGAACAGGTCCGCTAGCGCCAGTTAATTTACTTGATAAGCTTTGATCATAACCCAGCCATGTGATCGTTGTTTGGTGCGGAGTAAAACCTGCAAACCAGGCATCTTTATTGTCTGATGTTGTTCCTGTTTTGCCAGCCGATGGTTGGTTCCAACCAAGTGATTTTGTTGCCTTGGCTGTACCGCTACGTAGCGTCTCTTGCATCATTCCGACTAAAACTTGCGTTGTTGCAGGATCAATTTTTGATTCATTTTTGAAAGAATATTCGTAGACTACTTTGCCATCACGATCTTCAATTTTTTCAATGAAAGTAATGGGGCTGTATTCGCCAAAAGTGGATAAAGTTTGGTAACTTTGCAAAAGCTCAAGTGGAAAATGTTCGGTTGCTCCTAAACTGGTTGAAGGCATTTCATCCATTTTTGAAGTGAAACCAATTTTATGAGCTGTTTCAATTATTTTAGATAAAGTTACTTTTTCTGCTAAAGCGGCTGTTGCTGAATTTAGACTGTGCGCTAAGCCATAATAAAGAGGAATTTCACCATTAAAGGCTTTTTCATAATTATCTGGAGACCATTTTTTTTTATCAAATTTCCACTCGAAACGTTCATCTTTAATAATCGTCAGTGGGTTGGTGTCTTTTACGTTTTCATATCCGTAAAGCAATGCCGATAAATAGACGAAAGGTTTTATTAATGATCCAATTTGGCGGTGGCTATCAAGCGCGCGATTAAATTGTGTCTGGCGGTAGCTTTGTCCACCAACGACAACATTAACCAAACCTGTTGCATTTTCAGATGAAAGAACCAAGCCTTCTAAGCGAAATCCCTTTTCTTTGTTGTCCTGTAAGTTTTTACGGCTTATTTCCAGCGCTGTGATTTGGTTTTGTAATGCTTTTTGGGCACGTGCCTGAGCATCAAGATCCAGGCTGGTCATGATGCTAGCCCCTTCAATGGGGATATTTAATTTTGACATTTCTTTTCGAACAGCATCAAAAAAGTAGGGAGCTGTCTCGGATGCTTTTGCAATTTGTTGAACAGGTAGTGGTGATGTTTTTGCAATTTCAAATTCATCATTTGAAATTAAATTCAAGCCCACCATTTTTGAAAGAACTAGATTTCTGCGAGTTAAAGCTTTTTCGGCCTTTTTCCAGGGATTGTTTTGAGTTGGATTGTTAATAATTGCAGCCAGCAGCGCGCAATCTGGTAAAGTTAGGTCTTCAATTTTTTTTCCAAAATAAACTTGGGATGCGGCGCCAAAGCCGTGAACTTGAAATGCGCCAGATTGGCCCATGTAAATGATATTTAAATAAGTCTCTAAAATTTCATCTTTGGTCCATTCAGACTCTAGCTTGATGGCTAAATAAAACTCTTTTAATTTACGCTTTAAAGTTTTTTCAGGAGTTAAGAAATAATTTTTAACTAACTGTTGGGTAATTGTACTGCCGCCTTGAGCGGCGCGAAGCTTAATTATGTTTTTAACAAAGGCACGCGATAATCCAGTATAACTGACACCCGAATGATCAAGAAAATCATTATCTTCAATAGCCATGACAGCATTTAAGCAGTTCACAGGAAAATCAGAAATTTTATGGTCGCTTTGCATAATCGGTTCTTGTCCCCGAAATTGAGCGACAATTAATGGATCTAGCGCGGCATGCCAGCTAACTTTCCAAGGTAATCCATTAAAAGTTCCTAAAACAATATTATCAGTTTCAGAGATTGTGACTAAAAAGCTTTCGTTTTTATGTGTCTGCCACACCCAGCACGTTATTTGCTGATCTTGATAAATGGGTAAAGATTCTGCTGGAATAAATGATTTGCACTCAGCAATATCGATTTTTTTTGCATCTCCAGTCAGCAGACTTTGTGAGCCATCGCGAATGCGATAATTTTGTTTTTCTAATTGGCTTAGAAATACTGATTCGCTCCATTTTTGACCGGCTGAATAGGAGGGGCCGCGGGCATAGTAACGTGTAGAAACGGAAAGTTCTTTTCCTTCCATCTTCTTTTCTATTTTTTCAGTAGTTGCTGCGTCGGAGTCAAATGGCCAAAAAGCATAAGCTATGTGGGATTGAATTAGCAGAAATAGACACAGTAAAAAGGCGTTCGTGGAGTGTGTCATTTTCAGTCTTGTCTTCGTGATACAAATGGTCTTTAATTGTTTTAAAATAAGGAGCATAGAAACATAACATGATGAAGCTCACTACAAGTCAAATACAAAGGCTTTCTGAAAAGATTTTAAACGAATGGAAAACTCAAGGTCTTATCACTTTTAAAGTGGATGAGAAAATTGTCTTAAAAACAATTATTGATACCATTACAGATAATTATAAAAAAGAAGATCAGCTAGATCGCGAAATCATGGGAATGATCGATGAGCTTCAGCGTCAACATGGCGAAGAATTTCAAAGGCACAAAATGTTTCCAATTCTAAAACAAAAATTAGCAAAAGAAAGAAAATTAATTTTATGATTATATCTGAAGACCGTCAAAGTCATTTGGCACATAAAGTAACAGATAAAGTTTGGGGCGATGACATAGCTGATTTTTCAGATGATGACTTAGCTTTAAAAGCGACCAAAAAAGCTATAGCAGCTTATGTCAAAGAAGATTCAGACATTGATAAAAAAGCCCGAGAAAAAGTAGCCTCATTGAAGCGTGGTGTTATGGAAGGTTCTCCAGAATGGGACATTATGTACAAGAAATACTATGAAGAGGAAAAAAATCGCCATGGCAAATAAAGCAAAAAAGAAACAAGCAAAGAAAGCTATTAAGACAGTTGCAAAAAAGCCAGCAAAAAAAGCGGTTAAAAAAGTAACTGCTAAGGTTGCAAAAAAGCCTGCAAAAAAAGTAATAGCTAAAAAATCAGTGGCTAAAAAAGTTATTGCAAAAAAAGCGGCTCCTTCGGCTGTTGTTAAATCGGCAAAAGCGACTGTAAAAAATATTGATTATTCTAAAGCGATAACGCCCTTGGCAGACCGATTAGTTATTCGCGTTGTTCAAGGCGAAAAAGTAACAGCTGGCGGAATAATTATTCCAGATATGGTTCATTCGGCAACAGGTCACTTAAAAGGTGAAGTTTTGGCAGCAGGAAATGGCGCTAAAAATAAAAAAGGCGCTATTCGTCCTTTAGACGTTAAGATTGGTGATCAGATTTTATTTTCTGAACACGCAGGCACTAAAGTGATTTTTAATTCAGAAGAATTACAAATTATTCATGAGTCTGATGTTATGGGTATTGTTCAAAAATAAGATTTTTAAAAGAAAGTTAAAGGACGTTTATGAAAAAAATTATTCTTATAAGTTGTGCTTTGTTAGCTACCAAAGCAATGGCTATGTCGATTGATTGGACGGGTGGATATCGTATCGAATATAATGAAATCGATAGACCCTCGTTAGCCGATAGCAAGGAAAGAAAAGCATATGGATTGAATTTTCTTTATTTGCAGCCAAAAATATTGGCTTCCGATGGGATTAATATTATCAGTCGGTTTGATGTGTTTTCAAATACTCATCCTGCTTACAGAAATTCTCAATTGGGGTCTGTTTTTGGTAATGGCTTAAATACAAGCGCATCATCAAATACAAGTGGACCAAACATTACTTCTGAAAATCAAGATTCAAGTTTAATGCGTGTTAGTCAGTTATATTTAAATGTAAATCAAGAATACGGAACATTAGTCGCAGGTCGCGCTCCGATTGATTTTGGTTTGGGTATTACTCATAATGCAGGTTTAAACCCCTTTGATCATTGGTATGACACAAAAGATTTAGTGGCCTACAAATTTGTTGTAGATAATATTTCTTTTACACCCATGCTAGCGCGTGTTGCTCAAAAAGATTTTGGGCAAGGTGTAACTATTGCGGATCAAATTTTTGAATTTGATTATGACAATAAAGATATCGGTGCAAAAGCGGGATTATTTCATCAAACACGTCGCAGTAGCCGCGAATCAAATGATGGCTTAACTGCTCCAACGGCTCCAAATGGAATTGCTCTTCCTATTACTGGAGCCGCTTTAGACAGTGGTTGGGCTTCTCAGACAATCAATTTGTTTTTTGGAAGATCTTGGGAATCATTTCAATTTAAGTTAGAGGCCAGTTTCTTAACGGGTGACACAGGTTACACGGTAGGTGCTGGTGGTGCTCCGATCAAATACAACGCTTATGCAGTTGCTATTGATATGTTGATGCCAGCTCTTGCGGATTCTAAATGGGAATATGGCGCTAAATTAGGTTTAGCAAGTGGTGATAATCCAACAACAACCAATGTTATTGAAGGTTATCAAATGGATAGAAACTATGACGTGGCGATGCTTTTGTTTAACCACCGCATGGGACAAAAAGATTTTTTAACAACGAAGTTGATTCATACAGATACATCTTTAAATGTTGGAAATTCAGCGGATGATGAAGCAATTGGAAATGCATTTTACTTAGCACCATCTGCAAA
This sequence comes from Pseudobdellovibrio sp., assembly GCA_049301055.1. GTDB lineage: Bacteria > Bdellovibrionota > Bdellovibrionia > Bdellovibrionales > Bdellovibrionaceae > Pseudobdellovibrio. Next base: position 95,097 of record JBAQKN010000029.1, on the reverse strand, counting down.
GTATCAATGGAATGACAAAGTAGATGTAAAAACAACTTTGATTTATGCCCAATTGGCAGTGAATCCAACAGTATCACTAAATGCGTCTAAAGATTTAGGAACAGAAGTTGATGTGGATGTTATTTATAAACCCCGTGAACGTATAACATGGTCAAATCAAATTGGAATTTTAATACCAGGTCAAGCTTGGAAAGACGGGGACTCTGGTCTAGATAATAAAATGAATTTTGGAATTTCAACGAAAGCCGCCATCACTTTTTGATAACAATATGATTGCAGCACGTACGACATCTTAGTTTCAGCTAGAACATTTAGTGCTGGTGGTAGCAGGGCCGGAGGGGGAAACCTCTCCGGATTTTTTTTAATTAAACGCAAAAAAACCAGTTCAGCCATGAACTGGTCGGAGTCCTTAAATAATTTCTTAAAAATACTAGTTACCGCGAGATCCTGTTCGAGTTCGGCTTAATTGATTAAACGACACTCCATTTTGATTCGCATCATTTAGGTTGTTCGGTGTTGTTGCCGGAGCAGAGCTTCCACGAGCCACTCCGCGAGTTGTTGTTCCGGCTGCACTTGTATTTAATAATGTCTGATTAGTTGCATCAGTTAAATTAATTCCATTTGGATTTGATAATCCGTTTATTAATTTATTTAAATTTGGCAAATAGACTGTGCTTAAGTAACTAAGTGTTGATCTGTCGCCAGCTTCATTAAGCCCAGCTTGAATTTGATTTACCATAAGTTGCGAATCATAAATCATTTGATTACGTTGTTGTGTGCCCTCAACCCCGTAAGTCATAGCTTCAGGAAGGCGATTTGCTTTTTTCAACTTATCTTCCATAATGAAATTACGATTAATTTCAGATGCTTTTGCCATCTGGGCATTGCGAACTAGATCTAAAGTTTTTTCTTTTAAAGATCGGTACTCTTTTGGCATTTCAGAACTAATTTCTTGTAAGGCATCCATAACACTTTGATTTGCGCTGCTATCGCGTAAGGCGATTTTGAAATCTTCGCCAAAGTTTTTGTTAAATGCTTTATTAATAATAAAAGAATCAGGTCTTTTGTCTTTCTCTTTAGATGTGTATTCTTTTAAGACTTCAACCATGTTTTTACTAACACACTGGACATCACCGCTGTCGCAACCTTCAGAGATTGCATCCATTTTATCAGAAAATTCTTGGTTTAAAGCAATCTTGGCTTCTTTATCATCTTTAATTTTTTGTTCTTTTTTTTCTGCTTCAGCAAGTTTCTTTTTTTCTTTTTTTTCTGATTCTGTTAATGGAGCCGGTTTTTCTTTTGCATCAGCTTCTTCTTTGTCTTTGGCTTCCAGTTTTACTAATAAAGCTTCGTAAGCATCGAATGTAGATTTTTTAATTAAAACTGTTTCGCATTTTTCATCAGCGCACTTGTTGGAGGTCTTGGCGGTGCCTTCTGACGTTTTGTTGGGTTCGCCTTTTTTAACATATTCTACAGCCAATTCTTTTTCTTTTTTATCTTTCGTAGCTTTTTCTTCAGCTAATTTGGCAGCATAATTATTCATTTTTGTAGTTTCCATTACGCCTGAGGTAACAGCTTCAGATGAAAATTCAGCAGATTGAATTTTAGTAGAAGGAATTTGAAAGTAATATTGGCTACCCAATGCAGCTATTAAGAGAGTTGATAAAAGCCATTTTTGTGGTGCCTTAGTTAATTGTTTCATAATTCCTCCGTTAGTAATGATCATCCGGATCATTTATTTTTAGTTTCACCCTTATAACAAAGCGAATGCCAGGCCATGTCTGGATTTGATTCATCCATGGCAACCTAATGAAATTACTTAGCATTTATAAATAATTTTTTCGACTCAACCTGAGATGGGCGTATAACTAATGGCGCCCCGAAATTAGACAAAGAAGAATTAATAAAGAAATCAAATAGTTAAGATTATGTTTTTGAAAATTGTTTTATAGTAAGACATGACTTTTTTGCGTCGAAAAATTGTCTTATTGTGAAATTCGAAACTGAATCAGTAGCGCATCATCTTATATATATGATCTGATAAATGCAGGGGGATAATCATGGCGTCATCTATTTTTGTATCCAAAAAAAGAGTCCTATTTTTTTCTACAGCCCTTATTGCCTCATCAGCGACTGTTTTGTTTTTTCAAAACTGTTCAGCCTCAAAATTTGATCAGAACGGTGCAAGCAGCCAAATTAGTTTGGCGGCAAAATCATCTGGCTCTGTATCTTTAGATACTGTTGTGACCAATCATATGAACGATGGAAACTTAGGAAAAGATCCTGGAATTGATCCAGGCGTGCCAGTTGGATCAATAGGTAGTCGTGGTGGTGCTGATCAATTTAAAAGTGGCGTCCTTTTGCCAGGATTTACTATATCTTTAAATGAAATTAAAGCTATTCAGGCTATTAATTCTGATTCTGCAAATAAAAATGTTGTCTGTAAATTATTCGCCAGACCCGTGGTTGAATTGGGCCAAACAGTTTCATTTATGATTCAGATGTTTGATGCTTCAGGAAAAGAAAACTTTGATGGATTTAAAGATGCTGCGGGAAATTATTTTAAATTTCCAAATGGTAAATTAGCTCATATTGATTTTATTGGCACTAATCGAATAGCTGGCTCACTTTTATCGGTTCGCGAAAAGGCGGCTAAAGAAACGCAACGATTAGGGCATGCAGTTTTTTTATATAATAATGAGAAATTAGTTGGTTCCTATAGTCGTTCAGCAGAAGTTTTCGATGATCAGGGAATGTTGTTATGTCGCACAAATGAAGTATCCGTAACTTTATTAAATATTTCAGAACATCAAGTACGCTTATCTAATCAAGCAGATTGTTTAGCTGAAGACGTTTCAATGGATACTTCTAGTTACAAGGGTAAAAAACTATGCGAAGGCTTTCGTGTACTAGGAGCTGATGTTAACGTGCATCCAGTTTCTAATAGCGTCAGCGTTTCTGATTTTTTTGGGTCTAAAGAATCCAGTGCTCAGGCATTTTCAAGACTTCAGGGCGCAGAGTATTGTGCCAGCGGCCGAGCCTTAGTTTCAAGACTTAATCCAAATGGTTTGGGTTCCTATTTCGTTGAAAATGAATGTTTAAAGTAGTGCTAAAAAGAATTTGACTACGGAGCCGGCTTTCCGGCTTCGATCCATTTGCTAACTAAATCTAAAAGTTCTTTTTTGTTTTCACTGATTAATCCGCCTGGTGGCATTTGCGGAACTCCATTTCCGGCAAGGCGAAGTGAAAGCTGATCTTTTATTTTTTTATAATTACCAACATCATCATATTTTAATATTTGTTCGCCAGGGTAACTAAGCCCCCCATGGCAAGTCGTGCAATTTTGATCAATTAATTTATTTTGAATTTGAGTAAATAAGGGTACATTTTGTTGCTTTAGTTTTTCATCAATTATTATTTTTCTTTTATCTTCGGCTCTTTTAAAATCAACTGCTAACTTACTATTGTCTTGTTTTACTGATCCTAATTTTAATTCAGCGACTGGATTTCCGGAACCCTCTGAAGCATTATAGTAAAGTTGAATAATTTTTTGACTGCTGTCTTCAGTGATATAAACACTACCATCTTGGCTTTGTGTTATTCCTACAGGAGCTCCAACGGATTGGCCATCTTTGGCACCCCAGTCATAAATTAGACTAAGTGGTTCTCCGACGGGTTCGTATTTATCATTTCTTTTATAAGTAACTATGCGGTGCCCGTAAGGTGCGTAGCCATGAAAACTAACTAACAAACGATTTTTGTACCAAGCTGGAAATAAGTTTCCAGTGTATTTTAAAAAACTAAGTGGTGCCGAGTGTGCCGGAAATAATAAATGGGGATGTTTGTATTTAGAACAATCTGCATTTGGAAATTCAGGACTAGTTTTGCCATCATCAAAGCAGTAGGGCCAATCAAGCTGATCACCTTTTTGAACAATATTCATTTCATCACTGGGTTTTTCGTAACCGTTTAAAGCAGAGTCTTTTCTTTCAATGTAATCGCGCGAATTTTCTCCGGTCCAAAGGGATTCGGTTCTATCATCCCACTGTAGAGCTAAAGAATTTCTTTGGCCTTTAGCAAAGATTTCAAAATTTTGATCATAAGTGCCATCACTAAGGCGTAAATATTTGCGAAATACTCCACGTGCAGGATTTCCTTCTAGTTCATTGCAAGTGTCAGATGTTTCTAATTCACAATTATCAGTAATAGATCCAACGTTCATATAGATATTGCCAGAAGCATCGAACGTTATAGCTTTAATAGGGTGAAGCCCTTCGCTTGGAAGATTAAGGATTTTAATTTGTAATTGGTCAGCGTTGTTTTTTTCGAAGGGTTTGATCGTAGCTACACAGCGCGCAGAGGCAATATAGATTTCTTGATTTGGACCAAAGATGGCTTGGTTCGGGCGATCTAAAGCGCATTTTTTTTCATTACTTAGTAGTGCTGAGTCTAATAATAGTTTGCGTTGCCATTTTTTATTTTCAAAAGTAAGTAGGTACAGTTTTCCTTTATCCGCATTCCAACCACCCATGTCGGTTAGAAGTAAATGAGTTGGATCAATCGATAATGCGTAACGGGGTTTTATTAAACCTTCTCCGCTGTCGACAAGTGCTAGGCAAAAACCGGGTGCTGTTTTAACAGCGATTCGTGGCAAGTTGTTGCAAACCCCAGATGTTTTATAAACAGATGTGCTGGCTTCTTTGCGAATGGGATCTGTTCCGTAGCTAACTGGGTTTAGCGTTTTGTGTACTGCGGAAGGCTTTATGGAAGTTGTCGTACAAGAAAATAGCAATAAAGTTGTAAAGCAGGACAAGCGAATAGAACATTTAAATAGATTTGTCATAGCCCGTATATTAGCAAAAGACTGGAAAAAACAAAGTCATCTATTGCACTTTGGTGAAAATTTGGCAAATATCTAGACCTAATGAAATTAGTTTATTCGTCAAGTCCCAAGCCAGAAAATGTATCCACTGCCGATTGGAATGATTGGACTTGGCAATTACGCAGGTCCTTGAAATCAGAAAAAGATTTTAACGATTACTTTGTGCTATCAGATAGCGAAAAAAAAGTTTTTCAAAATTCAAGCGAAAGTAAAAAAGAAATATTTAATATTCGCACAACACCTTATTATGCAAGTTTAGCATCACGAACAAACTTTTTAGATCCAATTCGGCGTATTTTAGTTCCTAACGAAAAAGAATTATTTGATCCGAAGCAAGCGATGTTGGATCCTTTGGGCGAACGCAAAAGCAGTAATAATCCTGTATCACGAATTGTTCATCGGTATTCTGATCGCGTTTTATTTTTAGTCACTGATATCTGCAGCGTCTATTGTAGATTTTGCACGCGTAAGCATTTTACAGGAACAGATCAGGCCTTTATTAAAAATGATGAATATGAGACCGCACTTGATTATATAAGAAAAGCGACTGGATTACGTGAAGTAATCTTATCTGGTGGTGATCCATTAACTATCTCGGACGGACAATTAGAAAAAGTATTAACAGATTTAAGAAAAATTGATCATATTGAAATAATTCGGATTGGAACGCGGATGCCCGTAGTTGCTCCTATGCGTATTACAGATGATTTAGTTAAAATTATAAAAAAAGCGAAGCCCGTTTTTTTGATGACTCACTTTAATCACCCACGCGAATTAACTGAAGAAGCTGCTGCGGCTGTTGAAAAGTTGGTTGATAACGGGATTCCAGTAATGAACCAAATGGTTTTATTAAATGGGGTTAATAATCATCCTGCAATTGTGCAAGCGCTATCGCGACGACTTTTGTATTTACGTGCAAAACCTTATTATATGTTTCAGTGCGATCCTTCGATTGGAACAGATTATTTGCGGACAACAATTGAAGATTCACTACAAATTCAAAAGGAACTTTGGGGACATTTATCAGGATTAGCAATGCCTAATTTATCAATTGATATACCAAATGGTGGAGGCAAAACTTATTATACTCCCCAATTTGAAAAATCAGCTTCCGCGCATAGCCGTATATATCGGGGATGGGATGGGGTTGATGCAGAATACATTAATCCAGAAGCGTCTCAGGTTGTAAAACCTTGCGACTATGAATTGTATTTAGAAGAGTGGGAAAATTTGAAATCAGCAAAAAGTAATTTTACTGATTCCAAAGTTTAAGAATTTAATTCCAGTTTACAGAAACATTTAAAAATTGAATAGATATTGTGGCATCTTGGCTGCCTATTTTGCCAATAGAAATCATTGGTTTGTAGTTAATGTGATCCCATAATTTAAAACGCTTGCCCGCAGAGGCGTAAAGACCAAATTCATTTTTAATATCAACTGTTGTTGTGCCTTTATCGATTGGGTAAAGACCTAGTGAGCCTTTGAAAAATACTGAATCCGAATAATTTGTATCCATATTGTAAGTGCCTGTTCCGGCAACTGTTAGGCGTGTCGTTGAATCAACAGATTGAAATCCTGCATCACCTCCGACTTGAATATTATTGCCAATGTCGTAACTGTAAGCAGCAAACATATTTATATCTGTGATTGATTTGCCACCAGCTTTGTATGTTCTGATGTAGCCTTCAGATAAATTTAAATCCAATTCATTTTTAAAGTTATGAGAATTCCAAATTGCGGAAGGCGCTGTTGCAGGTTGTTGGTATGTTGGAACTACCATTTTGTGTATTGTTGGTGGAGCTGCTCTTTGTGTTTGAGCATAACCAGTTGTTGCTAAAAAAATTACTCCAATAAGTGCTAACATAATATTTCTCATTTTCAAAAATCTCCTGATGTTGTTGGTGCTGTAAAATAGTTCGAACTTCTATAGTTTTTCAAGACGGGCATACTTTGCAACAAATTTTTTAATCGTATTATCTTGAAAGAGTACACTGATTTTTAAATCATCGCCAGAACCTTCGGCCGCAAAAATGGATCCTGCACCAAAAGTGGGATGTCGAACGCGTTGTCCTTTTTCGAAACCAGACGATTTTGGAACCCGTGATTGCACTTGTGAGTATTCATCAAAGTCAGAATTGTTTGATGAGTAGCGCTGATCGACATCATCATAACTTTTTGAGGCACTGTACTTGGCTGCAAAATTTGGTGTTTGCGGCGACATAACTGCAGTTGAAAAATGAGTCAGATCTTTCGGGATTTCTTTTAAAAATCGAGACGGTGGATTCATTTGCTCTTGGCCCCACACACGGCGCATTTTTGTATGAGTCATCCAAAGTTTTTCGCGGGCTCGTGTGATGCCAACATAAGCTAGACGACGTTCTTCTTCAAGATCATCGGCATCTTCGGTATCGCCTCGAAGCGAAGGAAATAAATTTTCTTCACATCCCACAATAAATACAAAAGGATATTCTAAACCTTTCGAAATATGCATTGTCATTAAAGTAATAGCTTGGGTTGTTGTCGTATCAGCCTTATCTAGGTCAGAGGCAAGAGTCATTTCTTCAAGATAATTTGATAAACTAGCATCATCGCCACGTTCTTTTTCAAACTGATGAATAGCATTATCAAGTTCTTCTAAATTGTCTAAACGAGCCTCAGCTTCTGGCGTGTCTTCTTTTTTTAACATCTGAATGTATTCTGTTTTTTCTAATGCAACAGAGTAAAATTCAGATAGTTTAAAAGAATTTTGCTGATTATGTAGATCTTCAATTAAATCTAAAAAACGACGAAGTTTTGAAGTGGTTCCTGAATTAAAAACTTTTTCATTTACACAGGCATGAATGGCTTCAAAAATTGAGATTTTACGTTCGCTGGCGATAGTTTCAACTTGTTCAACTGTTGTTTTTCCTAAGCCACGGGCTGGAACATTAATAATGCGTTTCAAAGCAATATCATCACTAAAATTTATGGATAGTCGTAAGTAGGCTAAAATATCTTTTACTTCGGCGCGCTCATAGAAACGAATGCCACCGATCAGGCGATAAGGCAGTGCCAGAGCGCGCAATTGCTCTTCCAAAACGCGTGACTGCGCATTGGTGCGATAAAAAATTGAATAATCATTTAAATTATTTTCACCCGAAGAAATTAAGGTTTGAATAGTTTTTGCTACGTAGCGTGCTTCATCATATTCATTTCGCTCTTCACGGATTTGAATTAAGTCGCCATCAGGGTTACTAGTAAACAGCGTTTTTGCTTTGCGCTGCGAATTATTACTAATTAATTTTGTTGCAGCTGTAACAATGGTTCCAGATGATCGGTAATTTTCTTCAAGCTTAACCACGACAGCATCAGGAAAATCTTTTTCGAAATTTAGTATGTTAGATATGTCAGCACCACGCCAAGAATAAATCGATTGATCTTCGTCTCCGACAACACATAAATTGCGATGTCCATACGCTAGCTGTTGAACTAGTAAATATTGAATTCGATTTGTATCTTGATACTCATCGACCATGATATATTTAAATTTATTTTGATACTGCTCGAGTAACGCGGGATACATTTTAAATAATTCATGCGTTTTTAATAATAGGTCATCAAAATCAAGCGCATTCGATCTTTTCATTTCTTCTTCGTAGCGATCAAAAACTTCAAGTGACTTAGGGTCCATTTTTGCAAATTGATTACTTTGTCCCAGTTTTAAAATCTCTGGAGTTAGCCCCAACATTTTAGCATTGCTAATTCTAGATTGAAAATTTTTAGCGGGAAACATTTTGTCATTAATATTCAAAGCATTCATAACTCGCTTGATTTGAGCTAACTGATCACCTGAATCATAAATAATAAATGGCTTTTTGTAATGAAGAAGCTCAATATGTAATCGCAAAATGCGTACGCAAAAGGAATGAAAAGTGTTAACCCACAAGTCACGAGTCAGCGGTACATTCAAATCACTTAAGATTTTGAAACTTCGATGTTCCATTTCTTTAGCGGCTTTGTTGGTGAAGGTAACACATAAAATTTCGTCAGGGGCCGCAGCCCCTTGAACAATTAAATTAGCCATTCGACACGTAAGCACTCTGGTTTTACCAGAGCCTGCGCCAGCTAAAATTAATACAGGACCGTCCAATGTTTCGACGGCTTTTTTCTGAGGAGGATTCAAATTTTTTGTAATGGTTTCAAGAAGGTTCATGGGTACATGATAAATACCCATAAAAATTGAGATTTTCGATAAAATAGTCTAAACATAACGCAAGCTGCTATCGTTCTGTATAACAACGCTCGGTAAAGGCACATAAGGAACAAATTGTGACAGCTACTTACTACAAATTTTTACAATTATTACTTTCAATTGCAGTATCTTGTGGTGCCCTGGTTGGGTGTGTCTCTAAATCCAATACAGAACTGGCAAAGGGCACAGTTTCAGTGCAAATTCCGGTGCAGGAGAAAGCAGATTCTTATCAGTTAAAAACTATTGAATTACTTGGAATCCAAAACTTACGCGAAGTTGCAGGTGACTTTGTACGGTTTTTTTATGCACCAGGTTCGGCAGGGCATGAAATTACAGGACAGGCTCCGGCCGCTCACTTCATAAAAATTGGATCTGTGTTTATTCCTTCGGATTACACCTCAATACAAATGGCGACCATTTATTATCATATGCAAAATCTTGCCGCTTTTGATACGCAAGTTGGAGCTGCTGGAATAAATCAATGGCCTCGCTCTGTTGGGCTAGAGGCTCAAGTTGCAGAGGGTGAAGGCATTCAGACCAATAATGCTTTTTACGATGGTCAAACAGACTCAATGATGTTTGTGCCATTTACAAATACCGATTTGCCCATTTCAGTAAATGCCGGAATTATTGCACACGAACATTTTCATTCTTTATTTTATAAAATTGTTTTAAAATCTGCGATTGCTCTGAAAAAAGTTAGTGCGAAGTTAGCCTTTATTCATAGCTCACAGTTAGTAAAAGTTAATATTGATAAAATGCAGGTGCAAAAAGATCAGATTACTTTGCTTAATGAATTATATCTGCGTGGAATTAATGAAGGCATGGCAGATTTTTGGGGATGGGTTTACACGGAAGATGTTGATTTTATGAAGTGGTCTTTGCCAACTTATGTTTCTGCGCGAAGTTTAACGCTGGATAAAGCGGACATTGGCTATCATATTACAAAAGTTAGAATGTTAAATATGATCGACAATGCCAGTTTCTCGGATGATCTTCATGGTGCATTGGCTGCATACTCGTATGATATTGGAACTCCTCATGCGAAATTTTTAAAGCAATTAGCTAATATTTATGCGAATGAAAACAATGTTTCGATTTCGATAGCAAAAATTAAAATAGCGAAGCAGGTTTTTCAATTTTTGAATGATTTGAAAATTAATTTTTCGGCTTTAAAAGATGATGAATCGATAAGTGAATTAAGCCTATTTCGCTACTTCGCGGATCAAATGATTAAAAACAACACTTTGACTGAAGATTCATGTCAATTTTTAATCGAGTATTTAAATTTTACCGGAACTAATTCTGCCGACAAAACAAATGAATCCAAAGCTTTTCCAAAGCAAAAATGTAGTTTAAAAGACGGTAAAGTTCTTATGACAAATGATGTGGAAACTAAATGAAAATCATATTTTTTTTAGTCTTTAGTTTAATGACTTCATTATCTAGCGCACGGATGAATATTGATATTTTACCGTTGCAATTGCAAAGTCGATTTGAAGATACAGCAGCGCAGTCTAAGGAAATGGTTCGTTATCAAAGTTTTGGAACAGCTTTTCAAATAGATGATTTCAGATTCGGATATGACTATTCATCACATGCGAATGAAACAGGTATTCCTAGCCTTTCAATACAAACTAAAACGAATGAATCGTTATTTAGTTCTAGTTATCGAATTTTTAATATCGAAGGTGCTGTATCAAAATTAAGTTTGGATTTATTTGTGGGCATAATGCTGGGTCTTAGTAATTCCGAAGTACAAACGCGATTACTTGGCGCTTCTGCAGTAACATCAGCAAATTCAAATATGGTTTTGGGGCTTGGTACGTCCGCAGTTGGACGCTGGAAATTTTTGATTTTAGAGACCGAAGTTAAGGTGCTAAATTCAAAAGACTTTAATCCAAGCTCTGTATTTGCAACAGATATTAAACTTGGATTAAGTTTTGAAATCTAATTAATTCTGTACGCGTTGAACGATTGCAGAAGATAAATGCGTTTTTTCTAGAAAATCTTTTTTATAATTTTGAGCTTCAGTTACAGTACCAAAAAGTCCGACTTGAACGCGGTGCCATGTTTGGCCATTAACTTGCGCCGGTATAAAGCTAGCTTTATATCCTTTGCTAATTAAATCCTGTGATAATTTTTGAGCTTCTGCAGATGTTGCAAATGAACCAACCTGAACTGTGTAATGTTGTAAATTTGCAGTTGGGGGAAGGCTGGCAACAGCGCGGGGCACAGTTGCTTTTACTTCGGCCTTAACTTCATCATGTTTTTCTTTTACAGGTAGCGTTGGCTTTGCAGCTGCAATTGTTTCAGCATGTTTAGTCGGAGCAGCATGCTCTTCGTGCTTAACTGGCGCAACGGCATGCTTAGGAGCATTTACAGGGCTGATCTCTTTAATGTCTTTTTCTTCTGATTCGGCTGTTTTAATTGTTTTTTCATTTGCTGTATCTGGTTCACTCGAATCAGTCGCAAATTCTTCTGCAATTTTTGCTACTTCATGATCTGTTAATAAAACATCACCTTCTTTAGTAGCTGCTTTGGCTTGTTCGCCATCGTGCTTTTCGTCTGAATTCGATGCAAAGTCAGATGATGTCTCATCCGTCTTTCCATGGGGCTCAAGCGCTGCAAGCTTATGCTGATTATCGGAATATTTTTTTCCTACAAATGTTCCAATCGAAAAGGAAAGTAGAGAAATAAAAAATACTAACGCTAGTTTTAACATCTTATCTGTTTTTTGACTCATGGGTCTGACTCCGTTTCAAATGACATGCGATCAATCTTTATATAGTCTAACCTATAGATGAAAAAATCGTCAAATCAGGGAAAATAAATATGAAAAAGTCTAGGTTTGAAGCCGCATTAAGCTCAGTCAAAATTGGTCGAGCCTGTTTATTGGGATATTTTGGAAAAATTAGCCATATTGAAACAAAGGATAAAGCAGGTCTAGTTAGTGAGGCGGATCGAATTTGTGAAGATTTGATGAAGACTGAATTATCTAGACTATGTCCCGAGGTAGATTTTTTAGGGGAAGAGTCAAGTTTTCTAGCAAATGAAACAGAATTTAAGGCGTCAAAAAATGCACGCTGGATACTAGACCCACTTGATGGCACGACCAACTTTGTTCATCAATTTCCAATTTTTTGTATTTCATTAGCCCTAGAGGTAAATCAGCAAATTGAAATTGGAATTATAGACATGCCGATGTTGAATCAAACATGGACAGCTATTCGTGGAGAAGGCGCTTTTTGCAATGGAAAAAAAGTTTCGGTGTCTACAACAACTGATTTTTCAAACGCACTTTTATCAACTGGTTTTTTTGCGGAAGAGCCTTCGTATTTAGATGAACAGTTGAAAATATTTTCCTATTTTGTTCGCATTGCACGTGGCATTCGTCGTCCAGGTGCTGCTGCTTATGACTTAGCATTAGTAAGCAGTGGTGTATTTGATTTGTTTTGGGAGAAAAATTTAAAACCATGGGATACAGCTGCAGGGCAAATCCTTATTGAAGAGGCTGGCGGCGTTTTAAAAACCTATGAAGGTAGCCCCTACTCTCCGTTTGAAAAAAGTGTTGTGGCTGGGAATCCCGTGTTGGTCGAAAAATTTCTACAGCAGCTTTCAAAGTCTAGGTCGTGACAAAAACTTAACAGGACCAGTCATCATACGTGCATATTTTTTCCTAGACTAGGCCTGGTTGGCGCCATCTAAGACCATATTTTTGACTTAGACGTATTTAAAAAAATAACCCCTATTTAAGTCCAGTTGGCATTTGTGTTGCTCATAATATTTATGGAGCACGTGTTTTAATTATTTATGACACCCAAAATTGTATGAACTCATCACGGAGGATGTAGTGTCTGAAGAAAAAGCAAAAGAAGTAGCGCCGGTCGCAGCTGGTGGATCACCTGGATCAAAGCCTATAGTTTTAATTATTTTAGTCGTCGTTAATATGCTTGTTGTTATGGGCGTTGGCTTTATGCTTTGGAAAAACAGTAAAAAAGAAACAGCTACAATTGATCAAGTTGTAGAAGGTGTTCACCATGATGACAAGGTTGAGGCTGAACAACATGAAGAAGTTGGAAAAGTAATTCCACTTGAAACTTTTATCGTCAACTTAGCAGGGTCTAAAGGTAGAAAAGTACTAAAAGTAAACATGGAATTAGAAGTTAAAGGCGAAGATGTAATCCAAGAGATTGATAATCGCAAGGCTCAAATTCGAGATTTTATCATTATAATTCTTTCAAGTAAAACCTATGAAGAGGTTTCAACAAAAGAAGGCAAAGATAACTTAAGAAATGAAATTAAAGATCAAGTGAATTCGTTCTTAAGCAAAGGCAAAATTATGAACGTTTATTTTACAGAATTGATTTACAACTAAAAAGGAAATCGTTAAGTATGAATCAAATTCTATCACAAAGCGAAGTTGATGCGTTACTTGCTGCAGTTACTGATGGAGATGTGCCCGCAGCATCGTCTTCGTCGACTTCATCTTCAAGCGGCAGTCAGCAAGCAGCTGATAATAATAAAAATATTATTAATTATGATTTAACAAGCCAAGATAGAATCATTCGTGGTCGTTTGCCTCAGTTAGAAGTTATTTATGAAAAATTCATGCGATCATTTCGTGTGTCATTGTCATCGTCATTAAGAAAAATTGCATCGATTACATTAACATCAACTGAATTTTTAAAATTTGGTGAATTTATCAATACCTTGCCTATTCCAACATGCATGAGCGTTCTGCGGTTTAATAATTTACGTGGTTCTGCGCTATTTGTAATTGAAGCCAAATTAGCATATGCCTTAGTCGATTCATTTTTCGGCGGAGCTGATCGTCCCTACGCTAAGTTGGACGGAAAAGAATTTACACCTATTGAATTACAGATTGTTAAAAAGGTTGTTGATTTAGCTATTAATGATCTTGAACAAGCATGGTCAACAATTGAAAAAATTGGTTGTTCATTTCAAAGAACTGAAATTAATCCGCAGTTTGTGGGTATTGTTCCACCAACAGATGTTGTTATTGCAACAACTTTTGATATCGAGCTTGAAGCCGCATCTGGAACGGTTTCAATTGTTATTCCATATTCAACAATTGAACCGATCAAACAAAAGCTATCAACGGGATTTCAGGTTGAATCTGATCAAACAGATAAAAAACTTTGGACCTCTATTATTAAAGAGCAACTTTTGGACACCGAATTAGATATTAATGTGAACCTGGGTGAAACAGAAATTAAATTAGTAGATTTAATGAGTTTAAAAGTCGGAGATATTATTCCACTGACTCAAGATTCATCAGGCGAACTAGATATTCAAGTAGAAGATGTTAAAAAGTTCAAAGGTTATTACGGAATTCATCACGGGACAGTGGCCATGCAAATCACTCGTCCTATTGAGAAATAATAAAGGGGAAGAGTCATGGCAAATGATCCATTAGAAAATTTAGACGAACAAGTTGCAGAACCAGTAAAAATTGCAACAGCAGAGAAAACTACAAATTCTGTTAAAGATAGAAATCTTAACTTAATTTTAGATATCCCGTTAAAAGTAACTGTTGAGCTTGGTCGTACAAAAATGGCAGTTAGTGAATTGCTTAATTTGACTCAAGGATCTGTGCTAGAACTTTCGAAATTAGCAGGAGAGCCAATGGAAGTTTTAGTTAATGGAAAACTTATCGCTAGGGGCGAGGCTGTTGTTGTAAATGAAAAATTTGGTGTTCGGTTAACAGATATTATTTCTCCTTCTGAACGAATTGAGCAATTGAAATGAAAAACGTAGTAATTATATTTAGTAGTATTTTATGTCTAGGGTTGTCGACTTTTGCATCAGAAGAAGTAGCTGCTACTACTGAAGTAATTGCGGAAAAGTCTGTGGATAAGTCAGAAGCGACAGTATTGACAGTTGCAAAAACGGAAGATCAAATTCCGCTAAACATAGACCAAGTTAAAAAAACTTCAGATGCCACGCCAATGTCAGCGCGCATGATGATGACGGGTATTATAATTTCAGCGTTATTAGGTTCAGTGTATTACTTTGTAAAAAAATATAAATCATCAAATACAATTAATAAATCAAATATGCAGATAAAAGTATTATCTCAACATTATTTAGGACCTAAAAAAAGTTTAGCTATAGTTCGTGTTGCCGGCGAATCCATATTAATTGGTATTACGGATTCAAATGTTTCAATGATTAAGTCGCTGGCTTTGCTTGACGATGAAGTTCCGAATGAAGTGCCCGCAAATTTTAATGAAGCAATGGCGGCTGAAAAAACAAAATCCGCTCTACCTAAAATGAAAATGCAAAATACAGCAACAATGAACACAATGGTTGGCGTTGATGAACTGGAAGAAGAGTTTTCATTTTCAGGATTAAAAGATACTGTTTCAAAAAAATTAAAATCAATGAGGAGCATATAGGTGAAACTACTTAAATGGTTCCTACCATTTTCTATTTTACTTATTGGGTCTTGGGCATTTGCTCAAGTAACTTTGCCAACATTTAATATGGGTTTTAAAACAACTCAAAACCCTGGTGAAGTTGTGAATGCCATTAAAATGGTTATGGTGATGACGGTGCTAACATTGGCGCCAGCAATTTTGATTATGATGACCGGTTTTACGCGTATATTAATTGTGCTTTCATTTTTGCGTCAAGCTCTTGGTGTTCAGCAAATGCCACCGAATCAATTACTAGTTGGATTATCATTATTTTTAACATTTTTTGTAATGGGGCCATCATTCAAAGAAATTAATGAAAAAGCATTACAACCCTATATGGCTGGAACTATAAGCCAGGATGCTGCTTTAGAAACAACGTTAGTTCCATTAAGAAAGTTTATGTTTAATCAGACACGTGATCCAGATTTAGCATTATTTATTAAATTAGCTCAAGTTGAAAAACCTAAAACAAGAGCCGATGTTCCAACATTGGTTTTAGTTCCTGCATTTATAATTTCAGAACTTAAAACTGCCTTTATGATAGGTTTCATCGTTTTCTTACCCTTCTTAATTATTGATATTTTAGCGGCAAGCGTACTGATGGCGATGGGTATGATGATGGTTCCCCCGGTAGTAATTTCTTTGCCTTTCAAAATTATGCTTTTTGTATTGGTTGATGGTTGGAGTTTGATAATTGGTTCTATGGTCAAAAGTTTTGGTTAAAGGTGGTATTTAGATGACTGACGACGTTATTGTCCAATTGGGGCAAGATGCATTAAAAACATTGGCGATGGTAGCGGCTCCTATGCTGCTAAGCACGTTAATCATTGGTTTGATTATTAGTATATTTCAGGCACTAACTCAGATTAATGAAAATACTTTAACTTTTGTCCCAAAGATGATTGTCATAGGTATAGTTCTAATTTTAGCAGGCCCTTGGATGTTAGATACTTTAAGTAGTTATACGATTCATTTGTTTGAAAATATTTCTACCGTCGTAAGAGAGCAATAATGATTAATTTTTCGCAATTGAATGAAATTCAAATTTTAATGTTTGGACTTATTCTTTTGAGAATGACTGCGTTCATTGTTTCATCGGCTATCTTTAGTTCGCCGTCAATATCAGTATTTGTAAAAATTTTATTTTCAGTACTTCTTACGTTATGCATCTTTAAATCTGTCGCAACAAATGATGTTGTGGCTAGACTAAGCGCGAATCAAGATCAGTTAATATTATTATCAGCTCGCGAACTTTTACTTGGTTTAATGCTAGGTTTTTTCACGCGAATTTTCTTTTTTGCACTTTCAATGGCCGGTGAGATCGTATCAATTTCAATGGGTCTAGGACAAGGTCAAATATTTAACCCGATGATGGGTTCAATGGGAAATGCTGTTGAACAGTTTTATATTTCTATTGGTTCATTAATATTTTTAACCTTAAATGGTCACCATATGCTGCTTCAGGGTATTGTTAAAAGTTTTTCAGTTTCTGAATTGGCCCAATCTCAATTTCATGTAGAATCATTTGCTGAAATTGTATTAAAAGCGCAAGATTTTTTCACCTTAGGTGTGCAGATTGCTTCGCCAGTACTGGCGTCAATGATTATTGTTCAAGTTGGAATTGCTTTACTTAGTCGAGCTGTTCCGCAAATCAATGTTATGGTTACATCCGCATCCGTTGCAGCATTACTAGGTTTATTAATTGTTTTTATAAGCTTGCCGTTGCTGGTTATGCAAATGACAGGATTACTAAATTTAACAACAGTTGAGTTTTTTAAAATTATAAAAGTTTTATAGCAGTAAAAAATGTATAGCAACATGTTCTAGGAAGGAACAAAAGTGGCTGAAGATCAGGACGAAAAAACAGAAGAAGCATCAGACGCCAGGCGCGAAGAATATCGTAAGCGTGGCCAAGTTGCAATGACCCGAGAATTAGGCTCGGCGATATTCTTTTTGGTTGCAGCTGGTTTGATCTATGTTTCAGGACGATTTTTCTTGCAAAATATTTTTGATATTTTTAATCGCGCTTTCGGTGGCGAATTGGTGCAAACAATTCGCGAAGGCAAGTTGAACGATATCTTTTCATTTATTGGTTTAAAATTAGTTATTTTAACAGGCCCTGTATTCTTAGTAGCGATTGTTATTGGGATTGGATCACAAGTTGTGCAAACTGGGTTTTTACAAGTTGAAGATGCATTAACTCCAAATTTAGAAAAATTAAATCCATTAGCAGGCCTAGGGCGCATATTTTCAACTAAAGGTTTGGCTGAGCTTTTTAAGTCTGTGATTAAAATGGGTGTGATTGGGTTTGTGATGTACCGATTATTAAAATCACAAATTACTCAAATTCCATATCTAGCGGGATTTTCAGTGTCTCAGTTGTTATCTTATTTGGGTGAGGTTATTTTTAAATTATTAGCCGGTACCGGTATGTTCATGTTGATTCTTGCAGTAGCAGATTATTTTTTTCAAAGATGGCAACTTGAAAAAGAAATGATGATGACAAAACAAGAAATTAAAGAAGAGCAAAAATCCCGAGATGGTGATCCGTTAATTAAAGCACGAATGCGTCGAACACAACGCGAACTTGCTACTAGAAAGATGATGACTGAAATTCCAAAAGCAGACGTTGTAATTACAAATCCAACTCATATTGCAGTGGTATTAAAATACTCTGATAAATTGCCAGCGCCTCAATTAATTGCAAAAGGTGTGGATCATATGGCAGAAAAAATCAAAGAGATAGCTCGTCAGCATAACATCCCAGTCATCGAGAACAAACCATTAGCGCGCACAATTTTTAAAACAATGAAGATCGGCCAAGTTATTCCGCGTGAACTATTCGTCGCGGTGGCAGAAGTATTATCTTATGTATTTCGTTTGCGTCGTAAAAAACGTAAAACTCAAAATACTTACAATTCTGAGCAAGGATTATAATGGAACAGCTATTTCAGTTTATTAAACGATTTGAAAAGTTCACAAAAAATACGGATCTATTTATTGCATTTGGTATGATGGCAATTATTAGCGTTATGCTGATTCCATTGCCAGCAATTGTTCTAGATATGGCTTTAACATTTTCATTATCGCTTAGTTTATTAATTTTATTAACTGCTATTTATGTTAAGCGCACATTAGATTTTACATCTTTTCCATCATTGCTTTTGATGACGACTTTATTTCGTCTTGCGCTGAATGTGGCAACAACACGTTTGATTTTAACTCATGGTCATGAAGGTCCTCAGGCTGCGGGCGGAGTGATTCAGGCTTTTGGAAATATCGTTGTTGGAAATAACTATGTTATTGGATTTATTGTATTCGTGATTCTAGTTATTATTAATTTTATCGTTATCACTAAGGGTTCTGGTCGAGTTGCTGAGGTCGCTGCACGTTTTACTTTGGATGCAATGCCAGGTAAGCAAATGTCCATTGATGCCGAATTAAATGCGGGAATTATCAATGAACAAGAAGCCAAGCGTCGTCGTAAAGAAATAGAACTTGAAGCCGATTTTTACGGGGCCATGGATGGAGCCAGTAAGTTTGTTCGTGGAGATGCTATTGCCGGTATTATGATTACTGTCGTCAATGTTATTGGCGGGTTATTAATTGGAGTCATGCAAAAAAACTTAGACATTGCAACAGCTGCAAAATATTACACCATGCTAACAATCGGAGACGGTTTACTAGCACAGATTCCAGCATTAATTATTTCAACAGCTGCCGGTATGATCGTTACCCGAAGTGGCAGTGGCGAAAGTATGGGAGACGAAGTTGCCAGTCAATTGGTTATGAATCCCAAAGCAATTTACATTTGTGGCGGGGTTCTGGGGGCATTGGCCATTGTTCCTGGATTGCCATCAGCACCTTTTTTGGTAATGGCAATTTTGTTGATTGGTGTTGCTTGGACAATTAATAAGTATCGCGATGAAGCTACTACAGAAACAAAACGAAAATCGGATCTGGAATTGGCTGCACCTAAAAAAGAAAATGTAGAAAGTATGTTACCTCTAGACATGGTTGAACTAGAAGTTGGTTATGGGCTTATTAGTGTGGTTGATTCTAGTAAATCAGGTGATTTACTAGAACGTATTGCATCGATTCGTAAACAATTCGCATTAGATCTTGGTATTGTTGTTCCAAGCGTTCATATACGCGATAATTTGCAGCTTGCCGCAGGTGAATACCGTTTCATGATGAAAGGTACAAAAATTGGCGGAGGCATTCTGCGCCCAGATAATTTACTAGCAATGGATCCGGGTGAAGTGACTCACAAAATTGATGGTATTGCGACAAAAGAACCTGCGTTTGGATTAGATGCTGTTTGGGTTGGGCAATCACGACGTGAAGAAGCGGAAATGGCTGGTTACACAGTTGTTGATCTACCAACAGTTATGGCAACTCATATTACAGAAATGGTGCGAACTCATGCGCATGAATTATTAGGCCGCCAAGAAGTTTCTCAGCTTATTGATAATTTGAAAAAAACGCATCCTAAAGTTGTTGAAGATTTAATTCCAGATGCTTTGTCATTGGGTGGAGTCGTTCGCGTATTGCAAAATTTATTAAAGGAACAAATTTCAGTACGTGATTTGTTAACTATTTTTGAAACTTTGGCGGACGAAGCCGTTCGCACAAAAGATATTGATTTATTGACAGAGGCAGTCCGAAAGCAGTTATCAAGATCAATTACGGCTAAGTATTCAAGTGAAGACGGGTCAGTAAGTGTGATGACGTTTGATAGTAAATTAGAAGAGCTTGTGTCGAATTCTTTATTACAAACTGAACAAGGTGTGCAGTTGGTTATGGATCCACAATCAGCTTCAAAAATGATTTCGAATATTGCGCAACGAATAGAAACGCATCCGGAAATTGCTGGGCAACCTATTTTGTTGACCAGTCCGACAGTGCGTCGACACATATTTAAGTTAGTGTCGCGTTTTATTCCGCAATTAATTGTTTTATCGCATAACGAAATTACTGCTGATGCACGTGTTCAATCCGTGGCGACAGTTGGAATGGCTTAAGGGAGTAAGGTTATATGTTAATGAAGAAGTTTGAAGCCAGGACAATGAAGGAAGCGCTAGAAATGGTGAAGACTCAATTGGGGCCTGAGGCGATTATTCTTTCAGCCAAAGAAATTACCAAAGGTTTTGGTTTGGGTGGAGAAAAAAGTATCGAGATCACAGCTGCCTACACGGAAGGTTCTGTGCAAAAAAAGAAATTTGCAGAATCAAAAATGATGGATTCAGATCGCGACAAATTTCAAAAAACAAGCGCCAAGAATCAAAAAGAAGTCATGCAAAAAATGATTGAAAATCAAGTTTCAAGAATGAATTTGCAAGCTACTGCGACTTTAAAGAAGAATCAACCCGCAGAAATTAGAAATGAAAATTACAAACGTACAGAGCGACGTTATATCGATATCGACAATGATCAATCGAATTCGCAAAACTATAAAGAGATACCTAAAGATACGATCGCATCGTCTATGGGTAATTCTATTAATCAACAGCCAGCAACACAAAATGCACAAAAAGCTTGGAACGATATGGAAGTGAATTCATTGAAAAATGAAATTGAAACTTTAAGATCAATGATGACTCAATTTAAGAATGTGCCACAAAACTTTGTGCACAGTCATCCTGGGGCTGAAATGGGCGTTCATTATGAATACTCTTCTTATTACAATAAACTAATTGGACGGGGTTTATTACCTGATATTGCAGCAGAAATTATTGTTCAAGCCCAAAAGAAAATTGATCTTAAGCATGTGCAAAATAAAAATTTAATTGAAAATTGGATTGGCAAACATATTCTGGACACAGTTCCTATTGTTAAAGATTCCTATGAACAGTTTCATCTATTTGTAGGCCCATCTGGATCTGGTAAGACAAGTTCATTAATTAAATACGCAAGTGATTTAATTATTAACAAGCATAAACGTGTTGCTATTATTTCTGCAGATACCTTTAAGGTCGGCGCAACAGAGCAAATGAAGATTTTTAGTCAAATATTAAATGTTCCATTTCTATTGTTAAGGTCTCCGCAAGATTGGCTACATATTATTCCACATTTAGATCAAATTGATCACATCTTAGTTGATTTTGCAGGTTTGAATATGCGTACACCAGAAGAACTAAGTTATTTAAAAAGAATGTCGCCACCCGTGTTTCATTCTATGAGAACACATTTGGTTGTATCCACTTTGATCAAAGATCAAGATTTGTTTGATATTGCGAATCGTTTTGAAAAATTTGGTTTTGATGATGTTATTTTTACAGATTTAGATAAAGCAAATACTCATGGAAATATTTATAACTTTGTTTGTAAACATAAAACGCAACTTTTTGGTTTTGGAATTGGACAACAGGTTCCAGAAGATTTTGAACGCGCAACAGCTGAACGTGTCGTTGATTTGATTTTAGAGATTTCTAAGCAAGTAAATCAAGATACCCATTCATCAATGCATAACACTAGAACGGAAATACATGAAAATTATTAGTTTCACATCAGGTAAAGGCGGAGTCGGTAAAACTTCAATCACAAGTAATGTGGCATTGGGTTTATCGCAACTAGGTAGAAAAGTTCTAATTTTAGATGGTGATTTAGGAATGGCAAATGTAGATATTTTCTTTGGAGTTCATCCAAAGAAAAATATTAACGATTTACTGCAGGGTGTTCCATTGCATGAATGCCTTACACCAGTTGCTCACAATATTGATTTGTTAGCTGGTGGTAATGGAGTTTACGAACTAACACACATGAATTCATTTCAACGGCGCGAAGTGATCTCTAGATTGGAAGCTGTTAATTACCAATACGATTATTTATTGATTGATACATCACCTGGGTTGCATGATCACGTATTGCACCTGAATGCTGTCGCCGATGATTGCCATGTTATTTTAACTCCGGACCCTTCAAGTTTTGCTGATTCCTATGCGCTTATTAAAGTGTTACAGCAAAAATATAAAACGCAAAAATTTTCTATTATTTGTAATCAAGTTAAAGATGAACAACAGGGTGCTGGATTGTTTTTAAGATTTGCGGACGTGGTACAACAGTTTTTATCTGTTCGTATACAGTACAAAGGCAGCATTCCTTATGATGTAAATTTAAAGATTTCGAATCAACATCAGCGTCTCATATTAAGGCAGGACCCAAAAGCAATTTCAACAAGCGCTATACGGGTTATTTGTGCTGAAATTGAGTCCCAAAACAAAACTAATATAGGCCTAAGCGCAAACGTCAAAGGTCTAGACACACTTTTTAGACCAGTCTCTGGTCATGCTTAACAAATTAAGATTATGAATAAGTGCATGGTATCGGTTAGAATTTAGATCTGAGGGGTAACACGAATGAAGAAAGCTAGTCTTCTAAAGAAATACAAAGATGAACCCAAAAAGAATATTAAACGGGGTCAAAAAGAAGAACTTATTAAAGAGTATGCTCCTCTTATAAAGTTTGTTGCGCAGAAAATTGCTGTGCGTTTGCCGCCAAATATCGAATTGGATGATTTGATATCTGCGGGTTCGATTGGTTTAATGGATGCCATTGATAAGTGGGATCCATCACGCGACAATAAATTTAAAACCTATGCTGAGTTTCGTATTCGCGGTTCTATCCTTGATGAATTGCGTGCTCAGGATTGGGTTCCTAGATCCGTTCGTGATAAATCAAAGGCCTTAGACAGATCTGTTGCTAAACTAGAAATTGAACTTGGGCGCAATCCAACAGATGAAGAAATTTCTTCTAATTTAAATATGTCGATGGATGAGTTTCATGATCTAGTAAATCAGGTTCGCCCTGTTAGCTTATTATCTATTGATGATCAGCCTACATTTAGTGATTCAGATAAAAAATCAATTTCAAATTTATTAGAAGGTTCAAAATCAGGAAATCCTTTTAATCAATTAAATGTTAAAGTAATTAAAGATGTCGTTGCAAAAGCGATTGAAGAATTACCAGAACGACAAAGATTGGTATTATCATTATATTATTTCGAAGATCTTAATTTAAAAGAGATCGGGCAAGTTTTGCGAGTAACTGAATCCAGAGTATCTCAGTTGCATGCTCAGGCTGTAACTAGATTACGTGCAAAATTAACTATTTCAATTGGAGCTGGCGAACTAGAGGCAATTTAGTTCGCGCTGTTTAAATTATTCAGGCAGCATTGCTGATTTAATTTTTTTCATAAGCCGCGCCTCAGTTTGGCGAACGGCTTCACGACTAATCTTATATTTATCGCCAATTTCTTGTAATGTTAAAGGCTCATCGCTCAAGATGCGCTCTTCAAGTAGAATCGTTTCTTTTTCTGTTAATGAAGCTCGAATTGAATCCACAGCTTTCATCAAATTAGTAATTTGTTCTTCAAAGGCAAGTTGTTCATCTAAGGGCAAACTACCATCTTCTTTTTTTAGTAAGAAAGATAATGGCGTTGAATTATCGTTTTCAGAGTATGTCGGTTTATCTAGACTAACGTCGCGTGACGACAGTCGCTTTGCCATTTCTGTTATTTCATCTTCTGGAATACCTAGTTTATGCGACAGTTGAGCAATATTTTCAGGAGAAGTCATTTTTTCAAGTTCTTGTTTTTGGCGCTGCAGTTGATAAAATAATTTGCGTTGATTTGCTGTGGTTCCAATACGAACCATCGAAAACTGGCGCATTAAATACTCTTGAATATAACCGCGTATCCACCAAACAGCATAGGTAATTAATCGAGCGCCCTTGTAGGGATTATATTCTTTCACGGCATGCATCAAGCCAACATTTCCTTCTTGAATAACATCGATCATACGCGAAGAAAATTTGGCATATTCGGCTGCGATTTTAATGACAAAGCGAAGGTTTGATTTTACTAAAGTTTGGGCTGCAATCGGATCTTTAGTCTCGAAATATTTTTTAGTTAATTCCAATTCTTGTTCGCGAGTCAGTAAGGGGTATTTACGAACTTCATTAAGGTACATGGTTAAAGGATCTGTTGAGGTTAAACCACGTTCTTTTGTTTTAGGCGCAATTGTAGGTATTAATGAACTAATGATTTCATCAGGTGGTAGGTTATCATCTACGGTGTTTGAATCGTCAGGTTCAGGCAAAACGTGATCATCATCAAGGATTTCCGCGACAACAGATCTAGACTGTTCTTTCGATTTTTTTTTAGCCATAAAGTTATTTAATAAAGGAAATTACGTTAAAACTTTTTTAAGATTATTTTCTAACACTTCCTGAATTTTACCTTTAAATAAGGATAAAGCTAAAGGAAGGTCGACTTCAATCGCAATTTGACTAGATTTGGAATCTTTATCATGAACTTGAAGATTTGCCTTAAATTGGCTGCCTTTGATGTCACATTTCTTACCAGACTCGTCAAAAGTACAGCTTATGTTTGAATCAAATTTTTTAAAATCGTTATCACCAGATAGTAAAGTTTTAATTTTTTTGTATGTAGTTGCTGAATCTAATGGCGCTGACATTTCAAATTTAAATTTTGGCATATCTAACTCTAAGCGTAAAAAATATCTGAGTCCATAAAAAAGTATTCAGATATTTTATGGACCCCATCAAAAGATCAGTTTTGACTGTGGTTTATCAATCGTGACAGAATCAAATTTATGAAATTTGTAAGAGAATTAAAAAGAACAGACTATTGCGGAAATATAACAGCTCAGCACATTGATAAGAAAGTTGTCTTAATGGGGTGGGTGAATACTCGTCGTGATCACGGCAGTCTTATTTTTATTGATTTACGTGATCGTGAAGGTCTAGTTCAGGTCGTTTTTGACCCGAACAAAACTGAAACTTCTACTTCAAAAGATCTTCGTGGCGAATATGTCGTTGCTGTCGAAGGCATTGTAAGAACTCGTCCGGATGGAATGAAGAATGCGAAGCTAAAATCCGGTGAAGTCGAAGTTGAGGCAATTCGTTGCGAAATATTAAATCAAGCAGCTACGCCTCCATTTCAAATTGATGATGAAAATGTAAACGAAATGTTACGTTTAAAGTATCGTTACCTAGATTTACGATCTCCTCGGTTACAAAATCACTTAGTAACTCGTCACAAGGTGGCTCAGTTAGTAAGAAAATTTTTATCAGAAAATGGATTCCTAGAAATAGAAACTCCAATTTTATACAAATCAACTCCTGAAGGAGCTCGCGATTATTTGGTTCCTTCGCGCGTAAATCCTGGAACTTTTTATGCTTTGCCACAATCACCACAAATTTTAAAACAATTACTAATGGTTGCTGGATATGACCGTTATTTTCAAATCGCACGATGTTTTCGCGATGAAGATTTACGCGCAGATCGTCAACCCGAATTTTCTCAGATCGATATAGAGATGTCATTTATTGATGTCGAAGATATCATCGAAGTAAATGAAAAAATGCTTCGTTTAATTTGGAAAGAAATTAAAGGAATGGATATTCCAGCTGTGCCACGCATGACTTTTCAAGAGGCAATGGATCGCTATGGTTCTGATAAGCCAGATACTCGTTTTAAAGTTGAAATTCAAGATGTATCATCTGTTGTGCAAAGTTCGGATTTTAAAGTTTTTAGTGATGCCTTAGCACGTGGCGGAGTGGTTCGAGGTATTGCTGTTCCCGGAGGAGCACAATTTTCTCGTGGGCAATTTGACAAATTAACTGAAATTGCAAAACGAAATGGCGCCAAAGGGCTTATTTGGTTAAAACCTGAAGCAGATGGAGCTATTAATTCTCCGGCATCAAAATTTATTGCACCAGAAAAATTGAAAGAGATTTTTTCAAAATTGGGTTGTACCGATAAAGATTGTGGTTTGATTGTTGCTGATGATTACGATCCGGCATGTTCTGCATTGTCTGCGTTGCGGCTGCATTTGGGTCGCGAGCTAAAATTAATAGATCATTCTAAATTTAACTTCTTATGGGTTATTGATTTTCCTTTACTTGAATATTCACCTGACGATAAACGATGGGTGGCAAGACATCATCCGTTCACATCACCTAAAGATGAATCCTTTGATGATTTAATGAATAACAATGAAAAAGCGTATGGCAAAATTTTAGCTAAGGCTTACGATTTAGTATGCAATGGTTATGAAATGGGTGGCGGATCAATTCGTATTTATCGAAATGAAATACAACAAGCCATGTTTCGATTATTGGGAATGTCTGAAGAAGAAACAAAAAATAAATTTGGCTTTTTTCTAGATGCTTTAAAGTATGGGACTCCTCCGCATGGTGGTATTGCTTGGGGAATGGATCGCTTGGTTATGCTGCTTATGCAAACCGATGCCATTCGTGAAGTTATTGCATTTCCTAAAACTGCAAAAGCCAGTGATTTAATGAGTGATGCACCCAGTGAAGTTAATCGTGATCAACTTGTTGAAGTTGGTGTGCGTTTAACAGTGCAGGCAGAAAAAGCGATTGAAGACAGTAAAGCTGTAAATAAATAATTAATTATTTAAACAAAGATTAGATGGTTTTATTCATCTAATCTTTGTAATAAAATTCCATTTTCTTCAACAGAAGTAATTTGATAAATTCCACTTAAACGGCGTTTTCCATTTAATTTTTCTACGACAAAAATATTTTGCAATGTCATAGCGATTAAATTTCGTATTGATTTTAAATTCCATTGGGGCGCCCCCATTTGAATTAACATTTCAAGACGCAGCAGGGCCTCTGAGGCTGTACGCGCGTGCATAGATCCAAAACTTCCATCATGCCCTGTGGCTAATGCCATTAATAATGATTTCGCTTCAGCGCCACGTATTTCTCCAATAACCAAACGATCTGGCCGCAGGCGCAAGGCACGTTTAAGTAAATCATCCATTGTGACATCAGCAACGGATTGGCTGGGGTCCTGTCGTGTTAACAGGGAACAACAGGACTGGTTAGGGGGATGAAGTTCTTGTGTATCTTCAATAATGACCGCACGTTCTGTTTCTGAAAATTTCTGTAGCAAGGATTGTAAAAAGCTAGTTTTTCCAGAGCCTGTACCGCCAACAACTAAAAAATTTTTTTGATTTACAAAAATATTCTCGATGAGTTTAAACTGTTGATCTGTGCACCAGTCTAGTTTTTTTAATCGCTCAAGAGTCCAAACATCGTTGGGTTGTTTGCGAATAGAAAGCAAATTCGAACCGCGCGATAATTCAGAAAACAAGATAGTTATTCGCCAGTTTTTATATTGAGCTTCAACAAAAGGTTTTTCACGATTTAAATAGCTATTACATTTTTGTGATAATCGATCTAAAACTGAAAAATAGGTTTGCTCTGAAAAGAAGTGATCTGTAGATTGAATTAGGCATCCATGCTTTTCAAAAAAAATTTGATCAAATCGATTCACTAAAATTTCTGTTATTTCATCATCGACAAGCAAATCGTCTAAACATCCGAATCCAGAAAATTCAGAATGAATACGTTTTTTTTGAACATCCGTAAGGGCAGTAGTTTCATGGTCAATTAAAGTTTGTAAGTTATTATTTTTTTGGTTTTCTATCGCATCAATATCCCAACTTGAGTCTGCAAGCTTTTTTTGCTGTGCAAAAATGCGATTTATTTTTTCAACTAAAATAAGTTCCATAAATTACTCGGACTTCATAAGTTGTGGCGTTACAAATATAACAAGTTCTGATTTGTGTTCTTTATAATCTTTGCTCGAAAAAAGAGAGCCTAAGATCGGTATCCGGCTTAGAAACGGAACCCCGGTGCTAGCTTCGCCACTTTCTTCAGTGATTAAGCCGGATAAAGCAATTGTTTTACTTTGAATTAAATCAAAGTAACTTGAAACTCGGTTTGTGAAAATAGCAGGTATGCCATCAATAGACCGGCTTGTATCTAGGCTTGATATTTCGGATTCAATTTGCAGGCTCATTTGCCCAATGGAATCAATTAGAGGTTTTATTTTCATTTGGATTCCATATTTTTTCCAAATGATATCTTGAATTTTATAATTTAAAACTTTTATAGGAAATTCGCCACCCGCAAAAAATTCAGCCTCTTTGCCGCTTCGGCAAATTAAATTGGGCGAAGCCAGAACTTTAACATTACCTTGATTTTCGCTCGCATTTAACGAGGCTATTAGATTGTTACCCAATGTAGCTTGGCCATCAATTACTTGAGCCGCATAATTATCAGGCCATTTTAAACCTAGAGTTTGGCCAAAATCTTTTTTTATTTCAGTAATTTTAATTTCAACTCGAACATTGTCTGCGATTTCAATTTTTTGTTTATTTTCTAATGCTATGATTCCAATACGTTTTAATAAATGTTTATAATCGCTAGCATTATCTTTATTTGTATAAAGTAATTTCCATGGCTGGCTATAAACAACCTTTAGTGGGGTTAAGCCGCTTTCGCGCATATAGTTTTCGATCCAGAAATTTATTTTTAATTTTAATTCAGTATCCATATCCAATGCTAAGTACAAAGAAGAGTCATTTTCTTGAATCAGCTTTGTAAGACGTTTAAAGTCTTCGATGCGAAATAGTTTTCCTTTTAAACAGACAACGTCATCACAAAAATCAACTTTGATATTTAAAAATTTTTGCGAAAGCCGTATCCAATCTTGATATGTTTTTTGCGAACCTGTTGGAACAATAGACACTTTAATTAGTTCGTTGTTCTGACGGATTAGTGTTTGCCCTAATGTTATCGTTTTTAATCGAACACTGCTTCCGTCAGGAACTGCGGAAAGAATCTTAGAGTTTTCAATCCAAATCTTATCCGTTTTTCCTTTTAGGATGTAATCTTCGCCCAGCTCAATAATTAGCTCTTTAGCATTTAAAATTAAATTAAACCCTAAGCTTATGCATATAATTATAAGTAGTTTTTTCATAACTACTAAAAATTGCAAAATATACGAACTGATTAGGGTTAGGTGTAGCCTGTATTAAATCCGGTAACTGAACTTTAGCTACGGATTTTTAAATCACAGCTAAAAAATTAGTTCTACTTTGACTCCAGCGTCTACGTTTAAAACTTTAATTTCTCCACCCTGAGTTTTCATTAGTGTTTGGCAAATAGTAAGTCCTAAGCCCATTCCGACGGAGTGGTTCATAATATTTTCATCAAGCATAAAGGGGCGCATAATTTTTTCAATAATTTGGTTGGAAATATGGGGACCTTTATTATCAATAGCAATAACAGTTCGGCCATCTTTATTTTTGCCAACATGAACGGTTAGTTCAGTTTGTGCCAATCCAAATTTGGTCGCATTATGCAGGGCCCTGAAAATTGCCGTTTTAGTCAAAGTGGGATCTGCATCAATAGCATCTAAATCGCTAATAAAGCGTAAAGTTTGAACTTTGGAATTCAGCGAAGCCGTAATGTCCGGTGGAATTTCTTTTAAAAAATAATCGGGGCTTAATCGATCTATTTTTTTTGAAATTAATCCGACTTCACCTTTTACAATAAGTAAAACATCTTCAACAATACTTTTTAGTTTCTCTGAAGAACGAATAATTCGATCAGTAAATAGCTTCTGTTCATCCGAAAGTAATGTTTCTTTTAATAATCCCGCGAAGCTAAGTATAGTTGTTAGCGGAGTTTTTAATTCATGATTAATTAAAATCATAAATTGATTTTTAGCCTTATCTAAGTTTTGCAATTCTAATAAAGCATTTTCTAAAGCCTTATTTTTATCTTTTAGTTCGTTTTTTAAAAAATATTTTTCACTGGCCTGATCGACAGTATTCATTAAATCAATAGGGTCCCAGGGCTTTGTCAGGTAACGATAAATTTGACCTTTATTAACCGCACCAATAACGGATTCAATATCCGTATAACCAGTTAATAAAATTCTAATTGTATCGGGATGAGACGTAATCGATCTTTCTAAAAATTCGACTCCTGTAATCAGCGGCATTCGTTGATCCGAGATAATCACAGACAAAGCCGGATGATCGTCTAGAAATTGAAAAGCCTGTTCGGGTGTGGTTGCCTTTAGTACGGTGTATTTGCGGCGGAATATACGTTCTAAGGCATCTAAGTTGTCCGGTTCATCATCTAAACAAAGTAAATAGGGCTTTTCTTGAGTTGAAGTCATGACTTAATCATAACGACCATTTTGTTCGAAGGTCTAGATTTTAGTGCTGATTATGACCTTTGGCCATTTTATATTTTAGTCCCTAAGACAGAATGTCGAGAAGTGATACGATGAAGCAGAATCAATGTAACTATAAGTGTGCTGCAAAACTAGGGATTTCTAGGAGACGTGTATGTTGTTAAGAAATTTATCAAAGTCATTACTTGCGTTAGCTGTGTTTCTAACAGCTTTCCTTTCAAGTAATTATTCTAATGCACAAGTGTCATTGGCCGGATCGGGTGCCTGGGGTGGAAATCAAGGATGCTCTATAAAAACTAAAGTCGGAACAAATGCCATAAGCATTTCAGATGAAGAAAAATCAGAGCGAAAAGCGATTGCACTTTTAGAAATCGAAAAAAAATCAAAAGCCTTAGAGCGTGATCGTGCCGGAGCCGAGCTTAAAACATTAACAAAAAGAATCGAAGGCTACTTTGTTTCCGAAGTTTCTGATTTTCTACTAAGCAGTCATATCGATAACATGAAGCAATGTAACGAATATAAAACATATCCAGAATATAATTGCGAAGATTTAAAACCAAATAAAGATGAAAACGGAAAGCTAATCGCAACAACAGCAAAAGATGGTGATCCAACACCTGAAGAAAAAGCAGCAGCGGCAACAAAAAGAAAAGCATTATCAACTCTTTGCGAAGGTAAAGCAGATGTTCCAGATTCATTAGCAGCAAATTGGACGGATGGAAAAAATTATTGTACAGCCAACAGCACTAGCAGCAAAGGTACGGTTGCAAGCTCAATTTGTGCTGATACAGGGTTGCGACCAACAGATATTTCTAAATATAAAACATTTTCGTCTTCAAAATGTTCTAAAGATTTGTCGGATTACCGAAGAAAAAGAATTGAATTTGATATCGCTGCTGGAAAAGTGGAACGTTTTGATGAAGAAATCAAAGAACATCAAGACGCTGTTTTTACAGCTCGTGAAAAAGCAAAATTAGAACGCGAATATAAACTAGCAACAACCGAAGCCGAAGAATGTACAACAGGCGATTGTGGAAATGAAAATCGCGGTGGTAAAAGCTATTTATTATCTGGAGCACAAATTGTTACGGGCGTTGTAGCGGGAGCAATTGGCAAAAGTTATGATAATCGCAACGCCGAATATCAAGCTCAGTTAGGTTATCCTCCGGAATCTGGATCGCCAACTGCTATGTCAATGGGAATCCCATATATCTTAGCCGGTGTTTACGGAGCTGCAACGGGCGGATCAGGAACTGGCGGATTTGGTTGTGCAAATGGGCGTGGTGGTAATGGCAATATGTATGGTGGCGGTAATAGTCCCTACGGTCCAAGCGGAAATGTCGGTGGAGCTTTTAATTATCCGCAAGATTATTATGGAAATTCAACGGGTGGCGGAATGTACAACCCAGGTTACAACGCCTACGGTGGTATGAACGGGCCGAATAATGGCGGAGTACTTGCCGGATTACTTGGTGTCAATGGAAACGGACAGTTTGGACTAGGTGCTAATGGTGCTTTCGGAGGAAATGGGAATGGTCAATTCGGAGCAAATGGTCAGCTTGGAGCCAACGGAGCTTTCGGTAGCGGCAATGGCCAATTTGGAACGAACGGACAATTTAATCCTTATGGGCAGAATGGAACGAACGGACAATTTAATCCCTACGGGCAGAATGGACAATATAATCCAAACTTAAATGGTAACCAATATCAAATGCAACTAATGCAGCAGCAGCAAGCTATGGCTCAAGCGCAAGCACAGGCTCAGCAAGCGGCTCAGGCTTATTACCAAGCGCAAGTGCAAGCGCAAAATTACCAGCGTCAACAACAGCAACAGCAAATGGTGCAGCAGCAAGCTATGCAAACTCAGCAAGAGATTGCAACGCTTCAACAGCGTTTGGCTTCGCTTCAACAGTATAATTCGGGTTATCAGTATAATAGTGGTTATGGCCAAAGTAATCAAAATGGGTACATGGGTGGTCTTGGTATAAATGGAAGTTTCTCTTTAGGGGGAAATGTAAATTATAATGGCGGTTATAATACTAATTATAATACTAATTATAATAATGGATCGAATCTTCCAGGAAATACCACTAACCGCAGCGGCGGCAGATAGATTAGTAGTAAATAAATCAAATTGACTATTTTCTTAATAAACCGCAACACTATTGGGGTTTATGTTTTTAAAAATACAAAATGCATTCGATAGTCATTGTCATTTCTTGGGAACGGGGCAAATCGCCGCGGGGTTATCTTTAAGAAATTTAAAATCTGCGGACGAAGTTAAAAATTTAAAAATTGAAGCTCATCATTACCAGCAACAGTGGTTAGTTGGTTTTGGTTGGGATCAAAATAAATGGACAGATTCATCTTTCCCAATAGCATCACAACTGGATGCTTATTTTCCAAATACGCCCGTGTTTTTTTCGCGTAATGATGGCCATTGTTCTTGGATTAATTCAGCAGCTATAACTGAACTAAAAAAAATGGGTTACGATTTTTCAAAAGATCCTGCGGGTGGAAAAATTCAACGGGATAGCAAGGGTAATCCCACAGGGGTTTTATTTGATCAAGCGCATATTCAAGCCTTAATCAAGTTGCCTTATTTTAGTAGCGATCAGCAGATTCAATTTATTAAAATAGCGCAAAAGATTTTTAATCAGGGTGGTTTTACCCATGTTCGCGACTTATCGATGACGACAGATTTATGGAAGTTATTAATAACTATGGCTAAGAAAAAAGAACTAACTGTTTGCATCGAAGGTTTTGTTACGATTGAAAATCTAAATGATCTGCAACGCGTTTTAAAAGATATAAGTTGGATGCGAGAAAATTCGAATTCTTTGCTTCGTATACAGGGTGTAAAAATATTTTTAGATGGGTCATTGGGTTCAAAGACAGCTTACATATCGCAGAATTATCTAAATACATCAGAGAATGGAATACTGTGTTGGGATTTGTCGAAAGTAAAGCAAGTCATTGTAGAAACTTGGAAAAACGGATTAGATTTAGCAGTGCATACCATTGGCGATGAAGCTGTTCATCAAATGGTAGCTTTAGCGCGTGCAGTTTCGGCTCAGGGGCAGCTCGGGCGGTTGCATTTAGAACACGTGCAAATTATTCGACAAGAGACCATTCAAATGATGAAACCATTGCATGTGACATGTCATATGCAACCTTGTCATTGGCTAAGTGATCACTCTTGGCTTTCTGAAGTTATTACCGCAGATGTTTTGAAAAATACATTTCAGTGGGAGGCGTTAAGAAAAAACAAAATAAATATTCAGTTTGGTAGTGATTCGCCAATTGAAACACCATCACTTGTTCGCACATTGCAGGCACTTAATGAAAGTTCAAAAAAAGGTTGGCCTGCATTAGTAGATGATTGGAAAAAATATCATTCTTATCCAGATAAAAACTGGACTTCAAGTTTTACCGAATTTACAGATGAAAAAATTCACCAAGTTTATTTTCAAGGTGAACCCCTGTTGTAAGTTTAGTCTTTAACTAACGTTAAAATTGAAGTTTTACATCATATTGGCTTGTCAGAATGGCAACGCCAAGAATAAGGGCTCCAGTAATAAGCCAACCTTTATGTTCTTTAATTGTTGTGGTTATACCTGTCGTTGATTTTCCAAATGATTCAGTCCAGCTGCAAGATTTTTCAGATAAAATTTGCCATTGTATATTTTCAATATTCGCACTGACTTTTGCAGATTCGCAAAATCCACTGACTAAGCTTTCATTTTGATTAGATGAAACCAATGGAAACTGATTAAAACGTATTTCCTGATATGGAATATTTAGGTAACTTTTTTTAATTTTCTTAAATGAATCTATTGAAATATGTTTTTTAAAAAAAACAATAAACTTTCCTTGCATTAGGTCAATATCTTTTTCTGGTGGAATTGAACTTAGTATATATTTAAGTTCTAAAGCAATTTGTTTAATAACTTTAGATTCTTTATTTATTTCCTCTACTTGGTCTAATAATCGTATTAACATTTCAAGTTGTTCTGTGGAAATCATTTCAGTCTTTAAAATTGTTTGTACATTTTTAGTTAGGTTGTTTACAAAAGATTTATCAGAAAGATCAATAGAATCAATTAAGGCATTAAATAGCGGCGCTGGTTTTTGAAACTCTTGATTCAAAAAATATTTTTGCGTGCACAAGTAGCCATCAATTTGACATTTTTTATTATAATTTTCGACGGAAACTGTTGAATCTGGAATAAGTAAAGTGGCTGCATAAGTTTGCTGAATAGTTGAAAAATAGAACAGTATAAAAAATATTTTCATAAATCACCTCCGGTTTGGTGGTATTCAATTCGAACTGTGTGGGCTGTTTTTTCTTTTTCTAAATCTTGATGTGCTTCGCGATTTTGTACAACAGCCCAAAAAGGTCCGTGTGAGCGCATGATTAAAATTGATAAATGCTCTTGAACCAATACGGCATATTGATTTGGATTTAGTGGAGCACGAAGAATTTTAACTTTTGAGGCAATTTTTTTTGATCCTTGTTCATTTGATGAACCTGAATACAAATCAACAACTCCATATTGATCCATAAGAGCTGAAACAGAGTCTACGTTGGCTAATTCAATTGGAATCAGCACAAAACCTTTCGGAATCATCGTGTCTGCATAAATGCGATCGGTTTTGTTTACTAAGACAGATTCAGACTTCAATCCGAATATTAGATAGGCAGAGATTAGGAATAGAAAAGAAAATAATAAAATTTTATTTTGTTGGCTAATTTTTGGTATCTTCATTTTTAAAGCTCCTTTTGGTTTCTGTTGATAGTTTGTATTTATTCATTTCTATATGATGTTTTTTAATTAATCCCTGTAAAACTAGGATTAAAGTAAACATCAGTGTCATAGTAAAAATGGATTCAATTAGTATTTGTCCTTTATTATTTCGATGGACCATGTATTCCCACTTTTGTTAGCCATTGTCCCGCAAGACATTGCAAAATCATTATTTGATTTTAAAATGTTTTGATTTTCATTCTTTGTTAATAATTGTAAATGCCAATTGTAGGCCACTCTTTGAAGTCGTTTGTAATCCTGTTCTAGTCCGTAATTAGGAGCGATGCCGGACGATTCCGCCTTTACCGCAAATTGGGATTGTGAATTTAGGCCAATTCTAAATATTTTTTTTAAGTACGGCGCCCACTTGTCTTGTGAAATGTATGCATTCTGAGTTAATTTTTTTAGAGTTGAGCCTTGGCTTGATAAAATGTAGGCTTTCGCGGTAGCAATAATTGCTTTTTGCTTTTTATCAAGTAAGGCTTGTTGCTCTTTGATTATAATTATTTCAGCTTCAAGTTCTATTGCTAAATAGGGATTTATTCCTGCAGTCTTAAGCAGAACTTCTTTATACGTTAAATTCGTTTGCAGATAAGTTGATAATGGATTTAAGGCAAATAATAATTTTTCAGATTGAATCATTTTTTTTTGCAATGATATCGATTCATCTAAGCAACTTTTTCGAAATTGCATTTTTACTTCAGAAACATAACTTAGATAGACTAGACTAAATAATATCATTAATAAAAAGCTGAACATTAATATTAAATGCATGCTAACAAAGCCATTTCTTTTTGTTTTACGGATTTGAGACATCAAGGGTTAACTTACTTTCTCTGTTGTAAATTGTGTTTTGCCCCAGCTGGGCTGATAATTTCAAGGAAGCAGTATCCCTGATTCGATTTAATGAAATTTGAACATCTTTAAAATTTAACGATGCTAGTTTCATGCTTAATCTTTTTTTGCAATCAGATTGGACTTCAAATTGGCATACAAGTGTTTGTTCAATCAGTTCATCAATTAATATATCATGATATAAGTTAAGACCAAGTTCGATCAATTTAAACGAGCATAAACCAACAAGGCTCATGATTAGTATTGCTTCAATCAATGCTTGGCCTTTTTGATTCATTACCTAGCGCCATCCATAAAAGTTGAAAGATCTTTTTTCTTTAATAGTTTATCATCGGCATTTAGAATGGTTAAGGCATCAGCTTTTTTTGCACCTAAAGCGCGATTAATATTTTCATAGTGTGTTCCTACGTTTTGTCCAACAACACGAACAACGCCAAGGGTGCCTACAGCAATAATCGAAACAAGGATTAAGTATTCGATTAATCCTTGGCCTTTGTTTGATTGAATGATTTTATTATTTTTAAATGATTTCATAATGACCTCCGAAGTTAGAGGTCATGCAAATTAGATGAAGAGTTGTATTAAAATAAACGACAACTGGCGGTCGGACTTCGGATTACTTCTTTTTAGCGACAGGCTTAACTGGAGCAGATTTTTTCAAAATAGTTTTAGCTCCCGGTTTACCAGGGGCCGCTTTTTTTGCGACTTCAACTTTAGCAATGGGTTTAGCAGCAATTGCGGGTTTAGCACTAGGCTTTGCTTGAACAATTGGTTCAGCTTTTTTGGTAATAACTTTTGCGGCCTCAATCTTTTTTGCTGGCATCGCATCTTGTTTTTCTTTTAATTTTTTTGCTTTTCGTACGGCAACGATACCTTCTAAAATTGCAAAAGCTTCTTTTTGTAAATCGTTTTCAAAAATGAATGTATATAAACCTTTGATTTCGGGGCTATGGCGAAATTTTTTAACTGATGCAGGGATATTTTCAGAGACTACGAAATCGATTGAATTTCCATCTTTTGATAGTTTAACAGTATTAGCCATAATTCCTCCAGGGGATTTAAATTTCTTGCCTAATCTAATCTACAGACGCAGTGGGGTCAAGGTAGGAAAGCTGTTGTAACATATTGATTTTCTTTACAATTTAAGACAAATTAATATTAGGTGGTGCTATGATTGAATTAAAAGGAAAGCCTGTCGCAGATTCTGTCTACTCTGAAATTATAGAAGAGCTTCAAAAATGGAGTTCTTTAAATTGGTCATTACCTCATTTAGTAGTCGTTTTGGTTGGTAATGATCCGGCTAGCGAAGTGTATGTTTCTCATAAAGAAAAGGCCTGTCATCGTCTAAACTTCAAATCAACGATGGTGCGCCTGTCGGCAAACACCTCAGAAATGGAATTGCAATCGGTATTGCAAAAACTAAATCATGATGAATCTGTTGATGCGGTTTTGTTGCAATTACCCTTACCTTCGCATTTAGATGCAAAAGCAATGACGGAATATATTTCGCCGTGGAAAG
Source organism: Pseudobdellovibrio sp. (assembly GCA_049301055.1). Lineage (GTDB taxonomy): Bacteria > Bdellovibrionota > Bdellovibrionia > Bdellovibrionales > Bdellovibrionaceae > Pseudobdellovibrio. Next base: position 57,310 of record JBAQKN010000029.1, on the reverse strand, counting down.
ATGCGGATGGACTGACGCAAGCTTCGCTAGGTGCTTTGATGGCGGGGCAACAAAAAGTGACCAGTTGCACGCCTTCAGGAATTATTAAGATTTTAGATTTTTATAAAATAGAATTAGCTAAAAAAAAGGTTGTTGTTGTTGGGCGTAGCCTAATTGTAGGTCTGCCTTTATTTCATTTGTTAACGCAAAGAAATGCGACAGTTACCTTGAGCCACTCTAAAACTGAAAATATTCAAGATCACATAAGTCAGGCGGATATTTCTTTTATCGCTATTGGTAAAGCAAATTTTTTTAAAGTTACGGATTTTAAAAAGAATTCTGTTGTTGTCGATGTGGGAATTCATCGGATAGATAATTTATTGTATGGTGATGTAAATCCAACACATGCAGATAAACACTTGGCGGCGCTGACCCCTGTTCCTGGTGGAGTTGGTCCAATGACAATTGCAATGTTAATGAAAAATACACTGACGTTGGCTTTGACGAAAAGAAAATGCCAGTCCTAAGAACGCTTCTGGTATTTAGTGTTTTTATTTATGGTGTTGCATCCAGTGCAGATCTTAAATTAAATGTTTTAAAAAAATGGACACTTCCGCCGGACTATAAAATCAATAAAAAAAAAGTTGGCGGATTATCTGGATGCTCTATTTTTGAAAACAAAATATATTTTGTTTCAGATGATCGGGGTAGCGAAGGCGGTCCCCGAATTTTTATATTCAAGTTTGATTATGCAAAGCAAGAAATTGATTTTGATAAACCTGCAGTCATAAATGTGCAAACGGATAAGCAAAGTAAAATATTAGATCTAGAAGGTATTGCAGTACTTTCAAATTCAAATATTTTTTTATCTAGTGAAGGGGACTTAAATCAAAAACCCCGAGTTAATCCAGACTTATTTTGGATCAATGAAAAAGGTGAAAGAATTAAAACCGTACAAAGCTCAGATAAATTTTTGCCAGAAAAATCAGGTAAGCAAACCAAAGGAGTTCAAAATAATTTGGCCTTTGAAGGGCTTGCTGTCGATGAAGAACAAAAAAAATGGGCAGTTATGCTAGAGGCTCCTCTTTTGCAAGAATTAACTGAATTGAAATTAGTCGAAAGTTCATTCGAATCTAATAAATTTGATGCGGTTTATTCGTATCCATTACCAAAGCTGTTTACCGCAAGCCAAGAAAATGATCAAAAGATAACGGCCTATTTTGGAGTTTCAGATATTTTATTTTTAAACAAAACGTCCTATTTAATATTGGAACGAGGCTTGAAACTATCGAAAGAAGGGTTGGGTTATCACACTCAGTTTTGTGAAGCCAGCAGGACGGATTCACAGCAATTAACGCGAAAATGCTTTTACAGCATGAATGAAGATGTCCAGCTAAAGGATTTAATTCCATCAGGAGCAAATTTTGAAGGGCTGTGCTGGGTTAATAAACAAAAGAAGCAGTTTATAACAGTTAGCGATAACAATTTTTCTAAATCAGAAAAAACTGTTTTTATTCTTTACCAACTGAATTAGAACTTGAGTTATGAAAATTTGGAAATTAAAGCAAGGCCACGACATTCGACTTCGATCAAAACATCCATGGGTTTTTTCAAATGAACTTCTAGATAATCCTAAATCAGTTTTACCTGGAGAGCCTGTAGAAGTTCATGACTACAAAGGACAATTTTTAGCGCGTGGTTACGGAAATCCACATTCCTTAATTTCATTTCGTGCATTAAGTTTTGATATTCAAGAGCAAAATCCTATTTCAGTAGATAGCCTGGTTGAAAAATTAAGTCGGGCATGGAAACTTAGAAATGATATGGGCTTTAATCTAAGCTTCCGAGTTTGCTTTTCTGAGGCCGATGAATTGCCAGGATTAATATTTGATCGCTATGTATTTGAAGAAAATAAAAAAACATATCAAGTTTTTTCGTACCAATTATTAACAGCAGGAACGGATCTGGCTTTTAAAACAAATGATCAATGGAAAGCTATTTTTGAAGGATTAGTAAATGCAACTGTTGTAAATGGTTATTCAATGGTGGCTTGGTCTGAAACTTTTATTTTGCAACGAAATGATGTCAGTATTAGAAAATTAGAAGGCTTACAAGCGGAAGAGCCTTTAATTCTTAAACAGGTTGGTGGAATCACCTTAAATGACATACAAATTCAAGTGCAAAACGTTATTGATCCGACTGAGAAAATTTATTTTAAAGTGGATTTAATTGAAGGCCAGAAAACAGGGTTTTTTTTAGACCAAACATTCAATATGAAATTGTTAATGGATTTCATACAAATGAAAAAAAAGAATTACCAGGGGCGCCCTGTTAAAATTTTAGATTTGTGTTGTTACATGGGCCAGTGGTCGGCGCAGATTGTTTGCAACTTAAAAAAATGGGGTATTGAAAGCGAAGTTCATTTGGTGGATGTTTCAGAATTAGCATTAAAAAAAGCTTCTGAAAATTTAGCCAAGTATGGTGCTACCGTGACAACTTATAAATTAGATGTATTGGAAGGTCTTGGGCAATTTAAAGAAAATGAATTTGATATCGTAATTTCAGATCCACCCGCATTTGTAAAAAATAGAAAAGATATTCATCAAGGACTGAATGCATACTTCAAACTTAATGCACAAGCATTTCGGGTCAGTCGTAAAGATGGCGTTGTTGTTTCGTGCACGTGTTCAGGGTTGGTCACAATGGAAGATTTTAAAGAGTCTTTAAAAAAAGCTGTTTTAAGATCTGGTAAAACAGCAAAATGTATTCTGATGGGCGGTCAAGGTTGGGATCACCCAACCCTGATGAGTTTTCCAGAAGGATTTTATCTTAAGATGGTGTTGCACCAGATGAGCTAAGGCCATAGGCCTGAGCTTGCTGAGCCAATATTTGCTGCTGATAAGCGGTCATCTTATTAATGTAATCTTTTAAAGAAATATTTTCGCTTTTAAATAGCTCGACCTGAACTTTGTACTGATTTAAATGGCCTTGCGAGTTTTCACAATCAGCAGACTTTCTATCTAAGGATAGTTTTAATTCTACAATTTTATTTTCGGCAACAGAGACTAAATGTTTAATTGTTTCTTCTTGGTCTATTTTTGATTCTCCAAGTTCTAGCATAACTGTTTCAAGATCATTGATCTTAGATGTTAATTCTTCAACATGTGCATCTTTGGCCTTAATCTGCGCCGTTAATTCTTCATGCGAATGTGAAAGATCGTTAAAATCTTTCGTCATTTTATATTTCACAGATTCAAAATTGCTCATGAATTGTTTGCGATCATCTAGCTGGGCTTGCAAAGCGCGCGATTTTACTTCTTGAATTTCTAATTGAAGTTTCAAAGATAAATCTAAAGATTTCGCTAAATCAGTAGATAGTTTAGAATTTAAACTACGTTCCTGATTTAATAAATCGGTTAGTTCTTGAACGCGTCCAGATAAGTCTGAATTTGATGTCGTCATTTGTTCTAGTGTTTGTATTTTCAATTGCATACCTTCATGTGTGGCAAGTAGATCATACTGGAAGTTTTTAATTTGATTTTGCATTTTCTCTAGCTGAGCAACTTTATCTTTAGAAGATTTATTGTCCTCGACCTGAGATAATTCATTCAGTTTGGTGCAAATTTCGTTAAATATTTTTTCGTGTTCGGGCATTGTGTTTGTTTCCATATCTAAAGTCTAGTGTACGAAGATCCTGCTGACTACGACTAGTCTATGCTGTTTTTTAAAACTCGCTTTTGGTCCAGATTGACCCTACCGCTTATCTTGTCATAATAATTTCTGAGGTTATAGATGTTTAATAAAATTATTTGCTTGGCCACTAGTTTTTCATTTTTACTAAGCTCATCTTTTGCATATGCAGAAAATAATTTCTTTGAAATTAAAGAGCCACCACGAGCTGCGGAATACATCTATCGATCATCGCAGAAAGAAACTTTGATTGGAGTTCAATTATTAGGTGCTGTGCAAAAGCCAGGCTTATATTATATACCTGCGAATACAGATATTTTGAAGCTACTAACTTTAGCCGGAGGAATTGAAGAAGCTAATTTATCAGAGGTGATTGTGCGAAAAATTGATCCTTCTCAGGCAGGAGTATTTGAGTTGGATATGAATAAGTTTATGAAATCATCAGCAGATTCGAAACCATTTAAACTAACGCAAGATGACCTGATATTTATTCCTAAGAAAGAACCTTGGATTTCAAATGACGTGTCTAGGTCAATTACTTTAGTTTCACTTATAACAAGTATTGTATTAACTGCCGTACTAATAGAAAAAAATACGAATAAGTGATTTATTTTTTAATTCTTTTAATATTCGTTTCAAAAGTTTCACTGGCTGTTTTGCCAGGTTTTCCCCAAGAGTTGAGTCCAGTTATTTATCAATATGGTTTGCATCCCTATGTAAATATATTCTTATGTTTAACAGTCGGCGGATTAGTTATATTAAAATGGCTGTGGTCTCCCAAGCAGTTTTTTTCGCAAAGTCGATTTTTCCGTTTTTCTATCGTATTAACCAGTTTGTATTTGATCTTAATAACATTGCTGCAATGCTTATTTGTTAATCCAGATGAATCTAGCATTTTGCAAATGGGTTCGGCGTTCTTAGCTATATTTACAATATTCCTATTTGGGCGGGTAATTCCGACATCAATAAATCCAGAAGATTTTTTAAAATTTCTTAAAAAAGTAACAGTTCTTTTGTGCTGGATAAGCTTAATTGCACTTTTTGCATTTCCTGGAATAAGCTTTAAAGGGTCACGCTTTATTGGAATTTTTAAACATATTCCGCATATGGTTTCTTGCGCAACTTTAGCTTGCTTTGCATTGATGCATGATTTTGTTTTAATTAAAAAAAAACGCATTAAAATATTTCTAGATTTTATGCATTTTGCAATTGCATTTGCATTGCTTATGTTAACTGGAACACGCTCTGCATTGGCTTCTGTCGCTATGGGCCTACTTCTTGTGGTATTTCTATTTCCTTCGTTAAGCAATGCTTCAAAGTTTTTAAAGCTGGCATTTGTAATGTCACTTTTTCTAATAACCTTGTTTTTTGGTGAAGCAATTGGGCAGTTTGGATATCAAGTTGCGACCGGAGAAAAAAGTATTGGAAGCCGCGTCGCTCAGGACGGAGTCAGCTCGCGATTAGAAGAAGTCGAACGGGGGTATGAAATTTTTCAAAAAAATCCATGGCTAGGGCAAGGAATTTTATCTAAATTTTCTGCTGGAAACGATACGGATGTAAGTAATTACAATGCTAATAAAGATCCGCATAATATTTTATTATCTGCGGGTGTTGTCGGCGGATTGGGATTTGTTTTTATAACAATTGTACTTCTGTCTGCCTTAGGTCTAGGTGCAATTAGAACACTAGCAACAAAAAATAAGGCATTAAAAATTTTGGCAATTTATGTGTTAGCGCAGCTTCCAATTTTAGCAATTTATCATATTCATCTTTCAGTTGGAGGAATTGCCGATCGAATTTATTGGATTGCTTTTGGGTATATGGCGTTGAAAGAAATTGATGTCAAAGATGATGAGATTTTGCAATAGCACGACTAAAGATAAGAATTTGTTTAGTACTAATTTGCTTTATGATAATTAAACAAAAACAAGTTACACTTGTTTACAAGCCAATTTTAAAAAAACAAATCTTATCTGTAGGAAAATCATTGTGAAAAAAATGTCCATATTGCGAAAGCTGTTGCTTGCCACATTACCAATCTTACTGACATCAATGATTACCACTATTTTTATTTTTAATTCGGGCTCTGCTTCCAATGATAAAGAAGTTTATCGCGCAAGTGAAATGGTCAAATTAGTTGCTCAGCAAGAGTTAGAAATGGTTAAAATGGCTGAAGCACTTTTAGGTTATATTCTAAATTCAAAAGATGAATCCAAGTATGCAGAAAAAAAAGCTGCTGATGAAGCCTACAGTAAATATTCAAACAACTTAATTGAATACGTTCAAGATGATCCTGAAATACTAAAACTAAATAAAGAAATGGCAGACTATGATGCGGTCACGTTGGATAAATTAGAAAATGAAGTCGTAAATCTAGTTAAAACGCAATCATTTGAAATTGTAAAAGCGACTTTTCAGGAAAAATATTTGCCTGCGCGTGCAACGCAGGGCAAAAATTTTGCAAAATTAAAGAATCTTATTTTTGCTAAAGTAAGTGCAATAAATAAAGAGCAAAGTGCCATTAAGTTTAAATCTGCCATAATGACCATAATATTTTTATGGGTCGGAATTTTAATAGGATTTTTTGTTATTGTAACGACATCAATAAAAACTATGAATCAAATAAATGCTGTTGCCAGTAAACTTAAAAACACAAGTTCCCAGGTCGAAGATGCAGCTAACAAAATTGCTAATGCATCTAAAGAACTTTCGGAAGCAACAACTGAGCAAGCTGCTTCATTAGTTCAGACTTCGTCGGCTATTGAGCAAACCAGCACAATGGTTGCAAAGAATTCCGAAAATGCAAAAAGTGCCGCAACAACTTCTGCAAAATCTCAAAATGATGCCGAAAAAGGTAAGCAGGTTGTCGAAAAAATGATTTATTCAATGGATCAAATTAATGACAGTAATAAAAACATCATGAATCAAATTAATTACAGTAATAATCAGTTTGGTGAAATTGTAAAAATGATTCAAGAAATTGGTGATAAGACAAAAGTAATTAATGATATTGTTTTTCAGACTAAATTATTATCATTTAATGCGTCCGTTGAAGCAGCTCGTGCAGGAGAGCAGGGAAAAGGCTTTTCCGTTGTAGCAGAAGAAGTTGGAAATCTTGCTCAAATGAGTGGAAATGCCGCTAAGGAAATATCTGAATTATTAAATGGTAGTATTATTAAAGTGGAATCAATTGTAGTCGATACCAAGGCAAAAGTTGAAGCCTTGATTCATGAGGGCAGTATAAAAGTTGAAGAGGGTGCTGCTGTGGCTAAGGATTGTGGTGAAATGTTAGAAGAAATAGTTACAAATGTTGTTAGTGTTTCGCGAATGGCAGGTGAAATTTCATTAGCTAGCGAAGAGCAAGCCCAAGGGGTGCGTGAAATAACGAATGCGGTTAATAAGCTGGATACTATGACACAGCAAAATGCAACAACAAGTATTCAAGCTTCAGAGGCTGCAAAAAATTTAGCAAATCAGGTCGCTGCAATGAACGAAGGAATTCATAATCTTTTGGAAGCCATTCAGGGAAGCCATTCAAGCTAATTATTTTTTTTAATATGTATTTTAGGTAACTCTGCAACAAAACGAGTGTGAAAGTTTTTCGAATCATAATATATTTTTCCGTTGTGTGCTTCTATGATGCCTTTTGAAATACTTAAGCCAAGGCCCGTTCCACTTCCTACTGCCTTTGTTGTAAAAAAAGGATTTAATATTTTTTCATGTAATTCTTCTGGAATGCCTTTGCCGCTATCTGTTACAGATAATACAATCTTATCTTCTAACTCGTTAACCTCAACTTTAATCCAGCGTTCTTCTAATGACTCAATTGCGTCCCTAGAATTAGATATTAAATTTATAATAACCTGAGATATTTGTGTGGCTCGGCACTCTAAAAACAAATCGTTAGAAACATTAGGTTGTCGATATTCAATATTAGCGCTGCGAAGCCGGGCCTCGCATAATTCTAATGAATCATCCAGAATGGATTTTAATAATACTTTTTCAAAGGGATCACCTTCGCCATCGCGGGCAAATGTGCGCAGGCCTTTTATAATTTTAGCAACTCGATGTGTTGTTGATTCTAAAGTTTCTAATTTTTTTATAATTTCAGTTTTTTCAAAATTTTCACCGTGTATGTCGCGCATAATTTTTTTTATGGTGCTGTTTATGATGGTTAAAGGACTATTAATTTCATGAGCAATGCCCGCGCCCATTTCGCCTAATAAAGCCATTCGTGATGAAGCTAAAGATTTAATTCGAACGGTGTCTAGTTCTTTTTGCTTAAGAATATCGTCCGTTACATCCAAAGCAACTATGACAGCCATCTTTTGATCTGAATATTTTTTGGCAACAACTTTAAAATTTTTCAAATTTCCACTTTGCAATAAATTAAGAGAAAAAGAAACTTCCATTTTTTTTGATTTAAAAAAATCAGTCATAACTGATATTAATTCTGTAGAATCAAGTTTCCAATTTAAATGCTGTCCGACAAAATTTTCAGGTTTTAGGCCATAGGCTGCACTTAATTCATTATTTACACCCGACAGTATCAAATCAGATGTTACCCATCCTACCATACATGGAACAGATTCCATTACCAAATCAATTTGATCTTCTTTTTTTTGTATTTGCTGTTCAGCTTGTGTTTGAATTGTTTTATTCAGACGTTCCATCTCATTAGAGCTTACATCAATCATATGTTCTTGTCGTTCACGGCTTAATTCTGCTTCATCAAGTGCCGTGTTAACCCGATTAAGGAATTCACGCCAATCTTCTAGCGATTGCGGAACTGAGTCTTCCACAAGGTTTAATTTTTTTAATAGACGCGCAATAAGACTATTGTAAGCCACTAGGTTTTATTCCATTTCCTGAAATACTGTTAAAGTCATCGTTTGGTTATGTAATTCACAGCCATAATTTCCATTTGGAGAAAGTTCGCCATAAGAATAAAAACCTATCATTTTAGAATTGTTTGGTAAGATTCGGATAACAGCTTCAGTTTCATCTTCAATTTTTTCTCCTAAAACTAGGCGTCTGCCAACGCAACTAACGGCTAACGCAAGAATTGCGGATGTAGATTTTAATGCAAAATTTGATGCTGCTATCCCTGCAGATTCGGCACCTTCAACTAATCTAGAAAAATTTGCTTTCATTAATTGAGCAACGGATCCTTCAGGAATATCGCCAGCAAATGTTAGCGATTGATCTTTTTCATCGACAGCTAAAATTGTTCTAACAATATCTTTTCTTTGTTCGTAGCTGATTGATAAAGGGTAAAGTAAGGCTGAGGCGGGAAGCTTACTTGCTTGTCCACCCAAGTATTCTTTATAAAGTTTTAGCGCTGGTTGACCATCTAATTCAAGTAGTACATTACCTTTAGATTTTGTAACTTTTCGTGCTGCTCCGAAAGCATCCCAACCTCCAACAGAGCCTGTCCCGACAGTTAATTTATCACCATAAAATCCAACAGCCACAACCTGTTTTGTTGAGACAACATCGCCATATAGCGTAAATGTACTTTTGAAGTCGCTACCATCACCCGAAAGCCCACCGCTGACGGGAACAGTCTTTGTGGAAGTATTTACTTTGGAATTGATACCCATTGCAAGTTCAGTTCCATTAATATTTAACCCGTCTGATAGTACAAAAATTGCCTTTAAGTCTTTTGCATTTAAGGTGTCGCCAATAGACTTTCCAATTGCAAGTGAATCAGCGGAAGAGTTAATTTTAACTTCGATAGATCGCAAAATAGTTTTTTCAAACATGCAAATAGAAACGGATAGACTGTCGTCAAAAACACCATCATTAAAGATTTCTCCGGCACTAGAGCAACCAATAAGTGTTGATTTAGCAAAATGCTTTTTTAGGTCTTGCAGTGGGGTAAAATCAGTACGTTTTGAATTTGAAACTACTGTAATCCAAGTGTTTTCTGAATCCAATTCTACGGGAAATGATTCAGACCATTTGTTTTTATAAAATTGCAAAATTTTAATTTTCATTGAAGGCTCCCAATGCAGCTATTCGGTATTATTTTTTAAAGTGTTAAGTTATTAATTGTTTATAGAAGCAATAGATTTATAAAGCATTTTTGGAATAACAATTTTTTGTCAAAACTATGGACATTGGGTAGCAATTTTCAGTAATTTAAGACGCCAGCTGTATTGCATTCATTCTGTTGGATATAGGACAACTTTTGGTGGCATCAAACTTGATAATTTGTAATATTATGAGATTTTTATTGTTACTAGTCGGTTCATTTTCTTTTTGCGCTCAGGCTCAATCTTTAATTAGATGCGAGGCTTTATTTCTATCTAAATCTACTTTTGAAGCTAGATTTAATCCTGAAAAACTTAATGCCGAACAAGCTAAAGCTTTTTTGCAGTCAACCGATCCAGATAAAAACTCAGGATCTACAACGGGAGACCGAGCAGAATATAAGTACACCTTAACTCAAGAAACTATTTTAAGAAAAATATCCCAATTAAAAGATAAAATTGAGTCTGAAATCTTGGGATTTAAATTAGTTAATCGAGATCTAATTACAGCAGGATTTAAAAATGTAACATGGACCGGCTATTCGAATCGACTTAAGCTGCCACTAAGCACGGATACTGCCATCGTCGCAAAAATTCGCGTTCGAAAGTATGGTCATGTGGATGACTTAAAAGCAGTTTCAAAAGAAAATTTTACCGCTATAGAAAGTATGAAAGATGTTTCGTACTTTGAATTTAAGATTGAAAATCCAGATCATGATAATTCTGTGCTAAAACCAAGAGTCAAAATTTTGGATGCAGATGCAAATGCTTTACTTAATCCAAAAATATCCAGCAAGGATTATAAAAAAATTGCTCAGCGCTGCGTAAATTTAAATAAAATGAAAACAGATCAAGAACAGAAAACAGTTAATCAAACAATAGTATTGATGTTAAAAGCTATTAGTATGTTGCGCAGTGGGGGAAGTTATTTTGCTCCTGAATATGAAACAATCTATGAACGCATTTCATATAAAATTCCATTAAAAAATATTCACACAAATCAGGTCTATGAAGTGCAAATTACTGTGGATGAAAACATAACAGCGTCATCGATTAGTTTCGATTTTAAGTCTACAATTTATAATAATAAACTTGAAGACCTAGCAGTGACTGAGGTTAAAGTTCCAATTGATTTATTGCAGTTGTTAAAAAGTAAAGATTATGATTCTGTACCGGGATTAAAGTCGATTGATGATTTTTTAAAAATTCTATCTTTTAATAATTTAAAAGATTTTGAAGAGAACCATGGAAAATTATTTCATCTGCGCAGAGAAATCAAAAATAATTTTATGAATTTGTTTGAATCTGAATAGTAAAATTCTTCTGCTAGCCTTTCCTGTTGCAATTATTTAAACAATATATTGATTTTTAAAATATTGGTCTAGTTGTATTTAGAGAAACTTAGTTTGAACCGATAGTTGTTTATTAGCTTAATAACTAAGTTAATAATGACGGGATCAATCATAAAAAATAATCTAATAGTCGCACAGTTGCGAACATTGTTAACGGCATCAGCTGCAGGAGCTGTTGGACATAGTGTGTTTGTTGCACTTGCATTAATAGCTGTTTCCTATTCAAATAAATTTGATATTTTACTTGGAATCTACACCCTAGTAATAGTGACTTTTTCAATTTTGCGCTTTTTGGGAAGTCGGAATTTAGAAAAAATAATTTCAAAATCTGATTTGCAAAAAGAAAAAAATAAATTTGATCTATTAATTTTAGTTATATCTGCAACATGGGCTTTGTTCTTTGCTAGAATATGGTCTATTCCGAATATCAGTATAGCAAATTTAAGTTTGGTTCAGTTCTCTGTTTGTGGACTTCTTGGAGCAGCTTCATCCAGCTTAGGTTGCTCTAAAAAAAGTTATTATGCTTTTATTTTCCCAATTCTTATAGGTGTCTCAGTACATGGATTCATGTATTATGATGGAATGGGTAGTTTAATTGTTCAACAATCTGTCTATTTAATATTTACAGGTTTTGTTTTAAAAGTACAGATTGATCAAGAGAAATTATGGTTTGAAAACTATTCGCAAAGAGAAGAGCTTGAATTAATACTTCAAAGTTTTCCTTTTGGAGTAAGTGTTATCGATAATGAAACTTACCATTACGTTAATCAAAATGTTGTAGAGCAGGTTGGGCATCAACAAGAATCATTCAAAGGAAAACACTTTGGTTTTCTTGGGTTTGAAACGGATTATATTAAAAGTATAAATGATTTTATCTTATCATCAGAAGATAGATACGTTGGTGAAATTTCAATGTACAGTCGGTTGAATCAAAAGAACATGGTTCACATGATTGTTCTGCAGAAGCTTACGACATCAAAAAAAATGGTCTGCTTAACAATTAATGTAGATGACAAAAAAGCCGTTGAAGTCGCTTTGCAAGAGCAAATTGCGAAAAGTATGGCTTCTGCAAAAATGGCAAGTCTTGGCGAAATGGCTGCAGGCCTTGCCCATGAAATCAACAATCCGTTAACAATTATCACGGGGATGTCTCATTTATTAATTAAAATAATGAAAAAAGAAAATCTTGCGCATGCTAAACTAACCGAAGGTTTGATCAAAATAGAAAGCACTTCGCATCGTATTGCTAGTATTATTAAAGGACTTCGTACTTTTGCAAGAGATGCCGAAAATGATACTTTTGCAGTGGTAAATGTTAATAATTTAATAAATGACACTTTGGCATTTTGCCGCAGCAAATTCGAATTCTGCAATGTTAAACTAGAGATTTTAAATTCAATTCAAGATATCTCTATAGAATGTCGTGAAACAGAAATTTCACAAGTGGTTTTGAATTTATTAAATAATGCTTTAGATGCGGTTGAAAAATTACCACAGAAGTGGGTCAAAGTTGAGGTTGAAGTTAAGAATGAAATTGTCATAATATCCGTTATAGATAGTGGGCATGGTGTACCTTTAGAGATCCAAGAAAAAATAATGCAACCCTTCTTTACAACCAAAGAAGTTGGTAAAGGCACAGGTCTTGGGCTAAGTATTTCTATAGGCATAGCTAAAGCACATAAAGGCCTATTAATAATTGATAGAAGCCACCCTAACACGAAGTTCAGCTTGCAGCTTCCTATGCAGCAAGCGGTAGTTATTAAGTCAGCTTCTTAATTACAGATGAATAATTTTGTTAACTTGTTCTGTCGTAATTTATTTTTTTGAACATGTAACTGATCTGAATTTTCCATTATATTTTACAGTTAAACTTACAACACCATCTTCTTTTGTGAAGTTACCTGTTGTTGAAAAACTATAAGATGCTGATTTTTTTTGTATATCAACATGTTCTTGAATAGAAATAGTAACAATACCTTCGTTAATATTTCCATGAAGCGAAAAAAGATCCTCTTCCAAGTGGCCTGAAATATCAAACGTATCATCTATCTGAACTGCCGAAGTGAATTCACCATAAACGATCTTCTTTGGAATAAGGTCATCTGCGGGCAAAGTATAAGCGCTACAAACGATATTCTTATTTACGATGATTAACTCATCTTTGCGAGTAATGTCTCCTAACACAAATTTTTGCGCAAAGCTTGTTGATACGGCTAGTACAGTAATTGCGGCTAATAGAATTTGTTTTTTCATAAAATCTCCATTGTTGGGTTAAGCGTTTTTTTTTGAAACGCTGGGGTGTGATTTATGAATACATGAGCTTTTAAGGTTTCCCTATTTTTTTTGCTTTTTCATTACAGTAACTGCACTTTAATGGCAAACAACTGTCTACAAGTTTGACACTGAGCTCAGGCCACAGTGAAGCTAGCGCTCAAGCGAATAGATTAGGCTGGCTTTTGGTTTGCTTTACTTTGATATATGATACTTTATCAATTTACTTCTTATTCTAAGTATTTAGCGGCCGAGCTTAACCGCAGAAAATCTTTGAATACTTTGTATTCGCTACGGTCAATGTCCCAGCAGCTGGGTATTTCAGCGACTACACTTTCTGATGTAATTAAAGGCCATAAGAAACTTTCTGAAAAAACAGCTTTAGGCGTCTCTAAAAAGCTTAAGTTTGGTTTGAAAGAAACGCGTTACTTTCAAACTTTGGTGCATTATGAAAACAGCCAGGACGACAATTTAAAAAAAATTCTAGAAAGTCAGTTAAAGGTTTTAAACCCGCAATTGCGCAAAGAATCCGAAGTACCTGATGAACAGTATATCGTTCTTTCCGAATGGCATCATGTCGCCATTTTAGAGCTGACATACTTATTTCCCAAAAAATTAAACGCCAAAATAATCAGCGAACAGCTGAACATCGAACTTAATCAGGCTGAATCTGCATTAATTCTACTAGAGAAAATGTCGCTACTTGAGAAAATTAATGACTCTTATATTAAGACAAAAAAGCAATTTACATTCAGCAATACTTTCGCAAACCATGCTCTACGTTATTACCATACTACCATGTTGCAAAAAGCCCAAGCAGCTATTGTTGAACAAACCAATAAAGAAAAATTTGTAGGATCTGAAACATTTCCGCTTGCTCTTGATGATCTTAAAGAGGCAAATGAAATTATTGAAAATTGTTTTCAGCAGCTCTTGCAGCTTTCTGAACGGTCCATACAAAAAACTCATGTCTACTATGCGGGTATTCAGATGTTTCAATTGAATCGGCCCATAAAAAAGGAAAGTAGTAATGAGTAAAAATAAAAATATTTTCTTATTTGCGTCCATTCTGCTTAGCTTTCATCATGTGATGGCTCAAGATTTTCAAAGCTATAAAAAATTAAATTCGCCCACAGCATTGGGTCGATCGAATCGCAATCCAGAGGCCTATGGTAAAGTACTCAATAAATTGACTGCCAGGCCAGAGGAAGATGAACTTATTCATAACAATTTAAATAAAGATTGGAAAAAGCCTGCAGAAGTTAAAGAGTTGAAAACGCTGATCCCATATAAAATCGATAATTATTCGGTAGGTACGGGAACTCGTGGCGGAGGTTCTGGTTTGCTTGTGAAAGTTTCTGATTCATTTATCGAAGTGAAGCTTCTTGAAATTTTTAGATCCGAGAATTTATCAAGGTACAGTCTTTTTTTTCAGATTGACGAAGAACTAAGAAAAATTGAAAAAGAAAAAAACACTGATGAAGCCACCCAGCTTATATTTGAAACTGTTTTGAATAGAATTTCTAAAATTACCCCGAACTTTGCTAGGAAAATAAATATACTTTACAAAAAAGATTTACCTTTTAGCAGTTGGACGCCCATTTTTTCGGATATTCCATTTGTTGAAGATGAAGTTAAATATCCCTTAGAGCCGAATACAGCTAAGATCCAAATAGCATCGCGAAGAACTCAGCATATTTTATTTAATACGCGTGCCTATGCGGCGATGAGCCCTTTAAATCGTGCGGCTTTGTGGATGCATGAATATCTTTACGCTCTTTCTGGGGCGGAAAATTCTATCAAAACTCAACGGGCTGTTTCATTATTTTTTAGTTCTGATTTTCTTAAAATCGCAGCTGATGAAGAGAAATTAACGAAATTATTTTTTGAGCTTGATTTATTAGCCATAAGTCGAAAATCGATTAGCGGTTCATTGCCACCTGGCGCGCATTTGGCGACACAAAAGCAAATCGATAATTGCGGTCAGCTGGCTTCGATGAAGGCCCCAACCAATGACGGAATGGAAATTGTAGTCAAGTTAGGTGGGCAATTAAGAAAAATTTCGCTAACAATGACAGAGACAATTGTCGTAATGAATTCTTTATCATGGTCCAAGCATTTTTTAGAAAAAGAATTTCCACTTTTTAAGTTTTATGGTCAAAAAATCATCCCGGACAAAATATGTTTTGATTCAAATCAAAATAAAATTACACAGGTTCAATCATCACTAGCCATAGATCCTGCGATGTTTGAGGCCACAAGAACATTATCTATAGCCGAGGTCGAATACTTTAAAGCCGAATCTAAAATGATCGAAGCGGCAGAGAATGCAATGAATAGCACGGCGGCAGCTAACGAATTAGCTTTTCAGGAAGAAATAAAAAAAATGAACCAGACTCAAATTGTTCTTAATCAGGAAAAAATTAATTTTGATGCAAAATCCATTACGCCACTAGAAACAATCCTAAATCCAAAAATATTAAGTGAATACAATATCGCGATTGATTAAGAAAACTTATGGATTCGTTCTTAAGAAGGTGCTTCGGCAGATGCTTAAGGAATTATTGAAGTCGCACACGTAAAATTCTCTGCAAATTCTGCCGCATTAAATTTCTTTCTTAGTTCTGCGGATAGAAAGCTAGATTTTAAAATGATTGCATCATCAGATCTGGTCCGAGCAACCATGGACCCGATAATTTGTCCGTCTTTGTTTAGGACCGCGCCGCCACTCATTCCTGAAACCACTTGGCCGGCTAATAAGAAAAAGCGGCTTTCATCAAACCATGCTTCTTCGGGGTAAAGTGTCTGTTCTGGGCGACTAGCTCTGGCTCTTCTCAGTTGATGGTGGTATGTATTGATACTCCCAATGTCCCACACCTGCTTATCGTTGGATTGATATTGGATTCCGTGTTGTAAGAATTCCCAAATAAATTTTTCTTCAAAATTATTATAAGAATAAAAAAAGACCTAGATGTTTTAAATCTGGGCCTTTTTTTGTAGTTGACCCTTGGTCTTTCTCAAGCTGGAGTTGCGAAAAAAGTAAAGGTCAATTAGCCGATGATCGCGTTCCTGGATCCGATAAAAATTTAAGGGAAGTGTTAAGGAATTGTTGTTGCTGTTGCGGTGCCAACGCAACAACTTGCCTTGTCACCTGCCATATTGGTGCAGTCGTTTCTTTCTCTAAAACCCCATGAGATCACACCACATAGTTTTTTTGTTGCAAGCTCACATTTCGACTGAGCGTTATCTTGAGCCTCAAGTACAATCTTCCTGTATTCATTCGAAGCGTACACATCGGCGGGTAAAGATCTAGCATCTGCGGGGCAGCCAGCAGGTCGCCCATATTTTGAATCTGCTGTGAAATTCTGATTGTCAGCCTGAGCTTTCATCGCAAAAGAACATATTAAAACTGGCATTAAAGCTAAATTTTTTTTCATGATTTTCATAAAATGTCTCCTTATTGTAAATCAAGATATGTTTTCTTATATCATTCATCAATACGTGTAAAGAAAAGTAATGAATCTTGGTCAGTCGTCTTTTGTGAATCTTAAGCGTTTTAATGCAGAGAGTGTAATATTTCGAGTACTTGAAAAAAATGGTGCCCAGTGAGGGAGTCGAACCCCCATGCCTCGCGGCGCTAGGTTCTAAGCCTAGTGTGTCTGCCAATTCCACCAACTGGGCACGTTAATATGAAATTAAAGTGCTAAGGCAATTTTGAGCAACAATTACTTGTCGCTGCTAATTAGTTTCTTATATTCCGGAGAACGCATCAAATTGGCAAGCTCTTTTTCAGAATCCATTTCGATTCTTACTAACCAGCCTTCATTATTTGGGTCGTCATTTAAACTAGAGGGGTCATCCATTAAGGCCGTGTTCACTTCGATGACAGTTCCTGAAACAGGAGCATATAAATCGGAAACAGCTTTAACTGATTCAACCACGCCAAATGTTTGATTCTGAGTAATTTTTTGTCCTTCTTCTGGAAGATCCACGTAAACCACTTCGCCTAATTGGTTCTGAGCAAACTCAGTAATTCCAACTGTTACGATATTTTCGTCAACCTGAGCCCATTCATGATCTTTTGTGTAGTAAAAATCTTCTGGTATATGAAATGCCATTTTAATCTCCTTGAAACAGTAATTTAGTACAAAATATTAAGGTTTAACGACGAACGGTGTTTTAACTACTGAAGCTTTAACCGATTTTCCGCGAATATCCACGTAAATTTCAGAGCCCTCAGCAGAAAAGGCTGAATCAACATAAGCGATTCCGATCGGTTCATCAAGAGTTGGTGAGTGTGTTCCGCTAGTAATAAAGCCTATTTTTTGGCCAGCAGCGTTTTTCATCTCGTAACCTTGTCTTGGAATGCCTCGTTCAAGCATTTTTATGCCGATTAGCTTTCGTTTTAAGCCATTTTCTTTTGCAGCTAGGATATTACTTTTATTTATAAATTCTTTTGTTTGGGGTTTGATCGCCCAACCTAAGCCCGCTTCGTACGGATTCGTTGTGTCATCAATTTCATGACCATACAAAGAATACTTCATTTCTGTTCTTAAAGAATCACGAGCGCCCAATCCAACCGGCTTTGCATTTAATGGATTTGCTAGTAATGCATTCCATAAAGCAACTGTGCCAGCGGCTTCGATAAATACTTCGCAGCCTTTTTCTCCGGTGTAGCCTGTTGTCGCAATCATGATTTTAAAATTTTGAAACGTTGAAGATTTAATTTCATTGCGATTCATTGAACTGACTTTGAAATCAGTAAAAATAGCATCGCATAACGCCAAAGCCTTAGGGCCTTGAATTGCAATTTGTCCCCAGCTGTTGGATTCATTTGTGATATCAGCGCCTTTATTGTTTTTTAAAAACCATGCGAAATCTTTTTCGATGTTCGATGCATTCACACAAACTAAGTAATCTGAATTTTTTTCTAAGCAATAAATAAAAATATCATCTACCAAACCGCCTTCTTGATTTGGCAGTAATGAATACTGAGCCTGCCCATTTTCAAGTTTAGAAACATCGTTGGTTGCGATCCATTGCAAAGTTTCAACAGCTTTAGGACCCTTTACGCGAAGTTCGCCCATATGAGAAACATCAAATAATCCAATATTATTTCTAGTCGCAAAGTGTTCTTCTTTTAAACCTTCGTACTGAACGGGCATAACCCAGCCAGCGAAGTCGACCATGCGTCCGCCAAGGCGAACATGTTCATTATATAGCGGCGTTTTTTGCGGAGTCTTATTTGTGTTTTCCATGACTATTCTCGTAACATTCAATTGGTGTTTCTGTCACGCGCAGTTCATTTGATTTTTGTTCCAGATCCTTGGATAGCAGAACTAGTTCTCCGCGTGGCAGAGTTTGCTCTGATTTGTTTTTGTGCATCCAAGATAAAAATTCGCGCTCGGAACTGCGGCAAATTAACTGACGTGTTTTGCCTTTTTCTTTCATGGAATCACCTGTTAGGCGTGCCTTATTTGTAGGGTCTATGGACGGCTTTGTTTTGCGCGCTAACAAATAACTAGTCGTCACCGTGCGGTTCTTCATCGGAAGTAGATCTTCTAATTTTAAAAACCACGCCGGAGCATTTACGTGAAAGCGATCATGGCACCAATCATTTTTGGATAATGTCAGTAACGGGCAATCATTTTGATGTAAACACGGGGCCCAAATCGAATAACCTTCGGCAATTAATTTTTGTCGAAGTTCTAAAAGTTTCCGGCCATCTTGATGAGTTGCAGGTTCTAGAATCATTAAACCTTCAAAGTCATTCCAACCTTTAGGTAATGCGTTCATTTCGGTTAATGAATAAGAAAAAGTAAGTAGTGTTTTGGTTTTGTTGCAGGATAAATTATCAAAACTGAGTTCAGTAGAAAAGTGTGGATGAATAAACTGTTCGTTAAAATCATTAAAAGTTTTTAAAGCAGAAGATGAACGTTCAATTAAAATTTGATTTTTTAGCTGAGCTTTTAAAGTCGGTTCATGAGCAAATGCTAAACTAGCCGTACCTGGACCAGATCCCCAATCAAGTGTTGTTTCAAAGCCTTTAAAAAATTCTACCTGCATTCCGCGTTGAATAACATTTTCGACGCGAATATAATTTAGCGGCAAAAAATAATTGCGATAAGCATTTTGACAATAGGTATCTGTCCAGGGTGTTTGACCATCTGGTTTTTGAATAAAAAAATCAGATAAGCGTAAGATGTCTGTAGCAAGTTGATTTAGATGGGGGGGCGGATTTATTGAAAACATGCTTTCTTATAGCAGGATTCAAGCAACGAACAAGTGAATGGTTGTTGAATATCAAAAAAATTTGTTTAGGCCTAGCCTTGATAACACATTTAAACCGATTTAGAGTTGGAATCAGACGGAGTATGAATGTTTATTTTTGATGGTCCACTTTCAATGTCAAAATCATGGCTTAATCGTGCATTGATTCTGCAGTTTTATAATTCAAAAATTAGTTTTGATGCTTCATCTACAGCTGATGATGTCCGCCATTTAAGGCAATCCATTGATAACTTTCAAAGTGGCAAAGATGATTTTTATTTAGGAGAAGGTGGCACGACCTTTCGATTTTTTTGCTTTTTAGTATCAAGATTGCCTGGCAAATGGACTATGACTTTGCATGAACGTTTGATGATGCGCCCACAAGCAGACTTAATTTCAATTCTAAATCAGCTTGATGTTAAAGTTACATTTGATAAAAGTGTTGTGACTGTTGAAACCAATGACTGGGTTGTCCCAGAAATACTTTATTGTGATGGTTCAGTCTCTAGCCAGTTCATGTCAGGATTAATGCTTAATTCTTGGAATTTAAATCACGATTTACTTGTCGAATTAAAAAAACCACTTGTGTCGGAAGACTATCTTTTGTTGACCCTAGATATGTTACGGCAAACAGGTCTAGTCATTGAAAGAACAGATTTTGCCGAAAAAATTCAATTTAAAGTCGCAAAGCATCAGGTCCCATCACGATCTGCATTGATTGCGGAACTTGATGTTAGTTCCGCATTTGCATTAATTAGCGCAGGATTAATAGATGGTAAAGTTCATATTACAAATTGGAGCGAAAAATCAATTCAACCCGATTTAGCATTTTTAAAAATATATGATTCAATGGGGATTAAATATTCTGTTAATGGAAATAGTTTCCAAATTGAAAAACAAGGCAGCTGGAAAGCGACAAATCAAAATCTAAATAACTGTCCGGATCTATTTCCAGTTCTTTCTGTTGTGTGCGCAATGGCCGAAGGAACATCGTTTCTGTTCGGAGCCAGTCATCTAAAATCAAAAGAATCAAATCGTCTTTATAAAACCCACGAACTTTTAAGTTTGTGCGGTTTTAATTCGGAATTTAAAGATGATGGTTTGATGATTCATGGATTGAGTTCTAATTTAGACAAATCACTAAGTGTATTCTTTGACCCAGACCAAGACCATCGTATGGCCATGGCTGCGGGTTTAATGAAGTTGTTAGGTTTTAACATACATATTTTAGATTCAGAAGTCGTGAATAAAAGTTATCCTCAGTTTTGGGAACATATTCAAGTTACTCCATAAGGCTAGTCTTGTTTAAAGAAAACTAAACAAACTGCGTGGCCGTTAAAAATCAACTCATGTTTAGCTTTATGATTCCGATAAGACTGTAGATTTTCATCAAGGTGGACTGCAACGTATGGCAAATATTACTTCAAAGATGTCTGATATTATTACTGATCAGGTGAAAAATTATTTTGGAAATAGTACTTTAGAGTCAACTCAGTATCAGGAAGTAGAGCAAATTTTATTTTATAGCAGAATGTCTTTAATCTTAGTTGCTAACGCAGATTTTCGGTTATTAATTAAAGTTCACTGTAATGAATGCGATGTAAAAAGTTTGGCAAAAGAAGCGCTTCAATTTGTTGAGCACGATCTTCAAAGTGGGCTTGGTGATTTTATTAAAGAACTTACTAATTTATTAGGTGGTGCCTTAAAAAGATCGCTTGAGGCGTCACAGATCGAGATCGGGCTAAGTTTGCCCCTATTAATTCGCGGATTTGATGAGTTGTTTTCTGAAAAGAAAGCTTCATCTGAATCTTCCTATTTTTCATTGGGATCAAGTGGTCAAAAAATTATTGTTCATGTTCAATTAGATTTCCTGAATGAAAAAGCGCGTCAGATTTTAGCGAACGTAAACTTTTCGGCTGATGCAAATTCAGCTGGGGGATTTGAATTCCTATGAATAATTTAAATCAAGATATTCAAGCAAGTTATCAAATCATTCAGCTGCTCGAGAAATCGAAGCAGAACTCTGAAATGACTATTGAAGCATTACCAGACGTATTCATGGTTATTGATGCCGATGGAAAAATTTATAAAGCCAATCAAGAGGCGTGTCGTTTTTTAAAATTAGATTCTGAACAAATTCTTGGATATTCTTTAAGTTCTGGAATGCAATCAGAACACTGGAATTTAATTGAAGGAAATCTAAACAGTTTAAAAGAAGATACACGCACATTTGAAATCCCAATTTTCTTTGAAGGGATCGAACGCATTTATTTATGGAGCGTTACTATTTTTGGTGACTTTAATGAAAAGAAATTGCTTTTGTATACTTTGCAGGGGCGTGATGTTACTTTATTGCGCTTATATCAGCGTAAGATAAATGATATATTCGCAAGTATTCCATTAGGAATTTTTACTGTGAATGCCAATGGAATGATCGAAGATGCATTTTCAGAATACACAAAATGGATTTTGGGGCGTTCCGATATCGGAGGCCATAGCTTTCGTGAAATTATGTATGATCCAGCAGCGGAATTAATGGATCTGGCAACTCGGGCAGGTTTTAAATCAGTGATGGATTCTATTAATCGGTCGTTGCTTGAATTTGAAGTATTATCAGAAACTTTTCCAAAACAATTTTATTTTCCACTGCCACATTCAATTTCTGAAAAAGGTCGTTACTTAGGAATTAAAGTTCAGTCAATTTCGCGAAGCGATCGGGTAACAGGGTTGTTGGTTATTATTGAAGATCGAACAATGATTGTTGAAGCAGAAAAAATGGATGAAAAGTTTAAATTATTGCAAGATCAGTCCATTGAAAGAGCACTTCAATTAAAGAAAGCAGATCCTGATATTTTAGAAGTTGCTATTAATGATTTAACCCAATTATTTCATGAGTTAGGAGATTGTGTATTAACTCAATCCAGCGGGAACTTCATGAATATTCTGCATTCGATAAAAGCGAATGCTAGATTAATTGGGCTTACTAACCTGCAAAAAATTGCCCATTCTTTTGAATCAAAACTGCGTGAAGTGGATATGTTTTCATGGGAAGTTGCTTTTTCAAATATGGAAACCATTTTGCACGAGTGGCGCGAAGTTGTATCGTTACGAAAAATTTTAGCCAGCAGTGATTCAAGTGCAGTAATTAGTGTAGGACCATCGCGTTCTATCTGGCAAATGTACAAAGGGATTTCGACAGATGTTTCCAGAAAAATTGAATTTGAAAGTTATTTGATATCACTTTCGCGAGCAGAGCTTGGCACTTTAGAAACTTCGCTTCGGGGTATTAGTGGCAAAGCCAGTGAACGAACTGCAAAGCGTGTTAATATGATGTTTAATTGGGATCGCGATTTACAAATTGATATCGATTTACTTATGGATATACGTACATGCTTATTTCATATCGTAAGTAATGCTGTTGATCATGGATTGGAAGATGCACTGGAACGAACTACCAAAGGAAAAAATCCAACAGGATTTATTCATGTTGGATCAATTCATTCCCGAGATGGGCTAATTATATTTATTGAAGATGATGGGCGCGGTTTAAGTCGCGAAAAAATTGAAAAAAAAGCATTGAAGCATCAGCTAATTACGAATGAACAGGCTGCCATTTTTTCTGAGGTCGATATTTTTGATCTGGTATTTTATCCTGGCTTTACCACCAAAGAATTTGTAACCGACTTAAGTGGACGCGGAGTTGGGTTAGCAGCAGTTCGCGATATTTGTATTAAATATGGTGGTAACTGCAAGACTTCGATTGGATCGAATGGATTAACTCGTTTTGAATTACATTTTGTATTACAGGAGTAATAGATGGCTAAAATATTAATAGTAGATGACTCAGTAACAATTCGTAAAGTACTTCGCATGATTCTTCAAGCAGAGGGCCATGAATTTATTGAAGCCATCGACGGCATTGATGGCCTTGCTAAGTTCGAAGAAAATCCTGGAATTGCATTAGTTTTGACTGATATTAATATGCCAAATATGGATGGGTTAACCATGTGCGAACGACTAAGACAGACACCCCGTGGTAAGACCGTTGCTATATTTGTTATATCCACAGAAGGAAATGCCGAATTAAAGTCTAGAGCAAAAGCTGCCGGTGTTTTAGCTTGGATGACGAAACCTCCACAGGCGGATAAACTTTTAAGCGCTGTCCAAACATTTCTTAAAACCATACAAGAGAAAGCATCGGGGCAGTGATGGTAAAGGTTCAAAAACTTTTTGAACTTGAAATTCAAAAAGAAAAAATCTTTATAGAAGATTTTAACAGAATACTTTTAGATTTTGATGATGGAGATCAGTGCGTTCTTGATTTTTCTAAGATGCATCAGTTCGACCCTTCAGCAGAACCATTTCGAATTGTATTAGAGCAGATGATAACAAAATCAGGCAATTTAGTGTTACTTGGTCCTGAATGTTTTGAACAACTGGTTAATGGAATTGATAGTCAAAAATTTCATTTTATTTTAAAATCTTTTACAACTGCTAATTTGGATTTAGGTGAAAGCTGGGAAGAGCTAGTTAATAAAATATCAGAAGATTTTTTTGAGCACTATTTTACTTTAAATAAACCTCATGCTTTATGTCAGATTGATCCGTATGCGGTAGCATCAATAGAAATTATTGATGGTGAAAAAAAATATGAATTAGGATTAGTTATGAATGAAAAAACATTGCACACGGCAATCAGCAAAGTCTTGTTAATACCAGTCGATCCAAGTTTTGGAGATTGTAAAGACTTAGCCGCTGAACTTCTTAATATGATGTGCGGTCATTTGCGAACGCGCTTAAAACAGAAAAAGTATGATGTTGTAATGGGAATTCCAAAGTGCATATTAACAAAATTTTGCTACCCACCAAATAATGGTAAATATTGGATTTTTCAAGATAATGAAAATCAAATGGGTCTTTTTTTAAAAGAGGTGGATCATGTTTGCATTTGATACAAAAATTTTAGTTGTTGATGATATGAAGGGGATTCGAATTTGGTTAATGAAAACTCTAAAAGATATAGGCTTCACCAATATTATTGAAGCGGCTGATGGAGAAGAAGCATTAAAGCTGTTAAAAACAATGCAAGTTGGACTATTGTTAACTGATTTAATTATGCCCAAAAAAACAGGCCTGGAACTTTTAAAAGATATGTCTATAGACCCAAAATTATCCAAAATTCCAACAATTGTCTTGTCAGCAGAAACAGATCGCGAAATGATTGTTAAAGCCATTGAACTTGGTGTTCTTACTTACATTATAAAACCGGCAACTCTTCCCGCTTTACAAAAAAAATTAGAAGAGGCTTATAAGAGACTACACCCATGAGTGATTTGATTTGTATAGGTTTTGATGACGATGGACAAAAAAGAATAAGAATAGCAACCGATTTTTTGGATGTTAAAACTACTTTTTTTAAAAATGCGGACGATGTGTTTGAAAGCGATGCGCAAGTTCAACCTCGTTGCGTAATCATATCCACCGTCAATGTCGAACGAAAAGAAGATATCAGTGGTGAAGTTCAAGTTTTAAGACAGTTTTATCCCGAAACTTTTATTGCAGTTGTTGTCGCAAAAAAAATTAAATTAGAAGACGCTAAATTTGTAAAAAAATCGGGTTGCAATTATTTATTTTTAGAAAATGATTTTATAAGTTCAACGCGTTTTGAATATGTCTTACTACAAGTCGTAAATGCTGCTTATTTACCATTAAAAGTTGCTGATTTTAAGTTGAATACGACAGTTGATTTTCATGTGTATACAATTATGCCACTGAATCAAAAAATTTTAGCAGTCATTCAGCCGGGTACACTTTTAACTGAAGCACGAATGGCAAAATTAGCAACAGTGGAAGAGCTCTATGTAAAGCGAAGTCAAATTTTTCAATACTCTGAGTATTTGATTAAATATCCCGACTTATCCGCAAAAGGTTTAGCAAATCGGTGTCGTGCACAATTTCAATCTGTGGCATTAGCTCATTCGAATTTAGTTTTTCTTCTAACAGATCAGGCCGAGGCCGGTTCGTTTGATCAAGGTAAAATTTTATTAAAAAACTGTTTGGATTTATGTACCAATTTGCTTGAAACACTATCTATGTTGCCAGATCCGTGGAGCGTAATTAGCCAATCCACATTTGGAATGTTGGGTGGTACTGATCGTTCCATGATGATTGCAGCGATGGCCGCCGTAACCAGCTTTGCTACAGGGTTGGGTTTATCTGAAGATGTTATGCTAGCGGGACTTTTTTGCGATTTAGCATTGCTAGAATTATCTCCTAAATCATTAGGAAAGTTAGATAGCGTTGAAGGCAGAACACAACTGACTCCAGAGGATATTGTAATTTTCACGAATCATCCGACGATAAGCTTAAATCGACTACTTGAAAGTAAAATGCAAATTTCTGAAACTATTAAAAATATTATTCTGTGCACTCATGCACAAGCAAATAAACAAGGATTTCCTAGGCATATTTTGCCCGAACGAATTCCCTATGAATCTGCGCTCATATTATTTCATGAAATGGTAGATCTGGAATTTCGTATGAAACTAGGAAAAGAGCGCGAAGGATATCAGGTCGTTCGCAAACGCGTTTTTGATCGCGAAGCAAAAGCAGGTAGATTCAATTTAGTTGTCATAGAGAAAATTCGCGAAATGATGGCAAACAGTTAAAATAACTAAATTTCTATTTGATCCATGCAATCCGCAGAAAATAGTTTAGCGCTTAGTGGGACATTATGCGGCTGATAAATTCCATCCGGTAAGTACACAGTCACATTCGCGCCACGTGGTGCCCATCGTCTAGGATGATGAACCCGTATTGGGGAATAAATTCCATGCACTTCTGCACCAACGCTAGCAGCAATATGCGCAACCCCCGTCGAAGGAACAATTACTTTTTTAGCTTCAGCTAAAAGTAAGACTAGCTCTTTTAAAGTTAACAGACTTTGCAGCCAACGAACTTGCGGGTGATTTTGAAATTCAGATTTAATTTCAGTTAAATAAGCATCGTCAGCCGTTGTGCCAGTGATGCAAATAATTTCATTTTTATTAAGCTGTTGATGAATATATTTGATATATTTTGACTGCGACCAATTCAGCGCAGAACCCATCATGCCTGGATGAACAACGATATAATTTTTTGCAGATAAATTAAATTTAGCCAGCACCGAAAAGTCAGTTGGTTTTTCAATTTCAAAAATTTGCATGCGCGGGTCATCAATTTGGTGCAAAGTTTTTAAAAGTAATTCTTTATTGTATTCAAATTCATGTTTTTCAGACAATGATCTTCGTTGGCGTAGGCCTTCATTTAAAAACAAAAAACTATGCCATTGGCTGTAAACTCCAGAACGAATTTTAATTTGGGCCTTAAATAATTCAAAATTAATCCACCAGGGGCCTTGAAAGCTAATTGCAATATCAGGGTTTAAGTTTTTTAAGAAAACATTAAATATTTTAGCAGATTCTTTCGGATTTGATTTATCAAGTTCAAGATAAGTTCTTTTTTTTTGTCCTAAGTTAACAACTTGTCCCAGGCCTTTTTGCACAACCCAGGTAATATCATATTTTGATTCATCTAAGATTTGATCTACAGGTAATGTGCAAATCAAATCTCCGATTTTATCTAAGCGTATTAATAAAATTTTCTTACGAACTTCTGTCACTTAATAAGTTAAACGTAAGACTCTAGGGGTGGGCAAGAACAAACAATATTCTTGTCACCAAAAGCATTATCAACACGACTTACAGGCGGCCAGTACTTATTACTGCGAACCCACTTTAATGGATAGGCAGCCTTTTCACGAGAATATGCAAAATTCCATTCTGCAGCTAACAAGGTATCAGCGGTGTGTGGAGCGTTTCGTAAAATATCAGGCATGGTGTCAGCCTCTTTACGAATTTCGATCATGGCATCACAAAAACGATCCAACTCTTTTTTGCTTTCAGATTCTGTTGGTTCGATCATTAATGTTCCAGCGACAGGCCAAGACATGGTTGGAGCATGGAAACCATAATCCATTAAACGTTTTGCAATATCATTTACGTCCACGTTGTGCGATTTTTTAAGTGGACGAATGTCGATAATACATTCGTGCGCAACTAGTCCTTCTTTGCCTTTGTAAACAATCGGGTAAAAAGGTTCCAATTTTTTTGCAATGTAATTGGCATTTAAAATACTTGTTGTTGTAGAGGCGCGTAATCCGGTATCCCCCATCATCGTAATGTAAGACCAACTTATTGGTAAAATACTTGCACTTCCCCAAGGCGCCGAAGTCGTTGCAGAAACGCCAGCTTCGGGGCCGGATTCTTTAACTAAACTATGTTTGGGTAAATATGCTGCTAAATGAGCCGCGACACCAATGGGTCCAACGCCAGGACCACCACCACCATGCGGAATAGCAAATGTTTTATGTAAGTTCATATGAGACACATCGGGACCAAATTTTCCAGGACGAGCGACTCCGACAAGAGCATTTAGATTCGCTCCATCCATATAAACTTGCCCACCAAATTTATGAATCACCTCACACATATCTGTAATAGCTTCTTCAAAAATTCCATGAGTAGAAGGATACGTTACCATGAAGGCTGCTAAATTATCTTTGTACAATTCTGCTTTTGTTTTTAAATCTGCAACATCAACATTTCCATTTTCATCGCACTTAATTAGAACAACTTCAAAACCCGCCATTACTGCGGAAGCTGGATTTGTTCCGTGTGCAGAGGTTGGAATCAAACAAATTTTTCGATTACTTTGATTTTTTGCTTTAAAATATTCGCGAATCACCAGTAATCCAGCGTATTCCCCTTGGGCTCCTGAATTCGGTTGTAAGGAAACTGCAGCAAAACCCGTGATACCACAAAGTTTTTGTTCTAAATCTTTAATAAGATGCAAATAACCCTGGGCTTGATTCATCGGAATGAAGGGGTGCATTTTATTTATTTCAGGCCAAGAAATTGGAATAAGCTCAGTCGCAGCATTAAGTTTCATTGTGCATGACCCAAGTGGAATCATGGAATGAGTCAAGGTAATATCTTTGTTTTGTAGACTGTATATGTAGCGCATCATCTCGGTTTCAGAGTGATAAGAGTTAAAAATGGGGTGGGTTAAATAAAGTGATGTGCGGGCAAATTCAGAAGTGATTGATGGTTGAACTAAGCTTTCTAAATCAACAGCTTTGAAAGAAGCGGCAGTACCTTTATTGAAAATGGTAAATAATTTATCTAATGTTTTTAATGTTGAAGTTTCATTTAACGAAAATCCAACGCTATCTGAAAAGTAGCGCAAATTAATTTCTAGTTTTTCAGATTCGATCTTAAGCAGAGCTGCTTGATCTGTTTTTATTTGTAATGTATCAAAAAAGTTTTTTGTTAAAACAGTAAAGCCTAATTTTTCTAATCCTACTTTTGCAATCTGAGTCAGACGGTGTGCACGATTAGCAATTTTATTTAAACCTTTAGGGCCATGGTAAATCGCATACATTGCAGCCATATTGGCTAGTAATACTTGAGCTGTACAAATATTTGAAGTCGCTTTTTCGCGGCGAATATGTTGTTCGCGTGTTTGCAAAGTAAGACGTAAAGCTTTTTTACCTTTGCTATCAACAGATACGCCAACAAGTCGACCTGGCAAAGATCGTTTGAAAGCATCCTTAGTCGATAAAAAAGCTGCGTGTGGTCCGCCGAATCCCAAGGGCACTCCAAAACGTTGCGAATTACCAACAACAATGTCAGCACCCCATTCTCCGGGAGGAGTAATTAAAGTTAATGCTAACAAATCCACCGAGGCTACAACTAAAGCGCCGTGGTCATGCAAACTTTGCGTAATTGTTTTGTAGTTTTCAATTTTTCCTGTTGTTGAAGGGTACTGAAAAAAAGCTGCAAAAACTTCTTTTTTAAAATCAAAAGTAAATGGATCTTGAATAATCATTTCAAGTCCAAGGGGTGTTGATCTTGTTTTTAAAACTTCGATCACATGGGGGTGCATATCGGGGTGTACTAAAAAGGCATGTGCATCTTGTTTTTTTGAAACACTATACGCCATTGCCATCGCCTCAGCGGCTGCAGTGCCCTCATCAAGTAATGAGGCATTTGAAATTTCCATTCCTGTTAAATCAGTAACCATTGTTTGAAAGTTTAATAAACTTTCTAAGCGGCCTTGCGAAATTTCTGGTTGATATGGAGTATAGGCAGTATACCAAACCGGATTTTCAAATACATTTCTGGCAATTACGGATGGTGTAATTGTATCGTGATAGCCCATACCAATTAAAGTTTGAAAAACTTTATTTTGCGACATTGTTCTTTTTAACTGAGATAAGATTTCATTTTCTGCAACACCATCACCAATAGCCATTTTTTCTTGGTTGTATATTGTTTTGGGCACAACTTTAGACATTAATTCGTCCGTATTCGAGAATCCCAATGTTTTTAACATTTCTTTTTTATCAGTTTCTGATGAACCAATGTGGCGACGTTGAAATTCGTTTTGTGAAGATAACTGCTGAAGCGAATTGTTTGAATTCATATAGGGCTCCCGAATGGTAAGAATGTCTTAAGATAAAATAACCTATCATAGGCCACCAGCAATGACGAGCTGCCTTCAGCAATGACGAATAGCTTCATATAATTCATTAAAATCTAGTTGTGGGATATCTAAGCAGTTGGCTGGTCTTGGGCAAAAAAAAAGGGGCTTCTTTTTAAAGAAGCCCCTTTTCAGAAATAATAAAATTTAAAAACTACTTAGCGGCAGTTTTTTTACGAGGCGCTTTTTTAGCCGTGGCTTTTTTTGAAGCTGTTGTTTTAACAGTCTTCTTAGCACTTGTTGCGGCAACTTTGCCTTTAGCTTTAAGAATTTTTTCAATTTTAGCTTTTTGAGAAACAGCTTTTTTCTTGTATTGAGTTAAGTTTTTTTCAACTTGAGTCGCTGATTTTTTGATTTTAACCATTACCTTGTTAACTTCTTTTTCAAGGCTAGATTCAGTTTGAGTTACTTTTTTCATTAATTCTTTATATTTTTTGATAGCATCATCTTTTGTTAAATGCTGAGCACGCTTTTTTAAATCAACAGAAATAGTTTGAAGATCAGCTACAACCTTCTTTACTTGAGGTGATGTTGACCATTTTTTTATGAACGTTTGGATCTTTGTTAAAGCCATTTTTTACTCCTAAGTTAATATTTAAAGTACGTAAAATTAAGATGAACAATTTATATGCGATTTTAAACTAAACCACAACTATTTATTAAACTACTTGGCTAGAGTGTAAAGTTCATAGCCTTAAGTAACATTCCTGGCACTTTCATGGCTCCTAAACTGCGTTTTAAATAGGTCGCGGTATCGGTAAAAACCTGTTGGTTTTCAGTAAAGTCGATTAAATTTTTTCCAAATAAATTAAATAAGCTGTCATCAAAGCGTAAATCTTGAATTGGGCCTTGAATTTCCCCATTTTCAACCCAAAAACAGGCGAAGCGAGTCATTCCAGTAATGCGTGCAGTTTGTACATCACTCCAATTAATATAATGAAGATTCGATAAGTAAAGGCCTGTGCCAAGTTGTTTTAGAATGTCCTCTTCTTTTAGAGTGCCAGCTCTAATCTCAGGAGAACGCATAGATTCATGAGTATCTGCAAAGTTTGATGTTAGTTTGTATTCGGTGGCTGTTTGGGTGCTAATTAGAAAATTATCCAAATGGCCATTTTTGATTAATGAAAGTTCGATGGGGCTAATTTCACCAGACGAATTAAATGGAGTTGAGTAGCCTAAATTAAAATTTTCTTTTAACGAAAATTTTTCAGATAAAAGCATTTCTTTTTCTACTAATTTTTTTAATGGGGCAAAGCCTTGTTCATAAGAACTTCGACTTAAAGCGCGCCAATAAAAAATTCCTAACATTTCAGAAACGGCCATGGGCCCCAAAAATGTTTTATATTCGCTGGGTTTGATTTTTAAAGCAGGCTTTTTAAGTAAGGCGAGCGTGTTTTTAGCCTGTTGGGCTTTCGCTAAAAAGTTTTTAAATTCCCAGTGATCTTCGGCGTAAAAAGATTTTGCAGCACGGGGGCCATCATAAATAGAATAATCAAAGAAAAAATAATCAGTTTCAAAATAATGAAACTGACCTTTGGAATTCAGAGAGGCCTGACGAAGCGGGCCCGAACACCATAACCCGGCTAAGTCAGAATCCGCAAATGTTGAACCTATAATAGCAATAATTTCTGGGGTGCTTGGACGTTCAGATTTTTTAAAAGTTTCTGAAGTCCCATTATTAGTCATTGCTACAAACTGAGGATTTGGATCCGTTAAAGGTAATTCAATACGCAGTTGTTCTAGAACCAGGATTACTTTTTTTATGTCTAAATCAAAATTTAAACTTAAGTTGAATTTAACACTGTAACTGCGCTGATTTTTTTGATACTGCAAAGTAACTTCATGTTGCTGTACAGTTGTATTTTGACGAACTTTAGACTGGCTAAAGCGAATAAAATCACTTTGTTCCGAATGCAAATTAATTGCTAAATCTTCATCGGAAGCTAAAATATTAAATGCGGCTGAAGATAACTTTTTTAAATAAGTTAATAGGTCTGTTTTCATTTAGCCTCCGCCAAAAACTTCGATATTATTAAACAAGGCATAAGGTGATGAATGCCCAACTCGAATAATCTGACTGGGTTCACCTTTTCCACAGTAGGGTGAACCATAAGTTTCAACGCTATCTGGTTTGGTTAAGCCAGCTAAAGAATTCCAAAATGGAACTGTGACTCCGCGATAATTTGGATTTTTTAAAGTTTTTGTTATTTTTCCATTTTCAATTTTTTTTCCATATTCGCAACCGAATTGAAATTTTTTACGGTAATCATCAATAGACCATGAGCGATTAGAAAACATGATGACGCCATTTTCAACCTTTGCAATCATTTGGCCTAAAGTTAAATCGCCACCTTCTAGATTAATGTTTGCCATGCGATCGATGGGTGCGCGATTCCATGAACTTGAGCGAGCATTCGCAACTCCACTTAGGCCCGAGCGCAGTTGGCTTTCTAAACTACCAAGTCCTGCTTTTAAAATTCCATTCTGAATTAAATATTTTTTTTCTGCTGGATTTCCAATTTCATCAAATTTATAACTTGCAAGTTGAGTCTCTGTCGTCGGATCAAATACAATATTCATTAAAGGGCTACCGTACTGAAGCTGACCAAAGTCATTTGGCTGAATAAAACTCCAGCCTGCAAAATTACGTTCATCACCTAAAATACGATCTAATTCTAAAGGATGACCGATAGATTCATGAATTTGTAAAAGCATTTGATCCGGTGCTAAAATTAAATCGCAAGTAGCTGTTGGGCAATTTTCGGCAGAAAGTAATTCGATGGCTTCCGCAGAAATTTGTTCACTTTGCAGTAAGGCTTGATCTAATTGAAAATGTTCGGCACCCACTTGCAAACAATTGCCGCGACCACCATGCAATGTGCGAGTCTGAGTTTCAGATCCTTTTTGCGCAGTTGCAGACATCGAATGAACAACAATATCAAAATTTTGTTCAAAATCAGCACCTAAGGAAGACATATATTTTTGTTGGCATGTAATCAGCATCACATCTGAAGATGCCGAAATGATTTGTTCGCTGCGTTTCATTTTTAAAGAAGTTTGTTTTAGAAAATCATAAACTTCAGCAAGACCTAATTTGTCTAAAGGTTTTTTTGAATTTGAAGAATAAGTTCCCTTTGAGGCAGGTCTTATTTTTTCATTGAATTTAAATAGTGGAAATTTAGAACTGGCTTCGGTCATTGCAATTGCTTTTTGAAAAGCAAATTTAATGCCTTCTGGTGTTGTTTCACAAGTCGAACTGTATCCCATATGATCATTGCGCATCACTTCAATAAGTAGGCCCTGATCATCAAATTCAGTTAATGTGTTTGGCTTTCCATCGCGCACACTTAAATCGCGCGTTCTTTCATGAATAGTTTTAAAGGCTACAAAATCGGCTTCTTTTTTATATTTTTCAAATTCAGTTTGCATAGCTTATTTTTATAAGCCATCTTTTCTAGATGAGCAAAAGAAGAGACGAATATTTGCAAAATCATTGGCTAAAGTACCCAGAAATGCCACGTGGCACTTTGCGATATGGTCGAGTTCAACAGACTCGACTTGGTGTGCAAATTTTAACAGATTGGGTGTTTAAAGATGCTGCCGACTTTAAAGCAGGAGATGTGCTAATTGATGGCGATTTGGTAGCGCTGTTTCCCAGTAATCAATTGATTTTATTAACGGCAAATTTAACAAACAAAGTACCCAAATCCGATAAATGGCCTGAGCAAAAAAAGTGGTTTGATTATTTGGTAGCGATTCGTACTTTTTTTAAAGAAAAACGCTTTCAAGATGTTAAGACTGCAACTTTAGTTATTTGTCCTGGTACGGAGCCATCAATAGATATTTTTGAAACGCAGTTTGAATTGGGTTCTAAAAGCATAAAATATTTTTTACCCACGTCGCCAGAGTTGAATTTAAAAAAACTTTTAAGCGAAGGTGCTGAACGTATTTTTGAAATCGCATCTGTTTTTCGCAATAATGAATTAACCGAACGTCATTCTCCAGAGTTTACAATGCTAGAATGGTATCGTGCATTTGCAAATCTTTCGGCAATTAAAATGGATATGATTGAGCTTGTTGAATACTTAGCCGATCAGCTAAAGGTAGAAAGACCGTTGGAAGTTCTAAATTTTACAATGGCAGATCTGTTTAAAAAATATTGTAACTTTGATTTTAAGCCGACAACAACGCTGGAAGAATTAAGAAAATTAGCTAGTGATTTGCAGGTCGATGTTCAATCAGCGACAACCATTGATGATTATTTTTATCTTATCTATATGGAAAAAATAGAAAATAAGTGGCCACTTGATCGCTTGGTTTTTGTTGAAAAATATCCACCGTATCAGGCAGCTCTGGCTAGAATTGGTGCTGATGGTTGGGCTGAACGATTTGAAGTTTATTGGAATGGCTTAGAACTAGCAAATGCATTTCATGAATTAAATAATCCCACACTTCAGCGCGAACGAGCAGATGATGACCTAACTAAGAAGAAAGTTCTAGGGAAAAAAGAAATTCAATTGGATCAAGATTTCTTCGCAGCCTTAGATTATGGCTTGCCTCCGTCAGCGGGTATAGCTGTTGGTTTAGAACGCCTTTTCATGGCTTTAAATCGTATGACCAAAATTACCCAAATTATGAAGTAGGCGATTAGTGTTAATATTACCTGTCAAAATAGTTGTCATTCAGTCATAAAATTCAGAGTGACCTTTTTTGCTATCCTAGAATTCATAATTAGAATAAATAGAAAGTCATTGATTTTACGGGCGGGGGCTTATGTCAAAATCTAACATTATTCTTGTAGCTGGTTTTTTTATTTTTTGTGGTTGTTCGAAGCCGTCTGACTCATCGGTGCCTATTCCGACCATGGATGAATCTAAAACCTGTATTCCTGAAGCAAATTTGATGGCAGCAAATATCGTAGGCGGCACAAGAGTCGCTGAAGGCGATAGTGATTCCAAAAAAGTGATGATGCTTTATTCTGAAGGCGAACTTTGCACTGCATCGGCTATTGCTCCACGTGTGCTTTTAACTGCGGCTCATTGTGTGCAAGGTGCGGTAACGAAATCATTTGCGGCTTTTCATATATCACTTAGTTGCGAAAGCGGTTTTGATGCTAGAGCTAACTCTATAGAAGTTGAAGAATTTGTGGTCCATTCCGGTTATGATAAAATGAAAGAAGCTTCGCCAAATGATATCGCATTGGTATTTTTGAAAGATAATATTCCTGCAGGATATCCAATTTATAAAATTGCGGATTCGAATTTGGTTTCAAGTAAAAATGATTTATATTTTTGGGGCTATGGAAATATTAACTACAAAAAAGGTGGAGCCGGAATTTTGCGTAAAACTCAGATTTCTGGTACAGACTACAAAGTTGACTCATTAAATAAAGTCGTTCAAGTCACACAATCAAATGGTCATGGTGTTTGTAATGGCGATTCAGGTGGCCCGGGATTAGTTAATCAAGACGGAGAACTACAAATACTTGGAGTTAATTCCTATGTAAAAGGTCGTGCAGATTCGCTATGTAATGGAGAGGCATTTTTAACATTAGCGGATTCTTTTAAATCTTGGATTTCAGCGGTATTAAAAACTAAAAACGAGAAATTAAGAAATTAGATATTAAAACTATATTGGCTTGCTGTTAATTTCTTCTTTTAATTCTTTTCCGACTTTAAAAAATGGCAATTTTTTTTCATCAACCGCAATTACTTCACCTGTTCTTGGGTTGCGGCCTTTATAAGAATCATATTTTCTATTTACAAAAGAACCGAATCCACGGATTTCGATGCGGTCATCTTTCATCAAAGCTTCAACCATTGTGTCAAAAATAGTATTTACTACAGCTTCTGCTTTTACGCGCGTAATGCCGGCTTTATCTGATACTAAATTTATTAAGTCTGCTTTGGTCATTTAGTCCCCTAAGTAATTGAAAACACTTTTATTATACCGTTCTTGTGGACTTTGAAAAGAAGCTCTTTAAACTAGCGCGGTGTTTAAATTTTCCAGAATTTGTCAGAATCTGCTGATAGGCTTTTATTAACGAATCGATCATTTTTTGCCGATTAAAGACCTCAACCACCTTATGGCGAGCATTTTCGCCGATTTTCTCTTTT
This sequence comes from Pseudobdellovibrio sp., assembly GCA_049301055.1. Taxonomy (GTDB): domain Bacteria; phylum Bdellovibrionota; class Bdellovibrionia; order Bdellovibrionales; family Bdellovibrionaceae; genus Pseudobdellovibrio. The sequence continues at coordinate 21,016 of JBAQKN010000029.1, read as the reverse complement.
TCAGCATCCGAATCCGAGATCAGCCTGTCTAGCAGCTTGGTTAGCGATTCAATGTCTGCTGGCCGAACTAAAAAACCATCAATGCCATCTTCAATAATTTCAGATATAGGGCTTAATTCAGAACCAATAACGATTTTTTTTTGGGCCATTGCTTCGATTAGGCTGGGTTCAAGGCCTGTCGATCTAGAACTCAGATCTACATATATCGGAGACGCCAAAATACACTCTAGCATTTCCTCGGCAGTTACTGATCCGGGCATAATAACACGGCTGCCAAGGGCTAAATTTAGCATCTCAAATTCAACTTGTTTCCACTGAGGACCATCGCCTAACAATAATAAATAAGTATTCGGTTTTTTTAATACTATTTTTTCAAATGCTTTAAGTAAGGGCTTAACTTCGAATGAATTCGAAAAGTCTGAAATCGCAAGAATAATTTGAGCATTGTCAGGAATACTTAACTTCATTTTGAAGTTAGCAGACTCTGACTTAGGCGCTAAATCGCCTAAATTAATTCCGTAGGGTACCGTATAGGTATGAAAATCAGGATAAAGGTAATAGCGTTCTAAAATTAAACGCTGCTGTGGAGTTGTAACAAAAAGCCCATCTGCGGTATCTAGGATAGCACGGTCTTTTGTAAAGTAAGTTTGTAAAAACTTAAAGACTAGTTTTATAGAAGTTTGAATCATCGCGAAGGAAGAACTTTGTTTTTCAGATAATATGGAAAACAAATCAGCCATTTGAGTGGCTTCCACATCATAGGCAATACACACATTTAAATTTTTTTTATGGCGGCCAATTTTAAAACCACTTTCATCAAGGCTATGAACAATATGAAACGGCTTTTCTTTATTTAATGATACAAATTTTTTATGAGCTGCATCTGAAAATTTAATTGTCTTATAATGGGGTTGCCCTTCATTTAAGTAATACGCACGTATGCCATCGCGAAAAATTTCAGTTTTTTTTAATGGGGTCGATGTTGAAATAATTGTAACTTCATGTCCTCGATCGGTTAGTCCGCGGGCCAGTGGCCACAGTAAACCTGTATCTGAAGAGCGACTTAGAACATGAATTTTCTGCCCGATTAGGCAAATTCGCAATTTTTTTGGCAACAATTCTTCGGTTAGCGTCATCATACTATTTTAGCTGAGTCTGAATCCAGCAGGGAAGTCTTTTGATAAATTATTTTTGTATAAAGTCGAGATAACTCGTTAAATAGCGAATCTAACGAAGTCTTGTTAATATCTGCGATTGCAAAGCTTTGATTAAAAATTAAATGATTCATATTTGAATTCAATTCTTTTAGCCATTGATGCGATGATGTGACAAAACAATTATGGCCAGAAGTCCAGTGACTAGAAAATCCTGTCGCCTGAAATTGATTCAGGATTATTAAATGAGTTTTTTGCAAAGACTTTTCTAGCCATAACGCAAAATCAGTTGGAGTCATTTCCGGAGAAGATAAAATTATTCCTAATGGGCCATCTTGCAGCAAAGCATTAATTTTGTTTTCGGACAAAATTAAATGATAATGAGATTTAATTTTTTTTGTGATTATTAATTCAGTCCATTTTTTTCGTAAATGGCTAGACGAATATTTTGATAACAGGTTTCGTCCATCAAAGTAAACAATTTTTTCGGATTCAAAGTCGACAGCTTCTTCTAGGGTGCTGAATAAAGGAAATAAAAATCCACCAATGGATTGGTCTGATTTTTTTTTGTTTGGGGCTAAATTTTTGGTATCAAACAGGGCTGGAAAAATCATTTTTAAAGAAGTGAAGTCGCGAAAAATTTTAAGATGATTTGTCTGGCTTACAGTTAGTGCGTCTGGATAAATCCAATTTGTTAAGTTTGATTTCGAAGACAAAATTAAATTTTTATCAGAAGGCTTCGGATTTAAAACAGATACAACGACGGCCTTACCTAAAGCTTTAGCTGCAGTTAAACACAGGAATTCATTTAAAGTTAAGGGCAGTGTATCTATTATAAAATGGATAACCTGATAAGGATTTAAAATAAGTCGGGGTAAATTGATAATGCGAGTTTCTTCAGTCGAGTATCCTAGAATATCTAATTGATCTGCAATAATTGATGTTATTGATTTATTTCCTCTGGAATACAAAAGTACTGAAATCATAGCGTAGGGCCTTTTAAATCAAACGCTTTAAAAATGCGATTAATATTTTTTCTATTTGCATCAGGAATTTTTTTATTAGGTAAAGTTTCTGGCAATATCCACTCTAGCGCAACATGATGTTGAGCTTTGGGTTCGCCCTTCCAAAATAGAATTTCATAAAATAAAATTAAAATACCAACGTCACCATAGGAATGGGAACATGCTAATTTAAGTTCGCCAACTTCGGCATCGATTCCAAGTTCTTCATTTAATTCACGAGCTAATGCAATTTCAGGTGTTTCGCCAAGTTCAATTTTTCCACCAGGGAATTCCCAGAGGCCAGCAAGTGTGTGATTTTTTGGTCGTTCGCCAACTAAAATTTTATTATCTTTTTTTAAAATACCAGCAACAACTGGGATCCAGTTTTTTTTAACATGTGGTTTGCGGGGTGGGTTAGAAACAGCTTTCTTATTTTCCATTAAACTGTCCTGAAACCTTTCTGAAAAATTGAGGCCCTTCCAAAATTAAAGCTGTGTAGACTTCGACTAAATCTGCACCCATATCAATTCTTTCAAAAACATCATCAGCTGTCATCACTCCACCGACAGAAATAAGCATTTTTTTTTCTTTCTCTGGGCCTAAGTGATTACAGACGATTTGAAGCGCTTGTTTCGATAATGCGCTCAGAGGTTTTCCTGAAATACCACCTTCTAGGGGGAATTTTTTTTCTAAATTTCGTGATAAAGTGGTATTTGTCAGAACAAAGCCATCTAAGTTATTTGCTAATGCAGTATCAATAATTCTTTTTAAATCATCACTTTCTAAATCGGGGCTTAATTTAAGTAAAATAGGTTTTTCAACTTTAGGGTTAATATCTGAAAGATTTGAATGGATATCTTTTTTGGCTTGCAAGATTGGTCTTAAAAACGAATTTAAATTTTCAGGTTTTGATAGTTCTCGAAGTCCAAGTGTATTTGGGCTACTGATATTAACTACAAATGCATCCGCTAAAAGATAAAACCTTTCTAATAAAAGAATATAGTCTAAGTGTGCTTTTGAGTTTTCGGTGGATCTGTTTTTTCCGATGTTTACAAAAACAGGTAGTGATGAATTTTCTTTAAAGTTTTTTAAATTATAAAAAACTTCATCAGCACCTGCAGAGGGAAAACCCATTTTGTTCCATAGCGCTTGATCGGCCAAACTGCGGTCTAAAATTTTACCTGGATTTGGTTTTTGGTATTCCGGAGTTACTGTTCCGATTTCAACAAAGCCACAACCAATTTTAGCCCAAACATTTAAGAGTTCTGCATTTTTATCGACACCGCCAGCAAGTCCAAGGCGGTTTTTGAAAACTATGTTTTTCCATACGAATGAATTCCAAGCTGGCGTTGGTCCACTTCTAAACAACGAATATAATTGTAAAGCCAGCGGGCTTAAATCATGAGCCAGCTGGGGTGGAAGTAACAACCATGGTTTCATCAATTAGCGTGGATATAATCCACGTAAAAGCATTGCTTTTTCTAATCGTTGAACCGATACAGCCATTGCGGCAGCTCGCATATCAATATTTTTTTCTTGTTTAAGTTTGTAACTGCCATCAAAAGCTTTCAAAATGATACCTTTTAATTTGGCATCTACGTCCGCTTCATCCCAGAAAAAAGACATGATATCTTGAACCCATTCAAAATAAGAAACGATAACTCCGCCACCATTTGCAATAACATCTGGAACAATAAAAATTCCGCGTTTATGCAAAATTTTTGTTGCTGCATTTGTTATAGGTCCATTAGCGCCTTCAACAATGATTTTACTTTTAATTTTTTCAGCATTATGAGTATCGATTTGAGCTTCTAAAGCACAAGGAAGTAAGGCGTCACATTCAAGTTCAAGCAATTGTTCATTAGAAACCGGTTGTGATCCTGGAAATCCTTTTACGCCATTTGTTTGTTTAACATGGTCAATAAGCGCAGGAATATTTAATCCATCGCCATTGAAAATACCGCCAGAAACATCACTAACTGCAATAATTCTGCTTCCGCGTTCAAAGGCAAACTTAGCAGCAAAAGAACCGACATTGCCAAAACCTTGAATTACAATTTTAGAACCAGACATTTTCATTTGCATCATTTCCATTGCACGTTCGCAAACGTAAATAACACCTAATCCAGTGGCATGATTGCGTCCTAAAGATCCACCAATTTCAACGGGCTTTCCGGTTACAACACCAGGTTGTGCATAGCCACCTTGCTCTTGAGAATAAGTATCCATGAACCAAGCCATTGTTTGCGGATTTGTTCCGACGTCAGGCGCAGGAATATCGCGAGTGGGTCCAATAAAAGAAGAAATTTCAGATGCAAAACGACGAGTTAAGTTTTGATTTTCAGTTCTAGATAATTTTGTGGGGTCTACGCAGACGCCACCTTTTGCTCCACCAAGCGGTAAGCCAAGAACAGAGTTTTTAAAAGTCATAAGTGCAGCTAGTCCAACAACTTCTGGAAGATCAACATTTTGATGATAGCGAATTCCACCTTTATAGGGACCTAAAGTTGAATTGTACTGAACGCGATAACCCGTAAATACTTTTACAGATTGGTCATCCATACGCACTGGAACCGAAACAGTGATACTACGACGAGGTCGACGTAAGCGCTCTAAAATATTAGGGTCGCAGTTAATTAACTTAGCCGCTTCTTCTAAAGTTTCTAAAGCATTTTTAAATAAAGGGCCATGTAAATGAGATTCTGCATTCGGGTTCAAATTGTCGTGCATAGGCATATAAAAAACTCCTTAAGATTATTATCAATTCAGTGTAGAAAATGACATATGAACTGTCGAGCAATAATTTTAGTCCTAACGCTGATTGTGTTAACAATTCCATTTAAAATCCGTTCACAGACGCTAGGCATCGAGTGGCAGCGATTTCAAAGTGAAAACATCAAAATTCAAGACACATCCTCTGGAGAAGGTGACGTGCGGTCGACGTACCCCCTGTTTATGCAAACGATTTATACTCGACTTTTGGATTGGGAGCCGCGAGTCAAGTCAGTGACTGCTCAGGATGAAGAGCTTTGTCGGCTTAGTTTTTCATCATCTAGCCTGAAAGAGCGAGTCTTAGAGTTGGGTCAGTTTCAAAAAGAAAAAGCCGATTGTGTTTACAGAAAAGATGCCGCATCTGCATCGACAGTTAGAAAATTGTTTCAGGCCTTATCTGTAAATTTTGATGTGTCGGATTCAACCCACTTTCGAAAAGTAATTTTCCAATTGCCGGCAAAAAATGGACAAGCAATTTTTGCACGAGGTCTTTTTGGTTTTCATGATGATAAAAAAGCCAGGCCTTTGATGATTTTAAGATTGGGCGTTCATGGAAATATTGATGAATTGTTAGCTGAACGGTTTATTGCAAAAGCCGCATATGAAGATTTTGATTTTAATTTTCTAGTCTTAGAAAATTTAACAAGCCATGGATATTTATCGCAAGATAATCCAATTACTTTCGCAGGTATTGAAGAAGGCTTACATACATTTTATATTTTAAAGCAGTTGAAAGAAGAAAATGCAGCTTTAAGTGCATTGATAACTAAGATTCATCTGATTGGCATTAGCTTGGGCGGACACGGTATATTTGTCACCACAACATTAGACGAAAAAAATAATAAGTATTTAAGTTCAGCATCTGCATATTGTCCGATGATTAATTTGAAAGAAACAATGGATTCTCATTCGAATGAAGGAGCTGCAGAGGCCGGTATTGATTTGTGGAATCACTTACGACTAGCGGCAATTCCGAATCGCATTTTGGAATTAAATCATACCGAATGGTGGAAAACAGCATTTGATTTTCAGCCCAGATTTATGCCAGCTATTTTAGATTATTTGGCCGCACGCCAATTTGCACCATCTATAAAATTGCCAGAAAATATTAAATGGCCAAAGGGCTTTAAGCAACATTTAGAAAATTCAAAATCGTTCTTCGAATTAAATAATTTCTGGCCTTATTATGAAAACAAAATAACACCTTTTTTAATTGTCACTACCCCAAATGACCCATTGGTTCCGTTAGATTCAAATTCCAATTTGATCGTTCAAAAAAAACAGCCAGGTGTATTTAGTAAAACACAAATTCTACAATTAGATCGCAGTATCCACTGCGCATTGCCGACGGAATACCAATGGAGCTTTGTTATTGATTTGATGAAGGCTCAGTGGCTGTAAAGGGATTACTCCAATTGCTCTTTCCAAAATGAAGAATGAGTTGCTAATTGTGAAACATAACTATTCAAATCGGTTTGTAAATTTTGTGGTAATTCATTTAGTGAAAAAACATGTTCATTAGGCACGTATCTAAAAGTAAAATTAATACGTCTTGTTTCAAACGATGTTGTTTTTAAATTTGCGAATAGGGTTTCCGATAAGTTTTGTTTGTCTTCAACTCTTTGCACGCGGTGGAATAAATTTTTTTTAAATTTGTCAGAGCCAAAAATTTGCAAGCTTGAATCTTCAAGCCATTGTTGCAAAACCATTTGGCTTTGTTGTTGCTTGCCATCGCTTTTTACAAATTGAAAGAAAGCACGTTCGCCAAATGAAATCGAAGCTACGGGGCCAGGCTCAAAATCTTTATGTTCACCGACGCGGGCGCAATCCATTTTTTTTGCCGAACCAGAGGCGTCGGTAATTAATTTATTTCCATAAAAATTAATTAAACAGGTATTTAAATGCCACTTGTCGGGGATATCTTTTGGCGAAAATGACTGGCGAATTTCACTTTCCACTTCGGCGACAATTTTTTTTAAGACACTGGGATAGCCTTCAGCTTCAACGCATCGATTGCGAATTCCTTTAGGGGGGTGATAGTAATCTAAGCTAGCAAATTGCCAGTTTCCAAGCCAGTAAACAGGTCTTAATAATTCGCGGTTAGGTTCGCCAGCAGGAGGTGGATTAGAAGCTGAAAAACGCATTTCCCAAATAGGATACAAAGTCTCTAGGTAGTCGATTATTTCTTTTTTAGCATGGGGTTTAATATAGTTTGGTTTATAAATCAGATTTTGATATTGCTTAGAAGTTCGGTTATGCTGATTTTGATTCTTTTTAAACACGTTCATGTTCATGCAATAGGTTGGGGCCCATGTCAAATTTGATTTCCTCATTATCCGTAGATCTTAAAATGCGCAATTCATTGATTGAAAAAATTTCGTTATTTCAAAGCCGTAAAGTTTTGGTAATTGGTGATGTTGGTGTTGATGAATACATTCTTGGCTCGGTTAAGCGCATTAGCCCAGAAGCACCAGTTCCGGTATTAGAGGTTGAAAAAGAAGATAAGCGTTTAGGACTAGCGGCGAACGTGGCACAGAATGTTGTCAGTCTTGGTGGCTCGGTTCAATTATTTTCAGTGATTGGATCTGATGAAGGTGCAAAAATATTACAAGAATTATTAAAAAAATCGGGAGTCTCTGTAGAGGGGCTTATTTTGGATTCCTCGCGGCCAACCACGCGGAAAACACGTGTTATGACAGGTCAGCATCATCTGGTACGTGTAGACCATGAAGTGCGACGCCAGTTGTCTACATTAATGGAAACAACATTGTTGGATAAAATTGAAAAAATAATTCAGATGGTTGATGTTATTGTTTTAGAAGATTATGGAAAAGGTTTGTTTTCGCATAATTTGATGCAGAAGATTGTTCAGATTTGTAAAAAAGCAGGAAAATTTTTGATGGTGGATCCTCATCAAACACGCGTCGCAGATTTTTATAAAGGTGTTGATTTAATTAAGCCAAATTATAATGAAGCTTTGGCACTTACTCAGGTTCATGAAGATGATATTGAAAATCCTGCGGAACGCGTACTGCATGTTGGGCATGCCTTGCAAAAAATGACCGGAACTGGCCAAGTTGTATTAACTCAAGGCCAGGGTGGCATGACAATTTTTTCAAACAATCAAGTGACTCAAGTTCCCACGTTTGCAAAGAAAGTATTTGATGTGACAGGCGCTGGAGACACCGTTATTGCGGCTATTGCTTTGGGTGTGGCAGCAGGCTTGCCATTAACAGAATCATGTATGATTGCAAATTTTGCGGCAGGAGTTGTTGTTGGAAAAGTGGGTTGTGTTCCTTGTGAAATTGCTGAACTTATAAGTTCTATACAGTCTATGGGGATCTAAGTGGTTTTATTTTTGTTATAAGCATTTTTCTTGTTCTTTTTAATCAATTATGTCAAAAAGGCATCTCAATAAAAGGGAATTAACCCGACTGCTGTAATAAGCAGAGCTACCTATTTGTGTTTATTAAAATACAAAATTGTAGCCAACCATAGGAGTACCCATGGAACCATTAGCGACATCGATCGAAGTAAAACCAGTATTAGAAAATTTTTATTCATTTACATTAGAAGGCCTTGAAGCCTTTCTAAAAAAATATGGCAAAGAAAAATTTCGTGCTCAGCAAATTTTTAAATGGGTTTATGAAAAGCGCGAAACAGACTTTGATCAAATGCTTAATTTATCAAAAGATTTGCGCTTAGAATTAAAAAAACTAATTACTTTTGAATTGCCTGCAATCTTAAAGCACTTGGTTAGTGTAGACGGTACACAAAAATTTCTTTTTGATGCCCGTGATGGAAATTCGATTGAAGCCGTTGTGATTCCTTCAGATGATCGTTTAACTTTGTGTGTTTCATCAGAAATTGGTTGCAATATGGGATGCCATTTTTGCTTTACTGGAAAACAAAAATTAAAACGCAGATTAGAAATTTCAGAAATTGTTGGCCAGTTTATGCAAGTTCAAGATGTGATAGGTTTGAAAGGCCTTAAACTTTCAAATATTGTCTTTATGGGAATGGGCGAGCCATTAGATAATTCAGACGCAGTTTTTGGAGCTATTAATGTGATTCATTCTCCGTGGGGAGTGAATTTATCACGCAAAAAAATTACCGTTTCTACTTCTGGTTTAATTCCAGAAATGTATAAAGTGGCAGAAGCTAAAGTTCGTTTAGCGGTAAGTCTTAATGGGTATGATGATGAAGTGCGTTCTAAAATTATGCCGATTAATAAAAAATATCCTTTAAAAGATTTATTAAATGAATGTCGCCGTTATTATCGTGCTACGGGCGATAAAATCACGATGGAATATGTTTTATTAAAAGGTGTAACGGATCAAATTGCACATGCGCATAAACTTGTAAGTTTATTAAGAGACGTGCCTTGCAAAGTTAATTTAATCCCATTTAACGAGCATCCTGGGTCTGGATTTGAAAGACCAAGTGATGAAACTGTGCAAGCCTTTCATTCAGAATGTATGAAACTAGGTGCGCAGGTCTTATTAAGACGTACAATGGGTCGAGATATTTTCGCAGCCTGCGGACAGTTGACAACCAAAGTTGATCGACCTGAAAGTATGGATATATCAAATTCAAAAATTGGAGGAGTTCATGTCCGAAGTTTTAGTAGTGGGCAGCCTAGCCTATGATTCTGTAAAAACGCCATCTGGAAAAGCTGATAAGTCGCTTGGCGGCTCAGCAAATTATTTTTCAGTCGCAGCAAGTTTGTTTTCAAAAGTACGCGTTGTTGGCGTTGTTGGAGATGATTATTCGGACGCCGACAAAAAGATTTTATTGGATCGAAAAGTCGATATTTCTGGAATGCAAACCGTTGCTGGCCAAACCTTTCATTGGGAAGGGACTTACGAGCAAAACTTAAATGAAGCTGTGACATTAAAGACAGAGCTGAATGTTTTTGGAAGTTTTAATCCGCAATTGCCTGAAAACTACAAAGATAGCCAGTTTGTATTTTTGGCAAATATTGATCCTGTCTTGCAGTTACAAGTTTTGTCACAAGTTAAAAAGCCATTGTTTGTAGGAATGGATTCTATGAATTATTGGATCGCTTCAAAAAAATCTGATTTATTAAATGTTTTGAAAAAAGTTGATATCGTTTTTATGAACGAGACTGAAGTTAAAATGTTAACAGAATCAACTAACGCAATCACAGCAATTAAAAAAGTTGCCGAATTAGGTCCTGAATTTGTGGTCATTAAGCGCGGCGAATATGGATCAACAGTTTATTCAAAACATCATGGATTTTTTCAAGCGGCGGCTTTGCCAGTTGAAAACGTAGTTGATCCAACAGGTGCTGGCGATAGTTTTGCCGGTGGATTTTTTGGATACCTAGCGTCGCATTGTAAGGCTCGTCCGCAATGGATTGATTTAAAAAATGCTACTTTATCTGGAACTGTAATGTCTAGTCAGACAATTCAGGACTTTAGTATGAAGGCGTTACTTAAAGTTAATTTAGCGAACTATGAATCGTATTTAACTGACCTTAAAAAGATGATCTCAATTTAGTACAGCAGTACTTAGTATGCCAGACCCTGTATCTGGCATACTAAAAGACTTAATTATCACTTAAGTTTGATTGTCTCAAAACCGATACATCTAGTATGTCTAGTTCTAGAAAAAACAAAACTCCAGCAGAAGATCTGATCGCTTCTTTATTAAAAGAAGTTGCAGATAAGCCAGATTCAGAAGAATTTGTGCTATCGGATCTGCATTCACCAGCGTCTGAAGAGGTTGCTGGCGATTCTCCGGATGGTTTGTTTAATGATTCATCATTGAAAGAATATGAGTCTACAAAAGTTTCAGCCTACGATTCAACGAAAGTCGTTACGCCTGAACGAACTCGGATAACTAGTGTAAATGAACTTGCTACTTCCACATTACTTGAAAAAGATAAAGTACAAGAGCCAGCGCCGCTTGAAATTGATTCCTTATTTGAACCTGAAGTTGCACAGGAGCAAAAACCTGTGCCCTCATTATTTTCATCAAGCGATGATGGTACAGTGCCATTTGAGCGCGCTGAATCCGCAAATGAAACTATTCCATTATTTAAGCCACCATCAAAAGCAAGTACCGATAACTATATTTCGAAGCAACCTTCTTTTGAACAAAGTGGAGCTGATGATAAAACAGTAGCTGTTACTGGATTCCAAAATATTACAATTGATACACATGAAGATAATGCCAAAGTTTCAATAGGGCAAAATCGCTCTTCTGCGCATTCAACAGGATATGCTTCGTGGGGTGGTAATTCTGAAGCCAACTTAGGGCAAGCAGAACACTTACGTATTGCTCAAGAGAAAATTTTAGATTTAGAAAAAGATAATGAAAAGCTGCGATCGCAAAATGAAGAATTAATTTCTGCGTCAGATATTATTCGTGAACGATCAGACTTATTAACGGTTCAGGTTAATGACTTTAGAAAAGATAAAGAAGGTTTAGAAGAGTCATTTAAAAATGAAGTGGCCTTATTAAAAGGGCATCTTCACCGTAAAGAATCTGAATTCCAAAAAATGCAAAGTAAAGTTGATGATTTAGAATCACGACTTAAGTTTGACATGAAAAAAATTCGAATTCGTGAACGCGAGTTAGAAAATCGGTTAGAACTTATTCGTGCAGAAAAAAATGCTGTCACAAAATCGAAAGACGAACAAATCTTAGACTTACGTCGTAAGATGGACGTCTTGCAGATGGAAGTTGAAAGCTACCGTCAAAAATGTGTCGACTTAAATAAACTTTTAGAAAACAACCAGGATTCATTCAAGCGGACAACTCGTGCTTTACGTTTAGCGATGGCTAATCTAGAATTACAAGATGAAAACAAAGTGTCTGTTAGCGTTGCGCTAAAAAAAGTTGATTAATGCATCATGGTAGAAGAAAAATTACATCCGATTAAAAAAATTAAATTAGTTCTAAGCGATTTACATTTAGGTAAGGGTCGCCAATTAGAAAATGGCAGTATCAATTCGTTAGAAGAATTTTATTATTCGGATAAATTGGTCGAATTCATTCAATATTATTCGACCGGTGCTTATCGTGATTACGATGTGGAAATAATCATTAACGGAGATTTTTTAAATTTTCTGCAGGTTGATTATCGAGGTCATTTTTTAACAATTATAACCGAATCAATTGCACTTGAAATTCTACGCTCTGTTATCAAAGGCCATCAGCATGTATTTAAGGCGATGGGTGATTTTTTATCAATTCCTAATCGTAGAATTACGTATGTGGTTGGAAATCATGACCAGGGAATGATGTTTCAAGGGTGCCGTGATGCTTTGGACCAAGCCATAGGTTATCCGTTGCAGTATAAAAATATAATCTATTTTTTTGATGGTGTTCATATTGAGCATGGTCATATGCATGAAGCGGCAAATCGCATGGATCCAAAAAAATTCTTTTTAAAACAAGGATGGCCAGAGCCCATTTTAAATTTGCCATTTGGATCACACTTTTTTGTTGAGTTGGTTTTGAAAATTAAAAGTAAATATCCACATATTGATAAAGTTCGTCCATTTGGACAAATGATTCGGTGGTCGCTAATAAATGAAACTAGCATGACCTTTAAAGCATTTTTAGAATTGTTTAAATATTCGTATCAAGTGCTTTTTACGAATGAACATCGCTTTCGGTGGTCTATAAAAAACTTACTTAAGATTGCATTAGAAAGTGCGATTTTCCCTGATTTAAGCTCTTCAGCTAAAAAAATTCTTAATGATAGTCGTATCCATACTGTAATTTTTGGTCATACTCATGTGTATGAATATCGTCAGTGGGGAAATCAAAAAGAATATTTTAATACAGGCACTTGGACTGAATTAACATCATTGGATGTCGTGTCATTAGGTAAAATTACTAAGTTAACATATGTCTTGTTGGAATATGTTGATAATGGACCACGACCTAGAGGTCGTCTAAAAGAATGGAAAGGCTTCCACCGCATAGAGGAAGATGTTGCAATTGCATAAAGTTGCGATGACTGGCCTAAGGCCCAATTGTCTATGTGCCTTTGTTCATGAATAATAAATGATCAAGAGGAAGTGATTATAAATGTCAGAGGCCGCAGAAAAAACAAGTATTGTTGCAAGCGAAACTTTCAAAGGAAAGTTGCGTGCTGCTGATGAAGCGCCTCCGGCGATTATTGTACTGGTTGGTCCGCCTGGTTATGTTGGAAAACAATGGCTACTTACCAAAACAGATTTAACAATTGGTCGCTCAATCGAAAGTGATGTTTATGTTTCAGATGTTTCATTAAGTCGATCACATGCAAAATTCGTAGTTGTTGGGTCTGAGGTTTCAATTCTGGATTTAGGCTCTACTAATAAAACGGCAGTAAACAGCATTGCCTTGCCACCGTTGACGGCGAAAAGATTAGTTAATAATGATCAGATTAAGACCGGAAATATAATATTTAAATTTTTAGAATGTGGCAGTCTTGAAGCTATTTCGAATCAACATGTTTTTGATAAAGCGCAAAAAGATGCTCTAACAAGTGCTTATAGCAAAGGGGCCTTATTAGAAAAAGGACCTGAAGCAATTAAACGCGCCGAAGTATTAACCGAGCCCATGACGGTAATAGCTTTTGATATTGACCACTTTAAAGTAGTGAATGATACCTTTGGTCATCCTGGTGGCGATTTTGTACTTAAAGAACTTGGCCATATAATGCAAAACAAGTTAGTTCGATCGAATGATTACTTTGCTAGATATGGTGGTGAAGAGTTTGTTATTATCTTGCAATCGACGCCACTGCGTACGGCTTTAGAAGTTGCCGAACGTATTCGCCACACAATTCAAACACATACATTTATTTTTGAAGATAAAGTTATACCATTAACAATTTCAATTGGTGTTGCGGAACGATCGGCGAACGAAACTTGGGATCAGGTTTATAATAAAGCTGACAAAGCTTTATATCTAAGTAAACAGAATGGTCGAAACAAAGTAACTGCCGCATGACGACAGGTATTTTAGATTACTTATCAGAATTAAAACCTGACGAAGTAAGTAAAGTATTTGAAATTATTCAAAGGCGAAGTTTAAAAATTCAATTTAAATCTCCTGAAAATGAAAAAGTAGGTTTTGTACAATTTGTTGCAACCGAATCGGCTAACAAATTATGTTTAATATTTAAAAAAGATTTTAATTTAATAAATCAGACGCTTACATTTAAAATTAAGATCGGAACAGAGATCTATTTTTTTAAAACAAATATAAAATCTTTGGCGAATGATTTCTTTATTCAGGGGCCGTTTAAGTTATACAAATTAATACGTCGAAAAAATGTTCGTTATATTGTTCCAGATTCGTGGGCTCAATCAGGATGTATTTTAGCGGCGCAAAAAAAGATTATGAATTCAAAATTTAATATTATCGAGATTTCAAATTCAGGTATGAGAATTTTGGTTTTCCCACAGTTGCCACGTTATGAAAAAAAACAACAAATTCAAATTACTTTTAAAATTCATAAACGCGCAGTCATTACGGTAAGCGCAATTATTAAACATATGAAAAATAATAAACTAGGTGGCCCAATTCTGGGTCTAGAGTTTGTATTTGAAAATGCAATGATACAGAATAGAATTCAAAATATTTGCGAAGATTTGGCGCACTCTGTAGCACACAAATCATCTTTGAAGGCATAATATAAATTTATAACTGATATCAATCATTTCTTAAAAAACCAATACTTTCATATAGTTAGTGCTAAAGTGACCACTATTTTTTTGGCCCTTTTATTGCTTTTAGTTATAGCAAGTGACGAGTTGGTACCAGACTAAAGGGGCCAATTAAAGTCATGAGCCGGTTCATTAACCGATTTTAGCCAAGGGCGTGTCTATGAAAAGAGGAACAAATTTCTCAACGGCAAAAAAGGACGATCAAATTTTGAATGAAAAGACGGATCAACAGTTGATCGAAGAAGTTCGTGCTGGGCATCGGGCTTCTTTTTCGGAACTTGTGAAACGACATCAAAGGGGACTGCTTCGGTTAAGCGTCAGGTTCATGAAAGATTTAGACATAGCTCAGGATGTTGTGCAGGAGGCATTCATCAAGGCTTATGAAAAACTAAATATGTTTGAAGGGCGAGCTAGTTTTAAAAGTTGGCTTTATCAAATTACAGTGAATACAGCTAGAAATAAGCTGCGCGAAAATCGTTATAATTATTTGGACATCGAAGACGTTCAATTAAGTGTTCCCGCGACAGCAGAGAAAAATTTGGTACACGGAGCTGTTAGTCGCATGATTCAAGTCGAAGTGGATCGACTGCCTTTTAAACAGAAAACGGCCTTGGTATTACGAATTTATGAAGATATGAGTTTTGCTGAAATCGCTGAAGTTATGGAGTGCCCGTACGATACAGCAAAGGCAAATTATCGACATGCCTTGATTAAATTAAAAGAAACATTTGAGACTCAAAGTGAGTTGAAAAAATGGACTGATGACGTTGGCGGAATTTTTATGGAATTAAACACACACTATGCGGAGGCAGAATGAGACAGGCATCTTCAAATAAAGAACATTTACTAAGACTTAAATTAAAAAAAGAGGATCCTGTAGAGCTTCCCATGGATGATAAGTTTTATGAAGGCATGCATAGTAAAATTATGCAGGCAATTGATGCGATTGATATTAAGCCAAGTACTAAGTGGGCGAAAGCACATATTTTCTTGGAACGTAGATCAACCTTAATTAAAATGTAAAAACATTTTTACTAATAACATGGAAAAGGATTTCCTGTTTTTAGTATGCGATTAAAAAGTTAATCTTTTATCTGTTCCGCAAGGCCAAAAATTGTTTTAGCTTTATTGGCGCGAACAACTTCGTTGTATAAATTTCCATTTTCATTCGAACGCGTTAATAAGCTGTGATAAATATGATACTGAACGGCAGTATTGCAGAATGGAATCATTACTACATTATTTAATTTTAAGCGAAATTCGATGTCTGAATCTTCTCCGAAGCCAGCGCCTTCATAGCGAGTATCAAATCCATTAATATCTAGAAGATCCTGTTTGAATACAGAAAAATTGCAGCCCACTATACCGCGTGGTTTTCTGTTTGCAAGCCGACGAAGAAAATTATTTTTGTAATAAATGCCTTTAATTCCGTTATTATCTTTCATAAACAATCCAACTAAAATAATCCACCAAATATTTTTTTCGACAAAGTAGTGCTTAATTTTATCTGGCGTTAAAAGTTGGCTTACAGTAGAAGTTAAGTTAATTCGTCGGCCGCATAGTACAGATTTTGGTTTTTTATTTTCTAAGTGTTCTGAAATAAAGGCTGGATGCAATATGCAATCTTGATCAATAAAAATCATATAATCCGTTTTGCAATAGTGAAGTCCCCAATTTAGGATTCTGTTTTTTCTAAAACCACTGTCTGGGTGCCAGATATGCAAAATCGGATAATTTAGATTATCAAATTTATTTTGCATGTATTCAACAATGCTTTCGCTTGAGCCATCATCACAAATAATTAAATTAAAGTTTTTACTGGTTTGATTTTCTAAAGAAGCTAATACAAGTTCAAGCATTCGCGTACTTTTATAAAATGAAATAACCAATGTAACCGAATTGAATTCAGTACTTGTTGAATTATTTATATCAAATTGGTTGCGAAAGACTTGAATCATAATAACCTAAATTAAACGGCGCAATTGCGATTGTCAAAATTTATTCAGCCGCCCATTTTTTAAGTTCGGCTTCGGGGTCCTTTACAGAATTTAATTCTTTACATTTTGTTAAAAAAGCAGGAATTGATTTGCCACTTTTGGCATATACTTTTTCAAAATCGCTTAGGTCCTTCATGTACGTTTGATAAGTACCAAGGCTTGCATTGTTAAATTCACCGTCCTTAAAACGTGAGTAAGATTTAGTTTTTAAAAGCGGGACTAATTTTTCTGAAAAATGAACTTTAATAAGATTTAGGCGTTCTTGTCTTATTTTTTCTTTATCTTCGATGGCTATATTTTTAGTGGTATCAAAGTTTTGATACCACATTTTAAGTTCATCAAGTTCTTTGGTTATAAACTCAGAAAATAAGGCATCATCTGTATTTTCTTGTTGAATCAATGCCACTGTTTTTGAATCAGCGCCTTCTTTATTGATATAAAATAATTCTGTTCCTTTGTTGGCAACAAAAACTGCAAGGCGTTCATTAAAATCAATATTGTCTTTAATAAATAAAGTCGTGTGAACAAGTTCGTGGATAATGGTATTAACTAAATCATGTTCTTTGTACGTTAACATCGAGGACAAAAGTGGATCAGTTAATTTACCTAGAGTTGAATAAGCTGGTACTCCGCGAACATAAACATCGTAATCTTTATTTTTCATTTCTAAAGCTTCTTGTTTGGCTAATTTTTCATTGTAGTAGCCCTTATACGGAGCTTTGCCTATAAATGGAAAGTCCCAGAGATAAGATTCAAATTTCCATTTATAGGAAGCCATGACGGCATAAGTAATATAGGGGCGATCTAGTTGAACATATTGAGTATAATTATCTGACTTTGCCAATTGCAAAGTGTCGAATGAAAAGTTTCGTATTTCTTGTGTTAATTCGATTTTCTTTTTTTGATCTGCCGTTAAGTTTTCAAGGTGCAAAGCTTTTTCGATTGGAATCTTCGTGGTTAACATTGCTAGGTGATCATAACTAGTTCGCAATAAGTAACCAATTTGGCAGCTTGAAAAAAGCAGAACGGAGCAGCAAAGAATTAATTTAGGATAAAATTTCATCTACTAAATAGTCCAAGTCATTCCTGCCTTAAACGCGGAGTCATCGGATTTTGTACCATCGCTCAGTGGAGTTTGCCACACATCATAACCCAAGCGAATAGAAAAACGTTCTGATAAAATAAATTTTAATCCAGCACCATAGCTTGGAGCCCAACCATTTGATTCGGGAATTGTGATCGTTGATGAATTTAGATATCGAACTTCTTGTTTCTTCTGAATGTATGCGACTCCACCTTTAAGATAAGGTTGAATATAGCTTTGTCGATCAAGTAAGATTAAAATAAGCGAAGCATCGCTCATCAGTGTTTTTTGTTGAACTGTCCGTGTTGAGTTTGAATCTGATTCTTGGCTTTCATAAAATCCGTCAGTATGACTAATTTCAAGTGCTAGCTTTTCAATGAAGGAAACTGAAAAAGAAGCGGATTTATTTTCAGATTGATAATAGTTTGCTGTATTGAACGTTTTTTTCTGAAATCCATAAGATAATCCAAATTCAAAAAGTACTGCAGACGAGTTTTGGGATATTAAAAATGTAACAAGTATTAAAAGTAAATTTTTTGTTTTCATAGACACAGTGTACTCTGGGCTTTAACGATAGGAACCTATGTGTAAGCCAAAACTGTACTTTAGCCGTACAAAACCGTCGGGTTCGACCTTAGCCCTGGGAACATTGGGAAAGTACCGCGCATTCTTAAAAGCAAAAATAGTGGCCTCGTCAAAGGGCTGGTAACCACACGATTTTAAAATCGTAGACGAGTAGTATTCTCCATTAGCATTTAAGATGACTTCAATTTGCGTTATCCAGTTTCGGCCATAAAGGTTGTCTTTTTTAAAACTAAGTGGGATCCGGTTCCAATAAGAATCCAGGCGTTCGACCCAACGAACATAAATAAGCTCTTCAACACGATTATAAAATGAGTAATAGGTCGTAGCATCTGTATTTAAATTAGTCGCGGAAGCATTTTGAATATCGCTGGGTAATTCAATACTAATTTTTGAAGCCTCGTACTGCGCAACTCTGGAATTTGTTAAGCGTGTAAATTCAGGAAGATCTTCATCTGTATCTTTGGGTTGGTTTTGTGCTGAATTTTTCTGTATTTTTTGATTTTGCAAAGATTTTTTAGTTTCATGGGTTGGTTGAGAATTCTGATTAGTTGTCTGGCCAAAAGTACTGGCCTTTGTTTCGGTCTGAACACGTTGAGTTTTTTCAGATTCAAAGCGTGCAAGCTGAGTTGATTCAATCTGATTTTTTGGGTCCAGTTGTTTGATAATAGGCTTTTCTTGCGCAGAGTGTTTTGTCATAGGCTTATTTTCGATAATCTCAACTTGAGTCAAATTGTCAGACATCGCATTGCGGGTCCGATTAGAAGAAATAGAAATAAGCCCGGTGTAGGAGCTTAAATGAAAAAGCAGACTTAAGGCTATAAAAATGGCTAACTTCCGCACGAAAATAAACTAATCCGGAATGTTCTAGGTCTCAAGTTTAAACGCTGTTGTGCCGATAAAATAGTAGGGATGGGGGTTCCATGGGTAAAGTATTAGATTTAGTTCCTCGTTTAAAAAATGTGGCAAAGAACGTAAACCATAGTTTTGTTTCAGAGACGCATGAGATTTTAAGTTTAGAAGAGCAGCGCCAAAAGATACTATTTAATGAGCGCCGCCAAGTTAAAAGAACAATCCTGACTGAGTTCGTAAGCGCAATGGTTATATTGCCAGAAAAGGGTCTGTTAAAAGTTGCAATTTATGATATTTCTGATGAAGGTATTTCTTTTGATATTGAGTCTGAACATGGCCAATTTCAGGTCGGCGAAGAAGTATCAATGCGCGTTTATTTAAATCAAAAAACATACTTCCCTATCTCAATCAAAATTAAGCATGTCATCGATGAAAAGATTGAAGGTGTATTGCGCCATGGATCTGAATTCTTGAAGGTTGCATCCACTGATGATGCGCTTCAGTATTTTGTTCGTTTTATCGAGACGGTGAGCTCGGGTCTTAAAAAAGATGAAGGTGATATTATGGCGCCTAGAACTTCATAAAAGAAAAGAAAAATTTAAATTAAATATTAAAGTAAAAAGAGTGACTTTAAGGCCACTGTATTGTCGAATTTAATTAAGACATACAGGAGGTCGAATTGACGACTAAAAAACAGCGCCGCAAAGTAGTTATTGATACCAATGTGATTTTATTTGATGCGTTCGCGTTATTAAAGTTTGGTGAAGCTGATATTCACATCCCATTTGCAGTTATCGAAGAAGTTGATAAGTTTAAGCGTGACCAAGGTGAAAATGGTCGAAATGCTAGACAATTTAGTCGTTTCATTGATGTTCTAAGAAATAAGGGAAGCCTTGCTCAGGGCGTGCAAATTGATAATCATGAAGCCATCGTATACATTACGACTGATCTTGGAATGTCTAGCCTTCATGCCGAATTAGACCAAACAAAAGCAGACAACAGAATCTTAAGTACAGCATTAGCTTTACAAAAACAAAATCCACGCATGAAAGTCGAATTAATTACTAAAGATATTAATCTTAGAATTAAAGCCGATGTTTATGGTGTATTTGCAACAGATTACGATAATTCTGATTTAAATCAGGGTGACATGTATGAAGGTTACCTAGAGATTGAAGTAACTCCTGAAAGAATTGATCAATTTTATAAAACAAAAAAAATGGAAGTTGATCAAAAAGTTTATGATAATCAATACATTATTTTAAAAGACAAAGCGAATCCAAACCATTCGGCAATTGGCCGTTATTCAATGGCTGTTAAAGCAATTATTCCATTGTTGAATCCGCCAGAAAGTATTTGGGGAATTCAAGCCAGAAACGTTGAACAAAGTTTTGCATTAGATGCCTTACTGAATGATGAAATTCAGATGGTTTCATTAGTTGGTAAAGCAGGAACAGGAAAAACTTTATTAGCTATTGCTGCAGGATTATTTAAAACCCTAGATGAAGGCCGTTACCAGAAATTATTAGTTTCACGTCCAATTTTTCCTATGGGCCGCGATATAGGTTATTTACCAGGTGATATTGAACAAAAATTAAACCCATGGATGCAGCCCATTTTTGACAACGTTGAGTTTTTAATGGGATCTGATAAAAAAGCATCAGGCCGCGCCCAAGAATTAATTAATCAAGGTATGCTAAATATCGAGCCGCTTACATATATCCGCGGACGAAGTATTCCGAAACAATATTTAATTGTAGATGAAGCGCAAAATTTAACTCCGCATGAAATCAAAACAATTGTGACACGTGCTGGGGCTAATACAAAAATTATCTTAACTGGCGACGTATACCAAATCGACAACCCTTATGTTGAT